>OY970229.1:0-1571539 GCA_963714085.1 uncultured Microcaldota archaeon | reverse complement strand
CGTTGGCTGCAGGGCTGATGAAGCTGATTGAAGGAGCGACTGTTATTATAGTGAAGTTCCTTGTTGTACTGTTTCCAGTATTGTTCGCATTGTCCTTGCATGCGACGTACCAGGTGTGGTTTCCGTCCGTTATATTGTTTATAGTGAAGGTCGTCGCGGTGTTGTTCGTCACCGAGGAGTTGGTCTGGTTCAGGACGCCGTCCAGGAAGATCGAGCAGTTGGTTGCCAGATCGAGGTTGTCCGTAGCCGTGAAGTTGAACGTCACGCTGGATGAGTTTGATATGGAGGCGTTGGCCGGAGAATTCTGGGTGACAACCGGAGGAGTGCTATCGACCGTGAAGTTCCTGGTTTCGCTTGTATTGCTGTTGTTCGCATTGTCCTTGCACTGCACATACCAGGTGTGGTTGCCGTCAGCTATGCTGTTGATCGTGAAAGTGGTCGCGGTGTTGTTCGTCACCGAAGAGTTGGTCTGGTTAAGGACGCTGTCAAGGAAGATGGAACAGTTCATTGTCGAGGCCAGGTTGTCCGTGGCGGTGAAGTTGAACGTCACGTTTGCGGGATCGAATATGGAAAGGTTGGCTGGAGAGTTCAATATCACCCTGGGCAGGGTGGTATCCACAGTGAAATTCCTTGTTGCAGAGACTCCGGTATTGTTGCTGATGTCCTTGCACTGCACGCGCCAGGTGTGGTTGCCGTCCGTTATGCCATTTATAGTGAAGATAGTCGGGGTGTTGTTCAGCACCGAGGAGTTGGTCTGATTCAGGGTGCCGTCAAGGAAGATCGAGCAGTTGTCCGTCGGCCGGTCGTCTACGTTCGTGAAGTTGAACGTCACGCTGGAAGAGTTGGATATCGAGAGATTGGCCGGAGAGTTGAGGGTGACTACCGGGGTGAACGTGTCGACCGTGAAGTTCCAGGTGGCACTTGTCCCAGTGGTGTTAGCATTGTCCTTGCACTGCACGTACCATGTGTGGTCGGTGTTTGTGAGGTTGTTTATCGTGAACAAGGTCGCGGTGTTGTTGCTCACAGAGGAGTTGGTCTGGTTGAGCGCCCCATCCAGATAGATGGAGCAGTTGGTTGTTGAGGACTTGGCGGTTGTGGTGAAGTTGAACGTAACGCTCGAGGTGTTGAAGATCGAGGCGTTGGCAGGCGAGTTGAGGGTGACCACCGGAATCGGGGCGGCCAGGACGACATTAGTGGCATTTTGGATCGAGGTCGTGGTCCCGTTTGTGGCCGTGCATTGGAAAGTCCAGTTCTGGCCGTTCGCGAACGAGGTGGTGAGGTTGTTGACAAGATAGTTTATTCCGCTGGCGCTGCTGTTGGATATGTTGAAATAGACGTCCTGGTCGTAGACGTCTGCGGCTGAAAAGTTGTTGGTGGACGTGCTGTTGGTGCCGACGCTCAGCCAGGTCGAGCCGTTGTAGCAGAATTTTGAGGATTGGGAATAGTTCCCTATCGCGGAGGTGTTGTAATAAACCGTTATGTTTATGATATCGACGTCTATCAGCTTGCTCCCGGTTCCGGCATTACGGGTGACTGAGAAGGCGACACCTGAAGTCAGGTTATTGACATCCGCGGGCGTCCATGCCAGGCCCCATAGGTCCGTGGTATTCCCATAGGTGACAGTTGTTACGTTGTTTGACCAGTTGAGAGGGGAGTTGGTGACGTGATTGGTGCCGCCAATCACATTGTTTTTGACAAGCTCAACCACAGTGTCATTAACCGTTGTCGAGGTGGTGTTCCTCACGATCGTCACCACAAGTCCCCCTATCGTGGCGTTTGCAGTGATGTTGAAGCTGAAATTCGTGGCAAGCAGGTAATGAGTTTGCTCCGGGGTGCTATTGCCGGGGCTGGTCGCTACTGCGAATAGACCGTCTGGGAGTTCCGCGTTGGACGCGTTTGCCCAGGCAAGCGAACCTACGGATGCGTTGTCCACAACCGTTTTTGGGTTTGCGTCAGCCTGGAGCTGGGTATCGGTGTTATTGCAGGTTATCTTAAGCTGGATTGTCGCCTGATTCGCACATGATGCTGGAAGTGTGACATTATTAGTGGTCTGGTTGCCCTGCTTGGTCTGCCAGACCGTGGCGTTGGTGCTGTTGGCCGGGTTGGTATAATTCCAGTAGAGCGAGGCATTGGAAAAGGCCGTATAGGAGGCTTTGGTGGAGTAGTTGCTGTCATTGGCATTTGTCGGGTTGGTGAAACCTGCATCATAAGCAAAAACCCTGCCGGTCGTTCCGAGTATGGTATACGGGGTCAGGGATGAGAATGTGCCGCTGGCGTTCAGGGTGCCGTTCACGAACCATGTGTAGTTTATGGCATAGGCGCTTGAGTCGGCCGGAGTGATGTTGCAGTAGCCGGCGATTGAGGAGACACTGCTGGCATCGAGCGTCCCGGCCGGATTGGTCGTCACGCTCAGCGCGGTGGCTCGAGTGAACAGCAGGATTAGCGCAAGTATGAAAAAACATCTCACATGGCTTGACGTTGCCGCACCCATCCTCCGAATCACCCGCCTCGATACTGCATTTTCCAACTCAGAAAAGGTTTAAAAAGGTTCGCCGAGCGGGACGACGTTGCGAGCGCATCCGGCCCGTGCCCAGCCACGGGCGCGGGTATAAAAATCCTACGAACCGATATTTCCTTCAACGGGGTCGTGAGGTAACCTGGTATCCTGCTAGCTTGGGGTGCTAGTTATCTGAGAAGACGGCCCGGATAGTCATCCGGACATCTCAGGAATTCAATTCCCTGATTAAAAACATCCGCGGTCAGGGAGAGTATATCTCAGCGACCCCATTTTTTACCAAACGGAGGTAGATGAGATGGCTGAGAAGACCGGTTTGCCTTTGAAACAGGAGATATTCCTGGAGGCAGGCGTGCACATAGGCACGAAGATAAGGACCAACGACATGAGGAGGTTCGTGTTCAGGAGAAGGGACGACGGCTTGTACATCCTGGACCTGAGGCAGAGCGCCGAGCGTCTCATAGCAGCCGCGAAGATGATGGCTATGTACAAGCCCGACGAGCTCCTGGTGGTCGCGTCGCGCATCTATTCGAGCAACCCGGCGTCGAAGTTCTCCACGATAACCGGAGTACCGATGGCGAAGGGCAGGTTCATCCCAGGGACCATGACGAACATGAGCTACAAGGGCTTCAAGGAGCCGAAACTGCTGTTCGTATGCGACCCCAAGGGTGAGCGCGAGGCCGTCAGCGAGGGCGCCAAGAACGGGGTCCCGATAATCGCGCTCTGCGACACGGACAACGAGACCAAGTTCATCGACCTGGTGATCCCCATAAACAACAAGGGCAAGCGCTCGCTGGCGCTCATATTCTACATACTCGCGCGCGAGATGGCCCTTGCGCAGGGGCAGATAAAATCCTACGACGAGTTCAAGTATGAGATAAGCAGCTTCGAGACCGCGCTCTTCGAGGAGAAGGAGGGCGAGGCCGAGACGGGCGAGGAGGCCGCGCAGGCCGAGGCCGCGGAAGAGGCCAAGGTGGTGACTTCGACTCCGGAGGAGAAGAAGGAGGCGCCAGCCGAGAAGCCGGCCGAGGCCTGATTTTTTCTAATTTTTCTTCTTTCTAGCTCTTGTTAGCCTCGTTGATGGTTATGTTCAGGTCCGCCAGGCAGCTGTTCCGGTCGTTCTGGGACGCTATGTAGGAGCAGATGGACGAGTCGTTGTGCAGCGTCGCCGCATCATCGTAGCACTGGTTCTGCCAGCTGGTGATGTTGATGTCTGCGCAGTACGAATAGTTCAGCTTCGTGTTGTTTTGGACCATGGCTCCGATGTAGCACTCGGTCATCTCGGACGGGACCCCGGCGAACTCGCCGCAGACGCTGGGATTGCCCCATTGTATCGCGTAGGTGTAATAGCAGGTGAATTTCGCCGAGCTGGCTAGGGGATCTATCTTGTCGCATCCGGTCACGTCCCCGGTGGAGATCGAGTAGTTCGTGTAGCAGATCCAGCGGTTGTTGAGCGACAGGCCCTGGTTGCAGAACCTATAATCGCCCGCCTTCACCGCGAAGTACGATAGGCACTGGGTCTGGTACAGGTTGTCCGGCGTTATGTTCTGGCAGAGCTGCGAGTTGCCGGTCTGCATCGCGTATACGTCGTAGCACAGGTCCTCCTGGGATTTGATCGAGAGGTTCGCGCACTTGTCCATGTCGCTCGCCTCGGCCCAGCAGCCGTATTGGTTCGCGACCAGGCTCAGCTGGCCGCAGGCGTCGGTCGTGCCGGTGGAGCGGCTGTAGTTGAGTATGCATTCGCTGTCCGAGCCGCATATGGAGTAGTTCCTGCTCGCCAGGGCGAAGCAGAGCAGCTGCGCGGTGCCGTTGTCCGCGTAGCACGGGTTGACCGCGGCCATGCAGGCGCTGGCGCCGGATCCGGAGAGCAGCGAGCAGAGCGAGATGTTTGCGTTCGTGACCGCGTAGTCGCTCACGCATTTGACCTTGTCCGTCTCGTTCGCCAGGTCGAGGCACACGGAGACCGAGGTATTGGAGAGCAGCACGTAGCACTCCTGCCTGATCGACACGTCGCTTATGTTGAGGCACAGGTCCGCGGAGCCGCTGTCCACCGCGTTCTGAAGCATGCATTGGTCGTCGCACTGGGGGGCGGTGGCATTGGTGAGGTTCGTGGTCTCGTTGACCACGGGCGTGGGCTGCGGAACCGGGGAGGTGATGGGGCTGTTCATGAACAGGAAGATGAGCACGCCCGCGGCGATGACTATGAGGACCAGCATCACCGCTATGAGGATCATCACCATGGACCGGGTGCCCTTGGCCGCCGGGGTCTCGTGGCCCTCGTATGCCTTGGGGTCCGGGCTCTTCTGTGGGGCCGGGCCGCTGTAGCCCTTGTAAGCCTTGTCGTCCTTGCTCGCTTGCGGGGCCTGCGAGCCGCGGGCCTTATAACTTTTGTCGTCCTTGCTCTTTTTCGGGATTTCTGGCATGCACAGTACTCCAACAGTAAATATTTAAATCAACCTCAGCGGCGGGCGGGCGCTGCCATGGATAGGGTTTGAATCTACACTATTGTGTTGTCAATCCACCGAATAGGAAATGATGATATATAAATTTTTTCTTACAACGCTTACTCTGCCCGTTTGGGCTAGAAGAGTGGGAGGGCAGATGGAGCCTTCGGGTCTACCATCTCCCTCATCTTATTCCTCGATATCATCGACCGGATGAACAAACATCTTTTTAAAAACGCTGTGGCGGAGATATAACACCTTTCTGGGCAGGTAGTTAAACCCGGTATAACGCTCCCTTGGCATGGGAGAGGCTACGGGTTCAAATCCCGTCCTGTCCATTTTCTACTTTCAACATATCCCGAAAGGCCGCAGTGATCCGGGTGTTAGCTTTATCAATCATGCCTTTGTTGCCTATAACGAAGCCAAGGTGAAGATATGGCCGTATCGAAAGGGGACGCTAAGGCGAAGACAGACACGAAGATAGATTACATGCTTTTGGCGAGGTATGTCATAGTGGTGCTCGCACTGCTCTACCTGTATTCCACGGGCGGATTGAGTGCAACCATAGTCGCAATGGGAATAGTCGGCATAGTCTTCCCCACGACCCACGCGCTGAGCGTGCTTGGCGTCGGCGCTTCAAAAACAAGCTGATCCTACTTCGTGAAGACGGCTATCATCCTGGACGAGCGCTCGCGCTCATAGCGTTCCGCGAGGTCGTAGTCGCCGACCAGGTGCGCCAGGTCCCATCCCCTGCCCAGATAACACGCGAGCCGCTCGATGGGGATGTATTTCTGCGTCTCTTCGTCGTCTATGACCTCTCTGGCCCCGGTCCTCTTGTTGAAAAGCTCGTAGACGAACTTCGTGCGCTTGCAGCCATGCGCGTCAAGAACCCAGTCCCTCGTCACTTTGATGGCGTATCCCTCGTTCTCCGCTTCGTATACCTTGTGGAACACTCTCGGATAAGCATGGAAATTGGCCTGGTCGAGGATGATGACGTCCTTGGCGTGGTCTCTGAGCCACTGATAGAAATGCTTGCGGCCCTTTTCGCCGTGGACGTAGGCCAGTGTCGACCACATGCATACCGCCGCATCGAACCCCGTGTCCAGGTATATCGACTCGAAACAGCCTTGGACCGTCGCGAGCCTGGGGGTGCCCCGCTGCGCTATGGCGATCGCGATCCGGGATTGGTCGAACAGGGTCACGTCATAACCCGCCTCGACAAGCCCCTTCGAGTGCGTCCCGACGCCACCGCCGAGATCGACGACCGAGCGTATGTTTCCCCCTGCGGCTTTGAACACCTGCTTGATGAATAGCGTCTCTTTGAGGTCCCTGCCTTTCTCCTCCAGGCAGGCCTCCCGCCATAAGGGGAAATGCCGGGCTAGCTCATTGTATATCTTGGTGCGTCTCTTCTCTTTCGCCACTTGCATAACGTTATTATAACGTAATCATTTTTTATAGCTGTGTGAGCAGACCATTTGGAATGAAAAAGTAAGTTTGGCAATCTCACTTCACATATCCGAGTTTGATTTTTTTATCTATTAGGTAGCTTTTTTGCCCGTTGAAAAGCCGAAGGCACGGGGCGTTTTGCCATGTTTGCATCAACTGCTTCTCCACGCGCAAGCGGATTCTTCGCAAGAAGATCTGCAAGCGCAGGGTTGATTCCTAACGTGGCCAGCCTTTTATCGCAAGCGTCGGTGATTTTCTCAACTGTTTTGGACCAAGGGCATGCCCTGAGCTCTTCCCTGAACTCTTTTTTGATTCTGGCAAGCACAATGAGGTCATCTATGGCCCCCGTTTTTTGCAATAACTCCTCAACCTGCTCGTTATAACGGCATTTGCATGTTGCAACAACAAATCTGCCCTTATCTGCATCGTAAAGCGCGTCCAAGACCCATCCTGCAACATCGCGATATTCGCCATAAGGCGCATGAACATAGTTATCATGTCTTATGTAAACATGCGTGATAATGCCTTCAATTAATTCAGGCAGGTGCATTATTTTTTCAAATGCCGCATGTCTTTCCTCTGTGTTCGGGGCATGCATTGCGATGAATTGAAGTATTTCTGGCTCTGCAGTTGTGGAGATTTTGCTTCCTAATTGCTTTAGTGCATAGGCGATTGTCGGGCAGTAATCGTCATGAAACTGCAGATCCATTCCTTGGTAGTTTAATAGGAAAAGACGTAGGTGGCATGCATCAAGAGCGTCGATTGCTATTTTTGCAGGTTCTGTAACGCTATACCAACCATACGAAGCTCCATACCGACCCCTGGCCCATCTCAGCGCAATCTTCGACAGCGCATCCTGGTCATTTATCTTCCGCGCTGCCCTTGCGGCAATATCCATATCGTCTTCAATAGTTAGCGCCACTTCCGCGAGAGCCTTCTCGCCCAATTTTCTCAATGAAGCCAGCCGCACCGCGTCGTTGCCTTCAAACAGTGTTTTTGTACGATAGGGCCCGTTTTCACATTCGATCGATTTTGTAACTTTCCTAACGTACAGTGCTATGAAAAGATGGACTTCCTCGGGCAATTCTTTTCCACTTTGGCCCAAGAAGGTGCAGGCCTCGGCAAGGCGCTTGCGATGATGTTCATTCTCATTCCTTGCATCTGCCAACTCGCGCAGCGGTTCCAAAATAGATTCTATGCGATTTTTTTCTAACAGGTTATCTATTGCTTCTTGATAACCGCGCGGCATATGAAAATAATGGCAGCCCAAAGTAGATAATGTGCGGCCTCTGCCCACAAGCTTGGCTATTAGCGCCCCGACTTGCTTTTCATCTTCAATGCGGCAAACTGCTGTCTTTCGGATTTCTGGATTCGGACTCCTTGCAGCAACAAACCATAATTCTTCTTGTTCATTTATCCTTCCAAAAGCAGCCATGGCTTCGCTTTCGTCTTCGGAATAAGCAGCAACGTATTTGTTACCCTTCTCTCGAGGGAGCAATCTTGCACACGCAGCCATAACTTTTTCATTATCGGTCAGTGAAGTACTCTCGTCCATCCCATGTCTAAGACGGTGGATAATTTTTAGTCTGGCGAACTTGCCGCTTAGAGCATTTACTGCTTCCATGCGAATATTGATGTCGATATCGCTGCTCATAGCGATCACAACTTTTATCTTCTCATTGCCATTTTGGGCAAGGTAGAGTAATTCTGCATTTGTCCTGATAAGCTCTGGAACAAATCCGTGCCAAACGCCTTCCTTAATTGGCTTATCTTTGAGCTTGGCATAAACGCCGATGCCAGCACAGTCCAATCTTTTTATCGCGGCCAGGCGCATTCCTGCATTATCCGAATAATCTGCTATGTGCCTGAGCGTATCCGTGTCAGCCCTTCTTATTGCCGCCAAAGCAGTTTTTGGATCTGAGAGCAGGAGCAGGAATCCGGCTCGGTCATTTTCTTTCTTAATCATTATACCACCATTAACAACAACTCAAAGGCGAATAATAAACCTTATCTTTAAAAATTTTACCAAACATAAATAAGATAGAAAATATATTTGCAAAAGGTAAAATAATGATAAAAACCAAAACGGAGAGCCCGAAACCAGATGCGAAAGACTTCAAGATACTCCGTGAGCTCGAACTTGATGCAAGGCAGAGCTATCGCCAGATAGGAAAGAAAATAGGAGTGAGCAAGGAAGTCGTCCTATACCGCGTGAAGAATATGGAGAAATTTGGCCTCATCAGAGGCTATCTCACAGAAATGGATCTCCATAAACTCGGCTTCAGGATGTACCCTATTCTGTTCAAGTTCGAGGAGCTTCCCACGGATGTAGAGAAGGAGATTATCCGGTATATCAAAAGCCTCAAAACAATCGGGTGGGCGGCCAATTGCGAAGGGGATTGGGACCTGAATGTCGCCCCAAGGGTGCGCGATGCCATGGAGGTGTCTGATTTCATATCAGACTTCGGGGAGCGCTTCGGAGACTACGTCATTGAGAAACAGCTGATGCACACGCTCATCTTCAACTATTTCAAAAGGGATTTCGGCTTCGCAAATGGGGCGCGCGAGATTGTAAGGAGCAGCGAAACAACAGAGATACGGAGCGTTTCTGACGCTGAAAACCAGCTGCTGGAAGCGCTCTCAGCAGATGCAAGGGCGCCGGTAAAAACGCTCTCAGAGCGCGCAGACGTATCGATTCCGACAGTCATGGAATCAATCAAACGTTTGAAAAAGGATGGGATCATCCAAGGTTCCCACGTCTGGATAGATTACGCAAAACTCGGCTATTCGTACTACAAGATCTGGATCAACCTCAAGCGGGCGACAGAGAAGAAGAAAAAGGAGCTCTACTCGTTCCTTAGCTTCGAACCGCATGTGCTATGGGCCACTGAGACAATAGGTTACTACGACTTATCGATAGAACTGGAAGTGCCGACAACAGCGGACCTGAGGTCTTTCAATCAACGGTTTAAGGACAGGTTCAGCAACATCATCAAGCGGAGGGATACCACGCTTGTGACTAACGAGATTGTGACGAGCTATTTCCCTGCGGGAAAAAATTGAGGAAATCGGCATCTCAAAACCAGCTATATTGAAAAGTGGGATTTGCAGAAGTAGAAAATGCTCCTGCCGAGCAAGGATATCGAAACCGATGCGCCCGACCCCTCGCATGCCGGTGCATTGATGGCGAGGTTCGTCAAAAGGTGGGGAAAATACGGTAGCCTGGATTTTGGGGATTTGAGATTGGTTTTTATTTGTTTTTATACATATAGAATAATGGTGGAATACTGGTAACTTTCCTCGGAGACAAACAGACGGCACTCAGAGCCTTGCGCTCGATGAATTCCAAACTCCTAGAATACCCCCTTCTTAAGGACCTGAAAAACCTCGAACGCGAAGCGATCGTCAGGCATGCGCACGGGCTCCGGAAGCAACTGCGTTACGCCCCGCTCCTGCTCGATGTCGGATGCGGCCTCGGCGAGGACATGAACGCATTGAAGGACCGGTTGGATGGGAGAATAGTCGGCATCGATTATAACGAACTCGCCATCGCGGAGGATAAGGCGAACCTGAATGATTTCCGCCTCACCTTCCTGGTACGCGATGTGCGGAGAACCGGTTTCCTTGACCTAGAATTCGATCTGGCATATGTTACGGTTAATACGCTCGGGAACTGCGCGCTTGCAGAGCGACACCAATGGCTCAAGGAGCTCACGCGCATCTCGAGGCTGACACTCGTCTCTCTTTATCCGAACACCGGGGACTCGGTAGTCCTCGGGCTTGAGCACCGCCTCGCGTATTACCGGAGCATGCTTGTTTCGGACGTGAGCTTCGATGGCCATGCCTTCCGTTCGGCATCCCTCTCCTGGTCAGGGAGAACATTTACGATGGAGGAGATCCGCGAGATGCTCGATATGTATGGGGTACGGGACTACCAGGTCGAACAATTGAGCCCCATCCTCCTGTCGGTTGCAATCCCTGCCCAACGCATGAACAATGAACCGGACCTCTCCCGCGTTCAGCTGCTCGGTTGGGACAGATAGACCGTTCACATCTTGAAAAATCCGCTATTCGTACCTCAGCGCTTCCACCGGCGGTATCGAAGCCGCGTTCCTGGCCCTCCAGTCGATTGATATTTCAATCATATGATTGATTTTCCGATATTTTAATAATGAAGAATGTGTTTAAAAGTATAAGCAAATGCTTTTAAAGCCGGATTAGCATAAGTTAAGCATGGACAAGGGTGGGATTGGCGGTCTGAAGCCGCCGCAAAAAGGAGATGCCGCGAAACCGGTCAATCTTCATCGTTTTCAAAAGCTTAGCCCGGCCGATGAGGAGAACCGCAGGGAGGCCATGAGGCTGCATAGCATTCCGACAAGAGACGGTGCCCTTTTTCTATTTCGTGAATATTCCAGTACGCCGGAAAAGTTCAGTCTGGCCCAGAAGCGGAGGACCAGGGAAGCCCGCGCCGAGGGCAGGGAGATTTTTTTCATCGCTCCAGATGACGGGTCCGGGGAGTTCGTAGTGAAAAAAGAGAGAGGACCCGGAGACGAGCACCGCCATGGCGAGAGGACGTGCAATCTCACATTGGGGGAAATCCTCGTGGCGCGGGCCTTGTCGGGTTTTGCCGATTATGAAGACGAGGCGTTCGCCATCCGCTTCGAATCACCCATCGGATATCTTGAGGACAAGCTCGGACAGAGGTTCGGCCTTTTCGAGTATATGCAAGGCCTGGATGGATCAATCAGTTCATCCAGATTCGAATCTGATTTGGATCCGGACATGAGACACGTCTCAGAAGTCTCTGACTCTTATACGGGATCCGATCAGGATCATCGGGAGAAGCTGATCAGCCTGCGCGAACATGCATGGTCGATCCTGCTTCCCTTTCATTTTTCAAAAATCGTGCTCGCTTCGAATGGCATCCACCATAACGAATCTCCGGGCAAGGACGGGGCGTGGTTCGATGCCGCAGGAAAAGTGTGCGTCCCGATCCTGGATTTCGAATTATGTCACCTGTTAAGCAAGGATGAAATCCGGTCCGACCTTAAATTCCTGACCCGGCGCATCCTTGGCAAAGACGTGGCGGCATATCGCGATGTCATCGGGGATCCTGGCCTCGAATCGCGTTTGGCAGCGGCATTCGCCAGGATGGAAACCAGGATCAAGGATTACCTGGGGATAAGAAAGCTTGAGGATATAGACAGCCTGAGCGATTTCGGTCCTGCCTATGGGCCGTTAGCCGGCTTTTGAAATAAAAAAAGTAGCTACTCGTACCTCAGCGCTTCCACCGGCGGTATCGAAGCCGCGTTCCTTGCCGGCGCCCAGCCGGCCACCACGCCTATCACGACCGAGAAGAACAGCCCTCCGAGGACCAGCTCCGCGCTTATCGTGATCGGCACGCCGAAGTTGCCCAGGATGGCCGATACGACGAAGCTGAGTATGACTCCCAGGAAGCCGCCCACGAATCCGATTATCGCCGCCTCGCAGAGGAACATGTAGACCACGTCCCTGTTCTTGGCGCCCAGCGACTTGTACACGCCTATGTCCCTGGTCTGCTCCAGCACGCTCATGAACATGGTGTTCGCGACGCCTATGCCGCCGACCAGCAGCGAGATCGACGCTATGCCGCCAAGGAGCAGCCCGAGGGTGTCCGTGACGCTCGATATCGTGGATTCCAATGTCGCCGCCGTGGTTATGGTGAAGTCCTCGGTGTCCTTCGTCACGCGGTGCAGGATTATGAGCTCGTTCTCCAGCTCGCTCGCGACCGTGTCCGTGTCATGGTCCGCTGACACCATCACCACGAGCTCGCTGACGTCCGTTGTCTGGTTGAACATTTCCTCGGCGGTCTTCACCGGTATGAACACGTCGTTGTCCACGGTGCCGAAACCCGCGCCGCCGGACGAGTTGAGTATCCCGACCACGTGGAACGGGATGCCGTCTATCTTTATCTGCTTGTCGAGCATGTCCAGGTCGCTGAACGTCTGGTTGGCCACTCCGAACCCGACCACCGCGGACTGCCCGTCGCTGGGGTTCAGGTAGCGGCCGTTGTACATCACGACCCCGACCGTGTCCGCGAAAGCCGCCGGGTCCGTGCCTATCACGGTGAGGGATGAGTTCTGGTTCTGGTACTCGATGGTCTGGCGCTTCTGGATACGCGTGTCCAGCTTCTCCACTCCGGGCAGGGTGCTCAGGTCGCTGGCTTCCCGGAACGTTATCTCCGGGGTGGTCTTCTCGCCCCCCGAGCCGCCGGGTCCCGTGGGCTGCACGAACCCGCCGCCTCCCATGCGGGACGCCTGCTGCCCGCCCGGGCTTATGGTTATTATGTTGCTCCCGAGCGTGTTCAGCCTGGAGCTTATCTCGCTGCTTATCCCCAGGCTTATGCCTATCAGCGTGATGATGGATGCCACGCCGATGACTATGCCAAGTATGGTGAGCCAGCTCCGCAGGTGCCTGTGCTGTATGCTGGTGAGGGCAAGGTCGAGGATGTCCTTGAGTTTCATTTCTTGCTCCCCTTGTACCTCTTGTAGCCGTAGTAGGCCAGGACGATCACCACGATGATGCCTATCCACATCAGGTAGGATATGCCGAAGAGCCCGCCACCGCTCCTTCCGCCGTAGGCGCCCGTGGCTCCAGTAGTCCCGGTGCCTCCGCTGGCCAGGAGGTTGTCCCTGGCCGCGTCCTGCTGCGAATAGATGGTTATGGTGAGGTTCTTCACTATGGTCTGCTCCACGTTGTTGGCGTCCTTGAAGGTCACGGATATGGGCAGGCTGTAATCGCCCGGGGTCAGGTTCTGGGGCACGTCGATGATCAGCGGCAGCGTGCCGAAGTCGTCTATGTTGAGGGTGCCGATGAACTTGTCCGTGGTGCCTATCACCACGAAGTCCTCCGTGGACGCCGCGTCGGCGTACACGCTCCTCATGGGCCCGTTACCGGTGTTGGCTATCTCCGCGGTCAGCTTGACCCCGGTGCTGCCGGTCGAGACGAATTCAGGCGTCGTAGTCGCGCTGACATCGAAGTCCGACGTCGCGTTCACCAGTATGCCCATGGTCTGGTTGTAGGAATTGCCGTTGCTGGTGATGGTCAGGGGGAAGTCGTAGTATCCCGAGGTCGTCCCGGCCTCGATGCCGACCATGACCGTCTGGGTCTGGCTCTGGCCCGGCTCTATGCCGCTGAAGAACAGCCTGCTGGAGCCTATGGGAGTGAACGGCGTGTTCTCAGTGAGGTCCACGGTCGCGGATATGACGTTGGCGGCGAGGTTCGTCAGGGTGAGCGCGAACGGCGCCTCGCCTCCGACCTCGACCTGGCCTGTCGGTACCATCGACACCATGAACTGGGCCGATGGCTCGGACACCGTCACCGGGCCCACGGAGACCGTCTGGTTCACCGTGTTCTGCAGCAGGTCCTCGTAGTCCACGATCAGCGGGATGTTGTACCTTCCCGGAGCCGCGGATGAGGACGCGACGAGGAGCACGGAGACGTTCACATTGCCTCCGGATGGGACGTTGCCGATGGACTGCTGCGTCGTTCCGGCGAGCGTGAAAGTGGTGTCGCCGTCCGCGGTTATGACCGCGTTGTTCATCACTCCGCCGGTGTTCTGCACATCGAGGTCCACCGTGACCTCGTCCCCGGCCTGCACGGACTGGGGCGTCACGGATACCGTCTTGACGTTGAGTATCTGGTGCTGGGAGACCATTATCGTTATCGAGAGCGGAGTGTTCTTCACGGTCGTGTCGGTCGGGTCGCCGAAGTACACGACGTTCAGGTTCATGACGAAGAAGCCGCTGCTCACGTTCATGGGGACCTGGAAGGGTATGGATGCTATGGCGCTGCTTCCGGCGCCTATGTCGCCGACCGTGACCTGGGACGGCTGGGTCTGGCCCGGCAGCTCGTAATTGACCACGGTCGCCGATGCGGTGTCAGTGCCAGAGTTGGCTATCGTGACCTGCAGCTCGCCCTTCGAGCCGGGATACACGCTCTGGGGGACCGTGGTGTAGCCGCTCACCTGCAGCGCGGCACCGTTGGTGGAACCCGCGGTGGTGCCGGTGTTCGCGGCGGACAGCACGCCCGCCATCATGCAAATCATCAATACGCCGAATAATATATGGGTCATCGTTTTCATTCAAGCACCTCTAGCATCCTCGAACTCCTTCACCTTGCTCTTGCCACCCTTCTGCCCAGCGGGCTTCGGGACTGCCCTGGCATCCTCAAATTCCTTGACTTTTATGTGGTCGCCGTCCTTCGCCCTCGTGGGCTTCTGGAGGGTCTCGCTCTCTATCTTTCCGTCCCTTATGTGCACGACCCTCTCGCTGTATGCGGCCACGACCGGCTCGTGCGTGACTATGACTACGGTTATCCCGCGCTCCTGCCACAGGTCGGCGAGGAAGTCCATGACGTCCTTGCCGGACTTGGAGTCCAGGTTGCCGGTCGGCTCGTCCGCGAGTATCATCTCCGGCTGGTTCGCGAGCGCCCTGGCGATCGCCACCCTCTGCCTCTCCCCGCCGCTGAGCTGCGAGGGCATGCTCTTCTCCTTGCTCGAGAGCCCGACGATGGACAGGCACTCCTTGACGATGGGCGCGCGCCTCTCGTCGTCCATCTCGCTTATCATGAGAGGGAGCTCCACGTTCCTGAAGACGCTGAGCGTTGACGAGAGGTTGAACGCCTGGAACACGAAGCCTATCTTCTTGTTCCTCGCGACGGCCAGGTCGTCCGAGCTCATCTTGGATATCGGCACGCTGTCGAGGTACACCTCGCCGCTGCTCGGCACGTCCAGGCACCCGAGCAAGTGCAGGAGCGTGCTCTTCCCGCTGCCCGACGGGCCCGTTATCGCCACGAACTCGCCCTTCTTTATCTTGATGCTGATCCCCTTGAGCGCCACGAACGTGGCTCCCTCGGACCGGTATTCCTTTGTGGCGGAATCTATCTCTAGGATGTACTCTGACATATCATTCATCCTGCGCGTTGGCCGTTTCTGTAAGCCTAATGTAACCTTAATGTAATTACATTTAAAAAGCTTCCGGCGCCTCAACCATGTCAGGTGAAAAGAATGGCTCCGATGATACTGCCGCCAGACGGATTTATGGTTCTCGTGCTCGTGCTGCGCTTAGTGGCGTCCATCAGCGTGCTCGGCGCGCTGGTGCTCGCGATAAAGCTGTACCTTGAGACGGACAAGGGCTGGTACTGGTTCTCGCTTATCCTGTCGGCGCTTTTCTTCGCCATCTCGCAGTGGCTCCTGATACTGGTGCCCATGATGCGCGGCTTCGAGGTCTTCGCGTCGCTTCAGGAAATCAGCGACATCCTGTCCGCGATATTCTTCGCAGCGTCCTGCTACGGCATATATAAGACGATGAAGGACATACGCAAGAGGGTAGAATGAGCCGAACCATTTTATTTTACTGGAGCAAGGGTTCCGAGACCCGGCGCAAGATCATCAGGATCATCGCCGAATGCGAGAGGAAGCACGAGGCGTGCTACCTCAACCTTCTCGCCGAGCGGCTCGGGGTGAGCCACGTGGCGGTCCGGAAGCACCTGGACCTGCTCGTGGAGGAGAAATACGTCGAGATACTGAATCCGGACGGGAAGCCGGTCTTCCTCTCACTCACCGCCAAGGGCGCGGAGATGCTCAAGGAGCTCTCGCGCTGAACCCGCCGCAGAGGCATTCAAACGATTTTATTTGCTGCCGGAGTCCCCGTATACCGGTTCCATCTCGGTGACGGTCATGTTCGCGGTGTACTTGCCGGTTCTTTTTTGTGCTTTGAGCGACATGACGCTCACATCTCGTATGATTGTGCATTCCTGGCCATAATCGAGCCTTACGGGCCCTCCGGCATGAGATCCGGTTTCAGGCACTTGAAAGGCTTGATACGGGAATACGAATTCGACCCCTTTGCCATCGACCTTGGTCACCACGGGCGCATCGAGGTCGCGGTCTAACACGAGGAAACCCGTATTACCATCCTTCGGCGCCGGGATAAGCATCGCGAGTCCTTTCCCAGCTATTTCGGTTTTAGTCTTTCGCGCCCACTTGTGCGCGCTTGATTCGAAATTTTCCGGCAGCCTGACTTCGGCCACGTTCGGGTCAGCGGTCTTCTTCGCTTTCCAACCGCTCCAATTGAAATATGTATTCACAAGCGACTGCGGAACGTTCGTCCCGGTGCCGTCGTAATTCAGGGTGAACGTCTCAGAAATCCTGCTCGCGGGATCTTTCAATGTGAAAGTAACACCGTTCGGGTTCACTTCGGTCACTTTCGCTTCCACAACAAGCGCGCCGGTTCTCGCGTCGGTTAGCGTGAAAAGGGAGTCCCCGGCTTTCACGTTGGAATGGAGCACGCAATCATTTTTCTTCTGGCAGCTCGTCACAAGCCCCCGTATTACCTGGGCTCTGCTCACATAAGTGTACTGCTCCACGGCAACGGTCGGCTTGGTCGGGGTGTTTTCCGTCTCAGCCCTGGCCTTGGATGAAAGCAGCCCTGCGGCGAGCGGGAGCGCGAGCATTAGCGATGCGGTTTTCGTCGCTTTGTGTCCAGCGACATCTTGTTTCAATGCGTATGCCATCAATATCACCTTGATTACATATGTAACGAAACATTTTTATACACCTAAGTCAACACTAGTTATCCCGCGCAGCAAGCCTTTTAATCCTGATTCGCGAAATGGAGTTAGTGTTCCCATGATCTACATTTCCAGGGTCAAAATCAGGAATTTCAAGTCATTCAAGCTCGTGAACATAGATCTCCCCAAATCGTTCGTCTGCCTCGCGGGCCCGAACGGGTCGGGAAAGTGCGTGGATGGCGACACCGAGGTGTTGCTCTCCGACGGCACGACCGAGAAGATTCGCGACCTCGTGGACCATGCGCTCTCGAACGGCCATGTCGAAGAGATGGACGATGGTTATGTCGCCCAGGCCGAGGCCCCGAAGGAGATACTCACCCTGGATACCAACAGCCTGAAGATAACGAAAAGGGCGATTGCCGCCTTCGTGAAGAGGAAGGCCCCCAGCAGGATGCTCAGGGTGAGGACCCGCTCGGGAAAGGAGATAGTCGCGACCGAGTACCATCCTTTTTTCATTCTCGACAACGGCCAAATCCGCCCGATACGCGCGGACGAGCTGAAGGAGAGGATAAGGATCGCCGTGCCGCGCAAGGTGCCGGTGGAGCCTCAGGAGCCGTTCTTCCTGGAGTTCCTCGACCTCATAAGCCCCGATGACAAGATTTACGTGCCATACGATGAGAAGATAGCCACGATAATCCGATCCAAAAAGGCCGGAATGACCTGGGGAACGCTGGGGGAAAAGCTACAGCTTCCCGAAACAGCCCTCACGTGCTTTGTGAACATGGAACAAGCGATCCAATTCCCTTACCTGGTGCGGACACTGAGGTTCTTCGGCTTCAGCGATATAGAGACCGCCCAGCTGATAACGGAAGTGAAAGGCGATGGCGCTGGTTCCATCCTGAGGATGCCATGGCAGAATTCCAATGAGCTTTGCAGGTTCCTCGGCTATCTCCTGGCTGATGGAAGCACGAGCATGCACAACAATCAGATCAGGTTCACCAACGGCTGCGAGGAGGTCGTGCAGGATTTCGCCAGGATCACCAGGGACGTTTTCCATGTCGAACCCCACATTTACAAATACAAGGAGAACGCCTGCGATGTGATAATCAACAATACTGCCTTGAGGAACCTCCTGTTGAAGCTCGGGATGTCTTTCCAAGGTGCAGAAGGAAAATACATATCGGACCTGCTGCTCAAGCACAGCACGGACGAGCAGCTGTCCAACCTCCTCAACGGGTTGTTCTGCGGGGATGGTTACGTCTCGAAGAATACCGTCGAGCTCACGCTGAAAAGCGAGAGGCTCATAAGCGGCGTGGAATCGATACTGCTCCGGCTGGGGGTAGTTCCAAGGAAGGCGAGGGTCTCCAAGAGAGAGACCAAAACAGGTTTTGTCGGTTCCTACCTGAAGCTGACGATTTCAGAAATCGAGAACATGGCGTTGTTCGAGCGGAACGTTAAAATGGTGCATAAAAAGAAATCGGAACGACTCAGGCGCCTCGTCCAAAAAAAGATCAATCCCAACGTGGACCTTATAGAAGCCAATTCAGTTGTCAGGACCGCGGTCAGCGACCTCGGCATCTCAGTCAAGAGGATGAAAAAGGAGTTCCCGCGTCTAGATGCATACTGCTACGACCAATGCCTTCCCTCCCGCTACGGGATCAGGCATCTCCTGGTCAATGCCATGCGCCCGGTGGCGCTCCAGAAACAGATTGAATCCGAGGCTGTCGCGCGCCTGGAACTGCTTTCCCAATCGGATATCTTCTGGGACGAGGTCGAAAGCATAGAGGCGACCGCACCCAGGGAGGAATGGGTCTACGACCTGAGCATCGGGGAGCACCATAATTTCATCGCGAACGGCATGATAGTCCATAACAGCAATTTCGGCGACGCGATACGCTTCGTCATGGGGGAGATATCCCTGAAATCGCTGCGGGCCAAGAAGGTCCGCGACCTCATCCACACCGGAGCGAGGACCGCGGAGGTCACAATGGAGTTCGACGGGGACACGAAGCTGGAGCTCAAGCGCGTGATCCGCGAGGACGGCAAGATACTCTACCGGCTAAACGGCAAGAAGACCACGAGGAACGCGATACTCGACTGCATGAAGAAGTACAACCTCGACGAGTCCGGGAGGAACATAATCGCGCAGGGCGAGGTCGCCAGGATAATCAACATGGGAGGCAAGGAGCGGCGCACCATAATAGACTCAGTGGCCGGCATATCGGACTTCGAGTCCAAGAAGAAGGAGTCCATAGGCGAGCTGGACATCGTGGAGTCGAGGATAAAGGACGCCTCCATAATACTGGGCGAGCGCCAGGCGATACTGAACCAGCTCGAGCAGGAGAAGGAGGCCGCGCTCAAGTTCATGGACGCGAAGAAGAAGCTCTCGAGCGCGAGGGGCACGCTGCTGAAAAGCGAGCTGAACCGGCTGGAGAAGGAGCTCGCCGATGCGGCCAAGCTCGAGGAGAAGATACGGTTCAACATGGGCGCGCGGGAAAAGGACCACGCGGAGCTGGACGCGAAGATCGCCGCGGTAGAGGCGCAGCGCTACCAGACCAACCGCGAGCTCGTGGAGAGGCAGCAGACGTCCACCATAATACGCAGGATAGAGGAGCTGAAAGCGTCGGCCAGCTCCAAGATACAGATGTCCAAGGACAAGGAGGAGTCGGTCGCCAAGGCCAACGAGGACGCGGAGAGCATCTCCAAGGGGGTAGGCAAGGAGGGGGACGAGCTCAAGGCCTTGGACTCCGAAGTGGGCAGGATGAAGGACGAGCTGAAGTCGCTGGAGGCCGCGGCCGCGGCACAGGCGGCCCTCATCCGCAACGAGGAGGTCGATTCGCTCCGGACCTCGGTGGCGCAGGCGTCCGAGAACGTGCAGGGGCTGCGGGAGAAGCTCGCGAGCGTGAAAAGCGAGACCGAGTCCAAGCGCGAGATAATCGCCATGAAGAAGGAGGACGCCGAGCGCATAGCGCCCGAAGCCCCTGAGGCGGAGGCCTCCGACAAGGAGGTGGAGTCGCTGAGGAAAGCCGCCAAAGGCATAGGCGACGACATAGAGGCCTCGTTCGCAAGGACCAAGGAGATAAACGACGAGGTGCGCGAGCTGGACAGGAAGCTCCTCGAGCTCAACGAGGCCAAGGCCGTGCACAAGGTGCGCGCGTCGCCACAGCTGGCCAACCCCGCGCTGCAGTTCATAGCCGCCATGAGGGAGAAGGACGGCAACGGGATACACGGCACCGTGGCCGACCTCATAGCGTTCGAGCCCAAGCACGCGCAGGCGGTGGAGGCGTGCGGGGGCAGCAGGCTGCTCTACGTGGTGGTGGACGACATAGACGCGGCCACCAGGGTGATAGACCGGCTGAAGAAGGCCAAGGCCGGCAGGGCGACGTTCATACCGCTCAACGACGTGCGCGTCTCCGCGGCGGCCAAGCACAACGGATTCGAGTCCGTGCTCGAGGTCATAAGCTGCCCGGCGCATGTCCGGCGCGCGATGGAGTACGTCTTCGGAGAGACGCTGCTGGTGGACGGGGCGGACGACGCGAAGAGGATAGGGGTCGGCAAGCACCGCATGGTCACCATGGACGGCGAGATATTCGAGCGCTCCGGCATAGTGAGCGGAGGGAGGCAGGACTCCTCGCTGCTCGGCAACAGCCAGCTCAAGAAGATAGAGACGCAGCTCGAGTCCTTGAAGGGCGCCAAGGCATCGCTGGTCCAGGAGCTGTATTCCATAAGGCAGTCCGAGCAGGACATGCGCGCGAGGAAGTCCGAGCTCGAGCTGAAGATGAAGACCCTCGAGATGGAGCTGCGGCGCCACGAGGAGGACAGCGCGAGGCTGCGCGACGAGCTCAAGCGCAGGGACGGCGTGCTCTCCGAGATAGCCGAAATGGAGGCGCTGCTCAAGGCGAAAGCCGGCGAGATGGCGTCCCTGGCGTCCCAGATAGAGGCCGGGCAGGCGAAGATGCTGGAATTGAGGACGAAGCTGGAGGCCGCGGAGAAGAAGTTCGAGAGCGCGTCCGCCGAGGCGGGCAGGAAGCGCACGGAGTTCGCCTCGAAGGTGTCCTCGCTACGAGCGACGATAGAGGGCAAGGCGAAGGAGCTGGAGATACGCAAGGGCGAGCTGCGGGCCAAGGAGAAGCGCGTGAAGGAGCTGGAGAAGGAGGCCAAGGACGCGATCGCGAAGATAAACGAGCTCAAGCGCCAGGCCGTGGGCGAGCAGGAGGAGCTGCTCAAGCTCGAGGACAAGGTCTCGGGCATATCCAAGGAGAGCGAGAAGCTCATGGAGAAGATGAAGGGCATGGAGAAGGAGATAACCGAGCTGAGCAGGCAGCGGGCCGAGAAGAGGCTCGAGCTGGACAAATTCAACAAGGATATGGGGCAGCTGGAGGTCCGGAAGGCTACCGCCGCCACGCGCCTGGAGGACATCAGGGCCGAGTTCGTGAAATACCAGGACGCGGAGCTGCTCGACGGAGTGAAAAAAGACGAGCTCAACGCCATGATAAGCGAGGCCGAGGCGCTGATAGACTCCATGCCGAACGTCAACATGGCGGCGATAGAGATGTACGGGAGGAAGAAGGCCGAGATAGAGGGGGTGGAGGAGAAGATAAACAAGCTGGGCGACGAGCGCAAGTCCATCCTCGACATGATAAACGAGATCGAGCAGCACAAGAAGGACGCGTTCTTCAAGACCTTCTATTCCGTCAGCGAGAACTTCAAGAAGATGTTCACCTACCTGAAGATAGGCGAGGGCTACCTCTACATGGACAAGCCCAACGAGCCCTTCGAGTCCGGGCTGTACATCAAGATAAGGCGCGCGGGCAAGGACGGCAAGGTGGTGGAGCACTCCATAGACTCGCTTTCAGGCGGAGAGAACTCGCTGGTGGCCCTGATGTTCATATTCGCCATGCAGTTCTTCAAGCCGTCGCCGTTCTACATACTTGATGAGGTCGACGCCGCGCTGGACAAGGAGAACAGCAAGAACCTCTCCCAGCTCGTGTCCGGCATGGCGGCCGACACCCAGTTCATGGTCGTGTCCCACAACGACATAGTGATGTCGACCGCCGAGACCGTGCTGGGCGTGGCCAAGGTAGGAGGCGAATCCAGGATAGTGGGCGTGAAGTTCGACAAGAGGAGCGAGCACGTCCAGACGGCAGATAAACCAGTGAAGAAATGACCGCTGACAGGGCGCTTTTCATAGGGAGGTTCCAGCCGTTCCACCACGGCCACAGGAGCGTGGTCGAGAGGCTGCTCTCGGAGCATGCCGAAGTGATAATCTGCGTGGGCTCGGCCGAGTCGCCCATGACCAAGGAGAATCCCTTTTCCGCGGGCGAGCGGATCGAGATGATACGCGCCGCGTTCAGCGGCGAGCAGCTCTCCAGGATGCTGATCATCCCGGTGCGGGACGTGAACGACCATTCGAAATGGGTGGGGCACGTGAAATCATTGGTGCCGTACTTCAACGCGGTGTATTCCAACAACGAGGTCGTCGCTGATTTGTTCCACAAGGCCGGGATCCCGCTGAAACCGGTGGAGTTCTTCGACCGCGGGCCGAAGGAGGGCAGGCTCATCCGGGAGCTGATCGCCAAGGGCGACCCGGAGTGGAAGAAGCACGTGCCCGAAGGAACTGTGAAGTTCATCGAATCCATAAAAGGCGCGGAGAGGCTGGCCGGGCTCTGAGCGTTACTGCTTCGCGAAAGTTTCGCGGGGCCCAGCGACGGCCTTGACATTGATCTGGTCGCCGTCTAGCGATATGGAATCCAGCCGCACGATGATCGGCGAGCCGCCCAGTTCAAGAGCCTGGATGCCGCTCCTGAGAGCGTCCTGGAGCCTCGCATAGCCCTTTTGCCTGCGCTCCGGGTTGCGCTCGCGCACCGGAACTGAGAACTCGTACTTTCCGGCCGGGCCGTCGAAATAGATCAGCTTCTGCAGCTTGTTGAAGCCCCAAAGAGGGATTCCAAGGTCCTGGGAGCAGCTCTCTGCGAGGTCAACGTTGGAGCTCCGGAACCAGGATACGTCCTGGGCGTTCTTCGCGAACCGACGCGGAGGGCAGACGAATTCGTTTGACAGGCGCCTGACCATGGTATCATTCGATGCGCCCATAGACTCCAGGGCATTGCCATAGCTCTGTACTGTTATCGAGATGTACCCCTGATTGCACCTCGCTTCGAGAGCAGTCTTTGGGTCATCGCAGCCACCAAGAAGCGGACTGAAGGAAATCAAACTCGCCCCGAGTAAAACCGCAGTTGCTGTCCGCCTGGCAATGGCCCTTTTCGCCGTGGTTGATTGTTTCATAGGAATCCCCAAAATTTATTCGTTACGGGGTTTTATGTAGGAAATGTTTAAATGCGTATTTGATGTGCTTTATGGCGCGTATCCGTGCGCCATCCTGATCCGATGCCGGTTCGAAAGGTCGGGGGCCGCTGCGGTGAGCGTTTTTTCCCGCCCACACAATACATTTAAATATGATTAGTATGCATAATATGATTATGAAAGGCATGAAGGAGAGGCATTTCTACGGAGCGGTCGCCGTGGGCGAGCGGGGCCAGATAGTGATCCCCAAGGAGGCGAGGGAGGACTTCGGCATAGAGCCCGGAGACAAGCTCGTCGTCCTCGGCAGAGGGCACAGGGGGATAGTGCTTTTGAAGGCCGACGCCATAAAGGAGTTCGCCGAGAAGATACTGAAAAGCCTCTGAGCTGGTTCCCATGGACGCGATGGAGGTCAAGGACCTTGTCAAGAAGTTCAACGGCTTCACGGCCGTGGACGGCATAAGCTTCAGCGTGAAGACCGGGGAGCTGTTCGGCTTCCTGGGCCCGAACGGCGCGGGCAAGAGCACCACGATATACATGCTCGCGACCCTGATCGAGCCGACCTCCGGCACCGCGACGGTCAACGGTTTCGACGTGCGCACCCAGTCGGACGAGGTGCGCGGCTCCATAGGATTAGTGTTCCAGGACCCGACCGTGGACACGCGCCTGAGCGCCTACGACAACCTGGACATACACGGCAGGCTCTACGGCATGGACGGCCCGCTGCGGAGGCAGCGGATAAAGGAGGTCCTGGAGCTGGTGGAGCTGACAGACTGGCAGGAGAAGATGGTCAAGACCTTCTCCGGAGGCATGCGCCGCAGGCTGGAGATCGCCCGGGGCCTCATGCACACGCCGAGGATACTCTTCCTGGACGAGCCGACCCTGGGCCTGGACCCCCAGACCCGCAGGCATATCTGGAGCTACATAGAGAAGCTCCGCGAGCAGGGGATAACCATAATACTCACCACGCACTACCTGGAGGAGGCGGACTTCCTCTGCGACAGGATAGCGATCGTGGACCATGGCAAGATAAAGGTGCTGGACACCCCCAAGAACCTTAAGGCCATAATCGGGGGGAGCATAATGTCCGTGGAATGCCGCGAGCCCAAGAAGCTGGCCGCGCTTGTCAAGAAGATGGGCCTGAGCGCGGAGCCGCGCATCGCCGACATGACCGTCTCGTTCGAGGCCAAGGAGGGCGGGAAGCTGGTCCCGAAGGTGATGGAGGCCGCACTCGGCGCAGGCATAGAGATAGAGAGCATAGAGGTGCACATGCCGAGCCTTGAGGACGTCTTCATACACTACACCGGCACCAGCATCAGGGAAGAGAAGGCCGCACCGAGCGGAATGATGGCAACGAGGCGAGCACGTGGGCTTTGAACCGTCCAAGATATACGCCGTTTGGCTCAGAGAAGTGAAGCGTTACACCAACTCCAAGTCCAGGATGATAAGCAGCCTGGGCATGCCGCTGCTGTTCCTTGCGGCCCTGGGAGGCGGCCTGTCCGCCATGATGCCCGGATTCAACTACGAGGGCTTCATACTGCCGGGCATACTCGCGATGAGCGTCCTGTTCACGTCCATATCGTCCGGGGTCTCCATAATCTGGGACCGGGAGTTCGGATTCCTGAAAGAGATGCTCGCAGCGCCCGCCACGAGGCAGACGCTGGTCATTGGCAGGACGCTGGGCGGCGCCACAACGGCGATCATCCAGGGCGTAATAATACTCGTGCTCGGGTTCCTCATCACCGGGATCGCGGTCCCGTCGCTCCTGAACATCGCCGGGATATTCGTCATGCTGATCATCCTGTCCTGCTTCCTGGTCAGCGTCGGCATCTGTTTCGCCTCGCTGATCCAGGAGGTGGAGACCTTCCAGCTCATAATGAACCTGGTGGTCATGCCGTTGTTCTTCCTCTCGAACGCGCTGTTCCCCATAAACAAGATGCCCCAATGGCTGCAGGTGATAAGCCAGCTCAACCCCATCAGCTACACGGTGGACGGCCTGAGGATACTCATGCTCGGCTCAGGGACATTCAGCATATGGCTCGACCTCGGGGTCGCTGTCGGATCGCTGATAGTAGGGATCGTAGCGGCGTCCTACCTGTTCAGCAAGACGTCGATATGAGCCGTTTCCTTAGTTCTTACCTTCGGCTTTTGATGCGTATCGCGAGGCTCGATCGCGTATTTCACGATGCAGCCCAGTATCGCCGCCAGGAGCCCGTTGCCGCATGCGATCAACACGACCGAGGCCAGGATGGTCGCCGTGTCGAGACGGTATATCTGGCTGAATACGTCAAAACCCCCTATGCCTTCGATGATGACGACGACCAGGAAGAAAAGCATCGCGAAAAAAGGCAGGATGAACCCGTAAATGAAGGAGATGATAGCGGTGTCGGCCCAGCTGCTCTTATTCCTCCAGAGATAGAACCCGAGCGAGACGGCGATTATCATGGACAGGAAGAACAGCCTGAAGAACATGGACCGCAGCGCGAGGGTTTGTAAGGCCGCGCCCAGGGCCATCACTGCGAATGTGCCCAGGAAACCTACGCAAAGCCCTATCACCAGCGCGATGAACAGGTCCTTCCAGTTTATCCTCATGCCATCAACCCGCTAGCCCGGCCCGACGCTGTTTATCCGGACGATCGCGCCGCCCATGGCAGTGCCGTTCACCAGGACGCTCACCGTGTCATTAACGCCGTACTGGGCGGGAAGGGCTATGATCAGGGGCTGCGGATTCAGGGAATAACCGCCCGCGCTGGAAGGGAGCGATATCACGTATCCATAGCTCGCGTTCCCCGGGTAAGGCAGGCTCACGGACTGGTTGGTCACGATGTCAAGCTCCGAATCCGGGAAGGACACGGCCGTGCTGTTGAAATCCGAGACCGTCCTGTTCATGTCCGTGAAGTTGGCGCTCACCGAGGCCCCGGTGTCGGATATGTATGTTATGTAGGGCAGCGACCTGGTCGCGTTTATCTGCGAGACGTTGAGCGCGGGCTGGAAGGATACGAAGTCGTTGCGCGAGTAGATGACGCTGCCATTGCCGTAAAGTGCGGAGAGGGAGGCCTTGTCCACGGAGCTGCGGTTCTCCCACGCTACGATGAACGTGTATTTCTTGCCGGTGAACGAGACCACGGTCGCGTTGGCGGTCACCGACACATCGTTGGAGACGAGGATTGGCGACGAGTAGGAGACCAGGACCCCGCTCTGCGTGACGGCCGTCATGTGGACGACCACATCGCTGCCTATGTCCACGAAAGGCTCGGTCCAGATGCCGATGCTGCCCGAGGCATTCACCATCTGGTCGGTCGCGTTGCCGTAGCGCACGTCCAGCTGCACAGGCAGCATGATGTCCGCTATCGCGCTCGAGTTCACGTTCTGCGCCTGCAGGTCCTGTGCCAGGGAGAAGACGTCGTCGCGGGTGCTTACGTTGATGAGGTAGCCGGAAGCGCCTCCGGTTACGGCTTTGACGCGGTCGTCGCTGCGCAGGGCGCTGACAAGCGAATCGGGCATGCTCGGCACTATGAGCATGGGCTCGTAGGTCCTTATGGTGCCGTTGAACACCGTGGTTCCGGAGAGCGTGCTTCCGGTGAGCACGGTCTGGCCGGAGTTCCTCGCGAGGAACTGCATGCCGTAGAACAGGCTGCCGAGCATTACGATGGAGCCTATTATGGTGTAAATCTTCTTCTGTTGCTCATCCATTCGTCATCCCTGTGGGATTACATTGGATAAGTAATTTTAAAAAGCTGAACCGAGCTTTCATTGTCGGTTCCATGTGCGACATCTGCGAGAAAGCGAAGGCTTCGGACGAATACAAGGTCCTGCTGGACAAGATGCTCGAGGACGACAGAGCGAGGCTGGAGTTCTCCAGGGAGATGGTGGAGAGCATCCGGCCCATAGCCAGAGGCCTGATCGCGACCGTAAAATGGCCGGTCAAGCTCGTCTTCCCCATGTTCGAGGCCCGTGCTCCCATGTCCGTGCCGCAGAACTATTTCCAGCCCATCATGCTCGACGGCGAGCGCCTGGGCAACATGTTCAGCCACGGCTCCATGCGCTCGCTCTTCTTCTGGGGGGAGAACCTGGTGGTGTTCTCGAAGTCCGTGAACCACCGCGAGGGCAAGGAGTTCTTCACGTCCTTCGTGCTCGCCCATTTCGCGCCAGGGGAGTTCAGCACCGTCGCGGACGGGGAGAACGTCACGATAAAGGTCGACATGGAGAAATCGTTCCGGAACCTGCTCAGCGGCGAGCTGGAGAAGAGGCGCATCTCCTTCAATTTCACGAACAGCGAGGTGAGGAACAGGATAGTCACAAAAGAGCAGGTGATGACGTCCTCGCAGTTCAAGAGCGTCTACGGCAAGTACGGGGGCGCGACGCTCAAGAGCGCGTCCATAGACATGGAGGGCTATGCCATAACCGTGCCGCACTTCTCGCCGCACCCGTACCTGCTCCAGCTGAAGGAGAGGTTCGGCTATTCCTCCAACAGGCAGTTCCAGGAGAATCTGATGAAGGACTACTTTTTGAAGCATTTGAAGCAGGGCAAGGGTTTATAAAGTGTTAAAAAAGATAATAAAAAGGGAAGATTTAAATAGATAAAACGGGTAATCACAGCATGACAACCAAAGCCAGGGTAGGCCGAATGAGGGAAGTGGTACACAGGTTGTATGGTGATGTATATCCTTCCCGCGCGGTAGAAAAACTGGCACAGGACATGGCACGGGATAAGAGATATCTTACCATGGCCATTCGTTTGGAGTCGGCCAAAACCAATAAAGGCAAACCGGCTGAAACGTCAGAATGAAAGTCAGAGCGGCTGCTGCATGGTCGCGCAGTGTATGCCGCCGTATCCGTAGACCAGGTCCCGGGCCTCTATCGGGATGACCTCCCTGCCAGGGAAACATGTCTGCAGGATCTCGACCGCCTTCTTGTCGTTCCTGTCCTTGAACACCGGGAGCAGGACGCGCTTGTTGGCTATATAGAAGTTGGCATAGCTCACCGGCAGACTCCGCTCCGGGATTTCCAATTTTTCAGGCATGGGCAGCTCTATGATTTCCAGGCCGGTCCCTTTCAGTATCTCCAGGTTCTGTTTCAGGATCTTATAATTCTCATCCTGCGGATTCGCTTCCGAAGCAGTGACGACCGCGTTCCGGCCTACGAACCGCGTGATGTCGTCCACATGGCCGTCCGTGTCGTCCCCCTCTATGCCTTCCTTGAGCCATATGATGTCTTTTGCGCCCAGATAGTCGCTGAGGAACTTCTCGATCTGCGCTTTGGCCAGCAACGGATTCCGGTTCTTGTTCAGGAGGCACTGCTCGGTGGTGAGCATGCGGCCCTCGCCGTTCACGTCCACGGAGCCGCCCTCGAGCACGATGAGCGGCCTCAGGATCCCCTTCCCCGACTCTTTTGCGATCGTGTCGCCGGTCTGGTTGTCGTAGAGCAGGTCCTCGTATTTGTTGCCGTATGCGTTGTACACCCATTTGGCCGCGAGCACCGCGCCCTTCCCGTTCTTCACGAAGATGGGAGAGTAATCCCTGACCCACACATCCGCGCTTTTGATGCGGAAAAACCTGATGTTCCCTTCCCCCGCGCCTTCCCTCTCAAGGACCGCGCGGGCCTTGCGCTCCCAGTCGGAGTCGTTCACCAGGATGTTGACTTTCTCGTTCTCCTGCAGCGCGGCGGCTATCTGAGCGAATGTCTTCTCCACGCGCTCTATGACCCCTTGCGGGAACGTCTCGGGGTTATTGGGCCAGCTGAGCCACGTGGCATCGTGCGGCTCCCATTCCGCGGGCATGCGGTATTGCATCCTGATCACTTCTGGACTATCCTGGAGTAGGTGTCCGGCCGCCTGTTGTGGAAGAATCCCCAACCCTCCTTGACCGCCTTGCCCATGGAGAGGTCCACTTCAGCTACGATCACCTCGTCCTTGTCCTTCCCCTTGGCGAGCAGGGTGCCGAACTGGGAGCTGATGAACGAGCCGCCCCAGAACCTCATCTTCTCCTCCCTGCCCGCGCGGTTCACCGCTGCGACGACCACGCCGTTCGCTATGGCATGGCCGCGCTGCACGGTCTCCCAGGCGTCCTGCCAGTTCCCCTCGCTCTGCTCCACGCCGTCAACGGTCCCGATCGCCGTGGGGTAGAATATCATGTCCGCTCCCATGAGCGAGACTATGCGCGCGGCCTCGGGGAACCACTGGTCGTAGCATATGAGAACCGCTATCTTTCCGTATTTAGTCTCGAAAATCTTGTAGCCCAGGTCCCCGGGCGCGAAATAGTTCTGCTCGAAGAAATTAGGGTCCTGGGGGATGTGCATCTTGCGGTACTTGCCGAGCATCTTCCCGGTCTCGTCGAACACCACGGAGGTGTTGTAGAGCTTGCCGCCGTCCTTCTCGTAGATGGAGCCGGCGATTATGACTGCCTTTGCTTCCTTGGCCGCGGCGGACAATAGCGCGGTCGTCTCGCCAGGGATCTTCTCCGAGAACGCTTCCGCGCGCTCGTCCTGGGGGAAATACCGGGATGTGAAGAGCTCGGGGAGGCAGATTATCTTCGCGCCTTTTTGCGCCGCGTCCTTTATGCCCTCTACCGCCCGCCTCCGGTTCTCCGCCGCATCGGCGCTCATTCCCATCTGGACCAAGCCGACCTTCATAGTCAATCAATCTGCCTGGTCAGTTTTTTCAATCTTTCGAGGGACGCGGCCGGAGTCTCGATTGTGTTGAGCAGGTAGACCGGCGAGCGGGAGAAGAGCTCCCTGAAGAATTTCTTCCTGAGCCGCAGCTTGGCTTTGCTGCGCACGAGCTGGTGCGGGTTGCAGAAATCGTGCCTGGCCATGAAGCCCACCGCCTGCTCGGTCGAGAGCTTCCGCAGCGGCGGCCTGCCCTTCTCCCTGGTGAGCAGCACTATGAGCTTGAGCGCGCTCTCCGTGCGCACGCGGTCTTCGCCGAAGAAGCGGTTCACGTCCACTATGGCGCGCTCGCGGTTGTCCCTCTGGATGCCTTGGAGCCTCTTCGCGAACTGGGGCCAGTTCTGCGCCAGGTCCGCGCCTATGTAGGAGTTCTTCTCCGCGGAGAACGCGAGCGTCTCCCTGCCGGCCAGGCGCACGAAGAACCAGTCGTCCGTGAGGAAGTTGTTGCGCTCGTCCAGGAGCAGGCCGTAGGTGAGCGTGGTCTTGCCGCTTTTGGGCGGGCCGATTATCGCCACGCCCCTGCCTCCGCAGTCCACGAAGGAGCCGTGCACGGAGAACCTCCTGTGCTCGGACGGGAAATCCTCGAGGAAGTCCCCGACCAGCCCCAGGGCGATGCTCTTTATCCATCCGTAGTAGTCGCAGTCCTGCACTATCGCGGTCTTGGAGAGCGGGTCGTAGAGGACTTTCAGGCCGCGGCCGCAGACCGCGAAGAGCCTCGCGTGGGGCCGTATGGATTCCGGCATTGCCTCGAAGTTCTCCTCCCACATCTGCTTGAAGAGGCTGCTGTCCGTGAAGAACTTGACGCACGTGCCGTGGATCGCGGCCTTCCACTCGTAGAGCCCGGCCGAGTGCAACCGCGCCATGAGCCGGTCCTTCTGCGCCGGGGAGATTATCCTGACTTTATACTTGTCGGCCATGGGTGAAGCTACTCCAACAAGAATTATAAAAGAAGTAGAAAAGAAAAAAAGGATTTTACGCCTTGAGGACCTTGGTCCTCGCGGTCTTTATCCAGTCCTTGGCTGCATCCTGCCCCCCGAGGCCGAAGGCGATTGCACATGCGAGCGCTATGCCGAAGAACACTGCCTGCGCGACGGTTATGAACAGCGCGTTCAGTATCTCGGTGTTGAAGCCGAGTATGGACAGCGCCATCACCGCGCCGATGTACATCACCAGCAGCTTCACCAGCCTGGCGCCCACCTGGACCGTTCCTGACTTCTCGTCAAGCTGGAGTACGATGAGCTTCACGTACTCGCCCAAAATGGTGGCCAGCAGCAGGATGAGCACCGCGCCGATCACGACCGGCACGTATGCGAGGATCTCGCCGATGAACACCGCCAGCCCGGTGAGGTACACCAGGTCGAAGGCGGACTGGAAGAACAGGACCAGCGTATAGTAGTATACGATGAGGGCCAGCACGTCGCTGACCACTATGGCGCCCAGCGCCTTGTCCAAGCTCTGGGACTTGAGGTAGTCCTCGAATTTGAGTCCCTTGAGTATCTTCAGCACGAGCCGCTTCAACAGCAGCGCCACGACCCATCCAAGGAGGATGAGTATGATGGCCAATAGCATGCGGGGCAGCAAATCAGCAAGACCCGCAGCGAGTTTAACGCCTTCCACGTTAACCGCAGCCTGCAACGTTTCCATAAAACCCATAGATTCACCGAGTTAGTACTCAGGATTGTGCTTTATAAACGTTTCTTCGCTGCTCCAGAAGCCGGACCGATGACATTTGCCAATATTTTTTAATCCTCCTCCCCAAGAGGATGCCATGGGTTTCCTTAAGGAATTGTGGCGCCTCACGCGCTTCGAGCACGCGATCATGCTCGCCATCGCGGTGCTAATCGGCGAGGCGGTCATCATCGGCTCGTTGCCGCCGCTCACGATCCCGATAATCCTGTCCTTGCTGGTCCCGATGCTGAGCGAGGCCGGCTCGTTCGCGCTCAACGACTACCTGGACGTGGAGAGCGACAGGATAAACGGCGAGACCGAGCGGCCGCTGGTGAAGGGTACGATAAGCAGGACGTTCGCCCTCTGGTTCTCCATGCTCTGCATCTGCGAATCGCTCATACTGTCCTATTTCATAAACATGCCGGCCTTCATCATCGCGCTCGTGTTCAACGCCCTGGCCGTGCTCTACAACTGGAAGCTGAAGGAGCTGCCGCTCGTCGGGAACGCCTACATCGCGCTCACAATGGCCATACCGTTCATATTCGGCGACTTCGTGGTCTCCTCCAGGCTCGTGCCGGTGGCGGTCGTGCTGGCATCGATCGGGTTCGTGTCCGGCCTGGCGCGGGAGATGCTCAAGACCGTGCAGGACATGAAGGGCGATCTCGCGGCGAGGGGCGCCAGGACGCTCCCCATGCTGATAGGCGCGAGGAACACCATCCTCCTGTCCACGATATTGTACGCCGTCTTCATACCGATGAGCCTGGCGCCCTTCGACTTCGGGCTCAGGTTCGGCATCGTCCCGGGCGCCTGCGTGCTGCTCGCGGACGCTGCGATACTCTGGTCCACCGCCAGGCTGATAATCGTCCACGGGGAGGGGACGCCTGGAGCGCTAAAAGAGGCGAGGAACGCCAGCCTGGTCGCGCTGTTCCTCGGCCTGGCAGGCTACCTCGTCGCGGTGGTCTGAACCGATGCATTTTGTTAATCAGGTTTTTTAATGGTTCTAATTAATAGGAGATAATGACAACTCACAAAGGGAGGCATCCTCTTCGCCAGGGCATCCTGTCCGGCGCGGCGAAGGAACGCTGCATGAAGCATGGGAACCGCGAGATAAGGACGGAGCTTATGCGCTTTCTGGATAAGGCCGGAGACGTGCAAACAAAGGTATCCAGGAGATGCGGGGAGCCGCTGAGGCTGATCGACCTGAGCATGGGCTATGGCGCGATGGTCCCGGGCGTCGGCCTGGGGGTTGGCGCGGGCGACAGCATCGCCCTCCGCAGCAGGAAAATGGAATTCCGCGTCTTCTTCTCCGGCTTCAACCGCGCGGGCAGGCTGGTCTGCGAGCTTTACGTGGATGATAAGTATGTGCGCAAGCAGGCGCTGGGGCCGGGCCAATCAATGGAGTGCAGGATGGACCCCGAGGCGCAGTTCCGCGTGACGAGGCGCGAGGCGTCCGGGAAGCCCGGATTCGCGACGATAAGCGTCTGGGCCGACACGCCCGAGAGGAAGATCAGGCTCTACTGAGCGCTGTTCCTTATTCCGCGCAGGCGTGTTTTTTTTCCCGCCACGAACACAGAAAAATGTGTTTAAAAACACATGTCCTCAAAACAGGACTATTCGTAAGAAATGGCTTTTAGGGGTGGGACCATGGCGACAAATACAGGAGCACATGCATTGGCGTATCATGAGCCGGGGCAGCGCAAACGCTCGCCGTTCGGAAGGGGCGGGGTGCCTCCGGCGTTGGACGTGATCCGGATCCTGAGGGATTCCCCAGGCATACGGGCCCAGATGAACGTCGAGCTGGGCAGGGCCACGTGGCAAGGCAGGAAGGAGAAGGTACTCGCGTTGCTGGCCGCGGGTGCGGACGTGGACTCCCAGGACCGCGAGGGCAAGACTCCGCTCATGCATGCGGCCGAGCACGTATTCACCGGGATCGCGAGGCTGCTGGTCTCGAGAGGGGCCAAAGTGGGCATGCTGGACTTCGAGGGCAGGAATGCGCTGACGTATGCGGTCGAATGCGGGGACGTGGAGACCGCCATGCTGCTGATACGGAACGGTGCGGACGTGGATGAGACGGACAAGTACGGCTGGACCGCGCTGATGCGGGCAAGCACGAAACCGGCCGCGGAACTGCTCATACGGAAGGGGGCGGACGTGCATGCGAAGGCCATCGGCGGCATGAGCGCGCTGATAAGGGCGGCCGCCACCGGGCGTGCCGACATCGTGGAATGCCTCATCGCGCACGGCGCGAATGTGAACGAGAGGGACGAAGACGGCCAGAGCGCGCTGTCGTCCGCTCTCCGCGAGAGGGAGATGCGGACCGCTGAAGTGCTCAAAAGGCACGGGGCGGAGTGAAATGCACACAGGAAGCAGACACAGGAAGACCCTCAGGGGGACCAACGCCCGCAGGAGACGGAACGCCGCGACGCTCAGGGCGAGGCGGCTGGAGCTCGCCGCGTTCAGGCCGAGGAGCGAACCGCTGCATAGAACGGCCGAGCTCGGCGCCCTGCTCATCAAAAGGATGGATGAAGGCGCGCTGGAAGAGGCGAGGCAGCTGATCGACGACGGAGCAGATGTCAACGCCAGGACCTACGACCGGCGGACTCCGCTGATGATGGCGGCTCTTTTTGGCCATAAGGAACTCGTGGAAATCCTCGTTGGCAAAGGCGCGGACGTGAACGCGAAGGATGACAATGACCAGACGGCGCTGATACGGGCGATATACAACGGGCACAGGGAGGTCGCGGAGTTCCTGATTGGGAAGGGTGCCAACGTGAATGCGAGGGACAACTGGGGAACTACGGTGTTGATGTCTGCCGTCTTAAGAGGCGATACCGAGACCGCCAGGATGCTGATAAGGAAAGGGGCGCTCGTGGATGCGAGGGACAACTACAGGGAGACGGCGCTGATGATGGCCGCCTCCAAGGGACATGATGATACCGCGGAGATGCTCATCGAGATGGGGGCGGACGTGAATGCGGGGGACAAGAACGGCAGGACCGCCCTTGGCTATGCAATCAGCAGTAAGGACGATAAAGCGGCAGGAGTTCTGAGGGCGCACGGCGGGAAGGAGTGGGCGGTATGAAAAACAGACTGCACGATAACGAAGTGAAAAGACCGGCACCCGGTACGATTGCCGAGGGCCGTGCGAGCGCGTTCAGGAAGGCGAGGGATCGCTCCGGGCCCGACAAGCCGGCAGCCGATATGGCGATGCGGCAGCTGTTGGATCCGGAAGAGCGGGAGAGGCTGGATGCGAACCTGCTGGAAGCCGCCAAAAAAGGGGATTCCGCCCACGTGCAGGAACTGGTCGCAGAAGGCGCGGACCCGAATGCGAGGGGCAGGAACGGCATGACTCCCCTGATGGAGGCAGTCTTCTGGGGCCGCAGACAGGTCGTGGGGTTCCTTGTGGAGAACGACGCGGACGTGAACGCGAGGCACAGGAACGGCTGGACGCCGCTGATGTGGTGCGCCATCGAGGGCGATGAGAAAATCGCGAGCGTACTCATCGGGAGGGGGGCTAATGTGAACGCGATGGACAGGAGCGGCGGGAATGCGCTGAGGAAGGCCGTCACCCACTGGAGCAGGGATGTCGCGAGGCTTCTCCTAACAGCGCAAGCGGACGTGAACGCTGAGGACAGGAACGGCACGACCGCCCTGAAGTCAATAACAACAGGTTTCATGGACAGCGTCCGCATGGAGATCGCGAAGATGCTCAGGGAGCACGGGGCGAGGGAGTAGGCCGTCCCGGGCATGGCGTGTTTTTTTCCCGCCACGAACACAAAATAATACGTTTAAAAACATGTGCCATCAAAACATATAATTGTAAGAAATAGTTTTTTTAGGGGTGGTAATACGGGAACGAGACATCTTGCTCACGGATCGATGCATTGCCCTTCGCTCAGAACTATGGCCAGGCGCGCGGCTCTCGGCGTCCTGCTGACCGCCACGATATTCACGGGCTGCAAGAAGGCCACGGTCGAAGATGCGACCATGTTCAGCGGCGACACGAAAACCCTGAGGGCGCTGGTCGAGAAGGGCGAGGACCTGAACACGAGGAACAACTCCGGCGACACGCCGCTGATACTGGCCATCAGCAACAAGAACGACGCAGTCGCGGACTTCTTCATGGACAACCACGCAGATCTGGAGGCCAAGGACAAGAACGGCTGGACCGCGCTGGTGTGGGCCGTCCAGACCGGGAACTTGAGGATGACGCAACGGCTCGTCGCTGACGGCGCGGAGGTGAACGCGCGGGACAGGAACCAGAAGACGCCGCTGATGTGGGCCGCCGCCGGGGGCTTCGTGGAAGCGGTGGAACTGCTCCTGAAGAACGGCGCCGACCCGAACGCGGCCGATGATTATCTGATGACCCCGATGAAATACGCGACCGTCGGCTTCACGGACGTTGCCCATAGGCAGATCGAGAAGATGCTGGGGAAGAGCGGTGCGAACTGATGAGCGAGACGAGTCACCCCGTGCCACCTCTCGTAGAGAGAAGAAGGCCGAGAAAGCTCCCACCCAGGACGGTTACAGCCAGCCGTGGCGTGTTCAGGAGGAGCGGCTCAGGGCAGGACCAGCTGCCGCAGCCCGCCAAGATGGGTGGAGGGGCTTTGAAAAGGCACAGACAGCTGAATAAGAGGCTGCTCAGGGCCGTGGAAAAGGGCAGAGTGGAGTTCGTGGTGAAACTGGTGAAGGCAGGGGCGGATGTGGATGCGAGGGACCACCTGGAGGCGACGCCGCTCATGCTGGCCGCATACAGGGGCGAGACCGAGATGGCCAAGGCCCTCATCGCGAACGGCGCGCACGTGAACGCGAGGGACATCTTCGGCCAGACCGCGCTGATGCGGGCCGCGTTCTGGGGATACGGGGAGCTCGTTGAGCTCCTCATCGCGAACGGGGCGAACGTGAACACCCAGGACAAATACCACGGGACTGCGCCGATGTTCGCGATCCTCGGGAGGCACGGGGATATCGCGACGGCGCTGAGGGAGCACGGGGCCAGGCACAACCACAGGGACTCCCCCTAAAGACTTTATTTATAAACTTTCCTCTCCATTATCATCCTGCTTATTAGAGTTCTCCCACTGGGAGGGCGAGCCGGCGCGCGATCCCGCGATGCGCGCCCGAGAGGCGATTTCATGAAGACGAAGAAGGTCAAGGACAACCCGGTACTCGCATCGCTCGTGGATGCGCTGGTGCGGGAGAAGAAGCCCATTTGGAAGAAGGTGGCCCTCGAGCTCTCGAGGCCCAGGCGCCAGCGCGTGGAGGTCAACCTCAGCAAGCTCGAATCCTACGGGGACGATGGGGCCACGGTGCTCGTGCCAGGCAAGGTGCTCGGCTCGGGTGCGCTGTCCAAGAAGCTCACGGTCGCGGCGTTCGCGTTCAGCGGGACCGCGAGGAAGCTCATCGGCGAGGCCGGCGGGAAGACGCTCAGCATAGAGTCGCTGTGCAAGTCCAACCCGGACGGCAGGGGCGTAGTCATTCTGAGGTAAGGTGTTCACGATGGTTGTCATAGACGGCAAAGGCATGATTTTCGGGCGGACCGCGAGCCGCGTCGCGAAGACCATACTGCGCGGCGAGGAGGTCCAGCTGATAAACGCGGAGCAGATGGTGCTCTCGGGAAATCCGAAGTCCATAACGGCCAAGCTCCGCGCGAGGCGCGCGGCCAAGCACAAGGGCACTCCGGAGCACTCGCCCAAGTGGTCGAAGCTGCCGCACATGCTCGTGAAGAGGATGATACGCGGCATGCTGCCATGGGACAGGGCGCGGGGCAGGGAGGCGTACCACAAGCTCCTGGTGTACACCGGGAACCCGAAGAACCTCAAGCCCGTGGCGCCCGAGGCCGCGATGCCGCTGAAGAAGGGCGCGAAGTACATCACGATACGCGATCTGTGCAGGATGATCGGATATTCAGGTTGATACGATGACCGATAAACCAGAGAAAGTGGAGAAGAAGGCCGCCCGGCCGAAGGCGCCGGATAAGAAGGCCGAGGCGCCGGCTGCGAAGGCCAAGAAGGAGGCTGTCGAGAAGAAGCCCGATACCGAAGCCAAGGCCGAGCCGCAGAAGGTCGCGGAGAAGCCGGCGGCGGAGAAGCCCGCGCCAAAGGCCAAGAAGCAGAAGAAGCAGAAATCCAAGGCCGTGGTCGCTAGGGGGAAGAGGAAGCTGGCGATTGCCAGGGCGACGGTGAAGCCGGGCAAGGGCAGGATAAGGATCAACAAGGTCCTTCTGGATTCCTACAACAACATGTACGTCCGCGAGATAATCCGCGAGCCGCTGCGATACACCGGCCCGGAAGCGAACGACCTGGATATCTCGGTCACCGTCTTCGGCGGAGGCTCCATGGGCCAGGCCCAGGCGGCCAGGACCGCGATCGCCAACGCCCTCGTGAAATACTTCGAGGGCACGAACCTAAGGGAAAAATTCGTGGACATCGACCGCTCGCTGGTTGTCGAGGACATCAGGAGGGTGGAGTCCAAGAAATACAAGGGACCGAAGGCCAGGGCCAGGTTCCAGAAGTCATACAGGTGATCGGATATGGAATTCCCCATACGATGTTTCTCCTGCGGATCCGTGGTCGGCCATCTCAACGAGAGATACAACGAGCTGGCCAAGGCGAAGCCCAAGGACGAGGCGCTCGATGACCTGGGCGTGAGGAGGTACTGCTGCAGGAGGATGTTCCTCTCGCACGTGGACCTCATCAGCCAGGTAACCAGATATCCCCGCATCTAAGGGGATCTTTTCATTTTTTTGGCTGTTTTTTCCTGAGAGTCAGTCCCGCCCGATGTACTCGAGAACCGCAGACCTGAATACGTGATCGGTACTCGGGGAGCCGAGCGAAGTGTTGTTTGGGCCGCTTTTGTATGCGAATCCGTGCCTGCAGAAGGAGTCCCATATCGTCACGGGGTCCACCTCGCCCTTGGCCTTGCGCTCCATCACCGCGCCCACGAAGGCGGGCGGTAACGACGGGTCCGGGGTCAAGCGCGTGGGGTACTCCTCTGCGCTTATGAATGTCGTGGCCCGTACCGATCCGCTCGCGCTCCTGGATTTGTCCGCTATCGCCACTATCGCAGCCTCCCTTCTCCTCGCCCAGATGACGAATAGCATGAAGGATAGGAAGGTGTCTGGAGCGGAGCTGCCTATCGCGGTGTCCCTCAGGTCGAGGTCGGCGAAGGATGGGCCGCCGATCGTTGCGGCTTTGTATTGGCAAACCAGCCGCTTCTCTCTGTCTGCGTTCTTGAGTGTGGAGTTTGCATCTATGAGCGCTCTCATTTCGTCACGGGCAACTCTGAGCATGCTTTCCTCGCAGTCCACGCCAAGCACCCGGAGCCTGCCGCCTTTGAGAAGCTCTTGCGAGCGCATGACGACCAGTTCGCGGTCCAACTCTCCGTTCCCGCAGCCCAGGGAAACTACCGTTTCCCCCACCTCGTCGAGCATGGCGCCTAATAGGTATTTCTCGATGGCGAAATGGCCGGTGTCTTCCTGATGCCGCGCGAAACGCGTGGGGCTGGAGTATGGGTTCTCCGGGTGCAGTGGCTCCGCCATGGGATCCTTCCTGCCCGGGACGCATGTCCTTGGGCCCGTTCTGGGCCTGTAAAAAGGAGTGGGCGTGAGCTCTTTCAGCATACCAACTCCTCGCGGGTAATTTTTGTTCATATAATAGATATATTGTAGGATGATATTTAAATAATAATCGGTTCATACATGTTACTTTATATACCTCCACAGCAGCCCCTAAAGCACGGCGGATAGAACAGCGGGCGCGCGATATTTTATAAACCCTTACCTACGTATATTATAACATATGGGAAGACATCTTCTTCAACACAAGTCAGAGATGGCAAGACCGCCTCGTATTTTATCCGCCCGGAGCCCCGGCTTCAGGAACGCCTATGTTTCCGAGGACAACGCCAAGCCGTTGATAAACGTCTGGAAAAAGAGGGTGATACCGAGGTCGGACAGGACCCAGAGGCGGGTACACGCACTTCACCACACATTCACCAGGTTCTTCACGATAGCGGAGCAGAAATCGTCCGGCGAGAGGTACAACACCCGCTACGACCTCCACCGGGATCCGATCTATGAGCTCCAGACTGGCAGGCTCCGCGGGATATACAGCGACTATATCAAAAATTGTCGCCTGGTTGTGGACGTGGGATCAGGCACAGGCAAGCTGGACAGGAGGATAGTCCGCAGGCCTTCGGTAATAGAGGCCTTGGAGGCGGGCACGAGAAAGATGAGCATACTAGGGATAGATTACAATCCTGCTGCCCTGGACGCTGCGGCGGCCAAGAAAGGGCTGCTCTTAGAGCACCACGGTGGGATTCCGTCCCTCCAGATGGAATACCTGCTCATGGACCTCAGGGACCTTCCTTCCCTCGACCTGTCCCGGACGTGCATAGGGAAAGAAAAGGCGGACCTGGTGCTGGCTTCGGACATCTTCCGCTGGCTGCCGGTGGACGAGCGCGTCCCCATCCTAGAGGCCATACGGGAGAAGATGGCCAGGGACGGGTTCCTGATAAGCATGGAGTTCTCCCATCCGCCCGTGATAATGAACAGGCACCTCTCAAGGAAAGTGGCCAGGGGGCTTTCGAACTTCGGCATCGACGAGCCGTTCTGGCTCAGCAAATTCTACGCCAACATGCGGCATATCGGCTTCGAGATGGTGCCCGATTCCAAGATACGCGCCGTGGACGAGGAGCACGACAGGTTCCCGCTGCTCGTATCCTGCGTTTTCCGCCTGCGCTGACCTCACAGCAGGGGGTTGAACTCGTAGGGGTGCTTGTAGCTGAAGAGCACTATGTGCGTCATCGTCTTCTCGATTATGGGGTGCTGGCCTATCTTCCCCAGCACTGCCACCAGCTCGTCCCTGTTCTTCACCCTCACGGATGCGATCACATCGTAGGCGCCCGTGACCGCGTAGAGGTACTGAACCTGGGGCATGTTGGCGATCTCGTGGAGCTGCTCCTGGTCGCCGATCCTGCCCTTCCTGACCTCCCCCATTATGACGGCCTGGAGGTCGTAGCCGAGCTTGCGGAAATCCACTTCCGCCGTGTACTTGATTATGACCTTCTGCTTCTCCAGCTTCTTTATCCTCTGGAGCAGCGTGTTCGGATGTATCTTTAGCGATTTCGCGAGCTCCTTCACCGGCTGCTTGCAGTTCTCGCGGAGCTCCTTCAGTATCATCAGGTCCGTTTCGTCTATCTTATCCAACATCTCCTCACCCCTGTGCATAATTTCAGTTTTGCGTTTAAATACGTTTCCCGAGCGTCTCCAGGTACTCCTCCTCCACCGGATGGAGCTTGGCCGGTATTATGATGCAGAACGGCGCCTTCCCGAGCTCGGCGCCCTCGAGCTCGCTTATCCTCCCGTAGGAGACCTTCTCGTCCTCCTCGCCCAGCCGGGAGAGCACCACCGCGTGGCCGAACTCGGAGAGCATGCCCAGGGCGTACTGCGCCTCCATGGGCGCTGGCTCGGTGTCCAGCAGGACGAGACTGTGCATCCCGACGGACAGGTTCTGCCTTATGACATCCAGCGAGGAGGTCGGCTTGTAGCCCGGCCGCGGGTTCACCAGCGTGGCGGTCCTGCCGAACTTGTACATCTGCAGCCCGGCTTTCCCGGGGGCGGCGGCGTAGACCGAGGAGTTGTGGAACACCTTCGTCCTGATCCCTTTTTTCCTGGCGTCGAGGAGCAGCGTGACGTGCGTGGTCGCGGTGAGCGGGTCCCCCGATGCCAGGAGCGCGACGTCGCATTCCGCTGCCCGCCCCACGAGGAAGCTGCTCTCCACCTTGTCCCTGCCGATGATCGTTATCTTCCTCCCAAGGAGGCGCTCGAGACCGGACGCGTGCGCGTCGGCTATCGGGTTGGTGTACCTCTCGAGGTAGACCTCGTCGCAGGATCTGAGCGCCTCGACGGCCCCCAGGGTGAGGTCGAAGGATATCCCGGTCCCGATGAGATACAGCATAGAACCATGTTGTTCAACAGACAATTTAAATATGATTATGTTGTTTTACACCGGCTTTTTTTGCTAAACAGTTCATATGCTCATACCTCACGTCGTGAAAGCTCCATGTGCGTTCGCACATACACAGGAAAAGATATTTAAACATCTATGTTGATAAGAGACATGTCTCGCTTTGAGACGCGCTACTGGGGCCGAACATAACCATCCCCCTGCCCCGTAGCGTTCTATTCCTCTTATTGTCGTCATTCGATTAGATTTGTAGTGAGATTTAAAAGGAGTTGGTGCATATATATTTACATGGTTGAAGACGCGTCAAAAGCCGTTAGTGCTAAAGTAGTAATACTGAGAGAAAGACAACACTTATCGTTTAAAGAAATCGGACAGACGTTTGGGATCGGTGAAGAGGCAGCACGGCAAAGGTATAAAAAGGAAAAACGAAAGGAGTTCCAACGATCGCGTGGAGAGGTATACGGTTTTTTGGGAAGGGATGCCGGGAATGCCTTGTCTTGTTTGCTATCCGGGCATTGCCGGCTTAAACCATCTGTAAAAACGATGCCGAAAAACATCGAACCCTTAATGGAGGGTGCGCCTACCCTAGTAGATCTGCAAAGGTACATAGAGCGCAATCATGACTGGCGCTGTGGCTTGTTGCTTTTACGAAATTGCTCAACTACCACGGTCAGGGAGATAGAGCAGTTTGCCGCAACTAATGGGATAAGGATTTTTAGCGAAGAGGCCCTGGGACAATTCGAAAGGGCGACAGGAACAGCACCGACCTACGCCGAGATACGGACGTTCCTTGAAAACCATGCCGATTGGAGAAAGAGGCTGTCGGATTCTGGCTGCACCGAAACCGTGCTTACAGAGTTCAGAGAACATGTGATTGTTAATCGGATTGGATCGTTCGGTCGAGAGGCAGCGATGAGGTATCTCGGCATAGAACGGGCAGCGAACCACACGGGTGAACAAGCTAATGCTAGAAGCGAACGCAATCAGGATATAGTAAGACTGAGAGAAGTACAACGTTTATCGTTTAAGGAAATCGGACAGACGTTTGGGATCGGTGAAGGCGCAGCATCGAGCAGATATGGAATTGAAAAACAAAAGGAGTTACAACGATCGCGTGGCGAGGTATACGGTTTTTTGGGAGCGAGGGCCGGGAATGCTTTGGATTGTTTGCTACACGGGTATCATCACCCTAAACCATCTGGAAAAAAGATGCCGAAAAACATCGAAGTCTTGAAGGAGGGTGTACCTACCCTAGCAGACCTGCAAAGGTACATAGAGCGCAACCATGACTGGCGCTGTGGCTTGTTGCTTTTACGAAATTGCTCCACTACCACAGTCAGGGAGATAGAGCAGTTTGCCGTAACTAGCGGGATAAGGATTTTCAGCGAAGAGGCCATGGAACAATTCAGAAGAGCAACAGGAACAGAACCGACCTACGCCGAGATACGGACGTTCCTTGAAAGTCATGCAGATTGGGAAAAGATACTGTCTGACTGCACCGAAACCGTGCTTACAGAGTTCAGAGAACATGCGATTGTCAATCAGATTGGACTGTTCGGTCCAACGGCAGCGATAAATTATCTCGGCGTATATCTGGCAGCAAACCGTTGAAATAAGATCATATGCCGCTTTTTCCCTACCAGCCTTGTATCACGAGCGAGGAGTTTCCCGCGACTATCCCGTTCTTCTGCGCGAAGCCCTGGTTGACCTCCAGGACGTATTTGGCCTTGCCGGACGATGGGTATGTCGGGCAGGAGATCAGGGACTTGCACGGCGCCATCGCGATCACGTCCACCACGCTGCCGTTCGAGGAGAAGAATATGGCGTCCAGCGGGATCGTGGTGTTCATCATCCAGAATGTGCGGTAGTCGTCGTCGTTGAAGATGAAGAGCATGCCTTCGTCTTGACCGAGGCTGCCGCGGAACATCAGGCCCCGGGCCTGCTTGGCCGCGTTGTCCGCGAGCTCAGCGTCCACGAACACGGAACCCCCGGAGCTGTTGGTCATCTCGATCCTCGCGGTCTCCTTCTTGAGCTGGAAGAAAAGGAAGACCGATACGCCTACTAGCACGAGCAGGACGACTATGAGAAGGGTGAGATGGGCATCCATGCCATCAGTCCATGGCCGCGAATCTTCCCTTGAGCTTGTCCAGCACCGCGGGCAGCGTCGTGTACTCCATGTCCTCGGAAGGCAGGCGGTGCGGCTCGAACGGGCCGTGCTGCCTCATGTAATCCGCGATCTTGAGCGCTTTTCTCCTCGCGTTGTCGAACGCGACGTCCCTGAACAGGTCGACCGGCTTACCGAGCATCCCATCCGCCACCTGGAAACCCAGCGCCACGACCCTCGGCGGGCCGTCGAACCTGGACGGGTTTGAGTTCTCCATCGCGACCGGCATTATGGGGCCATTGTGCGAGCCGCGCATCCATCCGGAGACCAGGTGCGGGAACGACCAGGGCTCGAGGACCTCGCCCAGTGCCGGAAGCCCGGACTGGCAGCGCACCATCGCCACGGGGTCGTCCTTGCCCACGTAGGTGCCCGCTATCTTCGAGAGCTTGTCCGTGCTGATGCACGCCACCGCCTCCTTCTCGGAGACCGGGCTGCCCTTGCGCGGATAGACCCGCTTAATCACGTAGCGGCTTTTTCCCCCGATGAGCGCCAGCAGGTCGTAGACCTCCTCGGGCGTGTTGAGCGTGACCTTCTTGTTGTCCATGATGTCGTAGACCTCGAAGGTGAACCCGTGGTGCAGGCCCTTGTCTATGACCAGGCCGGCGGTGTTGAACGGGTCCCCGAACATCTTGAAGATCGGCAGGTTGAAGGCGCCGGGCTCGGTCTTGTCCATGAGGAAGCACACCAGCGGCTCGGACTTGCGCTCCTCGAACTCGATCTCCGCGCTTCCGGGCCCCATGCCCTTGACATTGCCCGAGAAGCTGTCCGCGAGCAGGTCCTGCCCCGCGCCGTAGAGCTTGAGCTTCTTCGCGATCTCGGTGCACGAGACGAACGTGTCCCATGCGAGCTTGTGCACGGTCTTGTTGTCCACTCCCTTCGTGTGGGACATGATGAGCTCGAGGTCGTCGCCGCACCTGCCCACGAAATAGTCGTTTATCTCGCCCTGCTTCTTGGCGATCTCAAGCTCGTCTTCGGCCTTCTTCATGAGCTCCGGATGCACTGTGGAATGGCCCGGATAGCCGCCGACATCTGCCTTGATTATGCTTACTGTTGTTTTCATGGTAAAACCTCTCATGATAATATGGGATTACATCTGTTAAAACCCTTTCCTTATCCCTCCATCGGCTCCTTCGGGGGGTCCGCCTTCTCCTTCTTCCTCTTGGTCAGCACGCCCTCGCCCCTGCTGCCGTCCCGATATATCGTGATGCCCTTGCAGCCCTCCTTCCAGGCGAGCATGTAAGCGCGCTCGACGTCCTCCACGGTCGCCTCGGCCGGCATGTTTATGGTCTTGCTCACCGCGAGGTCCGTGTGGCGCTGGAACGCGGCCTGTATCATCACGTGGCGGTCGGACGGTATGTCGTGGGCCACAACGAAAACGTTCTGTATCTCCTTGGGTATGCTGTCCATGCCCTGCACAGTGCCGTTGTCTATGACGTCCTGCATGAGCTCAGGGGAGTACAATCCGCGGACCTTCAGCACGTGCTCGAACACGTCGTCCGAGTAGTAGAGCTTGGTGCCGTCCATCACGGTCTTTATGTAGGACAATGCGAACATCGGCTCTATGCCGCTGGAGGAGTCGGCTATCATGGAGATCGTGCCCGTGGGCGCTATGGAAGTCACGGTCGCGTTGCGCAGCGCGTCGTACTTGCCTGCCCAGGTGCTCTCCGCGAATCCTGGGAACGAGCCGCGCGCGCGGCCGAGCTCGTGGGACATCTTCATGGCCTCGTCCGTCACGAACTTCATGGTCTCCTCCGCCACCTCCAGCGCCTCGGGGCTGTCGTAGCGCACGCCTATCTTGGCGAGCATCTTGGAGAAGCCCATTATGCCGAGGCCGATCCTCCGGTGGTGGATGGTGTGCTCCTTTATCTGGGGGATCGGGTAGTTGTTGAGGTCTATGACGTTGTCGAGGAACTGGACCGCGAGCCGGATGACGTAGCGCATCCGCTTCCAGTCCACCTTCTTTTTCCACTGGGTCTTGGACCAGTCGAAGTCCACGAAGCACACCAGATTTATGGAACCGAGGTTGCAGGACTCGTAGTCCGGCATCGGGACCTCGCCGCAGTTGTGCACCATGAGCCCGTTCGCTGAGAACGAATGGGTCGTGGGCTCGGTCAGGTCGTAGACCTTCGCGACTCCGGCTTTCTCCACGGATTTGACGGACAGGTCGATGTCATCGGAATATATCTCCTTGGGCTTGAGCCTCGCGAACTTCTCGTTCTTCGCAGCTATGCAGAATCCTATCTTCTGCATGAACCTGAACATGCTCTCGCGGGAGATTATCAGCTCGTGCTGCGCCTTGCACGAGTATGCCTTCATCTGCCTGTCGGAATCCGGCATCATCTTCACGTGCGCGTTCCTCCTGTTCTCGTAGACCTTGGATACTATCCCGAACTGGAGCAGCAGGACCTGGACCTGCTTGAGCAGCCTTGAGGAGTTCGAGGCGAGCCTTATGCTTATCCCTTTCTCCTTGCTCCCCTGCACCGAACCGTCCGCCCCGAACAACGCGGACAGGAACAACGCGACGGTCTCGCGGTCCATGGTGAATACCGAGGCGGGGACTTCCTTGTTTTCGGCTTTCACCGGCTTCACGCCGAGATCCTGGAACCTCGCGGCTATCTTCGAGGAGTATTTGAGCCTGGTCTCGGTCTTGTCCTTTATGGGCCTGACTGCCGAGCCGTTCAGCTTGTCCAGATAGGACTTGAACAGCGGGAGCATCTCCTCCTTCTCTTGCGCGCCGAAATAGAATATCGCGTCCTGGGCGCCCTTGGTCAGCGTGCCGTCCCCGACCAGCCACCCGAGCATGAGCGCCATCTGCTTGTCGATGTGCCCGTTCCCGAACGCGCCCTCTTTCTGGACCACCAGCCTGTCCTTCTTAGTAAGCTCGCGCACCTGCTTCCATCCTTTCGTGGTGAGGAACATGTGGTCCGCCGTGGCCTTGGCCTCGTAACCGGCCTCGGTCCGCACCAGGAACACCTCTTTCTCGCCAGTTTCTCCCGCCCACCTGACCGGGTGGTATCCGCCGTCATGGCCGAGCACCCAGTGGGGGTTGTGGACTTTCGGTATCTCGATCAGCCCCTCGCTGGTCGTCACGATGGTGTCTCCGACCACGCACGGGTTGGTCGAGTTTATCGGGTATTTCGGCGTCGGGTTGCGCCTGTTTATCTCGTCTATGAAGAGCAGCCCCGGCTCCGCGGACTTCCATGCTGAGTACGCGATGAGCTTGAATATGCTCCTGGCGCTCACCTTGCGCACCACCTTGCTGTTCCTCGGGTTTATGAGCTCGTATTCGCCGTCGCTCTCCACAGCCTTCATGAACTTGTCGTCTATCGCGACGCTGACGTTGAAGTTCTCCAGCACGCCGCTGGTCTGCTTCGCGGTTATGAACTCCTCTATGTCAGGATGCCAGACATGGAGCACGCCCATGTTCGCCCCGCGCCTTTTATTATGCACGAGCATGCTGTTCGCCACGAACTTCTCCGAACCTGGGACCATGATGTCCATGGTGTAATCCTTGGCGTGGGTGATTTCCTTGACCCTCGAATAGAAATACTGCTCGTTGCAGACCTTCTCAAGCTGCTCGCATCTGAGCTGTTCGAACCGCGCCATCAGGGATTTCAGCCTCATCCGCGTGAGATTCCTTTTTGTCACGGTCGAAACGCCACCCAAGTAGTGCTGGAGCGCCTTGTAGAAAACCCGGTCCGCCCCTTTGCTTTTCTTCCCTTTTGCGCATCCCCTCCCGGGTCCGCGGTACAAGGACCTGAGCAGTTTTTCCTGGTTTGGGATCACGTCGAAGTATTCGAACGCCCTTGCTTTTTTCCTCGAAGAGAGCAGGTTGTTCTTCCTCGAGGTTATGAATCCGATGTCCCTGGAGAATTTTTCCATGCTGTCCTGCTGGATGACCATCAGGTGGCATATCGGAGTCTTTCCGAACCGGTTCTCCGGATGGTCATAGCTGTGCCAGGTGGACACTATACCAAGGCCGAAAAGGAGCTGCTGCACCTGTTTTATCAATCTTTCGGAGATTGAGTAGAGCCTTGGATAGCCGTCGCTGTGGACGTCACCGTCTCCCTCGAACAGCCCTTTCAGGAACGCCCTCGCGCTTTGTTCGGACGATTCGAAGATTACGTCCGGTATGAAAGCGTCCTTTGCGCCGTTTTTCTTCCAGCCCGCACTGCCGAAGTACTTAGCCAGCTCTTTCGAATAGAAGACCATGCAATAGGATGCGTCATTCTCCTTCTCCTCCATCCTGCAGAAGGTCAGGTTGAAAAGGCCGGCCATCAGGGTTTTTAGCCTCATGATTAGCTGCTTGTCCTTTTTCTCGACAGCAAAGATAATCCTGTTTCCGCTGATGCAGCCGTTGGCCACGTACATGCCGAGCAATTCCGCAAGGTCCGGAGACATTTTCTTGGGTATGCGGACTTTGTTCGCGTTGAAGTGGAGCTTGAAATCCGCTTTGGGGAGCGGTTGGTCCATCCCGCAATGGCCTCCGAGCACATGGACGACCCAATCATCTTTCTTCAACTGGGAAACTTCTTTCCATGCGAATTTCCCGTCAGCGTCCACTACGCATACGGAGTGGTTGTAAGTCGCCTTCAATTCGGTGCCGATTTCGGTCGTGATGACTTCCACTTCCGAAAGTCCGTTGTCCTCGGCGAGATACGCATTGCTGAAACTTCCGTTGGTGAATACGAGGGCATCCGCCGGAGCGTCACCCATCTTCGGGCAATTCAGGAATCTTTTCAGGGCCATCACCCCTTTGGTGGTCCTGACAAGGGAATCGGAGGATACGCATCCTCCCTGTTTTATCACGTTGGTCGCGTTGTCGAACGCGCTCATGAAGGACAGCGGCCCGGACGCGACGCCGGCGGTACTCTTCACGTAATCCCCTTTCGGCCTGAGGTAGGAGAAGCAGAACCCGGTGTTATGTATTATAGACAACCCCATGTTCCCTGCCAGGTAGTTCTGCGTCCCGGGGACCGTGAAATCGTAGAACTCGAGCTCTGCGCCCGCCTGGCTCCGGGTCACGGACTTGATTTCCATGAGGCTCGGCAGGACGTTGATGAGCAGGTTGAGCTTTTGTTTCGATTCCGCGGATACATCCATCTTCAGCAGTTCCTCGAGCAGCGAGACCGCTTTCGTCTGGTTCACCTTTCCCTTCTTCTTCCAGCGCGCGAGGAATATCTTAAGGCTCCCGACTTTCACGCTTTTGCGCCATATCTCCGTGTTCTTGGTGTCGATGCCGGCCTCGTTCAGGATTGGCTCTATCAGGGCGAAATCCAGGTTAGCCGGGCTCGAGGAATGTGTTTTCTTCATATACGCCTCCAGCCGCGAGCGCTTCCGCTCGAGGACGATGTAGGGCAGGACCAGGTCCGCCAGCCTCTTCAGGCTTATCTGCCCGCTCACGCTGACCTCGTACATCTCGACCCAATCCGGATTCCTGGGATCGACTCTCCTCCTGTACCGGCTCTTGATCCCGAACAAGGAGAAGAGGGAACACAGGTCCTCCATGAATTCCTTGCTTGCTCCGGAAATCTCCATCTGGGGCTTGCTCTTCTGGATATGCCCGTCCCCGTCTATCACTCCCCCGAGATAGGCGCCGATGATCGGCAGCGGGGATTTGAAGACCTCGGCCGGGATCCTGACGGTCCGCGTCTTGTTGCCGGTGATCCCGCGGTTCAGCCTCTTCAAGGCCGCCATGAGAGCCTTATCGTAGGCGGTTATGCGCATGACCGGGTTTTTCGAGCGGTAATCCGTCTCCACTGCGTAGCGTTTCCCGGTTTTTTTCTCCACTATGTCCAGCGCGCGGTCGATTATAGCCTGGTCTGCGGAGAACACCCTGAATCTCGGCCCCTGCCGTATCTCGTCGAGCGAGCCGTCGGTCGAGAATATGCCTGCGAGCCATGCGAGATCCTCGTCGAGCTCGATCCCCTCCATAACATGGTTCTTGGAGTATGCCCAGGCGTCCTTGAGCGTCGGGTTGGACGTGATGAGCAGGTCGCCGGCTTTCAGTTCGTCCGCCCTCCTCTCCATTATCGCGCCGTTCTCGAATACGAAGAACGGGTGCCACTCGCTCGTTGTCGCATGGTAGCCGCCTACTGCTTTCATCGTGAATGTCTTCTCGGATGGCAGGATGTACTTCCATATCTTCTGCACCGGCACGAAAGCCATGGAGCCGGTGGACTTGTCGAACGACGGGACGCGGATGCTTTCATCGCTGATGTCAATGTAGAAGGCCCCGTTCTCCGGTATCACGTTGGAACCTGAATCAAAGGAATCGTACAGCCGGTCTATGGCCTCGGACCCGCAGAACGTCGAGTAGACCCGCGAGCCCTTCAGTATGCACCCGCCGCCGGTCTTGTGAATGATCGCCGCGTGCTTCACGGAATCGAATATCTGCTCGATGTCGTCCTTCACAGGGAGCACGAAGCATGCAGATAATTGTCCGAGCCCCGTGCCCGCATTCATCAATGTGGGCGAGTTGGGCAGGAACTCGAATGTCGTCATTATCTCGTAGAACGCGTCGGCGTAGAATTTCTCGGTCTTGGCGTCCGCCTCGTAGCGCTTCTCGTTGGAAGCGATGAAGTCCGCGACCCTCCTGAAGAGCTGGCTGGGCGTCTCTATGACCTTGCCCTCGTCGTCCTTGAGCAGGTATCTCCTCTCGAGCACCTGCACGGAGTTGAGCGGGAGCTTGAGGTCGTCCTTGACTCCGAGGACGCGCTTGGCCTCCCTCTCCACCGTCTTCCTGTGCCTGTATAAGATGTAGGATTTCGCGGTCGTCGCATGGCCGGTGTCTATGAGCGCCTTCTCAACGATATCCTGGACGTCTTCCACCGTGGGGGTGTAATCCTCCTTGAACTTCTGCCCCAGAAGCTCGATGGCGTGGTCCGCGACCCTCGCGGACTCCTCGCGGTCCGAGCCGCCGACCGCCTGCGCGGACTTGAATATGGCGTTGACGATCTTTTCCTTGTCGAAGTCGACTACAGTTCCATCCCTTTTCCGTATCTTCGTGATTGCCATGGAGTCACCTGAACCCGCGCATAAGTAGAAGAGTTAAGCTATTTCAGGGGCAACCAATAAAAAGGATTCGCTGGCGGAGCGCGAATCGACGGGATGAAGATGCCAGAAAAAGACAAACTATGAGCGCGAGTGGAGCGGGAGGGCGAAGAAACAAATGTAATACCGTTTATATTAAACATCTTGTGTTATGAATGATAGATTTTTAAGTATGACATAGCACAATAGTACCTGGCAAAGAATCACGGCATGGAACAGGGATTCTCTTATGGCAAGCACACAAATACAGCCAAAAAACGGAGCAGGGCGCAAGACGGTAGAGCAAAGATTCAATGAATTTAGCGAGACGGCCAGGGCCAAAGGGTATGCTCTTCAGCCTCCGGAAGAACTGGAAACGAGGGAGATGCGAAGGCAAAGCAATGAGGCGGGCCGCGATCCAGACGTATATCAAAGATTGGTCGTCTATATCGTAGGAAAAGGCCAACAGTCGTTCAACAGGGATTTTTTCGCCCGCACAGAAGAGGTGGGTGGGGTAAAAGAACAACTTTTCCACATGGTATGCGAAGCGATGAAAAACGGAACGGACGTATTCGCTTTTTTGAAGCACTACCGGGAATTTTCACCAGAGATTCGACAACAGCTTGAACTTCCAATGATGATAGCGCGCGTTCATCCCCATGTCGCGCCGCACGTGTCGATCATCCTGGGAGGAAGGAAAAACCCGTACATACTGCCGGATGATGAAGACAGGCTTCCAGCACGCGCTTTTTCCGCTGAAGCCGAGAGATTGATAGTCGGTTTCGCAAATAGCGAGGGTTTGCCTTCAGCCGGCAGGATAGCCCTGTTTGACAGGTCGTTTTACAACGGCGCGTTAAGCCCTCCTCCGAGAAGGGTGATTTCAATAGAAGAGATAGGGGCATGCTCCAGTCCGTAAAAGAAAAAAACGAGTAGCTCAATCGCGCCAGACCACGGCCGGAAGCTTTTTCCCATTTTCATCTGGCGGCCTTGATCGCCACGAATCCCGCGAGCAGCAGTATGAACGAGGTCGGGCAGCAGGGGAGCGATGACGAAGAGGACTGGTCGCTCGACGTCGAACCCTGGTCGCCCGCGCCAGATGGAACCAGGGACGAGTTGTCCGTTGGCTGCACGGCCGAAGAATTGTCCGTTGAATTGCCCTGCGCGGTGGTGTTCACGGCCGGCGGTACGGGCGGGGGCGCGATGGTGGCGTTGGGCTGCGGAGCAGGAGGCACCGTGGTGTTCTGCGGCGGAGGCGTGATGTTCTGCGGCGGAGGCGCGAGGGCCGGGATGTAATACTGCGACAGGACGACGTTTGGCACTCCGGACGCCTCCACGGTCTGTTCCAGCAGCAATCCGGTCTGCTCGTCGTATGTATAGCTGGTCTCCGCGCCGCTCACGATCCCCCTGAGCGTCGCCGTGTTCCAGGACTGGCCTGCGAATGACTGCGGGCCGGTGCTCGTGACGGTGAAGCCGTTGATCAGTTCGCCCTGGTAGGCATGGGATATCATGTTGGGGTCGAACCAGAACTGGCCCGAGGTCAAAGTGGCGTTCTCTTCGAAATTATTCGTATTCGGGGGCGGCGAGGTGGTGAGCGAGATGCCTATCTTGCCGCTCGTCGCGCTGGTCACCGCGAACGAGACCGAGGTGGTTCCGGAGGTATAGTTCAGGCTGACTCCGGGCGCTATCCAAGTCGGAGCGGTTGCGGATGCCACGGCTAGGAGGACCAACAGGACGGACAGCGTTTTCAATTTCAAGTTATCCCCTCGATATACTGGTTGGTCACAATAGGCAGGGCAATATTATAAAGATTGCGGCGTTCCGGGACGTGGAGACGACGCCGCATACCTGGCGCCGCCTATCGCGCCTCCAGCCAGCGCGACGAAGAAGTTGAGGACCATGCCGCCGGCCCACAGGATCGCCATGCTGGCGATGACGCCGACGATGAACAGCGGGCCCGCCATGCCCGGAGGCACGCCGCTCGCGGACGCGCTGGCCAGGCTGTCCATCAAGGGCCCTACCCCGCCGGCTTCGAACAGGACCACCGCGACCTGCAATGCGGAGATCACAGGATAGACGACGCCGTAGGTGACGAGCCCGGCCAATCCGCAGGTCGCGAGGTCGTTGCCTTTTTTCGCTGCGCGGTATCCGCAATAAACGATCAGGAGGACGTTCCCCAGGAAGACCACCAATGACAGGATCCAGCTTGCGATTTCCAACGGCGTGGGACCGGAGGATGGGACGATGCCGGACTGGGGGGCGTTGAGCGCGGTTTGGAGGCACGTCATGACCAGATTGAACAGGAGCGAGACCAGGATGGTCGCCTTCGCCGCTTCAAGAGCCTTTCTGAAGCCCATGCCAAACGATCCCCGCGAGCACCCGGAAAGCCGGAGCCTACTTCGCGCCGCCTATCATACCGCCTGCCAGCGCTACGAGGAAGTTCGTGACCAGGCCGAGGACGTACCAGATCACGCCGCACACGAGCCCCATCCCGAGGCTCGCGGCGCCCAGAAGGCCGCTGAAGAGGCCGGTCATGGCGCTGCCGCTGGTGATCAGGGCCGCTCCGATCCCGAAGAACCCGAGCACGAGGTTTATCACGCCGCAGAAGAGGCCGACCAGCGCGTAGGTGACGAGCCCCACCATGCCGCAGGTCATGAGGTCGTTGCCCCGTTTCGCTGCGCGGTGCCCTCCGTAGACGATTATCGCGATGTTGCCCAGGAATACGATTGCCTTAACCCCCCAGCTCACGATCGTGATTAACGTGGCGCCTCCCAGGCTGGCCACGAGTCCGATCTGGCTCGCCGCGGCCGAGGCCCCGAATCCGAGGATGCCGAGCACCACCCCTATGCAGATCATCACCAGGTTGAAGACCAGTGAGATCACGATTATCATCTTCGCCGAACCGAGAGCCTTCTTGAAATCCATGCCAAAACACCTGCATTATAGATACCCTGAAGCTATTTTATGCTTCGCTTTTGAGCTCTGCCATATAGCGCTCCATCTCCGCGGAGTGCCTGCCGACCTCCTTCATGCCGGCCTTCGTGTGGAACCGGGCCTTGAAGAAATAGTACTCCGCCACCGCGGCCTCTATGCCCTCCTTCCTCCCCTTCTTCATCACCCAGTAGGGGAGCATCCGCTTGCGGAAGCCGTCCGGGGTCATGTTGCAGAGCTTGTCCGAGTCCCAGAGCACCTGCTGCTCTATCGGGGCCGTGCTGTCGAAGTCCTTGTTGTGGAAGCGGATGGCGTCCCTCACGCGGGAGGTGAACTCCCTGCCCACGCCGATGCTTGAGAGGAACTTCTCCGCGAGCTTGGCGCCGGATTCCGCATGGTCCCCGGGCTCGCTCTTGCAGATGTCGTGCAGCATGGCCGCGGTCCAGCATATCTCCTGGTCCGCGCGCTCTGCCACGGAGAGGAGCACCGTGGCGTCCGCGGTCCTCATCACGTGCTCCATGTCGTGGAACGAGTCGTTCTTTGAGACGCGCTCCCTGGCGAACTCGGATATCTTCTCCCTCTGCGATTCTGTGAGCATAGCACCAGCCTCAGCATGCGAAGACGAACGTCAGCTTCTCCTTATCTTTTTTGTCCAGCCGCACGAAGCCGAACCTCTCGAACTGGATGAGCGTGCCCTCTTTGAGCTTCGCGCAGTTCCTCTCGCAGAAACCGTTCATGACCTTCAAACTTTCGGGGTTGAACTCGCCGTCCTTCAGAAGGTCCTGCGGGACGAGGATTTCGCAATCGATGCGCGCATCGCTCACCCACTGGAACTTCTTCCCGACCTTCTCGTCGCCCGCGTAGCTCCCCTCGAGCGTCTTCCCGGTCTCGGAGACTTCCACGTTGAAGAGGTCCTTGAGCCTGAACACCTCGTCCTTCTCCAGCGTGTCCGCGTCCGCCCTGCTTATGTAGAACGTGTCGCTCGTCTCTATCTCGCGGAACCCGTGCTCCAGCTTCGGGTGCAAACGCAGTTTAACGGTCTCCTCGGGCGCGTCCTCCACTTCCAGCTCCACGGGGTCGGCCACGAAGAAGTACCTGTCCGCCACCGGATCGAGCAGCTTGCGGTTCTCCACGAGGAGCGCCTCCCAGTCCGGCTCGCTCTCGACCTTGGATAACCCGAACGAGAGAACGAAAGTTCGTATCGCCTCGGGCAGTATGCCCCTGCGCTTGAGGCCCGCCAGCGTAGGAAGCCTCGGGTCGTCCCAGCCCATGAGCTTGCCTGTCTCCACCAGAGGACGTAACAGGCGCTTGCTTATCGGCGCGTTCTTGATCTGCAGCCTCGAGATCGTGAGCATCTTCGGTACGCGAAGACCGAGCTTGTTTAAAAGGAAGATGTAGAGCTCGTCCCGCAGCTCGTATTCCTTCGAGCGTATGGGGTGCGTGATGCCCAAAAGCGAGTCCATCACCGCGCCCTGGAAGTCGTAGGTCGGCCAGACGCGGTACTTGTCCTTCTGCCTGAAGTGCGTCGCGGTGATTATCCTGAACATCGTGGGGTCGCGCATCACGGTGTTCTGCGCAGCCATGTCCCCCTTCAAACGGATGGTCGCGCCGCCCTCCTTCACCGAGCCGTCGAGCATGCCCTTCCACATCTCGAGGCTCTTGGCCGGGGGTTCCGAGCCGCAGGCGCAGCGCTTCGTCGATTCGCGCGCCTTGGACACCTGGTCCTGGGTGCACGTGCATGCATAGCCGTTGCCGTCTTTGAGCAGCTTCTCGCAGAGCTTGTACATGTCCTGCATGTAGTCGCTGCAGTATTTCTCCTCGCCCCATTCCAGGCCGAGCCATTTTATCCCGTCCCGGATGGCGTCCACGAACTCGGCTTTTTCCGCCTCGGGGTTCGTGTCGTCCCACCTGAGGATTATCTTCCCTTCGTATCTCTTGCCGATGGCGTTCGCGATGGAGAATGCCTTCGCGTGGCCGATGTGGGGCCAGCCGTTGGGCTCAGGGGCGTAGCGCACCACGACCTTGCCCATCTCCGCGCCTTCGACCTCGATCTCTTTTTTCTCTTCTTTGGGCTTTTCCACGAATTCGTACCTGGAGAGCTCGGCCTCTATCTCCGGTTTCTTCATCTTGTTCACGAGCGCGACCGACTCCGCGATCTTCTTCATGATGCCCTTCATGTCATTCTTCGCGTCAGGCCATTCAGCGATGACCTTGCCTGCGACCGAACCCGGGTTGGCCTTCCCGAAATCGAACGCGTTCTTGAGCGCATGCTTGCGTATGACCGTGTCAAGCTCCGACATTGTTACCAGCCTCTCCTAGACCATTTCTGTGACAAGCATTTATAAACCTCGGATTCGCGCTCCTTCCATCACTAAAACGGAGGTGCGTGCCATGGAAATGACGATGAAGTACGAAAGTGTCGTAAGGATGCTGATTGGGGAGTTCGCCAAGTGGCCGACCTCGACCGCTTATCACGACGGCTGCCCGAACGTGGCCGCCTGATTGAAGGGAAAGAAGGGCCGGGTTCGTCCCGGTCGTGTGATTCCGGTACCTTCGTTGACCGAATCCGATGCTACCGGAAGGGCTGTCTTCCGGGAAGGTTTTGCGGGTGCGTATTATCGCATCCAAAAATTGGTGATCATATGAATGAGTTGAAGGATCTGGGGCTCGACGTCGAGACCATAAGACGGGTGATGGGCATACCGCCCAGGAGACCCGGGCTGCTCGAGCTCGCACTGATGCCGCGGCTCGCGGTGTTCTAAGGAACGGGCAAGGCGGCCATCCTCTCTTTTTTTTATTTTTTTTGCTTCACGAGGCGAGTCTGTCCCGTGCAGGCGCATTGGTCGAGGGGTACGTGAGGACGCTATGGACGTAGCCCTCCATGGAAAGGTGGTTTTCGGTCGTTATGTGGATGCTGTCGTCGCCCTTCAGGTCCCTCAGAACCGCGGCGTAGACCTTTCTCCTTGCGAGATCGTCGAGCGGCTCGCGGAGCCTGTCGCCCTCCAGCCCCCCGGACATTATGAAGTACATCTCGTCCATCTTCATGTCGCTGATTATACGGGAGACCATCTTGCGCTGCGCGAGCGCCCAATCCAAACGCATCTGGCGCAGCACGGTTTCCCAATCCTGAGGACCTCCTGGCTTCGGCCTCTTGTCGTATATGTGGAACGCGTCCACCCTGATCATGCCCCAGATATCCAGGTTCCCGCCTTTATCGGGCGGCACCGTGAGCCTCTCGATGGCCTGGAGCAGCTTCTGGGAGTCGATATAATACCTCCCTTCAAGGCCCGAGCATCTGGGGACAATGGCTGCCAGTTCCACGGCCCTGACCCGCGCTTCGGATATAGTGAAGGACCAGTGCGGGGCCGCGGTCCTGGAATGGAACCATATGTGCGGCGGCTTGTCCAGGGCCTCGCAGAAATCGTAAAGCGGCGTAAGCAGTTGCGCGGGGCTCTCCGCGTCCGCGGTGCATGTCAACAGGACCAGGCTGCCCCTCGCGCGGGCGTCCGGACATCTGCTGGTCTTCCCGGTGCGGTAATCGAACCGGGTTCCGTCACCGTGGCTGTTGTTTATCTCAAACGCGGAATCCAGCTTCAGGCCCGGCGCCTTGCCCAGCCCTCGGACCTGCTCGACAATCGGGTCGCCGGGGTATCTCAGTTTCTGGAATCCGATTGCCAGCTGGTCACCTTTTCGCATGCGAACCAGCTGCTTCCTGACCCCGGCATCCACCATCCTATCAGTTATGCATATGCTGGGTGAACATAATTAAACCTTCTTGTGGCTGCAGGGAACTAAAACGTAGGAAAAATAGGAGAACGGCCGGTTTTACTCGCTGGCGGCCGGCTTGGATTCGCCCGCGGGCACGAGGATGTAACCGGTGCGCTGGGCGAGGATTCTCGATGCTTCTGCGCTGATGGTCGTGCCGAACGCCGTGTCCGCATCTATGAGAGCATCAACATGGCCCGCTAGCGCCGGGTCGGCGACCTTGCTGAACAATGTGTCTTGTGGATCCTGGACATAGCTGCATATCGGAGAGTAAGCTCTGATCGCCCTCTCAACCGCGAGCTGGACCTCCGCGGGGACGTTGTCCCCCATCGCGGCTTCGACGAGCAGGGGCACCAGGTCATGGATATCGTGCGTGTCAACCCCGGCTTCTATGATTCGCGCGGCACGCAGGAAGACCGCGGGGTCGGAAGCCAGCGCCTCGGCGGCTTTCACCGCTTTCGGATAGCGGTTTATCACGCGTATGAGATAGCAATAGTCGGTGATGGTCTCGCACTGGAGCAGCAGTTGCTTCATGCCGTCCTTGCCGATATTCTCCATCTGCCCGTTATCGGACATGTTGCTGACGGCAGTGAGCAGGCTACGCTTGACTGGAACGGCATCGAGCGCCGGGGCCTTCGTGGACACGGGCGGCCGGGCCTTCGTACCGACCGGGGTCTGGGTTAGAGTGGATTGCATGGGATTTCACCTGTACATATTACGCAGAACTAGTATTTAAATGTTACTTTTAATGGATTTTCAGGTATTTCAGGACTTCGGAGTGGCGTCGGCCTCCTCGAGGCGCTCTATCTCTGCCAGCACCCCTCCGAGCGCGGTCCTGGCATCAAGATATCCCGAGTCCTGCCGTCCTACCCCTTCCAGGAACGGTTCCGACCTCATGACTGCGCTGATTACGGTGGCGGCTTGTATCCTGGACTGGTGATCGTCCAGGTGCTCCATGAATATCTCGCTGGATTCGCACAGTATCCTGGATAGCTTTCCGGATATGCCGGGCCTTCGGACAAGCTCGATGGCCCCGGCCCTGATGGGACTTTCGTCCATGGTCGAGGCCAGCAGCAGAAATGGCACGCTGAACTTTATTTCCTGCCCGGCGGCCTCCATCTTCCCCAGCGCTGCGATGGACTCCTTCTGCACGCGCGCGTCGGCGTCCGAAATCCCGCCCGTCAGCGCGGGCGTTAGCAGCACCATGTTATGGCCGCACGATGCCGCGACGCCAATGGCCCTGGCTGCGGCGATGCGCGCCTCGGTCTCGCCCCGCGTGAGCTCCATGCCGAGTATGGGCAGGCCGAGCAGGAGTATGGGACCCAGCGAATGCGCGGCGCCCGGTTCGGCCTCCTTGTCCAAGGCCGCGATGACTAGATTGGATAAAAGCCCCGGGACGTCCCCGCAGGCGTCCGCAAGCCCCAGTATCGCCATCGCTGCGCGGTCCCTTACTGTTCCATGAGGATCCGAGGCCAGCTCCCCGAGTATGCGGATCGTTTCCTTGGAACCCCTGGCCATCTGCACGATGATGTCCATGGGGGCCCGGTTTTCCGTCAATATCTTCCGTATCCCTTCCCTGGTCGGGGTTGCCAGCAGGGGCCCGCCGGCCTTGGCGAACTCGGCGGCTGGCGCTGCGCGCTTCCCGGTTCCGGGCCGCCCCACTTTGCGCCTCTTTAGTCTGGTCATGAACGAGTACCTCGTCATCCTTCAGCACTACCTGGGTCTCCTCTCCCGCGCCTGAGCGCGGATGCCTCGATATCCGAGACTGGATTCATGAAATTTTTGGAGCCCGTTGCCGCCCCTTCTGTTATCCTATTTATGTTATAAACGTTTATAAAGAGTTGTTTTTTGTGTAAGTAAGGGGCGGCGCCCGCTTACAGGGATCGGACTCGGGCGTTCCCTGGCGCACTAGCCGCCGGCCAGCGCCTGCAGCTGGTCGAACGTGTAGACCGAGTTCCCGAAACTGGATGACGACGAGCAGGTCGCGTTGGCCTTGACGCAGACCACGCTGACCGGGTTATCGCCGTTCACCGCGCTCACCGTGCAGCCGTAGGCCTTCACCTCGTCAGTTTCCTGCGCCTGGCAGGTGCAACCGAACACGACGGACGGGCTGTAACCCCTGCCCGCGACCGCGTCCCTGGCAAGCTTGAGGCAGACGATCTCCACCTCCGGCTTCGTTATGAGCACCCATTGCGCTTCAAGAGGGCTGTTGATCGACGCGTTCTGCGCAGGCAGGACGGCGGGCGGCGTCGCGTTGGCCTGGGCCTCGAGCGTCTGGTTCATGTTCTGCGCCTGGTTCACCAGCCCGCATCCGGTAAGGAGCAGGACGAAGACCGCAAGACCGAGCATATCAGCCATGGAATCCGTTTTGTTACAAACATTTATATATCAGTTCAGCAGCGTATATTCAGAACAACCTAAAGGAGGTGGAAAGACATGGAAAGTGGTTTGGAAAAGGCAGGAATCAACGCAGTTGGCAAGGCGAGGAAGTCTCTCCGCCCGGTATCGGTCGCAGGCATGCGGTCCTGTGAATGGCCGACCTTTAGGTACATCCATAGGTCCTTGTGAAAAGGGGAAAAAGGGACGGCCGCGCAAAATAGACGCGCGGCTCGGTGAGATCCTCGATCTCCTTATCGTGGAAAAACTCAGCATCAGGGATATCGCTGACCTGCTGGGCGTGTCGCACATGACAGTGTACCGCACGCTGGAGCGATCCGGCTCCGATATCGTCGTGCCCGGGTGAGTGAACGCATCCGGGAACGGCTTTCTTCTTTCATTCTCCGACCGCCATGCCGAGCTCGATCCCGCGCTTCTCGAGGAACTCGAGCGCCTTGCGCAGGTTGGATTTCCCTTTCAGCTTCTCCTTGTCTATGCAGAACTCGATGAGCCGGCTCTTGCTCCCGTAGTAGACCAGCATGTGCGGGCACATCCTGCCGGGCACGCCGGGCTCGAACACGACCATGCTGATGTCTTTCAGCTTTATGACGTCCTCCTTCTTCGCGAGCGCGTTGATCGTGCGGGTGATCAGGTTGTCCACGAGGCCGGACTCGAACGTCTTCCTTATCACGAGCTTCTCGTCGTCTAGCTCGAGCGTTCCTTCGCGGATTTTGAGCCTCGGCATAGGGATGAAACTAGCTGGCGCAGATTAAAAAAGGTTGTGCGCTCGCCCAGGAACGCATGGCTCGCGCTGGACGTCGATTTTCGTGGAAAAAAGAATCAGACTCACGCTTCATTTAGAGAATCCACGTATTATTCCTTGCATAACGCGTTCCAACCGATCGAAATCGAATTGGAGGTGATCTATCCGCAGGTTCCCCTACGGATACCTTGTTACGACTTAGCCCCCCTCACGCCTTCTCGGTTCGAGTCCGGCATGAACCGGCGTCTCACCAGGAAAACATTTGGATGACTTGACGGGCGGTGTGTGCAAGGAGCGGGGACGCATTCACCGCGCGATAGTGACACGCGATTACTAGCCATTCCATTTTCATGAGGGTGAGTTTCAACCCTCAATCCAAACCACGGCCGGATTTAGGGGATTAGCTCCTCCTTTCGGAGTCGCAGCCCATTGTGCCGACCACTGTATGCCGCGTGTAGCCCAAGGGTTTCGGACCATACTGACCTACCGTCGCCCACTCCTTCCTCCCATTCAGCACGGGCAGTCCCTCTAGAGTACACCTCCTCCGGAGAGGAAGTTAGTAACTAAAGGCATGGGTCTCGCTCGTTGCCAGACTTAACTGGACAGTTTGTGCCGCGCCTCATCTCCTTTCGGAGCCGTTGCGCGCTCACACCACGAGCTGACGATGGCCATGCAATACCTCTCGGCTTGTCAGGCAAGATCTTTGGTCTGGCCTTCATTCTGCCGTCGCCCTTGGTGATATTTCCGGCGTTGTATCCAATTAAACCGTAGCATCCACGGCTTGTGGTGCTCCCCCGCCAATTCCTTTAAGTTTCAGTCTTGCGACCGTACTCCCCAGGCGGCAGACTTAACACCTACGCTACAGCACTGCGCATGATTACTCACACGCAACACCTCAGTCTGCATCATTTACAGCTGGGACTACCGGGGTATCTAATCCCGTTCGCTCCCCCAGCTTTCGTCCCTCACTGTCGGACATGTTTTGGTTCGGCGCCTTCGCCACTGGTGGTCCTTCCAGGCTCAACAGATTTTACCCCTACCCCGGAAGTACCCCGAACCTCCCCCATTCCCGAGACTGAAAGTATCTACTGCACGCGTTGGAGTTAGGCCCCAACATTTCACAGTAGACTTTTCAATCCAGCTACGGACGCTCTAGGCCCAATATTCGTGGGTACCACTTGAGGCGCTGGTGTTACCGCGGCGGCTGCCACCAGTCATAGGCCACTTCCCACGACCGTTCTTAGCCGTAAGTTGTGGGCAGTGTTTGCCCACACCCTTATTCTCGGAGCTATTTACACTCCGCAAAAGACGATAACTAAGTTATCGCCACTCAGAGTCCCCCCGTCACGCTTGCGCGCATTGCGGAGGTTTCGCACCTGCTGCACCCCGTAGGGCTAGGGTCCTTGTCTCAGTACCCTTCTGGGGGCCACCACTCCCATGGCCCCTACTGATTATCGGCTTGGTGAGCCGTTACCTCACCAACTACCTAATCAGCCGCAGTCTCATCCTAGGGCGGACTGGTTCCAATTCACCAGCCGTTTCGGTGATGGGGCCTTCCAGTTCCCATCGCCTATCTGGAATTAGCCTCAGTTTCCCGAGGTTATTCCCGTCCCCAGGGCAGATTGACTACGTGTTACTCAGCCGTACGCCGCCCACCCAAGTGAGTGAGCTGACTTGCATGGTTTAGTCGAACTCTGATAGCAGTACCCTCCAGCAGGATCAACTGGAGTTAAAAGAGATGAACTCTCCTAACCAATTGTCCCGCGTTACGAAATTTGGGAGCAATTCCTATTGGAATTGTTCAGGTATACTATACATGGATCATTTCTCTTGAAGCGTGAGTCAAATCTAAAAGTAATAGATTTCCACGACGCCTTCTCAACGGCGAAAACGCCTCTGAAAAAGCGGTAAACTACATATATGAGGATGGGTCTTTATAAAGGTTGCGTCGAGCTTTCCGCCTTTTCGCCGCGAATCGCGAGCCGGACTGGAAAAGCGAGGCGTCGCGATGGATTTTTCGGCACAGCAACCGGTTCCGCTTATTCGCCCAGGGCGAATTTCACTCCGGCTTTCGCATGGATTCTCGTAGTATCGAATATAGGCGACTTCACATCTTCTTGCTTTATCAAAAGCGGGATCTCGGTGCATCCGAGGACTACTCCCTCTGCGCCATCTTTTTCCAACCGGGAGATTATCCTCTTGAATTCCTCTTTAGAGCTGGGATTGAATTTCCCCAGGCAGAGCTCGTTGAATATCACGTCATGTATGAACCGCCGGTCCCGCTCCTCCGGAACGATTACCTTCAATCCGAATTTTTCCGACAGCCGCCCTTTGTAGAAATCCTCTTCCATGGTGAATCTTGTCCCGAGCAGGCCCACGGTCCTCAATCCTTTGGACTTGATTTCTTCGCCCGTCGCATTCGCGATGTGTATCACTGGGATGGATACCGCTTTCTGGACCTCGCCGGCCATTTTATGCATCGTGTTGGCGCAGATGAGTATGCAGTCCGCGCCGCCGGTCTCCAATCTCCTGGCGGCATCGGCCACCAGTCGGGCCAGCCTTTCCCATTCGCCCTTATCTTGCAGCCGGTGCATCTCGTCGAAATCAAAGCTGTACATCAGGCATTTGGAGGAGTGCCATCCCCCGAGCTCTTCTCTCACGGATTCATTGATGATTCTGTAATACTCCGCGGATGATTCCCAGCTCATCCCGCCTATGAGCCCGATCGTCTTCATGTTTTCATACTTCGCGCATAACCATATTTAAAAGTGTGAGCAGGGGCGGCGGACCGTTCCGCGACGCGCCCGGGCGCCCGCCCGCTTAGCGTATATATAATATAGAGGCCCACATGAACATTTTTAAAATCTCGTAACTATAAGTGAGGATACAAATTTTCTCTATCTACCGATGAGAAAAGATTTTGAGGTGGAAAAATGGTTAGCTACATGGATATTGAGACACCGGCAGAACTGGTTCCGCAGATCCTGGAGATGCTCTCGGTCGCGAAGGACGGCGGCAAGATAAAGAAGGGAGTGAACGAGACCACCAAGGCCATCGAACGCAAGACCGCGAAGCTCGTGGTCGTCGCGGGCGACGTGAGCCCTGAGGAGATCGTCGTGCACATCCCGATGCTCTGCAAGGAGAACAACATCTGCTACGCCTTCGTGGCGACGAAGAAGGAGCTCGGGATCGCGGTCGGAGTGCCGGTCGGCACTAGCGCGGTCGCGGTCGAGAACCCGGGGGGCGCGAGCGAGAAGCTCGCGGACATACTGAAGAAGATGCCCAAGCCCGGACCGGCGGCACCGAAGGCCGAGCCGGCCAAGGAAGCCCCGAAAGAGGCTCCGAAGAAGGAGGCCCACAAGAAGGAAGAGCATAAGAAGGAGCACAAGAAAGAGGAACCGAAGAAGAAAGAGTGATACGAATGGCAGCGCCAACTGGCAAGGAAGAGCCAAAGGCTCCCGAGAAAGCGGCGGAGAAACCCGCCGAGAAGATGGCCGAGAGGCCGAAGAGGGAGCTGGAGGGCCATCCTGCCGAGATCGTGGAGATAAGGACCAAGACCGGGGTGTACGGGGAGATATACCAGGTCCTGTGCAAGGTCCTCGAGGGCCCGGACGCCGGGAGGGTCATCCTCCGGAACATCAAGGGACCTGTGCGCAACGGCATGATCATCGTGCTTCTGGACACGGACCGCGAGGCAAAGGAGATAAAAGCGAGGTGAAACCATGCCAAACTGTTCGTTCTGCGACAACCCGCTCGCGAAAGGCACCGGAATGATGTACGTGAAGAAGGACGGCACCGTATTCTACTTCTGCTCTTCCAAATGCAGGAAGAACACCCTGAAGCTGAAAAGGGAGGGCAGGAGGCAGAAGTGGACCGTCGCTTCGCGCAAGTTCAAGGCCGGCGAGATAAAGAGAGGGGCCAAGGACAAGAAGGAGAAGGAAGCCAGGTGATTGGATGGCCCAGGAGAGGAGCTTGCTTCTGATAAAGCCCGACGCCATACAGCGCGGGCTGGTCGGGACGATAGTCTCCAGGTTCGAGGGCAAGGGCTTCAAGATAGTCGGCATGAAGATGCTCCAGATGACGAAGGAGTTGTCAAAGGAGCACTACGCGCACCTGGTGGACAAGCCGTTCTACCCCGACCTCGAGAGGTTCGTCACCGAGCACCCGATCGTTGCGGTCGTTATCGAGGGCAAGGAGGCGGTGGAGGTCGTGCGGCTCATAGTCGGCCCGACCAACGCGTCCAAGGCCCCGGGCGGCACCGTGCGCGGGGACCTCTCCAACAGCACGTCCAGGAACGTGATACACGCCTCGGACTCCAAGGAGACGGCGGAGAAGGAGATAAAGCGGTTCTTCAAGCCGCATGAATTGTTCGATTACAAGTTCGCCAACGCGCACTACAGGTACGCGGCGGACGAGTAAAAGGGAGTGATAGGATGAGCAAGAAACTATACGTAGGAAATCTGCCGTTCAGCGTGACGCAGGATCAGCTGAAGGCATTGTTCTCCCCATTCGGGGAGGTGACGGAAGCGACGCTTGTCATAGACAAGTACTCCGGCAGGTCCAGGGGCTTCGGCTTCGTGACCATCGCCGACGACGCAGCAGCGGACAAGGCCATCGCCGAGATGAACGGCAAGGACCTCGAGGGCAGGGCTCTCAAGGTGAGCGAGGCCAAGCCCATGGAATCGCGCGGCGAGCGCGGTAGCGGCGGCGGAGGCTACGGCGGAGGCGGAGGAGGAAGGCGCGGCGGTGGGGGCGGCGGCTTCGGAAGAAGGGACGACTGGTAGAGTTCGTAACTTCTTTTTCTTATTTTTCCTTTCAATCAGCTTATTCCATCCCGTTATCTCATTCTCAGCTTGCTGGCAGGTATCAGCGCGGCATTCTTCGGGCCGACCGTCTTCCTGAATCTTTTCGGGTCCCGGACGTGATCCGATTCTCCGATGCACCTCATGCACGATAGCTTCCCGTCCGCCCTCATGCGCCGGATCTTCCTCATGAACGCGATCGCATCCCCGGTTATCTCTTCAAGCGGCTTGGAGATGTGCGATACCACCGCATGCTGCGCCGGCGGCACGCAGCACCCCGGGCCGAGGAATCCGCCGGGTGACAGCGTAAGGTGCAGCGGCACGCGCAGGTTGCCGGCGAGGACATCCTCTATGTCCGCCCCGGGCGGCAGCCTCACGCCCGAGTACGCGAAACACTGCGACATCTCGATTTCGAGCGGGGAATCCACGAAATAGGACCCTCTCTGCAGTGCGGCCCGCCCTACCCAGGACGTGCCCTTGAAGGTCATCCAGTCGTGCCCGAAGGCACGCACCTGGCTCAGGTCCATCCCCGGGACCAACCCCGAGCAAAGGGGCCAGGCTATCTCGGCAGCATAGCGGCGAATGTCGAGGAAGGAGTTCATCCTCACCCTCATGCCGTTCTCTATGGCGAACCTGATGGTGGCTATCTGGGCTTCCCTCGCAGCCGCGATGCGCTGCGCGTCCGCCACCTTGAGCCGCTCGCCCAGCAGGCTCAGGTCCACCGGGGCTGTCTCGTTTATCTCCCTGCTGCGGAGCTTGCTCCGGAGGTCGCTCATCTGCGCTTTTCTCAAGGCCCTCTCCCTTTTCACGCTTCCCTTGTCGAAATGCGGGTAGTCGCTGAGGCTCACGGAAAGGTGTATGCGCTGCCTCGTCCATTCCGGAAGCTTGCTTATCGTGTCCGCGGCCTCTGCTTCCAGCGCGTCCTTGAAGTTTATGCCGGACGTGACCAGGGCGAGGAAGAGCATGTCCGGGAATTTCTCCAGAATGCGACTGAGCGCATCCCCGATGTTCAGCCTCCGGCCTCCGGATCTGCCGCTCCACCTGAATGGCTCCCCGTACGTGAACGACACGCCGAACGGCGACGGGGGCAGCCTGTCGAACCCCCTCATGATGTCATCGAAGCTTATGTTGGGGAGATTGGGACCCGCCAGGGTGAAGCAGTGCCCGCACGCCCTGTCGCAGGTTGTGGTCTCGATGTAGGAGATAACCGGGTAATACACCGATTTGGCCTCCCTGACCTCGTCGCTCAGGCCGACAAGTACCGAGCACGCGTTCGCCTTCTCGATGATTTCGCGCGAGCGCTCTATGACGGTCCTGACAATCCCGCTCGGAATACGCGAATATATCCCCCTCGTCCGCTCGCTCACGTGCGCCTTTTCGCTCAAGGGGATGGACCTGAGATGGTCGACCTGCTTGTAGTATCCTCCGTCCCCAGAAGGGATGATGCGGGGGTTGTCCTCCATGAAGGCACGGACCAGGTCATGTATCTCCCTCCTCGCCGTCCTTCCTATGCCTATCTGGAACAGCGCCTTACCAACCCCGTTCTCTGAGACCGGCTCGTACAAAGCTACCAGATCGTTGTCTCCGAAGTGCTCGAACGCGTGCGCGAAGGAGACTATCGCCGACCTCTCCTTGTCATCCATGGGTCAGTAGTGTGCGGAAAACAGTTATTAAGCATATCTATTAATCAATAACCACGAAGCTATTTACAATCAGTCTTTCCAGCGCTGCAATGGCGTCTGGACGCCCGCGGCCAGCTTATCCCATCCCGTTATCTTATCCTCAGCTTGCTGGCTGGCACCAACTTGGCGTTGGCCGGGCCGACGCACCTCTTGAACCGGTCCTCGTCCCTGATGTGGTGCGTCGCTCCCACGCAGCTCATGCAGGTGAGCTTTTTGCCGGCCCTCATGCGCTCGATCCTTTTCATGAATGCGGCCGTATCGTCTTTTATCTGCTGATACGGCTTGCCTATGTCTGATATCACACCGAAATGCGACTGGTCTTCGCAGCATCCAGGGCCGAGGAAACCTCCAGGAGACAGTGTCAGGCGGACTTGCACCGGGAAACTCTCCATGGCCATCAACTCGTCCTTCTTGATTCCAGGCGGCAGTCGGATGCCAGGAAAAGCCAGGCACTGCCCGATGTCTATCGGGGCCGGAGCGTCAGGGGAATATCTCCGGGCCCGTGCTCCCGCCCTTCCACGCAGATCGACCTTGGTTCTTATGAAGGGCTCAAGCGAGAACATCTTGATCTCATCCGGATCCAACCGCGGGAACAGCCCGTCACAGAGAGGCATGACTATCTCCGACACTGACTGTTTGGGCTCGAGGAAGGAGTTGAACCACAACCAGAACCCGTTCTCAAGTACGAACCGGACGGTGTCCAATTGCACTTTCCTCGCGGCTTCAGCCTTGCCCCTGAGCCCGAAATGCGGATAGTCGCTCAGGCTTACGGCGAACATGACGCGCTGTTTCCACTCGTCCCTGATCCCTGAGAGGACTTCGGCGGCGCCTGCTTCCAGCGGGTCCGCGAAGTTGATCCCGGATGTCACGATACGAACGCGCTTCATGTCCGGGAACTTCTCCAGAAGATATCCGACCGCGTGGCCCAGGTTAACCCTCTTTCCCTGGTAGATGTCCGTCAACCCGAAGGGCTCGCCGTAGGCGAAACACACGCCGTCGGCGGACGGGGGCAGAATCTCGAATCCCCTGATCATCCCATCGAAGCTGATATTGGCCAGGCGCTCCGTAGCCATGTTGGAGCAGTGCCCGCATCCCCGGTTGCAGGCCGCCGTCTCAATGTTCGCGATGACCGGCTGGTAATCCGCTTTGGCCGCCCTCACATCCTCGGGCAGGCCGACCACGGCCCATGACGAGTCCGGCCCGTTGAGGATATTGCGCCCGCATTCGATCACGATCCTGACCAGTTCCGGGGGTATCCTCGCGAACCACTTCCTCGCCGCTTCGCTTACCACTGCTTTGTCGTCTTTGAGCATGGATTGCAGGCGACCCGCCCTGCTATAGGTGCCGCCCGACAGATGGACCACCGAGGGGTTCGCTTCCAGCACGGCCGCGAGCAATTCGGTTATCTCCTTTCTCGCTTTCCGCCCGACGCCGATCTGGAACAGGACTTTCCCGGCAGGGGTGGTGGAAAGCGGCTCGTAGACCTGCCCGAGGTCCCTGGTCTGGAACTCCCCCATGCAGTATGCGAACGCGAGAATCCCGCTCCTTTCCGGATCGTCCATAGGGTTATGGTGTGTGGAAAACGGTTATTAAACATATCACTTAATCAATAACCACGAAGCTATTTTACAATCAGTCTTTCCAGCGCTGCCATGGCGTCTGGACGCCCGGGACGCGCTTCCTTCGCCACGGTTTCGAGCCGGTTTTCCAGAAAAGAGGTGTATGCGGAGGCTCTTTGCTGAGCTCGAACTCGCCAGGCACCACGAACCTTTCGCTCATTTCCCTTCGCCTCTGCAGAACCATCGTTCCATTTCATCATCCCGAGTATTGCGCCGATTGAAAGATGCGCGCTAGGCTCACAAGAGGCAGTTCGAATTGAAGAGCAGGGACAGGAGATTCTTCTTCTTGAGCATCACTTTGAGCTCGACCGGGTCCTTCGCGGTGTATTCGACCATGTCGTCCTTCAGACTGCGGCGCACGAGGTCCTTTTCCACGAGTCGCTCCAGCGCTGCCATGGCCTCGGCCCGCCCGAGGCCCGCTTTCTTCGCCACGGCACGGATGTCCGCCCTCCTGCTCTCCAGCAGGGCGACATACAGCGACGCCTCCCTGCTCGTGACCTCCAGCTCTTCCAGCATCAGCTCGATTGCTTTGCTCATTCCCCATCGACCTTGCAGAACCAGTCCCTCGAGCTTTCGCCGTTCCAGATCCCGATGAACTCCCATATGTTCCTAGTATATTCTTCCATTTTTATCATCCCCGAGGAATGAGAGCCTGGGGAGTGCTTATATACCTAAGCCATATAGAATATAGTTATGACTATAGGAATATATATCGTAAGCTCTTCTATATGAAAGGTGGAAAAATGGAATACCGCAGGATCCAGAAGACCGGGAAATCGACGTACATAATATCGCTGCCCAAGAGCTGGGCGGACAGGAACGGCATAAAGGCCGGGACAGAGGCGGCCATCAGCGAGAATGAGGACGCCTCGCTCACGATAAGCATGAGGTCCAGGAACGAGGACTACGTGGCCCGCATAAACAACTCGAAGAACGTGGAGAAGAGCCTGCAGAGGATCATAGCCGCCTACCTGGCCGGCGCGAACAGGATCGTGCTCAAGGGGGACAACAGCGCGACCGTGGCCGAGGAGGCGAGGCTGCTGCTCAGCGGCGTGGAGATATCCGAGGAGAAGAGCGACGAGATAACGCTGGACATCTTCTACAAGGACAAGAACATAGGCATAGACGCCCTGCTCAGGCGCATGCACACCGGCTGCCTCACGCTCATACAGCTCTGCTCCCGCATGAAGGAAGGGGAGACCGAGCTGAAGGACGAGGTCGAGAGGCGCGAGAAGGAGATAGACCGGCTCTATATATTATTGCTCCGGGCGCTCAGCATGGAGAATATGAGGCCTGCCCTCACCATAAGCAAGGCCCTGGCCGCGAAAAGCATAGAGCGGATATCCGACCATGCGGAGGGGATCGCCAAGGAGCTCCCGGGGGGGAGCGACAGCAGGCAGACGACCGAGGCTCTTTCCCTGATAGGGTCGGTCTACGAGAAGGTGATGGATAACTTCTTCGCCGAGGCCTCGCCTGAGGAGCTGCACGACCTGAACAGCGAATGCAAGAGGAAGCTTGCCAGGCTCTATTCGCAATCCGACAAAGAGGAGAACCGGAAGAAACGGGATGCGACCAGGGGCGTGCTGGAGAGGTGCATACGCATAGCGGAGTACGTTGACGACCTCATGGAGATGACGGACGACATGATAGCAGCCAAGAACATGACCCGGGCCATGCAGCAGAGAAAGGAATGACAGGTTCCCCGTGCCTAGGCAATTAAAAATATTTGGTAAGAGATATCCCCTGCTAATAGGTGAACAATCGTTATGTCAGACTATTCGCAGGAAGACCCGACAGCCAAGCTGGCCACGTCCACTTCGATGAAGGAGCGCTACCTGTCGGAGATAGGCGAGAAGGACGACGGCAGGACCGTCACCGTGGCCGGCTGGGTGCATGGCGTGAGGGAGATGGGCGCGCTGGCATTCGTCACCCTCAGGGACGGGAGCGGGAGGCTGCAGATCAAGGTGCCCTTCAAGCTCGAGGAGAAACTCGAGCGCGAATCCACGATACAGGTCAAAGGGAAGATAAAGAAGGACTCCAGGGCTCCGAATGGCATAGAGCTGGAGGCCGAGAGCATAACCGTCCTGGGCAAGGTCTACCAGACCCCCGCCTTCTATCCGGACCAGAAGAACGAGCCGGGCCTCAACGTCCGGCTGGACAACCGCTCCCTGGATTTCAGGTGCGCCAAGACAAGGGCGGTGTTCAACATCCGCGCGTCGCTGGAGACGGGCTTCAGGGAAGTGCTATTGCAGCTCGGATTCGAGGAGATAAACCCGGCGTGCATAGTATCCACCGCGACCGAGGGCGGCGCGCAGTTATTCAAGCTGGACTATTTCGACAAGCCCGCGTTCCTGGGCCAGAGCCCGCAGTTCTACAAGCAGCTGGCGGTGATAGGCGGCATGGAGAGGGTCTTCATGACCACGCCGGTGTTCAGGGCCGAAAAACATGAAGGCCCGTTCCACATCAACGAGATACACCAGATGGACATAGAGATGGCGTTCGCGACCAACGACGACGCGATAGCGATACTGTCCCGGGTGTTCACCAGCATGCTCGCGCGCTTGAAGGAGAAGAACGGCGCTGATTTCAAGGTCCTGGGGAAGGAGTTCGTGCTTCCGGCGCAGATTCCGGTGCTCACTTACACCGAGCTGGTGGAGAGGCTCTCAGCAGCCGGGGACAAGATACGCTTCGGCCATGATTTCTCCAAGGAGCAGGAGGCGAAGATGTGCGAGCTTGTGAAAAGCGAGGCGCTCATAGTCAAGGACTATCCCACTTCGGTGAGGGCGTTCTACTCCATGCCTTATGAGGACAATCCCAAGCTCTGCAAGTCCTACGACATCATATACCGCGGCATGGAGATATGCTCGGGCGCGCAGCGCATCCACACCCCGGACCTGCTGGAGAAGCAGATAGCGGCCCGCGGCATGAACCCCGAATACTTCAAATCTTATACCGACGCGTTCCGCCTCGGAGCGCCGCCTCACGCGGGCTGGAGCATAGGGCTCGACCGGCTCACCATGGCGGTTTGCGGGCTCGAGAACATCCGCGAAGCCATAATGTTCCCGAGGGACAAGCACAGGATGAACCCCTAGAGGAAATCCAAATGAAGATAGACAAGAACCTGGTCAAGAAGATGGCCGAACTCTCCAGGGTGAGGCTCAGCGAAGCAGAGATCTCCAGGCTCGAGGCCGAGTTCTCCGCAATTTTCGAATATTTCTCGAGCATAAGCGAGCTGGGCTCCGGTGGGGAGCCGCTCTTCTACGTCGGTGGCGGCTCGGGAAGCAGGAGGCAGGACAGCCCTGCCAAGGGCAAGGAGGCCGACGCGATAGTCGCGCAGTTCGGCCGCAAGGACGGGCGGCTGCTGATAGCGCCCAAATCCATGGACTGATAGCATGGAATACACCCAGCGCGTCTCCGGCCTGCTTGAGAAAATCAAGAGGGAAAACGGGAAAATAGGAGCGTTCATAGAGGTATACGAGAAGGAAGCGTTAGCCAAGGCGAAAGCGCTCGACGCGAAAGCCGCTTCCGGGAAGAGGCTCGGCCATCTCGCCGGGAAATTCATCGCCGTGAAGAACATCATAGCTTACAGCGGGAAGCGTCTCACCTGCGGCTCGAAGATGCTCGAGAACTACGTCGCGCCCTACAATGCCACGGTGGTCGAGCGCATCGAGGCAGAAGACGGGATAATCATAGGGAGCGCGAACCTGGACGAGTTCGCCTGCGGCAGCGACACCACGAACAGCGCGATCATGAAGACCAGGAACCCGCTTGACCATGAATGCGTCCCGGGAGGGAGCAGCGGCGGAAGCGCGGCTTCGGTAGCCGCGGGATTCGCCGACATCGCCTTAGGCTCTGACACAGGGGGCTCCATAAGATGCCCTGCCTCTTTCTGCGGCGTTGCGGGCATGAAGCCGACCTACGGTCTGGTTTCCAGGTACGGGCTCGCGGACATGGCCATGAGCCTTGACCAGATAGGACCTCTCGCGAGGAACGTCTCCGATGTCCGGCTCATGCTCTCGGTCATAGGCGGGAGCGACGAGCGCGACCAGGCGACCGCGCTGACCCCGAAGACCGTTGATCTCTCATTCAAGGGCAAGCCGTCCATAGCCGTTCCCAAGGAATTCCTCGAGGGCGCGGACGAGCGCATACTCGATTGTTTCCATTCGCTCACTGGAAAGCTGAAGAAGAACGGATATTCAATTTCCGAGATTTCCATACCAGAGCTCAAGCATGCGATACCGATTTATTATCTTACGGTGTTCGCGGAGTTCTCCAGCGCCATGCAGAAATACGACGGCTTGAGATACGGGAAATTAGACCGCGAGCTGGAGAATATGGTGGAAGACGTGAGCGGGCTGCGCGGCGACAAGTTCGGGCTGGAAGTGAAGCGGAGGATACTTCTCGGCACTTTCATAACCACCAAGGAATACCAGGACGCCTGGTACGGAAAGACGCTGAAAGCCAGGGCGGTGCTGAAGAAGGCGATGGAGAACGCTTTATCCAAGCATGACCTGCTGCTCGGCCCGACCATGAGCGTGCTGCCCTGGAAGATAGGGGAGAAGATGACCAACCCGCTGGAGATGTACCTGGCGGACATACTCACCGTGCCGGCCAACCTGGCGGGCATACCCGCGGGCAGCGTGCCATTCGGCAAGGCAGGGAAGTTCAGGCCAGGCATGCAGGTGCTGGGAAGCAGGTTCTCGGACGCGAAAGTCCTTTCTCTCATGGAGGAGATAGAGAGGCTGGACAGATGAATGTCATGATAGGGCTGGAGATACACGTCCAGCTGAACACGGATGCGAAGCTGTTCTGCAAATGCCGCACGGATTACGGCCACGCAGAACCGAACAGCAACATCTGCCCGGTATGCTCGGGCCAGCCAGGCGGGAAGCCCATGGCGCCCAACGCAAGGGCGATAAGCAACGCGCTCAGGATAGCGGCCATGCTCGGTGCGAAGCCGGAGCTGGATGCGCCGGTGTTCGTGCAGAGGAAGCATTATTTCTACCCAGACCTTCCCTCTGGGTATCAACGGACCTCCAGGCCTTTGGCAAAGGGTGGGAAGTTCAATTCTATCGGCATCTGGGAGGTGCACTTCGAAGAGGATCCTGGCAGGTACGAGCTCAAGGAAGGGCAGGTTGACTACAACCGGAGCGGCATCCCGCTGGCCGAGATAGTGACCGCGCCGGACATGAAAAACCCGCAGGACGCCAGGGACTTCCTGGGCAAGCTGGAGCATTACCTCCGCTACTTCGACGCCATCAAGGACGACGTGGGCACCATGCGCGTGGACTCCAACGTGAGCATAGAGGGCGGCGCGAGGGTGGAGGTCAAGAACATCAACTCGTTCTCCAACGTCTACGACGCCTTATCGTTCGAGATAAAGAGGCAGCAGACCATGCGCGAGCAGGGGATGGAGGTCGTCCAGGAGACCAGGCATTTCGACGAGAACAGCGGGATCACGAAAAGGATGAGGAAGAAGGAGACCGCGGACGACTACCGCTACGTCCCTGACCCGGACATCCCGCCGGTGCGCATAACCAAGGAGGAATGGCTGGGCGTAGCCAAGGATGTCGCCGAGCTGCCGGACATGCGCGCGGAACGGCTCGTCAAGCAGTACAGGATAGGCAAGGACGATGCGTCCGTGCTCGTGATAGAGAAGGAGTTCGCAGACGCTTATGAGAGCATCGCGGGCCAGTTCGACGCCCAGAAGCTCGCGAACTGGATGCGCGGACCGGTGCGGAGGAAGCTTAACCTAAGCAACCTTGCGTTCAGGAAGAGCGGGCTCACCGCGAAGCAGCTGGGCGAGCTCTACGGATTGTTCTCATCCGGCGCGATAACCGACAACGCCGCGGACCAGGTCCTCGCGCTGCTGCTGGACGCTCTGAAAGAGGGGCGCGCGGCCACGCCTACCGATATCGCCAAGAGCTCCGGCCTGCTGAAGAGCGCGGACTCGTCGGCTTTGAAGGACGCGTGCCTGAGAGCCATGAAGGCGAACGAGAAGGCGGTCCTCGATTACAGGTCAGGGAACCAGAAATCCCTGTTCTTCCTGGTGGGCAAGGTCATGCAGGAGACCAAGGGCACTTTCGACGCCAAGGAGATCGCCGGCATGCTGAAGGAGATTATCGACTGAAGCGCTACGGTCGGGCTTTGGCGCTGGATTTCTGGAAGACCATCCCGACCAGGCCGTGCTCTCCGTCTATGTCAACCCTGCTCTCGTCAATTTTTAGGAAACCTTTTGCGCTTATCAGCCGTGCGAGTTCCTCCACCGGTACATGTCTGGCGTTTTCAAGCAGTTTCCTCATTCTCATGGCGCATTTTCCAATGAAACCGGGGACGAAAGGATCCTCCTCCCCGATTATCAGCTTCGCTTTTGGAGACATGATGCCCTTTATGCGTTCCAGCGTGGAATCCATGTCCAGGTATCCGATACTGTTCAGCAGTATGACGCTTTTGAATGGGCCTTCCGCTGTTTCGACGCCTGCATGCACGAAGCGGGCCGGGAATGGGGCTCTACCCGTAACCGCACAGGCCGCATTGTTCCGTTTTGCCAGGCTCACCATACGTTCCGAGGTGTCCAACCCTATGTACGTGCATATTCCTGATCGCCCGGCATAGAGGTACTTCAACACCTCCCCTGCCCCGCATCCCACGTCCAGCACCTTCCCATGGATGTGCCGGCGCTTTAAGGAATGCAGCAGGCGGTACTGCGCCTCGTAATGGCCTGTGCGCAGCATGTACGCGTGGTAATCGTCCGCCAAATCGTCCCACGTCGCGGGCGGCTTGAACTCCCGGTGCGCCATGTTGTAGTGGTGCAGGGGCAGGTGGAAATCCAAGCTCTTGTCCCACCCGAATGGCAGGGATTTTGTAGCCGTGTGCTCAAGACGCACCAGCTCAAGCAGCCTCTCAACCACCGTTTTCGCAAGCCCTGGTTCTGCCGTATCATTGCTCAGGTGCGCGAAGCTTCCAATCACTATCTCCGGGACTCCCAGCAGCGCCCTCGCGCGAAGCACGTCCTTTTTGACCTCCTCCAGGTCCGTCTTGTCATCGCCCTTCTCTATGCTGGCGAAGACCAGCAACGCGTTATCCGCGCTGGTGATCATGGAGCGCTCGTCCAGCTGGGGCAAAGAGCTGCCCAGCGCCTTCTTTAGTTTTTTTTCGGCATGGGAATCGCTCGCGCCTGCCCGGACGTTCAGATCCTTCACATGCGCGTACAGGAGTTTCATCTTGGGTCACCGTGTTTTATGTGTTAATTTCTGTATTCTATTGTGCTTAACGATTATATTAATGTTTTTACAGGTTTTTTGCTAAAATAGAATGATTTTTATATTATTTCATAAGAAATAGCCAATATGATGAAGGAATTGGACCAGACGGATAGGAAGATACTCTCGGAGCTGGACAAGGACGCGAGGATAAGCTACAGCGAGCTGGGCAAGAGGATACGGGTCGCGAAAGAGACCGTGAAATACCGGATCGCGCAGCTGGAGAAGGATGGCGTCATAAACGGCTATTACACGGTGATAAACTTCGCGAAGCTCGGATTCACGGTCTACCGCCTCTACATAAGATTGCAGAACACCAACCCGAAGATAGAAGAGGAGATGACGGACTACCTGCGGGACGCCAAGAACGTCTCGGTTTTCTACCGCATCACCGGACAGTTCCACCTCGCATTGGGGATATGGGCCCGCGACCCCTGGGAATACGAGGCTTTCTGGTTCTCCTTCAAGGAACGGTTCGGAGAGTACGTATCCAGCACCCATCTTTCGACCATGACGGAGTACCTCGAGTTCACGAGGTCGTATCTGCTGCCGTCCAAGGCGAACGGGAAGGAGACGTTCGCGACCATCGCCAAGACGGCGATCGAGAAGCTCGACAAAGTCGATTTCGCGCTGCTCGCGTTCATCTCGAACAACGCCCGCGCCTCCCTGACGGACATAGCGAAGAAGCTGGGCGTGAGCATCGTCACGGCGCGCTACCGCCTGCGGAGCCTGATAGAAAGGAAGGTGATCGTCGGGTTCCGCCCGATAATAGACATAAGTGCCTTAGGCTACGAGTACTACAAGGTCGACATCTGGCTCAGGGACCATGGCCGCACCGAAGAGATAAAGGCCCATGCCCTTTCCCTGCCGAACGTCGTCTACGCAGAGCGGACGCTGATAACCAGCGACGTGGAGATAGACCTCGAGGTGCAGGGCTTCGACGAGCTCATCAGGATAATGGATGGGCTGAGGACCAGGTTCCCGGACGATATCAAGGAATACGTGTATTACTCGCGGGTGAGCAATTACAAGACGAGCTACATACCGGTCGTATGAGCCCGGGGGGCGGCACGGTCCCGGCGGACTCGAGACCGCCATGGCGGGAGTGTGTCAAAAGATAGGTTTTTAAGTACGTCAATGCACAGTATACCTACGACAATCAGGTGTAGACATGGGTGCAACGGCGGTTCAGGAAGCTAATTACAGATTGCCAGACGGCCGAAGGATACGGCCGTTGGAGGGCGCCTACACCCAGAGGATGACGTTCGCCCTCCGCTCAAGCGGGCTCTACGCCCCTGAGACCGAACGGATCATGCTGGTGGAAGACCACAACCAATCGTACATAGCCGGTGTTCGCGAATCGATAAAGAGGTCGCTGCCGCCCGATTTGAGCGATACGTGGATGAGGACCGGCGAATACGCAGTCTATGCGAGAGGCTTTTTTGAAAAAAGAGATGAGCCGCTAGGGGACAGGCGGGTCTATGTCGAGCACGGCATCAAGAACGTCCTGGAGATACCCGACGTGGGTGTTTCGATAGCGCGGCCAGGAGGGGCTTCCGGGAGAATCGGCCTGAGGCAGGCCGTCGGCATGGCGGTCATCAGGCTGGAAAAGCTCAGGCTGAAGCGAGTAGACGACCGGCATGTCATCTCAGTGACTGATGGGTTCACCGAGGCGGATGTCAGGGTCCTTTCGAGGCGGGACGCATTGATCTTGCTCGATGCCAGGAGCCGCCTGTCAGGATCAGAGCGTCCAGTTCCCAGCATAAAACATGCTTACGTGATGGCCGAGGACTCGTTAGAGGGCTCCACCGGCTATCACGGCTCCCTGGCTTACTTCGTCGGAAACGGGGTCCGTGTCGCTGCCAACATCCCATGGGCCTGCGCTTTCGCGGTGACGGTCGTCGAGCGCGCCGCGGGCGGACAATGATTTTTCGTTTCATCTTCCCCGGGCTCGCGCTAGGGGGTTTGTTTTAGGGAGAAAGATAAAAGAGAGAATAAAAAAGAAAGGATTTCACCCTTCGAGCTTCTTCGGGGTGACGTCGAGCACGACTCCCGCGGCCACGGTCTGGCCCATGTCCCTGAGGGCGAACCTGCCCAGAGGCGGGAACTCCGAGAACTTCTCGATCACGACGTTCTTGAGCGGCTGTATCTTCACAACGCCGACATCGCCGGTCTTGAGGAACTCCGGCTTGCCGGGCATAGCCTGGCCGCTCTTGGGGTCCTTCTTCTCGACGAGTTCCGTTATCCTGCCCGCGAACTGCGCGGTGTGGATGTGGAATACCGGCGTGTAGCCGACCGATATCGCGGTCGGGTGGTTGAGCACCACGATCTGCGCCTTGAACTCGGCTGCCACGGTCGGCGGCGAGGTGGTCGGACCGAGGACATCTCCCCTCTTGATGTCCTTCTTCTCGACACCTTTCAGGTTGAAGCCCACGTTGTCGCCAGGGCCGGCTTCCGTGAGCTCCTGGTGGTGCATCTCGATCTTCTTGACTTCGCCCTTCGCGCCAGATGGCATTATCACTACTGACATGCCCGGCTTAAGGACTCCGGTCTCCACCCTGCCCACCGGCACGGTCCCGTGCCCTGTGATGGTGAAGACATCTTGGATCGGCAGCCTGAGCGGCTTGTCCTTCGGCTTCGCCGGGATGGTGAACGAGTCCACGACCTCTATGAGCGTCGGGCCGGTGTACCACGGCATCTTGTCCGATTTCTTGGTCAGGTTGTCCCCGTTGTACGAGGAGCACGGCACGAACTTGACCATTTCTATCTTGTAGCCGATGCCCTTCAGGAGCTTCTCTGCCTCCGCCTTGACCTTGTCGAATTCCTCCTTCTTGTAGCCCACCGCGTCCATCTTGTTCATGTTCACGGTCAGCTGGCTGATTCCGAGCACCTTCGCGAGGAACGCGTGCTCCTTGGTCTGCGGCTGGATGCCGTCCTTGACCGATATCATGAGCACCGCGGCGTCCGCCTGGGATGCGCCCGTGATCATGTTCTTCACGAAGTCCCTGTGCCCCGGCGCGTCGATGATGGTGCAGTAGTACTTCGGGGTCTCGAACTCCCTGTGGGAGATGTCGATGGTGACTCCCCTCTCACGCTCCTCCTTGAGCTCGTCCATGACGAATGCGAACTCGAAGGTCGCCTTTCCGACCTTGGCCGCCTCCTCCTTGAGCTTGTTCAGCACCTGCTCGGAGATGGCTCCGGTCTCGTACAGAATCCTTCCCACTGTCGTCGACTTACCAGAGTCGACGTGTCCGATGAACACTAGGTTCAGGTGTTCTTTCTTTGCCATTCAACTCATCCTCCATAACGTTTGATTATCCATTCTGGCTGCCAACCTTTCAGAAAAAGGTGATGACAGCTTTGATAAGAGAAATTTTTAAAGATTTCCCTTTCAGGACCCCGCTGCCAGATGGCAACGATGCCCCGATGAGCTTCGCTCATCAGGACGGCGAGATGAACGTGACCGAGTCGCCGCGCAGGAGTATCATGCCCATGCCCCTGGTGACCTGGCCGTCCCTCATCTGCTCCGCCTTCTCCAGCACGATGTTCATGTGTATGTCGTATGCGACCATCACGCCCCTGAACTCGTACCCTCCCTTCATCCCGATTATCACTGTGTTGTTCAGCGAGCTGTTCAACACGTCAAAAGGCCTTCGTTCCGCCATGCATTCCACCTCTAAAAACCAAAACCATGTTTCGTTATTTTGTTGAAAGAAAGAAAAATTGGAAGGGGATTCAGCCGAACAAGCTCGCGAGGCCCTCTGCGGCCTGCTCTTCCTTCTTCTCCTCCTTCTCTTCCTCCTTCTTCTCCTTCTTGCCCTCTGCCGCAGCCGGAGCCGCAGCCGCCGGGGCAGCCACCATCATGGACTGCTTCAGGAGCTCTTCGAAGTTCACTCCCTTCACCGCGTCCGCGAGGACCTTGGCCTTCGCCTCGTCGGCGGACACTCCGCCGGCCTTGAGTACGCTGACTATGCCCTCGGAAGTGACCTCCTTCCCCGCCCCATGGAGGAGAAGTACCGCATGCAGATAAGGATCTATTTTCGCCATATTTCCACCTCATTGTTTCTTTGTCTCAAGGCCTTCCAGAGCCGAACCCTGCCGCAGGGCAGAGACGAGAAGCTGCTCCATCGAGCCAGATGAGTATATGCCGCCGTTGATCGCCAGGTTAGCCGACTGCTTCATCGCGAAGGTGAGCAGCGCGTCTATGTTCTGGCTTGTCGGGTAGGACGCGTTGAGCGACAGGTTGAACGCGTCGGACATGCACAGGCGGAGGTCCGCCGCGATCGTGTCGTCTATGGCGAAGAGGTCCGCCGCGTAGACGTACTTGCCGTCGAACCCGAATACATAGTTCACGCTTATCTCGAACGGCTTGACATTGAGTTTCTGCAACGCGGACACCTTGGGCGCGGTTATGGGCTCGCCCATCTTGGCCACCGTGCTGTCCTTGGATATCATTATCTTCCCGCCCTTTATCTGGACGTTGAGCCCGGCGGTCTTCAATTCCGAGAGCGCAGGACCAGGCGGCAGGTCGGTCTCGCCTTCTGGCACGATTATGTCGAACGGCGCGACGTCGCCCACCTTGGCCGCCCTCCTCTTCTTGTTCTGCTTGAAGAACTGGTAGAGCTCGAGCGGCGACCATGACGTGAGTATGAGGCCGAGCGGCTTGTCGCAGTCCGCGGCCTTGTCGGAGAGCTTCGGGCTGGCCTTGAGCACGCGCTCGAGCACCGGCTTCTTGAGTATGAGCACCTTGCCCCCGTCATCGCGGATCTTCTTCCTCAGGTTCTGCAGCAGCGAGGTGGGGAGCTTCCTCAGGTCTATGACCGCCGTGGTCGGATATTTCTTCATGTCCGCTATGGCGCTCTCCACGTCCTGGACCTTCTCCTTCACCGCTTTCCTCTTCAGGTCGACCTTGTAATCCTTCTTCATGAACGCCACCTCACAGCACCTTCACCGGCCTGCCCATCGTCAGCTTGACATAAGCGGACTTTATGCTCGGCTCGGACACCTTGTTCTTGACCGCATCGTACACGGCCTCCACGTTCTCCAGCAGGTCCTCCTCGCTCATGGACTCAGTGCCGACGAAGGCCTGGGCCACTGGCAGGTACTTGCCCCTGGAGACGATCCTGATCGATTTCTTCGCGCTGGCTATCAGCGGCGCGACGTTGCCGACCAGGGGCCTCGGGAGCTTACCCCTCGGACCCAGGTACTGACCAAGGGACTTGGCCACCTGGCCCATCAGGTTGGGCTGCGCGAGCAGCATGTAGTTGTCCGCCAGCTCCACCATCTTCTCCTTCGCGGACCAGGCCGGAAGCTGCGCGGGCGGGATTATGAGGTCCGCGCCCGCCTTCTTGGCCTCGTTCGCGATCGCCTCTTCGGCTATGACCGCGACTTTCAGCTCCTTGCCTCCCTTGCCCTTGGGGAGCAGGATGTCCAGGTTGAGGCGGTTCTCGGACTTGGCGAAGTCCACGCCCCTCACGTTGATTATGAGCTCCACGCTCTGGTTGAATTTCTTCTTCCCCTTGTCCTCGAGCGCCTTCTTTAGCGCGTCGCTGAGCTTCTTCTTGTCTATCGGCATATAATCAAGCCCTCCCAAACCAGAGTCATGCCCCGGATTGGTAATTGGGTAAGGCTTGTTATTTCCGGGAAGCATTTTTAAACCTAACGCCGAAGGTCGTAGCCATGGCTCCGGATGTGACTTTCTGCCCGAAATGCCTCAAGCCCGTGGAGGCCAAGGAGTATTTCTCCACGGGCGGGATGAGCGACTGGCGCGTGAACAGCATAGGTGCGACGATAAAGTGCTCCAAATGCGGCTATTCCGGGCCGCCGATACAGCTGGGAATGGAAGAGTACCGGAAATTGATGAAGAAAAAATAAGAGCTACTTCTTCGCCAGCACGAACTGCGCGTAGGTCAGCGGGCTCGCGGTGGCGAGCAGGACTTTCGTTTCCCCTATATCGAGGAACGTGGAGCCGCGGTCGTTTATGTACCCCGGCTTCCTGAACATGTCCCCGCTGGACGGTAGCATGCAGCCGGACGGCGAGCTTTCGCTGTTCGGCACCGTGACTGGTCCGGCTCCGCAGGATATGATGGTGCCCTGCTTGAACCAATAATCCCCGTTGGACGTCTGCAGGTCGAAGCTGAAGGTCGAGCTCGTCCCGTTCAGCTTGAGGCCGAACTGTGAGAATATCGGCGCGGGTTTCGAGAACGCCCGCGTCCTCGCCCACGGAGAAGACGAAGTCTACGCCCGCGGGCAGCATGTTCCCCACATCCACGTTCTGGTATGAGATGGTCCCTGGCCCGGATGACATGCCCGGGAGGGTGGCCCCTGCGAGAGGATAATTCACTATCACTTGGCCCGACTTCGCGTATGACGCGTAGTCCAGGTAGCTCATGGAGCCGGAAGAGGGCATGAAAAGCGCCCCTGCCATCAGCTGCCCTGTGGAGCCGTTGCAGGACGCGCCGCCCGTCGCGACGTAGAACTCGTTGCCCGAGACGGACGCGGTTCCGTTCGCCCCCTGCATGCCGTCGACAGTGAAAATAGAACCTGATCCCCCAGAGGCGACGTGCACGTACGGCGCGGATATGGTGCAGGTCTGGCTGTTCGCGCCGGACTGGACCGAGACGCTGAGGTTCGAATCCCGTTCCAGAGTGAACGTCAGCGGAGTCTGCGAGGCCGGTGTGGATGCGAGCCCCTTGTACTGCAGCTGCATGCTCACCGGGTTCTGCGGTATGGGCACGTAGTCGCCCGTGTTCAGGTCCGAACTCCCTCCGCTGCTGAGCTTCGATATGTCCCCGCTCGCGGCGTAGAGGCCTATCATCCTCAGGTGGTCAGGGTTCGTGTCGATTGTAGACGCGCCCTTGTTCGTCCAGCCGAGGTAGACCGTCAAGTAGGGGTTGGTGCTGTTGTCATTGTCGAGAGCCTGGCCGGATGTGAGGGTCATCTCTCTCCAGAATATCGACATGTCGGCCCAGCTCGCGCCGAGGGTATAGCCAGGCGAGATTTTCCAGATGTGGAGCGGATCCGTTACCCCATCGTCCGTATCCGTGAAATATGTGGTCGTGCCTGCCTGCAACGTAATCTTTCCCAGGTCTTTGCAGGTCGCCGTATCCAGAACAGAGAGTACGGCTGTCCCGCCGGACGGGTCGACGCTCACGAGCGTGAACCTGAGGTTGCCGGCTGTCAGGTATGTCGGACCCGGGCCCGTACCCACGACATTTATTGTGCCTCCGGCCGCCTCCTGCGCGAGCTTCACGGAGCCTCCGCTGGCGAGCAGGGTTTCGCTGGTAAGCGGCGTGCTGGGCGGGGTCATTTCAGTGATGACCCAGTTGGCGCCGAGGAACGGAATTGTGACCTTGTGCGTGGCGGTCTGGTAGCTCGGGTCGCAGACCATGTAGTTCGTGGTGTTCGTCGGCGTGGTGCACACGGGTATGCCGAAATCGTCGTTCGCGCCGCTGAGCTTCACGGTGTAGGAAACCGAGTTAAGGGTGCCGACCACGGCCGCCGCTGCGTCCGAGTAGTGGGTGTTGCCGCTTATCCACACTGCTTGCTGCGCCTGATAGGACTTGGCGGCATCATTGTCCGTTATAGCCGCAGTCGCGAACGGCGGGAACATTGTGGCGTCGATCTTGAACAATGCGGTGTCCGAAGGGCCGAGATTGCCCGCGCTGGTGCCGTCCGTGAACGGGTTCGCGTTCACGTCGGTGTCCGAGCCCATGGGGTATGTCGAGGGCCCCGTGCCGCGGTCGAGCAGCGTGCGGTCGATGTTGTCTCCGATGAGCGTATTGAAGGAGTATACGAACAAGACCGGCGCAGCTTTCGGGTCGCCGTCAGCAAGAGCCCCGCTATCGGGCTGCTGCGTCGGTTGCGTGCCCGGCACACAGGCCGGCATGGTGTCAGGACCAGGGGTCGGGATAATATCCGGCATGGCGTCCGGGCCCAGGACCTCGATGCCGCCGTCCGGAACTGCAGCAGAGCCCGTGTCCTTGGCAACGGCCGTGTCCCGGGCGAAAGCCGGTGACGTATCCTGCTTCGGCTGCGCGTCGGCGATAGGCATGGTGGAATCGAGCGGAAGCTGGGCGTCGACACTGACCTGAGGCTGTGCGTCCTTCGCCACGAAACCAGCATCGGATTGCTGGCCAGGCTCTGATCCGCCGGATTTTTGAAGCGTAAGAAGGGCGTCCCTTCCGCATCCGCCAAACGCTGCGGCGAAAGTTGCGGCAGCGAGCGCCTTTTTCGCGTTCGTCACCGTGAGTTTTTCGTATGCCCTCCTGAAAAGCGTCCTCTGCCTCTGATTTTCCATAGATATCACAATTGTTAAGTTTAGTGCTGTTATGTGTATGATTGGAAGTGTTTATAAATGTTGTCAGGAAATGATGAACAGAGGAAGACGGGTATTTAAAGAATGTTGCTACAAAAGGTAACTCATGCATAAATCTTTTTTCAGGGAGATGTTCAACAGAGGCCAGGCCAGGCAGAGGAAGATCTCCGAGATGCAGACCCTGACCGAAGGCTTGAGGGGGCTGGGCCTCGGCGAAGACCCCGCGGTGAAGAGCTTTTTCGGAGGGACCCTTTCCCAGTATATGGAGACCCCGAAAGGGAAGAGACACATCGACGATCTGGTAAAAAACCCGGAATTGCTCGACCATTATCTGGAGGTCCTGAAGCTCCCGACCGCTGTAGAACGGATGATGGACTTCCTGAAGGGCGGGAATGGGCTCAATTGCTTCCTGGACATCTGCGATACGAAAGAGGGCAGGATGCTGCTGATGAGGAGAGGCGAGACCAAGGAAGGCAGGGACATAGGGTATGCCATGGTGACAAGCCCCTCATGCTGGCTCCCCGTCATCAGGATAATAAAAGGAATGCACGACAGGCATCCGATGACGGATGAGAAACTGCCCGCGCCCCATTCCGACCTTTCCAACTACAGGGATTCCGCGGACTGGGTTAGCCGGCTCGCGTCATTGATCCGGAGCCCTTCCATGAACGAAGACGTTTTCATTCTCGCTTTGCGCCACCAGGGTTAATGCGGACTTATGCAAGAGGATGCTGGACGATGACAAGGAGGGGAGACGGGCCGTATTCGATTACATAACCGGGGATCGCGAGAGGACGGTCAGGATATTCACAAGGTTGTTCACATCCAAGAAGATGAGGGACGTGATATCAGGGTCGCTCGCGAGCAGAGGCGGAACGAAGCTGCTTGTGGAACTTGCAAGGGATGAAATCGGGAGGGGGATACTGGCTGAGCTCGTGGTCAACGCGAACGGGATGAATGTCGGATGGAGGTCGCTCCTCAAAGGCTCCCTGCACAAGCCGACCCTGATGATCAGGGTTGGGATGGCGTATTTCAGCGAGCCCGTGGAGAGGCCGCAGATTCCGGAAAATCCGTGAATCCGGTCCGTCCGCTGAATAATTTTAAAACCTGTATTTACACATTATAAGCGGTGGGTGCATGGCGGAAGACGGAGGGAATAGGATAGAGACAGCTCCTGAACCCCTAGATGTGGAGGGAATATGCGATCGGATTTCAAACGACAACCTCAGGATCGCGCACGCCGCGGTCCAGGATGCGAGATACGCGTGCCGCGTGTTTCACGATACCGGCCAGAGGGATCAGATAATACGGGTGTTGGGCAAACTCAACGCCTCTGAGAGGCATTGGGAAGGCGCCCCGCCGGATATGCTTGAGGAAGCGGGTAGGCTGCGTTTGTCGTGCCGGGAATACCTGCACAAATTAGGCACTCTTCCTGAACTGCTTGCGGACCTGGACAGCGCGGAATTACATGTTCGCGACTGGGCTTTCGACGAGATATGCAAACGGGCGTATAAAGGCACGAACCAGGTCGACTTACCGAGCATCCAAAGCAAACTCGAGACCACCTCCCTTCAAGTATCGAACTGTGGCGCGTTGAATGCCGTTAGTCTGGCCGGCTTGAAGGCTTTCTGCAGGCAACAGCTGGGCCCTTATGGAAAAGAGGATAAGAAACCCAACCCGATGAAGAACCCGCCGAGCGGGCAGCCGAGCGCTCCGCCACCCAAAAAAGCCGTCGGCTGACGCTTTAGCTCCTGTTTTTTCCACTTCAACAAACATTTAAAAGGCGTCCCTGGCAATATCATATTCACATGAACAGGCTCAGGACCGACAAGCCGAAATACTCGCCATTCTTCAAGCGCGCAGTGGTAGGCTTCGCGCTTATGGCAGCCACTATGGGCTACCTGACCTGCAGATTCAAGCCCGGACCGGACCGCCATAAACAAAGCCAGGACGTGGAGGAGGCGGAGCAGGCCCCGGAAAAGGCGGAGAGGCCGCCCGCCCTTGCGCCCGTTGCCCGGGTTCCCGAGAAAACCCCGGCCGAGCACATGGCCGAAGAGGTCCTAAAGGAGCTCAAAAGGAGATTCCCCCCGGGAAGCCTGGACTGCCAATCCGAATTCCGGAAAACTGTTGAAAGAAGCCCGCCTTCTGATCAGGAAGCGCCGAAAGCCGGCGACCAGCCTGGAGCGGCATCCGGCATAACGTACATGTTCGAAAGCGCCGAGTCCCAGGTGAAAAAGCTGAGCGATGGCATCGTGGCGAGCACGGAGCACATAATGAGGATATACGACAAGACCGACCTGGACAGTGCCATCGAACAGCTCGGGGAACGGAACAACCCCGAGACCATAATCCCGCTCTTCAGGCACATGGTCTCCGTGAATCCGGGGTGGAATGTCAGCGACGAGACGCTGCGGGATTTCGCCAACCTCTATCCCGATTATTTCAACATGGGCAACGTGGTCGACCTGGCCAATGCGGTAACCCCGGGCATGATCGACGACACGGCCTCAGGCGACTGGGACAAGGTGCCGGGCCTCGCGTGCATGACCAGGAGCGCGTACGCCCGTAAAACAGCGTATGAGATCGTGGATGCGCTCGCTGGCTCGCTGCTTAGGAACCCGCGCTCCGCGGAATCCGCCCTCAGGCAGCTGCCGGAGCCCGAGCGGCTGGTCGTGCTGAATGGCTGCGTGAAGGACACGTTCTTCTCAGATGGTTTCGACGGGCCGCGGGTGGAGAGATTCCTCTCGGAACTGTCACCCGCCACGAGGTCCCAATTCACGGGCGCGCTCGAGGGCGCGTTCGCCTCCGAGGACCAGGTCCGCGTCGCAGAGCAGGTCGCAGCTCACGCATCGGACCCGGGGGTCAGGGAAGCGATGACGCAGGTCGCTGCGAAGTGGAAGAAGGATGTGGGGACGAGGAACGCGGAGACGGCTAAAGGGCCTGATGATTATGATTCTGAAGACCCGGGTGCGATACCCGGAGACCAGGACGACCCCGGAACGGACAATGATAATAAGGGAACGGAAAATCCAGAATAAGAAAATTTAAAAGAGGAAAAAAGATTTACAGCTCTCCTACGCGCCTCTTCTGCCTCCTCTTGATGCGCTTGCGCCTTTTCTTCACCCACTTCCAGCGCATCCTGTTCTTCTTTTTCCACTTTCTCGGTTTCGCACCCATGAATATACCTCGTAGATAAATATGTTCAAGATTTGCAGACTACAATCTTGTACAATACCTTTTTAATGATTGAGTATGTGGCTCGCTTCCTCCTTCTCATTGAAGATGATGACTATGTCCGCAGTGTTGCGCAGGGCGGCCGAGAACCCGACATCGTTCGCGACTATCATCGTGCGCTTGCCCCTCGCCCTGGCTTTCACAAGCACCGGCCGGTAGTCCGTGTCCCTGGTCATGAGCGCGATGACGTCTATGTCCTGGCTCATGACGTACTCCATCGCCTCGATGGCCATCGTCACGTCCACGTCGCCGGTCGTTATCTCGGTCTGGAAGCCCTGGTTCACCATGGCCTCGATGAGCTTGTCCGAGGCGTACTGGTCCAGGTAGACCTTCGCGACGCGGATGTTGCCGTACTTCTGGACCTCGCGCTTCACCTTCACCAGGTCGACCTTCATAGACTTGCGTATGGTGTTGGGCCCGTCCACGAGCAGCGCTATGTCTGGTTTCTCCTTCTTCTTCGGGTTTTTCTTGAGGAAGTCGAACATATGAGCACCGATCATCTGGTATTATAGCGTTGCCAAGCTTTTTAATCTCGGCGATGCGCCCGGCCGAGCCCTCATCGTTTCGAAAGGCGCGTATGCTTCATCAGGATCTCGAAATCCGTCTTCTCTTTTTCCCGCAGCTCTTTCAGTCTGTCAGGACCCGTCTCGACCGAAGCTTCAAGCGATTCCAGCTGACTCCGGATGGTCGATGCGGTTTTTTGCATCCTGGCCAATGCTTTTTTATAAACCTGGACATTGAAGTCTTCGGATTCCTCGTCTCCCTTCATCCTCGTCTGGACCCGGTTTATCTCTTCATCGAGTTCTTTCAGCTTGGATTTATAGACCGCTGATATGAGTTCGAATCTCTCTGGTGTGATTTTCGACTTGACCATCCGGTCCATATTGGCGCCTATGAAACCGTAGATGTCAGTACCTTCATCGACCAGCCCCTGGTCCAAGCGCCCCAGAGCGGCTTCACCCCCGGCCCTCGAAGTCAACCGGCCTGCGTCGAAATCCGAGGTCCTTATGTCGGAATCCGCGGAGGATTTGGCCCACACGGATGTCGAATACGTGACGGATACCAGTTTTCCAGATTTGTCAGTAAGGTATACGGCGGCGCCCAGGTCCTCCTCTGGCGCGGATAGATGCGCACCCCAGGCCCTCGAGATAAGGGCGCCTATAGGATGCTCACCCTTCCCTGTCGAGCATGAGATGAGGATGACAGACGGCCTCTTGACAAAACAATCGGCTATCCTTCTCATCTCATCTTCATCACTGAGGTCAAGATGCCCCTTCTCGTTCGACTTGTCGTTTGACTTCCCCTTCGGGTATCCGAGGAGTATCCCATCGGGATCGCCGTGCCCGCCTATGGCCAGGGTGTCTATCTTCCCGTATTTTTTCGACACGTCCGAAACCGCGCCGTAAAAGCCGTCTTCCGAATCGGTTTCGGTTATGATCACCGTATACCCTTTCATCAATTGCTCCAGCTTCCGGGATTCCGCATAAAAGAAGCCGTTCGAGTCCGCCTTGTTGAAGACCGCGAGCAGGACCGGCTTGGACGACTGCTTCCTATCATCCGCATGCGCACAAAGGTCCTCCAACTGCTCTTTCGTGTACCTGGCGAAATAGTCGATCCCGAATTTTTCATGCAGTTCCCTTGTTTTTCTCTCGCCGATAACGCTTATCGCATACGCACAGCCGAGCAGCAGCTCGGGCTCGGTCTTGAACGCTATGACATTCTTGTCCTTTAGCAGTCCCAAAGAGTCCAAAAGCGCTTTCGCTTCCCCGTATCTGTCATAGAACCTCCCTGTGATCAGCGGGACGTTCCCCTTCAGGACCCAAAGCGGGCCGTGTTCCGTACCAGGACGTCGGTACAATTCCATTGACTTTGTGATTTCCGCAAACGCCCTCAGCACTCCGCTCGGGTCCTGTACGAACGCTTTTGCGACCTTTTCGTCATAGAGCGCCGAGTAGGCCCCATGCGCGGCTTCGCCATCGAGCCTGGAAAGGGCAGACCTTACCTCCTTTATCTTATCCGGATTGCCGACCCTGACGAGTTCGCGTACCACGGGGTCGGGAAGCCCGGGGGCGACCTGTATCCTCACCTTCTCAAAGTAGACCCTATCGGTTTCCTGCGGTTTCAGGGCCGGTGGTGCGTTCGACATCCGATTCTCCTCGAATGGATATGACGTTTTCCATTAATAAATACTTTGAACCAGGGGGATTCAGAGCCTGAAGAATCTTTTCGCATTCTCCGCAGTCGCCTTCCCGACCTCTTCGACCGACAGACCTTTCACTTCAGCCACGTATGCGACCGAGTCCATCACGGCGTCCGGGGTCCTCCCCACATAGGGCGCGTCGGTCTCCACCAGGAGATGCTCGAGCCCGAGCGCGCCTATCGCGGCGGTCCGGTCCTTGGAGCGCACCGGCGGGATGGAGACGTAGCCGCCCATCTCCACGGCGCGCTTCGCGTCATGGAGGCTCCCGGAGAAGAAATGCAGCATGAACCCGTTGCGGAAATTCCGCAGCTGCAAGGAGTCGAGCACGTCAGATGTGGCCTCGCGCGCGTGGATGACGAGGGGGAGCCGCATCTCCTCCGCGAGCTCTATCATCCTCTGGAAGACGATCTGCTCCTTCTTCGTGTCCTGCTCGTTCTCCGCCCAGTGGTAATCCAGCCCGACCTCGCCGATGGCGCTGGGAGGGTTCTTCCTTATGAAGTCCACCCACTCGCCCATCTTGGAAAGGTCCTCCTTTATCGCGGTCTGCGGAGCGATTCCCAGGACGAAAGGGACGCCGTGGATTTTCGCCGCTTCCACCGCCTTCTGGTTCGATGAATGGGAATATCCCACCGTCACCGGGAGCAAGCCGTCTGGGATTATGTACTTGGGCAGGTTGCCCAGATGGCAATGCGCGTCGATGAGAGTCATGACCATAGTTAAAAAACTTACCTTTTTATACTATTCTCTCTTAACAATCAGAAAGATAACCTGATTATCGGGTGCGCTTATGACTGAGAAAGTATTCGCGACAGCCAAGGAGCTGAAGGAGGGGAAGTACGTCCTGATAGACGACATCCCCTGCAGGATAGTGGAGATAGAGAGCTCTAAGCCCGGCAAGCACGGCGCGGCCAAGATGAGGATAACCGCCATAGGCATATTCGAAGGGCAGAAGAAGACGCTGCTCACGCCCGGTGACGCGGACGTGGACGTCCCGATAATAGACCGCAAGAACGTGCAGATAATGTCCGTGAGCGGCACGACCGCGCAGGTCATGGACAGCAGGACCTACGAGATATACGACATAAACATCCCGCCGGAGCTGGTGGCCGCGGCCGCGCCCGGCAAGGAAGCCGAGATACTCGAGTCCATGGGCAAGAGGATGATGGAAAGAATCAGGTGATGCAATGGAAGTCAAGGTAGAATCCACGACAGAGAACAAGCTGCTTGATCGGAAGGAGATAGAGGCGACGGTCAGTTTCGAGGCCGCGACGCCGCCGAGGAAGGAGATGAAGAGCGCATTGTGCGGCAAGATAGGCGCGAACCCGGAGCTGGTCGTGCTCCGCTCCGTGTCCACGGAATTCGGCCTGAAGAAGGCGACCCTCTCCGCGCATTCGTATATGAGCAAGGAAGCGCTCATGAAGAACGAGCCGAGGCACATACTCAAAAGGGAAGGCCTGATAATAGAGACGCCAGAGGAGAAGGCGGCTGCCGAGAAGAAGGCGCCTGCCAAGAAAGCGAAGAAGTGATGACAATGGCTGACGACAAGAAAGCTGCGCCGAAGAAGAAGGAGAGGCAGGCGAAACCCTACAAGAAGCCCGTGAAATACTGCCCAAAATGCGGCCCTGGCAACAGGCTGGCCGACCACAAGGACAGGCGCAGCTGCGGCAAGTGCGGCTATTTCGAGAAGAAATAGATGAAAGCCCGGACGGTTTTCCTGGGGCTCCTCGTTTTCTCTTTCCTCCTTTTCATAGGCTCCCTGCTGCTCGGGAACATGTTCGGCTACACGCTCGGGCTGCACCTGGGCCTCCTCTCTTTCGCGCTGTTCTTCATCTACGACAAGGACAGGACTGATTTCTTCAGGAAGCTGGGGATCCCGGGGGACTTGAAAAGGAACCTGCTTTTCTTCGTAGGCGGAATGGTGGCCTTGTTCGCCGCGCTGATCGTCCTCACCCTGGCATTGAACTATCTGCACCTGAACGACGAGGCCAACGTGGCCGCGGTGGCCAACGAGCTGCCGCTCTCCGTGCTCCTGCTGGCTGTGGTCCTGGCCCCGTTCAGCGAGGAATTGTTCTTCAGGGGGCTGCTGAGCTCAAGATTCGGAGTGGTGCTCTCGGCCATCGCGTTCGCGGTCGTGCACGTCGCGTACGGCTCCGTCACGGAGATAGCGGGCGTGTTCTTCATAGGGCTCATACTCGCGCTAATATTCAAGAAATCCGGATCCATACTGCCCTGCATCGCCATCCACATGGTATACAACACGATGTCCATCATCGTGCTCAGGGGAGTCGTATGATAACTCTAGGCGTCGAATGCACGGCGCATACATTGGGCGTGGGAATCGTGAAGGATGGGAAGGTCCTCTCCAACGCAGCGGACGTCTACAGGCCGAAGGAGGAAGGCATACTCCCGAGGAAGGCAGCGGACCACCATGCGGATGTGTTCGGCGCTGTGCTTGAAAAGGCGCTCTCCGATGCGGGCATGCGCATGGAAGATGTTGATTTGATTGCGTTCTCCCAGGGCCCTGGCATCGGCTCCCCTCTCGCTGTCGGGATAGCCGGGGCGCGCTATCTCGCGGGCCGCTTCGGCAAGAAAATAATCGGAGTGAACCACTGCTACGCCCACATCGCGGTCTCGGAGCACTTGACGGGCCTGCGCGACCCGCTCGTGCTCTATCTCTCCGGAGGGAACAGCCAGATATTGGTCAGGAGAGCTGGGGCGTGGCACGTCCTGGGCGAGACGCTGGACATAGGGATCGGGAACCTGTTCGACAGCTTCGGCAGGGTCATCGGCTTGAAATACGCCCACGGCTCGCAGCTCGAGAAGCTCGCGTCCGGCGGAAGATACATCGAGCTCCCCTACAGCGTGAAAGGCATGAACCTGGTGTTCTCTGGGCTTCTGACCGCAGCTGAGAAGCTGCACAAGGGCGGGGCGAAGAGGAACGATCTGGCGTTCTCGCTCATGGAGACCTCGTTCGCCATGGCGTGCGAGGCCACGGAACGCGCGCTGTTCCTGACCAAGAAGAAAAAGCTCATCTGCTGCGGCGGGGTCGCGCAGAACAAACGGTTGCAGGAGATGCTCGGCACGATGTGCAAGGAGGACTCGGTCGAGTTCGGCGTGGCGCCCAACGAGTTCAACCGCGACAACGGCGCCATGATCGCTTACGCCGGAGAGGTTCTCTTCAGGAAATACGGCGCGATGTCGGTGAAGAAGTGCGTGGCTGTCACTAATTACAGGATAGAGAGGATGGAAGAGATAATGAAGCGGCGCTAGCGCTGAATCGGACCCATGGACTGCGCGGGTGCGGGATCAACGCAATCGCCACACAGCGACCATCCTACGGGCGGATATCCCCCGGAGCTTCCATGCTTATTCGAGTGCCTTACCGCTTCGAGCGTTAAAAACAAAACAGCAAACGAGAGCGTTGAAATAGTCACGATCTGGAACTTGTCAACCTTGCTGCCTTCACCTTCATAGAGCCCAAAACCGGCAGCTCCTGAGGCAAACGTGCTGATAATCGCGTTATCCAGCGGAGTCAGGTCTTTTCCTTTATCCGGCTGTGTGATTGCTTCTCCGCCCGAACTCTGCTTCTGTGAATAGGCAGTGTCCGCGCAACCGCCAAGGGAAGCCGCGAACAGTGCGCCGGCGACCAGGCCGGAGCACAACCTTCCTGAGAAGGAATTGGACCTGAACGAGTTGCGGGAGGCGATTTTCTTGACTGCTGCAGAATCCTCGACTACGCCAGAATGTTTAATAGAACTTTTCATGGGAACCCCGGAATAAGTTGTAATTCAAACTATATAAGAATGTATGTCCCTTTCAGTATTTTTGTGGCAACAAGGACCAGGTACTCATAACGTCAGGCTGGCGGGTTATCTGCGCAGCGTGGCGGTGACCAATTATCGGATAGAGAGGATGGAAGAGATACTCAGAACCTGACGTCGAACCCGAAGGTGAATTTCTTCGCGCCTGTGGGGCCGACGTTGACGGCGAGCGTCACGTTCTCGATCTTCGCGAGCGAGAGGACGAACTTCCCCTTGTCTATGCACTCGCCAAGATGGGGATCTATGCTGGTCAGCCACGTCTTCAGATCCGAGAACCTGTTTTCGGACTGGACCTTCTGGTACACATGGACCTCGGATAGGGGATTGGGCTGCTTCAGCTGGAGTTGTTCGGTCATGAATGATTCTGTGCCCGATGTTGATTTAAAGATTGCGCCCTCGCTACTGGAACTCAAGGATGAAGAGGATAATGAGCTGACACCAGGATATCGCAAGCGGGGAAATCAGCGATGGCCCGGCAGGCTTATCGTGGGAGACCCGTACGGGAACGGAGAATTGGACAGTGGCTGGGGACCGCCGCCCATACGCCCGTCAGTGGCAGCGTATCCCACTAACCAGGCAGAAGCCAGTATGTCGAGAGTAAATAGGACCATGACGCGTTCAGATGGCATCTCCTTCTTGCCGGAATAGTACGCGAAAACCCCGATCGCTGTCATGAATCCGGTCGCGGCAAGCACGCCAGCAATCGTCGTATCGAGTCTATCGCCGTCGCCTGTCTTCTGCTGGTCCACCTTAGCAACCAGATTCGGCGTGCTTTGCCTGTCCGAATAAGACGTCTCGGCGCATCCGGTCACGGACGCTGCGAACAATGCGCTGGCGACTACGCCCGTGCGCAGCCGCCCGGAAAACGAGCTTGTCTTGAACTCGTTCCTGGCGGTTTTTGCTGCGCCGGCTTTCACGATGCCCGGATTGTTTCCGTGAAGTTTCATGATACCCCAGGATATGTTGTGATTGGAACAATATAAAAAAGTATGTCTCTTTTTTAGTGGCTTTGTGGGGTCAGCCGAACTCCTCGAGCTTCTTCCCCACAGCCTGCGCCTGGCCCCAGTTGACCGAGAAGCTCTTCTCGTTCTCCTTGAAGACCGATAGGGGCACGAAGTACCAGGGCTCGCGGCTGCGCCTCCACCCGATATAGCAGTTTATGCCGCTCACGTCCTCCCATTTCCTGAGGTTCTCGAACTGCTCGCGGTCTATCCCGAGGCAGGTGGTCTCGTGCGCCTTTGCCTCTATGCCGCACTGCACCCCGCGCCTGAAGACGAGGATGTCCGGGGAGAGGGAGTTGACGCCCGAGCCGGCCGCGCGTATCACGCAGTATCCTTTCTGGGAGAAATAGTCTATGAGCTCGTGCTCCGCGCGCGAGCCCTTGCGATAACAGAGGACCATGGCCGGATATCGCAGATAAGGTATTAATTAATGAGCCCAGGGGCGAAGAGGATTTATAAAAGCGTTTATACATAAAGTACAACGTTATAAATGACGAAGAGGGACCTTGACAGCAGGATACTCGCGCTCTTGCCATCGTTCGACGGCGTACCCTCAGCCACCGCGCTCCATGACGCGATTCCCGACGTGTCCATCCACGCGATAAACCGCCATCTCAACTCGAATCCGTCGCTGCGCGATGCTGCAGAGGCGAGGGCGGTGGAATGGCTGGAGAGCCTTGACGAAGGGGCCTTGCTGCGCACGATAAGCGGCTCGCAGCTGACGACCTGCCCTTACGAAAAGGCCAATGCCAGGATGCACGGGCTCTTGGACGGATTCATCCTCAGGAGAATCGCGTCTTTCGACGGGCTGCCCACGCCCACGGCTCTTGCGGAGGAAATGCACCTGGGGTTCCGTGCGATTTCCAGGCGCTTCAGGGCGAACGCTGCCATGCGCCCTGCTGTGGAAGAGAGGGCGGTGGCCTGGATGGGGACCCTTAAAGACGATGAGTTCGTGAGCAAATTCGTCCAGATCGAAAAGGACCTGAACGATTTCGATGGGGCCAAGGCAAGGGCGCGCGAAATCCTCGGACGGATAATCGCCAAGGAGAAGATACCCTCGTTCAAAGGCTTGCCGTCCGCAACGGCGCTGGCCGCGGCGATGGGGCTCAGCACCCGCATCATAACCAAGTGCTTCGAGTCCGTCCCCGGGCTGAAGGATGCCGCAGAGGCGAGGGCGGTCCAATGGCTGGACGGCCTGGAGGAGCAGCGGTTCCTGGACAATCTCAGCAGCACCGAAGCGAACAACTGCAGCTTCAAGAACGCCAAGCGGAAAATCCGCGACAGGCTCAAAGCGATAATCGCCAGCAGGCTGGAGTCTTTCGACGGAATCCCGTCGGCCAACGCGCTCGCGGAAGCCCTGACCATAAGCCGCAACACGGTCCAGGAGGCATATGATTCCGATACAGCGCTGCGCGATGCGGCCGAGGCGCGGGCGATCGCCTGGATGGACGGAGCGGGCGACGAGGTTTTCCTCAAGAGGATGTCGAACAGGGAACTGTGCAGCTGCCCGTTCGGGAAGGCCAGGACCAGGGGCTATGAAATCGTGGACCGGATAATCATGGACAGGATTCCGTCGCTGCCGGGCCCGGCCACTGTGCGCGCCATCTCAAGGTCGACCGGGGTGAGCGATGAGACGGTCCAGGCGCGCTTGTGCACGAACCCGTCGGTCTGGCTCGCCTTCTGCGCCGGGCAGGGGCTATCCGCGGACCAGGCGGTGGAGCTCGCGCTCGAGCGCGGCGAGCGGACGGACGCAAGCGATGCGGCGCTGGGAAGGAGGCTGCGCAACCTCTCCGCGTTCAGGGAGATGGCAGGGCTGATAAGGTGCTTCGGGAACCTGCTGCAGGGCTCTGTCGCGTGCGTGTCGCTCTACCCCGACCCGCTCACGAGGGCGGCCGAGGAGACCGGAGCGGACATAGACCCCCATCACGTCCCCATGGGGGGATTCAAGTCGCTCGAAGGGTGCCGCGTGCTTGAGGCCGACACCGTAATCCTGCACAGCATACACAGGCTCTCCACAGAAGCGCTCACGAAACTGTTCCAGGCGGTCCATGAGAACCTCGCTTTCGCTCCCACGGTCATAGCGACATTCGGCCCGGATTATTCTGCGACAGACGCCACGCTCCGGGGCATGGTCCAGAACGGGTTCAGCCTGGTCGAATCCGGAGTGGTCGCGATAAACCCGCCGGGGAACGAGGCGCTGGAGGCCTGCGGGGTGCGGACCGAGGACCTCGCAAGGATGAGGAGGAAGCTCGCCGGAGAGTTAAACGTGCTGGTGTTCGAGATCACGCATGCGAGAAGCAGGGCGCGGATAGCTTCCCTGGAGAAGCTCCCTTCGTCCGAAGGCAACGGCGAGCCGAAGCCCGAAGCGATAGGGCTGGACGTCCCGGCGGAAGCCAACAGGCAGCTCGATGCCAGGTTCAGGCAGGGGCTCAAGACCCTGCCTTCGGAGCGGTTCCTCGTGGAGGTAATCGAGAATGCGAAACCGGTCGCGCTGATAGGCTTCGACATGAACCCCAAGAGGCCGAAGATGCTGGAAACCGCGGTCTATCCCGGCGCCCCTGCAGAGGACTACAGGAAGATGGCGAGGACGCTCGCTGAGAACGCGGATAGGCGCAGGGACCTGGGCGCCAACAAGGATACGGTCGTGAGGGTCCCGCGCAGCAGGCTCTGATCAGAGGTTTATCTTCGCGTACACCTCGTCCAGGTTGACGTCGGTGTTCACGCAGCCGCAGGTGGAGAGTATGACGGCCTGCGTGGGTATGCCCAGCTCCATCATCTTGTCCAGGCCCATGCGGACCTCGGCGAAGCAGGCTATGCCCAGGACCGCGGCCGGCTCGTATTTCTTCACGATGTTGACCAGCTGGGAGCCGCCCGCGACGATGTACGCGCGTATGCCACGGCTCTCGCACGCCTTCATGATCTCGTTTATCTTGCACGCCCCGCATTTGAGGCAGGCGTAGCCCTCCTCCCCGGCCTGCGCCTTGCACGACTTTATGTGCCTGAGGCAGTGCGGTATGAAGACGAAGCGTTTCGAAGCTGGGACGCGGGCGAACGCGTCGCGGGCCAGGTCGTTTATGGCCGTGACGGTCGCCTTCTGGAGCCAGAAGGCGTCCATGGTGCCGGTCTCCTTCTTTATGAATTCCATGATGGTGTCCACGGTCGCCTTCACGCCGAAAATCTTGGACTCCGGGAAATTCCTCCTTATCGCGTCCTCTATCCTGGAAAGATCGTATTCCTGCGTCATCGGATCAACTGCCACAAAGGTATATCGTTTATCGTGAGGTGTTTTTAAATCCTTCATGCCCTGAGGAGCGCGGGCCGGAATGGATTGTTTTGGAACGCCGAGGGCGGTTTCTGCGGAGAAGAAAGCCCTACCCATTATAAGCATTATGGGCAAGTATCTTCAACGAAACAGGAAACCATGCCTTCAGGCATCGGGCCTCGTTTCGCTTCCGGGCCTGTAGCTCAGCTTGGTAGAGCGTCGGACTTTTAATCCGCAGGCCGAGGGTTCAAATCCCTCCAGGCCCGATCCTCAGCAAACGCCCAGGGTGAATATCTCCCCGCCTTTTTTCAACAGCATGCTCTCAAGGTCCGAGACCCTACGCGCGACGACCCCCTTTTCAGGCTTCTCGCCGTCGAGCGTCTCGAGCTCGGGATAGCTTATGGCCCCGCACCTGTCCACCAGGACGTCCGCGATTCCCGCAAGGTCCGGAAAGCTGCGCAGCGCATCGCCGAGGTTCATGTTGATGAGGCGCACCTTGCCGGAGTCCGTGATCAGCTCATGCCGCTCCAGGATTTTGTCCACGATACCGCTGATGCGGTCCGGAAACCCGATGCGCGCCTTCGCGTATGACAGGAGGCCGTGCATCGCGTCAAAATCAGCGGAGTCTATGATTATCGGCTTGGGCGAGCCCTGCCGGGACCCGAGCAGCACGCGCGGTATGAAGCCGCCGTATCCTGCGCCGACCTCGAGATACTGGAGCCCGGGCGTTATTTTCAGTCTCCGTACTTCCGCAGGATATCCGCGCAGCCACGTGGCGGTGACTGGTATGTGCGAGAACACCTGCCCGTCCCTGGTGAGGCCCGGCCTGAAGAAATGCACTGCGCCCAGGTAGTGATGGCTTTTCCGCGAGAGCACCAGGAAATAATCGCGCTCGCGGTCCAGGACCTTGATGTCGTCCGGGCCCCTGAGCACCTCGTAGCGCATCCTGGGATTCCAGCCTGCCTTCTCCCCGGCAGCCTGCTGGACATGGTTCATGGTTCTCATGCGTATGATCCCTCCAGGCCCGAATGCTTTCACCGCTCCGGCTTCATTCCGGAGAATAGCCCTCTTCAGCCGAATCGTCCACCGGCTGACCGAGGAGGGTCTTGGCCTGATTGGCGGGCGGATGCCCCTCATTCTGGGATGGCTGCGCTTCTGGATGGCTCCCGGCGTTCGACCGGTGCGCCCTGTGCGGCTTGTGTGGCTTCTTGGGCTGCTCCTTCTTCTCTGGAGGTCGCTCTGCCGAAGCGTCAGGCGTCTCGGCCAGTGCGGGCTGCGCGTCCTGTCTCAGTTCAACCGGGGCATCGCCGCTGCCTTTGCTGTGGGCCCAGATCCCCCAGGCCGCCGCGACACCTATGAGCGCTGCGGCGATCCATCCGACGAATGACGAGGATTCCATCCTGTTGCGCGGAGGCCTCTCGTGGTCGTCCTCCTGCAGCACGTCGGGCATGTCCAGGAGCTGCCGCGACTTCTGGTCCGCGGCCAGAAGCGCCTGCGCGAACTCGGTCATGGACTGGTAACGCCCCTCCTTGGTCTTCTCGAGGCAGCGCATGACCACCGCCTCGACTCCGTCCGGTATGCCGCTGGTCTGCCCGTAGGTCGAGAAAGGCGGGGGCGCGCACTCGGCGTGCATCAGCCTGGTCTCCCTGACGCTCGTGCTGACGAACGGTAGGCTGCCGCAGAGCATCTCGTAGAGCATCACGCCCACTGCATAGATATCGGAACGGTGGTCGCACTCCTTGGAACCGCGGGATTGCTCGGGCGGCGCGTAGGCCGCGGTGCCCACGAAGCCCTTGGCCGAAGAGGACTCTATGCCGGCCACGCTTTCGGGAAGCCATGCGATTCCGAAATCCAGGACCTTCACGGAATCCTTCCCTTCGGGGTCTGAGAGGAACACGTTCTGGGGTTTCATGTCCAGGTGGATCACGCCATTCTCGTGGGCCGCCTGGAGCGCGGCGCAGACCTGCAGTGTTATGTCCCTGGCCACTGGCCAGCTGAGCCGCTTCTTCTTCTCGAGCAGTCCGCCCACGTCCACGCCCTCCAGGTACTCCATGACCAGGTAAGGCCGGTCTTTTTTCCCGTCTTCAATCACGCCATAGTCGTAGACCTTGACTATGCCGTCGTGGCCGATTTTCTGGACTGCCATGGCCTCCTTCTGGAAAAAACTGTGGTCCTTGCGCAGCACCTTTATTGCGAACATCCTGCCCGGCATATTCTTGTTGGTGGCAAGGTATATGTGCCCCATGCCGCCTTCACCGATGCGCTTGATGATGAGATAGCGGTTGTCGAGCACCTTCCCCACCAGATCGTCTTCTTGGGACTCTGGCCTGCTGCTGCGCTCGGGCTCGGGTGTGGGGAATTTCGGCCTGGGGTGCGGCCTGGCGTGAGGCTCTGGCGTTGTGACCATGGAAGAGACTGGCGGCGAGTCCTTTGGCATGTTATAATTTATGTAACAAAGGTATTTTAAAGAGGAGCGGTGCGGGTAACTTAATAAATATAACAGGATATTCATAATCCAGAGGCATATTGCGGGAGTGGGACCATGGAGAAACTGTTTTCTATTCGGGGACTATCATTCCTGGGCTTTTTCGCGGTTCTCGCCTTCATCGGCCTGAACACGAACGTGTTCGCGATACAGGGCGTGACGGGGCAGTCGTTCACGCTGTTCGAGCTCTTCGGCCCGGTGGCAGGAGGGTTCCTGGGCATCGCCGGTGTCGCAGCCGTGTTCCTGGCAAAGGCCGCGGCCTTCGTGGTCGGCGGCGCTTCGGCCTCATTCACGCTCTGGGACGTCGCAAAGCTCACGCCCATGATGTTCGCGGCTTATTACTTCTGGAAGAACGGCGCGAAGGCGTTCTCGGACAGGCTCAGCCTGGTGATCCCCGCGCTCGCCATGCTCGCTTTCTGGCTTAACCCCGTGGGAGCGCAGGCCTGGTTCTACGCGCTTTATTGGACCATACCGATAATCGTGAAGTTCATGCCGGACAACCTGCTCCTGCGGAGCTACGGCGCGACCTTCACCGCGCACGCGGTGGGGAGCATCCTGTTCCTCTACACCGTGCCTACCGTGCCCGCGCTGTGGATCGCGCTCATACCCGTCGTGGCGTTCGAGCGGACGGTGTTCGCCCTCGGCATCACCGCGACCTACTGGGTGTTCACGAGCGTGCTCAGCGCGGTGGACAGGGTAGTGGACATCAGCAGGGACGTCAACCTGGAGAGGAGGTACGCCTTCGCTCTGCAGAAGGAGTGACTCCCTTATTTTCTATTCCCATGTCCATCGGATTTGTTGTGGTAAAAAGGATACGTTATAATGGCTTCTTTCCAATATCCGACAAGATGATGCCATGGAAACCGTTCAAACCCAGAAACTCCGGACACGCGTGAGGGCGAGGAAGTTCACGAACGTGTTGCTCTTTGCCGGAGCGCTCGGAGCCGTGGGATATTCGGCGAAGGAGTTGATGAAGCCGGCGGGCCGGATGGAGATCACTGGAACAGCGGCGGTCTGCAGGCATATGCCGCTCTGCGAGGTCCCGGCCAAGGCAGGGGACGTCATCTGGCGCGCGAACATAGTGGGCGGCAAGTCCGAAAGCAGCATCAGCGTGGCGGACGTGGACGGGCGCGGGGTCGCCTTCAGATTGCACGTCCGCGACGCATCGGGCGGCCGCTCGCTGCCGTTCCGCGTCAACTTCGACGGAAGCGCGGAGAACCGCCCATGGGACTTGGGGGGCATAAGGGTGGAGCCTACCCCGGACCTTACGGTCGTCAAGGTAAAGATAGAATGAAAGCAGCCCTTTCCTAGCTGATTTTTCTGGAGCTCACACGTCGTGGTAGAGATGATACTCCCAGGGGTGCGGCCTCAGCGCGACCTGGCTTATCTCGTCATGCTTCTTCTCCAGCCACATCTCTATGACGTCCTTTGTGAAGACGTTGCCTTCCAATAGGAACGCGTGGTCGCTCTCGAGCTCGGACAGCGCTTCGTCCAGGCTTCCGGGGAGCTGCCTGATTCCCGCGGCCTGCTCCTTGGGCAGCTTGTAGATGTTGGCGTTTATCGGCTCGCCGGGGGACGTCTTCTTCCTTATCCCGTCCAGCCCTGCCATGAGCATGGCCGAGAACGCGAGGTACGGGTTGCAGCTCGGGTCCGGAGGGCGGTATTCCACACGCTTCGCCTTCCAGTCGCCGGGCTCGACCACGGGTATCCTGACCGCGGCGCTCCTGTTGCGGTAGCTGTGCACCAGGTTGACCGGAGCCTCGAAGCCCGGTACGAGCCTCTTATAGGAGTTGGTCGTCGGCGAGCAGATGGCCGCCAGCGCCCTCGCGTGGCTGAGCAGCCCGCCCACGTAGTAGAGCGCCGTGTCGCTCAGGCCGCCGTAGCCCTCGCCCGCGAAGCAGTTCTTCCCGTCCTTCCATATGCTCTGGTGGGTGTGCATGCCGCTCCCGTTGTCGTTGAACAGCGGCTTCGGCATGAAGGTCGCGACCTTCCTGTGCTTCCTCGCGACGTTCTTCACCACGTACTTGAAGAGCTGGATGTTGTCCGCAGAGCGCACCAGCGAGTCGTACTTTATGCCGATCTCGCACTGGCCAGCGGTCGCCACCTCGTGGTGGTGCTTCTCCGCCGTGATGCCGCAGCGCATCATGGTGAGCATCATCTCGCTCCGCAGCTCGTGGATGCTGTCATGCGGCGGGGTCGGGAAATAGCCCTCCTTGTACCTGGGCTTGTATCCCAGGTTGCCCTCCCCGTTCTCGCTCTCCTTGCCGGAGTTCCATATGCCCTCGGACGAGTCCACGAAGTAGTAGCCCGAGTGCTCGTCCTGCGCGTAGCGGATGTCGTCGAAGACGAAGAACTCGGCCTCTGGCCCGAGATACGCGGTGTCTCCTATGCCGCTCGACCTCAGGTAGGCCTCGGCCTTCTTCGCGATGACGCGCGAGTCCCTCTGGTAGAACTGCTTCTTGATCGGATCGTAGACGTCGCACACCACGCTCAGGCTCTTGCTCGAGAACGGGTCCACGATCGCCGTGGAATAGTCCGGGATGAGGTTCATGTCGCTCTCGTCTATCTCCTGGAACCCCCGAATCGACGAGCCGTCGAAGGGGAACGAGTCCGTGGAATCGAAATTGATCGCGCCCGATGGGATCGAGAAATGCTGCCACTGGCCCAGAAGATCCGAGAACTTCACGTCCACCAGCTCGCACTGCGCCTTTGCGGCGGTCTCCTTCGCCCTTCTCCCTAAAGTCGTGTTTTGGTCTTCCATTTTTCCAGCCTCTGAGTCAAACCTTCCTTATCGATGCCCCCAACCTTTTAATTGTTACGCGTTTTTCGTCGCATGCCGTATTTAATATTTTTCTCGGTTTTGCCTTTCATTTGACAGGATTGTTTAAAAAATGAATGAACAAATGTTCTGTGATGATGGGGCGAAACCGATGAAATCCGAACAAATGGATGCCGTGGACAGGAAGATAATCGAGGAATTGCGGGAGGACTGCAGGCGCTCGTACCGGCAGCTGGCCGAATCCGTGGGCCTCAGCCCCGCCTCGCTCATGGAGAGGGTGAGGAAGCTGGAGGGGAGCGGCTACGTAAAGGGCTACTCCGCGAGGTTGGATTTCCTCAGGCTCGGCTACGAGTTTATGGCGATTGTGCAGATATCCATATCGCACGGCTCGCTGCTCGACGTGCAGGAGAAGATAGCGAAGCTCCATGGCGTGGCGGCGGTCTACGACGTCACCGGCCAGTACGACTCGATAGCGATCCTCATGTGCAAGTCCAGGTCCGAGCTCAGCGCCCTGGTCAAGCGCATACTCGCCATACAGCACGTGGAGAAGACGAACACGAACATGGTGCTCAACGTCGTGAAGGAGATGGACGAGTTCAGGGGCGTCTGACATCCTGACCGTGCGATGACCATAAGTTCTTATATCCTTCAACCCATTATATTTATGGTATTTTATGGCTGAAAATCAGAAGTTCCTCCTGGATGTGAGGACGGCGCGCCTTTCGAAAGAGGGCGGAAGGGACGTCATCTCCGACGCCCAGGGCCATCGCTATGCCCTGACGCCGATCTCCAGAACAGAACCCCTCACGGACGTGCGGCGGGTCCTGGGCAAGATAGTCATCCAGAAGATTCCGGGCCGCAACGCGAACATCTACAAAGTTGCAAACGACCGGGGCTTGATCACGGCAGTAAAAGAGGTCACGCTGGAACATTGCAAGAGGGGAGCCCCGGAACCGGACGGGAGCGACGGCACCAAACGCAGCTGGAAGCCGCTCTCGCTTCCGGAGCGGGAGCACATGGCGTCGCAACGAATCCAGGCCGTCAGCAAGGAGCATCCCGGCCTCCTGAAGTATTTCGGGGCGCCGGTCGAGGATGAAGACGGCACCATCCGTCTGGAGAGGGAATGGGCGGAAGGCGAGTCGCTCGAAGCCCTGCTGAAGAATGGGGCCCTGACCAGGCTCCAGCTCCTGGACGTGATGTCCCAGGTCCTCGATGCCCTCTCCTGCATGCACTCCGCTGGCGTGGTGCACCGCGATGTCAAGCCGTCCAATATCATCGTGGATCTGAAGGACGCCAAGGTGCGCGGCGTGAAACTGATAGACCTGGGAGCCGCCTACATGCAAGATGTGAAGGAGGACCGTGACACCTGCACCCAGATGACGACCTGCTTCTTCTCCCCGGGATTCGCCCCCATGGACGCGCTGACCGGCCCGTGCGAGCAGACCGACCTGTTCTGCGTCGGCGCGACGCTGCTCTATGCCCTGACCGGGCAGGACGCCTTCGACATCCACGACCGCGGCGCGGACAGGTATGTCATTCCCAAGGATGTCAAGGGCCCGCTGCGCAAGATACTCGAGAACTCGCTGCAGGCCGCCACGGATAGAAGATACGCTTCCTGCGAGGAGATGTCCAAATACCTGAGGATCGCCATCATGGAGGAAACGGCGCAGGATTGCGGGATCAGGCTCGCGAAGGCGAAAGAGATACAGAGAAAACGAGAATTTTTCTATTATTCGCTGGAGACGAAGGTAAACAGAGCCAGCGAAAACTCCTTTATGCTGGCCAAGGGCACGTTGTTCGGAACGATGGTAGGGATCCCGATGGGGCTTATGACGCTGATACTGGGTCCGACCGTTTTTAAAATCACTGGCTGTATCGTAGGCGCGGTGGCTGCAACGTGTATCGGTTCCGGCGTCTTCAGCTGGCTCGTGAAAGGAGGGCATTACCTGATCCAACCCATAAGCGAGCTTGACCTGGGGTTAAAAGAACGGAAAGTCAGATTGTTGAAGAACGCCGTCGAGATTGAACGCGCCCGGTTGAAGAGAGAGCACGAGATGCGGCTTCTGTCCTCAGGGCATGAACTGGGCTTGTGACGATGGGCAGGGCCAAGTGAAGCGGGGAGTCTAGCCCCGTTTCTTCCTGCCGGCCTCGCGGGAGATCTCGGCAAGCCTGGTGCGGGTGAATGTCTTGTACGGGGCCGTCGAGCGGCGCAACCAGTCAGCCAGCGCGGGGCTCACGGTATCCGGCTTGTACACCACGTGCAAGGTCCCGCCCGGGGCGATCTTGTCTGAGACGGACTGGCCTTCATTGAACGCATAGCTGCTTATATCCAGCCCGCTCCTGGCCAGGACGTCGAGCGCCCGGTCCCCGGCCTCGTGGGCGACCTGGAACCGCTCCATCGCCCCGTTCCTCTGCACCCGGACCATGACCGTGGCAGTCACAGGCTTGGCAGCCGAGCGCGGGAACGGCTGGTACATCGTGCCCGACCCGCTGCCCCTCATGGTCTCGAGGTCGTGGAGCAGGCGCTGCCAGTTGTCGAGCAGCGTGGACCGTATCTGCCCCATGCCGGCCGCGCTCTCCTGGTCAGTCCCCTTGTATACGATGTGGGCGGCGCCTCCGTGCATGTTGAAGTCGTACATCTCCTGGGTGAGCACCTGCACCTCCACATTGACGTACGCTGTATTCCTGTCCCCGTGGGCCACCATCCTGATGTCGTGGTGGTCTGCGCGGTAGCCGTTCGGCTTCGGCCTCACGATATAATCTTTTAGCTTCACGTCCAAGTATGGGAAAACACCATCCTGCCTGAGCATCTCGGCCTGCTCGAAAAGGACCTTCTCCGCGGTGCGCACACCTGCGAGGTTCTCGGTCATGGCACATTCGCTCCGCGCTATTATGATCCTCGCCGCGACGTTGTCGTTGGTCACCAGGACGCTGCAGTTACGCCCTACGCCCTTCTCGCCGGCTTTCCTCTGCTTCTTGTCGCGGTATTTCTTCAGCTTCAGGACCTGGCTGGCCTCGCCTTTCTCCCCCCTCGTCTCTATGACGTAGCGCACTCCGCACGCGCTGAGGTCGTCGCACACCTTGGCGAGGAGGTTCCTGAGCGCCTCCGCGGTGCGGCTTATGGCCTGGGCGAGCCTCGCCCTCTCCTTCTTGGCCTCGGCTATGAGCGGCTGGAACCTCTCTATGTATTGGAGCGCGCTGGCCCCTATGCTGTTATAGGCGTCATGGTAGCCCAGGAGGTTCGCTATCTTGCGCCAGACCGCCAGGTTCGGCTCGGCGCTCGCCCTCATATCCTGCTCCAGGTCGCGCGGGATGTCCACCCCCGGCGCGCTCCGGGGATCCATCCCGTAGAATATCGGGGGCTTGAGCTCATGGTAGCACCCCTTCTCGGCCAGCACCGCGAGCACTGCGCGCGGCATTGAGCCGTCCTTCCTGCGCAGGAACTTCGCGTAATCCGCCCAGTCGCGGTCCGGATCCGCGTCCAGCGAGCGCAGGGCGCGGCATCCCTTGATGTCCTGGCCTATGATGTTCCCCCAGGGGACGGAGGATATGTCCAGGATACGGTTGTAGAGTATCAGGAGCTCGAGCTCGCGGTTGAGCTTCTCTTTGGGTTTCTCCACTTCGGACGCGGTCACCATCGTCTCCCCTACGGCGTAATCAAGCACCGGGAGCACGTGGTGGTCGAAAAACGGCTCGGCATCCAGCCTCCGGTATGTGTCCCTGGCCTTGTCTACGTCTTTCTGCATCTGGGGCAGGTAGCGCGCGACGCGGATCGGTTCGGCTGGCTTAGCCATGACTGTAGATTAGCTGAAACCATTATTAAAAGTATCATTTTACACGTTTTGACACAGACAAGGGAGGCCGGCGCTCAGCGCAGCACCATCTTCGCCTTCTTCAGGTCCTCGACCGTCCTGCAGCCTGTGAGGAACGCGGCCTTCTTCATCTGCGCCTCCCAGAGGCTGAGCGTCTCGTCGAGCTTGGCCTGGCTGCGGTCCAGGGCCTTGAGGAACGGGTATGCGGCGCCGGAGAGCTCCGCGCCGAGCGCTATGGACTTCGCGACGTCTATGCCGCTCCTTATGCCGCCGCTCGCGATCATGGGGAGCACGCCCCTGCACTGGATGAGCGACTCGAAGGTGGGTATCCCCCACTCCTCGAAGCCCGGCGTCGCTCCGTTGCGCGCGTACTCCACCTTGGACCAGGACGTTCCGCCGGCTCCGGCGACGTCTATCCAGGCCACGCCCGCGTCTTTCAGCTTGAGCGCCACGTCCTGGGATATGCCCGTCCCAGTCTCCTTCGCGATTATCGGGACGTCGGAGCTCTCGCACAGCTTCGTGATCGCTGCGAGCACGCCGGAGAAGTCCCGGTCGCCCTCCGGCTGTATGACCTCCTGCAGCGGGTTGAAGTGCACCGCCAGGGCGTCCGCCTCCACGGCGGAGACGAGGCCGAGCACCTTGTCTATCGGGCAGGTCTTGAGCTGTATCGCGCCTATGTTGCCTATGACCGGGATGTCCGGGGCGACGTGCCTCACCTGGTACGTCTCCTTGATGGCCGGGTTCTCGAGCATGGCGCGCTGGGAGCCGAGCGCGAACGCGATGTTGTGCTTCTGCGCGGCTTCGGCCAGCTCCTCGTTGATCTTCCTCGCCTCAGGATAGCCGCCGGTCATGGCTGAGATCAGCAGGGGGTATGAGATCTTCTTCCCCAGGAATTTCACGGAGAGGTCCACGGAGTCGAAATCCACCTCCGGGAGCGCGTTGTGCAGGAGCTCCGCCCTCTCGAGTCCGGTGGTGCGGGAGTACTGCACGTCGTTCTCCAGCGCTATCTGAATATGGTCCCTCTTGCGGCTTTCGGTCTGCGATCTCTTTGGCATAGGTGGGCTTTCGGAGGGAAGCTTTTTAAAAATGGAATCCGCGGCGGCATTGGCATCGAGCCGTTATTTGTCGTAAAAGACGGATTCTTAATATATACTCATAATATACTAAAGTAACGACATAATCCGCAAGGGGAACGCGTCTATGGGTATCGATAATGGATTGGAGATGGTCCGCAGGCAGACCTGGCTGGAGACCGTCCACCACGGCAATATGAAGCACAGGCGGGTCAGGCCGCAGCCATGGTATAAGGAAGTGCTGCTTGGTACGGACCAACCTGGCAGATTGAAACCGGTCCCTCCGGAGATCGTCCGTGCGAGGCCGTTCCATACCGGGACTCTCGGCGTGGTCGGGGATCCGGGCAAGCCGCTTCGGAAGCAGATGAGGACGGAATGCGACTACCACGGTATGAGGAAGAAGGTCGTCTTCGAGCCGGACCCGGGGCAGTTGCGCCTTGAAGAAGACACCGTGCTGTTCTGCGACCAGGGATTCGCTCCTAGCGGAAAGCCCCTGCTCGATCTCCTGGACTCGGGAAGCGGCATGCCGATAGCGGATGAGGATGGCATGCTCAGGGCGGACGTGGTCATCGTGAGGTTCAGGGGCCAGGCACGCCCGTTCAGGATAAATAATAGGAAAGGCGGGCTGTTGGAGCAGGTCGGTGACGAGAGCGTCACGATAGTCGTCCCGGATTCCGCTGTCGTCGGCCTCGTCTCCTGCGGGGTATACGGCGGCGACTACTTCAGGCGGTTCGTATACCTCTACGGCTGGCCGTCCGTCAGGTACACAAGCATCTTGGAGCCTGTTTGACGCGTCGCAAGGGCGCTACTTCGCCAGCGGGTACTTCTCCATGTACAGCTGCGTCTGGAGCACGAGCAGGAACGGGAGCACGAAGAGCGAGTTCACCAGGAAGACCAGGTATACCGCGATCCAGTGGGGCAGCAGCAGGTCGAAGACGACCTTCGGGACCGAGAGCGCGACGAGGCCGATCACCGCCCACGCGAGTATCAGGAGCGGCTTCCGGAGCGCCATGGCCACGGACTTGCGTATCGCGCCCGCGCTGTCCTCCTCGTCTATGACGACCGCCGGCGCCATGAAGAAGAGCAGCGACGAGAGCGCCAGGACGAAGAGCGGGAAGAGCCACGAACTGAGCGCGTTGCCGTAAAGCAGGAGCTGCGCGATGAATATTACGAGCAGCATGAGCGTGTATATGTAGAATATGCGTATCGCGTACCTGCCCGCGGCGGCAACCACCTCCCTGGATGTGATGGTCAGGGTGCGCTGGGAGCGGGTTATCAGATTCACATTCGTGACCGCGTCCGCGATTATGAAGAACGAGACTATGTAGGCGACCGCTATGATGACTATGTCAAGGAGCGAGAGGTCCGGGATCGAGCCGGTCCTGCTGAAGAGCCCGCCGAGCGCGATGTACGTGGGCGCGGAGACCAGCGAGAGTATGGCGAACGCCAGCAGGAACGGTATGGAGAAGAGCACTATGATGCCCAGTCGCTTGGTGTAGAAGTCGAACGAATACCTTATGGCGCGAGAGAGCTCTGACATGCTACGCATATCGGAGACGCATTTTATAAGCTTTATGCGCAAAGGTAGTCCGATGCTCAGGTACAGGATAGCGGAAGTCCGCGAGGCAGCGGACGGCATACGCGTGTTCGCCATGGAGCCCGTGGGCGAGAGGCTCTTGTACAAGGCGGGCCAGTTCGCGATGATGCACCTGCTGGACGGCAACGGCGCCTCCTTGGACAAGCGGCCGTACTCCATCGCGTCCGCGCCTGATTCCCCTGACCTCGAGTTCTGCATAAAGATGGTGGGCGGAAGATTCACCTCCAAGCTGGCGCTGCTGGAAAAAGGCGCCGTGGTCGGCATAGAAGGCCCGATGGGCGCGGCGCCCTGCGAGGGGGACAAGTGCGCGTTCGTATGCGGCGGCACCGGCATAGCGCCTGTGATGTCCATGGTGCGGAACGTAGTGCAGAAGAAGAGGAAGGGCAGCTTCCTGGTCTTCTATTCCGCCAGGAACAGGAAATCCCTGCTCTACCATGAGGAGCTGCTCAAGCTCGAGAAGAAGAACCCTTCGCTCAAGGTCGTGCTGACGCTCACCAGGGAGGAGCCGGCCGGATGGGCAGGCAGGTGCGGCCGCATAGGGGAGACGTTCCTGCGAGAGTTCGTGGCCGACCCGAAGGAATACGACTGGTTCATCTGCGGCCCGATGGCAATGGCCACCGCCCTTAGGGAGTGCGTTATAGGCATGGGCGCGGACCAGAAGAGGGTGCACCTCGAAGGGTGGGGCTAGTCGCGCATGTTTATAACTTTTTCTGATGTATAACCAGTCACTGACGTAAAGGGTAGATACCGATGGAACAGACCGACGAACAGAAGAGGAACATGGAGGAGCAGCTCCGGTACAGGGAGAAGCAGGCGAAGATGATGCTCAAGCAGCTCGCCGTGAACAAGAAGCTCGTGGAACGGGCCATGGAGAGGATAAAGGCGGACCGCGAGGTCGTGGAGAAGGTCGAGCTCAAGGAGGAGAAGAACGAGCTGCGGAGGACCGCCCTCAAGGCGCGGCTCGCGGAGATGGACGCCGTGCTCGAAGGCGAGAGGCTCAAGCTCGAGATGGTGGACCTGAACAAGGAGATAGCCGAGCAGCAGCTCGAGGAGATCAACAAGCTCTTAAGCAAGTGAAGGAGGCGTATGCTCATGGAAAAGATCATAGACGTCATAGTGGACGGCGGCAAGGCGACCGCGGGCCCGCCCCTCGGGCCGGCGCTCGGGCCGCTCGGGATAAACGCGGGCAAGGTCGTGGCCGACATAAACAGCGCCACCAAGGACTTCTCGGGCATGAAGGTCCCGGTGAAGGTCGTCGTCGACACCGTGAAGAAGGAGTACAGGGTCGAGGTAGGGACCCCGCCCACGGCCGAGCTAATAAAGAAGGAGGCCGGCATAGAAAAGGGCGCAGGGACCAGGGAGGCCCCGGCCGGCAACATCACGCTGGAGAAGCTCGTGAAGATATCCAAAGCAAAGAGCAATTCGCTAGGGAAGTCGCTCAAGGACACGCTCAAGGAAGTGGTGGGAAGCTGCCAGAGCCTTGGAGTGACCATCGAAGGCAAACCCCCCAAGACAGTGCTGCGCGAGATAGATTCCGGTGCGCATGATTCGCTGCTCAAGGGGTAGGATCATGAGACAGTTGTTCTGCCTGCTGGCTTTCCTCGTATTCTTCCCGTCGCTGGTATCCGCCTCGCAGGTATGGCACGTCGCCACCGGCGGGGAGATCACGACAAAGCCAGTGGCGTTCGCAGGCGGCGTAGCCGTGGCCACGTCAGCGGGCGAGGTCTTCCTCCTGAACCCGACCACGGGCTCCGTAACCTGGAAAGTCATCGTCAAAGGCGTGCCGCTGCAGCCGGTCCTGTCCCAGAACAACCTCGTGGTCGCGACCACGGACGGCGAGGTGACCATGCTCGGTACGCACGGCTCGGCCGTGGAGCAGTTCGACCTGGCAGCCACGGAGAACGTAACGTACGTATACGGCATAGATGCCACAGCGAGCAAGGTCTTCCTGGCAACCGCCCAGGGCGTGTTCGCGATAGGCACTGCCGGAGACGTCACGAACATCCACCCGTCCGAAAACGTCAGCGGCCAGATAACCGCGTCGGGCAGCAGCCTGATATTCAACGAAGGCGGCAGCCTGGTGATGACCAGCCAGACCGGCGCGCCCGAATGGCAGCACTCGGTCGGCGGGACGTGGCTCTCCAAGCCTGTGGTGGACGGGCAGAGCGTCTACGTGGGCGGCCTGGATGATAAGCTGCACGCCCTGAGCCTGAGCGCGGGCATAGAGAAATGGTCGTTCGACACCGGCGACTGGGTGCTTTCCACCCCGTTCGTGGAGAACGGCACGGTGTACTTCGGAAGCAACGACGGCAGCGTGTACGCGCTGGACCAGAGCGACGGGGCCGTGCGGTGGAGGAGCAGGACCCCGCTGGCCATCGAGACGCAGCCCGAGCCGGGCGAGATGGGCGGCGACGCGGTCATCTTCGTCGGCAGCACAGCGAACAGCATATACGCCATAGACGCTGCGACCGGCAACATCATCTGGATGGGCACCGTGGACGGCTGGGTCGCAGACCCCCTCTTCTACCAGAACCACGTCATCTTCGGCTCCGCGGACGATGGCATATACTCGTATTCCACCGAAAGGGCCTGCTCCATAACCTCGCCGGTAGAGGGGGGCGTGGAGGGCTACAAGGAGGTCGAGATCAGCGGGAACTCGGTATCCGCCTCCGGCTCGCAGTCCGTGCTTGTCAGCGTGGACAGGGGCCAGTGGCAGAACGCGAACGTAAGCGCGGACGGCTCCTGGGTGTACTACGTGGACCCGTCTGCGACCATGGCCTCCGGGCTGAACACGATATCCTGCATGGTGGCTGACTCGGCTGGGCAGGAGAACGGCAATTTCACCTCCATCACCGTGACCCGCGACGCGACGGCGAGCCTGTCGGATTTCGTGCCGACCACTTCGGGCACCGGGCTCGCCGGGGACCCGCTCACGATCCGCGTCTACGACTCCGTGGACGGCTCCCCTGTGGACCGCTTCAGCGCCGTCGTGGACGGGACCAGCTATTTCTCGGCCGGGAATTCGCTGAACGTCACCATCGCCACGGCCGGCACCCACACGCTCGCCATCAAGAAGATGGGGTACAAAGACTATTCCATGGTACTGAGCATCAGCTCCAAGGGCACCAGCCCGGTCGTTATCGCGGTGGGCGCCATCGTGCTCATCGTTGCGGCATGGCTCGTGTTCACGCGGGTGCTGAGGAAGAAATAGCGCCCTCTCATCAGGGCGCCGGAAGCGTTTATAAATTGTTGTATTTAATATATATTTATGCAGTTATCGTTCCAGAAGAAGAGCCTCATCGCCGTCATGCACAGGGACGCGAAAGAGATGCGCGACCTGATAGCCGAGTTGGACAGAAGGAAGCCCAGGAGCGTGGGCCTGGAGCTGAGGGAGGATTACCGGACGTCTTTTACCAAGGTCGACTACTTCGGCGACATCTATCATGACCTGCGCGCCAAAGGGGTGGATACTGTCCTGCTTGAGAAACCCGAGCTCTGGGAGGAGTTCAAGGCGATGGGGATCTCCAGAGCGATGCGCGAGGGCCGCTTAAAATTGGAACGTGTCCAGGCGCACCTGGCCTTGGTGGGGTCGAGACTGGCGCAGATAGGGCTATATGGGGCGCCCGAGGCATGCGTTCCTCTGAGCGGCCAGAAGCGAAGCCTGGAACGGTCCCTGGAGATGAACACCGAATACCCGACCATGGAGCAGCTAATCGCCAGAATGAAACAGCTGGCAAGCCTCAGAAGCCACTATTCCGCCCAGAGGGTATCTGAGACCGAGCCGGACATCGCGGTCGTCGGGCTGGCGCATGCGGTCGAGATGATCGAAACGCTGAAGGAACACTACGAGCTCATAACGTTCAATTGCAAAATCGGGGACGCGGAAGGGGAGCTCGTAACGATGCTCGGCACCTGAAGCCGCGTGGCCTGCTCTGGAAGAACCTATTCCACTGTCACGCTCTTTGCGAGGTTCCTGGGGCGGTCCGGGTTTATGCCGCGCAGGACTGAAACGTGGTAGGCGAGCAATTGCAGTATGATTATCTCCGGGAAAGGATATAGCACGGTGTCCGCACTGGAAGGCAGCGGGATGGAGACGTCCGCCTCCCTGCGCACGTCCTCGTCGTCCGTGAGCGCGACCACGAACGCGCCCCTTGCCTTGACCTCCTTTATGTTGCCGAATATCTTTGCGAGGGAATCGTCTTTTGGAGCCACTGCGACCACCGGGACCCCTTTTTCTATCAGGCTGAGCGGGCCGTGCTTCAGTTCCCCTCCGGCGTACGCCTCCGCGTGCAGATAGGATATCTCCTTGAGCTTGAGCGCGCCCTCCATGGCGACCGGGTAGTTCAGCCCCCTGCCTATGAAGAACATGTCCTTCTTGTCCGAGATCTTGGCCGCCACCGCCCTGATGGCGCTCTCCTCGTCCATCGCCTTCTCTATGAGCGACGGGACCGCGGCGAGCCTCCCGGAACCCAGGACGAGCTTGTATATCACGGCGGCCTGTGAAGTGAACGTCTTGGTGGCAGCGACGGATATCTCCGGCCCCGCGTTCAGGTAGACGACCTCGTCCGATATGCGTGTGATGGAGGACTCGACCACGTTTGTGAGGCTGAGCACCTTGGAGCCCCTGCTTTTCGCGAACCTCACGGCCTGCATGGTGTCCGCGGTCTCGCCGGACTGAGATATCGCGATGATGAGCGTCTTCTTGTCCGGGTTCGCGACGAACGGATATTCGGACGCGATGAACGCCTCGGCCCTTTTCCCCAGCTCCTTCGAGAGGAGTATCTTGAGCATCGTGCCCGCGTGGTAGGACGTCCCGCAGGCTATTATGTCTATGTCGTCATGGGAGTCGAGCAGCGACCTTGCCTTCGTGACATCCGCGGCGAGGCTCTCCCGCACGAAGTGCTTCTGGTCCATTATCTCCTTGAGCATGAAATGCGGATAGCCTCCTTTCTCAGCCATATCCAGGTCCCAGTCCACAGTGATGGATTTCCTGGTCGCCTCCTTGCCGCTGACGTCGTAGACCTTGTACCCGTTCTTGGAAAGCGCCGCGATGTCCCCTTCCTCCAGCGGCACGAACGTCTTCGTATAAGCGAGCATGGCCGGGATGTCGGACGCCGCGAACATCTCGCCTTCTCCGATGCCGAGCACCAGCGGGCTGTTCCTCCTCGCGCAGTAGAGCGTCTCCGCTCCGTCCGCCATGGTGCAGAGCAGCGCGTAGGAGCCCTTCAGCCTCTTGACCGCGGCCATGAACGCCTTGAGCGGCGGGAGCTTCTTCCTCTCCTCTTCCACCAAGTGGACCACGACTTCGGAATCCGTCTCGGAGCTGAACTTGTGGCCTGATTTCTTCAGCCCGTCTTTGAGCTCCAGGTAGTTCTCCAGCACCCCGTTGTGCGCTAGGGCGATTTTCTTCGTGCAGTCCACGAAGGGATGCGCGTTCTCCTTGCATGGCGCGCCGTGCGTCGCCCAGCGGGAATTGTGGCTTATCAGAGCATTTGCGACGAAGTTTTCAGTACCAGGAACTTCAATATCGTATACATACTCGATATCAGACGCGTGGCGTGTTATCTCGAAGATCTCCTGGAATATGACATCGGAATCAAGATATCTGCCGAGTTGTCCGGCGGCAGGGTCCCCGTCGTCTTCAAGCTGTGTGACCAGCCTCTTAGCTACCATAGGACTCATGTAGGAATTGCCGGGGCCTGCATGATCTACTCCATACCTGCGTTTTATGGCTTCATTGCGCATCGGAATCGGCTTGTAGGTGAAAGACAAGCCGGGCGTCATCTCGGAGAGAATTCGCTCGAGTTTATGGTTCTTCTCGCTTGATGTCAAACCAACGCATCTCACGAATTTCGAGATGTCATCGTAAGTGTTCAGGCTCAATGAGAACGCCGGCCCCCATTCCGTCCGCCTTTTCATTAAAGACGAAAGGATGCCGAAACGCAGAAGAAAGAGTTGTAACGTCCGGATGATAGTCTCAACCGTGCTCACGAGAACCAGTTGGTGAGACGTGGTAGCGCAAGCGGATTCAGCATCGAAAAAGCCTCTTATGAAACCGCGCAATTCGTCATCAGGCACTCTTCCGAGCCAGACCGGGAGGCGTTTTTCCTTGCCTTTCTTGTAAATCTCATGGAAATTGAGGCGCATCCAGTCACAGACGAATTTGCTGTTCATCTCGAGCATAAAAGCGTCAGCTTCTGGAAGCTTGATTATCTTGCTGTCCAGGTTGAATAGCTGTTTCGCGAGCACCGCGTACTTCTCCAAGACCTCTTTGCGGGCATCCTTGAAGCGAATGTGCCTCGGGCCTATATAGCCATCGCCAGTGAGATAGCCCATGAATTGAAGAAGGTCTTCGCTGGTCCTGGCAGGAAGCGTTATGTTTTTCCCGTGTATGGAATGCACCGGGGTGAACTCATCCTTCTCGATGTCAGCGAACACGCATAGCTTTTCAAGATATGCTTCCTCGAGATTGCGGTCCATGCCAAGAAAATGGCGTAAGACAGACTTGCTCACGCCCATGTGATATGCCGCTTCTGCGATTTCCAAGTTGTTTTTTCTCAGGAACTCCTTAAAACGTCCTACAGTGGATTTAGTGTACGCGTAGTATCGTTTTACCGAAACCGGGGAAAGTGGCTGCGAGACGCCGGCCACCGCGATTCTGGAAACGCAGAGAAGGAGGTCACCTCTGCGCAACTCGGAGGCGGCCCTCTCGACAAAGCCATCACCCTGTGCTACGAACATCCGATGCTCTCCGGTGCAGGTTATGGAATTCGCCGGGGTCCTGATCTCGAACATCTCCTGGGGGGCGCGGTGGCGCATGACCCTGCAGTCCCGCTGGTGCAACCGGAGAGACCCGAAGTCCATGGAGCTGACTGCATCGCCATCTTTGACAGCGCCTATCCGGCAAACGGTCCCGTCCATGAGCTGGACCATGGTGTCAGGATGCAGGCAGTGGCCGAGGCCCATGGTTCCGGACACGCTGGTGAAATCCAGCGCATCGGAGACCTGCTCCACCATGCCCTTGTCCTTGCGCAGCTCTATCGAACTGCCCTGTGACACGGCCATGCCCACCGAGTCGTAGCCGCGGTACTCGAGCCTTTTGAGACCTTCGGTGATGACTTCGGAAGCCTTCCTGTTGCCGACATAGCCGATGATGCCGCACATGTTTGTTGCCCTGAAGATGTTATTACAAAATAAGCTTATCCGGCATAATATTAATAAAAGGTCGCAGGGCAATAGAAGACGTTTGACGCCCACTTGAAGGTGTGATGATGGCTGAGATAGACAGGCTGTTGGAAGGGAACAAAAGATACGTCGAAGGCGCGCTGGCCCCGAAGGACATGAAGGCCAGGCGCAGCGAGACCAAGGACGGCCAGACGCCGTTCGTCACGGTCGTGACCTGCTCGGACTCGCGCGTGTCCCCGGAGTTCATATTCGACCAGGGGCTCGGGGACGTCTTCGTGGTGAGGAACGCGGGCAACGTCATGGACAAGATAATGCTGGGAAGCATAGAGTACGGGACCGAGCACTTGCATACCCCGCTGCTCGTGGTCATGGGCCATGAGAAGTGCGGCGCGGTGACCGCGGCGTGCAAGGGCGGCGAGAGCCCGCCGAACATAGCCGCGATAATGAAGAAGCTGCGCGGCCCGGTCAAGCGTGGCGCGGGGGACGTGGAGAAGTCCGCGACCGCCAACATAAAGTCGGTGATAAGGGAGATAAGGAGGAAGAGCGGGATAGTCAAGCACCTGGAGTCCGAGGGGAAATTGAAGATAGTCGGCATGAAGTATTTCCTCGAGGATGGCAGGGTAGAGGTCGTGGTCAAGTAACATGGTGGTCGACAGCGAAAAGGTCTACACCCTCAAGAAGATGCTGAGGAAGCTGGGAGAGTACAAGGGCAGCGGCACCCAGCTCATATCGGTCTACATACCGGCCGGCTCGCCGGTGCACGAGATGGGCAACAAGCTGCGGGAGGAGCTCTCCCAGGCGTCCAACATAAAATCCAAGTCCACGCGCACGAACGTGATGGGCGCCCTCGAGAGGATAATGGGCCACCTGAAGCTGTTCAAGAAGGCGCCGGAGAACGGCATCGCGGTCTTCTGCGGCAACATATCCGACAACCCGGCCAAGACGGACATAGAGATATTCTCGCTCGAGCCGCCGCAGCAGCTGCAGGTCGGGATCTACCGCTGCGATTCGCGCTTCTTCCTGGAGCCGCTCCAGCGCATGGTGGAGGTCACGGACTCCTACGGCGTGGTGGTCATGGACGGCAGGGAGGCGACTCTGGCGCTCGTGCGGGGCACGGAGATACACATACTGAAGAAGATGAACTCCACCGCGCACCAGAAGATCAAGAAGGGAGGGCAGTGCCTCTCCGCGGGGACACTGGTCGTCAGGGAGGATGGGGCGATTGCGGGCATCGAGACGCTGGAGGAAGGGCGCGGTGTGGTCGGGCTCGACATGCAAAGTTCTAGGACGACCCCGGTGCCGGTTTCCGACCGTTTCGTGACTCCGGCTAGGCATTCCATAATCATCAGGACGCGGGCCCCATCATGCGAGATAAGGGCGACCCCGTATCACAGGTTCTTCGTGCTCAGCGAGTTCGGGATAAAGGAGAAGTTCGCCAAAGACCTGGATGAGAACGACAGGCTGGTCATGGCGAGAAAGATCAACTGCAACGCAGGCCGGGTGAAAACCGGCTTCGTCCCGAAAACGCGCATCGTGCTTGACGAAAAGGAGCGGCGCAGGCTGAAACAGGCGCGCCTGAGGATGGGGCTTTTACAGAAGCAGGTCGCTTCCAGGGCTGGTGTGACCCAGATGGTCATCTCCTTCATGGAGAGCGGGAAGCAGACCCCGACCGACGCGCACCTCCGTGAGATTTACAGGATTTACGGCATCGGACTTGACGAGGAGAGGCTGGCGAGTAACACGCTGGCCTTCCCCGAATATTGGAACGAGGACCTCGCGAGGCTTTTCGGGATAATATGCGGCGATGGGACCTTGGACGGGAACAGGATAATAATATACGAGGGCAGAAGGGAGCTTGTTGACGATTATTGCAGCCTCATCAGAAGGGCCATCGGTGTGGAACCGGTCGTCCGCGTCGTGGATAAAACCGGGCAACGTGGGAGTTTCGCGAAAAAGGAGTACTACGAAATCAGGATACATTCCCTGGAGTTCGTCGACGCGATAAAACAGATCGCTTCAGGGATAGTTTCCGTGGTCAGCCGCGACATCCCGGAGGGCATTGCAAGGTGCGATGACAAGGTGATAGCCGCGTTCCTGTCCGGGCTTTACGATGCCGAGGGGTACCTGAAGGGAAGCGGTGGCGCCGACATAGCGATGGTCGACCGGGCGCTGCTGCAGAAGGTCCAGCTCCTCCTGCTCAGGCTCGGCATACTCTCTTCATTCTCGGAGAAGAACGTCACGGGAAACAGGCAATGGTGCGTTTCCATAAGCGACAGGAACGCCCTCAGGCGATTCGGGCGGAGCGTCGGCTTCACCCGCAGGGACAAGAAGCTGAGGCTGAAGGCGGCGTGCGACAAGTCGCTCAGGCAGCAATACACCGACCAGATACCGATCGACGGAAGGGAGGTCTTCAGGCTGGCGAAGGAGCTTGGATTGAAGACCTCGGACTTCCATGCGGCGAGCTGCTTCTTCAGGAACCTTAAACCGCTCGGGAGGGAAGCCTTCGCGCATAACATACTCAGGGTCTTTGAGAAGCGCCGATACAGCGAAAGGGGAGAAAGGATTTACAAAAGGCTCCTCGACCTCTATAATTCCGACCTGACGGTGGCTTCCATAAGCGAGAAGAGCGCGGTCGAAAACAAGGAAAACTTCTATGATATCACCATACCCGTCTATTCGAATTTCGTCGCCAACGGATTCATCGTCCATAACAGCGCCCGGCGGTACCAGCGCCTCATAGAGGAATCCATAGAGAAATATTACATACGCGTGGGCGAGTCCATGGACGAGCACTTCCTGGGCAGGACAAAGGCCATACTCGTGGGAGGCCCTGGCCCGACCAAGGACAACTTCCTCAAAGCGTCCCCGTTCAACTACCAGCTCAAGATACTGGGCCCCGTGGACACGGGCTACACGGACGAGTACGGCATACGCGAGGTGCTCGCCAAGAGCGAATCGCTGCTCGCCGACCAGGAGGCCATAAAGGAGAAGAAGCTCGTGGACTCGTTCATGAAGGAGGTCGTCTCCGAGGGCCTGGCCACCTACGGCGCCAAGCAGGTCCGCGACGCGATAAACAGCAAGCAGGCGCAGAAGGTGCTGCTCTCCGAGGGTTTGCTTTACCGGAAGGCTTCTTACGTGTGCTCTTCGTGCGGCTTTGCGGACGAGATATTCACCAAGGAGAAACCGGCAGAGGCGCTCGATTGCCCCACTTGCAGCAGGCAAGGGACATACAGGCTGAAGGAGGACATCCTGCTGCTCGATTACCTGGATGAGCTCGCCAAGGGCAACAACATCCCTGTCGAGATCGTCTCCACGAACACGACCGAGGGCGCGCAGTTCCTGGCGGGTTTCGGAGGGATCGGGGCGTTTCTCAGGTACAAGACGAGATAGGATCCTACTGGGTCACAAGGTTGACGGAGCAGCCTCCCGCAGTGTAATTGTCTCCGATGCCAACGACCATCGCGTTGGTGTAGAACGAGGTCGAGTTGCCGGGCTGGACCAGTATGCTCAGGCCGTTCTCCATCTGCCCGAAGCACCATGAGCTGGGGTAGGTGGCGTTCGCGCCGATGCAATGCCCGCCGGTGTCTATGGAGAAAAAGGTCTTGTTCTTGCCCCCCAGGCCAGGGCTGCCTGCGAAATCCACCCCGCATTCTATGATGCCCTGCTTGACCTGCCCGGTAGCGTTGCTGACATCCATGACAACGTAGACGTTCTGCGCCTGCAAGAGCAGAGCCGCGAATGTAGGCATGTTGATTGGCGCGCCGAGCTTGGGCGACGCCGGGCCGGACTGGTAGTAGAGGAAGTAGTACGCCATGACGAGGGCGATGATGACGATCACGGCCGTTGCGGCGACCTTCAGATTCTCCATCGGCAGCTTGGCCGCGATCTTCTTAGTGGGCGCCGCCATAGAAATCACTCTCGAGCGATGCGAGCGGGCACGAGTCGTAATACTGGACCCCGGCCGCTATGTCCGCGCGGTCCCGGTATATCACGCTGAAATCCGACACCTCGCTGGACGACGAGTAGTTGAGCAGGATGGCGCTGGACGCGTTGGCGAGGCTGCCGAGGCACCCGGCCTTGGTCACGCTGACGGCGCTTGGACCGGACTGCTCGGTGCAGCCGGACGGCCCGAGGTAAAGCAGGGTCACGGTCTTGTTGCCTGCGACCAGGGCCTGGGCTATGGAATCGCCGCAGGACTGCATGGGGCCGACTGCGAGCGCTGACGCGGTCTGCGTGTCTATGAGCACCGTGCTGCTGTTCCTGGCCGCAGCGTCCGCCAGGAACTCGCCCACGTCCGCGTGGCTCGACGTCTTATCCAGGTAGACGTACATGAAAGCCGCGAATGTGGATACCGAGAGCATGGATAGCAGGAACAGGACGAGGAGGATGTATCTCGAGGACCTGGTCGTGAACTGCCTGAGGGCCAGGATCGATAGGAACGCCAGCAGGCACAGCGAGCCCAGCGAGAGGAACGTCGCCAGGGAGAAGAGGCCGAATACCTGCAGCCGGTTCTGCGGCACCTTGTTCAGCGGCATGAGCTTTGCTGACCCTATGCTGTCTGCGAGCCCCTGGTTTATCTTGCCTGCGAAACTCCTGAAGCTGAGGAGGAGCATGGCGCCGGGGTTCTCGCGGGTCTGCCTGAGCAGCGCCTGGCTCTGCGAATAGACGTCCGTATAATTCTTCGTCAGATTAACGTATGTCTGCTCCGGGAGCCCGTTGGCGAACCCGGCATCGAGCATGTTCGTCCTGTTCTTGAGCGTGTCCGCATCCGCCCTTGCGAGCGGGTCCAGGTCCGTAGCCTCCAGGACGAATGCCATCGTGTCGGCGCGCGTCTTGGCGCCCAGACTCGCGTTGTAGACGCTGAATACGGAGGTGGAGAGATTGTTCACGACCGGGATCAGCGCCTGGTAGCGGGCCAGCTCGGTGTCGAGACTGCCGAAATCCCCGCTGCTTATGCTGGAGTTTATGCCGCTGTTGAGGCTCTCGAGCGCGGAGAGGTTCGCCTGGAGCGAGGCGTTCTGTATGAGCGAGTTGGTGGTCTGGGCGGATGCCATGACCGGCCCGGCGACCGAGACCAGCGGGCTGTAGAGCCCGGTGTAATAGGTCGTGTTGACCTTGTTCGCAAACGCCTCTAGCCTCGACATCGTGCTCGCGTATACGCCGCTTCCGGTCGTTGTCTGCGAGGCCAATGGGGCGACCTGGGATATCAATGAGCTCAGGGCGCTATCCAGGCTCTGGAGCTGCGTGGAGTCGAATTTCAGCGGAGGGCAGAGCCCCCAGCACACGCCCTCGCAGGACGCCACGTCGTTGGGGTCGTTGAGGTCCGGCGAGCGGAACGGACTGGATTTCATGTCGTACTCATAGCCACGGAGCGTGGGTATGGAGCTCTGGATCGACTGCAGGTTCTGGTACACGTTGCTCGCATTGAGCGTGGCCAGCGCCGCGAAGTCCTGGTTCATGAGCTTTTCCGAGCCGTAGCTCGCGTAGGAGTAGTTCTCCAGCGGGTCCAGTATTTGCGACGGCGAGCCCCATCCGAAGGCGACGCTGCCGTATTCGAAGAGATAGCTCGCGGCGATGGTGCAGCTCGCATCGTCCACGCAGACGACGGGAGTGTTCCCGTTCATGATGCGGCCGTCTATGAACAGCGCGTCCCTGCAGTTGTCGTCCCCCTCGCCGGGCGTGTTGACGGTCCCGGCGTTCTTGCTCCTGTTGTATGCGAGCAGGTAGTCGTTGAGCTGGCGTATCTCCGCCGCGGTCGGGTAGTATGTCTGCGTGTAGTAGTTGCCAAGGACCCGCGTCATCGTCGCCTGGTCCTGGAGCGGTTGGCCGTTCTGCAGCAGGAACGCCGCGTTCCCGTTTATGCTCACAATGGTGTAGTTGGCCCCGCCCTGCTGGAAGTTGGCGTTTGTGATTGTCGCTCCGCTCTCGTTCGCATAAAGGTAGTTCTTCGGCTCGAAGGACATGGACGCTCCTACGGCTAGCAGCACGAGCAGGACGACGCACACGGGGGATCGCATGAGCAAGGATTATCGGGGCAAATATTTAAACCTTTGGTCAGGTGTCCCTCGATATCGCGTAGTCGCAGAGCGCGAGCAGCGCCTCCCTGGCCTCCGAGGCGCCGAGCATGGAGAGCTCGGAGCGGGCTTCGGCCGCGAGCCTCGCGGAGATGCCGCGCGCGTACTCCACAGAGCCGTGCTTCCTGAACGAGGATACCACGTAGTCTATGTCCTCTTTTTTCGCGCTGTGGCCTCCGAGTATGGCCCTTATCCTGTCCCCTTCGGCGGCGTCGCAGTTCTTCAGGCAGTGGATCACCATGAGGGTACGCTTGCCCTCGGTGACGTCGCCTCCGATCTCCTTCTTGTACTTCTCGAAGGTCCCGGTGACGTTGAGCACGTCGTCGTGTATCTGGAACGCGGCGCCGACCTTCTTGCCGAACCTGGCCAGGCGCGAGCACACGCGCTTGGGCGCGCCCGAGAGATATGCGCCGGTCTCGCAGGAGAGGCCGATGAGCGCGGAAGTCTTGCCGTCGATCATCGCGAGGTACTCTTCCTCGCTCACGTCGAACCGCCCGGAGCGCTCCCAGGCGAGCTCGGTGCCCTGGCCCTCCACGACCTGCTTGAACGTGGCGATGTACCTCCTCTGGAGCTCCAGGTGCTTCGCCCTGGGCATGTCCAATCCCACCAGCTCCTTGAGCAGGAGCGTGTAGAGCGCGTCCCCGGAATTGAGCGCTATCGGCGTGCCGTGGCTCATGTGGAGCGTGGGCTCGCCGCGCCTGAACTGGGAGCTGTCCGCTATGTCGTCGTGGATGAGGCTGAAATTGTGGAACATCTCGATTATGCCGGCCGGCTTTATGAGCGCCTTCGTGTCCCCGCCCACTGCCCGGCAGGAGAGTATGGCGAGCATGGGCCTCATGCGCTTGCCGCCGCGCATTATGTAGGGCAGGAGCATGCCGTAGACCTCCTTCCGCTCCGGCTCCAGGACTGAAGCGATGTATTTCTCGACTTCAGCGACATCTGGCTTTGCCAGCTCGTAGAACATGAGTATGGGATTGCGGAGCAAGATATAAAAATGATTGTCCTAGAGCCTTCTCGTGTAGCCGCAGTTCGCGCACTTCATGCGTATGACGTTGTGGCGCTTGTCGAAGGCCAGCTTCACGGTGTCTCCGGGCACCCACCATGTGAAGCACTTCCTGCAGAACATGCGCTTCTGGTCCTCGCTGAGCCGGACCTTGTGCTTCCTGACGAGATCCATCGACATCTGCGCGTAGCGCCTGGCGCGCTCGGGCCTGCCGGCGGCCCAGGCGTCCTGCGCCTCGTCCATCAGCTTCGCTATGGACTGCCTGACGCTGGATTTTATAAGCTTTTTCCGGCCATCAACCATGTGATGCCTACTCTGGATAGCTTTATTAATGATTATTATCTCGAACCGCTGCTCTCGCACGAGGGCTACAACGTCGTGAACACCCTCACCTACGCCATCATCGCGATAGCGGCGGTCTACCTGCTCTACCGCTACCTGAAGACGAAGATCGCGTTCGACCGGAGCTTCGTCTGCGGCGTCCTGAGCTTCGTGCTCCTGGGCTCCACCGTGCGGGTGGTCACGGATGCGATAGGCAGCGGGGTGTTCAAGCCCGTGACCCCGGTGCATGCGCTCGTGCTCAATTCGCACATCTATGATTACGGCTTCCTCACCGCCTCGCCCGGGATATACCTGGTCACCGCGGCCCTGCTCTTCGTCTCCATGGCGGTCCTTTATCGGATGAAGAGGATGGAATGGCTCATGTACGTAGGGCTCGTGCTCTGGCTCCCCCATTTCCTGCTGCTGGTCCCCTTCATGCAGTACGCGCTCTACGCGGTGCCCGTGATGCTGCTGGCCGCGGTCCCGGCCGCCATCGCGTACCTGTATTTCAGGGACAGCGTCCTGGCTGGCATCGTCGCCGGCCATGCGCTGGACGGCGCTGCCACGTTCTTCGTCATAGACGTGTTCTCCAGGATAAGCGGCATACAGTACTTCGAGCAGCATGTCGTGGCGAGCGGCATCGGCACGATAGGGCGGACGTATTTCGCGTTCTACCTGGTGAAGATAGCGGTGTCCTTCGCAGCGGCCTATTTCGTCATGAAGGAGGACATGGACGCGGGCGACAAGCGCTACATCGCGCTCGTCCTGATGATAATGGGCTTCGCCCCGGGCATCCGCGACGTGCTGAGGATGATGGTCGGCGCCTGAGCCAGCACAACGATTAAATATCCTTTTTACAACAATAGGCCTATGAAAGGACCGAAGCTCAGGCTGTTGCACGAGCGGGGCATACTCCAGCCGGAGCTGCAGGGTGCGCGCAGGGCGCTCGACAGGTTCGCTGCTTACGGCCCCGAAGGCGACGCCGCGAAGCCCCTGCGGTACGACATCCAGGAACTCGATAGCCGTGCGCTCAGGGGCGTGAGCTTGTTCTGGCACCACGAGTGGATCATAAGAGCCATAGGCGCGGCACATATAGACCCGCAGACGTTCCTCGTGCCGATGGATGGGACGCGCCCCATAGACCCGGCCCGCATCGGGCCCGGCATCATAGGCGTCTGCCTGACCGAGAAGGAATTGCGCCTGCAGATCGGAGGGAGGGGAGGGTCGGAATACGAGCCGGTTGGCCTGGGCAGGTACCGCACGGGCGCGCTTGTCAGCGTGTATGGACTGCGCGAGAGGTTCTATTCCACTGTGCCCATTGACCCGCGAAGGCGGGAATACGGCGACCCGGAGCTCGTGGCGAGCATAATGGATGCGATGCTCACGCGCCAGATGGGCCGGGTGTTCATACGGAGCTTGGGCATGAGGCAGGATGACAAGGAGACCGAGAACTGCAGGCACTGGTCATGCATCATGCAGAAGCTCACCCACATCACGGATTTGACCGAGATAGCCAGGCGGGGGCTCGAGTTCTGCGAGGACTGCGCCAGGATGATAGCGCGCGAGACGGAGATGCTGGCGAGGGAATGAAAGGATTACAGGACCCGGATGAGGCCGATTTACGCGCAAGGGCTTCGCCCCGGGCATCCGCGACGTGCTGAGGATGATGGTCGGCGCCTGATGCCCAGGTAAGGGAGCAGTTAAATATCCTTTCTATAACAATAAACCCATGAGAAAAATGAAAGGGCCCATGTTCAGCGTCCTCTCCAAGCCCAGCATCGCGCCCACGGAAATTTATGCCGCCAGGCGCGCCATGAACAGCCTCGCGAAATACAATGTCCAATTTGACGTCCGGCTTATCGGCGAGGGGGCGGTGGAGAAGATGAAGATGGGCGCGCAGCTGCTGAAAGCGCTCACCACGCGCGGCCCGCTGCATCTCGATTCCAGCGTATTCCTTATGGCGGATGTGCCGGACCAGTCCTTATGGGACAGTGTCGGCAGCATAGGCATCGGCCTGACCGAAGAGCGGGTGTTCGTATCCACCAACGTAGGATTGGATGCGAGGGAGCATGAAGTGATGGACGCGAGCAGATACCGACGCGGCTCGCTGGTCAGCGTTTCAGGGCTGCGCAAGGCCTTCGGCTTCGACACGGAAACCGGACGGTACAAGGACGAGCAGGCAGTCATGCGTGCGATGGAGCTCGCCGTGCTCAGGGCGGCCGGCCACGTGCTCATCGAAGCCGATGGGTTGAACGCGAGGGGCTCCATGGGAGAACGGCACTGCCCCAACAGCTCCTGCCTGTTGCAGGAGAGCTCCGGGCTGGAGGACTTCCTCGGGCGCATCGTGAATGCCGGATTTCGCTTCTGCAGGGCATGCGAGTACCGCATAAGGGCGGGACTCAGGGATCTGCGGCCGGTCTGAGCGTCTTGAAACAGAACAGTTAAATATCCTTTCTATAACAATATATGCATGAAGAGAACGACATTCACGCTCTTCTGCAAGCCCGGCCTGGCCGCCCCTGAGCTGGATGCCGCGGCACGGGCTTTCAGGAGGTTCGCGGCCTACGGCGCGGAATACGATGTCCGGATGATAGGCGCTGACACTGTGCAGGGCGTCAGGATGGGCGGGCAGCTGCTGAAGGCGCTCGGCTCGGACGGGCCGTTGCGCCTCGATCCAATCGCATTCCTCAGGTCGGAGCCGGGCACGGACTTCAGGCAGCTCATACAGGAGCGGATGGGCGTCATAGGCGTCGGCCTGACGGATACGCAGATTTTCGCCATCAATGACGACGTGGAGCAGGAGCAGGCGATGGGCATGGCCAGATACCAGCGCGGCGCGCTCGTCACCGTGTCAGGGCTGCGCAAGGCGTTCGACTTCGACAGCAGGAACTGGAGCTATGGCAGGGACCAGGACATCGCCATGCAGGCCCTGGAGCTAGGCATCTGCCACAAGGTGGGACACATACTCGTTGAAAGCTATGGGAGGAGCGGCGACAGCCCCGCCGAGGAAACGCACTGCCCCTATCGCCAATGCCTGATGCAGGAGAATTCCGGATTACGCGATTTCGTCGAGCGCATCGTGAGGCGCGATTTGGGTTTCTGCAGGGAATGCATGGAGCGCATGATGATGGAGCTCGGATTGCTAAGGTCGGCCTGAAGGCCTTCCGTCGGTCCGGGTATAGGAGCATTTAAACATTCTTTCTATAACAATATATGCATGACGGAAGTCATGTTCAGCCTCATCCACAGGCCCGGCCTGAGCGCCGCGGAGATAGCGGCCGCATCCAGAGGCCTCGACAGGTTCAGGGCGTTCGACATCCGATACGACGTCCGGCCCATAAGCGATGAGGCGGTAAAAGGAGTCAGGATGGGCGGGCAGCTGCTGAATGCGCTCGGCACGAAAGGGCCCCTGCACATGAGGTTCGATAGCTTCCTGGTGCCGCGGCTCGGCCCCGAATACTTCGATATCATGAAGGCATCCCGGCAGGGTAGCCTCGTCATAGGCATCGGCCTGAGCGACGAGCCCATATTCCTTTGCGTCGATAGCCCGAAGGACAAAACCGAGGAGAGGGTGATAGGCGCCAACAGATACCGGGGCGGCGCGCTCGTCACCGTGTCAGGGCTGCGCGGCGCCTTCGGCTTCGACACCGTGCGCGGGGAATACACCAAGCATCCGGAGACCGCCATGCGCGCCTTGGAGATCGCGGTCTGTCACGAGGCAGGCCATGTCCTCATCGAGAGCTATGGCAGGAACGCAAAGACCCTAGAGGACGAGTGGCACTGCGATCATCCCGACTGCCTGATGCAGGCGGCACCTGGGATCGACCACTTCGTCAGGCAGATAATCAATGTCAGATTGGGTTTCTGCAGGGAATGCATAAGGCTCATACAGAACGAAATCGGATTGCTGCACGAGCCCGAGGACGACTAGATTTTCGCGGCAGGGGATGGCGGATTCTGGAAACCCCCAGTCATGGAAGCAGTTAAATATTGTTTCTATAACACCATGCGCATGACTTACCCGGTATTCAGGCTGGTCCACAAGGATGGCCTGAGCCCAAAAGAGGTGGCGGCCGCGGTCCGCGGGCTGAAGAGCTTCGAGAGATACGGCATAAAAGCCGAGGACGCGGTGCTCAGCGAGCGGGCGCTGGAGAATGTCAAACTGGCCGCGGAGCTTCTGAGAGCGCTCGGCTCAAAAAGACCCGTGCGCATAAATACCTCGTTCCTGGTGCCTGGGCTTGGCGGCAATCCCGATGCCAGGTCCAACAGGGAAGCGGTGACCGGAATCGGCCTGATAGATGTGCCGATATTCTTATCGGGCGGCGTGGTCCGCGGGCTCGAGGATGATGTACCCTGCAGGGGCGGATTCCAGACCGGCGCGCTCGTCACCGTGGCAGGAGTGCGCGATACGTTCTCCTTCGAAAGGGGGAGCCAGGAGTATGCGCTCGAACCTGAGACCGCCGAGCGCACCGTGGAACTGCTCGTCCGCAACGCGGCCGGGCACGCGCTTGTCGATCACGGGCCCGGCGAGCAGGGATGCATTGACAAGTCTTGCCTGATGCAGGAGCATTTCGGGATCATGGACTTCGTCGAGGTCGTCGTGGATGGGGCATTGGATTTCTGCAGAAGATGCGAGGGCGAGATACGAAAGACAGTTGAGATTCTGCGGGGCTGAGCTCCGGGACGCGCGCTTATCTTGTTCAGATTTTCGTCAGTATCGCCAATAACAGCAGCATCGCGCCTATGAGGATGAGCGGAAGGGTTATCTTCGCGACCGCGACTATGGAGTTCACGGTGGAGACTATCTCTATGGACTGCCTGGCGCCCAGGACGTCTATGTCGAACCACTTCTTGGCGGCGAAGAACTTCGCCGGGGCCATGTCTTTGGCGGCCTCTTCCACCGCGGAGGCGACCTCGGCCAGCATGCGGTCCTCCTCCTTGAGCGGATTGACCACCCCCCGCACCACGTTGGTCTGGTGGGTGTCGGTCGTGCAGATGCCGACCTCCCAGTCCCGCCCCAGCTTCCTGCCGACCTCCTTGACCTTGGCCTCGAGGGCGTCGCGGTATTCCGGGGTGACGCCGTTCGAGTCTATGAGGACGAGGACGTACTCCGGAGAGGAAGAGAGGACCGCGACCTTTATCCCGGCCTTGCCCACGTGGCTGGTATCGAAGGGCCTGCAGGACACGCCTATCTTCAGCTTGCTCCCTTTCTTGGCGCCCCTGGCGAACGCGTCCTCCACCGCCCGCATGTAGTTGTAGCCGACTATGTCGCCCGGCTCGAAGCTCGTTATGTCGCCTGTCTCCGCGTTGTGCTGGTCCACCACCATGGCGATGTCAGCCTTCTTCTCCGCCTCCTTCATTATAAAGAGCCCGAGCCCGAGGTTCACGTCCTCCGTGACGTAGGGCGCCCTGCTCAGCCCGATGAACGCGGAATCGTTTATCATGAAGCCCTCGGCCCTGCACTCGGCCTCCTTCCCCTTGAGCAGCGAGACCTGGGCGTCGCGGAACCGGGCCTCCGCGATGCAGCTGTCGCATGCCGAGACGATGCTCTCGAGCTGGGCGGCCGAGACCGGGTTCAGGTCATGGGTCACGGTGCCGTGGAAAACGAACGCCTTGGCGCCGTACTTCTTCTCCAGCGTGTCGGCGAGCAGGTATGAGAACTCGCTCCCCCCGAGGTTGCCGAAGGGGCCGAAGTGCACGAGCGGCGTCGCGAAATAGACGTCGCCCTTATCCCTCTGGAAGCCCATCACGGTTACGAGCGTCCTCACCCTCGCGCCGACGCTCTCCAGGGCCTTCTCCAGGTCCTTGTTATGGTAGAGCCACTGGCTTATGAAGAGCGTGAACGCGTCCGTGGAGCTGAAGCCGAAGCTCTTCTTCATGGGCGCGTTGATGATGAGGAAGAATATGTAGAGCGCGCCGAAGAGCACGAAGGAGGCCACGTAGAACCTGGCCGCGTAGGCCAGCGAGCTCGTCCCCAGCACGAATATGTGGCTGTTGACGAGGAACATCAGGTAGAAGAGCAGCTGGATTATGGCGAAGAGCACGGAGCGGTATTTCAGTATGAAGACCAGCCTGGCTATGGCGTACCAGAGGATGAACACCAGCGCGGCCCCGAGAAGGAGGATGAGCTCGGACATGAGGGCGTTGACCCCCACGAGGAGCAGGCTGACCAGGTAGGCCAGCCCGTATATGACCTCTCCGGCCAGGGCCACGGCCGCGATCCTGCGCAGCGGCATCTTCCGTATCATGAGCTTGATCACGGCGCAGGTGAGCAGCGCGGGCATGGCGAGCAGCAGGGCGCCGTCCACGATGCCGTGCCTGAGCAGCTCGACGCCGCTGTAGTTCCAGAGATTGAACGCGATGCCGAAGATGCACGCGACCGCAAGCATGGCGAGGGCCACCACGTGCACAGGGGGTAATGAGAAGAAGTAGGAGGTCAGCCCGACCGCTGATTTTATGTTATCCTTCATCGTGGTCCCCACCAAATGGTTTTTATATCGGGGATGGCATATATAAAACATGCTCATATGCCCCAGATGCGGGAAGACCTCGGACGAGAAGGAGTTCGTGGAGGCCTTCTGCATAGACTGCTACGAATTCAACATCAAGCTGCCCAAGAGGCTGGAGGTCCAGCAGTGCAAGCGCTGCAACAGGATGTCCCTGCAGGGCCAGTGGCAGCAGCTGAACCGCAGGAAGATAAGCGAATACGTGGCCGGCAAATGCAAGGGCGATTTCGTCGACGCGGACTGCGACATAGACACAGGGGTCTGCAGCTTCACGTTCGAGAAGGCAGGGAAGAAGGTGACCGTGCAGCGGCAGGTCGATCTGCAGAAGCAGGTCACCATGTGCCCGGACTGCTCCCGCTCCTCGGGCGGCTATTACGAGGCGATAGTGCAGCTGAGGGGCGAGCCCTCCCGCGTGGAGGAGCAGGCCATCAGGCTGGAAAAAAGGCTCGCCAAGAAGACCTTCGTATCCAAGATAGAGGAGATGCACGGCGGGCTGGACCTCTACGTGGGCAGCTCCAAGGCGGCCACATCCGTGCTTCACGAGCTCGGCTTCAAGCCCTCCATAGCCAGGAAGCTCTTCGGGAGGAGGGACGGGAAGAGGCTCTACCGCATGAGCTACGCCATACGGGTCTGATCCAGAAAGCGATAAAAACCTTGTCTCGGGAGCCTTAGGCAGGGGTGATATGACTATGATGTGTAAGACATGCGGAATAATCTCTGGCCTGCTGGCATTGATAGCCGGACTGGCGCTTCTGCTCTCCGGACTCGGCTCCATGGCCGCGACTACGGCGAACATCGTCGCCGGCGTGCTGCTGGCGCTGTTCGGCCTGTCGTTCATGATACATAAGATGAACGCCTGCCCGATGTGCCAGGTCCCTGAGACGAAGGCCAAGGGCAAGTAGTCCCTATTTCTTTTCCTTGTTTTTTCATTTCAGAGGTATAAGGGCGTCTTTTCCTTGTAGTCCACGTACGCCTTGCCGAACTCCTTCTCGAGCTCTTTTTCTTCGGTTCGCGCGAGCCGGTAATAGACGACGATGAGTATGGCGCCCATCACCGTGGTCGGTATGGTCGGCCATGCGAACATCCACGCGAGGATCACGGTGGACATGCCCAGGTACTGCGGATGGCGCGAGTACTTGTATATGCCGTCCGTGACCAGCGACGCGTTGTTGTAGATCTTCTTCCATCCCAGGATGATGACCGCTCCGGCGAATATGGAGACTATGCCGGAGATGAGCGATGTGAGCATGAGGCTGTAGCCCACGCCGAGGAACGTGAATGAGAAGACCGTGTACGGGACCGGCGCGGGCGACGGGGACGCGGGCAGGAAGCTCGAGAGCAGGTAGAGCGTGAGAGGGAAGCCGAACATCTCGGTGAAGAGCGCGACGATATACGCCACGTACGCGCCCTTGTATTTCCTGAACTCCCCCCGCTGCCTGGGGAACACGAGGAATAGCGAGAACGCCGAGAAGACGCATATCCATATCGCGACCACGACCCACTGGCCGGAGGCGAGCGCGTATAGCGCCTTCGGATTGAGCAGGAACGAGATGTTGTTCACGAATATCGGCTCTATCGCCACGAGGAACACCGCGATGATGCAGAATAGCACTATCCTATACGGTTTCATCTCCGCCATGCGATTGTTCGGTTCGCAAAGTTTTTTATTGCTACGCCATCCGAATAGCGTTCCATGGACATAGTGATAGTGGGGGGTTTCGGCACCGAGACACGGCAGATGGAGAACACGCTAGCCGAGGCGCTGAGACAGCTCAAGCTCCATGTGAGCATAGGCGTCGCGGCAGGGATACGCGAGATGGCCGCGTACAACGTGCACCGGATGCCAGCGCTCGTGATAGACGGGAAAATCCTCTATGACGGCGAGGTCCCAAGCGTCGAGGAATTGAAGAAGGTGCTCAAAAGGATAGATTACAAGGAAAAGAATAGATAGGCCGGATTCCGCTTTTTGGCAATGTATTTAAATTGTTGTAATTATAACAATATTATGTATAAAGTCACACTGGGCCACCGGCAGCTCGAATACCCTACGATGAGGCCCGAGTTGGTCCGTGCCGTACGCCGCTGGGGATACGAGCCGCTGGGCAGCAGCTTGATACGCACGCGATTGGAGAGGGAGGAAAAAAGCGCCCGCGCCGAAGGGGTCGTATACGCCGCAGGAATCGCGTTAGTGGAGGACAAGGGCAGGAGCCTCTGGCCGACCCGCGCTTTCGCAGACGCACTTATTGGTTTCGCATCAGAGCGCAGGATCCCATGCACTGTGGAACTGTCAAGGGAGAAGCGCATAGCCATGGCGCTTTCCGTGCCAGGGAAATTCACGGATGCCATCAGCGAAGCCGCTCTGTCGGACCATTTCACGATACAACCAGGAGACGAGGACCGCAGGAAGCGCCTGACCTTCGTGGGCTCCTACCTGCATGCGCCTTCGGTAGCGTGCACGGACTTCGAGACAGCCCGTTTCATCCATGCCGCGCTCAGGGTAGAGCTTACCAATTATGTCACGCGGGGCGAAAGAGAAAACAAGCCGCTGGAGTCCATATGCGCCACGGCATCGGAACGCGATATCCTCGCGAACCAGGCGCACATAGGCTGGAAGGTGATGCCCGAGGACGCGCTGAGGCTGAGCATCGAGATGGTGCACGGCCAGGTCACCGAAAGCGTGATGAAGGCGGCCCACATGGCCGCGATACTTATCGCCAGGGGCTTCCAGGTCTCTGCGAAGTTCACGATGTCCAACCGCAAGCCTCCCGGATCCACGGGGGAGAGGCTGGTGTTCTACGTCCCCACCGCGGCGCTCGTGCCGACCCTGGCAGCGGCCATGGAAAGCGGGCTCTTCAGCGGCGGGATAGACGGGCGCGGGGAGCTCGACATGGTCAGATACGCATACACCGGCGTCCTGCTTCCCGGCTTTACCACCCTGCGCACCTCAGGGGAAGGCGGGGCCTCGTCCACAGCCGAGGGGCTGGAAGCAGTGGATGCGCTGGAGCAGCTCAAAATCGACCATTCTGTCCTTTCCCTGAACAGGCATGATAAGGACTGTGGCGAGACAGTTGATCTGGGCGATGGCGACAAGGTCGTCCTTTTCGACAACGAACTGGATGACTAAATCAGCCGGCACATCTTCGGCCCGAACCTTCCATTCTCCGGCTGCGGCTCCATCTTGATTATCCTTTTCTCCTCCAATCTCGCGAGATGGTTCATGAACATCCGCTTCGTCTTGTCGAAATTCAACAGCGCATAGAGCTCGTCCGTGGTCCGCTCTCCCTTGCGCAGCTGCTCCACGATCTTCAGTTCCATCTCCGTGAGCGCGGCGCCGGGCCTTACGGGTTGTTCTGTTTCTGCCTCTGAATCCGCCAGATCCTGGAGCGTGATCCTCGGCCTGTCCAGATCCTCCGCATGCCTCGCCGCCTTCCACAGCTTGCTCAGCGCGATGCGCGCCGAGCCGTCGTCCACGCTCCGGGCTATCTTCGTGAGGAGCTTGTCGTCCCATACGTTCGGCGCCAGCCCCATGACCGCCCTGTCTTTCAGTATCCAGAAAAGCTGCTCCTCGTTGTATTCCGGGAACGTCAGCTCGGAGAATCTTAGCGAACTGCGCACGCGCGGGTCGAGCTTCGCGAGGAACTCCGAGTTGTTGGTGATGCCGATTATGCCAAAGAGCACGCCTGGCCGCTCGTTCGCGCGGGCGATGGAATACAGGAGCTCCTGCTCCTCCAGCCCGTCCAGCTCGTCCAGGACAAGGAGCACCGGACGGGAATAGCTCTTCGCGTATTGCAGCAGACGGTCGAAGAGCTCGTCCACCGCGAGCCCGCGCCTCGGGAGCGGAAGCTGCATGGCCTCGATTATCCTTCCGAATACCGCTGCGCGCGTCGGGCTCTCCCAGCAGTTGGCGTAGACAGGGAGCACGGCCGAGGAATGCTCGGAGAGCTGCCTCATTATGGCCTTGGCGCATGACGTCTTGCCAGTGCCGGAATTGCCGTGGATCAATAGGTTCACTGGCTGGCGCTTGCGCAGCAGCGGCTTCACGGCGTCCGCCATCACTTGCAATTCATTTCCCCGGTAGCGCAGCTCGTCCGGCTGGTAGAGCGGAAGGAGCACCTCCTCGCGCGCTATTATGGAGGAGGCGGACGGCGCGTCATCGAAGAACTTCTGCATATGGGGTATTCTGCGGCGAGGAATATAAAACATACCGTAATTCGCCTTTTGCCGAAGACCGGTTCCGGCTGCATCAAATATTATAAATGCTCGCGCTGATTAGATGCTCGAATTTCTTATCAGGCGGAAACATAGGAAGGTGTATCTTATGGCAACCATCACGGAGAAGATCCTATCTGCGCATCTGGTGGAAGGCGGAGTGGACAATAGGCTTCCGGCGGCAGGGAGCGAGATCGCGATAAAGATAGACCAGACGCTCACCCAGGACGCGACCGGCACCATGGCATACCTGGAATGGGAGGCGCTGGGCCTTCCGCGCGTGAGGACCGAATTGTCCCTGAGCTACGTCGACCACAACACTTTACAGACGGATTTCATGAATGCCGACGACCATGATTACCTCAGGACGGTCGCGGCGAAGTACGGCATATTGTTCTCAAGACCCGGGAACGGCATATGTCACCAGGTCCACCTGGAGAGGTTCGCACGCCCGGGGAAGACCCTGCTCGGCTCTGACTCGCACACCCCGACAGCAGGAGGCGCTGGCTCCTTGGCCATAGGCGCCGGAGGATTGGACGTCGCGCTCGCGATGGGCGGGGGCCAGTTCTATTTGAACATGCCTAAGATCGTGGGGGTGAAGCTGACTGGCGAATTGAAGCCCTGGGTGTCTGCGAAGGACGTCATACTGGAATTATTGAAGAGGCTGGATGTCAAGGGCGGCGTGGGCAAGGTGTTCGAGTACTTCGGCCCCGGCGTGAAGACGCTCTCGATCCCGGAGCGCTCGACCATAACGAACATGGGCGCTGAGCTTGGCGCGACGACCTCCGTCTTCCCGTCCGACAACGTCACGAAGAAGTACCTTGAGAGCGAAGGGAGGGCTGACCAGTGGATGGAGCTCTCTCCGGACTCGTTCTCGGATTACAAGGAACGCATAGAGATAGACCTGTCCACCATCGAGCCCATGGTGGCGAAGCCGCACAGCCCTGGCAACGTTGGCAAGATATCCGAGCTGGAAGGCCAGAAGGTCAACCAGGTGATAATCGGGAGCTGCACGAACTCTTCCTACCGCGACCTGATGATAGCGGCCGCGATAGTCAAGGGCAAGACCGTGCACCCTGAGGTCTCGTTCGCGATACTGCCAGGCTCAAGGCAGGTATACGAGATGATAGCGAAGAACGGCGCGCTGGCTGACCTCGTCGCATCCGGCGCGAGGATCCTGGAATCCGCATGCGGGCCCTGCATAGGCATGGGGCTCGCCCCGCGCTCAGGTGGAGTGACCGTGCGCACGTTCAACAGGAACTTCGAGGGCAGGTGCGGGACCGCGGACGCCAAGGCGTACCTGGTGTCTCCGGAGACCGCGGCTGCGACCGCGCTCAGCGGCGTCTTCACGGACCCGAGGAAGCTCGGCGAGTTCCCCAAGATAAGGAGCGCGAAGACCGAGATAGACGATTCCATGATAATACGGCCGCCTGAGAACGGCGCTTCGATCGAGATCATACGCGGGCCGAACATCAAGCCGCTTCCGGAATTGAAGCCGCTCGAGGCGTCGCTCTCCAAGGAGGTGCTGCTCAAGGTCGGCGACAACATAACCACGGACCATATCATGCCCGCGGGAGCGAAGGTGCTTCCGCTCCGGTCCAATGTCCCTGCGATTTCAGAGTTCGTGTTCTCGAAAGTGGACCCGACGTTCCCCAAGCGCGCCAAGGAGAAGGGCGGAGGGATCGTCGTGGGCGGGGAGAACTACGGCCAGGGCTCGAGCAGGGAGCACGCTGCGATAGCGCCCTTGTACCTGGGCGTCCGCGCGGTCATCGCCAAGAGCTGGGCCAGGATACACAAGGACAACCTCATGAACTGGGGGATCGTACCGTTGACGTTCGCGAACCCGGCCGACTACGAGAAGCTGAGCCAGGGCGACCTGGTGGAGATGCCCCAATTACGGGAAGAACTCAAGGCAGGGAAGGAAGTGACGCTGAAGACCAAGGCCGGGGAGATAAAAGCCAAATGCGAGCTCACTCCCAGGGCTGTCGAGATACTGCTGGAGGGCGGGCTCATACCCTACACGAAGAAGCACGCGAAATGAGACTTACACTGCGTTCAGATCTGGTTTGAAGGCGCGGTTTTCACGGTACACTGGGGCGGGTTCCGAATCTAGCCTTAGCAACGTATAATCGTAATAATCAACTTCTAATTTTATCGGGGTTATCACCCTATTTTGTGCATGTGTTTAAATCATAATTGGGTCAGCCTTTGAACTCCAAATAGAGTAAAGTCGAAACGTTTATGCAAAAAATAATGTTTTTTCACGACTTGATTCCGGTTTCATAAAAGGATGGCAGTGAATACTTGGAACGGAGTGGAACGGTCTGCGCGCTATGATTAGCATAAATATGATAAAATGTAAATATGCATAAATATAGTCGAGAGAGGCATTATGATTTTGCCGTAATATTCATATCTTTTACCCATGCATAATGCTATAATAGATCTTACCGACCAAATCAGGGGTCTGTTTAAGATAAAATGACAATCTTTTCTGTATCCATTTCTAAATTTTTCTTCGTAAAATAATAAAAACCATGTTTTCAAACACATCGAAACGTATTCGAAGATCTCAGGATGGAGGAGAATCCACTAAGGAGTATGCGATGGTTTAAATATGTTTCTTATTCTATTAGGATACACAAAAGTATACGCGGGTGTTTTAATGGAAGAAGCGGGAATTCGAGAAGCTGCAAAGAAAGCAGAACAAGTTGCAAATGGATTCGAAGAGCCTTATAAAAGTATAATTTTCAAGACAGTTTTTGAAAAACTTATCTCGGGCGGCGGGTTAACTGAGGTTAAACAAGAAACGGAGCATGCAGCACAAAAAGTTTCTGCAAACGGAGATCAAAATAATATCGACATTGTTTGCTCAAAAATAAATCGCACAGATCATCCGGAGATTAGCAAATTAAAAACTGCAAAAGATCGTTCCGTTTTCATACTTAAGCTGGCAAGGGATTTTGCAGGTGTTGATGGACTATTTGCACGTGAAATTTCAGATGTTCTGAATCGAGTTTTTAGATTACGAGTTACAAGAGAGTCAATAACCATGGTTCTTGGCCCTGAAACAAAGTTTGTTGACAGAAAAACAGTAAAAACTCAAGGAGGAGACGGATTTATCTATAGAGTAATGGCTCCGGGCGAGGACTACCTAAATACCAAACTTAGGGGTGATGCTGAATGATTGACAATGATAGACTAAAAGAAGCAATTGAAAAGGCCAAAGTTGCCGCTGCAGCATATGGAGAAAACCGAGATCAGATCTTTACTGCAGTTCTTATAAAAGAACTTTTGTCTTTGCCATCTTCAAATCAAACTCCACCGCTACAGCTTCCTGCGCCACAAAAGATACTTTCGTTACAAGAGGTACTAAATGAAAAGAAACCAAAAAACGAGGTCCAAAAAACTCTGCTCTTTGGGTATTATCTGGAAAAGATTCTTACAAAAAATATGTTTACTACCAGAGACATAGAGGAATGCTATCGCAAAGCCAAGGAACAAACACCGCCAAATATAAGTGATAAAGTAAAAATGAATGTAAAACGGGGTTTGATGATGTCTATGGACAACAAAGTAGACTCTTTGCTAACGTATACATTAACAAATACCGGCCTAAAGGCGGTGGAAGCTGGGTTTGAATAAGGATATGGCAAAACCGGTCTAAGAAATAAATGATCTCAAAAAAGGTGAACCGCATGTCTATTGGGATTATCATTAAAGGAAATAAACACGATGTGGTTGTTATCGGTGCAACTTTGGCAGAAGCTGAGGGCGAGCTTAAGCGGCATAAGACTGAAATCTTAACATTTTGTGATTCCGCTAACCCTGCAGAACCAGTTTCGAGAAGAGCATCTTCGAAGAAGACATCAATACCGATTTCGATTATGGAGCTTAAATCTGAAGGTTTTTTTGATCAGCCCAAAAACTGGAATGATATTCAAAAAGCTCTTGAGGAAAGAGGCTATGTGTATCCACTAAGAAGTTTGACAAATCCCCTCCAGGGATTAGTTAGAAAAAGAGAACTCGGAAGGATGAAAAAAGATAACAAATGGCATTATGTAAAAAGGTGAAACTGAGATGACAAAACTAGAGGACATGAAGATGTTACTCAAAAATCATGAGAATAGAATTGCTAAGCTCGAAAGTAAACAAAAGCCCATTGCCAGATTAACTACAAAATCCTGGTACAACGCTGGAAGTACAGTTGAAAAAATCTTATCTCTTCTTGATACAGGTTTTTTTAATTCCCCGCGCACTATCGCAGACATAATCGAAGAGCTAAAATCAAAGGACTTTCATTTCAAAGCATCTGACTTAACACTCCCACTAAGAAAAATCGTGCGGAAAGGGGTTTTAGATAAAACAAAAAAGAAAACAGATGGAACGGTTTCGAGCAGATGGATGTATAAAAAGAAGTGACTCTATGGATAAAGACCAGGTTGTCGCTATTGCATCCCGATTGATAACCAATGAAGGGACATTTACCTCGAGAGTTTGTAAGAAAGTCGTTGATGGGGAGTTTAATAGCATACTTAATTCTAGCGATTTTGCTAGCTTATTAAACGAAGGTCCAGGGAAAAAGATAGAGGTAAGAAATCTAACTGCGTTAATGCAGCCGCTCCTGAGAGCAGGGGTAATAAAGGTAAAGAATTCAAAGGAAAGAAGAATGAAATTTTGGTTACCAGGTTGGTTGAGTTCAACAGATATAGATTTAGACGAAAAAGAGGTTATTTTCTTTAATGGAGAAAATGCTTGGACTGACGCAAATAAAAAATTCCCAAGACTACTTGAAAGACTGAGTGGCGATTTGTGCATTGTGGATCCTTATTATGGATTTGGAACGCTTTCTGCATTGCATAACTTCGGAAAAGGTAGAAAGATACGCTTTCTGACTGCTCAGATGGGGGATGAAGACAAATCAAAAGAGGGCATTTTCAAAAAGGAACTTCAGGCATTTAAGACCGAGTTTACGAACGTAGAATTTAGGCAATACGGAAAGAGATACGAGTTGCATGATAGGTATATAATTGCAAATAACGGACTTATTATAGTTGGTGGGGGCATAAAAGATTTAGCTAGAAAAGAATCTTTCGTCTTGTTTGTACCGAAAAAGGTTATCGGGACTCATTTACCAGTTCTCAAGAAAAAATTTGAGGAACGTTGGAAAAAAGCATCGAACTTAAATTAGGAAGATTGTTTTCCAGTAAGCAAAGAGTAAACAACAACCAGTCCCCGCAGCCCCTCGCTAGCTTGGGTAATGATAGTCCGCTCATCGGGGCCTTGGATTGTAGAAAACGTGAGGCTGCATCGTTCCCACCCGCACCTGATTGTACACTATCCTTTTGGGTACTCTGCATAACCGCGATATTTGATATGTTCTTCTGAACAGTCTGCAACGAGTTTTGAATCCGGGAATACCCGAAGCAATTCATGCACCAGGATATTGTCTATAAGCCGGTCATCAAGAAGGTAGACCGCATCTTCATAGAATGTAATGAGCCGCGCCATGTCCCTTGCCTTGATGTCTTTATAATTCACAGAAGCGACATCCGCTTCGTATCTTCCATCCGTATTGTTGTCGATGATTTTATTCAATTTTTCCATGCACTCTTCAGAATTTTCTTCTGAGACGTGCCTTCCGACGTAGATTCTTGTCCTCAATTTCGGAACCACCACATAAAGATCAACACCCATACCATCGCCTCATCTGCCTTCCTCTATCAGCCATCTCCAAAGCCTCTTATAGAAGACCCTCACGCCATCAATCTCTTCCTGGGCTTCGACATCTTTCGTGATCACGAGCAGTTCCTTCTTTTTCCCATCCAGACCGAATTCCTTCGCAGCCTCTGCCAGGGCTTGCAGTTCCCGGTTTTTCGTCCCTTCGTCTTCCAGGTCGTACACGACTTGTATCAGCCTCTTGACCTCGGTCCCCTGCCGGATCACAAAATCCACTTCACGGTTGCCGGCTGACCTGTAATAGGAAATCCGCTCCAGCGGACTGAGCTTCCTCTTGAGCTGCAGGAAGACCGCGTTTTCGTACATCCTCCCGAAATTCTTTTTCCCTGTCGCTGCATAGAAAAATCCCGTATCGCCTAGGTAGACCTTTCGCGGATAAAGCGCCTCGTCCTTTATCTTTGTCGAGAAAACCGGGACGAAAAACGCCAGATAAGCGATTTCGAAGAGCTGTTCCAGTTCCAACAGCGTGCCCTTCCCGATCTTATGCCCGATGTTCTTCATCACATTCTCCGATTTGGTTGCCGAAAAGAATGTTGTGCCGATGAGCTGCGCTGAGAAATCCGAGACCACCTTCAGCGGGGCGGTTGAAAGCGCAGCCACGTCCAGCGAGACTATGGAGTTCATGTACTCCTGGATGATGCCGACCTTGTTTTCCGACAGGACCACCTCCGGAAAACCCCCATAGACCAGGAACTCGTCCAGGGCGCGTTCCACAATCCCGATTTCCCTGGTCGTCTCCGGCGGATTTATGGCCTTGAATGCGAGGAACTCGGCAAAAGAGAGAGGGAACAGCTCGAAATATGATATCCTTCCCCGCAATGCTTTTGGCGGGAACCTGGATAGTTTGTTGAGGGAAGACGTTGTTATGAGGTGCACGCTTTTCATTTCATTTATCCTATGGATCCAGCTGTCCCATTCTTTCGCTGCAGTCACCTCGTCCAATAGCAGCCATTCCGCATCCTGTGTTTGTTTGAGTACCGTGTCGAGCACCTGGGGGAATTGCAGGCGGTTATCTTCCAGATTGACATACGCGGCCTTTTTCCCGAGAGACTTCAATTTCCTGTAGATGAGCATCAAAACCGAGCTTTTTCCGGCCCTTCTTACGCCGGTGACGGATACCACCCGGCGGTTGGACTCGGCTATCGCCCTGTTTACATCGAACGCCCTGTTTTTGAGTGGTTTGCTGGTTGCAACACTTCCCCATTCCTTAAGCACATCGTCTATGCTTTCCATAAACGTTTTCTAACAGAACGATTTTATAAATATATCGTTTTCTAAGGAAACGATTTTCAAGCAGACCAGTCCCCGCAGCCCCTCGCTAGCTTGGGTAATGATAGTCCGCTCATCGGGGCCTTGGATCATCCGTGCATTCATCGCCGATGATGATTAAAAACAGCACTGGCGGCGTAGTGGATATCGTCCATCGCCGAATTCTTCTTCCGCCCAGGCGATTATTTATAAAGACTTTCGCCGAACGTATCCCGATTCTATCATACGTTAAAACGAGGTGGGATGCATGGCTAATGGAAGCAAAATAACCATGAAGAACGGGAAGCTGCATGTCCCGGACGAGCCGGTGATACCGTATATCCAGGGCGACGGTGTAGGCGTCGACATCACGCCGGTCATGATGAAAGTCGTGGACGCGGCGGTGCAGAAGGCTTACCATGGGAAGAAAAAAATCCACTGGCAGAAGCTGGAGGCCGGCGAGGATTGCTTCAAGGCAACCGGCACTTATCTGCCTGACGCGACCGTCGCCACGATACGCGAGGACCTCGTCGCGATCAAGGGCCCGCTCACCACGCCGATAGGCGGAGGGCACAGGTCGCTCAACGTCACCATGCGCCAGGTGCTGGACTTATACTGCTGCGTCAGGCCGACCAGATGGTACAAGGGAACGCCATGCCCGGTGAAGGAGCCGGAGAAGCTCGACGTCGTGGTGTTCAGGGAGAACACAGAGGACGTCTATGCAGGCATAGAGTGGAAGGAAGGGACGCCGGAGGCGCAGAAGGTCATCGCCTTCCTGGACAAGGAGATGGGCAAGAAAGTGAGGCTGGATTCGGGAATAGGGATAAAGCCGATGTCAAAGACCGGCTCCCAGAGGCTCGTTGCAGCCGCGATACAATACGCGATCGACCACGGCAGGAAGAGCGTGACCATGATGCACAAGGGCAACATCATGAAGTTCACCGAAGGCGCGTTCCAGGAATGGGGCTACCAGATAGCGAAGGAGAAGTTCGCTGACAAAGTGGTCACCGAGAAGGAGGTCACGGAGAAATACGACGGCAAGATGCCGGAGGGCAAAATCCTCTTAAACGACCGCATCGCGGACTCCATGTTCCAGCAGGTGCTTCTCAGGCCTGACGAGTACAGCGTGATAGCGACGCCGAATTTGAATGGGGACTATATTTCTGATGCGTGCGCTGCGCAGGTCGGCGGGCTCGGCATAGCGCCTGGCGCGAACATCAATTACGTGACCGGGCACGCGCTCTTCGAGGCGACCCACGGCACAGCGCCCAAGCACGCGGGCCAGGACAAGGTCAACCCGGGCTCCATAATACTCTCCGCCATGATGATGCTGGAGTACATGGGATGGGCCGAGGCGGCCAAGCTCGTGGACCATGGGGTTGAGAAGACGATACAGCAGAAGCGCGTGACCTACGACCTCGAGAGGCAGATAGAGGGCGCGAAGCTCCTCAAATGCTCGGAGTTCGGGGATGCGATAATAAGCAATATGTGAGGGCGTTGCGATGGCGAGGAGGAAAGTGCGCGAACACGACGGGAAGCGGCTTCTTGCGAAGCAGATGGGGCTGCCGATAGCATGCTGCCAGGCGAAGCCGGGCACTGACCTGGACGCGCTGGCCAAGGAGAACCCCTGGCTGCTGCAGAAGAAGCTGGTCGTGAAGCCGGACATGCTCTTCGGGAAGAGGGGCAAGAGCAACCTGGTGCTCCTGGACGCGGATTTCGCCAAGGCCAAGGAGTTCATAAAGAAGAACATGGAGCGCGAGGTGGAGGTCTCCGGAGTGAAGGGCGCGCTCACGCATTTCATAATAGAGCCGTTCGTGGCGCACAAGGAGGAGTACTATTTCTCCATCTCGCCAGGGCGCTACGAGGACACGCTGCTCTTCTCGACGGCAGGCGGCATGGACGTGGAGGCGAACTGGGACAAGATGGTGAAGGTACCCGTCCCGGTAGGGGAAGCCGCGGACAAGAGAGCCATAGAGAAGGCGCTTGACGGCAGGATACCCGCGGAGAGGAAGGCCAAGGCAGCGGAGTTCTTCGCAAAGGCCCACAAGGTCTTCGTGGACCTGGACCTCTCGCTATTGGAGATGAACCCGTTCACATTCGACGCGGACGGGAATCCGGTGCCGCTCGACCTGCGCATGGAGCTGGACGACTGCGCGGATTTCAAGGACAGCGCGAAATGGGGCGACATGGAGTTCCCTGAGCCCTTCGGCAGGAAGCCGTATCCCGAGGAGAAATTCGTCAAGGGGCTGGACGAGAAGACCGGCGCGTCATTGAAGCTCACCATCCTGAACCCCGAGGGCAGGATATGGACCATGGTCGCCGGCGGGGGGGCATCGGTGATCTACGCGGATACGGTCGTGGACCTGGGATACATGAAGGAGCTCGCCAACTACGGGGAGTACAGCGGCGACCCGAACGAGGAGGAGACGTATAATTACGCGAAGACCATACTGGACCTCGCGACCAGGAAGAGCGATCCCAAGGGCAAGGTGCTCATCATAGGAGGGGGGATCGCGAACTTCACGGACGTGGCGAACACGTTCAAGGGAATCGTGCGCGCATTGCGCGAGTACAAGGACAAGCTGAAGAAGGCGAAGATGAGCATCTTCGTGAGGAGGGGCGGTCCCAATTACCAGACCGGCTTGAAGCTCATGCGGGAGCTCGGCAAGGAGCTGGAGATACCGATAGAGGTCTACGGGCCGGAGACGAGCATGACCTACGTCGTGCCGCTCGCGATAAAGAGGCTCGGCAGATAAAGGGTGGGAAGCATGGCAAGAACCAAGAACGACGGCTACGAATTATTCACGGACAAGACCAAGGCGTTCGTGTACAACCTCAAGGCAGGGCCGATACAGAGGATGCTGGATTTCGACTTCCTCTGCAGGAGGGAGACGCCCAGCGTGGCAGGTGTGATAAATCCCGGGAGCTCCGGCTGGCAGAAGGCGTTCTTCGGCAAGAACGAGATACTCATACCAGTGTTCTCCACAGTGGCGGACGCCTCGAAGGCGGTCCCGGACGCGGACGTGATGGTGAACTTCGCCTCGTTCCGCTCGGCATACGCCTCCTCGAAAGAGGCGCTGGAGAGCAAGACCATACGCACGGTGGCGATAATCGCCGAAGGCATGCCCGAGCGCGAGGCGCGCGAGCTGATAGCGTTAGCGAAGAAGAACAACAAGTGGATAATCGGGCCCGCCACCGTAGGCGGGATAAAATCAGGGTGCTTCAGGATAGGGAACACCGCGGGAACAATAGAGAACATCACCAACTGCAGGCTTTATCGGCCCGGGAGCGTGGGCCTGGTCTCCAAGTCCGGCGGGATGTCCAACGAGATGTACAATGTCATAGCCCAGAACAGCGACGGGGTGAACGAGGGCATCGCCATAGGCGGCGACGCGTACCCTGGCTCCGAGCTGCTCGACCACCTGCTCAGGTTCGAGGCCAACCCGGACATAAAGATGATGGTGGTGCTGGGGGAGTTGGGCGGGCAGAGCGAGTACGCGATAGCCGAGGCGAAGAGATCCGGGAAAATAACCAAGCCGCTCATTGGGTGGTGCATAGGCACCTGCTCGAAAGTCTTCCCGACCGAGGTGCAGTTCGGCCATGCGGGCGCGAAATCCGGCAAGGATAAGGAGACCGCGGACGCCAAGAACAAGGCCATGAAGGACGCGGGCGTGATAGTCCCGGGGTCGTTCGAAGGGCTCGGGGCTGCGATCAAGGAGGAGTTCGGAAAGCTCAAGTCCGCCGGGAAAGTGAAGGAGATAAAGGAGCCCGAGCTTCCGATAGTCCCGCAGGATTACGCGGCCGCGCTCAAGGCGGGCACGGTGCGCAGGAGCGCGAACTTCATGTGCTCGGTCTCGGACGACCGGGGCGAGGACGTGCTCTATGGCGGGGTGCCGCTCACCGAGATAATAGAGAAGGACTACTCGATAGGGGATGTCATATCGCTGCTCTGGTTCAAGAGGAAATTGCCGAAATACGCGTCTAAATACATCGAGCTCTGCCTCATAGTCGCGGCCGACCACGGGCCATGCGTCTCGGGCGCGCACAACGCGATTGTCGCTTCTAGAGCGGGCAAGGACGTCGTTTCGTCGCTGGCATCCGGGCTCCTGACAATAGGGCCGAGGTTCGGGGGCGCGATAGACGACGCTGCACGATATTTCAAGGCCGGGTGCGACGCGGGGATGACGCCCGAGGGTTTCGTGGACGACATGAAGCGCAAGGCCATACGCATCCCCGGCATCGGGCACAGGATAAAGTCGAGGGACAACCCGGACAAGAGGGTGGAGTTCCTGAAGGCCTACGCCAAGAAGCACTTCCCCGAGACGAGATACCTGGACTACGCGCTCGCGGTGGAGAGCGTGACGCTCGAGAAGGCGAACAACCTCATCCTGAACGTGGACGGCTGCATAGGAGTGACGTTCACGGACATGTTCTCGAGCTGCGGCTGCTTCTCCAAGGAAGAGCTGGAGAGCATGGTGGAGATCGGCTACCTGAACGGGCTGTTCGTGCTAGCGCGCTCCATAGGGCTCATGGGCCACATATACGACCAGAAGAGGCTCAAAAGCGAGCTCTACAGGCACCCCTGGGACGACGTCATGTTCCTGAAATAGGGCTTATCTCTTTTTTTCCTTCTTGAAATCCAATGAGACCGAGTTTATGCAGAAGCGCTTCCCTGTCGGCTTCGGACCGTCGTCGAACACGTGCCCGAGATGGCCGCCGCAGTTCCTGCAGGTGACCTCTATGCGCGTCATGCCGAGGCTCCTGTCCTCGTGCAGCTCGACCTTGTCCTTGAGCGCTTCGTAGAAGCTGGGCCATCCGCAGTCCGAATCGTACTTGGTCTCGGACGAGAAGAGCTCCGCGCCGCATGCCGCGCATGCGTAGACTCCCTTCTCCTTGTTGAAGAGGAGCTTGCCCGTGAACGGTATCTCAGTGCCCTTGCCCCTGAGCACGCTGTACTGCTCCGGGCTGAGCCTGCGCTTCCATTCCTCTTCCGTTTTCTTCACGGCCATGGGATCGACCTGGAAACAGATCATTTCCTGCGCTTGGACAGCGCGGGTATGCTGTCCCAGAAGACTATCACGGCCAGCGCCAGGACCACCACGATCCCGATGAGCCACCACTGCAGGCAGACTCCTGCGACAGAGCCCACGCCGAATATCGTGCTGCATTCGTTGCCAGCAGGCACCGTGACGGTGTTTACCTTCACCACCGAGGTCGCGTTCTGGACCGTGGGAGCGACCGGCGCGGGCGCGCTCCTAACCGGAGTCTGGCTGAATTCTTGGGCCATGTCCACGCTCTCCTCCACCATGCTGTCCTTCTTCCCGTAGATGCAGGTCGAGTCCAGGTAATCGAGTATCTGCCTCCTGGCGTCCATCTGCTGCATCAGGGAATAGTCCGGCGTCTGGCAGAATTCGTACGATGTCATCAGGGGCTGGAATATGACCTGCGTCTCGGCCCGGTTCAGGGAATCGAATTGCGCCAGCAGGGCTTCGGCGCCATCGTAGGAGGGCGAGTCGCTGAATGACGATGCCGCGGCCTGCGCGCTGTCCAGCTGCGCGTTCGCCGCGTCCACCTTGTGGTGGTAATCCAGTATCGAGTTTATGAAGTCCCATCCCTGGCTCATGTCGTAGCAGACCTGCACAGAGAAGCACGCGAGGCGGCAGGAGACGTTGTCCGTGCAGGTGTACTTGTCCATGCCAGTGAGGTTGAAGCACTCGTTCTGCGCGGCGGTCTTCGAGGACTTCGCGAGGAGAACGGCCGAATACGGCCTTGTGACGTCCGCGGTCGGCTGCGGGGATGCTATGCCGGCGTATGCCGTCACGATATCGTTTATGGCATTCGGGTCCTGCACCATGCTCACGTTTATGCTCCCGGACTGGTTCGTGAGCTGGAACACGGCGAATGCGTCGTAGTTTACGAGGTGCGTCAGCGAATACAATGTGCCCGAAAGGTTGCCGCTCTCGTAGTAGACCCTGAAAATAGAGCTCCGGTTGATGGAGGCGAGGTAGGATGATATGTACTGTTCGCTACGGTTCTGCCCCGGAAGCGGCACGAGGTTCGCGCATTCCCCGGACCAGTTGCTCAGGGGATTTGCGTTCACGATGATGTTCTGCGGGAGCGCGACGTTGGCGTGGACCGAGAAGGAGATCTCGGCGGTCTCGTTGGGCGGAAGCGGGGGGAAATCCCAGTAGGGTGAATTCCCCGAGATTGAATCAGGGTTAAGGGGGTAGGTGAGGTTGTTCGGATTGAACCAGTTCATGGCACTGGACAGGGAGAGCCGGAACGCCGTGGTCGGGGTGTCGTTCTGGTTGACTATGTAGAAGTAATAGGTGGTCGTGTTCTTGGTCCCGATCGTGTACGAGGAGGAGAACAGGGGCTGCGGGAGGCCGACCGTCTGGGTGCTCTGGGCGTGGAAGAGAGGCACTAGCATAAGGAGCAGCAAGGCCATCGGCGCCTTGTGCCCGTGCTTCCCTCCCTTATGCTTCGCGTGTTCCACGGGCTCTTGGACTTTCTTCTTTCCGCGCCCGATCATGCGGTACGCGAAGCCCAGGATGATTATCGCCACGATGGCGGCGATCACGGAGTTGTACCAGCAGCTGCCTGCTATCAGCGGAGAGCCGGTCGGCGAGCACATGCCGAAGAGCCTGCACTGGCACGGCTGCTCCGTCACGTAAACCGTCTGGTTGTTCACCGGGGGCTGGACCGGGGGAACCACCTGGGAGACCACGCAGGAGTTGTTGCTGCATTCCGAGCCCGAGGGGCACATGGAATCCGAGCAGCACTCGTAGTGGTTCCAGGTATGGTTGGCAGCGAATCCGCACGTTCCGTTCAGCTGCCTGCAGAAGCCGCCGAGGCATGCCTGGCTGCCGTTGCAGTCGCTGTCCAGCTTGCACGCGTTTTCCGGAGTGATCGGATGCACGAGTGTGACGTTGCCGGTCGGTGCGACCGCGCCGCCGCCTCCGCCTCCACCCTCACCGCCGCCTCCGCCACCGCCCCCTCCCCCGGATGGAGAAGAGGGAGGCGAAACCGCGACGACGCTGAAGTCCTCGGTCACGCTAGTGCCTACATCGCTGGCGTTATCGGTGCACTGGACGTACCATGAATGGCTCCCCTGGGCTATGCCGCTGATAGTGAACAGGGCCACCGTGTCGTTCGTCACCGATGGCACGTCCTGGTTCAGCACGCCGTCCAGGAACTCGGAACAGTTGAAGGTCTCGCTCGCGCCCGTCACGTTGAACGTGAAGTTGATCGAGCCCGAAGTCGTGGAATAACCTTGCGGCGGGAAGATCAGGCCGACTATCACCGCACTGATGACGTATGGATGAGCGTCCGCTCCGTAGCCGGTCCAATAGCCGTCGATGCCCACCTGCGTGGTGGAGTTGAAGGGCAGGTCGCTTCCGATGTCCGCCCAGTCGTCTCCGTTTATGTCCGTGATGTTGTAGACGTCCCAGGAAGGCGTGCCGTCCGCGAGGTAGTAGATGTTGCCTGAGGTCGAGTCGTTGTAGGAATTGCCGCCCACCCCGTCGTCCACCCAGTAATCCCCGGTCAGGGAGTTTGCCAGGAAGGTGTTCGCGGTGGAGCCGGATGCCAGTTCTAACCCGTATCCGCCCGTGGTCAGGTTGTTTCCGCTCACATTGCAGTTGATCGAGTCGCCATCAAAGTAAATGCCGACATCGTCGCTCGTTATGGTGTTGTTCGAGACGGTGCTGTTGGTGTAGTTGTCCCCGTTCTCGTAATACAGGTAGATGCCGGTTCCGTCGTTGCTCGCGTTTATCATGTTGCCGCTTATCTGCGTGCCGAAGGAGTCGTCCGAGTATATGCCCGTTTCCACGCTGGAGATATTGTTGTTGAGCAGATTCGTGGAGTTCTCGCTATCCAGCATAATGCCTGTGGCGTAGGGATTACCTCCGACTATCGTGTTATCGAAGATGGTGTTGTTGAATGAATAAGGCAGGGCTATGGCGGTCGAGTTGAGCGCTGGTTCTGGGTACACCCTGGTGTTCCATTCTGCCGCATACGCCTGGCGCTGTGTCTCGTTGGAGTAGGCCACCGACGAGTTGTACGGATACTGGGCCATGCCGTGGAACGGCATGGGGTCTATGGAATCGCTGACGAACCCGTTTATGCTGGACTTTATCGTGTACATGTCGTCAGCGAGCAGGAAGGCGTACCTGTCCGTGCCCGGAGCCTGCAGGGTCGCGTTGAACTGCAGCTGCAGCTCGTCGCCGTGGCGCATCACCACGAACTCGTCGTCCGCCGCGTTGAGCAGGGGCAGGACGTCGCCGTATTTGGTGAAGTTGCCGTACATCTGGTCCTCTGGTATGGACGGGTTGTGGTCGTCCGTGACGTCGATGTCCCGGTGGGTTATGGTCGGGTAGTCGTAGCTGGTGGAGCCGCCCCATTGCAGGGTTGCGTTGCTCGGATCCACGTAGGTCACGGTGTAGTTCACCGGCGGGGAATCGTCCAGCAGCACCTGGTCGATCAGGTGTATTGTGGATGACGAGGAGGGCGCGATTATCCTTATTCTCGTGTCGTTGGATTGCAGGATGCCGGAGATGTTGAAGACTATGGTCCTGGAGTCGCCGATGAAGCTGCCGAATGAGCCGCGTGTGATCCATCCTCCGTTCCCGTCAGGCGTCTGCACCAGCAGGTAGTTCTGCGGCTTGAGGGCTGAGTTAACATCGTAGGCGGCCCAGCCGGTGATGACCAGCTTCGCGTATTGCGGATTGTCGATAGAGCCGAAGTCCAATGTTATCGGATTCTGGACTTTGTCGTATATCGGCACCGGGACGCCGTCTTTGGCGGAGACTTCGGATAGCACATTGTTGCCGTAGCTGTCCGTCGCGCTGATGGGCGCCACTGGGTCCTTTATGGTCATGAAATTCTCGGTCGGCGCCTGGTTGAACGGGTAGGTGTAGCTCCACGTGTTGAGCACGCCGTATCCTGCCGGCACGTCGACCAGCGCGAGCTTCGCCTCGTCGAAATAGTCCGATTCAGGTATCACTTCCCTGACTTTCAGGTTGTAGACGCCGTCCGTGGGCTGGAAATCACCTAGCTCATATGTCCCTGCGGTGTATTTCTGCGGCTTGAACCACGCGGTGCCCAGCGGCTCGCCGCCCAGGTCCGTGTAATAGTCATAGCCCGATCCGTTCCAAAGGTAGAGGAACGGACAGGAGCCGTAGGACACGTATGAGTTCAGCATGGTGTTGTATCCGATCTGGTTGTTGTCCGAATAATACAGGTACATACCGAGATTGTCATTGCTGGATATGTTATTGTAGGTGATCTCGTTGTTATCCGAACCCTGGTCCAGGTAAATCGCGAAAAAGGAGTTATCGTGCAGGTTGTTCCCGGAGATGTTGATACCGGTGGACGAGTACATGTACAACCCCAAATCGTCAGGCCAGGAACCGCCGGATTGGGCGAAACTCAGTTCGTTGTTGGTTATCGCGCCGCCAGCCACGGAATCGAAGTAGATGGCGTCAGAATAGTCAGAGAGGTTGCAGTTTTCCACCGTGGTGTTCAGATGGTTCGAGTAGACGCCGTACGTGCCCGAGGAGCCGTCTCCGATTATGGAGGCCCCGTTGCAGTCCACGGTCACATTGTCCCCAGTTATTGTGAGAGCCGTGACCCCGGGAATCGGGTAGCTGTCCTTGCAGATCCTGACCGATCCGTTGATGCTGAAGCCGTCCGCCATGTCGCCCGAGATGTTGTCGGTGTAAGTGGACGGGTCCGTGAGGTTGACGCAGGGGATACCGACCCATGGATGCCAGTCCTGCCCGCTGCCGGCCCAATAGCCGTCAGTGCCCACCTGCGTGGCGGAGCTGAAAGGCAGGTCGCTTCCGATGTCCGCCCATCCGTCTGCGTCGGTGTCGGTTATATTGTAGATTTTCCAGGCTCCTGTTCCGTTGGCCAGGTAGTAGATGTTGCCAGAGGTCGAGTCGTTGTAGGAGTTGCCCGAACCAGAATCGCTCACCCACTTACCCCCCTGTATCGCGTTAGCGAGGAAGGTGTTAGTGTTCGAGCCGGACTTCAGGTAAAGCACGTACCTGCTGTCGGAGCTTATGCTGTTGTTGGTGAACGTGTTCCCGCTCGAGCTGCTGAGCCTCGCGCCGTACCAGTAGTGCGAGGTGAGGTTGTTGCCCTCGATGACGTTGTTGCTACCTCCTGCGAAGAATATCGCGCCGCATTCGGTGTACGGGCAGGCGTTCACGCTGTCCGCATCGACGTTATTGTTGCTGATATAGCAATTGGATGCGCCCGAATTGAGCGTTATCCCGACCCCGCTGGTCGAATTGATGGTGTTGTCGGTGACGTTGTTGTTGTCGCTGACGTCGTTGCCGGCCCCAATCCTTATGCCATGCCCGCCTATGGAGAGCACGGTGTTGTTGTCGACCAGGTTGCCGGTGCTAGAGCCTATGAAGATCGCGCCGCATATCTGGTACTCACAGCCGTCGCCCAGGTACGTCGCGGTGTCGTTCGCGATTACGTTCTGGTTCGCGTAATTGTGGACCAGTATTGCGACTCCGTCTTCGGAGGTCGCCTGCGATTCGGAGACCGTGCTGTCTGTAGTGCCGTAGAGCTCTATCGCGGAATAATCAATCGAATCCGCGGTGGAATTCGCAACCGACGCGCCGGTCACGTTCTCGATGAGGATGCCGTCATCGATCGCGTTCACGGAGCTGTTCACGATGCTCGCGTAGTCGCCTCCGGATTCGACATCCACTCCTGTGCTGAAACCGGATATCGCGCAGTTCGCGATGGTGGTGTTGGGCTGGTCGGAATAGGCTCCCGTGTAGGAATCGCTATCCGACAGTATAGAGCTGCCCGCGCAGTCTATCGTGACGTTGGGTTCCGTGACCGTGAGCGCGTTGACGTTGTCGAAAGAGTAGTTGTCCGTGCACAACGTTATCGAGCCGTTGACGCTGAAGCCGGAGCCCATCGAGCCCGAGACGTAGCTCCCGTATGTGGACGGGTCCGTGAGGTTGACGCAAGAGATACCGGCCCATGGATGCCAGTCCTGCCCGCTGCCGCCCCAATAACCGTCGATGCCCACCTGCGTGGCTGAGCTGAAAGGCAGGTCGCTGCCCACATCGGCCCAGCCGTCGCCGTTGATGTCCGTGATGTTGTAGACGTCCCAGGACGGCGTGCCGTCCGCGAGGTAGTAGATGTTGCCCGACGTGGAATCGTTGTAGGAATCGCCCGTCCCGTAATCGTCCACCCAGTATGAACCCTGGAAGGTGTTGTGGAGGAAGGTGTCAGAACTGGAGCCCAGGTACAAGGCCCAATTCGTGTTGTTCACGAAAGTGTTGTTCTCCACCAAGGCGTTCTCCGACCCCGAATAGATGTTGAGCCCGTTCGCAGCGTTCCTGTCTATGTGGTTGTCGGTCACGTTCATGTCGGCACAGGCGATGGCGAATATGCCGCTGCCGGTCCCGTCAGTTATGTTGTTGCCGCTTATCACGAGGTTGCTTGCGCCATTGCAGTATATCTGCTGTACGCCGCCGCAGTTGTGGTTCAGGTTGTTGCCCTCTATCGTGTTGTAATCGCCCTGCACGTCGAACGCGCCGCCCGTGTCGTTGTGCATGTAGAGCCCGGTCGCGGTGTTGTTTGACGAATCCGGATCGTACCAGATGCCTCCGCCGACCTGCATCCAGGACCAGTTGTCCGCGTAGTAACGGTTCGCGAACCCTATCTCCCCATCGGAGATGAGGTTGTTCTGGGAGTTCGTGAAGCCGATGCCGCTGGCGAAGGTGTACGTTATGGTGTTGTTGCTGAAAACGGAGTTGGTCACGCCGTTCGCGTATATGCCCTCGCCGCAGGTGCTGTCCGGGCAGGAGCCGCCGCTGCATCCGCAGAGGTCATCGCCGCCGCTCACGTTGTAGATCGTGTTGTCGCTCACAGTAGCGTTGTCTATGTAGACGAGCTCCATCCCGTGGATGGTGCTGTTGTCTATCTCGTTGCCGGATATCACGTCGCCCTCGTGCACCGCGTCGAACCAGATGGCGACGTTGTTGCCGTAGAGCGTGTTGTCCTGCACATGCATCCAGTCTGGGCCCGTGAATCCGTGTATGGCCGCGGTGGACGAGTTTGATATCGTGTCGTTGCTTATCGTCACGTTGGTGCTGCCAGAGCTGTCTATGCCATAAGAGAAGCCGGAGATGTCGCAGTGGATGACCGAGTCCCCGTCCGCCTGTATGCTAACACCGGTGCCGCTGCCCGGGCTGCCGGAGCTTACGGAGCTGTCCTCGCAGTCGAGGGTCGTGTCCGGCGTCGTGATGTTCATGCCGCCGACCGAGTAGTTGCCCGGGCACAGCGTGACCGAGCCGTTGATGCTGAAGCCGTCCGCCATGTCTCCGGAGACCATGTCCTGATAAGTGGAGCTGTTGGTGAGGTCCACGCAGCGCACCGCGGTGTAGGGATGCCAGTCCGCGCCGTACCCTTCCCATTCGCCGCCGGACAGGGAGCTGCTGAACGGCAGGTCCCTTCCGACGTCAGCCCAGCCGTCGCCGTTGGTGTCCACTATGTTGTAGACGTCCCAGCTCGGCGTGCCGTTAGCCTCGTAATAGGTGTTGCCCGAGGTCGAGTCGTTGAAGGTGTTGTTGCCCGTGTCGTCGCTTACCCACACGGGCGCCTCGATGGTGTCGCCGAGGAAGGTGTTGTTCTCCGACCCGATGAGGTAGACACCGAGTCCGTCCGTTGCGTTGTCGGTTATGTTGGAGAAGTCGTTGTAGGCGCTTTCGGCCAGGTATATCCCTGCCCCGAAATCGAATTCGTTGTTCCCGGTCGCGTTCACATAGGAGAAATTGTTCTGCTCGCTCCCGAATAGGGCTATGGGGACTTCCGCTTCAGCGTTGTCGTAAGAGACGGTGTTGTTGACGCCGCCCAGGAATAAGATGCTGGCGATGCTGGTGTTCATGTTGTTGCCCTGGATGATGTCGCCTGAGCTTTCGCTCGAGATTGCGGATGGAATCGAGAACATGGACATGCCGAGCCCCTCGGTGTTCGTGCTAGATATGTTGTTCCCGACTATCGTGGAGTTATCCGCGCTGAAGTTGAGCAGTATGCCGGTCGAGAAGTTGTCCAGGTTGCAGTTCGTTATCGTGGTGTTGAACTGGTCCGAATAGATGCCCAGGTTGCTCGACCAGTTGTCCCCGACCAGCGTCGCGCCGTCGCAGTCCACGGTCACGCCCGGTTCCGTGACGTTCATCGCCAGGATGTCGCCGGGCATGGGATAGACGTCCCTGCACAGAGTTACCGAGCCGTTGACTATGAAACCGTCTGCTAGGTCGCCCAAGATGTTGCCGTTGAATGTGGATGGGTCCGTGAGGTTGACGCAGGCGGTGGGCAGGATGGTCACGTTGTTGCTGCACTCGGTGGCGCCGTCCTGGAAGCCGTCGTTGGGCGTCATGCAGGCCTGCCACGTGTCTCCGACATGTAGCTCCTGCGAGACCATGACGTCCGTGCGGTTATCGTACAGGGCGAGGATTTCCTGCGAAGAAAGGGAGCGGTTGTAGATGCGGACGTCGTCGATTGAGCCGTTGAATCCCTGGGGTCCAACGTCCGTGCCATAGCCGATCACGGTGTTGCTGCTGGAAGTAAGCCAGCTCTCGTTGTCTGTGGAGCTGTCCGTCAGCACGCCATCCACAAAAAGGAACACCCCGGATGCGTTGCCCATCTCCACGAGGTGGTGCCAGTTGGTGTCACTGGGCACACCGGAGAGGCAGATGTCTATGACGTTGTATTTCGTGACCTTGACCTGCGTTGCGTTGCACGGGAGAACGCCTATGGCCATGGTGTAACCTCCTCCGCCTCCGGAATTGTTTTTGGTAACTATGAAACCGGTTGCATCGCTGGACGCCTTCTTTATCCACGCTTCGATGGTCAGCGAATCGGTGCCCCCTATGCTCAGGCTTGCCGGGTTCCCGAGGTCTATCATGTTGTCAATCCCGTCAAACATGTATGCGCCATTTCCATCATGTCCGCCCGTGGCGTTCCATGTCGCGCCAGATACGGTCCCGTTGTTGTCGAATCCGGAGTAGTCTTCGGTCCAGATGGAGTTGCTGCCGCCCTCGAAGGGCATGTTGAGGACTGCGATGCTCGAGCCGTCCATATACCAGTTGATGATATTCGTCGTAGCGCCGACCGTGGACTGGTTATAGACCGTCAGGTTCTCGCTGGTGGTATTGGTGCCGAACGTGCTGTTGAGGATGGGGATGCCCTGGGTGGGCAGTGCATTTAGCACTGTGAGATTGTTGCTGCAGCTCGTGGCGCCGTCCTGGATGCCGTTGTTGGGCGTCATGCAGGCCTGCCACGTGTCTCCGACATGTAGCTCCTGCGAGACCATGACGTCCGTGCGGTTATCGTACAGGGCGAGGATTTCCTCTGGGGAGAGGGCGCGGTTGAATACCAGGATGTCGTCTATCGTACCGTTGAAGAAGTCCGTGGGCGCGGAGTTCAGGTTGCCGATCCTTATGTCGTCGTCGGACGGCTGGATGGTCGTCGAAGCCGTAGGCGACGAATTCTCCAGGTTCCCGTCCAGATAGAGCGAGATGTCGGTTCCGTTGAACACACCGACGGCATGGTACCAGGTATCAGAGCTCAGATTGGTCGAGCCGGAGATGATCGTCTGCGCCCTTGGGACGGACCAGATGCTGAAGTAGACGTTGTTGCTGTACATCTGGAAATCGAAGGTCCTCCAGGGGTCGCCTGACGTTCTTTTATCGATGATGAACGTGTCATCCGGCGAGTCCGCGTCGGCTGGTTTGAACCAGAACGAGACGGTGAATGGGGACGTGAAGTCCAGGCCCGAGGACCCGGTTGCGTCGATCCAGCCCGACACACCGTCGAACTGGTATGCTCCGTTCCCGTCGTAGCCGCCTGTGGCGTTCCAGGTCGCTCCGTACACCGTGCCGTTGTTCCCGTAGTCCGAGTAATCCCTGGTCCACGCGGAATTGCTGCCGCCTTCGAAAGGCATGTTCAGCATGTCGATCGGGGTTCCGTTCGCGTACCAGTTGATTATGTTCTTGGTGGCGCCGACCGTGGACTGGTTGTAGACCGTGAGGTTCTCGCTGGCGGTGTTGGTGCCGAACGTGCTGTTGAGTATCGGGACGCCTTGTGTGGGCGGCGGTGGCAGCAGGGTTATGGTCCGCTCTTCGGTCGAGAACGTGTTTCCCGTTCCGTTCACCGCGAATGCCTGGATGGTGTGGCTGCCTGCGGCCAGGTTGGATTCGTTGGCCGTGAACTGCCAGTCGTTAGCGTCGTACCTCTTGAGGCTGGAATCGTACAGCTGCGTGACCTCGGCCGGCGAAAGCGCCCGGCGGAATACGCGCACCTCGTCTATGGAGCCGTTGAAGTAAGAGGCCCCGTCGCGCCTGAACCTGCCGATGTCAATCGGAACGGTGTTCGCGCTCGCCCAGGTGTCGCCGGTGGTGTAGGAGTTGTCCGGGACGCCGTTGATGTAATCAGTGACGTTGCTCCCGCTCTTGACGACCACGATGTGCGTCCAGTCGGTCGTGTAGTTGGCGTTCGAGTAGAGCCATTCCCAGTTATTGCCCTCGGCACCTAGGTTGAAAAGGAACCGGTCGTCTCCGGTCAGGGTGAACCATATCTGGAACTGGCCGACTCCGTAGGTCTCCACTGCCTTGTCGAAGAAGTCTCCGGTCTGGTTGAGCGCAGCCGGCTTTATCCATTCCGAGATGGTGAAGTCATCGGCTCCTGAGAGCTCCAAGGACGACGAGTCCGGAATCTCGAGGTAGCTGTCCACTCCGTTGAAGGAGTACGCGCCGTTGTATTTACCGTCAAGGGTCCATACCGCGCCGCCATTGACGCTGCCGTTGTTCCCGTAGAGGGATGCGTTGGTGACAGAGGAATCGGATTCGCCCAGTGCCGAGACGTTGTCCAAGTTTAGCATGAGTACGAGCGAATCGTCATAGAGAGACGAATTGGTCCCGTCCAGGTTCCATGTGAAGCTCTGCATGTCGGTCACGTTCATGGATACGTTGGCCGGGATGGACGTGCCGCCCATGGTCGCGCCGTTGGCCGGGGTCGGGATTACGAAGAATATCGGCGATGCCATGCCGGTCCACGGATGCCAGTCCGCTCCGTAGCCGGTCCATTGCCCGCCGGACAATAACGAGCTGAACGGCAGGTCGCTGCCCGTGTCCGCCCAGCCGTCGCCGTTGATGTCCGTGATGTTGTAGACCTCCCAGGACGGCGTGCCGTTGGCCAGGTAGTAGATGTTGCCGCTGGTCGAATCGTTGTACTGGTTGCCGCCGACGTCGTCCTCCACCCAGCTGCCGCTCGTGATGTTGTTGTGCAGGATCGTGTCCGCCGTCGACCCGTCTGTCACATAGACGGAGGTGCTCGAGGAGTTTATGGTGTTGTTCGAGACCATGACGTTTAACGAGTCCCAGTCCAGCTGGATCCCGATGTCATCGCTCGAAATGGTGTTGTCCGAGATGCTGCTGTTGGTGTAATTGAGGTTGTTCTCGTAGTACAGGTAGACCCCCGTGCCGCTGTTGTTCGCGATTATGATATTGCCTCTTATCAGCGTGCCGATCGAGTAATAATCGGTGATCCCGGTCTCCACGCCGGAGATGTTGTTGTCGAGCACTTTCGTGGATTCTTCGTTGTCCAGCGACATGCCCGTGGAATAGGACGACCCCCCGATTATCGTGTTCTCGAACACGGTGTTGTTGAACGAATAGGGGAGCGAGACGGCGCTGGAGTTGGGCAACGGCTCCGCGTAAGAACGCGTGTTCCACTGCGACTCGTACGCCGCGTGGGCCGCGCCATCGGAGAAGTTCCCTGACCCGTTGTACGGGTATTTGCTCATGCCGTGGAACGGCATGGGGCTTATGGAGTCGTTTACGAACCCGTTTATGCTTGACTTTATCGTGTACATGTCGTCCGCGAGCAGGAATGCGTACCTGTCCATCCCGATCTGCCTCGGGGTGTCGTTGAACTGCAGCTGCAGCTCGTCGCCGTGCCGCATCACAACGAACTCGTCGTCCGCGTTCGCGAGCAGGGGCAGGACGTCGCCGTATGCGGTGAAGTTGCCGTACATGAGGTCGTCCGGTATGGCCGGGTTGTGCGCGTCCGTCACATTGACGTGCCTGTGGCTTATCGTCGCGTAGACGTAATCTGCGGAGCCGCCGTATTGCAGGTCGGCGCTGCTCGCGTTCACAGTTGTGACCGTGAAGTTCACAGGCGGCGAGTCGTCCAGAAGCACCTGGTCTATCAGGTGGATGGTGGATGACGAGGAGGGCGCGATTATCCTCATGCGCGTGTCGTTGGATTGGAGTATGCCGGAGATGTCGAAGACGATCGTCCTGGAGTCTCCTATGAAGCTGCCGAATTGCCTGCGCGTGGTCCATCCGCCGGTCGCGTTGGGCGTCTGCACGATTAGGTAGTTCTGCGGCCTCAGCGCCGGGTTCACATCGTACGCAGCCCATCCTGTGATGACCAGCTTCGCGTATTGCGGGGATGCGATGTTTCCGAAGTCCAATGTTATTGGGTTCTGGACCTTGTTGTATATCGGCACAGGCACGCCGTCCTTGCCGGATACCTGGGATAGCACGCTATTGTTGTAATTGTCCGTGGCGCTGATCGGTGCTATCGGGTCCTTTATGGTCATGAAGCTCTCGTTCGGCGCCTGGTTGAACGGGTATGTGTAGCTCCACGTGTTGAGCACGCCGTATCCTTGTGGCACGTCGACCAGCTCGAGCTTCGCCTGGTCGAGATAATCCGATTCTGGGATGACTTCCCTTATCTTCAGCTGGTAAACGCCGTCGGTCGGCTGGAAGTCGCCGAGCTCGTACGTCCCTGCAGTGTACTTCTGCGGCACGAACCATTTGGTGCCCAGCGGCTCGCCTCCCAAGTCGGTGTAATAGCTGTAGTTCGAGCCGTTCATGAGGTAGAGGAACGGGCAGGAACCGTAGGACGTGTAGGAGTTGATGATGGTGTTGTGCCCTATCATGTTGCTGTCCGAATACCAGAGGATTATGCCCTGGCTGTTGTCGCTGAGGTTGTTATAGGAGATCTCGTTGCCGTCCGAATTCGAATCCAGGTATATCGCGAAATCGTTGTTGTCATGAACGTTGTTCCCAGAGACGTTGACGCCCGTGGACGCGCTGAGGTATATCCCGAGCCCATTGGGCCAGGATCCCCTGGGTTGAGCGAAGCTCATCTCGCTGTTTGTTATCGAGCCGCCGGAAACGGAACGGAAGTAGACATCATCAGTGAAGTCCGTGATGTTGCAGTTCTCCACGGTGGTGTTGCTCACCGAGTCGGAACGGACTCCGTACGTGTACGATGAGCCGTCTCCTATTATGGAGGCGCCGTTGCAGTCCATCGTCACGTTGTCCGCCACTGCGGTGAGGGCCGTGACGCCGCTGAACGAGTAGTTGTCCGGGCACAGCAGAACCGAACCGTTCACGCTGAAGCCTGAGCTCATGTCACCCGAGATGTTGTCAGTGTACGTGGACGGGTCCGTGAGGTTGATACACGGAACCGATGGGACGAGCGGCGCGTTGTCGGTCACACCTATCGTCTTGCCCATGGAAGTCGCGTCGTCATACGGATAGCCGCTTCCGCCACTGCCGATCAGATACTGCGGGAAGCCGGCCGAATGCTCGGTGCCGGTTATGACGACCTGGCCGCTGACTACATTGGCCCAGATGTTACCCTCATCCGTAGCTGCCGGAGTGGTGGCGTCGTAGTAATCGTCGCTACCAGAATCGTTGACATAGAGCCCGCTCGTGTCCGTGAAGTTGTTCCAGTAGAACGTGTTGCTTCCGGATGACGGGTCCACGGTGAGGAGCGTCGATGGCGAGGACAGCGTGTTGTTCACGAAAAGGTTGTCCCCGGTATCGAGCAGGTTCACTGCTGAGAGCTCGGAGTCGAACGTGTTGTTCGCTATCGTATTATCGCCGGTGTCCTGCAGCAGGAGCGCGGAGCGCTCATAATCGAAGATGAAGTCCGAGTACCCGTTGCCTGCGACGAGCGAGGTCTGGTTCGTGGTGGTGTCGATGCTCCTTACGCGGTTGTTGTTGGTGTCCGTAATATATATAGTGTTGCCCTGCCCGGCTGAAAGGCCTCGCGGGAAATCGAAGCTGGCATTGGCTCCGACGCCCTCCTGGTATGAGCCCCCGTTTCCAGCTACAAAATAGGTCTGGCCGGTGTCCACGTCCGCTTTCCTGATCAAACCATTGTCGGTATCTGCCACGTAGAGGAAACCGTCCTGGCCGAAGGCAAGGCCCTGCGGGTAGCAGAACTGAGCAGAATCGTTGATGCCGTCCTGGTAGCCGCAATAACCCGGGCTGCCAGCCACGTAGTACGTCCCTGTGGTCGTGATATTGACCTTCCTTATGAGTTGGTTGGTCATATCCGTGACGTAGAGATAGCCGTCTGGCCCGAACGCGAGTGCTGTCGGGGAGTAGAATTCGGCATGGGAACCGTCCGTATCGTTTTCAACGTAGCCCGTGGTGTCGGGAGTGCCGGCTACGAGGGACGTCTCGTTGGTGGCCACATCGATTCTCCTTATGACATCGTTGTCCGAGTCCGCGACGTAGAGGTAACCGTCGGGCCCGAACGCGAGGCCCTGGGGCCAGCTGAAGAGCGCGGCAGAACCGGCGCCTTCCTGGTAGCCGCAATCCAGACCGACATTGTCCCCTGCCACGAAGAACGTCTGGTTGGTCGTGACGTTTATCTTCCTTATGATGCAGTGATCCGCAACGTAGAGGTAGCCATCGGGCCCGAACGCGAGGGCCGCTGGGTAAGAGAAAATAGCGCCGGAGCCGACGCCTTCCTGATAGCTGTTGTCCATGGGTTGCCCCGCGACCACGTCCGTCTCTGAGGTCGTGGTGTTTATCCTTTCCACGACATTGTTGCCGGTATCGGTCACGTAGAGGTAGCCGTCCGGGCCGTACGCCACACCGTAGGGAGAGCTGAATTCAGTCGTCGTTCCGCTCGCACTGATGGAATTGCCCAGTATCGCTTCGGAATCGGCCCCGTCGGTGACGCTGATGCCGTTGACCACGTGGGTCATGTTGTTCCCGGTGACCTGGTCGCCCGAGTCGCCATCGATATAGACGCCCCAAGTGGCATTGTCCATGATGTTGGAGACCGTATTGGATTCATAGTTGTTCCTCACGTATACGGCGTATAGGCCGGCCCCCTGGATGGAATTGTTCTCATTGAGAAGATTCGTGGATCTCTCCTCGTCAAACCCGTACAGGACACCGGATAAGTTGTTGTCGATGAATTGCGAGCTCTGCTCCCCGTAGACATAGAGCCCGGTGCTGCTGCTCGAGCCGTTTATGATGTTCCCCTGCACGAGGTTGTCGTGCGAGTAGGGCAGCGCGCCTGCCGAATCAGTCGTCACGTTTCCGCCCTGGTAATACCTCGTGTTGCAATCGTAAAGATATTGCTGGTGCGCCGTGTCGTTCGGGTAGCTCTGGTTCGCTGGATAGGGATAGCCGGTCATGGCCTGGAACGGCAGCGGCGTGACAGTAGAGCCGTTAGAATCATTGGCCTGCTTGTAGAACGCGTTGCTGTATAGCATGAAGTCGCGCTGCATGCCGTCAGCCACGGGCGTGTAGTTGAATGTCAGCGCTATCTCGTCGCCGTGGTGCATTATCACGTATTCGTCGTCAGTGGCATTGAGCAGGGACAGGACGTCCCCGTATTTCGTGAAGTTGCCCGACGGGTTGGAGTAGTTCGAGGTGGCGCTGACGTTATAGTAGTCGCTGGTCATGGTTATGTTCCCAATCAGCGTCGAATAGCCCCTGTGGTGGAGGTCCGCGGATGCCGCGGGGTAGCTGTTCACGATGGTGGTCTCCTGAGGCGTGGTGTCCACTTTCACGTAATTGAAAAGCGCGGTGGGCAGCATGAGTTTTATGGTGTAGTTGTTGGTCGGGAACTTGCCTGTCAGGTCGATAACGACCACCCTGGGCATGCCCCCGTTGCTGGTGAAATCGCTTCCCTTATATAGGTTCACCCATTTGGTCCCGTTTATAACTTGCAGCGACTTGTTGCCGTTGAAGTTCCTCGGCGCCCTCGCCAGCGACAGAATGAGCTTGATGCTCGACGCGTTGGACAGGTTGCCGAGATTGAGTGTAAGGTTCATGGGCACCGACGTGTAGTCGTTCGCTCCGGATATGTTCGCGAGGCAGTTCACACCGCCGTCGCTCTTGCACGAGGCCACGGGCTGCGGATTCTTGCTCACGGTGTAGAACGTGCTGAAATTGCTTGTCAGGAAACCCGGATAAACGTCCACTTCAGGCGAGTGGTCCACCGTATACAGGTCCAGCTGGTCGAGGTAGCTTATCTCGTCGTATTCCTCCGTGACCTTCACGCCGTACTGGCCGTCCTGTGGCTGGAGCATGCTGCCAGGGATCTTCGTGAAGTCCTGCGGGAAGATGTTCTTCCCCGGGTTGGACGAGGAGCCTATGTGCCCTCCCCGGGATATGTCAGACACGAAATCGTAGCCGGTGCCGTTCCAAGTGTAGAGGAACGGGCATGACGTGCCGACGCCGTTGTTCTGCATGGTGCTGGAGATGTTGTTGTACAGGATCTGATTGTTGTTAGAGTAATATGCGTTGAAGCCCTGGTAGTTCTCCGAGAAATTGTTGTATTCCACGAGATTGTTTCCTGATCCGTAATCGAGGTTGACCCCTTGGGAGTTGTACTGGAAGTCATTGTCCAGGATCGTGCCGTACGTCGCGCCGTCGAATTCGACTCCTTGGTTGAAGTCCACGATGTTGCAGTTCTCCACCGTGGTGTTGGTATAGTCGCTGTAGACGCCTTCGTAGCCGCCGCTGCCGGTTATCGAACTGCCGTTGCAGTCTATCGCCACGTTGTCCGCTTCCACGTTAAGGGCATTGATATAGCCGAAAGAATAGTTGTCCGGACACAGCGTGATGGAGCCGTTGACGCTGAAGCCGGAGCCCATCGAACCGGAGATGTTGCCCTGGTAGGTCCCGGGGTTTGAGAGGTTCACGCAGCCTATGTAGACTATTCTCGGATGCCAGTCCTCGCCGCTGCCAACCCAATGGCCGTCGATGCCTACCTGCGTGGAGGAGCTGAAGGGCAGGTCGCTTCCGACGTCCGCCCAGCCGTCGCTGTTGTTGTCCGTGATGTTGTAGACCAGCCATGAGCCGGTGCCGTTGGCGAGGTAGTATATGTTGCCCATGAAAGAGTTGTTGAACGAGTTGGTGTCAGTGTCGTCGTAGACCCAATGGGCGCTCTGAAGGGCGTTGCCGAGCAGGGTGTTGTGGTCCGAACCGGTGAGGAAGATGGCCGACACGGTGGCGGCGTAGTAGCCGGGGCCGCCGCTGATTGAGGAGACCGAGTTCGATGAGACGTTGTTGGATGAGGAGCCTATGAAGTAGATTCCCAGCGCGTCGCCCCCGGTGCCGCCGTTGCCGGCATCGCCGCCGGTGAGCGAGGAGATCGAGTTGGAGGAGACGTTGCCGGACGAGAAATCGACGAGATACACTCCTGCTGCCGCGCCGCCGTTGGAACCGGGGAAGCCGTAGCTGTAGCCGCCGGCGCCTCCGGTGAGGGAGGAGACCGAGTTCGAGTAGACGCTGTCGGACGCGGAGTTGGCGAGATAGACGCCGAATGCGTTGCCGCCGTCGCCGCCGCGGCCGCCCGTATATGGGTTCCCGCCTCCGTAGCCGCCGGTGATGCCTGAGAACGTGTTCGAGGATATCACGCTGTCCGTTGAATTATTGAGGTATACTCCTGCGCTCGTTCCACCGGGGAGATAGTTCCAGATGCCGAATCCGGCTCCGGTGAGGTTCTGCACGGTGTTGTTATAGATGATAGCGCCGCTCGCGCCCTCCATGTAGATGCCGTAAGTGAAGTTCTGGATCATACAGTTCTCGATAGTAGTGTTGGACTGGCTGGAATAGATGCCGTAGGCTCCGTCGAGGGGCTCTCCGGTCATCGAGGCACCGGCGCAGTCTATCGTGACGTACGGCTCCGTGACCGTGAGCGCTGTGACGCCGCCGAACGAGTAGTTGTCCGTGCACAGGGTTATCGAGCTGTTGACGCTGAAGCCGGCTGTTTCGTTGTCGCCCGAGACTTCGCCCTGGTAGGTGGACGGGTCAGAGAGGTTGACACAGCCGGAATACGGCCCGACCCACGGATGCCAGTCCTGGCCGTCGCCGCTCCATTGCCCGCCGGACAGCGATGAGCTGAACGGCAGGTCGCTGCCTGAGTCAGCCCACGTCGAGGTGCTGCTGTGGATGTCGTATACGCTCTTGGCCGGCGTGCCGTTTGCCAGATAGTAGATGTTACCGGATGTGGAGTCGTTGTAGACATCGGTCTCATTCGCGTCGGATACCCAGCGGTCGCCCCTGATAGTGTTGGCGAGGAAGGTGTTGTAGCTCCCGTCGCTGATGAAGATGCCATAGCTCGAGCCGCCGGACAAGGTGGAGCCGGTTACCGTGTTGTTGCTGCTTCCGGCGTTGAGCTGTATGCCCGCGAATGAGCTTGAGGTGCCTGTCGAGTTGACGATTGATTCATAATTGGAGTTAAAGACGTGGATGGCCGGGTTTCCGCTGTACGTTCCACCGATGACCTGGTCGTGGGAGCTTGACTCGAGCAGGATGCCCTGCAAAGAGCTGGTTCCTGTCGAGTTTATGATGATACTGCCGGTGCTCGAGAGGACGTGGATGGCGAAATACGAGCCGGATATGCCTGTGGAATTGATGATCGTGTCGTTGGAGTCCACCCATAGCAGGATGCCGTTGCTCGTGTTGGATGTCCCGGTGGAGCCGCTGATGTTGTTGTAATCGCAGCCCGTGTACAGGTAGATGCCGTTGTCCGAGTTGGACGTCCCGGTGGAGTTGATTATCGAGTTGTAGCTGGAGCCCGAGAAGAGGTCGATGCCCTTGTTCGAGTCCGAGATTCCGGTGGAATCGATTATCGCGTTATTGGTGCTCGAGTGGATGTTGAAGCCCGCGCCTACGCTCGATGCCGCGGTGGAGTTTATGATCGTGTCATAGGAACTCGAGTCCAGGTAGATGCCGACGCTGGAGATGGCGGTCCCGTTGGAGTCGATTATCGTGTCGTATTGCGCGCCGTTGCCAAGTACAATCCCTATTCCATCGTAGGGGTAGCTTGAGCCGTGGGTTGTGCTTGCGTTCGTGTTGTCGATGGTTCCGTTGGATGCGCCGTTGAACAATATGCCGGTTGAGAAGTCGCCCACGTTGCAGTTCTCAATCGTCGTGTTGAACTGGCTAGAGGAGATGCCGAACGTCCCGGTCGTGTTGTCTCCGGTCAACGAGCTGCCCGCGCAGTCTATCGTGACGTTGGGTTCCGTGACCGTGAGCGCGTTGACGTCGCCGAACGAATAGCTGTCCGGGCACAGCGTTATCGAGCTGTTTACGGTGAAGCCGGTCGTATCGTTATCACCAGAGACTTCGTCCTGGTAGGTGGACGGGTCCGTGAGGTTGACGCATCCGGAGTATAGGGCATTGACCGTCCTCTCTTCGGTCGAGAACATCCCTGTGCCGTTCGCGGCGTATACCTGGAAGGTATAGGCTCCGGGGGCCAATCCAGCGGTCGCATTCCGGGCCTGGTCCACGTAGAGGTACCATTGCGTCCCGTTGTACTCCTGGAGATTCGAGGCGTATTGCTCATAGACCTGTTGCTGGGACAATGCCGTCTTCCAGATCCGCACCTCGTCTATGGAGCCGTTGAAGTAGTTGCTCCCGATGGATGTCTGCTCGCCGATGTAGAGGTCGTTGCTGGCCAGCGGATATGAACCGAAGGATCCGAGGGGCACGGTGCCGCTCGGGACCCCGTTCACGTAGAGCATGAGGTTAGAGCCGTCGTTGACGGCCACCACGTAATTCCAGGCATCAAGGGAGACCGGTGCGTTGGAATTGACGGCTACCCAGTCGCCCATCCAGGCCTGCCTCAGTCCGAGGCGCACGGTCTGGTCGCCGTTAAGCGACAGGTATTCGGAATAATAGCCCGGCGTACCTTCATCCCCGCCCAGGGACATGAAGGTCGGCCCGGTGGACAACGGGTATATCCACAGGGCTAAGGTATACGGCTGGCCTGCGCCGAAATTGAGGTTCGCGCTGCCCGTGCCGATGAAATCGTCCACCCCGTCGAATGAGTATGCGTTTCCGTATCTACCCGGGACGAGAGTCGGACAGGCCGGATCGGTACATGTCAGGTTTGTGGATGAGGAGCTCTCGTCCGTGAAATGGGTCGCGTCCTCCCCCAGCGCGGAATTGTTGTCCAGGTTCAGCATGAGCACGAGCGAGCTGTCGTACATGGTGAAGTTGGTTCCGTTCCAATTATAGACCACCGAATTCGGGTTCTGCGCTGCTATGGAGACGTTGATTCCTACGAAGGGATTCGTCGTGTTCGATCCATTGTCCGGGGTTTGGGGAACGAAGAATACCGGTGAGACCGGACCTGCCGCATTCGCTGTGAGCGGCTCATCGTCGGCCACGCCCGAGACCTTACCGAGCGAATCGCTGTCGTTGTACGTAGCGTTCCCTATGAACAGGCTCGGGAATCCGGTTGAGGGGGTGGTGCCGTTTATCCCGGCCTCGCCGTCCATGACGTTGGCCCAGATGTTGCCCTCCCCATTGCAGAGCGCGGAGTCGTAGTAGTTGGCCCCGCTGCTGGTGTCCGTGACGTAATAGCCGCTCGTGTCCGTGAAGTTGTCCCAGCAGAAGGTGTTGCCAGAGCCGGCGACTTCGACCAGGGGCGCGGCATCCTGCAGGGTGTTGTTGACGAACGCATTGCCGTTGCTGGTGCTGTCGACAGATAGCGCCATGGTGGCCATGCCGTCCATCGTGCTGTTCGCCACGACGTTATCATTGGAGCTGCCTTCCATATCAAGCGCTCCTGAGCCGCCGCTGAGCATGCTGCCGCTTATCGTATTGTCGGTGGCTCCGTAGCAATATATACCGTATTCCGATTCAGAACTGGCAGTAACGTTGGTCAGTATGTTATCTGAGCTCGACTCGAACGAGATTCCGTTCCCGTAACCGGTCCCGATGCCTTCTGAATCGGTTATGTTGTTGTAGGAGCTCTGGTAGATCTCGATGCCCGCGATCCCCTCGTCGCCGCCCGTGGAATTGATGATATTGTCGTAATTGGAATCGCTCAGACTGATGCCGCGCGTACTCCCGTTCGAGTATGTGTCGTTTATTATGCCGTAATTGACTCCCTCAAAATCTATCCCGTATTGGAAACCGTTGATGTTGCAGTTCTGGACGACCGTGCTGTTGTAGATCGAATAGATGCCATCGTAGGAACCGCTATCCGAGCTTATGTAGTTGCCCGCGCAGTCTACCGTGACGTCCGGCTCTGTGACCGTGAGCGCGGTGACGCCGCTGAACGAGTAGTTGTCTTCGCACAGCGTTATCGAGCCGTTGACGCTGAAGCCGGAGCCGATCGAGCCTGAGATGTCGCCGTCATAAGTGGACGGGTCCGAGAGGTTGACGCATCCGGAATAGGGGGATGAGGTGAGTGGGGCGTGGTCGGTCACACCCGTGACCATGCCCATGGAATTGGCGTCGTCGTACGGATAGCCGCTGCCGCCGTTCCCCACGTAAAGCGAGGGGAAGCCGGTTGATGATTCCGTGCCCGTGATGTTAACGCTGCCGTTGAGCACGTTGCCCCAGAGGTTGCCTTCCGTCGCATTGTAGAAGTTGCCGCCGTTAGCGTCATTCACGTATTGGGACGCCGGATTACTGAAGTTGTCCCAGTAGAAAGTGTTGCCTCCGGAGCTGATATCGGCAGTGAGCAGGGTCCCCGTTCCTCCTGATGATTCAAGCGTCGTGTTTTCAATCACGTTGTCGGAGCTGGAGGCCAGGGAAATCGCATAATCGGGTGCGGTTACGGTCGAGTCGGAGATGTCGTCGTAGCTGCTCGAGGAAAGCGAAATCCCGTATGAGGCCGAGGAGAGTATGTTCGTGTTTTCTATGGTCCCGTTATCTCCGGAGTAGGCGATCGCGGTGTCAAAGCTGCTGATACCGCAGTTTTCTACGCTCGTATTGAACTGATCGGAGTAGACGCCGTATGTCCCGGTCGTGTTGTCTCCGCTTATCAAGCTGCCCGCGCAGTCTATCGTCACGTTAGGTTCGGTGACTGTGAGCGCGGTGACGCCGCTGAACGAGTAGTTGTCTTCGCACAGTGTTATCGAGCCCGTGACCGTTAGGCCGGATGCCATAACGCCAGTGACATTGCCCTGGTACGTGGACGGATCCGAGAGGTTGACGCAATCATTTGCCGTGGCGGGATGCCAGTCCTGCCCGTCGCCGCTCCATTGCCCGCCGGAGAGCGAAGAGCTGAACGGCAGGGCGCTTCCGATATCCGCCCAGCCGTCGCCATTCGTGTCGAATATGCTGTAAACGCCCCAGGCCCCGGTGCCGTTGGCGAGATAGTATATGTTTCCTGACGTCGAATCGTTGAAGGCGTTGGTATCTGTGTCGTCGTATACCCAGTGGGCGCCCTGGAGGGTGTTGCCGAGGAAAGTGTTGTAGTCCGAACTCTGGAAATAAACGGCTTCGTCGTTACCATTGGTGGCGGTGGTGTTGGTGATGGTGTTGTTGGACAGGACGTTGTTGGAGCTCGCGCCGACGACGAGGCCGTAGGCGGCTACCACGGGCGTGGCGCAGGGATACAAGCCGTTGCTGCTGGCGCTGGTCGAACTGACGGTGTTGTTGGATAAGGTGTTGTAGTCGGAGCCGGTGTTGAGGACGAGGCCGATGCCGACCCCCGAACCGCCGCCGTTGTTGCCGCTATTCGAGTCGGCGGTGTTGTTGGACAGGATGTTGTAGCTGGATCCGGAGTCGAGGTAGATGCCGAAGCCGTAAGCCGAACCGCACACGACGATGTTGCCGTCATTCGAGCTCACGTTGTTGTTGGCGATAGTGTTATCGGAGCTGGAAGTTAAATAAATGCCGTAGCCTTCGGACAGGCCGCCGCCGCCGATGCTGCCGGTGCTGGTGACGCTGTTCGAGCTCACGTCGTTGTTGATGAGAGTGTCGTTGGAGCTGGAGGAGAGGTAGATGCCATAGCCATAGGTCGTACCCGCAGCGCCATTCGAGTCCGCTTCGTTGTTGGCCAGGGTGTCGTTGGAGCTGGTATCCAGGTAGATGCCGTAGCTGGTGGGGGCGCCGCCGTTCGCGCTGGCGTTGTTGTCTACGATCGTGTCGTTGGAGCTTGAGGAAAGGTAGATGCCTGAGACGTCGTTCGAGCTGGCGGTGTTGTTGGAGAATAGGTCACCGGAGCTCGAAGAGAGCGAGAAGCCGTACTGCAGGTTGTTGTATGCGGCATCGTTCAGGACCGTGCCGTTGTTAGAAGATGAGTATTCCACTCCGTTGTTATAGTCGGATATGATGCAGTTCTCGACCGTCACGTTGTCCGAGCTGTCGACTTCGATGCCGTTGCCGACCTGGTTGCCGGTGATGCTGCTGCCCGCGCAATCGATGGCGACGTCCGGTTCGGTTACTGTGAGCGCGGTTACTCCCGGAATCGAGTAGTTGTCCTGGCACAGCGTGATGGGACCAATGACCGTGAAGCCGGAGCCGATCGAACCGGAGATGCTGTCGTTGAACGTCGAGCTGTTGGTGAGGTCGACGCAGCCGCTGTAAGGCGGTGTGTCGCAAGAATCTCCGCTCCAGCCGCCATTGCACGAGCACACGTTATAGCCCGTGCATTCGCCGTTCCCGCTGCAGTTGCTCAGGCCGCTGCAATCTATTGTCTGGTATGGCGTGAGCGGCGCGTAGTCGGCCACATTGGAGGTCACTTTGCCGGTTACGTTGCTGTCATACGGGTAACCAGGGCCGCGGTCGCCTATGTAGAGCGATGGGAAACCGGACGAGCTCGTCGGGCCGGTGACATTTACGCTGCCGGCCATGACATCGTACCAGATGTTGCCTTCGTTCTGAGCGCCTATCGTCGCGTTATAGAAGTTGCCGCCGGCCTCGTCATCCACGTAATAGCCGGAAGTGTCGGTGAAATTGTTCCAGTACAGAGTGTTCGAAGCGGAGCTGTCTATATAGAGGAGGGCGCCGCTGCCCGAGAGGAAACTGTTGCTCGCAAGCACGTTGTCATCTGAGGATTCGAGATAGGCCCCGTAGCCATTCGGCGCGTACAGGCTGCTGTTGGAGATCGTATTCGTGGCCGCGCCATCGAGGAGGATGCCTATCCCGTTCGGGAAAGAGTAGTCGTACGTGGTGCTCACGGTCGTGTTGTCTATCCACCCGTTGGAAGTGCCGTCGAAGTATATGCCCGTAGAGAAATCGCTGATGTTGCAGTTCTGGATAACGGTATAGTCATGGGTGGAGTAGAAGGCATACACGTTAGAGGAATTGCTTCCGATTATCGAGGAGCCGTTGCAGTTTATCACGACGTTATCAGCCTTGATGGTCAGCGCGGTTACGCCTGAAGGGAACGAGTACGTCCCTTGGCACAGCGTGATCGAGCCGTTGACCCTGAGCCCATGGGCGATGGTCCCTGAAACCTTGCCCTGGTATGTCGAGGTGCTTGAGAGGTTCACGCACCCTATGCTCATCAGGGAGTTGCCCATCACCGAGTTGCACGGGCCGCCATCGCAGGATGGAACGGCGCACGTGCTGCCTGTCCAACCGGAATAGCACGAGCATACGCCGCCCACGCAGTCGCCGTCGTAATTGCAGTCGGCGGGGCTGCTGCAGGCGGATCCATTATCGCTGGAATCGCCCTCGAGGCTCGCGTATCTGGCGCCGAAGCCGCTGAGCTGGAAGATCGTAGGGTAGAAGCTGTCCATGGAGGCGCCCGAAGATACGGGCGAGAGCGAGAGATGGCTTCCGCTATTGGAATCCGCCGCGTCGAGCCTGACGCTCAGGGGGAAACCGGTGCTGCCCAATGCCGTGTGGCCCTGGTATTGATTGAATATGCCCCACCCGTCGAGAGAGAGGCACAGGCCTGCCAAAATCAGCAAAACCCCTAGAAAAGCGTAGACTCGCATTAGTCCAGCTGAGTCGCGGATATTTATAAAGATTATGCTCAGCGAGCAAATAGTCCATCGCCCATGCGCATGTTATTTAATATGCATGTAGAATCCCGTTTGGAGTGGTTCCATGGACGAAGACGAAGTTACCGCCTACAAATGCGGCATATGCGGCGCGCTTTATTCCGACGAGGAAGAGGGGACCGGCTGCCACGGCAACGCCGAACCGATAAGCGCGTGGGCGTGCGGCAGGTGCGGCACGGTCTACGAGACCAGGGACGAGGCGCGCAAGTGCTGCTCGGCCCTCTGACATGTTTCTAGCTCTGTTTGCGCTCAGCGAGCAAAACGCGGTCATCTCGCGTATTCCGCCCTTTCCGTTATCTGCTTTGCAATCGGCAGCGATATGCCGGTGATCTCCGCGAGCTTCTCTGGCCTCTCTGGGATGTCAAGGACTGTGACCAATTTCCTCGCGAGCAGCTTCTCCAGCACGGTCCTGTGCATCGGTATCACGCTCACGGGCCAGCACTCGCGCTCCTCCACCATGCGCTCGAGCCCGCGGTCGTACGGGTGGTGCCAGCCGAGGAGCGGGAAGCCCATGCACGCCGCGTAGTCCTCCACGTCGCTGGAGAACTTGGTGTTGCACACCAGCCATGGTTTGCTGAACTTCCTGCACCTGCCGAGCTTGGCCCCTTCCACGAGGTCGAGGAACCTGGCGTAGGTGTATAGCGCGGTCTGTATGCGGCACTTTATGCCCCCGGAGTTGTGGAACTTGCACTCGCACATGTAGGCCTGGTCGTGGCCCTCGGCTATAACGTCTATCTCGTGGGACACGCACTTGCCCTCGAGTATCTGCCTGACCTCGGTCTTGTAGCCCTCGAGCGAAAGCAGCTTCGCGATGAAGTCCTCGAACTCGTAGCCCGCTGGCCCCAAATCCGTGAGCGCGCGCTTGAGGTTGAACTTGTGGAGGGAATCAGGGCGCTCCTTGTCTATTATCCTGAAGAGTATGCCGTATATCTCGCGCGTGGTTATGCCGTCGTGGAGCTTCGGGCGCAGGCCGTCCAGCGCGTCGCGGATGGATTTCTCGGAGAGCCCCGCGCGCCTGAGCGCGCCCCCGACCTTCTTCTCGTCGTAGGGCTCGCTATTCCCGGATTCCTTGCGGACCAGAATCGAAGTCTCGTCCTTGGCCATGGGATTGAATCGGAGACTGGGGTTAAATTGCTTTCGGCTGCGGGATGCGCTCCGGGCTCCCAACAGCAACGCTTTATAATATAACGGCACACATACGCAAACATGGCGAGAAAGTCACTCATGCCCAGGGCGGACGATGCAGCCGTTTTCCGTCATCCTCAAAGAGTGCGCCCATTCAACGGCCAGATGCCCGAGTCCGAGCTTCCGGAGGGAGTGGGGGTCATAAAGCCAGGCTCGCGCGAGTGGGATCGCTGCAGGATGAAGTCGAGGCTGGAGGGATTGCCGCATCTCGAGGCGCTGCTCAAGGAAGACAAGGCGCTGCTGGTCCTATGCGATAGGGCGGCCCGCACGTCCAGGGACAAGGCGATGATCCTGGACTGCTACTCGAATGATATCGTGAAAACAATCTACGCGAAGAGGATAGGCGGAACGGACCACTATATGGTGGTGTGCACCGGAGCTGACCAGATAAGGCTCAAGAGGCTGTTCGCGAGGTCCGAGTCCGGATTGGAGCTGGACTTCGCCCCTGAACCTCCGCCGGGCATGCAGTACGGCACATGCAGCCCGTTCATGCCGCAAAGCGTCGCCAGGTTGATATCCATCATAGGCGTGGAGGACCCCGACTTCGTGCCGAGGAGCTACGGGGAGACCGTCCTGGGCCCGATAGGGAGGAATTTCGTGGATGTGACCTTCGGGGGCACGGACGAGCTCGCGCTGCGGCTCTCCGTGCACATGCTGTATTCCGACCTCGTCGCATCGCTGGAGCGGGCCCACGGTGACAAAATCAGGCTGCTCGACTACATACATAAGTCATGAGCCGCGCCCGTCGCACCGTTTTTATTCCTTTCTCTCCAAATCCCAATCATTGAGTTCTGACGAATTTTACCGTTAGAATGCTCCAAATATCAGGTGAAACTACATGGCTAAGAAGGAATTCGTAGTGGAAGAAGTGCAGAGGCTGATGGACAACCAGGACAACATCCGCAACGTCGCCATCGTCGCCCATGTGGACCATGGCAAGACGACGATGACTGACTCATTAGTGGCCCGCGCAGGCCTCATATCCAAGGAGCTCGCAGGCGAGCAGAGGGTGATGGACTTCGACGAGCAGGAGCAGGCGAGGGGGATCACCATCAAGTCCGCCAACATCTCGCTGGGTTTCGAGTTCCAGGGCAAGGACTACCTCATCAACCTGATCGACACGCCGGGGCACGTGGACTTCGGCTTCCACGTCGTGAGGGCGATGCGCGCGGTGGACGGCATCTGCCTGGTCGTGGACGCGGTCGAAGGTGTCATGCCCCAGACCGAAACGAATCTGAGGCAGGCGCTCAAGGAGCGCGCGAAGCCGGTCCTCTTCATCAACAAGATAGACAGGCTCATCAACGAGCTGAAGCTGGACTCCAACGCCATGCAGGCCAGGTTCGTCAAGATCATGACCCAAGTCAACAAGATAATAGAGGCGAACGCTCCCGCAGGCAAGGAGCTGGAATGGCAGGTGAGGGTGGACAAGGGCAACGTCTCATTCGGCACAGCGTTCAACAAGTGGGCCGTATCCTTCAACTCAATGAAGAGGTCCAACATCGGGTTCAAGGACATCTACGACAAGTGCAGCGCGGGCGAGCACGCCTGGCTCGTGGAGAAGAGCCCGCTGGACGAGGTCCTGCTCGAGATGATAATACTGCACCTTCCGAGCCCGAAGGTCGCGCAGCCCTACAGGATCCCGGTGCTGTGGAAGCGCGGGGACATGAACAGCGAATACGGCAAGAGCATGACCGCGTGCGACATCCAGGGCAAGCCCATAGGCGTGTGCTTCGGCATAGTATACGACGAGCACGCCGGCGAGGTCGGAGTCGTACGGCTCTTCTCAGGGAAGGCGGAGAAGGGGACCATGCTTTACATAGCATCCAAGAAGACGTACGCCAAGGTCCAGCAGGTGGGCATCTACATGGGCCAGGACCGCGTGGCAGCAGAGCGCGTGATCGCAGGGAACATCGGCGCGCTGGTCGGCCTCAAGGACATATACGTCGGGGAGACCGTGTCAGCCGAGCCCATGGAGCCCTTTGAGCAGATAAAGCACTACTCCGAGCCTGTCATAACGAAGTCGATCGAGGCCAAGGAGCAGAAGGACCTGCCGAAGCTGATAGAGGCGCTCAGGTCCATATCCAAGGAGGACCCGACCATCAAGATACAGCTCAACCAGGACACCGGCGAGCACCTGATATCCGGCAACGGCGAGCTGCACCTGGAGATAATCGAGTACAAGATAAGGAACGAGAAGAAGGTGCCGATAATCACGTCCCCGCCCATCGTGGTCTACCGCGAGGCGCTGCTCGGCAAGGCCGGGCCTGTGGAGGGGAAGTCGCCCAACAAGCACAACAAGATAAAGGTCGTCGTGGAGCCGCTGGAGCCGGCCGTGATAAAGGCCATCCAGGACGGCACTGTCTCCGAGGGCAGGCCCAAGGGAAGGGAGGTCTGGGAGAAGCTCGTCGAGATCGGAATGGACCGCGACGAGGCGAGGAACATCTACGACATCCACAACGAGAGCGTGTTCATAAACGGCACCAAGGGCATCCAGAACCTCAACGAGGTCGAGGAGCTGCTCGTGCAGGGATTCGAGGAGGCGCTCGACCAGGGCCCGCTCGCCAAGGAGAAGATGTCCGGAGTGAAGGTGACGCTCTACGACGCGACGCTCCACGAGGACAACGTGCACAGGGGGCCGGCGCAGATGCTGCCCGCCATAAAGAGGCCGATATACGCCGCGATGCTCATAGCAGGCGTGTCCTTGCTCGAGCCGAAGCAGAAGGTGCTCATAAACACCCTCCAGGAGTACTCCGGCAATATCATAAACATGACCAACGGGCGCAGGGGCCAGCTGGTGGGCATGGAGCAGGAGGGCGAGAACACAGCCATCAGCACGCTGCTGCCTGTGGCCGAGATGTTCGGATTCTCCAACGACCTGAGGGGAGTGACGCAGGGCAGGGCGATCTGGTACCAGGAATACGCCGGATACCACCCGATGCCCAAGGAGCTCGTCGCCAAGGTCGTGCGCCAGATAAGGGAGCGCAAGGGCGAGAAGCCCGACCCGCCGACGGCCGCGTTCTTCATGGAATGATTTCTTTTTTTCTCTTTTCGTTGTTTTTCCTCTATTTCCGTCGTTTTCTCAAGAATCGCAGATCAGGCGTTTGAATGGCTAATTTTATAAATAAATGGGAACAATACCCATATACCGTGATACACATATGACACTCTTATCGGATATCGACGAGATAACAGAATTCGACAGGGCATTCTGTAAGATAAGCAATGAATTGGGCCTGCCAGTGCGGACCGGAAGCCTGCTCAGGGTCTCGGAAGAGGCATACGATAAATGGGACATCAGGACCACTCCGGAGAACAGGGAAGCGCTGTGGAGGGCTTCGGAGTGTTCTTACCTCACGGATGTCAAGGACCAGATGGACCATCCTGACATCGACATAGTCCTCAAGACTGAAAGGAGGATGGATATCGAAAGGGGGATGTCGAGGCTCATGGCGGCCCTGACCAAAACGTTCCTCATCGCGCTCGGAGAGCGGCGGGACAGGCTGAGCGTCTGCGACATTCCTGCAAGGGATGGGAAGCTCTCCTGTGCCATAGCCAGCCAGATCAGGTATAAAGCCGAGAGCTTCTTCGACAGGACCGAGTTCCACCTGGTGGACTGCGCTTCGCCGAAGCTCGCGGTGGCGCAGGAGAGTATGAAGTTGCGCATGCCCGCAGAGCGCATCCACACCTATTGCAATGACGACGCCCGCTTCGTCGACGAAATGCAGAACGCGAAATTCGACATCATAGTCTCGCTCTCCCATCTCCACCACAAGTCGTTCCTGACCGACTACCTGCGCAAGCTCCACGGGATGCTCGCTGATGACGGCGTGCTGATAATCGGGGACTGGCACTCCGCCATATTTCACCATCCTGACAATACCAAGCGACTGCTCAGGAGGATCGGCGCGAACGAGCGGAAGCTGGATGAGCTGAATTCCCACTTCGGGCCGGAACTCATGGCACCGGACAGGAATGTCAAGCTGAGGCCGGATGAATGCGCGGCGATAGAGGAGCACTTCGATTACTGGGAGGGGGTCGCTGACAAGGTGAGGCGCTCGAGTGTCCTGAGCAGGATGAGGATACACTTCCTCGAAGCGCACGACACGTCCAAGGCGAGGAGAATGAAACTGGACGAGGCCGGCTTCACCACGGACCTGGACAGGATAAGGGCCGCGTTCCCCGGTACCAAGCTCGAGAAACTGCCGCGCAAGGTCATACCCGGCTCTGATTTCGCAGTGGTCATGGTCGCCATGAAGAGGCCGGCGGAGAGAAGCAGGTAATACTATGGGGCAGGATGGGTTCAGGAGCGGCATGAAACGGCTCGCAGAGCTGGACAGATGGCTCAGGGACATCACTGCCGACTTAGGCCTGAATGCAGGCAGCCTGTCCCGCATAGCATGCCAGTACCTGCCCAACTGGGGCGTCGACATCAGCAAAAATAACATAAAATCGGTAAAACGCAGGTCGAAGAAGAGCTATTTCGACGAGTGGGAAGGCGGCAGCGGGAAGACCAACAGGGCGATTGAGACCGCGACCATATCCGTAGTGCCGCACGGGAACCAGGACCTCGACGACATGGTGGCCGCCGAGGCAGACAGCATAATGTCAGCGAAGCTAGAGCAGGGAGCCAGATTCAGCAAGAACAGGCCGTTCAGGATAGCCGAGGTCGGGACCGGGACCGGGGACACCATCATCGCGCTGCTGGACAGGATGAGCGACGACCCCGCACTGCGGAAGCTCGCGTCCTGCTGCACGTTCTATCTCATCGAGCCTTCCATGCAGCGCCTGGCAAAGGCTCAGAAGCGCCTCAGGCGCCATGAGCTCGCGCCCAAGAGCGACAGCTACACGCTGGTGCGTTCCGACCTGTGCGGGCACATCCCTCTTCTCAAAGACTCGATGTTCGACATGATCCTGTCCAACGCCGTGTTCCATCACATATCCTTTCCCGATTACCTCACACACCTCAACAACAGCCTGGCCGAGGAAGGGGTGATGGTCACGGGCGACTGGTTCACCACCCTGTTCGAGAGCCCGACATACGCGTTGTCCGTGCTGCACGTACTCGGCGCGCCTACAGAGAAGATAGAGCTTTTCCAGAGCGTCTTCGGGATACGGGAGGACGAAAAAGCAAGATACGATGCCAAGCTCACGCCCGAGCAGAGGGATGCGAATGCGCTGGTGGTGAAATACATAGGCGCGCTCGCAAAGGAGACCAAGGGGTTCAAGAAAAGCTCGCGGATATACTTCCTCGAGGCATTCGAGTCGCTCAAGGACCGGCTCGACAAGATGGAGTCTGCCGGATTCGTCACCGATTCCGAGGAATTGCGCGCCAACTACAGGGGGTTCCTGCACTTGGAACGCTCGGTCAGGAAAGTGTTCCCGCCCATGGAGCTCGCGTGCATCATCTCCGCCGCGAAACGGAAGCCAGGGCAAACACGCCTTGTGCCAGCCGGTCGTAAGTGATCCTGGAGAAGCCGGCCCGCTCCAGGCGCCCGGAGACCTCTTCCGCGATATTTCTCCCTTTTCCCTTGCCGACCGAGCCGACATAGTGGAAGAGCCTGCCGTTGTCCTTCATGACGCGCCGCAGCTCCATGTAGAACGCGAGGGAGTAGAGCTCCCCTGCCTTCGAGAAGCGGGGCGGGTCATGGATGATGACGTCGAAAGATGATGCGGGGAACTCCCTTATCCTCTGCGAGATGTCGCCGAGCATGGCCTCTATCCTGTCGCTTTTGAAGAGCTCCGCGCTCCATGGGTTCCATTCCGCCAGCGTGAAGACCGCCTGGCTGATCTCGCAGGTGACGACCTTGCCCGCGGCGTGCGACGCGGCGATGGCGGTGTATCCCAGGCCCATGCAGGTGTCCAGCACGCGCTCCTTAGGTTTCAATCCCAGCTTGCGCACCACGGCTTTGGAGTAATCCAGGGGGCTCTTGAAGTCCTTCACCAGGTGCATGCGCAAGCCGTCTATCTCAAGTATCGGGATTCCGTTGAAGAGCCGCAGCCTGTAGAATCCGTTCTCGAACAGGGCGAGCTTGAAGGTGTCAGGGCCCTTTTTCGCGTAGATGAACCGCTCATCTGAGAAGTATTCTGTGCCGTCCGGGAGCCGCTTGAGAAGCCGCATGCCATCAGAGCTCTATGGTGTCGAAGCCAGCGAGCTCGCGCAGCGGTTTCGGCACGACCACGGTCCTCTTGTCCTCCTGGAAGTTCTCGAGTATCGCGACGAGCGTGCGTCCCACCGCGAGCCCGGAGCCGTTGAGCGTGTGCACGAGCTCGAGCCCGCCGTCGGCGCTCCTGTACTTTATGTTCGCGCGCCTGGCCTGGAAGTCCGTGCAGTTGGAGCAGGACGATATCTCGCGGTAGCAGTCCTGGCTCGGGAGCCACACCTCGATGTCGTAGGTCTTGGCGCTGGAGAAGCCCATGTCCCCGGTGCACAGCTCTATGACCCTGTAGGGGAGGCCGAGCAGCTGGAGTATGCGCTCCGCGTCCTTGGTCATGAACTCCAGCTCCGCGAAGGAGCGCTCGGGGTGCGCGAGCTTCACCAGCTCCACCTTGTCGAACTGGTGCTGGCGGATGAGCCCGCGGATGTCCTTGCCGTATGCGCCCGCCTCCCTGCGGAAGCATGGGGTGTACGCTGTGAGCTTGATCGGGAGCTTCGCCTCTTCGATGACCTCGCCGGCGTAGATGTTCGTGAGCGGGACTTCCGCCGTGGGGACCAGCCAGAGGTCCTCGCCCTCGACCTTGTACTGGTCGAACGCGAACTTCGGGAGCTGGCCCGTGTTCGTGATCGTCTTCGTGTTCACCATGTAGGGGGGCGCGAACTCGGTGTAGCCGCTGGAGGTCTGCACGTTGAGCATGAAGTTGATGAGGGCGCGCTCGAGCCGCGCGACCGGGCCTTTGAGCACCGTGAACCTGTGCCCGGCCAGCTTGACCCCGCGCTCGAAGTCTATGAGCCCGCTCCGCTCGCCGAAGGCGTGATGGTCGATCACGTCGGTGCTGCGCTTCTGCGGCTCCCCGTGCCTCCTGACCTCCGGGTTCTGCGTCTCGTTCAGGCCCACGGGGACGGACTTGTCCGGGATGTTCGGGAGCGTGAGCATGAGGCCCTCTATCTCCTTCTCCAGAACGGCCGTCTCCTCGGTTATCTCCTTGACGCGCCCGCTTATCTCGCCCGAGCGCTTTATCTCGGATTCCGCGCTCTTTCCGGCCTTCTTCGCGTTGATTATCCCGTTGTTGAGCTTGTTCCTCTCGGCGCGCAGGTCCTCCTCCTCCTTCTTGCGGCTGCGCCAGGTGGCGTCCAGCGCTATCACGTTGGAGAGCACGGTCAGCGCTTCCTGGGGGTAGTTCCTGTCTTTGAGCATTTTCCGTACCAGTTCCGGGTCCTCCCGTATGAGATGGATGGAGATCATGGACAAGGTAATAAGTGGAAGAGATTTAAATGGTTCAGAGGGATAGGGAAAAGGGTGTTTGATTGGGGGCTACCAGCAAGAAGACGACGGAATGCAGGAAGCTGGACATCATCGATGAGAAGGACCGGATAAAGAGGTACCTGGACCTCGTCGGCGTGATCGTGGTCGCCCTGGACACGAACGGGAAAGTGCTGCTCATCAACAGGAAAGGGTGCGAATTGCTCGGGTATAAAGAGCGCGAGATCGTAGGCAAGGACTGGTTCAGGAGATTCGTACCAAAACGTGCCAGGAAAGAGGTGCTCAGCGGCTTCGCGAAGATAAGATCCGGAAAGATGAACGGAATGGAGCACTTCGAGAACCCGGTGCTCACCCGCAAAGGCACGGAGCGGCTGATATCCTGGCACAACATCAGCGTGATGCAGGAGGGCAGGTTCGTCTACTCGCTCAGCAGCGGCGAGGACGTGACACAAAGGAGGGAGGCGGAGCGGCAGCTGCGGGAGAGCGAGACGCGTTTCCGAAGAGTCTTCGAGCACAGCCCGGTGGGGATGCTTCTTGCCCACCCGGATTTCAAATTCGTGAAAGTGAACCCCGCGGCCTGCAGGATACTCCGCTATCGGGAGAGCGAACTCAGGGATATGGATTTCAAGATGATAACCCATCCCGACGACCTGGCAAGGGACATAATCCAGATAAAACGCCTGACCAGGGGGGATATCGATCTTTATAGGACCGAGAAAAGGTACGTCCAGAAGGGCGGCGGCACGGTCTGGGCTTCCGTGAACGTATCCACCATACGCAATGACGACGGCAGCCTGAGGGATTACCTCGCGCTCATCGAGGACATCACGGAGAAGAAGCTGATGGAAAACAGCGTCATAGAATCCCAGAACCGCCTTCGCCAGCTCCTCGAATTCCTCCCAGACCCGACGTTCGCGCTGAATACGGACGGGAAGATAACCCTGTGGAACGACGCCATGGCCGAGCTGACGGGCCTCAGCGAGGGCCGCATGCTCGGCAAAAGCAGCAGCTTGCTAGGCCAGCACCTATATGGGCGGAAGAGGGCGGTCGTAGCCGAATTCATCCTCAACCCAGGTTGGGAGGAGAGCAAGCTTTACGATTCTATTGAAAAGGTTGGCGACATGCTGGTCGCGAGGAATTTCGTCCCCCATCTCAACCGGGGGAAGCCGGGTTACGAGTGGGTGACGGCGAAACCCATACACGACGCCGAGGGCAGGCTGGTAGGCGTCATAGAGAGCATCCGCGACGTGACCAAGCAGACCGTAAGCGACATGGAGCTGGTCCGGGAGAAGGACAAGGTGGAGGCGCTCTCCCGCGCCAGGGACCGCTTCATCGCGGACATCACGCACGAGCTCAAGACCCCGCTCAGCGTCATCCTGCTCCACCTGGACATGATACGGCGCGACGGGCGCGGCAGCGACGTGAACTCGATCCGGTCCTACGACCTGATGTGGAGGAACGCGCAGCGCCTGAGCCGCTCCATAGAGCAGATAATGCAGGTGACCAACCTGGAAGCGGTATCCGTGCACCGGGAGAAGGTCGTGCTCGGCGAGCTTGTGGCAGGCGTGGTAGAGGAGTACCTCCCGCTCATACGCTCCAAGCGGCTCATGCTGGAGGTCGGGGGGCCGAAGCTGTCGGTGCATTGCGACCCGCACCTGCTCGCGATGGTGGTGAGCAATTTCCTGAGCAACGCCGTTAAATTCACCGAGAAGGGGAAGATCAAGGTGCAATGGAGCGAGGAGGGCGGCTCCATGGCGATAACGGTCTCGGACACCGGGGTGGGCATCATGCCGGAGAACCGCGCCAAGGTCTTCGGGAAATTCTTCAAGGAGAACCCGGACGCGCCCGGCTCCGGCATCGGCCTGGCGCTGTCCAGCGAGATAGCCAGGAAGATGGGCGGGAGGATAGAGTACCATGCCGAAGAGGGGAGGGGCAGCGCATTCAGGATCGTGATTCCGAAATCAGGTGTGAAATATGAAAAGGATATTGATAATAGAGGATGAGCCGGACGTCGCCGAGAGCATAAAGATGTTCCTGAGGAAGGAGGGCTACGAGGCCGAGTACACGCTGGACGCGATGGCAGGCGTGGACATGCTCGGCGGGTTCGACCTGCTGCTGCTGGACCTCATAATGCCCAAGGTGTCGGGCCGGGCGGTGCTCAAGGAGATCAAGAAGAGGGGGATAAATATACCGCTGATAGTGCTCAGCGCCGTCGACCTCCCGATAGTGGTCGGCGAGGAGCTCCGCAGGGATTACCCAGGGCTGCTATTCATCCAGAAGACGGGGCTCTACTCCGAGCTCATTCCGGCGATAAAATCCGTGCTGAAATGACGCTCATCTGAGCAGCGCCTGGAACTTGGAGACTGCCTCCTCGAGCCGGTCGTTGTGGTTGTAGATCACGACGGCGGGCGCGCCGCTGAACGCGGAATACGCCGCGAGGTAGGAGCGGTTCAAAGAGTCGTGGAGGCTGATGTCGTCCACGTCGCGCTTCCTCGTGGGGTCGTTCTCTCGCCTGGATTTGAGCTCCTCCACGTCCGCCGTGACATAGACCAGGGTGTCGACCTTCCAGAGCTTGAGGAACTCGAACGGGAGCCCGGGGTAATAACCCGAAGGCGTTGCCACGGAGCAGTGCGTGTCGAGTATGACCTTGCCCGTCATCTTCGCGAGCGCCTCCGCGACCAGCCGCTGGGCCTTCTTCTGCTTCTCGATCGGTAGCTTGCGCATGTGGTCGCGGTCTTTTACCCCGAACTCCTTCTTCTCGATCTCAAGCATGAGGTCCCCGTAGTTCACGACCTCGTAGCCGCCTTTGAGTGCCTTCAGGACCGTGGTCTTGCCCGCGCCCGGAACTCCCAACGCTATTATCATCGCATCACGACGTGCCGATCATCTTGCCTATCGCGGGGTACATCTCGAACGCCCGCATCTGCTCCAGCTGCTCGTACATCCTGTAGTATATGCCTACGGAAAGCAGTATCCCAGTTCCCGTCCCCAGCGCGCCCGTGAGGTCCGCCACGCTGGCCAGAAGGCCGACGGAGAATGAGCCGAGCACCGTGAGCGGGAGTATGTGCTTGTTCAGTATGGTCTCCAGCATCCTCGGGTCGCGCCTGAATCCGGGTATCTGGAGCCCGGAGGAGGAGAGCTGCTCTGCCACGGATTTGGCGTCCATGTTCGCGGTCTCGACCCAGAACAGGCCGAACAGCACGGAGGTGAGCGAGAGGAACAGCGCGTAGGTTATGGCGTGCACCCACTCAGGTATCCCGTATATCGGGGTCACCCCGTTGGTTATGAAGTTCCAGTTGGCTATCGTCCCGCCGGCCTGCGATATCGGCGTGATGAAATACAATATCCCGTCGCGGAGCATGTTGTTGGAGTCCACGAAGCCGATGAAAGGCAGGTTGGCGTGCACCAGCGCCGCGCCCGCGAAGAGCTGTATGTTGAGCAGCAGCGCGGAGGCGAATATCACCGGGATGTTGGACACGTAGAAGTACTTGAGCGGCAGCTTCGGCACCATGCCGCGCACCCGCTCGAACGCGATCGGGATCTCCACCTTTATGCTCTCCGCGAAGACCACCGCGAGGAACACGACGACCGTGAAGATGAAGGGCAGCATCGCGATCAGGGCGTTGGGGAGCCCCTCGGCGCCGCCTCCGACCACGCTGTTTATCACCCCGTTGGTGCCGACTATGAGGCCGAAGAAGCCCGTTATTATGGTGAGCGAAACACCGGCCGCGATGAACAGGCTGATGCCCGAGCCTATGCCGTACTTTGTGACGATCTCGTCCAGGTAGAGTATGAACACCGAGCCCATCCCGATCTGGAGTATGACCAGGAGCTGGATGGACGCCAGCGGGAGCCCTGCCACCTGCGTGATGGTGGTCCTCCCGCCCAGCACGAATATGGCCGCCTCCCCGAAGGCGAGCAGTATGGCGAGTATCTTCTGCACCTCGAGGAACTTCTGCTTGTCGTCCTTGTTCTTGAGGTCCATGTTGATGATGCCGGCCCCGACGAAGAGCTGGAGGAATATGGACGCGAGCACTATGGGGCCTATGCCCGCCGTGAGCAGGGTCCCGATGTTGGCCGCCGTGATGGTCTGGAGGAAATCGATGGCCGAGCCGTTGCGCACGACACCGAAGCATCCGACGTTGTACATGATGAAGAACAGGATCAGCGCGGTCCCGGTCCACATTATGCGCTCCTTGGTGCTCGGAGGCTGGTCAGGCGCCTTGACCTCGGGAAGCACCTGGGCTGCAGAATGAAGTATGTCCATTACTCCCATGGGAACCCTCTTTGAAGCTGATGCTTATATACCTTGCGCCGCCGCCCCGAGCTTCTCTATCATGCCGCCGGCCTGCTTGAGCTTCTCCTCCACGTTCTTGCTCCAGCTGAGCGCCTTTATGTGCAGCGGGACTGTCACCTTTCCGGTCGAGAGGATCTTCCCCACGAACTCGAAATAGAACTTGCCCTCCTTCTTCTGGAGCCTGTTCGTGAGCGCCCGCTGGTTTATGTCGTAGAGATGGAACACCGGGATGGTCTTGCTGGTGGGGTTCACGAAGCCGAGCTTGCCGAAGTATCCTGGCGAGTATTTCACCGCCCACGTGGACTTGTGCTTGCACATGCCGGCATTGCCCCTGCCGCCCCTGTTGCCGCTGCCCCTCTTGTTCTTCACGTCCCCGGAGCCGAAACGCCTCCTGCCCAGGTATCCGGATTTCTGCCTGCTTTTCCTTCTTGCCACCATATGAACCACGACGTTACATCATCTTCTTTATGAATATGTCCATGTCGTCCCTGGCGCCCAGCGCGCCCGAGGGCCACGGCTGCTTTATGTCCTTTATGCCTTTCCTCGGCGGGCTCAGCCGGAATACGACCCCTTTGGGCTCCTTGGCCCCTGCCCCGCGCTTTGCGAGCAGCGCCGCGAGCGTGGCCTCGCTTATCTTGCCGAAGGTCACGTAGTCCTTTATGACGTTGAGCATGCCCATCGTCTGTGGCGAGGGCTCCATGACCACGCAGTGGTTCGGCCTCTCCAGCCTCAGCAGCTCGAGCGTCCGTTTCGTATCGGGCTTCAGGTTGTGCCTGCCCCTTATCCGTATTATCGCCATCCTGTCGGTCATACTGACTCACTCCCCGGCATCGGCTTCAGCGTGTTCAGGTTGTCCAGCGCGTGCATCGTCGCCATGGCCATGTTGTAGACGTTGCGTCCGCCGCTCATGGCGCTCCACACGTCCTGCACTCCCGCCATGGTGAGCACCTTGCGCACCACCGCGTTGCCGGCCAGGCCCAGCCCCCTCGGAGCCGGCCTCAGCGTTATTATCGTGCTGCCCTCCTTGCCCGCGATCTTGCTGGGCACGGAATGCCTGTTGGCGCACCTGCACTCCCACGAGCCGCAGCCCATGGAGATCGCGATCATGTTCTTCTTGGCCTCGCGGACGGCGTATTCCATCGCGGGCTTTACCTCCTCGGACTTGCCCACGCCGACGCCCACGTGCCCCTTCCTGTCGCCGACCACCATGACGACGCGGAACTTCGTCCTCTTGCCCGAGTCCGTAACCCTCTGCGTGGTCTTTATCTGGAGCGTCTCCGCGTCCAGCTCGGACAGAAGCGTGTCGACTATCTCGGGCTCGAGTATGGGGCGGCCCATCTCCATGATCTGCTCCAGCGTGGTTATCTCGCCGGACTTCACCATCTTGCCGACCACGCTCCTGGGCTCCCAGGCGCCGATGTCGGATTTCTTGAGTTTCTCAGCCATAGCATCATCCCAGTATCATGCGCTTCGCGTTCCCGAACGCCTCCTTCATCGCATCCGGCGGGTTCTGCAGCTTCTGCGTCGGCACCATCTCCTCCTGGAAGCTGGTGCTCAGCCCCGCGTCTATCGCGCCTTTGAGCGCCGCGAACACGATGTTGCCCTTGGACGCCGTGTAGGCGCCGGTGTCGAGCACGAACTCCTTCACTCCCTTCTTCGCGGCCTCCTTGCCGGCGTACAGCCCCGTGAGGTAGGCGCTCCATGCGTTCCTCTTCGCGGGCCACTTGAACAGCTTGGACAATTTCGGCCCGTCCACCGTGAGCAGCGTCCTGTCCCCGGCTGGGTCGAAGCTGATGAACTGCACCGTGACGTACTTGTTGCTGCGCCGCACCACCATCCGGACCTTGCCGGATTTCACAAGCGCGAGCCTCTTCCTGTAGTTAGTCCTGCCCTCGCGCCTCCTCCTGAAACCCACCCTGTAGATGGGGCTTTTAGCTGTGGTCATGACCTATTCGCCTCCTTTGGGATCGCCGGGCTTGCAGCGGGCTTCGCAGCCCTGGCCGTCGGTGTGACCGGTTTCTGGGCCTTTTGCACCTGCTTCATCGGCTTGGCCTTGGGCACCCATTCCTTCTTCTTCGGCTCGTATTCCTGCTTCGTGAGCCCGTTGTCCTTCAGGTACGCGAGGAAAGCCCTCTTGCTCCTGAACAGACCGGACTTTATCCTCATGTAGAGTATGCGCTTGTGCTTGGGCTCGAAGGCGTTCTCCGCGAGCAGCTGCTTGAGGAACGCCCTCTGGGACCTGACCTTCTCCATCCAGACGGCCTTTCCGCCGGCCCTGGTCTTGGCGGTTCCCTTCCTGCTTCCCGTGCTCCTGCGCCTGCGGCGTTCCTTCGTCCGCCTGCCTCGGATGGGCGCCTTGGTGATTATGCCCTTGTGTATGAGCTCCCTGACATCCGAGCGCGTCATGGCCTTCTCGGCCTCCTTGACGCCATCCGGGCTTATCCTGACCTTGAGCTGGCCGACGCCGAGTATGTCCGAGGCGAGGCGCCTTATGGTGTTCATCGTCATATGCTACCACCTTTCATAGGAGCTGGATGGGTCGCCTGGCTCATGGGCGCCGGGATCTTCTGCGCCGCGGCGAGCGCCTTCTCTTCGGCTTTCTTGGCCTCGGACTTCTTCTCCGCGGGTTTCGCCTCCGGCTTGGCCTCCACGTTCTTGGCTTCCTTCTTCGCTTCCTTCTTCTCCTTGGGAACGACCTTCCTCGGATTCACGACCACGAGTCCCGCGCTTTTGGCGGCTTTCTCGATCTCGAGGGCCTTCCTTGCCGCGACCTGCGCCGCGATGCGCACCACATGGCCTTTCACGGCCTTGAGCTGGCTTGGAGTGTAGATGAGGATCTCCGGCATACCCAGCGGGTGGAGCCCGCGGACGGCCGGCGCGTTCTTGTAGCCGATGCGCGGCGACTTGCCGGCCCACCTGCACTTCCTCCTCTTCTTGTTGCCTGTGCCCCTCGGCTTCCTCCAACGGCTCTTGATGCCGGTCATGAAGCCCAGGTTCGGGACGTTGAAGTTCGGTTTGTTCTTCTTTTTGACCATTCAAAACACCTTTTCATCCGCCGAAATATTTGGTTATCAGTAGCGCGAGCACGCCGAGCACCAGCACGTCTATCACGACGGCCCCCGCGGCCCTCCCCATGTCCAGCTTCCCGTGCACCGTCCGCACCGTGACATAGGTGAGGAAGAGCAGGTACAGCATGGCCAGCAGCGCGATCGGCACGGCGACGCACGCCAGGGGCCCGACGCCGAGTATCATGGCCAGGCTGTAGATCACGGATATGGACACGCCTATCATGGACGTCACGTAGAGCTGGTTGCCCAGCTTCCCTTCCCCGCCGAGCGCCCTGCACACGTAGAACAGGAACACGTTGAAAACGTAGAAGCTCAGCACCGTGACCAGGAAGTTGACGACGAGCGACACCGGCGCCACGGATTCCATCATCTTCTGCTGCAGCAGCGGGACCTCTGCGGGGACCGCGACGCCCGTGCCGCTGAACATGGCGTCCAGCATGCTGGAATACAGGTAGAACGAGACCACCAGCGTCAGGACCCCGAACAGGGCTATTAGCACCGCGTTCAGGAACACGAGCTTGGCGTCGTCTTTCTTGGCCTCCTTGGCTATGGCTGTCCTGAACGTAGAGGGGTAGATGACATCCACGTATCTTTTCAGGATATCCATAACGTCCATATGCGCCATACCTCTATGCTGACTCTATCTCGTAGATCCCGTCCTGGAACACGCGGTCGTCCTTCTCCTTTATCCGCATCGCCGTCCGGAGGTTCGCCATGCTCTGGCCGATAGCCTCCTTGTCCGAGCCGGTCAATGTCGCCGCCTGGCCCTTGGCGACCAGCTTGGTGTCGCCTACGAGCCTGCTCCTGCGGTTCATCTTCTCGCCCTGGAAGTTCTTTATTATGACGTCCTGGCCCTTGACCTCGAGCGAGATGGGGAAGTGCGCGTATATGATCTTGAGCTCCTTCTTGTACCCTTCCGTCACTCCCTTGGCCATGGCCGCGAGCAGGCTCTCGGTGGTGTTGACGTGCATCTTGTCGCCATCCACCTTTATCTCGTTGCCCGAGACGCTTATCGCGACCAGCGGGCTGAACGTCCTCTCCACCGTGCCCTTGGGCCCCTTCACGCTGATCCTGTTGCCGGACAGCTGCACCGATACTCCCTGTGGCATCGCGATCATATGAACACCTAGTATATATACGCCAGGAGCCTTCCCCCCAGCTTCTGCTCGTCGGCATCGCTGTTCGTCATTATGCCCTGGGGCGTGGACACTATGAGCAGCCCTACCCCGACACCGGGGATGAACTGCTGCTCCCACCTGGCCCAGTCCGTCCTCTTCACCGCCGTGCGCGGCTTGACCACGCCGCAGTTGTTTATCCTCCCGTCAAGGGCGACGTCGAAGACGCCTCCCCTGCCGTCCTCCACGAACGTGAACTCCTTGAGGTAGCGGTGCTTCTTCAGCAGGCCGAGCACGTCCTTGACGAGCTTGGTCGCCTTGACCGTGCAGCGTTCCTGCCCCACCATCTCGTGGGTCTTGAGCGTATTCAGAGCGTCAGCAAGATGATCAACCATGCATATCACCTACCGTATTTCCTGAAGCCGAGTGCCTCTGCCATCTCCCTGAAGCATCTCCTGCACACCTGCAGCCCGTACTTGCGTATCAGGCCGCGGGAGTTGCCGCAGTTCCGGCACACGCGCCTTCCTTTTCCCTTGTATTTCTCATCCATTTCGAGCTTCATCGAATCACTCCACCTTGACGTTGAGAACGGAGCGTGCGAAGTCCATTGCCTGCTCCTTTGTTATCCTGTGCTTGGCCCCTATCACGGCCGGCATTATCTTCCTGTAGGCGACGCGCCTGCCCCTTCTGGCGAGCGTGACCGCGACGTCGAAGCCGAACATGCCCATGGCAGGGTCGTACTTCGCGCCCGGGAAGTCGATGTATTCGGCGACCCCGAAGGCGAAGTTCCCGGTCTTGTCGAAATTATGCGGCGAGAGCGTGCGCCTCTTTGCGGCGAGCGCCTTCTCGAGGAACGCGCGCGCCACGGCTTTGCGCAGCGTGACCTTCGCGCCTATGGGGAGCCCCTTCCTGAGCTTGAACACCGGTTCCCTCCTCTTGGCCAGGGTCTCGACCGGAGTCCTGTCCGTGAGCCTCTTTATCAGCTCCTTGGCGAAATCCAGCCGCTCGCCAGGCGCGCCCACGCCGATGTTGACCGTGACCTTGTCTATGAGTATCTCCTGCATCTTGTTCATTGCGACACCCCGAATTTAGAGTCCACAACGAAGAGGTACTTGGCGACGGTGACGAACTCGTCCTTGTCCGGGCCAGTCACCTTAGCCTCGGAAGGCCTGCGCGCCTTCCGCTCCACCAGTTCGTTGAGCGTGACTATGCTGCCGGCGTGCTTGCCCTCCCTGACCAGGCACCTCGCGCCCGGCTCCAGCTTGAGGTGCTCGAGCATCTTCGGCTTCGGGAGGCTCACTACGACGCTGTCCCCGCAGCGCACCTTGTTGTCCCCCAGCATGTTCCTGCCATCGTGGAACGTGAGGTTTATCTTCGCTCCTGGCGCCACGTGCTTGCGCACCACGTGCATTATCTTCCTGCCGGAGTCCTCCTTGGTTATCTCGATGGCCTTGAGCCTGCTCTTCCAGTCCACCACGATGCGGTAGTACTTGCCCGCCTTGGGCAATGCTACGGCGTCCATGATGCCAACCGGGAAGTCCTCCGCGGTCCTGACCGTGCCGTCTATCTCCACCATCCTTCCGTTGAGTATGTTCCTGGCCTCCTTCGCGTTCTTGGCCACATGGAGCATGTCCCGGAGCAGCACGGAGAGCGGCACCGCGCCTTTCATCTGGTGCGGCCCGCATGCGGTCCTGATTATGAACTTCGAGGCCTTCTTGTCAGTTATCGGTATAGCCTTCGGCTTTGCGATCCTCTTCATGTGCTTCTTTTCGCCTTTCTTCGCCATTCACATCACCTCTTGGCCGCGGCAGCTGCCGGAGCCGTGGGCGCGGCGGGTTTCGCCTCGACCCTCGCCTCTGGCTCGGTTTTGGGTTTCGCCTCGGCCCTCGCTTCGGCCTTCGCCTCGCTCTTGGCTTCCGGCTTCGGCTCGACTTTCTTCTCCTCTTTCTTCACGAACGCTTCCTCTGCGAATATCTCCTTCCTCTCCTTGGTCTGCTCGAGCCCGACGAGGAGGAGGTTGGACGGCTGGAGCGCCTTGGGCACTTCCCTGCCCTTCGCGTTCCTGAGCGCCAGCCCCTCGCAATAGACCTTCATGCTCAGGTGGCTCACCCTCGCGACCTTCACGGTCTTGCCCCGGTCCGGGCCGCGCATGATCCTGACCCTGTCGCCCTCGCGCACGAGGAGAGAGCGCCTCTTCCTCTTCAGCTTCGCGCGCAGCTCCTTGGAGAGGTGCACGTGCATCCTCTTCGTCTTCTCGTGGAGCCTCGCTTTGTAGTAGTGTTTCCTTTCGGTGTCGGATTTCATCTTTTTCACCTTATACTATGCCTGCGGATATGGCCGAGACCTTCGGGAACCTCTCGAAGATCTCCCTCGCGACCACTCCCTTCACTTCCGTGCCCACGGGCAGGCCGTCGTCGGTCACGAGCACCGCGGCGTTGTCCTCGAACGAGAGGCGCATGCCGTTGGGCCTGCGGAACTCCTTCTTCTGCCTGATTATGAGCGCCTTCACCACCTTCTTCACCATGTCGGGGTTCCCTTTCTTCACCGACGCGATGACCACCTGGCCGATTCCGGCGCAGACGTACCTGCTCCGCACGCTCTTCGCGCCGACTACCCCGAAAATCTCAATCACCTTCGCGCCGCTGTTGTCATGGCACATAAGCTTTGTGCCCGGGACGAGCGGCTTCGTGACATGTCCTGCTAGACCTTTCATAAGAATCACTTCTCCTTCTTAACCACTTCAAGAACGGTCCACGCCTTGGTCTTGCTTATCTTCCTGGTCTCGCCAAGGACCACCATGTCGCCAAGCGATATCTTCATGCATGCGGGCAGGTGCGCGGTTATGTGCGACCGCTCCTTCGCGCGCCTCTGGTACTTCTGGAAGAACCTGGTGCTGTCCCGCTCGATTATGGCGGTGTTCTTCGCCTTGGTGCTCACGACCCTGCCCGTGAGCCTGCCGCCCCTGACCTTGAGGCCCCCGTGTATGTAGCATTTCTTATCCGTACAGACTTCTGGCATAATACAACCTCTGACATAGCCCTGCCTGATGCCGGGCGTCTCCTTGCTTCCGGGCGCGCGACTCTTCGATTCGGAAGGCGAGTCGCACCCCCATATCACGACGGGCGAATCTCCCTGAGAAAACAGGGAGGTGTTCGCACGAAGGGCCACAACGGATGGCCGAGAGTGATTGTTGTAGCATGAGGTTTGGGGGATAAGGTTTATAAACATGCCCGACGCCGGGCGCTCCCCGGATCGGCGCTAATGGTAGCGCGTGTCGGCAGCCGCCTTGTGCGCGGATGCAGGGAGCTGGTCTTTTATCATCGCCAGCGTTTTCCCTATGCCATCGAGCCTTTGCGGCATATCCTCGAAAACAGTGTTCGCGGAGCCGCAGAAGCCCATGGCGCATTTCTTCAGGTTCACCGAGCTTTTTCCGAAGAATTCGTACAATGTCCTGACTTCCGCCATGGCTGCGCTGCGCGATTTTGGGGACATCGCCCGGGTCTCGAACTCCTCTATGATCGACCTGAGCTCCGCGATGAGCTCCCTGGACATCGCCAATGCGGATGAATATGCTTCTATCTGCGCGTTCATACTATCCCCGAGGTTCAGGAAATCCGACAGTAAGAAACCAGTATGCCCGATGCTCAAAACCGCCCCGGCCTTTCGCAGAACCGCCTGCGGTTCCGGAGCCTCTTCCAGAAGACGCGCGGTGCCTTTCGTCAGCACCCCGTAGAGCCGCTTGCATGCATCCAGGTGCACGTAGCTCTTGTCTTGGAGAGTTTCAACCTGCCCCATGACCGCGGCGAGCTCGGTCTCGATCCGCGCCGCGTATCGCTCGGACGCATCGATGCGGCTCTTGTAGCGCTCGATCGTATGGGCGAATCCGGCCTTGGACCGGGCCTGGGCTTCCGCCCAGGCATGGTTTTTTTTAGAACGCATAAAATTACTCTAATGCAAACATCTTTTAAAGGTGGCAGACGGCGCCCATCAGAACCAACGCTTATAAGATTTACCTGCTATTTCACAGCGTGTCAGCCTTGCGCTCAAAGGGCAGAAAGAAGACTCGCGGCCGCGCTTACCCGCTCGCCGGATTCGCCCGCACGCTCAACAGGCTGAGGACCCTCCCGTACAGCACAGCAGCAGAGTATCATTCCAAGGTCTCGGAGGCAGCCCTCGCCCTGGGCAACGCGGCGTCCGCGCTCACGCAGCTGGAGGCAGCCTACGCCGCGTCCACGCTCCGCTCCAACCACCAGAGGCGCAGGACGCTGGAGGTGTATCCGACGGGCGACGGCTCGCGCGATTACGCCAAGATACAGAACGCGGTGGACATCGCCGCGCCCGGAGACAGGATACTGCTCAAATCGGGCGTGTTCCGCGCGTCCGGAGCGGTCTGGGTGTGGAAGGACGTCGCGCTCGAGGGCGAGAGCGGCGCCGTGATAGAGGGGACCACGCAGCACCACGGCAAGGTCATCGCCGACCCCGCGCTGAACGGCGGCTTCATCGTGACGCGCGGCGCGTCCGTGGAGATCCGCAATATCAGCTTCCGGCTCCTCTATTTCGCGGCCGCGTCGCACGGGGGGCTCGGCAGCCTCGTGTTCGAGGACAACTCCTGCGAGGACGTCTACCACTGCGTATACGTGACGGCGGATGATGATAAGGCCCAGCTCCGCGCCAGGTGCAACCGGATCTCCGTCTCGTCGCTGAACCCGCAGTCGTCCAGGTGCAGGCTCAACTTCTACGATGAGAGCCACCTGTTCGGGATATACTGCCAGGGGCCGGTGAGGGCGCTCATCGAGGGCAACCGGATGGAGGTGAACGAGCTCACCAACAGGCAGCCGTTCCACGCCATAGCGGCGTTCTGCTCGGATGGCTGCTGCGCGGTCATACGCGACAACCTGTTCAAGGGCTGGCATTCTGCGGTGTCGCTGCATCGCTGTCCGTCCCCGATAGTGTCGGGCAACGAGGTGCACGGACTCTGCGAGGACGCCGAGTTCAAGCCGATCGGCATGCTGCTCGGCAGCTGCGACTCGGCGGCGGTGGTCGCGAACAGGATCTCCAACCGTGGCTTGGGCTCGGGCGCCATCGGCATAGCGCTCGCGGGATGCAACAACGGAAGGATTCTCGACAACCACCTCTCGCTCGCGCGTGACGCGGAAGCTGGGATACTCCTGTACAGGGGCAGCGATTCGATCCTCGGGCAGAACAGCGTGGCCGGGAGCCACTCGTGCTCGCTCGGGCTTTTCGGCGACCAGTCCGAGGACGCTAAAAGGAACATACTGTTCGGGAACTCGCTCGAGGGCCGCGCTGAGATACGGATGCGCTACGCGTCCGACAACACCGTGCTCGGGCAGAAGCCGAAGCGCAACGACGATGACGGGAACTCGCTGCTGGGCTACGAGGCGAGGATGGCGGACGCCGCAGCGCCGAGGCTCGACGGGCTGGACCATGGCAGGCACCGGCGCGCCATGGACCACGCAGGAAGGAAGAGATGGCCGGAATACGTCTCACGCTCATGAAAGTGATGATTATGGCAAGGATGAACAAACGCAGCAGGAACGCGGCTATGAGAAGGATGCGCATGGGCGGCTCCGCGCCCATGAAACCGATGGCTTCCAGGCCGCGCAATCCCGCAGCCGAGAGCGAGATAGCGGCAGCCAGGGCGGCGCTGCGTGACGCTGCGAGGACGCTGAGCGTGCTCGCGCGCGATGAGCCACGGTTCTATCCCAAGGGGCCGCAGGAGCCCAGGCCACCGCTTTCCGGGAAGGTGGTGCACGTGTTCCCGACCAGCCACCACAAGCTGGACGTGGAGAACCTCGAGAAGGCGATAATAGACGCAGGGCCTGGAGGGACGGTGATGCTGCGGGCAGCGGACAAGTCCGGGAAGCCGAGGCACTTCGATCTGTCGAAGGTCGATGAATTGTTCATGGAGCACGAGGTAACGCTCAGGAGCGAGAAGAACGCAGTGATAAAGCTCAAACTGTAGAGAACCTGGTACCGAACGATTCCGCTTTTTTCAGGAAAAGAGTAGGCACCAGGAAAACCGCTGTTTAGCATTTCCGAACAAGTCGTTCGGTTCCACCGAACAGAAGAAGTCACACCTTCTTCGGCCGCTCCTCCGGTCTAAACCGGGCCAGCTCCGCACATGTTTTAAACTGTAAGTCGCTACTATAACTCGGTGGTAGCGGTGACAATCAGAGCGGGATTGGCAAAGGTTCAGGGCTTTATGATGGAAGTGCGCGCTGGGAGGGTTCCTGAGCCGAGACTGTTCGCTCCGAAAACGGGCTTTGAGATATTAATGGACCGCATAGGCGAGCGCGTCGACTCAAAGCTTCGCGATCTCAGAAAAGAGGCTCGCGCACATAAGCCGCATCATGCGAGGCTAGGCAAGGGGCGAGAAGTCAAGCCCGCTCAACACGAGTCTGAGCGAAGACGACGCACCCTAAGAGCGCATAAGGAAAGCAGCGAATCAGCGGCTGATTAGAAAACAGAGGTCAGACCTTCTTCGGCCGCTCCTCGGGCCTGAAGCTCATCTTCCTTCCTTCGATCTCGAATTTCGTCCCGTCATCCAACGTGAAGCGGAACTCTGCAGACGCCTTCGGGATCCTGGTCTCCTTCCCGTCGGGCTTCTCGATCACGATCAGGTTCTTCGTCTCGTCGACCACTTTCCCCTTCAAGCCGACGAGCTCGCGCTGCGAGCTGTTCGATATCTCCACGGCTAGGCCTATGAAAGTGGAATAAAGAAGATTGCTTTTGTTCCTCACGGAACTCATCCGCCGAACCTTTCCGAGACCTCGATGCTCTCTGGCAGGTATCCCAGCGCCTTGAGAACCCCCGGAACCTTCTTCTTGTGGTCGCCCTGGAGGATTATCACGCCCTCCTTGGCCGAGCCGCCGCAGGCGAGCTTGTGCTTCAATTCCCTCGTGGTCTGCTCTATCTGGGCGCTGTCTATGCCCTCCACGATGGTGACCAGCTTCTTGAATTTCTTCTTGGTCGTAAAAATCTTGATTTTCGCTACTCCCTGTTTGTCAAGGATCTCGCATACGCAGAGGTCCTTGAGCATTCCGCACTTGTTGCAGATATCAGCCATCTTTTCTCATTCACCTTTTTCCTGCTTTTATATTAGGGGCCGGGCCTCTATTTAATGTTTTTGGAGCGGAACCCGTATTTAATGTTTTGGGAGCGCCCGCTGCCTTCTTGGCGAGCGAGATCGCGGTCAACAGCTTGGCTATCGCCTTCTTAACCGGCTTCCTCTTCTCGTGCTTGCCTTCGCCCTCCAGTTCGAGGAGCGTGCGCTCCAGCTGCGCCATCTTGGCCTGGATCTCCTTGGGAGACATCTTCTTGATATCGTTCGTACGTAGCACTGGCATCAAAATCACCTGCCTGGGGGCCTGGGCCTGTACCCATGGCCGCCGTGTCCGCGGTTGTCATGGCCGCGCGTTCCGCGCCCGTGCTGCTCCGCTTCTGCGGTGCTCGCGTGCGTGGGGCGTGCTTCCGGAGGGCTCGGGGCCTCGACGGATTCCGCGCTCTGCACGACCTTGGGCAGCGGGACCGCCTCCACCTTCTGGCCCGGGAACACCGTGCCCGGAGGGACTATCCTGACCAGCACGCCGATGACACCGGACTTGGTGTTCGCGGCCAGGTGCGCGACGCGCACGAGGCGCACCGGCTCGCCGGCCTGGGGTATGTAGCCGCCTGAGACGCGCAGCCTCTTGGCCTTCGCGCCCTTTGCGCCTATCTTCCCAGAGGCGACGATCTCCGCTCCTAGCGCTCCTGCGCGGATGACCTCTTTCAGCAGGTAGTGCAAAACTGCGCGCACCTTCTTGCCCATCTCTATGTATTTAGCGGCGCGCTTCGCCACCATCCTCGGTTCGAGGAACGGCTCGCGCACGTCTATGACCGATATCTGCGGGTTCTCTATGCCGAACTCCCTCTTGATGTTGTCTGTGAGCTCGTTGATGAGCCTGCCCTTCCTGCCGATGATCCTCGCGGGGTTGGTCACCTCGAGGGTGATCCTGGTCACCAGCGGGGTCCGCTGGATGTCTATGCTCGCAAGGCCGGCCCTGTCGAGCTCCTTCTCCAGGTACTTCATTATCTTGTACTTCGTATAGTACTCCTCGATAAGTTTGTCGTGGTAAAGCATTCCATTACCTCGCGTTATTGATCTCCGTCTTCCTCGCCTTCGTACGATCTACTGCGTACTGGTCGTGGTGAGTGTGTGCGGACTGCCCCTCCTTCTCGATCTCGTGCTTGTGCTCGTGGGGGAGCGTCGCGCGTGGTTCGGCCTTCTTGTCCTCGGCTTTTGCCACCGCCTTCTCGTCCTTCTTCGGCTCCGGCTTGGCGTCCTTCTTGGCTTCCGGCTTCGCCTTCGGCGCTGTGGCCGACGGCTTGAGCACTATCTCGATCCGCGAAAGCTCGTAGTAGGAGCGCGCGGTCCGGCCCTTTGGCGCCATGCGCGGGTAGGAGAACTTCTTGTTCGCCGTGGACGTGCGTATGGTGTAGACCTCGCCCAGCCCCTTGGCCATCCCGTTGGCTATCGCGGATTCGAGGACTTTTAGCACTATGCCAGCGGCCTTCTTCGGGTATCGGCCCTGCTTTCCGCCGAGCTCCCTGCGATGGCCGAGCTTGGTGTTGTGCGTCCTATAGAGGATGGGTATCTCCGCGGCCGCGGCCTTCTCCAGGAAGGTCAGCGCCCATACGGAGTTCTTCCTCCTTATCCTGCCGCAGACCTCGGAGAGGTCCTTGTATGAGGCGTCGACGCCTTCCAGCCTCGCGGAGGCGCATTCCTTTGTGTCGAATTCCAGTGAGTAACCTTTCATGCTGACCACTCTACTTAAGCGGCACGAACTTCGAGCCTCTTGTGGCTCCCACACCCGGCCCCGAATGGAGCACCCTTGTGGTGGTGTGCGAGAAATCGCCGAGGCGCCTGCCGACCTTGTCGACCGTGATGTCCACGCGCTTGAATTCCTTGCCGTTGTGCACCCCGAACACGAGCCCCACCCACTCGGGCAGTATGGGCGCGTCGCGCACATGCGTCTTTATCATCTTCTTCGGGTTGGTCTTCTTGGCGTTCCGGACCGAGTCTATGAACGCCTTGAGCCTGGGATTGAATTTCAGGCGCAGCAGCGTCCTCCTGGTCCTGGAAGTGGATATCTTCACGAACTGATCCATCGGTATGTTCGGGATTTCCTCCTCGGAGATCCCCTTGTACGTGTATTTCCTTGCCATAGCGTCACCTTTGGGCTTCCTCGTCGGCGCCCTGTTTCTTGGCCTTCCTCCTTCCGGTGCTCCTGGCCGCGATGTGTCCGACCTTGCCTCCGGGCGGAGTCCCTCTCGCTACAGTCGTGGGCTTGCCCACGTGGTGCTGCTTGCCCCCGTGCGGGTGGCAATAAGCGGCCATGTGCACGCCCCTTAGCTGCGGCCAGTAGCGGTTGCGCGCGTGGTACTTGTAGTGCGCGGCGCCTGCGGTCATGAGGGGCCTCTCGCCCCTTCCGCCGCCGGCGACTATCCCCAGCTGCGCCCTGCATTCGTTTGAGAGTATGAGCGTGGTCTTGCTCGGGAGCTTCAGGTAGACGTACCTGTCCTCCTTGGAGATCACGGTTGCGAAGGAGCCCGGCGCGCGGACCAGCTTGCCCCCGTCCCCCGGGTTCCTTTCCACATTGAATATGTACGCACCGTCCGGGAACCGATAGAGCGGAAGCACGGAGCCGAGCTTCAGCTTCGCCTGGGCGCCCAGGTCGACGGTGTCGCCTTTCGCGATGCCCTCGGGCGCGAGCAGGTAGCCGGACTCGTTGTTCTCGTAGCGGACCTTCATCAGCGGCGCGTCCCTGGCAGGGTCGTCCACGAAGGCGAGCACCGTGCCCGTGAGCACGCTGGCCTTCTCGGTGTCGTCGTAGGTCCTGTACATCAAGTCTACCTTGTAGCGCGTGTGCGGAGACCGGTAAGACGGACTCCCGCTTCCCCTCCTTTGCTGTTTTAGTCTCTTTCCCATAAGCGTTCACCGTTAAGCGATCATCTTGAGCTTCGTGGCCACGTCGTCGGCCTTGAACTCCTTGGCGAGCTTCACGACCGCGTGCTTCTCGCCTTTGGCGGCTATGAGCGTGCGGACCGATGCGACCTTCACGTTGAACAGCGACTCGACGTCCTTCTTGACGCCCTCCTTGGTGGCGTTCATGGTCACCCGGAACGTGAGCGCGTTCTCGAACTCTATCTTCCCAACGGCCTTCTCCGTCTTCAATGGCGCGATAAGCATCATGTCATCCACCTGCGAACCTCTGGCCCAGCTTGAGCAGGGCAGATTCCGAGAATAGCGTTATCCTGCCCGGGTGCGTGCCCGGGGCGAGCTGCCTCACCTGGAGCGCGTCCGCGGTCACCACGTCCACGCCAGGGAGGTTCCTTGCGGCTTTGAGCACCGCGCCGCCGGCCACCACCATGAGCGGAGCCTTGCTGCCGGACCTCTTCGCCTTTTCTACGAACCGGTCGAGCTTGAGCGCGACGAGCACCTTCTCCACGTCGCTGGTCTTGGCCAGCTTCTCGAAGGAGTCCTCCATCACGATCGGGAGCGAGACGCCTATGTCGCTGCTGCAGCGCGCGACCACGGCCTTGCGGTCCGCGGTCATGGCGATCGCGGATATGAGCGCCCTCTGGTATTCCTTCGGGTTCATCTTCTCGATGAGTATCTTCTCCGGCTTGGGCGGATGCGCGCGCCTTCCTTTCACCGCGTGCGGGACCCTCTTCACCTTGCCCAGCTGGCCCTTCGGAAGGACCTCGTGGGGCAGGTGCGGGATGCCCTTGTTCTTGACCGTACCGAAATCCTCTTTGCGCCCCTTGTACCTGGCGCTGGTCTCGAGTCCTGCGAACTTGTAGTTGCCCTTCGGCTGGTAGAGCTTGCTCTCCTCGCTCAGGACCGCCCTCTTTATGAGGTCGTCCCTTGCCGCGGCCTCGAACTGCTGCGGCAGCTCTATCTGCTTGAGGACCTTCCCTTCTAGTGAATATACGGTGGCTTTCATAGACATCACCTGGGCTCTAGGGAGACGTATGACAACGGGGTCTCCTTCGCCGTCTTGGCCCTTCCCGCGAGCCTGAGCTTAACAAGCCTTTTCACAGGGCCCGGAACCGAGCCCTTCACTATGACGTAATCGTTCTTCACGAACCCGTATCCGGGGAATCCGCTTTTCGGGTTTATGTCGTTTATGGCGTCAGAGGCCTTCACCGCGAGCAGCTGCTTGTTGAGCTCCGTCCTCGTGTGGTAGCCGGTCTGGCCCGCCTGCGGCACCGTATATAATACGTAGGCCGGGTGCCACTGGCCCAGCGTACCGACGTGCCTCGCCTTGTTCGTGGCCTTGCGCCTCTGTTTCGCGATCCCGAAGCGCTTCACCGGCCCCTGCCAGCCCTTGCCCTTGGTCACTGCGCAGAGGTCCACGAATTCGCCTGATTTGAATATGCCCTTGGCCTTGAGCTCCTTGCCCAGGAGCGATTTCGCGAGCTCTAATTTCTCCTTCGCGTCCTTGCCGCCGAGACCGAGCTCCATGGACTCTATGTGCTTCTTGCCGATGAGCGTCTTGTCCGGCTGGCTGAAGGCCAGGAGGCGGACATCCATCACTTCGGCATCCTTTATCTCCTTCTGCTGCTTCTTCTTCATCCGAAGCGTCGCGAGTATCTTCTCGTCCTGCGCGAGTATGTCCCCTATGGAGCGCGCGGCGTCGTAGCAGCGGACCCCGTAGACCACCATGGGCGGCACCTCGATGACCGTAGCCGCGGACATGATCTCCTGGTTCTTCGTCGGAGATTCCGTCAGGTCGGTGTAGGAGACGTGCGTCATGCCCACCTTGTAGCCTGCGAACCCGGTGACCCTCTTGTCAGCCACCGGAAGCCAGCATACCCTCACGTTCTGGGTCGTGGCCCTCTTCCTGGGCCTGAAGCCCATGGAACCTCGTCTCGGTTTATTGATGTCTACCATGCATTTGCACCTATTTCGTGCGCTAGCCCGAAAACCGTTCAGAGAGCGAGTCTCCTATCGGTTGACACGGGACCCCGGGAAACATGTTCTCGAGGCGAAGGGGAAACCCCTTCTGCGCCGGAAATAATACGCAGGAAAAGGGTATGGAAAGAAAAGCTTTTAAACGAATCTCAAGGCGGGGGAGGCCGGATGGCGGGCCAGGGCCGGCCCGCTGGCCCATTTTGTGTTAGAAAGTGAAAAACCATAGGTTTAAATACTGTTTATCGCATATATATACTTACAGCAACACCATAGCGGTAGTACCATGAACACACAAAAACTCGCCAGGACGCTGAAGCAATGGCCGGCCTACGTCGACCCCGAGCCGAGGCTCTCGAGCGTCCTGCCCCTGTGCGAGCGGCTCAGGCACGAGGGAAGATGGGCGGTGTGCTCCAGCGGCGCTGTCCCGGAGAAGACTGCGTTCGTGAGAGAGATAGAAGAGACGCTTATGCAGAGGGCTGCCACGCGCCAGGGGGCGGCATGCGTGGTAATCGGTGCGGACAAGGCACGCCAGAACCAGATAAACCGGACCGGCGACCACGATGGCGCCGGGGGCGCCGCGCTCGCGCTGTACATGGACGTGCTCGCAACGACCATGGCCAGGGTTTACGGACCCGGCTGCGGCAATCCCTACCTGGTCAGGCACTCCCCGGTATCGGACGAGATCCTACTCATAGCGACCGGAGACCGGAAACAGCTTTCCCAGACAGGCCGTGAGAAGTTCGCTGACGTTCACGCGCAGGTGCTGAGGGAATACATGGAGCAGCTGCCCGAGTATGGATACCACGTCAGGAAACTCGTGTTCGGGACTGACGGGCAGGAGAGCGTGGAGCTGGTGCCCATGGACCTGGGCAGATATTCAAGGGCCCTCAATAGGCCCGAGTTGGTGGCAGAAAGCCACATAAGCGAGCCGCAGATCGTGACTTCGGAAATGCTGAAGCCGGGATTCGTCCACGAGGCGGTGGTGAAGGCGGAGGGAGAGGAGCTCTGGTTCGTGCCCAGCATGCCCCCCGCGTTCAGGCCCGCGTTCCCAAAGGGAGAACCCGAGCCCGGACTAGGGAAACACGAGCCCATGATACTGCCCAAGGGGCTGTCCGCAGTGGAAGTCAAGTTCAGCCACAGGAGCCAGAATGACAGGTTCGCGCCCCTGGATTTCATACACCACAGCAAGAAAGGGCTGGCGGAGATATTCTCCGGAAGGTTCGGCCTGAGCTATTCAAACACTTATATGGGCAAGCAGGCTTCGGACCACCTGATCAAGCTCGCGGGCATGGCGTTGAAGGACGTGGAAGGCCAGGGCATGGCGGTCGGGCGCACGGGCTCCAATCTCATATTCATAGTCGCTGGCGCGCCAGGCATCGCGGCGGAGAAGGTGAATGCGGCGCTCGAGAGGAGGATGGCTGCGAACGGGGTCGGCAGGACCATGGCACCGGCTGCGATCGCCATAGACGCATCAGACATGCACACCAACGACCTGCGCGCCGCGCTTTCGCTCGAGGGCATGGGCGTACGCAAACCCACCCAGGTGCTGACCTACCTGGACCTGATCGTGGGCGCGATAGACATCATGCGGAGGGAGATCGTATCCGCGGCCTTCGATTCCGTGAGGCGCGCCCACCCAAACGCTTCCGTTCATGCGGCTGGCGTCATCGCGACCGTGGAAAGGCACCTCGAAAAGGGCGCGGTCCGGGGCGGTGATGACCTCATATGGTCGGTAAGGGCGCGCGAAGGAGCGAATGCGAAGAGCGCAGAGCGCAACCTATGGAAATTCGCATCGACCTGGGGCAAGGAGCTCAGGAACAGCCTGATAGACCTGATCTCAGAATTATGATATGACCGGCGGGGGAGTCAGGGCTTCCATAGTGAACCTGAGAAGCTGCTCGGCATCCGCGAAGACAGATGCGAACTCTTTCACGCTCACGCCTATACCGGAAAGCATACTCAGAGGCGTTTCCCGGGTTTCCGGAATTTCGGATCTCATGGTTTCCGGAACGAAGCCGTTGTACATCTCCCATACGCGCAGGATCTCTAGTTCGTGGCTTAACTTGGGCACATGGACCGATTCGGGCAGGTAATTGCCCTCCTTCACAGCGTCTGCGAAGGCCTCTGCCGACTCCACCACCGCGTCCCGGGCATGGGGGACTTTCTTCGCGACCCCGCCAAGCGCGGATTCGTAGAATTTCCCCATGTCATATATGGCTTTTGCCCGCGCCATTTCAGATACTGCCTGGTCGTGGTTAAGCATGGAGCAGGCGCATTGGCGCGCCACGCGTTTCATGTAGATCTCGGCTCCCTTGATCACGCCACCTACGATGGGAAGCACCTGTTCGCGCTTCGAGTCCACGCTGGGCTCCGGCAGCCTAACGGGTGCCGGGGTTTGCGCCCCTGGAGCATGTGGCCTGAATCCGAGCACTTTCCCCCTTTCGTCCTGCAAGTTATCACCAGTAAAATCTATTTTGTACCATAACCCTTTTAAAAGGGCCGGAGGCTTAGGTGATACTTACGAAAGACCACTAAAAGAAACAACTTACGATTCATCGTAATTCTCATAGGCGAGGTCCGAGAACGAGTATGAGAGCGGGTCGCCGGCAAGGAGCCTCGCCGCGTCATCGCCGCTCAGGAGGGAGCCGGATTCAGGGACCACCATGTGCTTCGCGCCCTTCCACTCGAAGCCCACGAACACGCGGCCCGAGCGCGTCACCATCACCCGGGCGTCGCGGCTGTCCAATGCGCGGAGCAGCGATGTGAGCAGCAGCGCCTTGTCCATGATCCCGCCTGCCTTGAGCTCTTCCATCTCCTCGAAGGTCATCCAGAAAGGTATGAGCATCCTGAATGTCTTCATCTCCGTGACGTGGCTTATCGCGCCCTGTGCCGCCTGCATGAAGTCGCGCTCGTAGGTGTAGGGGTGGTAGTCGGAGAGCAGCCGATCGCGCAGGGATTTCACCAGGTCGTTGTAGGGCGAGACCCGCTGCCGTATCTCGGACACCGAGCGCTCCTCCTTCTCGCTGATGAGGTCCTTGTACCTGTTCACAACGAGCATGTATATCTTCAGCTTCGTCTCGGCGTCAAGTTCGGCTGCCATCTGATGGTATCTGTCTCATACGCAAATATTTAATCTTTCCCGATTCATAAGGGTAACATGCCTTTTGAGAATTATGAGATATTACTAGCGGTACTGGCAGTCATCTACTCCGGCGTCGCGCGCTTCATCCAGCTCAAGCTGATCAACAAGGCGGAGATGGACGCCGTGCAGGCGGAGTCCAAGCGCCTCAACGAGGAGTACAAGGCTGCGGAGAAGGCCCACGACAAGGCGAAGTCGGAGCGGCTGATGAAGGAGCAGATGGAGCTCTTCCCCAGGATGAACAAGGTGCTCTTGTCGCAGTTCAAGCCCATGATAGTGATACTCGTGGTGTTCTTCTTCGTCAACTGGGCGATAACGGCCTACGACCCTGCGAAACTGGACGACGTCACGCTCATGGCGCACCTCAACGGAAGCGGCAACGGGACGTACACCGCGTACTACATGCTCAACAGCACCACTTACGGCAAATGGGTGGCGAGCGCGACCGCGTACGACGCGGGCGCGGATATAGCGGACAACTCCACGTATTTCCTGTACAACGTGGACAACACCACGGATACGTTCCTGCTTGCACCAAAGGGCCAGCCCATGGCGGTGTCCACGGACAAGCAGACATATTACCCGGGAGACACGTTGGAGGTGATGGTCACGCCTCCACCTGGCGCGACCGGGGTCAATGTGACGCTGAATATGGGAACCTCGTTCTACGTGGACCTGCCCTTCACCATACCGCTGGTGAACGTCCAGCGGCTGCACGAGCCCTACTGGTGGTTCATATTCGTGGCCCTGATAGGGGGCATGATCATATCGATCGCATACTCGATGATGACGCAGAAAAAGGGTGAGACCAAATGATAATCTCGATCTCCGGCCTGGCTGGGAGCGGCAAGAACACGCTGGGCAGCGTGCTGGCGGAGCAGCTCCGCTACAGGCTCGTGTGCCCGACGTTCAAGGACCTCGCCGCCAAGGAGGGGGTTTCCCTGATGGAATTCCAGAAAAGGGCGGAGAAGGACCCGGACATAGACCGGAAGTTCGACGCCCTGCTCAAGGAAGAGGCTGGCAAGGGCAACTGCGTAGTGACGACCTGGCTCGGGCCGTGGATGGTGAACCCGAACATCCGCGTCTGGGTGTTCGCACCGGACGATGTGCGCGCGGAGCGGCTGGCCAAGAGGGACGGCGTGACACTCAAAGAAGCGCGGCTGCACATCGCGGAGAGGGACGCCGCGAACCAGAAGCGCTACCTGAAGCTCTACGGCGTGGACATCTACGACCATAGCGGATTCGACATCTGCGTGAACTCCGGGCTCTACACCCCGGAGGAGCTTGCGGAGATAGTCATGAAAGCGATTGAAACCAAGAAAAAACGGTGATGAAATGGCAGCGATAGAGAAAGGCAGCGTTTGCATACTGAAGATGGGAAGGCGAAAGGGGGAGGAAGCCGTGGTGACCAAGGTGGTCACTGACAATTTCGCGCTTGTGAAGCTCAAAAGCGGCAAGGAGCGCAAGGTGTCGATCGGGCACCTGGAGCCGACCGGCAAAAAAGAGTGACTTTTTTTCATGGCCCATGAACTGCTGGACGACGGCCTTGTGGTGATCGACAAGCCGCCGGGCCACACCAGCCACGAGATATCCGCGTTCGTGAAGAGAATAACGGGCGCCAAGAGGACGGGCCACGCCGGGACCCTCGACCCCGAGGTCTCCGGGGTGCTACCCGTGGCGCTGGGAAGGGCGACGAAGCTCCTCCGCTACATAGCCGGCGAGACGAAGGTCTACGTGGGCATAATAAAATTCAGGAACGTGCAGACGCAGGCGCAGATAGAGGCGCTGTTCAGGAAGTTCACCGGCGAGCTGGTGCAGACCCCGCCCAAGATAAGCGCCGTGCGCAAGGTGCCCAGGAAGCGGACGGTCTATTCACTTAGATTGCTGGAGGTGAGCGCGCAGAACCCGCGGCTCGCGCTTTTCGAGGCCAAGGTCGGCGCAGGCACTTACATAAGGACTTTATGCGAGGACATCGGCAAGGAGTGCGGAGGCGCGCGCATGGAGGAGCTCCGGCGCACCGCGGTGGGCGAGATCAAGGAAGCCGATGCGGCCACCATGGAAACGCTCACGGACGCCATGTGGCTGCTCAGCAACAGGAAGGATGGCTCTGCGCTGGAGAAAATCGTCAGCCCGCCGCAAAAGTTCATCTTCCTGCCCAAGGCCGTGATAAAGGATTCGGCGGTCGCGTCCATACGCGCGGGCGCGCAGATAGCCGCACCGGCCATGGTTTCCATGGAGAGCGCCCTCATGGGGCAGAAGCTCGCGCTCTATTCGGAGAGCGGGAAGTTCGTGGGCGTCGGAATCGCCAGGATGTCTTCTGAAGACTTGAAGGAGCGGAAGAAGGGCATCGTGATAAAGCCGGAAAGGGTGCACTTCTAGAATTCGATCGTTTCGGTCTGTGCGAGCGTCTTCTCGACTATATCTTGTATGTTTATCTCATTTTCTATAGCGCGCGCCTTCTCCGGCTTGACTTTCGTCGAGGGGTGCTTCGCGGCCACGAGCGAGCAGCAGTCCTTGTAATCCTCTATGGAGAGGTCGTAGGTGCCGACCCTCTTGGCCAGGGAGACTATCTCCTGCTTGTCGTATGTCGCGAGCGGGCGGTAGACCGGCAGCGACGCGGCCTCGTTCACTGCAAGCAGGTTATCGAGAGTTTGTGACGCGACCTGGCCTATGCTGTCCCCGGTCACGAGCCCGAGATGGCCGTTCTCAGCGGCTATTCTACTGGCGAGCCTGAGCAGGAACCTCCTGAAAACCACCAGTTCCATCCTCGGGTCCACGGCCAGGCTGCGCTTGTAGAATTCGGTGTACGGTGCGATGAAGAGCCTGCATCTGGGCGGATGGTACTGCTTGAGCACCTTTATTATCTTCGGCATCTTCGAGCCGCGCACCTCGTCGGCGGACTTGCCGGCGTGGAGGTGCAGGAAATCCACTGCGCAGCCGCGCTTCATCATGAGCCAGGACGCGACCGGGGAGTCTATGCCGCCGGAGAGCATGGAGAGCACCCTTCCGGACACTCCGACCGGCAGGCCGCCGAGCCCCGGGGTCCTGCCGAAAGAGATGACCGCGCTGTCCCTCAATATCTCTATGTATATCTTCTGCTCGGGGGTGTTCAGATCGATGTTGTGGCCGGCCAGCTCCAGCGCCTTACCAACCTGGCGGTTTATCTCCGGCGAGGTGAGCGCGAAGGACTTGTCCGAGCGGCTGGCCTCCACGCGCAGGCGCTTCCCCTTCCACGGCGCGGCGCGCTCCAGGACGAGCGCGGTTATCCCATCCACGTCCCTGCCTGCGATGCAGGATTGTGAGAACCATGCGATGCCGAAGACCTTCGAGAGGCTTTTGAGCGCGGCCTCCATGCCGCCCTCTGGGAAGACCATTATCCTGCTTTCCGCCCGTGAGATCTTCCCGCCGCCCACCTGGGACCGTATGCTGTCAACAAGCGCGCTCTCGAACTGGGACCTGTTCCTTCCCTTGAGGGCGATCTCCGCGAAATGGACGCTGATTGCTTCGGAAGGCAAATTAAACACCGGTCCGCGGACGGAACGCTAGCTGCACACCTGTGTCTGTACCGCCTGGGTGGACGGCACCTGGTGGCAGACCTCCTTGAGCGTGGTGATGTAGCCGCATTGCTGGACCGCGGGTGGCGCGGCCATGGTGACGTTGCATGACATCGTCTGCTGGCTGAGGTCCATGCTGTACGTCCGCTGGAATTTGAATGTGGATGTCTGCAGCGGCGCGATGGTCTGGTTGATCGGGGTCTCGCTGAACGTGGTGCCATCCGCCTTGAAGGTCGCGGCCACGGACCATACGGCCGAGCTCTGCGCGTCCAGGTTCGTGATGTTGACCGCGCATGTCGTCAGGCCCTTGGAGCACTCGTAGGCGACGCAGTTCCCGGCGCTGCCCGACGAACCAGTCTGGGAGCAGAGGTTCTTCTGCAGGCATAGATTGACCACGCTGATATTGCTCATGGTATAGTTCAGCACGACCGTGTTGCACACCTGCTGCATGCCGGAGACGTTCTCGCACACGGTGGCGTTGTAGGGCTGGTTCGTGATCACTACCTTGCATGTGGATGTATTGGCTACGCTTGTGTTGGTTTGGATAGGACCGACCGGGGAAACACAGCCTAAGACGAGCGCTAATGCGAAAACAACGCTGAGAACGTGCATGGATTCCAGAAAATCACCTGACCATCTATCCTCCGCAATGGTTTATATTTCTTATGGGGAACCGCGGGCGGCACGGATGCGGTATGCCGCTATCCACATAGACCAGGGTGTTGGATTTTTATATTGTTTTTCCAAAAGTTAAATAATGGCAGGGACCAGGGTAGCCGCGCTGGTGAAGAAACTGCGCAGGGCGGAAATCAAGGCCGCAGACCTCGCCATGCCGGACACCGCCAGCGGGCTCAAGATACTGAGGTCTGAACTGCGCAGGTTCAAGCACAGGGACGAAACAGAGCTTGTGCGCGAGCGGGGAACCTGGCTGGGGAGGAATGTGAGGGAGCTGGAAGGCACGTTCGCCTGGGAATTCGAGCAGAAGAGACGGGATGCGAAGAACAGATACGAGTTTGACGGGATGAAGACGTCGCTCACCTATGCCGGGATAGTGTTCGGCGGGGTCCTTATTTTTGCGAGGCTTGCGGACGCATTGGTCTCTGCAGGCAGCCACCAGAACGAGGCTGTCGATATAATGGGTGCGGCGGCAATCGTAATCCTGGCGTGCTCCTTGATTTCCGGGGTGGTTGGGAAGGTGCTCAGGATCAAACTCACTTTCGAGCAGGCCATGAACGAAGCCAGCGGCCTTGTCCGCGAGTCAGTGGAAACTTCGTGGTCCATCCTGCAAGGAACCGAAAAGCGGGCTGACGCGGCATCGCGGGAATAGTCCTGATTATTAGAAAGTTCGCCGAGGGGGTGATTTGAACACCCAATCCACGAGGGAACACGCTATCTAGCGGAACGCTTAGGTTCCAGGCGTGCGCACTACCGGGTTATGCGACCTCGGCCTAAAATCCGGCCTGCCTTTTTGTATCGATGTTCAAAATATAAACCTTGCTTCGTTTCTCTTTCCCGCCCAACCTAAGTATTTTAACTCTTGCCAGCCATGAAATGATTGGTGGGGTTACTATGTCTCTGAAACAAACGGACAGCGAGATTTATGGTCTGATTTCAAACGAGCTCTCTTACCAGCAGTCCACTCTGAGGCTCATCGCGTCCGAGAATTACGCCTCCAAGGCAGTCATGGAGGCGACAGGGTCCGTGCTCACCAACAAGTACGCCGAGGGCTATCCCGGGAAGAGGTACTACGCCGGCAACAAATACGTCGACGAGGTGGAGAGCCTCGCGATAGAGCGCGCTAAGAAGCTCTTCGGAGTCTACCATGCCAATGTCCAGCCGCACTCAGGCGCGAGCGCGAATATAGCCGCGTTCTACGCGTTCCTGCAGCCCGGGGACAAGTTCATGGGCCTGGAGCTGCCGCAGGGCGGGCACCTCACCCACGGCTCGCCGGTGAATTATTCCGGGAAATGGTTCAAGCCAGTCTCCTACATGGTCGACCGCGAGACCGAGGCATTGGACTACGATGTCATAATGAAGAGGGCGAAGGAGGAGATGCCCAAGCTCGTGATATGCGGCTACACCGCCTATCCGCTCATCATAGACTTCAAGGCGTTCCGCGAGGTATGCGACGCGGTGGGCGCGGTGCTCATGGCGGACATCAGCCATTTCTCCGGCCTGGTCGCAGGCGGGGTGTACCCGAGCCCGGTGCCCTATGCGGACATAATAACGTCCACCACGCACAAGACGCTGCGCGGGCCGCGCGGCGCCATGATGATGGCCCCGGAGAGGAACGCCCAGATAATGGACAAGGCCGTGTTCCCCGGCACGCAGGGCGGGCCGCTGGAGAACGTCATCGCGGGCAAGGCGGTGTGCTACCAGGAGGCGCTGCAGCCCGAATTCAAATTATACGCCGCGCAGGTCGTGAAGAACGCGAAGGTGCTCGCGGACGAGCTGGTCGCCTCCGGGGTGCGGCTGGTCGCGGGAAAGACAGAGACGCATCTGATACTCGTGGACCTCACCCCCAAGGGGATAACCGGCAAGGAGGCGCAGATCGCGCTGGAGGAGGCCGGCATAATAGCCAACAGGAACATGATCCCGTTCGACAAGCAGAAGCCGTTCGTGACCAGCGGCATGAGGTTCGGCTCCGCGGCGCTCACCACCCGCGGCATGAAGGAGGGCGAGATGAAGCACGTCGCCTCCCTGATCGTGAAGGTGCTGGAGAACCCGAACGACAGCGAGCTGAAGCTGAAAGTCAGGAAGGACGTCGAGGAGCTCTGCGGGAAGTTCCCGATATACAAGAATTAGATTCTTGCGGCCATGGTCTACCGGTATGATTCCAGCTTCCCAAGCTGGCGATCCGGGTTCAATTCCCGGTGGCCGCATCTTCTTTTCAACTTATTTTTCGGGGCACGCCCTTGAATAAAAGAATAAGAAAAACGGGGCTAATCCGTCGCCCCTTTCTTCTGGAAGAGCCTCACCATCTTGCCCTTCACCGTGACGGGGATGGGCACCGCGACCTCGAGTAGCTCCACGGTTATCTCGTCCTTGGCGTCGTCGTGCTGCGTCACCCTCGCGCGCTCTCCCTTGAACGGGCCCGAGATCATCTCGACCATGTCGCCGACTTCGATGGTGAGCGCCGGCTTCTTGGTGATGGTTATGAGCTTCTTTATCTCCTCGGTGGTTATCGGGGTCCTGAGGAAGCCCTTCACGTGCTTGACCTTCTGGATGAGCTTCACGACCGTGTTCTCCTCCGGGGCTTCCACGAAGAGGTAGCCCTTCACCGCGTCGATGTGGACTATCGAGTATATGCCAAGCCTCTCCGCCCTCGCCTTCTTCACGAGTATCTCCGAGAGTATCTTTTCCTGTCCGGATGTCACCCTTATAGTGAATATCATGTGTGCAGCACCTCAGAACGAATTGAGCACGAACGTGATTATCAGCCCTATGAGGCCGAAGACCACCATGCCGAGCGAAGTCACCTTTGCGACCGTCTCGAACTCCTGGGAGGTCGGCTTCCTGGCTATGTGCAATATCCTGACGCATCTCCTTATCAGTTCCATCGTTTCCAAACAATCACCGTTCATCCTATGAGGTCAAGGTCGAGGTTCTCGACCTCCACGTTGCCGTCCTTGGGCACATAGTCGTACTTCGGGAATTTCACCCCGGCGAGCACGACCAGCACTCGCATGGAAGATTTTTTTATGTTCCCCTCAACCCGCGCGCCCCAGATTATGTGCGCGTTGGGGCTTATGCGCTTGGAGGTCTCGGCCACTATGTACTCGGCCTCCTTGAGCGTCATGTCCTCGCCGCCTATGACGTTTATCAGCGCCCTGCTGCTGGAGCTTATGTCAGCGTCCAGGAGCGGCGAGGTCAGCGCGGTCTCCACCGCCACCCTCGCGCGGTCCTCGTGCTTCGCGTCCAGCGACGCCTCGCCCAGGCCTATCGCCGCGAAGCCCGCCTCTGAGAGGATGGTCCGCAGGTCCGCGAAGTCCACGTTCACCAGGCCGGATTTCGTGACCAGCTCGGCTATGCCCTTCACGGAGCCCGCGAGCACCTCGTCGCAGACCTTGAACGCGGTGTTGAGCGGCAGGTCCGGGACCAGGTTGAGCAGCTTGTCGTTCTTTATCACTATGAGGGTGTCGGTCTGCTTGCGCAGCTTGTCTAGGCCCTGGAGCGCGTTCTCCATGCGGATCTTGCCCTCGGATGCGAATGGGAGGGTGACCACCGCCACGGTGAGCGCGCCCGCTTTCTTCGCGGCCTCGGCTATGACCGGCGCCGAGCCCGTGCCCGTGCCTCCGCCCATGCCGCAGGTTATGAACACCAGGGCCGCATCTCCGATGGCCCCCTTTATCTCTTCTATGGACTCCTGCGCGGCCTTCTCCCCCACCGCAGGGTTCGAGCCGGCCCCCCTTCCCTTGCTCACCTGCTTGCCCAGTATTATCTTCTTGTTGGCGCGCACCCTGAGCAGGTGCTTGGCATCGGTGTTCATGGCTATCAGGTTGACGCCCGAGGTGCCGAGGTCGAAAAGCCGGTCGAGCGTGTTGCTGCCGCTCCCTCCCGCGCCCACGATGTATATCCTCTGCTTGGTCTCCTCTATGAACTTGAGTATCTCCTCGTCGTCGCTTAGCGACTTGGCTTCCTTGGGCTCTGCCGTGGCCTGCGCTGCTATGACCGGCTCTGGGGCCGATGGTCCGGGAATCGGTTGCGGTTGTGTGGCGAATTGTTCCTGCACTGAATCACCTACCGGTAGAAGGAGTACACGCTACAAGTTTGACTAATCAGTTTTATAAACATATATGAACATACCTCTGTTTGTCAGCGGCCATAGGAGGGGGGAAACACCTGATCCCATCTCGAACTCAGAAGTTAAGCCTCCTCACGGCGTTGCCGGTACTGTCCTACGGACGGAAAAGCGCGCTGCTGCTGACACTTATATTTTCTCATCAGCCTGCTTCTTGTCGTTTCCGCTTTGTTTTACGCTTGCGCTTTTTCCATCCTGTCCCTGGCGCTCTTCCAGAAAAGGATCTGGGTCGGCTGGCTGAAAGCGGATGTGATCGAGCCCAGCAGGACAGAAATCAGCATGTCCAGCAGAAACAGGAACGCCACGATCACGCCGCCCCAGAGCACGCCGAGCGACGCTACGATGTATACGCTCGCGAAAACGCCGATGTATATCACGAACACGAATGCCATCATGGGCAGGGACGCGATGCACGTCCCGATGGCCCATAAGACGCAGAAAAGGAACGATTCGAGAGGGCTTGCCTTGACGATGGCAAAGCTTCTTTTCAGGGACACCACCACGCCCTTCCCTTCAAGGACGATCCCTAGCAGCCAGAACTGGGCCACGAAAGCGAAGGCCGCGTAGAATACCAAGAGGAGAAAGATGTACATCAGGACGAGGAGATAGAATACCAGATAGAACATCATTCCAAAGGGGAGAAGCACCAGCGACAACCCGGTGTAGGCGCTGGAAGCAAGGGCCATGCATATGACAACCGCTATGAACGCGGCGAACAGCAGGTACAATGGAATCCGCACTGCGAAGAGGATCCCGGTCAAAGCCAGCAGGAACTTGAGCACGCGGTACTTTATCCTGGAAAAGCACTCGGATATCGAGAAGCTCCCTCCGGTCAGCCGCGCATCGGTATATGCGATCGATGTCATGCTTATCGAACTGGCGAGCCATGCAATGGCAAGGGAACCTACGAGAAAAACGATCCCGAAAAGAGCGATGAGGAGGACCAGCTGAAGCGGAGCCATCTTAAGCACTTCTCCCACCCCGCCAAGGGCGAACACCACGCCTACGAGCGCCGCTAGCATGAGGATATAGAAAAGCACGTAAACGAGAGTGGAGGCGAGCGATATCCTGACCAGCCCCAGCCAGTAACCCACAGGGTTAATGCGGATGAAATCCCACCACTTGCGGAAGGGGCCCGTGATGAAATCGGACATGCCGTCTTTCTGAACCGCGCCTGGGGCGGGCGCTCCAGGCTGTACGGCACGCGGCGTTTCAGGTTTTGCGGCTCCGGCTTTTGGCGAAACCGTTTTTTTCTCGACCGGCATATGACCTTCTCCGCGTGATGTTTATTATTAGTTTCGCTTAAGCTATTGTGCATGGACTTTTTCGAAACCGTGGACGGACGGAGGTCGGTGAGGGTTTACGAGGACAGGAAGATAGACCCGAAGCTGCTCAAGAGGCTGCTGGATACCGTTAACCTGGCGCCCTCCGCGGGGGGCCTGCAGGCGTACCGCATATTCCTGGTGAGGGACAGGAAGACGAGGGAGGACATGGTGATCGCCTGCATGGAGCAGGAGCCCGTGGCGCATGCCCCGGCCTTGCTCGTCTTCTGCGCGGAAAAGATGCAGTCCGAGGCCAGGTACGCCGAGCGGGGCTACGAGCTTTATGCCATACAGGACGCGACCATCGCCGCGGCATACTGCCAGCTGGCAGCGACCGCCCTGGGGCTGAGCAGCGTCTGGGTCGGCGGATTCGACCCGCTCGAGGTGTCCAGGATACTGAGGCTGGGCGAGCACGAGGTCCCTGTGGCGGTCATCCCCGTGGGATATCCAGCGGAGAAGCCTGAACGGACCAGACGGAAGGACCTCAAGGAGCTGGTGCAGGAGATCTGACATGGACGAGAAGGCGCGCGCGGAGAAGGACCTCAAGAAACTCGAGCGCATACTGGAGGAGTTCAGGAAACTCGGGCTCGACGCGAAATACCCGCCCGTCATGGAATGGGCGGAGAACTACGCCAAGGATGCGAAGCACTACTACGACAAGGGGGACTATTTCACCAGCTTCGGAGCCGCGAATTACGCCTACGGGTTCATAGACTGCGTGCTGGTAATAGAAGGAAAGAAGGATGAAGAGAATGCATTCTAGCGCGTGCGCCTGCCGAGCCGGTCGTAACCAAGCCTGGTCGGTTTCATCGTCAGCCTTGCGATCCCTTCAGCGGTATTGGCCGGCGGTTTGGACTGCGATTTTGGAGGCTCGGGCTGTCTGAACCTCGCCGGAGGCCTCACGAAATCGCCTTCCCTGAACGGGCGCCTGTTGTCCCTTTCCCTTCTTGAGGCACCCGGCAATCCCTTATGATCTGAATGCCCGTCTTTCCATATCTGCAAGACCTCCGAGCGGTCACGCTCGAACCTGCCGCGCCCGTCATCGTGGAAACCGCCCTGCCGCTCGTCCCTGAACCTCGGCGGGACGCTTATGCCGTCACTGAAACACGGTTGACGCTCATCAACGCCGGATTCCGTCCTCTTCGGGAATCTCGGGCCATAGCCTCGCGGCGTTTTTGGGTCTGGAATCGGCGCGGTCGTCGCAGCTGCCACTTTTTTCTGTAGCGTCGCGACGTCCCTTTCTCTCAATTCAGTGCACAGAGCTTCCAGGCCTCCATATCCTGAAACCATTTCGACCAGGTCTTTCGGGCCCTTTATCGTGATTACCTGCCTTGCCGCAGCATCTTCTGCAGGCAGGGGGTCGGGTTCGCCCGCCTTGAATGCAGTTTCGAAGCACGCGGTGATAGGCTTGCCTTCCGATTTGAAAGTGAACTCCCTCACGATGTTCCACTCGCTGAAATGCGTCGATTCCACCATCTGGTCCGGCACTGGTTCGGGGCGCTTGATTTCTAATCCCTGGTATTTGAGCGTCTGGGGTTTCACGATAATTTTCCGTGTCCTGCGCGGCCTTTCGGTCGCAGTCTCGACATTGTGGAGTATCCGTTCCCCGTAGATTCTTCCTAACACCACTGCCACGTCGCCTTGCGCGGCAGCCCCGGTGATCGCAACCCCTGCCATGGGCTGGAACACGGGCCTTCCAATGTCCATCTTGAACTCGTGCGCTCTCGGCTTGTACCTTGCAGCCGGCCCGGCCCGAAGGACGCTGCATATGTCCAGGAATTCAGGGTGGTTGAGCATCGTTTCCATCATTTTATTCCTGGCTTTTATGGTGATGACCTGCCTTTTCTCTTTGTCCGACCAAGGCGGGATGTAATCGAGCGGATTCTCCATCTCGGTTTCGAATTCTATATGGAGGACTTCGCGGCTCAGGCCCACGAAAAAGTCGATTGTTGTCCGTGAATTATTGTCGCTCGTGTAGCCGCCCCCAAAACCGCCGCCCCTCCAGGCACCCTGACCTTCCCATACGTCTGCGGAATCCAATGCCTGGCTGCCGAAGATGTTCCCTACAAGCAGCGAAATGTCATAGCTGGCGCATGGCTTTTTCGCCATTCCGACCCCGCCGCGAATCCCGTCTCCGGAGACCCCATACTCTACAGGCTGCTGCACGACCCGGCCAAGGGTTATCGTGCAAATCGAGGTCGACTCTCCGCGCTCTATCGTGATGTAACTAGGCAAAGTCATATCCATGCTTTTATGATACTGGAAACCATTTTTAAATTGTTGCTGTTTCTCTAATTTTATATCGAATATGGGCAGGGCTTACCGCTGCGTGCTGGCAATAGAGAAGAGAGGACGAGACGAACGCATTCTGATTTTCTATCGTGTCCGGTGCGAGACGCCCCATATCAGGTTGAAATACTGCATATAGCTCTCCGCGACCTCCCTGTTCTTTATGAGGATGGCGGTCTTCTGCTTCTCCGTAACGACCATGATGGCGACATAGTCCTTCACGATGTGGATGAATCCGGGGGTGTGGATACCCTTTGGGAGATAACGCTCCTCCGCATGGGGTCGTGGAGCGCGTTTCTTCGCGAACCAGGCGTCGTAATCATAGATGGTCTTCGCCCTGAGCCTCCTTTTGCGCAGCTTCCGGTGGTAATCCTTGAAATAGGCGTCGAGCAGCCGGCTCGCCAGCATCGGATATCCCAGGCTATAGATGCAATCCCCGGGCCGGAGCAGAGCCAGCGAGAAATCGTAGACCGACTTGATGCCCCTGAGGCCTTCCAGCACCTCCACGCTGTAGGTCTGTTTCTCAGTCGCGTATTCCACCGACAAACCAGGCAACACGGATTCGAACTCGTGCTTTGTCAGCTCCAGCTCCTGCTCCTTGAGGTCTATGAGGTGACCGAGGACTTCGGGCCTGTTGGCGTTGAACCATTTCACCTTGCCCTGCACGACGAACCCTACCGCACCCTTCTCCACCAGGGAATCGAGCGTCGCGTATATCCTCGAGGACGGTATCCCAGTCCTCTTCACAAGCGGCCCGGTCGTGGTCTTCCCTAGCGAGAGTAGCGCCAGGTACGCCTTCACCTCGTTGGGAGACATGCCGAGCTTTCGTAGGATATCGTCATACATACTACTATCATATAGTAGTAGTGATTTAATAAATAAATCGCTAGTCATCAATATCCGCTATGGCAATGGACACGGTTGACATGAAAACGAACAATCCTTCGGGTTTCCATTATTTCGTACACGACGGCATGAACAGGAGCGAAAAGATACAGGCTAAGGTTATCGAGATGCTGCTGTCTTCGAAGCTGCCGCAGGAAGACAGGGAGAGCTCGGTTCAGTGGGAGCTCAAGCACTCGTCTTCGGTCATACAGTTCGCGAAGCTGCTCGCGCAGAAGAGGGGCGTGGACGAGGAACTGGCGGCCGTAGCCGCGGCCCTTCATGATATCTACGTTATAATCCACGGCAATTACAAGGACCATGGCCGCCTCGGCGGGCCCGTCGCTCGGGCGCTGCTTGAAGAGACCGGCCAATTCTCGGAGCACGAGATGGCGGAAGTCGAGAAAGCGGTGGCGGCGCACAGCGACAAGCACGTATATTCGGATGGCGCACTGGCGGAGCTGATCAAGGATGCAGACCTGCTGGACGCCTTCTTTTACGGGGATGAGATATACGAATACAAGCCGGAAGCCATGCGCGGCCATTATTACAGGCGCATCGTCTCCGTTAGGGAAGAGCTGGGCTTGCCGAAAAAACAGTACTTCAGCCAGCGACTGGCGGGCAGGAGCGTGAGCTGATGCGATGGTTCGAATGGGAGCGGGAAGCCACCGTCCACCCGATACTCCTCTGCATGGAGGCATGGGCGAAGCCGACGAGGGACTACTGCGGAAGGCCATGGCCGACGACGTACCTGCACTACAAAGGCGACATCATACACTGGATGACCCCTCTTGATGAATTGGAGGACTATGGCAGGCACCTTATATCGGCCTGCCTGAAACCAGAAAAGAGGAAGGCGCTGGAGCAGGACATAGCACGTACAGCGCAGAAGCTCGACCGGATATTCGAAACCTCGCAACAAGCAGACCTCGCAAAGCTCACCGAACGCGGGCTCTTCGACCACTACCTGCTCATCAAGAGGGGCCTCGTGGAATGGTTCGTCCCTGGCGCGCTGGTCGAGCCTGTGGGCCTGGACGGAGAGCGGCAGGTGCGCGTACTGCTCAGTGAGAAAGGCGTCGCGGAGAAGGACATCGACGCGCAGCTTTCTGCGCTCACCATCTCTCCCCGCGAGTCGTTCTCCATGAGGGAGCTCAAAGACCTGCTTTCCATCGCGATCAAGGCGCAGGACGGCGCGGATGTTGAAAGCGATTTACGCGGCCATGCGCGGAAGTACTTCTGGCTGCACAACAATTATTTCTCCACTGAAATTTTAGGGATGGATTTCTTCAGCTCCCAGCTCATCCTGCTTTTGAAGAACGGCGATCCGACCGCCTACCTGGAGAAGACCAAAAAAGAATTCCATGCAATCCTTGAAAAGAAGCAGCAACTCATGGAAAGCCTGAAGCTGACGCAGGAGCAGCGTAAGCTCATAGAGCTCCTGGAATTCTTCGCCTGGTACCAGGATTACCGCAAGGAGTACATCATGAAGGCGCTCCACCACCTTGATTCGGTCCTGGCGGAGATCGGGCGGAGGAAGGGGCTTGCCCTCAAGGCCATGAAATACAGCATGGCCTCGGAAGTGCAGGGGATCCTGGATGGAAGTTTCGACACCTCGCTGCTCGGGAAGCGGATGCGCAGTTTCCTCGCGGTCTGGCGGCCGGACAAGGATGCCATCGAATGCTTCAGCGAGGATGCTGCGGATGCATGGAAACGCCTCGACCCGCACATAAGGCACGACTCTGAGCAGCTGGAGCTGGGCGGCGCGCCTGCGAGCGGCGGCATCGCGAGGGGGAGGGCTTTGGTGACCATGAGCGCCTCCGAAGCCGCGAAAATCAATCCCGGGGAGGTCCTTGTCACCTCCATGACGACCCCTGATTTCGTGACAGCCATGAAAAAGGCCGCCGCGGTCGTCACCAACGAAGGCGGAATCCTCTGCCACGCTGCGGTGATATCCCGCGAATTCGGCATCCCCTGCGTCGTGGGGACCAAGATCGCGACAAAGGCGATAAGGACCGGGGACATGGTGGAAGTGGACGGCAACAGGGGAACGGTTAAGAAGATTTGACAACCAATTCGCTACCATGGAACTGAGAGCCAAGAAATCCCTGGGCCAGAACTTCCTCATGGACCAGAACATACTACGCAAGGAGGCCGCGCTGCTCAAGCCAGAAGGACGGACCGTCCTGGAGATCGGCCCTGGGGACGGAAGGCTGACGGAGAAGATACTCGAGCTCGGGCCGTCGAGATTATTCGCCATAGAGAAGGACCCGCGGATGGCGGAGCTTCTGAGCGAAAAGTTCAAAGGGAAGAACCTGACGCTGATTGAAGCGGATTTCCTTGAATTCGAATTGCCGGACGTGGACCTGATCGCAGGGAACATCCCGTATTACATCACGTCGCAGATCATCTTCAGGATAGCGAGGGTTAAATTCGAGCGCGCCGTCCTCATCGTCCAGAAGGAGTTCGCGCAGAAGATGGCCGCGACTCCGAAGGACAAGAACTATGGGCGCCTGTCCGTGACCGCGCAGCTAGCTTTCGAGGTGGAGCTCGTGCAGCTGGTGCCGCGCCACCTTTTCCGGCCCGCGCCCAAAGTGGACTCGGCCATGATAATGCTGAAGCCCACGGGGAGGACGCTCACGCAGTTCGAGGAGAACGTGATCCGGTGCCTTTTCACGCACAAGAACAAGACCGTGCGCAACGCGCTGCTCGACTCCAAGATGTTCGAGAAGGACGAGCTCGGAGCGCTAGGGAAGTATGAGAAGAGGAAGGTCCGCACGCTCGGCAAGGAGGAAGTCCTGGGGATATCTGGACTGCTTCAGTGAAGTCAATTCTTCTTTTCGCCGCCGCTATCGGCATTGCATTCCGAAGCCTCGTGCAGGTGCTCGTTCATCAGACGCGCCAGGTCCATATAATCGGTGAATGGAGGCCCATGGAAGTCTTCGGTGCGCATCACCAAAGCGGCCACCTCGGCATGGCGTTCGAGGCAGGTGATAGCGTGCACGATATCGTCCTCGAGGTCATACCTGGCGCTATTCAGCTGGTGCTCGTACGGCCCGAAAAGCTTCCTTGCGCTTCCGAGGTCTTCCTCCGCATCGGACAGTTTCCAGAGCGACACGCCTTCATGGACCATATGCCCGATCCGCACGGCCCTGGAGGTGCGCTCTTCGTCGGACCCTGGCAGATAGTTCATCAAGTCCGTCATCAGAGCCATGGCATGCCGGCGCGCGTTATGCAGCTTGATCAACGCCATGAGCGCGTCGCTATCCAGCACCTCGAACGAGAGGTTCGTGACATTCGAGAAAAAGCCATAGTCGGGAATCAGCGATAACTGCCTGGGCCGCGGGCCGTCGGGTACGATGATTATAGGCGCGGTTCGTAAGGGCAGGACATGCAGGACGATGGTGGCCTCTGTTCCCGCGGGAAGCGCCTCTTCGGGAATGTTCGGGATGCAGGTGCATTGCGAAAAATAGCACTCGACTCCGAGCATCCTGAGCACGGACATGGCGAGGGTTGTGAGAGCAACCGCACCCGCCGGCCTTGCCAGGCCCCCGTTGTATTCCACGGCGCCGGCTGATGCCGTCTCTCCTGCGATCTCCGGATAGCGCTTCTGCCAGCCTCCCGGGGCGGTGCCTGCGATGAACGGGATTTCCAGCCTGGATCTGCAGTCTGACGGAAGGTTTCCAGGAAGCTTGTTCTGCGGCAGGAGGGTGCGTACGGCGGTCTGTATCACGTTGTCCCTGGGGGAATCTTCGGTCCACGACTGCACTTGGGCAGCTATTTTCGCTGCCGCGCCCGACTTGTCCAAGAACGGCCCGTCGAGCTTAAGGCTGTCCAGGCCGAATTTGTCCCGCAGCTTTCGCATCTGCTTGATTTGCGCGTCCTTTTCCTTTGAAGGCCCGAAGAAGACTGACTTTCCCATGATTGTATATTATCTGCAAAGTTATAAAAAGTTAAGTAAAGTAGTTACCAGAATGATTTTCTATTCCGGGAATCGCTCCTTTTCCCTAATCTAATCGGTTCGCCGAATTGCCTGTTTCACTTGGTCTTCCATCCGCCCGGCAGTCCGAAGCCGGGTGCAGGTGCTTATTGACTATAGGTATGCACTGATTCAGGTAGTCCCTGAACTGCGGCACGCAGCAGGTGTGGCTGGAGACTGCGAGCTTACGATGGAGCGAGGCGACCCCAGGCTCGTCCGCATCCGGGGTTTCGCTAAGCGCGCGCTTGAGGTCGTCGCAGAGCATCGCCCAAGCGGCCATTCTTTCATGGCGCTTTGGATCGGTCAGGGTCCTTACGACCTCTTGCCCGTTGGCCTCCCTGTAGCTCTTGATCGCATCCGACCCAATGAGCCCCCTCGCATCGGCCGCGTCCGCCTCGGCTTCGGACAGGGACCAGTGGGACGCCCCTTCGCTGAGCAGATGGCCGATTTGCGCGGACCTGAGCTCGGGCTCGCCGTCGAACTTTATCGCACGCTTCGACATGTCCGCCATCAGCGTCTTGGCATGGTACCATGCGTCATTGAGCTCGAGGAACGCCATGAGCGCGTCGTCATCCAGCGCCTCGGAAAAGACCGGAGGGTACATAGAAAAGAAGCCCTCCTGGTCATGGATCACGGACAGCAGCAGGAAATCATCGTCCGTGGGCATGACGATCGTGGGTACGATGCGGCTCTCCGTTCCTGATGCGGGATTTTCGCCGGGTTCGGACGCGCAGCAGCTGGATATCGAGAAATGGCACGCGAATCCGAGCCTCCTGAGCACGGACACGGCGAGCGTGGTGAGCTCGGCTATGCATAGCGGCCTTGCCAAGCCTCCGTTGAATCCGACGGTGGGGGCCGATGCCGCCTCTCCCGCGCTTACCGGATAGTCACCCCATCCGCATTCCGGCGCTTCGGCCAGGATGAACGGCACTTCGAGCATCGGTATCGTGGCCTGCAGAGCGTTTATGGATGGCTTGTTCCGCGGCATGAGATTGCGCACGGCCATGCTGAGCTCATCGGTCCCGATGAATTCTGCCATGACCCGGACATCACCCACGAACCGCTCCACCGCGCCCCCCTTGTCCGAGAGCGGACCACTGAGGCTGAGGCTGGACCTCTCCAATTTCTCCTTGAGCCTGCATGCCTGTGCTGCCGCTGCCGCCCCTTGCGCATCGGTCATGAGGAAGACTGACTTTCCCATGAACACCATATTGTCTGCAAAGTTATAAAAAGTCGAGTAAAGTCGTTGTCATTCCGAGAACTCCTCGGCCTCGTAGACCTCGAACTCCGTCTCAGGGTCCTTCCAGGCGTCAGGCGAGAGGCCGGCCTTCATGCTCAGCTGCGAGAGGAACTGCTCCTTGTCCGGGAGCTCCTCCCAGACCGCGGGCAGGAACGTGGCCCTGGCCCACCCCTGCTTGAGGATCAATCCGTGCTTTCCGGCAACAAGCTTCTTGAGCAAATCGTCCGGGCCGCTGACCGGGAACGGGATGGGTTTCGTGAGCACGGATATGCTTATTTTTATCTTCGCGAACTCCTGCTTCCTGAGTCCGCTGAACCTCGGGTCGCCGAAGGCCGAGCTGATGGCGTTGTCCACCACGTCCATCACAAGGGGCCGGTGCGCCTCGAGCGAGCCGATGCAGCCGCGCAGGTCCTTCCCGATGCGGAGCGTGACGAAGCAGGCGCCGTCCTCGGTGAGCCGCTTCGACGGGACCTCGGAGGGCTTGACGTCGGGTTTCACGCCCTTCTCCAGGTAGTTTTTTATCGCGTCGCGCGCGAGGGCGAGCATGAACTTCTTCTCTTTCTCGTTGAGCTTCTCGGCCATCAGAGCACCTCATTTCTTATAGCGATTCCCAATCCACCATTTTTTGAGGAGATCGAACGTCTCTGTGGAGAACAGGAAGGCGAGAGATGGTATGAGCCCGTTCAGCAACGGAGAAAGCGCCCTTATGCTCGCCAGCACGATGACCGCGAATATGTATATGAAAGCCGCGATGACGAGCTTCCTCGTCCAGCTGGTCTCCCATGCTTTGTCCGCCTCCACGCGCCGGTTGCGCTCCTTTATTTTCTCCAGTTCGGCACGAACGTCCGCGTCCATGGAATCACTTCGCGCTGTGGAACGCGTAGCATCCGTAGCCCACGACCGCGTCCTTGGGCCCGGCCGTGTCCCCGGAATTCCGGTAGTCCAGCATCTTCCCCTTCCATTTCATCTTCTTCGCTATGTGCATGAGCGTCAGTATCCCGGTCTTGCCGCACGCGTCCCCGCTGTCTTCCATTGTTGGGATGTCGAGGGCTGGGACCGCCTTGTTGCATATGGAGTCGAGGCGCTTGGCGCGCTCGTAGGGGTTGTAGTGGCTCAGGTCCGAGCTGGCGATTATGAGCGTGTCGTCGTCCACCGCCTTTACGAGCGCTTCCGCGAGCGCGGACGGGGATGCGTCCCCGCAGAGCAAAGGATACACCGTGAAGTCCTTTTTCATGACGGTCTGGAGGAACGGAAGCTGGACCTCTATGCAATGCTCCGGGGCATGGGCTTCTGGAATGGTCTTGATTATATCGGTCTTCCCGATCTCGGACGTTATCGAGCCGGCCTTCACGATTCCAAGCGGGGTCTGCCACGAGTCCGCGCCGGCCTCCGCGGCTCCGAAGAATCCGGCGTAGTGCGACGGCCCGAGTATTATTATCTTCGAAGGCTGCTTCGCGAGACTCGCGAGCAGCTTGTAACCGAACGCGGCGACAGGCCCGGAATAGACGTAGCCCGCATGCGGCTCGACCAGGGCCCTGAGCCTGCCATCTACCTTCACGCTGCCGGCCTTCTCAAGATAGCTGCTTATCATGCTCCTTAGTTCGGCCGGCTCGTCCGGATAGAATGCGCCGGCCACCGCGGGCCGCCTCGTGTATGCTTCCATTGCATCTCCTTGACAGAAGAGCGGGATGATTCTTTTTAAATATTGCTGAATAAATTAGTGAAACGGTGACCCCCATGCCAGCATGTCCGAATTGCCACGTGTACAAAGGAATGTTCTCAGATATGAAGGAGAATAACCAAGGCGTCTTCGTCTGCCCCTCGAATCCGGTCCACAAGTTCAGGAGGGACAAGGAAGGCAATTTCCACTCGGTCTGAAGAAGAGAATTAGAGCCGGGTCCCGGCTCCCGCGCAGAACCCGGCAGGGTTGTTCCAAAGGCAAAAAAAGAGTGCTAATCCGAAGAGTGGGCGGGCAGTCTCTAGCAGACGACCCATGGCGGGTACTCCTTCACCTCCGTCTTATTCAATAATGCGAACAGATCTACGTCCTGCGGGCGTGAGCGCGCCTCCTCTTGGACCGGCTTCCTGGTCCCTGGGCCGCCCCGCTCCGCAGCCAACGCGTCTATCCGCTTCTGTTGCTCGAGGATCATTGCCAGCAGCATGGATTCGGACAGTTTCATGTTTCCCGCACGTGCGCATGCACCCGCGTGCTCCTTTGCATAGCCGAGCAGCTTGTCGAACACGCCTTGGTAGTCCTCCTGAAGCGCTTTCCTGTATTCCATCAGGGAATGCATCTCATCCCTTGCCGCAGCGCGGCGCTCCGCTTTCTTCCTGTCCATTCCGATCACCTTCCGTTCCGTGAGTATGAAGAGGCCCTCGCAGGCCCCCAACCATTTTCCGTCGGGCAAATCCGCCCAAAAGGTTCACGATATGACCGGTGCTTGGCCGCTTTATAAACGATTCGCAGGAGGGTGGATTTCCGCGGAGGAACGTTTCCGCGGTAGAACCATGAAAAATGCCAACAAACCATAAATACTATAAACTTGTGCCATCTAATCATAATACGTGGAGATATGAGACTCAATAGAGAGACGCGCGAACTCGCCCTCAACATGGGAATGCAAAGGAACAGGGACAGGGCCAGACGGCGCTCGATGAGCGGAAAGCAGCTGATGCTAGGCATAGGGGCGGACCAGTTCTACGGCGTGGATGAAAGCGGCAGGCGCGTGGACCTGAAGGTCAATATCGAGAGCTGGAGGGTGCTGGTCGGATTCAGGAGGGAACGCGCCTCGCGGATAGGGGAGGGGTTCGTGGAAGGCGACCCCATACCCAGCACAACGGTGATGGTCTTTACAGACATATACCACGCAGTCAGGGCCATGAAGCACATCCGCCAGAATCACGTGGGGGAACTCAAGGACAACGAAATCCTATGCCAGAACATAGATGAGCTCCATGCGATGCTATACACGCAGGGCGCCCGGTTAGATGAAAGGCGGCTCGAGGAGATACGGGACGTGCTGGCGGCTTACAACGCCGAAGTGGGCAAGACCGAATCCGGCTGCAAGCTGCTCGCAGACATGAAGATGGATAAGGCTCTGGAAGCGATGAAAGAGGGAATCTGGTACCGTACCAGGTTCAGGAGAAGGCGCTCCATAAGCGAGGCATGCACGCTGCTCACCGCGTTCAAGAACAGGTACCTCTGGCGCGACGGGGAGGTGGTGGGGATAGACGCTTACGAGGAGGTAAGAGAGAACGGCCTCCGGGCGTTCCGGGACATGAGGCTCAAAGGCGTCCTCTTGGACCTCGCGGGAAAGCTGGAAGGCGAGGAAGGGCTGGGCGTCGCATGCACCCTGGTCTCGGACCGCGTGGTGATAAGCGCCATGAGGGTGGCGCAGGAGAAGATAAAGACGGGGGAGCACGACGAAGCCCTCCATATAATCGACGCCTGTGGCAAGGCGTTCAAGGTAGACTGGTTCAAGGGCAAGCTGCGGACGGCTTATCTTTATGCGAAGGACTCCAGGGCGATGGGCCGGAGAGGCTGGAGGGAGGAGGCGAGGAAAATGCTCGAAGAGTTCGCCCGGCTCCTCGGCCAGCGGAACACCCGGTACATACTCGACGAGCTGATTAAAACCGATGACGCATACATGAAGGGGGACGGCAAAACGATAGCATTGATGGAAGCCGGCAACAGGAAGATACGGGAAGCGGTAGCCGGGGACCCGCTCCGCAGGGCGCTCGCATGGGTCGATGAAGTGAAAGCCGAGTTCGCGGGCACGCGCGTAGAGGCGTTGCACAAGGAGCTGATCCTGGAAAAAGGGGACCCGAAAGAGCTGGCGGCGAGAAAGAAACTGCTTGAGGAAGCGGGGCGCGCCTTCGAGCAGGCGGCCATGGCACTTGTCACAGGCTGACGTCAGACGTCTACTTCGCAGAGGACCCTGGTGCCCTTTAGCGCCGGGTCGAACATCTCGTGCTCGGGTCCGAACTTAGCGCGTACCTGCACCTTGGAGCCGGGCTCCACACCCCGGGCGCGCAGGTCCTTGGCCAGCGTGGCGTAGAACTCGGGGATTATCGTGTCGTCGGCTATCGCTCTCACCAGCTTCAGGGGCACTTTCGTATCGAGCTTGAGCGGCTTGAGCATTCGCTTCCCGCCGCGCTCGATGACCAGGTAGAACTGGAGGTCCACCTTCTCGGTGGCGAGATTCCTGTCCAAGCTCCTGCGGGAAACCATAGTGATGAATAGGGACGGGATGGTTTATGATTATTTTGTTTCTATGAACTCTGCTAAGAGTGCGCGATGGAAAGCTTTTCGAGCGCTCATATGACTACCCGGAGGTCGTCATCCGTGAAGAAGACCAGATCATCGATATTCCACGACCAGATAGCCGAGAGATACGAGTCGGATTACAGCAGCCCGTATTGGGAATTGTACGACGACATAACCTGGAGGATGATGAAGGGATACCTCCCCAAAAAGAAAGATCTGATACTGGATGTGGGCGGGGGGACCGGCTATTGGTCGAGGCGATTGGCCAAACTCGGTTTCAAGGTCGTCTGCTCCGACCTGTCCAAGAAGATGCTCGAAGTCGCGGAGAAAAAATCGAAAGAGGAAGGACTCGAAGGGCGCATTGAGTTCGTGCAGGCGGACATAACCGACCTGTCCTGCTTCGAGGACGGGTCGTTCGGAATGGTCATCGCCCAGGGCGACCCGGTCGGATACTGCGGCAAACCGGGCAAGGCGGTCGGGGAGCTATCAAGAGTGGCCACCAAAGGCGCTCATGTCTGCATCTCGATAGACGGTTTCTATTGGACGCTCTCGGACCTCCTGGCGGCCAAGGATTACGGGAAGATCGACCGGTTCGTCAAAACGCACGTGACGGAATTCCATGGCTCGTTCCCTGCGCGTAATTTCACGGTCAGCGAACTGAACAGGCTGTTCGAGGAGAACGGACTCGAGATTAAAAGGATATTCGGCAAACTAGTCGTCCCATTCACGCAGGACCAGCTCGAGAAGATGCTCTCCGACAAGAGGTTCTATAATCGGCTCCTCGAGCTTGAGTTAAGATTCAATTCGGAACCATCCATCGTCGGCTTGAGCAGGCACATCGAGGCCATCGGAAGGAAGATTTGACACCTGAAAGGGCCGCGGCTCATGCTCCCCGAGCTATTCATGAGCTTTATAAAGCTAACATTCGTTAACCACTAAAAGGTGCTTTGACATGCGTTTGACAGTAGTCGTTTTGTTGGCGTTTCTGGTACTTGGATCGGCGTATGCGTTCCCTATTGGCGGGATATCGTCCTGCGGGACATATAGCACGCCTAATGTCAACTATTTTCTGACCGGGCCGCTCAGCACGTCGGGCACTTGCATAATCCTTCAAGCCGAGAACAGCACCTTCAACTGCCGTGGCTATAACATCACCGGGGACGGCACTGGCGCAGGCATCGTTGTCCAGGACGCGAACAACATGACCGTGGGGAACTGCACCGTGCAGGATTTCAGCGACGGCGTCGATTATTACAACACGATGAACGACACTCTGACCAATTCCAGCATATCCGCTAACGATGGAAACGGCATCTATCTGCAATCGCCATCCGGATCCGTCAGCGTCCTCAACACCTCCGTGACCACCAACGGTTCGCAAGCCATCAACGATTACTATTCGAACGGCAATGCCTTCGCCAATGTCCAAGCTTCTTCGCCCGAAGGCGATTACGGCGTATACTTGTATTCAGCCTACAATAACACCTTCACCAATGTCAACGCATCATCCGGAGATGAATATGGCGTATATGCCTACGATTCCTCCAATAACACGTTCACCAATCTGAACGCGTCCTCCGACTACTACGGAGTATATCTAGACTATTCCGAATATAATACACTCACCGGAGTCAATGCATCATCCACGTCCAATGACTTCATCGGCGCCTATTTCCATGAATCGAATAACAACACGATATCAGGGAGCCGGCTCAGCAGCCCTGGGAAATACGGGGTGTATTACTATTACAGCTCGTACAATACCGTCGCCAACTCCACGATATCATCGACGACGAGCACCCCCGTGTATATCTACTACGATTGCAACTACAATACTTTCGCCAACAACACGTTCATTTCTGTCAGCGGGAATTCGGGGGAATTGGTCTTTATATATTACGACTCGTACTATAACGTCTTCTACCTGAACAATTTCACCCAGACCGATCAGTATTACGTGTATAACCCGTGGGAAAACAACTACCTCAACGCCACCGTGGACGGAAAGAACCAGGGGAACATCTATGCGAACGTCATGGACGGCACGGACCCCGTGTCAGGATCAGTGCCTTCGTCCATCTCCGGCATGTACATAGGGACCGATGGCGCAGTGCCGTACGACTATGACTCGTCTGGCTACAGGGTATACGGCGATACCGACTACGCCCCGCTGACCGCTTCAACGGACAATACAAGCATTTGCCATGTCCTGGATACCCCGAACAGCGTGTACAACCTCACTAGGGACATGCACGGCCTCGCAGGGAATTCGAACGGACCCTCGTGCCTGGACGTGGAAGCGGACAATGTCACGGTCGATTGCTCGGGCCATTCCATAATCGGGCCCTCGAACAGCGGATTTTATCAGTACTATAACCCGGTCGGGGACGGCGTCTACTCGGATTCCTTCAACACGACCGTCGAGAACTGCAACATGAAGGATCTCTATTACGGGATTGACTTCGAATACAACGAGAACGGGACGATAACCCAGAACAACCTCTCGAACAACTACGACGGCTTCTATCTCTATTATTCAGACTACGACTCCGTGCTGAACAACAGCATGGACGGGGACCAGAACGGGTTCGGCGTCTGGTACTCGAATTACAACCAGATCGGCCTCAACACCATAAACAACGCGCTGCTCTCCAACTATTACGACGAGGAGTCCTCTTGCCCGTTCCTTTATTCGTGGAACGGCACGGGCTACGGGATGGTGACCGACATATCGGCTGAATCCGGCATCCTGGGAGTCAATCTGGGGAACGGCACCTATAAGAAATCGATCCCGGGCGACTATGCCAAGATAAGCTCGGACCAGCTGGATGAGGCCAACGGCACATACGACATGCAGGTGACCGAGGAATACGATGAGATATCATACCTGGACCAGGTCGCGCTCGTCACCGTAGACCACTCGCCCGCTTTCGACGTCTATCCGGGCCTCCTGCGCTCGGACCTCGGCAAGATATACACGGTCGGGAAGAGCCTCACCGCGCCGATCTCGTGCATAGACGGGAACGGCAAGAATTGCCTGGCGCAGGTCTCGGCGCAGGACGGGTATTACGCCCTCGCGGAGAACGACACGATGAACAACCTCACCCTCGACTTCGGCAACGTCAGCGCCAATGACATGAAGCTGGTTTTGACCGGATTCAGCACGTTCGGGAACGGTTCGTCCAACACCCGTCTCGTACAGGTGAAGAACGCGCAGGGGAAGTGGGTGACCGTCTATTCGAACAGCGACATAAAGCGGCCCTCTGGATTGCCCAGGACGTACGTGATCAACCTGACTGGGAAGGTCAACACCAGCGACGTCTCGGTGAAGCTCGGCTTCGTCCGCTCGAGCTTCGATTATGTGGCGCTCGACACCTCTCCGCAGCAGAACTTCACGGTCAACACGTATTCGCCGGAATCCGCGGACCTGCATTGGCGCGGGTACTCCAACTACAGCGGAGGCGTGGTCCCGCAATACGATTACAACTCGGTCATCAATGATACGCTCTATTCCAATCCGACGGGCGACTTCACGAAATACGGCGATGTCACGCCGCTGCTCGCGTCAGTGGACGACGAGTACGTCATAATGCGCCACGGAGACGAGATCAGCGCCCAGTTCCCGTATGTCGCGATGCAGAACTCCAGCGATGTCAGGGATTTCCTCTTCTACAGCTACGATTACTACAAGCCGGCCTCGAACGTGTACGGCGGGACAGTGGACCCGCTGCCGTTCAAAAACATGTCCAACTACCCATATCAGTCGAACGAGAGCTATCCGTCCGATGCAGCCCACACCGCGTACCTGTCCACATGGGACACCCGCAACTACACGCACGGCTCCCCGGCCCTGGCAGGGGGTTCGCTTCCGTACTCCAGCGGCAACGTGGTGTTCAATAACTCCATAACCGGCGCTAGCTCCAGCATAGGGCTCTACCTCTATGAGGAGAGCGACACGCAATTGCTGGACAACGGCATATCCGGCGTCACCTGGGGGGTCTATACCGACGATGACTCGGGCGACCTAATCTCCGGGAACACCATATCCCAGGCCGTAAACGGCATCAGCCTGACCGACGGAGCTCATTCGGACACGATCCTGGGCAACTCGGTCAGCACGGCAGGCACGGCGTCCGCATTCGACTATCCGCAAGATGTGGCGTACGGCCCGGACGGCTATGTCTACGTGAGCGACGAGGACAACCGTGTCATAGAGAGGGTAAACACCACGACTTCCGAAACCGACGTGGTCGCAGGGCAGCCCCAGGCTTACGGCTACCAGGAAGGCATCGGATCCGGCGCGCTGTTCAGATACCCTATGGCCCTCGCTTTCGGGCCCGATGGCTACCTCTACGTCTCGGACTACTGTGCGATAAGGAAGATAAACGTCACGACCAACGAGACCTTCCTCGTGGCAGGAAACACGGGCAGTTGCGGTTATCAGGACGGTAACGGCTCTTCCGCAGAATTCGATTGGCCCCGAGGCTTCGTATCCGGGCCCGACGGCTACCTCTACGTCGCGGACTCCGACAATACCGTAATAAGGAAGATCAATGTCACGACCAACGAAACGTCCCTGGTAGCGGGTACCCCGGATAGCTGGGGCTACGTGGAAAACGATACGAACGGGTCTTATGCCAGATTCAGTTACCCCGAAGCGCTCACTTTCGGACCCGACGGCTATCTCTACGTCGCAGACAGCGAAAATGGCGTGATAAGGAGGATCAACATCACGACCACGGGGACGTATTACGTGACCGGCAGCCCGCAAAGCAATTGCGGGTACGCTGAGGGGGTCAACACTTCGGCTTCCTTCTGCTATCCGTATGGCCTTGCCTTCGGCCAGGACGGTTTCCTCTACATATCCGACAGCAGCAACTCGCTGATCAGGAAAGTGAACGTGGACACTGGCCAGACGTATTTCGTAGCCGGGAATCTGAGCACGTATTACCAGGAAGGCATCGGATCCGGCGCCAGCTTCCATTACCCAGAAGGCCTTTCGGCCGGGCCGGGCAATACGGTGTACATCGCGGACACCGACAACAACCGCGTCCGAAGCATCAATACCGTCACGGACCAGACTTCCCTCGTCGCAGGCACCGGATACCAGGGTTTCCTCTACGATTATGACCGTTCCGCGCTCCTGCTGCAGGACACCGGGGACAACTTGGTAGCGAACAATACGTTCGAATCCCAGATGCCGGTCGTTAACCTGCAGGATGCCGGAGACAACCTTTTCGTGAACAACACGCTGTCATCGCCGTCTTCGGACCTTCTCACCCTGGATTCGGACTCCGGAGAGAACACATTCTACTGGAACACCTTCGTGGACACGCCCGGGCTCTACGTCAATGACTCGAACGGCGGAAACGCCTATGATGCCACGACCCCATCCGACACGGACGAGGGCAACATCTGGGCGAATGTGATCAACGGGCAGGTCGTGGTGGCAGGGACCAACCTGTCGACCGGCTTCCCGCAGTATTTCATAGGATCGGAAGGCAGCGGCTACCCGTATGACGACGCTGATTCCTTGGGCAAGACCGTGGGTGTGACGGACTACGCGCCCCTGACCCAGTCCGGCACGTTGCCGCCTCCTGCGCCTACGAACACCGGGCCGACGTCAACATCCAGCGCAACGAACCTGAAATCCACGACCTGGACCGAGCAGTTCGACTGCACGAGCGGGCAGGTCACCTTGACCGCAGCGGATGGCGCGTCCGGTTTGGATGTCAGGTTGATAGGGACGTCGAACGGCTACAGCGACACCGAGCGGTCGGACCAGTACGGAAATGCGATCTTCACTATAACTGCGACCGGGACTTACAAGGTCTACCAGCCGACTTCAAGCGATTACAAGTCCTACACATCGGATCCGTTCGACCTGGCCTTGTGCCCGACCAATAGCACGCCGCCCTACGTCCCCCCGCAACAGAATAACAACGGGACCCAGAACGTGACGACAAACACGACCGGGCAGACGACCAATACGACAGCTCCCGCCAATGTGACGCCGTCAGGGCCGACGCAGCAGGACGCGTCCGACGCGATATCCGCCGCGACTGCGGCCATCAGCAATGCCGAGCAGGCAGGGAAGGACACCTCGTCTGCCAACACCCTGCTTGGAGAGGCCAATGCGGCTTTGGCAGCGGGCAATTATACCGGCGCCATGCAGTTCGCGAACGAGGCGGAACAGGCGGCATTGAACGCCGCCGGAGCCCCCACGAGCGCGCCCCAGGCGCCCGCCTCATCCTCGGTATCCGCCCCGGCTCCAGCGCCTCCTGGCACCAACTGGCTGCTCTTCGGAACAATCCTCCTGGTCGTGATAGTGGTGATCGGGGGCATAATCTTCATGATGCCCAAGCCGAGGGCCAGCAAAAAGAAATAGACCTTCTTTTTTTATTTAAATAGACCGGGAGCTAGAGTGAGGACCGCCTCTCTTCCGGCACCATGGCGGCTGGAAAATCGGTTTTATGCAATATTATTAATCCTTCGACAAGTAATTGGATTGGTCGATTGGATGGTCATTCTAAGGGATTCTGCCGTTTGTGTGGTATTCGCTCTTTTGCTGATGGCCGGTTCCTCTCTGGCCGCCATGGCTCCGGGCTCTGGCCTTAATAACCCGGTGATAAGCACGCAGATGACCGCGGCCAACGCATCGGGCGGCAGCTTCCAGCTCATGGCCAACATCAGCCTGATAAGCAATACCACGATACCGCAGTTCGTCTTGGAGCAGGGGCCCATGGCTTATGCCGCGACCCAGAAATCGGTCCTTGTGATAGACACCTCCACCATGAACATCGTCTCGAGCATAAAGCCGGATGCGGATAACTCGGTAGTCGAGGCCGTCGCAGTCTCTCCGGACGGATCGTATCTCTACATGGTTTATTCGTGGGAAGAGCATGTGAGCGACCCTACCGGGGATTATTACAACAGATACAGCAGGGTGGTGCGGATTAACACCACCACCGATCAACCGGTCGATTATTTCGAGATAGACAACATCTATCCGGAGCACCTTTCTGTCTCACCTGATGGCAAAATCTACCTCGGGTACCAGGACTTCAGCCCCGAATCCTACGGCGGAGTGAAGATAATGGATTTCCAGCAGGGCAAGATGTGGCAGATAACCTCCAGCCAGGCCATGATGATGGAGGAGTTCGCCTACTATCCGACCGGGAACATGATTTTCTACGGCGGATGGTACAATCCGGGCGCGCTCTATTCGTTCGATTGGAGCGAGAACCAGGGGGCGTACTACGCGATTCCAGGCAGCACGAACAATGATGACCAGTACCCGAGGAGCGTAGCGGTCGGAAGGTACGGATACATGGTCTATTCCGCGATAAACCTGCGCAAGGGGATATTCGCGATGGACGACATCGATGAGGGCAAGCAGGTGATACCGACGGATTACTATCCGCTCGCTTTGGCCGCCTCATCGGACGGGCTGACGCTCTACGCCATAGGCTACACATACGACTCGAACAACAACAAGCAGTATTCCATCCACAAATACAGCGGGCTGCAGCTGGTGGGTCCGTACCACAGCTCGCTCATGGATTATGCGGTAACAACGCCGAGCAAGTTCTACTCGTCGGATTCTTCAGGCACCGTAACCGCTCCCGATAAGGACTACCCCTCCAATCTAGCGATAAGCGGGGACGGAAGATACGCATTCATATCGACGGTCTATAGCGATTGGATGGGGAATGATATCGGGGACGGCATAATCATCTACGACCTGAGCAGCATGAGCCAGCTCAAGACCATTAGCGCCAATGACACGGTCAACGACATAGCGGTCTCTCCGTCCATGATAGCCTTCAACCCTCCTCCGGACTACAGCTGGCTCCAGCAATCCATAGGGGTACCTCCATCCATCCTGAACATGTCCTTCCCATTCGTGCCTACCTCGTTCCATCCGGCGAACGACTCCTTCGCGAGCAACTACAAGGACGAATATTTCGTGATCTATGCCACGTTCTCAGAGCCTCTGGATAAAAGCACAGTCAACGGCAGCACGTTCTGGCTGACCGACCAGAACGGCACGGTCATACCTGCATCGGTCAGCGCATCGGCGAAACTGGCAGTGCTCGAGCTCAATTCGACGCTCGACCCCGACAGCGATTATGTAGCGCACCTCTCCTCGCGGATAGGAGACAAGAGCGGGGAGACCCTCGGTGTGGATTATCAATGGGGATTCACGACCAGGAACATATCCAGCCTCCCGGTGCCTTCGATCAATTCCACATTGAACCTATCAGGCACCTTGAGGATCATGCCGCCCATCCAGATAAACATCACGCTGCAGCCCCAGAATGGCAGCTCGCAGAACTTCTCAAGACCGCTGGTTCCGAGGCAGATGCCGGAGCAGAACACGAGCCAGGGGAATACGAGGCCGGCGCCCCCTCAGAACTCGACCCAGCCTGCGCTCAACAGCTCCGCATATGCCACATCTGGCGCGCCGGCGGCGAATGCGACAGCTTCGACAAACGCTGCGGCGCCTCCTCCGGCTCAGAAGGACATATTCAGCCAGATAATCGACTTCTTCAAGTCCATCCTGGGGGTGAGGTGATTCAGGTGGATGGATCGCATCCTCTCTTTGCCATCCAGGCGGCCGAAGCGCCCGGACTGGATCGCCTGGCCCATCGGGATGGCCCTGCACGAGGATTCGCAGGATCCTGGCTTCTAGCAAAGTAGGATAGGGCCACGGCCGAGACTCGAACTCGGTTCAAGAGCTTGCCATGACGCCCTGGCCTCAGCCAAGACGACACCACAGGCTCCTATGCTACCGTTACACTACCGTGGCCAAGTAGGAGTGAATTATTTCTGTTTCACCATTTTTTAAACGTATCACCAGGCACTCAGTCCGTGTGGCTCCACTGGCCGATCGTCAGGGCTGGCCTTATCCTGGAAATGAGCCTGGTCAAGGACGCGGCCAGGAGGAAGAGCGCGATGGACACCAGGACTATAGCCCCTCCGGGGGAGATATTATAGGAGAAGGATATCTGCAACCCTGCCAGCACGGACAACACCGCTATGATGCAGGATGCGAGCACCGTCCTTGTGAAGGGGAGCCTCAGCTGGATGGCGGTGCTGGCCGGGATTATCATCAGGCTGGATACCAGGAGCACCCCGACGATCTTGGTGGCGATGACCACCGTGAGGCCGGTGAGCAGGACGAACAGCACCTCCAGGGCCTCCACAGGGATGCCGCTGACCTTCGCGAAATCCTCGTCCAATGTTATGGATATCCACTCCTTCCACAGTGCCGCCAAAACCAGGAGCACGAACGCACCCAGGCCGGCGGCGAGGTAGACGTTGCTTGTCGCGATCCCCAGGATCGTGCCGAACAGGTAGCTGTAGAGGTCGGCCGGGACAGACTGGGTGAGACTCACCAGGACGATGCCGAGCGCCAGCCCCCCGGCGGACATCATGCCTATGGCCGCGTCCGAGAACACGCGGATCCTCCTCAATCCGTATATGCCGAGGGAGCCGAGCACCACCGCTGCGATGGCGCCGAACAGCGGGTAGATGCCGGAGAAGAAGCCGTACGCTATGCCGCCGAACGCAACATGGCCAAGGCCGTCGGCTATGAGGGAGAGCCTGCGCAGGACCAGGAAGACCCCGAGCACGGCGCAGGTGATGGCGACTATCAGGCCGCCGACCAGCGCACGCTTGCCGAACTCATAGACCAGGAATTCAAACAGGGCAACACCTCATTCATTGACGCTTGCTTTTTTCATCAGCTCCCAGAGCCCGTCGGCGCCGATCTTCTTCGCCGGGCCGTCGTAGAGGACCTTCCGCTGGAGGAATATCAGGCGCTCGACCCGCTCCGTGAGGTCCGGCAGGTCGTGCAGTATTATCAGGACGGACATGTTGTGCGCCTCGTGGAGGTGCGTCAGCAGTTCATAGAACCCCTGCTTGCCCTTGGCATCCACTCCGCTCGTCGGCTCGTCCAAGGCCAGCAGGTGCGGCTTGCTCACCAAGGCGCGGGCGACGAGCACGCGCTGCTGCTGCCCGCCTGAGAGGTCCCCGAACATCTCGTCCTCTATCCTGCCAAGGCCCGCCTCGGCTATGGCCTGGTGGACGTCTTCCCTGTCGCTTGACGAAAGCGGGCGGAGCATCCCTGCCTGGCTGAACCTGCCCATCTCCACGACCTCGCGCACAGTCACCGGGAACTGCCGCTCCCTCAGCATGGGATCCTGGGGCACGTAGCCGACACACGGCCTGCACGGGCTCTCGCCCTTGCACTCGCCCTGCTGGCATGTGAACTCCACCGTCCCCTTCTGGGGTTTGAGAAGGCCCACGAGTATCTTCATGAGCGTGGTCTTGCCCGCCCCGTTGGGCCCGGCTATGCCCACGAACTCCCCCTCATTTATCGTGACCGAAACGTCCTGCAGTATGTGGTCGCTCCCGTAGGAGAACCATATGTGCTTTGCCCTCAGGCAGACGTCTTCCTCGTTTTTCACCGGCATCCCAACGCAGACCTCAGTTCCTGCAGATTCTCTTCCTGTATGGAGATATAATCGTTTGCGCTGGCGTTCTGGTTCGCGGCGGGCAGGATCTCCATGGTGCTGAACGGGTAGACCGGCAGGCCGAGCTCGCCCGCCACGGACTGGCTCAGCTGCTGCGCCTCGTCCGGTTCCGCCAGGACGCCCATCACATGGTCAGTCTTGGATTCGTTGATTATGGAATCCATCTGCTCTATGGACGGCTCGGCATCCGGGCTCAGGCCGGCTATTGAGATGGCCGTGAGGTTATAGTCAGCGGCCACGTAGTCGAGGAACGCGTGCGAGCTCAGGAACGTCCGGGTCGTGCAGTTGGCCAATCCTGCGGTGTAATCCGCATCCAGCTTCTGCAATCTTATCACATATGCCTGGGCGTTGGAGTTGTAATCAGCCGCATGAGCCGGGTCTGCCGCAGATAGCTGTTGCGCGACGTACGGCACGAAATATTCCGCCAGCTTGGGTGAGAGCCATAAGTGCGGATCCTGGCTTACGTTCGGGAAGTTAGGGTACTGGCTCTCCATCTGCGCGAAAGCCTGCGCAGGTATGGAATCCGCGAACGACACGAGTTTTATGTCCGGATTGGCCGAGGCGGCTATGGAGGACGCCCACGGCTCGAGGAACGGGCCGTCGAAGAAGAATATCGATGCGTTCTGCAGCGTCACCGCGTCCCGCGGCGTCGGCTCATAATCATGGGGGTCTGCTCCGGGCGGAAGTATCTGGGTTATCTCTGCGTCATCTCCAGCGACCGGGCCGACCAGCAGGGTGAACGGCCTGAAGGAAGTCACCACCTGCAGCCTGCCCGGAGCTGGAGCGGATGACGCGCTCGGCGCGGAGGTGCATCCCATGAACATGCATATGCAAAGCATCGATATAGCCAATAACTTCCTATCCACCATATCACCAGGGATATTGGTCAAAAGCAGTATTAATAAATATTTGCACATATATTATTAACTATAGGGAGATATCCTTGAAAAGTTAATAACAGGCGGAGCATCATGAAGAAAGAGAATATCATAAGCAAGGGCAATGAGAGCATCGCGGTGGGCGTACTCTGGGGCATAGGCGCCGTCGCGGCCTGCCCGTGCCCGGTGTGCATAATCTCCAGCAGCGCCCTCATACTGCACGGGGTACGGGAGAAGCTCCGCTGATTCTTGGGTGATGTTTTGGAGATAATCAGCATATCGCTCGACAAGGAGACGGTGACCAACCTGGACTCGATCCAGAAGAAGCTGGGCTTCAGGAGCCGCTCCAAGCTCATGCGCGCCACCATAGATTCGATGCTCAACGAGTACCGGGTCATGGAGGAGCTCGAGGGCCATTGCGACGCTGTGCTCACGGTGACGTACAACTACCGCAGGAAGGACGAGCTCGGCCACCTGCTTGCGCAGTTCGAGGACGTCATAAGGACCGAGATGCACCAGCACCACGAGGGCGTCCACATGCGGGTGCTGATAATCTGCGGCGAAGCTGGGAGGATAAGGGAGCTTTTCGCCGCATTGAAGAGCGGGAAGATGGTGCGTTCGCTGAGCGCCAGCTTGTTATAAGAATTCGAGGAGCCTTCTTCCGTCTCCGCAGAAGAATTCTATCTCTTTCGCTCCGGAGCGGCTTATGTATTCGCGCAATTCGTGGAAGTCCGCGTGGTCGCTGAGCGGGAACGCGGCGTCCGCGTCGAACCTCATTGTCAGCGCCCAGCCGGTCACCGCCGCGCAGAGCGTCTTCTTCCCGAACGCGTCCGCGAGCTTTCTTGCGAAGTATCTCTTCGCGTGGCGCATGGGCACCACAGCGACGAACCTGCGGTTCATTACCTCCTCCGCCTCCTCTCTTCCTATCTCCAGGCGGTCCAGCTTCAGGCCGAACCTCTCGTAGACCGCGCAGATCTCCTCCGTGGTCTCGTTCACGACAGGGGCGATGCCGCAGCGCTCGTTGAGTATCCTCACCATCTCCTGGGCCTTTCCTATCTCGTAGCAGCCCAGCAGTACGTTGCTCGAGTCGTTGGAGCGGATGAAGGAGGATATCTCCTCGTATACGCTCTCATGGCTGGGGAACCTGTACACCGGGTCGCTGCCGTAGGTGGCCTCCATGATGAGCCGGTCGCAGGAGGGGATCTCCGCCTTCTGGCCGAACACATTCTCCTTGAGCGAGATGTCTCCTGTGTAGATCGTCACTTTTCCGTCCTGCTCCAGTAATAGCTGCCTGGAGCCCAGCATGTGCCCGGCGTCCGGCATCCTGAGCTTAACGCCATCTGGAGGGACGCAGGCGGACTTCTCCAGCCCCACGATAGCGAGCGTCTCCTGGCTCGCGATTATCCTCTTCTGCCTTTGCATGCCCGCGGAATGGTCCTTGTGGGCGTGGGAGAGGAACGAGAAATCGCCCGCCGGATGGTCGAGACCGAGGGTGAAGCCTTGGCACTGGAGCTGCATGGTGCTATTTCTCGCCCAAGAATTATAAAAGAATTCATTGGTGGTCCGCGTCTTCCTCGCTAGAATATGGGTTCTCGATTACGCTCCTTATGGCCTTCGCACGCTTGGCGCCCACGCCTTCCACTTTCCTCAGTTCCTCTTCGCTCGCGGTGAACAGGCTCTCCACGTTCCCGAAGCGCTCGAGCAGCGCCTTTGCGAGCTTCGGGCCGACCATGGGAAGCATCTCTGCTATCGCCCGCTGGTTCGCGGACGCGGTGAGCGTCTTCCTCTTCGCGAACACGCGCATCGGGATTTTCTTGGCCAATTGCTCGTGCTTGGCCAGCGCGCAGAGGAGTTCTGCGGTCCCCTCCGTGTCCCTGGTGAAGAACATGCTGGCGCCGAAATCCGAGACCACGGCCGCATACGCGCCGAGCAGCGCCTGCTTCGAGATCCTTCCCTCGGCGCTCTCGCCTTCCACCACGACCGCTACCCGCGGAAAATTGGAAATGAGATTGGAGAGCTGGGAGAACAACCGGCCGTCCATTATGGACTGCTCGAAATCCGAGCGCGTCTTGCGCTCAACGGCAAGCCGTTCGGAGCAGAGGAAATCGCCGACCTGGAGCTGCTTGCGCTCCACGTCCACTCCGGCATCGGAAAGAAGCCTTACGAAATCCGCGCTCTCCCTCTGGTCCATCACTATCAGTGCGCGGTCTTTGGTCTCCATCAGCGCACCTATCTGACCATCTTCACGTATTCCTCGATCTCGTCGAACCTGATGGAGCAGCCGGAGAATCGGACCTTGTACAATGCGGCCTCCAGCGCCTCGCGCTTGAGCTCGTCGAAGTGGTCGAAGTACCCGTCCTCGTACGCGACCATCACCAGCTCGCTCGAGCGGAGCGCGGTCATGCCCTTGGTGATGGCGCCGAACTCCGTGAGCGCCTTCCGGTCAAGCATGACGTTCACGCCGAACTCCTCGGCCAGATGGTCCTTCATGCTGAAGGGCGCCTCTATGAGCATCCTGGTGGTGCGCTCGTCTATCAGTATGTCCCTTATGTCCAAAGCCTTCGCCAGGGCGAGCATCTCGGCCTCCCCGTGCTGTATGAGCTGCAGCGGCTTGCCCTGGACGTAGAAGATCCCGTTGGCCATGCGCAGTATGCGCTGGGTCTGCGACGAGACGTCCATGTCCACCGCGTTTATCACTCCGTCTTTCAATGCCTCCTTTATCTTGATGGCCGAGAACGCGTACTGCTTGAGGCCCTTTTCCAGCGGATAGTCCACGGTCTCCTTGCGGACCATGGTCGGTATCACGAACCGGACCTTGAACTTCTCCGAAAGGAAATAGATTATGGGGTCCAGGCACGCGGTGGTCAGGGATATGAACGAGCCGGAGTCGCAGAGTATGTCCTTGGATTCCATTCACGCACCGCCCAGCGCCCTGCGCGCGGCCTTGAGCCGTTCCGCCACGGGCATCTCCTCCTTTATCCTGTCGAACATCATGGTCCTTCCGGCGTAGCTCAGTATGTCCTGCTTCGAGATGCCGGTCATCTCCGAAGCCAGCCCCAGCGATATGCCCTGGGCGTACATGGTGGCCGCGGTCTTGAGCCTGCCCTTGGAGACCAGGTCGCGCACGAACCGCGGGTCCAGCTTCTCCAGCTGCCCGATCGCGGTCGCGATGCGCTTGAAGTACGGCGCGGTGTCCTGGTTCGTGCCCAGTATCTGCACCAGGCCCCTGATCTCGTCCTCGATCTTCCTGATGCGCGGGGCCGCATCCTTGCCGAGGAATCGCGGCTTTGAGACTATCTTGGATAAAACGTAGGAGAGCACGGCCATCTCGTACGCGGTGCTGGTGAAATCCAGGCTCGCCTCTTTGAGCACGACGTCGTTTATCTTCCTGAGGCTCTTCTGGTTCCTGGCCCTGAATGCGTCGAGCACCTGGAAAGCCATGTCTTTCATTGATTTCAAATCGCCACCTAGCATCCAAATAGATTCATGGGAGAAACGTTAGCTTTATAAACCCTATCATGATACTATCATGATAGTTGCGTGATCTTATCGCAACGTTGTCAGGAAACCACTCAACAACGGGGTGACTTCGATGGAAGATAACAGTGTTAACATATATAAACTTAACACCGAACGCAGCCCGTTGCGCAGCGAAATCAGGAATGACCTCGAGAACAACATGCAGAAATTCAGCGACCCGGTCATCCTCGGAGAGCTTATGTACAAGCTCCTCGAGGAGAGGGAGAACACCAACCGGATACTGAAGAACATACTCGCAAAACTCGAGAACATCCCAACAGGCACTGCCGCAGCGCCCGGAGGCGAGCCCCTCCTGCCCGAAGTGGACGAGAAAATCATGGAATTCGTCCGGGAGAAGGGGAGGATAAGCGCCGAGGACGTGCGGCAGCATTTCAGCTACAAGGGAAAGAACGCCGCCTGCGCAAGACTGAATCGGTTATACGAGCTGAACCTGCTCGGCAAAAAGCAGGTCGGAAAGAAGGTCTTCTTCTTCCCGATGTGATTCGTGCGTAAATTGCACTAGTCTCGAAAAATTGGCAAGGCAAAGAACGGGCCGCTCCCGCCTCTCTGTTTTTAGGCCCGTTCTACCTTGTTATCCTCCCACTCAAAAAACGGGGCTGGTGCAATCACACTAATCGAAAGATATGGCAAGGCATGGACGGGCCCGCTCCCGCCTCTCTCATTATAGGGTCCGTTCCACCTTGTTATCCCCCCATAAAAAGGATCCTCTGACCAGGGGATTCTTTATTTTTCTTTTACACTTCCCCTAGCCAGCTTCAGAGAGCGCTTTGGTTACCCTTTTTAATCATTTGCCAACACAATTAACATATGCACTCCCTCACCGCGTACTCGCTGGGCCTCAGCGCCGAATCGAGAGCCCTACGGCTGAGGGAAAGAATTCTTAGGAGCGTGGAGAAAGATTCGAAGGAAGGCCGCCCGACCCACCTCCCGTTCCTGAAGCAGCATCTCTGCGGCCAGGACGTCCATTGGTCCGTTCCGGTAAAGCCGGTTGGTTTCAAGGAAGGCACGGTTTTTAGGACGGAATCCGGATTTGCGCCGTTTAGATACAGCGATTTCCTTGACCGGATCCGCGACTTCAACCGGTCTGCCTTGATCTCGGGTTTGCAGGCAGTGCCGCAGGAGATGTCTGGCATCAAGCCTTTGGGGTTCATCGTATGCTCGTGTCCGACCGAGATGATAGGTGACATGCTGGTTTCGAGGGTCCCGGAGCCGTTCAGCAAAGCGCCCGGGCTCCCCGGCGGCCTTTACCTCTCTGAGCTCCATCAGGCATTCGTTTTCACCGGCCTGGAAAGCGATGCCGCCCATGAATGCGAGCACGGGGTGCATCTGAGCATCTGGCGCATGACCGGGCTCCCTATCCCCATAGGCGCTTCTAATGGCGAGTACCTCTCAACGCTGCTGGAGCTCATGCATTTCGACGACCCGATGATACTTCTGAGGGCAATGATAACCAATCGCAGGTCCAGAGCCAGGAACCCCACTGGAGAGCCCCATCTCAAAGCCTCCTTCCGCTTCATCGATCGGCTGAAGGGGAGGTATGGGATGAGAGAGGACGAGATAATGCGCGGCATGTCATACAGGGAAACGCCGACTGAGACAGACCGTTATCTCGCTAAGGCTTGCGGCACAGAGGCAGAATGCGACCCGGCGGATGCGGTTCACAAGGAAGCTCTACTGCGCCATGCCAACGAAGAGTTCGAGCGGACCTACGAGCATCTTTTCGGGCTGCCGCTCAGCGCGATAAAAGAGATCATAGCCGGCATACCGCTCTGATTCGTTACCTAGTTTCCCTTCCAGCTGGTGCCTGCTTCGATTGGACGTCCGAGGCGCCGGCCCTCCACGCGCTCCCGTACTTTTCCTGCATCTTCTCCTCTATGGAGCGGGCGTTCCGTATCGCAGCGAGCACGTCCTCTTTCGTTATCAATTCGTTCCTGTTCACCGCGGCCAGATCGCCCGCGAGCTTGACGACCCCGCTTATCGCGCGCAGGCGCAGCGTCAACGAGTCCGCCTCGCCGTCTATCTCCTTCGCCATCCTCCTCGCGTGCATCGCGATGGAATCGAAAGCATCGTAGCCGGCATGGGGGATCCTCCCGTCGCGGACGATCTCCTGGGCCACGAACTGGGCGAGCTTCATGCGGTTGACCGGCGTGTCCGCCATGGCCGCGTTCATGAGCACCTCGTAGCCGTCCCCGTTTATCCTGGAGCGCAATGCCGGGAGTATCGGCTGGAGGTCGTTCACGTTCACCGCGCCCACGAGTATGAAGTCGCAGGGCACCGCGTCCACACGCACCGAGGCACCGGACGATGTCGCGTTCCTGCCGCTTATGGGGAACGATTTGTCCTGCATCGCGGTGAGAAGATGGCGCTGGAGGCCGCCAAGAGTCGAAAGCTCGTCTATGAAGAGCACGCCCTCGTGCGCCTCGTGCACGGCGCCCGGGATCACGCGCATGAACGGCGGCGTGCCCAATTCCCTGTGCCCTCCGTACGGATCGTGGCTCACGTCTCCCAGGAGCTCGGTCTCGCTCGCCCCGCTGGCTTGGACGAACGGATTGCGCTTGAGAGGGAGCAGCACCTTCCTCCTGCTCTTCTTCCTCTGCTCCTCCTCCGTCTTCACTTCGGCCTCGGTGAGCATGACGACGCTGCCGCGCGAATCCATTGAGTAGAAGATGGTCTCCTGCCTGCCTGAAGCGCCCTTTTGCGCGGTCGCGAACCTTGTGCCGACAGCCTCGCGGGCAGGATATGCGCCGCATATGGAGCATGGCGCGCCCCGCTCGTCCAGGAGCATGCCGCACCTCCTGCAGCGGATGCCCAAGCGCTCGGCCAGGAAGACCGGGACGTCCTTCGCGGGGATTTCCTTCCCGGATCTTTCGGCGCCGGAATCCCTGGCGATCTTATCCCCGTCCCTTATCTCCACCACCGGCCGCTCGGGCCTTTCCGGATTGTCCAGTACGGAGATCTCCTGCTTCGGTGACGGGAGCACGGACGCCATGGCGCGCGCGATGAGCGATTTGCCGGTGCCCGGAGGGCCGACGAGAAGGAGATGGCGCCTCTGGAGCGCGGCCACGCGTGCCATGTTCGCCGCGTTGTCCTGCCCGATGATGCGGCTGAAGGGGTCGGTAGGGACCGTTATTTGCGCCGTGGATCCGAAGCTCCTCGCCATGATGGGTATTGATGTGACAATCATTTATAATGAATAATGGATAATCGGAACCATGGTCCTTCCTGATTACAAAGGCGGAAGCATCGTCAACCTGATGGCGTCGCTGTTGGAGTCCTACGGCTCCAAGTCGCAGTATGCGCCTCTGAGGCTCCTTCCTCCGGCTGAGCTTAAAGGCTCCAAGAACATCGTCTTGGTAGTCCTGGACGGCCTCGGCTACGAGTATTTGCGGAAACACGGCAAAGGCTCGATATTCAGCGACAGATTGGAAGGAAGGATCACCTCCGTATTCCCTTCCACCACCGCGGCCTGCGTCACCACATTCAATACCGGCCTCGCCCCGCAGCAGCACGCGATCACCGGCTGGTTCGTATACCTGAAGGAGATGGGGACGATATCGACCATCCTCACGTTCACTCCCCGTTATGCGGGTGTTGACAGGACTGCCTCGTTCACCAGGCAGAAGATCAATCCAAAGGTCATTTTCGACCAAAAATCCATATTCGAGAGGATAAAAACCAGATCTTACATCGTCACGAGGGAAGGCATCGCGGATTCGGCTTATAGCGTGGCCCACTCCGGAAAGGCGAAACGGCTCGGATACCGGAATCTCACGGGATTCTTCAATAAACTGAAAAAGGCCCTTGCCAGGAAAGGGAGGAAATTCGTCTATGCCTATTGGCCGGATATCGATTCCCTGGCCCACAAATACGGCACATCCGACAAAAGGGTCGAGAGGCACCTGAAACAACTGGACAGGAGGTTCCGCTCGCTTTACCGCTCCCTGGAGCCGGGCACAACGATAGTGATCACAGCGGACCATGGGCTGATCAATATCGAACCGTCGAAGAGGATATTCCTCAGGGACCACCCGAAATTGGAGGAGTGTCTCTCCATGCCCCTGTCCGGCGAACACCGTGCCGCCTATTGCTATGTGCACCCTTCCAAAGCCAGGCAATTCGAGAAATATGTGAGAACCGAGTTCAAAAACAAATGCAGTTTGCATAGATCCGAAAGCCTCGTCAAAAAAGGCTATTTCGGATTGTTCTCCGCCAATGAAAAATTAAACAGCAGGATCGGGGATTACGTCCTGATAATGAAGGGGAATTACGTGATGGACGATTTCGTCTGCGGGGAGAAGATGAAGAATCCCGTCGGCGTCCATGGCGGCGTTAGCGACGAGGAGATGTACGTCCCGCTGATAGTATTGAGGAGATGACCCGTGTCGAGGCGCGTGTACGGCAGCCGAATCAAAGGCTTTTTAAGAATTGACCCGTAAATGCGACATGGCGATGAAGCTCACCAGGCATCGAACCAAACCGCCCTCAGCGGGCTGATAGCTTCTACTTTCCGGAGGTAGAATCCCATGACAAACGAGTATACTCTGATATGCCCGACGTGCCGCATGAGTTCAAGCATGAACTACCAGCTGGCCAAGAGAAACGACGTGTTCGTCTGCCCGAAGAACCCTGAGCACAAGTTCAAGCTCGGGAAAGACGGCTTCCTGAAATCGCTTTAGCGCGTCTTTTGGAGCAGGGCTCGATAAAAAGACGGATGCTCATTTCCAGAGTTGATGGCAACCATGGATGTGTTCGACCAGCAGGGCAGGAAGGTCATAAGCGAGCACAAGACCGTGTTTGACATCGGAGGCGGCCTGACGTGGGTGATCTGCATCGTGCTCGCCCTCGCCGTGATACATTACAGCTGCGCGGACGGGACCGCGACCGGCTACCTGAAGGACGTCTGCACCCGCGGACTGGATGTTTGGGACTACCTGGGACTGATCTGCTGCGCTCCGCTGTATCTGCTCATCATAATAATATTCAGCGGCGGGATAAGGATCTGGTAGGCGCGGACGCTGGTTTCCGGATGCTATAACGTGGAGGGATCCTCGTAAGGATAGAATATCTTTTTCTCTCCGGCATGGATGACATATCCGCCGCGCTCCCCATCGTACTCGAACCTGGTCTCTGGGTACAGGAATACCTTGGTTTCAGGGGCTGCGACCATCAGCTTGAAGGTGAGCTCAAGGCCGATCGAATCCCGTTCGTGCTGCAAAAGCGGCCGGAAGATCTCGACTATCCTCTCCAGCGGCATCGCATACGCCTCGGTCCCTGGCACGGCCATCTTGACGACAAAGGAATATGGCGCTATCCTCTGGTCATTGAGCTTGCGGAGCAGCTCCTTCAATAGCAGCCTCGACTTTTCGGCATCATCGAATAGGTTCTTCCCTTTAAGCAGCGGGACCTGCGAAAAGCATCTGGCACCCGCCCGGAGCAGCTTTCGAATCGCGTCTTTCGTGGTTTCCGTGAGCTGGTCCGGATGAACGACGTGCAACATCATCTGGACCGAGAACCTGCTGCTGAAGCGATCGAGCATCGCGAGGAAGCCGTTGTCTATCCTGTCCGGAGTTTTTATCAGCGAGTAGGTGCAAAACCTGATGTCCTTAAGATGCGGAATCTGCGCAAGGCTACGGAGCACGAATTCCAACCCGTCGTTCGGGAGGATGAGCGGTTCTCCGCCGCTGAGTACCATGTCGTAGATCTGCTGGCGGCTTCTTGCGTATTCGACGACGTCATGGACTCTTTTTTCCAGCGGATTGCCCGGCGTTCTTTTCGTCCCGAAGACGCGCCCGGCTTCGTAGCAGTAGTCGCAGCCATGGCTGCACTTGTCGGTGAGCGCGAAACGGACCGTATGGGGGTACTTGTGCGTTATTCCGGACGCTTCATTCTCGTAGATGTTACGCCCGGAGTCGTGGAGCGCGTACGGATCCCAGCGAGGCCCGGCGATCGGGCCCGTTGGCCGCCTTCCGTTTAACTTCATGGTATTATTTGGTTCTTTGTGATATATTAATGTTATTTCATTATTTTGGAACAAAACAAAAATATTTTAAATTATATATGGATAAAGTTAACATATGGAAGACTCCCGTGCCAAGCTGGACAAGTTCGACCGCTCCATATTATGGAATCTGGATGTCAACTCGAGATACAGCTACTCAGAAATCGCCCGGGCGGTGAGGCTGAGCAAGCAGTCCGTGAAGTACAGGATCGGCAAAATGGAATCTTCCGGGCTTTTGCGCGGTTACAGGATGATCGGGAATCTCAGCTCCCTGGGCTTCATGTATTGCCGGCTTCACATAAATTTTCTCAATAGCGACAGGGCGGACGAGAAAGGCATAATCGATACGATAACGAAAAATGAAAAGGCCCACTGGGTCGCGAGCAGCGACGGCCCCTACGACCTTCTTGTCGGGCTGGTGGGCAAAAACGAAATGGAAATCGAAAAGACCGTGAGCGACATCCTCGCCCCGCACAGGGAGCGCATAGCGAGCTATGATTTCGTCATCGTGACCCGGCTCGTGCTTTTCAACCGGGGCTACTGGCTCGACAAGAAATCACCCGAACTGAAATACATGGTCGGGACGGAAGCGCCGTACGTGAAGCAAACGCCGTTCGTGTTCGACGAGAACGACAGGAGCATCCTAGCCATGCTCGCGGAGAACGCGAGGGCGCCCATCAGCAGGATAGCGAAAAAGGCGGGCCTTTCGCCAGAGACCGTGTCCTATAAGATAAAAAAGTTCGAGAAAAGCGGTCTGATCGCCAAATATTTCCTCTTGCTCGACCACAGGAAAGGCGGAACGCAGCTTTACAAAACTCTTCTCTATGTGAACCCCCTCGGGGAGAGGAGAGAGAAGGAACTCGCGGCCTTCATCGCCATGAATCCTTATGTGATCGACTACGCGAAAACCCTCGCCCCCTGGCAGATGGAGATTGACCTGGAGGCCAGGGACAACGAGCACTATCACGAGATCATAGCTGACATCCTGGATAAGTTCAAAGGCCTGATAAAAAGCTACCAGACGCTCTATGTCCTCAAAGAGCACAAGTTCCTGTATTTCCCGATTTGAATCGCCCTGGCCGCGCCTCACTCCCTGGCCTTCTTCCCGCGCCGCAGCCGCTGGTAAGAGACAGCGAACCTGTGCGCCTCGTCCCTGCAGGAGGAGATTGGTTACAAAAATTTAAAAATGTTAAAAACGATGATACATTATGCACAAAGTCAGGGTCGGATTGGTTGGCAGTACCGGAATGAGCGGCGGGGTTGCAAAGGAATTGCTGCAGAAACACCCATTGGTCGATCTGATTTATTGCTCGTCCAGCAAGGTTAGCGACGGACAGTTGAAGGATGCGGAAATCATGTTCTTGGCCACACCGAATGACGTCTCTCGAGAAAGAGTCCCGTGTTTACTGGGGGAACACAAGAGAATAATAGATTTCAGCAGGGCATTCCGGCTTAGCGGGAACGCGGTTTACGGTCTGCCGGAGAAAAACAGGGACAGGATAAGGGCTGCGAAGCTCGTCTCCAACCCCGGGTGCTATGCGACCAGCATAATACTCGGCCTTTTGCCGATAAAGGGATTGGTGGAGGGCATCAAAGTGGTTTCCGTTTCAGGCATATCCGGGGCTGGTAGGAACGCAATCGTTGACGGCGGCCTTAGGGCGTATAAGGTCGGATGGGAGCATGACCATATAGGAGAGATGGAGCATGAGCTTGGATTGACCGGCATGGCATTCACACCCATCGTAGCCGAATGTCTGGAAAGGGGGATCGTTTCTACCATAAACCTGACCCTAAAAGCTGACTTCAGCGTGCACTATGCGCTCGAAACGCATTATTCGCACGAGACTTTCGTGAGGATAAAGGATGATGTCGGAACCAAGGCATCTCTGGGCACCAATTATTGCGATATCTCCGTCACGCAGAAGGGCAGGGAGGCTGTGATCATCTCCGCGCTGGACAACCTCATGAAAGGGGCTGCGGGCCAGGCGGTCCAGAACATGAATATCATGTGCGGTTTCGACGAGTCTGCTGGCCTTGAGTAGGATCATTCCCTGGCCTTCTTCCCGCGCCTGAGCCGCTGATAGGTCACCGCGAACCTGTGCGCCTCGTCCCTGCAGCGCTGGAGGAGCTTTAGCGCCTGGTCCGAGCGCTCCATGCGCAGCGTCTCCATCCTGTTAGGAAGGTATATCTCCTCCTCTTTCTTGGCTATCGCTGCCGCTGGGATGCGCACGCCCGCCTCGTCCATCCCGTCCATGGCAGCATGCAATTGCCCTGCGCCGCCGTCGAGCAGCACGAGGTCCGGCAAAGGACCGCCCTCCTTCATGACGCGCTGGTACCTCCTTAGCACGACCTCCTTCATCATGGCGAAATCGTCCTGCCCTGACACGGTCTTGATCCTGAACCTGCGGTAGCCGTCCTTGTCCGGCCTGCCGTTCACGAACCTCACCATGGAGCCCACGGACTCCTCCCCGAACAGCGTGGATATGTCGAAGGTCTCTATGGTTATCGGGTTGTTCTCCAGGCCCAGCCTCTCGCGCAGCCTCAGGACGGATTGGTCCACCTCGCCCATGACGAGCGAGCGCGCCGCGATGTCCAGCACTTTGGCTTTCTCCCTGCCAGGGTGCGAGAACGCCTCGGTCCCCAGCGCGAGATTGAGCGCTTTGTCCTGGGATTCCGAGAGGTTCGAGTACACCCTGTCCGGGATCTCGGTATAATATTGGAGGCAGAAGGATAGCTCAGGCTCCTCCTGCTCCTTTATGGCCATGGAATGCTTCTCCACCTTTCCGATGACTCCGTGGCGGCTCCGGAGTATCTGCACGTGCAGGTTAGGTCCTATCCTCTGCAGCCAGAGGTAGTCCTCGTCATAACCGCGTTTCTTTTCCACTCTTTGCCTGTCGAGGAATATCTTCAGCGATTCCATCTGGTCGCGCAGAGACATCGCGCGTTCGTAGTCCATCGCGGCAGACGCCTCGGCCATGCGCTTGCGCAGGGATTCGATGAGCACGCCCGCTTGCAATCTCCCTTCCAGCACGGAACGGAGCGCTGCGACATTCGCTCCATAATCAGCCTCGCCAACGTTGCCCACGCACGGCGCGTCGCAGTTCCCGAGGTGGAACTGGAGGCACTCCTTTTTGGGCATCTTCGTGCCGCAGATCCGTATCCTGAAGAGCTTCCTGAGGTACCTCGCGGAGATCGCCCTCTTCGAGCCCTCCACGAACGGGCCGTAGAACTTCGCCCCCTTGATGCGGAAGGCGCCGGCGGTGTTCTTCCTCGCGAGGAGCAGCCTTGGGAAACGCTCTTCTGTGAGCGCGAGGTACGAGAAATGCTTCGCGTCCTTGAGGCAGAGGTTGTACCTGGGCTGATAGCTCTTTATCAGATTGGATTCGAGTATGAGCGCCTCTTTCGCGTCCTTGGTCACCACGAAATCTATCGCCGATATGTGGGACACCAGCGTGCTGGTCTTCACGTCCCTACCTTTGAGGAAATACTGCGAGAGCCGGTCACGCAACGAGGAGGCCTTGCCCACGTATATCACGGCCCCATCATCGCCTTTCATGAGATAGACGCCGGGCTCCTCAGGATATTTGTCCCGTTCGAATATCATCGATCCACTTCCGAGGATCTCTTTCTACCGGCGGCCAGGGCCTTCTTCAGGTATGCGCCGGTGTGCGTGTGGCTGCGCGCGATTGCCTCAGGAGTCCCTGCTGCGACGACCCTGCCCCCTGCCTCGCCGCCTTCAGGGCCCAGGTCTATGATCCAGTCCGCGCTCTTTATCACGTCGAGGTTGTGCTCTATCACTATCACGGTGTTGCCCCGGTCCACCAGCCGCTGCAATACCTCGAGGAGCCTGTTCACGTCGTCGAAATGCAATCCCGTGGTCGGCTCGTCCAGCAGGTACATGGTCTTGCCGGTGGAGCGCTTGGAGAGCTCTGTCGCGAGCTTCACGCGCTGGGCCTCCCCTCCTGAGAGCGTGGTCGCGGGCTGGCCGAGCTTGATGTATCCGAGCCCCACGTCCTTGATGGTCTCGAGCTTGCGGCTGATCATGGGTATGCTGGCGAAGAACCCGTGCGCCTCGTCCACGCTCATGTCCAGTATGTCCGCGATGTTCTTGCCCTTGTACGTTATCTCGAGCGTCTGGGAGTCGTAGCGCTTCCCCTTGCAGACCTCGCACGGCACGTAGACGTCGGCCAGGAAGTGCATCTCTATCTTTATGAGGCCGTCGCCCTCGCAGTTCTCGCACCTGCCCTGCGGGACGTTGAAGGAGAACCTCCCGGGCCCGTAGCCGCGCGCCCTTGATTCTTCCGTCCTGGAGAACAGGTCCCTTATTGGCGTGAACGCGCCGATGTACGTGGCCGGGTTCGACCTCGGGGTGCGGCCTATGGGCGACTGGTCGACGGTGATGACCTTGTCGAGCTGGTACGGGCCGTCTATCTCCCTGCTCTTGCCGACCCTCAGCTTGGAGCCGTTGAGGAGGTTCGAGAGCGCTGGGTATAACGTCTCCGCTATCAAAGACGATTTGCCGGATCCTGAGACCCCGGTCACGCAGATGAACGTCCCGAGCGGGAACGTGACGTCTATGTTCTTGAGGTTGTTCTCCGACGCGCCTTTCAGGATGAGCTTGCCGTCCGCAGGCCTCCTTTCCCCGGGTGTCCTGATCGTCCGCCGGCCGGAGAGATAGTCGCCGGTTATCGAAGCGTCGTTGCGCATTATGTCCTGGACCTTGCCCGTGGCGACGACATACCCGCCTTTGAGTCCGGCGCCTGGGCCCATGTCTATTATATGGTCGGCCTCGCGCATGGTCTCCTCGTCATGCTCGACCACGACGAGCGTGTTGCCCAGGTCGCGGAGGCGTTTTAGCGTCGCGAGGAGCTTGGAGTTGTCGCGCTGGTGCAGGCCTATGGACGGCTCGTCCAGCACGTAGATTATCCCGGTGAGGTTTGAGCCTATCTGCGTGGCCAGGCGGATGCGCTGCGACTCCCCTCCTGAGAGCGTGGAGCTCTCCCTCGCGAGGTCCAGGTAGTTCAACCCCACGTTCTCCAGGAACTCCAGCCGCGTGTTGATCTCCTTGAGTATCGGGGCTGATATTTTCTTCTGGTTATCGTCCAGTGCGAGCGATCTCAGATACCCCTTCGCATCCCCTATCGGGAGGCGGCATATCTCCATGATGTTCTTATCTCCGATGAGCACCCCCAGTATCTCGTCTTTCAGGCGCATGCCCTTGCATTTGGGGCAGGTGCTCTCGAGCATGAACTTGGCTATCTCCTCCTTCCTGCGCTCGGATTTCGTCTGCTGGAAGAGGCGCTCGAGCTGGGGGATGACGCCTTCGAAATCGCCCTCGTACTCGTACCGCGAGTTCCTGCCCTCGTACGTGAATTTCATCCTGTCCTTCGTGCCGTAGAGTATGATGTCCAGCTTCTCTTTCGGTATCTTCGAGACCGGCATCTCGAGGTCTATGCCGTTGTTCGAAGCCACCTCGCGGACAGTGTGCATCCTCCAGCCGCCCTCCATCAGGCCCTTGTAGCAGGTTATCGCGCCTTCCAGGATGGAGCGCGAGCGGTCCGGTATCACCAGGTCAGGGTCGAACTCCATCTTGAACCCCAGGCCGTGGCATTCCGGGCAGGCGCCGAACGGGGAGTTGAACGAGAAATCCCTGGGCTGTATCTCTCCCAGCGAGATCCCGTGCTCCGGGCAGGCGTTGTGCCTCGAATACAGCGTTTCGAGTTTGCCGCACCTTGCGATCATCACCCCGTTGCCTTCCTTCAGCGAGGATTCTATTGCCTCATGGATGCGGTCCTTGGATGCGGTCTCGATGGTTATCTTGTCTATCACCACGGATATCGTCTGTTTTATGTTCTTGTCGAGCTTCGGGTTCTTCGCACTGATGTCGAGGAGCTCGTTGTTCACATAGACCTTGTAGAAGCCCGCCTTCCTGAGCCTCTCGAACTCCTTCTCGAACCTGCCCTTCTCGCCTCTTGCTATCGGAGCGAGGAACTCCACCTTCTTGCCTTCGGAGTTTGAGAAGAGATTGGCGCGGATCTCGTCCGGGCCCTGCCTTGATATCGGCTTCCTGCATACGGGACAGTGCGGCTGGCCCACCCTCGCGAAGAGCAGGCGCATGTAGTCGTAGATCTCCGTGACCGTTCCGACAGTGGAGCGCGGGTTCCTGGAGGTCGTCTTCTGGTCTATGGATATCGCCGGAGAAAGCCCTTCTATGGAATCCACGTCCGGCTTGTTCATTATGCCCAGGAACTGGCGGGCGTAGGCTGAGAGGGATTCGACGTAGCGTCTCTGGCCTTCGGCGTACAAAGTGTCGAAGGCGAGCGTGGATTTTCCCGAGCCCGAAAGGCCGGTTACGACTGTTATCTTTCCTCTGGGTATCTCTACGTCCACGTTCCGGAGATTGTGCTCTCTCGCGCCTTTTATCACGATTGAATCTATTGGGATTACATCACCTGGGAATTAGTCTAGTCTATTATGACGAAAGAGGTATTTATGGCTTGTCATTTCCTCAGCTGCCGTATCCTGTCCCTCAGCGCTATCGCCTTCTCGAAGTCCAGCCGCTCGGCCGCTGCCATCATCTCCTCCTCGAACAGGGCGATGAGCTCCTCCTTCTGTTTCTCATTCATGCTCTTCGGGATCGCGGCTTCGACCTCGCCTATCTCCTCTTCAGGTGGAACCGGCTTGATTATCGTCTTGGGGGTTATCCCGTACTTCTTGTTGAACAGAACCTGCTTCTTGCGCCGCCTGTCGGTCTCGCTTATCGCTGCGCGCATGGCTTCGGAAACAGTGTCCGAGTACATGATGACCCTGCCGTTCACGTTCCTCGCTGCACGGCCTATGGTCTGGATCAGGGCTTGCGAGGAGCGGAGGAAGCCGGTCTTGTCCGCGTCCAGTATCGCGACCAGGGAGACCTCGGGGATGTCTAAACCTTCCCTGAGGAGATTTATGCCGACCAGGCAGTCGAACTTCCCTGCTCTCAATGCGCGTATGAGCTTCGTGCGCTCGAGCGTCTCTATCTCGGAGTGCAGGTAACGCACCCTCGCACCCTTGTCATGGAGGTAGGACGCGAGGTCCTCTGCCATCCTTTTCGTGAGCGTGGTGACGAGCGTGCGCTCGTTCCGGTCAGCCCTGAGCTTGACTTCGGATAAAAGATCGTCCAGTTGGCCTTTGGTCTTCCTTATCTCTATCTCCGGGTCCACCAGGCCGGTCGGGCGCACTATCTGTTCGACAACCTGGGACGAGTGGTCCAGCTCATATTGCGCCGGAGTGGCGGAGACGAAGACCACGTTCTTCATGAATTTCTCGAACTCCTCGAACTTCAGGGGCCGGTTGTCGTACGCGCACGGCAGCCTGAACCCGTTCTCCACCAGGGCCTGCTTCCTGGTGAGATCGCCGTGGTACATGCCCCGGACCTGCGGCAGGGTGACATGGGATTCGTCTATGAACATGAGGAAGTCCTTGGGGAAGTAATCCAGCAGGCAGTACGGCCTCTCGCCGGGCTTGCGGCCGTCGAAATGCCTTGAATAGTTCTCTATGCCCGAGCAATAGCCCAGCTCGCGTATCATCTCCAGGTCGTAGCGCGTCCTCTGCTCCAATCGCTGCCTTTCCAGTGGTTTGAGCGACGGGGCGGATTCCTCCAGCTCCGCGGATATGGACTCCAACGCATCGTTCTTCGTCTCGTCCGGGACCACGAAGTGCTTGGCCGGGAGCAGGAGGTAGCTCGATGTTTTGCTCTTCCTTCCGCTGAGCACGTCGAATGATTCGATCCATTGCAACTCGTCGTCCTCGAACATCACGCGTATGGCGGAATCCGAGAACGGCGGGAAGACTTCCAGCATGTCACCCCGCATGCGGAAGCTGCCTTTCTCAAGGACGGTCTCGTTCCTCTCGTATTGCATCTTGACCAGGGAGTGCGTCAGCTCCTTCCTCCGGATGCGCATGCCTTTCTTGAGGTCCAATCCCAGCTGGGCGTACGTTCCGGGATTGCCCAGGCCGTAGATGCACGAGACCGAGGCGATGATGACCGTGGGCCTGCCCGAAAGGAGATACGATGTCGCTTGTAGCCTGAATTCTTCCAGCTTCTCGTTCCTCTCGGCCTCCTTCTCTATGTACGTGTCCGTGGAGGCGATGTAGCTCTCCGGCTGGTAGTAGTCGTAATATGATATGAAGAATCCCACGTTGTCCTGCGGGAAGAACTGCTGGAACTCGGCGTAGAGCTGCGCTGCAAGAGTCTTGTTGTGCGAGACGATTATTGCGTTCTTGCCGCTGCGGGCGATGACATTGGCCATCGTGAACGTCTTTCCGGACCCGGTCACACCTAAAAGAGTCTGGAAGCCCCCTTTCTCCACCCCTGCGACCAGCTTGTCTATTGCCTGGGGCTGGTCGCCTGCTGGCTTGTAGGGGGATTCAAGGGAAAAATGCATGATTGTTATTCTACGGGGCAGATAAAAAGCCTTTTGGAAGCGGGTTTATCTCAGGACGATGTCGCCGATCCCGCGCGCCAGGATCAGGTATATTATCTCGATACCCGTGAACTGTATGTTCGCAGCCAGGAACTGTTGCGTGAAAAAGCACAGGTCGGAGATATTGAAGACGATGGGGCAGCTGGACCAGGTGCATTCTATCGCCGTTTTGCATTCCAAGGACGGGTCTACTTTCATCAGGATCCTTGCCGATACCAGATAAAGCGCTGCGAACAGGAACAGGACGAGGAGGGATGTGTTTATCAAGAGGAGGATAGCCTGCTTGGACTTTTCGACATCGTATAGTCCCCGCAGAAGCTTCCAGAAGACCGATGACGCCACGATCAGGGCGGCGAGAAAGATGATTATGGAGTTCGTATGGAATAGATATTGCAGGATGAACAAGGCGACTACGATGACGCCAAGGCTGAGAACACCCGAAATGAGCTTGTTATAATTCAACTTGAACATCGTCAGCCGGGAGACGGGTTTGCCTTTCAGCGCCATCAAAATGAACGGGCTGAGAGTGTTCTTAATAGTTCTGATTCCCGGATTGGAGTTAAATGCTCCTGCCGGAAGCACAGGGCTTATCTGAGTGTGAAAGACAATGACCTTCCACTGAGGGCGGTTCTGAGGTAAGAGCTATTTATACTCTGGCCTGAGGGGGGTTAGACGACTTGCACTGCTGCTTGCACTTGGACACTGAACTTCAATGAAAATGATTACTTTGCAGCCATTTGTTCTTAAATACTAAAACGTGGCTATGATCGCCTTCCGTCGAACAATAAATTATTTCTTGTTCGAAAAAGAATATTTTCGAAATTTCTCTCCCTATGTCCCAAGCTAAAGGAGTCATGGGACGGCCCTCACCAATTGTATTTGACACTTCGATTATGATTGTGGCATTTTTTTTCATTACCTTTTTGATCTGCCGGTATATTCTTCCAATATCTTTCAAATATTTTGAGTAACTCCCAATTTTTGTATAATTTGTAAATGGATCTTCCTTATCAAAGTTTCTCATGTAGGGCGGAGAAGTTATGGAAAAGTCAAACTTTGGCAATTTATAAGATCTGAGTTTTAGGGAATTTCCATGAATGATTTTACAGGGCTTTTTGATCCGGTCGTTAATGTATTCATATTGACTTTCGTCGTATTCTATCCCAAGAACTGTTCGTCCCAGTCGCTGGCCTACAAACAACGTTGTACCAAAACCAGCAAAAGGGTCTAAGATTCTATCCCCTCTTTTTGTAAATTTAAGGATGAACATTTTAACAAATTCTTCTGTATACCGAATATCCGTATCTCCATTGAATTTGATTTTTTTCAGTTTGCTAGAGATTAAAAACCAGGAATTTTCCATATGTAATTCTTTCATGCTTACTAATAAGAATATGTCATTTTAAGGTTCTCCTAAACTTCCCACATTTTCAAGTTTATATCTAGGAGAATTACTTGACACCGCGGTGCCAAATGGGGGGAACACTTAGATAAAAGCAGAGTGCTCCTGCCGAATGCAGAGAGGTTATCTGAGTGTGTACCGAAGAAAGCCAAGTTATGCCTTCCACTGAGGGCGGTTCTGAGATGGGTTCTATTTAATGATTGGCCGGGAGGGTTAGGGATTTGACGAAAATTTACCTCGGAAAAGCTCGATGAATCGAAAATCTGGCGAAGTCACGGTCATAAACAAACTATCATTTTGTCTGAAATTATTCTAAAATGACTATCATTTCGTATGAATACTAGCCAAAATGATAGGTTTATATAGTTTGGTGTGTAATGAATTGTATGAGTAATAGAAAACAAACCAAACGTCGTAGCGCCAAGAAGGAAGAGCATAAACTTCCGCCCGAAGGTGTGGATCCACGACGTATTGTTGATATGACAACCTTGCCATCGGCTCGGTTGGGAGTTTTTGGAGTTCGTAACGTACCCAACGAAGAGCAGCAAACTCTAAGCGACAAAGCAAGGCAAGAGGGCGCTACTTATCCCAAGAAACGTTTTGTGTATGAAGAGATCAATCGCCATTTAGGAGAACGCATCTTCATAGCGCTAATCGGTCCGAGGGGGGTGGGAAAAAGTACGCTGTTGAAACAAATTCATAATCAGGCCAAAACTTCGTTTTATATCTCACTCGATACAGGAAGCGAAACCGACCTTTTCGGATTGGCAAACGAACTTATGGACAAAGGCATCAAATTGCTTCTTATAGACGAGATCCATGCATATCCAAACTATGGCAACGAACTCAAAAAAATCTACGACTTTCTTCCTCAATTACAAGTGGTGTTTACCAGTTCATCCGCAATTTCCCTCCATAGCTCCACATATGATCTCTCACGCCGTGTGAGGGTGTTCTCTGTTCTATCGTTGTCTTTTCGAGAGTTTATCTTTTTTTCAAGAGATATCCAAGTTCAACCACTCCCTTTTTCTGATCTAACAGATACCGAGCGTTGCAGGACATATTACGGTCTGAATCTGCGTTTTGAATCCCTGTTTAAGGATTATCTTACTGGGAGTAATTACCTTTTCACTTTTGGTCAGCAGGATACGCTTCCACAATTTCGCAATATGCTAGACACAATCATCGAACGTGATCTGATTCGAGCTTCTGGCATCACCCTTGCCGAATCCTTTGAGGTGCGCCAAATCCTACTTTTCATCGGCCGCTCAGAAAGCGAGGGCATTAGCTATTCAAGCATCTCTCAAAACTGCCAAATTGCTAAGACAAAAGTTCAGAGATACGTAGATTTGCTGGAAAAAGCTTTTGTACTAAAGTGTATTCTTCCAAAGGGCACCAATATTACCAAAGAGCCAAAGATATTATTCGCCCTGCCATATCGATTGCTTTTCAAATCGTATGATGATGCGATAGGAGCGTTGCGTGAAGATTTTTTCGTGGACGCTATCTCACGTCTTGGTATCCAATTAGATTATCTCAAGGGGACAAGAGGAGAGAAAACTCCTGATTATCTAGTGAACGATCTGGTATGTGAAATAGGCGGGCGTAACAAGGGGCGAACTCAGTTCAAGGGATTCACGACCAAACAAAAAATAATCTTTACTCACCCTGGCATGCTGGATGATATGCGTCGGCCATTGTTTTTCGTTGGGATGCTAGAGTAAGAAGAAAGCCAAGTTATGCCTTCCACTGAGGGCGGTTCTGAGGTAAGAGCTATTTAAGGCTTGGTCGGAGGGAGATTAGACGTTTGCCAATGTGAATCAGCTCCAATCTATTATCTTAAACTCTAAATAATCGAGATATATTTTCTCAAATGATGCTACGGATTATAAATATTTTTGTCGATGTATTTGCCAATGGCAGAAAATGAAGGAGCTAGTGCTACACGGCGAGGTTTACCTCCAAAGTCACCTCAGCAGGTATCCAAACCCCTAGAGCGCACGCCATCTCCATCTCTGCAGCAAGAAAAACATGGCTCAGGATCGCATCCATGTCAAAATCGATTTAAGGATAAAATAGCTGAGGCAAAAGATAACTCAAGTCTGCCTGGATACCTAGCCGTCCTTGTCAGGATAGTTCAAACTGGCGATGAACAGGATCGGGGAGTCGCAAAATATGCACTTGCTCAGAATCTCTCATCTGCGACCGATTATGCAAAAACAGTTCATGATATTATTGAAGCTGGAGACGGAAATCCTACGATAAAAGGCATTTTGACTACTCATTTTTCTGATCTGTTGAAAAATAACGAAGGAGTGCAGAAGCTTAATTCTCTTTCCACGACCTGCGATGAAGGAACTCTAAAAGAGGCCATCAAAGCTGTCGCCGATACGCACAATCCTCTGGCGTTGGATTTTGTCATAGCAGCTTCTGGCCGTTGCTCTCATCCAGTTGGAGCGTGGCAGGCACCAAAACTTGCATGTGCTGAAAATATAGATCGAATTTCACAATTTGTACAAGAAGAAGCTGCAAAACAGGCTCCGGAGCTTAAACAAAAAATTCTTGCAGCTGCAAATAAGGAATTGAATAACAACAGTTTACAGTTGCAACCTTTAATTGCAAGTCCTCCAACCACCCAAACTGAACTACAAACTTTCACCATACAAACCCCTTCAGTTATTCTCAACAATCCTATTTTACAGGATAGTTTTGCTTCTCCTTCACCGCAGAGTTTCCAAATCCCAAACCAAATATGGCAACCTGATTACGTTGAAATTAGACGAGTTCATCCAGTGTTTTCTGCACTTGTTGACCATCACTCGATTCAAACAAATGATTATGGATATAACGCTTATTTTGACCTGAGATTACGTTTCATTCTTGAAATTGCAAGAGAAGAGAATCAAAAACGAAAACTTACACGCCCTTGGTTTAATGGAGCTGCGGATTCAGCCCTTTTCTCAGTTACGCGCAGTACCATTCAATCCAATTCAAATATCCAGGGAAACAAGGAGACCATTCGTTTGGATGGAATTTTAACAGTATTAGAACGACGATCAGGCGAAAGAGAGACGTCAGCATTGGCAGGAAACACAAGAGAAGTGATTGAAACAGGAGCTGGCTGGTCGTTTTCAAATATTTGGTTCAGGACAAAGCCAGAATGCGTTGAAGTCCGCACAGATAGAATTGGGAATGAAGAAAATGCCGGACAAACTAGAGAACCTCGCAAATCTCGGAAACCACGCACCGAGAACTCAGATGCACAACTTTTACAAACACCGAGACCTCAGAAGAGAAAAGCCCATCCAAAAACTTCCGCTGCGGTAATTGAGACTAGACGATCTGATCTAAAGAACTCAAAACACATAAGAATCAAGCATGCATCACGAAAAGCTCAACCTCAGTACGAACTAGAAAAAAAGAAGATTTCGAGACGAAAACAATATACTCAGACTCGAAATCCAAACCGATTAACTGCAACCCACGTAGTTAGACATAATAAAAAGACCAAAAACAATACTCCTTTACTTCCAAAATCCGAAGCACGAAAAACTGAAAAAAGTAGTCGAGTGCTCAGAGCGGCAGAAGAACAAAAAACCAAGTTCGGTAAAAGAAAAGCCAGGTCCGATACTTCGATCAAACCAGAACGAAAAGAGGAAAGACAAGTAAAATCAGTTAAGTCAAAACAAATCCGGCAAACTCAGACCAAGGAATTGTTAGAAAAGGCCAAGAACCGAAAATCAAATCATCAATCTAACTTTCCACGGCCAATCATTAAGCTTCAAACCAATGAGGTTTCCTTAGTTAGTAAAAACACAAAGAAAACCGTGATAAAGGAGCAGAAGGAGCGTGAAACGCGTAGAAGAAAAGAGCTTTTGCTCTATGAAACGCAAGAGAAAAAACGGAAAGCGAAGAAAATCTTGCTATGGTTGTTGATGACGAAGAAAAAGATCCAGAAGAAAACAGCAAGCAAATCTGATTCTAATCGTTTCGCAATTGTTAGACCTTAATTCACCTAATTTCGCTCAAAATTTTGTGGGGGTGTTGAATACCCAAACGATCAGACCATTGTGCAGAATTGCAAAAAGCATTGTGTTTTGCTAATTTTGCCTTTTTAAAGAAACACACGCAAAACACACTGCTTTAGGCGTTCTAAGCTTCAGAACACAATGGAACAAGCGTTCTAGCTGCCCTTAGTGTTGTGTGTGAGTGAAAAAGAGTGAATGAAAGCCTCTATTTTGTCTTTTGTTATGACTGGCTTGCCAAATCCGCGATATCTTCTGGCTACTCGTTCATTAGGAACGATTATGAAAACCAGGGCATAAGTCTTCGAATATTCATCAAACCTAGCATACATATCACGCCGTTTCATTCTGTCTAAGCGTTTTCCGGTTTCTATTTCGAAGCATATTTTCTTTTCTTTGTATTCGACAGCCAGATCAGCACCCCAAGTTGGATTGATAGTTGATTTCAAACCGATTTTTGATAATAAAGACTCAGTGTACCAACAAAGAAACGCATGATCCGCACCTTCATTTGGGCGAACTTTTATGAGATAGCGCTTCCATTTATTGCCCATCTTGGTTTCGTAAAGATCGTAACATCTGGCAATGTACTCGCCTATGTTTTTGCCCCCTAGTTTCCATTGGCGTTTGCCGATGGAGTAGATATTTTTCATACCTGCGCCCCGTTCAATTCCTTATCTAGTCCTTTCTCTAGCATTTTCTTTAGCAAAAAATTCCTGACCTCGTCATCTTCCATCAATTTGTTCATGAGATTGTCGCCTTTCTGACGCTCTTTTTCGATTGTTGAAATGAAAGATTCGTCAAGAGGCATTCCACATTTGGTGCAGCACTTGAAAGTAGGTGAATTGTGTTCCTTGCAGCGCTGGCAGGTTCTTACCCTCAGTTTTTCTTCTCGGTTGTTTTCAATTGGAACCAAGCCATGCATTTTCAAAAATGCGTTATCAACATCACGACCAGAAAGATGAACATACGTCGCTGCCATATCAGAGCCTTGAACCCAACCGAAGTGCTCCTTCATCTGCGATTCGGTCAATTTATTTGCTAAATTAGTGGCTCTTGAATGGCGAAACAAATGCGGGTAGATTTTCTTCTGAATACCTGCTCTTTTGGCAATTTTCCTAAGAGTTGCATAAATCGTCCCATGTCGCAGGCATTTATCGGTTATCGTATTGTTTTTGTATTGAAGCCATAGCCAAGCTTCCGGGTCTTTTGCTTTAGGGTGTGAATTAATCCAGGAAGCCAAAACAGACGCCGAGCTGATGATTCGAACCCTTCTATCGCCGGTTTTGCCAGTAACCCTCAGAACGGCTCCATATTGATCAAAACTAACATTCCTCATTTGTAGTGATAGTAGTTCTCCAATCCTACAACCAGTCTCATAAAGAACCAAAATCAACGTTTTGTCTCTTGGATTCATGGCTGCGTCTGCCAACTTCAGGACTTCTTCCTCGGTTATCAATTGTTCAGGTAGCTTGTGATCAAGGTGCTTCATGCTTTTTCTTAGCCAGGTAATCTTAGGCGGGAAAAACTCGTCTTTACCTTCCAACCATTTGTAAAACATCTTCAGAATGACTCGATAGTCGTATTTTGTATATTCTGCGTAATCCGTCCGTTCCAAATCGCCAACTAAGGCGATCAGGTCGTCTTTTGTTGCCTTTTTGAAAGGTTTTTTGAGCCATTTTGCCAAGAATCGTAGGCAATAAACGGTTTTGGCAACCCTTCCATGCGTACAGCTTTTGGCCAGTTTAAACTTAGAAAAAGTTACTATGGCCTCGACATTTTCCTTACAAACCCCTTTTTCTTCCCTTAATTTTTCAATTGCCTGCTCAAGCCTTCTCGGATAGTCATATAGATCCACTTTCGCCATGTTTCCAACTCCAGTGGAAGGCCTTTATCTGGCTTCGTGCTGGTATCAGCATTTTTGTGCTGAACCGGCTATATTTTACTTGCTGTAAAATTTGACATTATGGTGTCAAATTCGTGCAAAACCCATTACTCAGAACCCGAAACCCGAGACTGGGAACCGGTTGCTGGCTGCTGCTGAGGGGGGAGCACTCAGATAAAGAGAATATGCTCCTGCCGAGATTTGAACTCGGGTTCACGGAGTGAGAGTCCGTTGTCCTTGACCGGGCTAGACTACAGGGGCAAATAGCAAATCTTTCTTGGGAATAAGAGTTTTTAAAGAATTGGGAAACCGGGCGAGCGGGGGTTCCGGTGGCTCCACCACGGAGTCCGTCCTGCGGGGATCATTTCGCAAGGTCCTGCTGCACGACATTCTCGAGGTCCGACGCGTTGGCCACGTACACGCGGTTGACGAAGAACGTTGGCGTGCCGCGGATGTTGGACTCGTTGCCCTCCTCTTGCATGAGCGCCACCTGCTGCGCCGTGGAATTGGAGGCCATGCAGGATGTGAACTCCGGGATGTTAAGGCCGACCTGCGCGGCCAGCGAGAGCAGGAACGGCTCGCCCTCGCTCACTATGAGGGACTGGTTGTTGAACATCCCCTCCCTGTACGCCCAGTACTGGCCCTGGTTGTTGGCGCAGATGGACGCCTCGGCGGCTATCACGGAGTTGTCGTGGGTCGGGATCGGGAACGTCTTGAACACGTAGCGCACGCTGCCGTTGTACTTGGCAAGGATCTGCTCCACCATGTCCTCGGATGCCTTGGTATACGGGCAGGTGAAGCAGCCGAACTCTATTATCGTCACCGAAGCATTGGCAGGCCCGACGTCTATGCCTTCGTATGATACAGGGCATATGGGCTGGCCGATTATCCCGGTTATCAGGCACTGGTTCGGATGCGCAGGGTCGCAGGTGCCGTAGAGGTAGAAGTTGTACACGCCCTGGATCACCAGCACAAGGCTCACGAACGAGAGTATCACGAATATCCAGGACAAAAGCTCGAAATGCTTGTTGACGAACTGCGCGGCAGGAGGCGAGCGGTCGAACACCGATGAAACGACCTTCATCTTTATCTTCTGGTCCAGCCCGCTCTCGCAGGGCCGCAGCGTCATCTTGAGGAAGACGCAGCGGAACGCCTCCTTCGCCATCGGCCGGTACTTGGCGCTGAACAGGGACATGAAGGCCAATACGATGAAGGCGATTACGCAGAGGACCAATGTATCACCATATCGATGCTAACCAATAATTAAAATGAATTAAAATCTTCCTATTTCCTGCGCCTGGGGGCTGGATGGGATTTCGGCCTGCTCCGGGTCGTTTTGCGGGAGCGCGAGACGCTCTTCTTACTCCCGATGCGCTTGAGGAGCTTTAGCAGCATCTTCTTGGACCTGCCCATCCTGACAGGCGGGCCCGGCTCGTCATCGTCCCCTTCGTCATCGTCGTCCTCGTCAGGTCCGTCGTCATCGTCGTCCTCGTCGTCCCCTGCGGTGAGCTTGGAGGTCTTCGGCTTCGGGATGTCCACTATCCCGGGCATCTTCTGCGGCTCGTGTTCGAACAGCGGCTCGACGCTCGCCATGGGCGCGGGCTTCGATCCCACGGGCTCGGCAGCTGTGAAATCCGTCTCTGGTTCCAGCGGTTCGGGCTCGAGTTCTGGTTCCGGCCCGGGCTCGGGCTCTATGAGCGGTACTGCGAGGAGCGCCTTCGTCTCAGGCCCGGGTTCCGGCCCTATGGGCTCCTTTGTTTCAGGCATTGGTTCCACGACCGGTACTGGTTCTGCTGAAGGGGCCTCTTCCGGCTCCGGCATTGGTACCGATTTCTGGGTGATTAGAGGCGCGCGCCTCTTCGGCTTCGTCTCCAATACCAGCTCCTCGGGCGCGTCCAGGCCTCCGATGTCCCGCATCTCGCCGCGCAGCGAGTGCACGATGGTGAGCGCGAGGTTCGTGCCCTTGAGCCTCTGCGGCGCCCTCCTAGCCGGCGCTCTCGCAGGAAGCTTCCCCTCGAGCATGTCCCTCATCTGCCTGATGACCGCATCCGTATCGTCTTCAAGATCATTCGCCCTGATATAGTCTCGCATATGAATTCCTCCGCCATTGGTCGTTATGGGGTAATTGGGCGATAACGTTTATATTGGTTGGTAGGAACTATATAACAGCGAATTATGCGGTGACACTCATGGAATTGACACAGGTCGAAAAGGCGATATGGCGCATGGAGAAGGAGGGCGACATGAAGGCGCCCGCCTACATTCTGGCGAATGACAAGATAATAGAGGGGATGAAGCATGATCGGACGATGCAGCAGCTCAGGAATGTCGCCGGGCTGGAAGGCATCGTGAAGCACGCGATATTATTACCGGACGGCCACGAGGGATACGGGTTCCCGATAGGCGGGGTCGCGGCGTTCGACGCGGAGACGGGGATAGTGAGTCCTGGGGGGGTCGGTTACGACATAAACTGCCTGCCGGGCGAAACAAAGATATCAACCGAGGATGGTTTTAGGACCATAGAGAGTTTTCCGAAGAAACAGTACGAACTTTATACTGTTGACAATGGCACGCTCGAATCGGTTTATCCCTCGTTTTTCATGAGATTTAAAAGCAGGAAACGGGTTTTCAGGATTTATACGGAATGCGGAAGCGAGATAGCCGCGACCGAGGAGCATCCGTTTTTCACACCGCAGGGGAAGACGCTGGCGAAAGATATAAGCATCGGCAGCTCGCTCCTCATGAACGAGGATGGTTTTTACACGGACGAGGTAGACCGCATTGTAGAAGTCCACGGTAATAATACGGTTTACGACTTCACAGTGCCGAAGACCCACAATTTCATAGCCAACGGATTCGTGGTTTCGAACTGCGGAGTCAGGCTGCTTAAGACAGGACTCGAACTGGGCCAGGTCCAGCCGAAGATCCGGGAATTATGCGACAAGCTTTTCGTGAACGTTCCGAGCGGAGTCGGCTCGGAGAGCAAGCTGCGCATCTCCCACGAGGAGCTGGACCAGGCGGTCGTGGAAGGAGTGGACTGGGCAATAGCCAAGGGATATGGCAGGAAGGAGGACAAGGAGCACTGCGAGGAGTACGGCAGGATCGAGGGCGCGGACCCGAAGAAGGTCACGCCCACGGCAAAGAAGAGGGGGAAGAGCCAGTTCGGCACGCTCGGCGCGGGCAACCACTTCCTGGAGACCCAGGTCGTGGAGAAGATATACGACGAGCGCGTTGCCAAAGCGTTCGGATTGGAAGAAGGCAAGATAACCGTGATGGTGCACTGCGGCTCCAGGGGTTACGGCCACCAGATATGCTCTGACAACATACCTCCGCTGCTCAATCTCGCGCAGAAAAGGAACCTCTGGCTTCCGGACAGGGAGCTGGTTTACGCGCCGATGCAGACCCCGGAGGCGGACACCTATATGGGGGGCATGAGGTGCGCGGTCAACTACGCGTTCACGAACAGGCACATCATCGGGCACTGGGTGAGGGAGACCTTCGACCAGGTGTTCGGCAACGGGACGTCGGACAACATGAGCCTGCTCTACGACGTGGCGCACAACATCGCCAAATTCGAGGAGCACGATGTCGACGGGAAGAGGAGGAAGCTCATTGTACACAGGAAAGGAGGGACGCGCGCATTCCCGGCCGGAAGGCCTGAATTGCCGCCCGCCTTCCGCTCCATAGGCCAGCCGGTGCTCATCCCAGGAAGCATGGGGACCGCGAGCTACGTGCTGGTAGGGAAGCCGAAGGGTCTGGAAGTGTCCTGGGGAACAACGTGTCACGGTGCAGGGCGCACCATGAGCAGGGGCGAGGCCATAAGGACGCACAACGGCAGGAGCCTCACCGAAGAGCTCTGGACAAAGAACCACATCTATGTGAAGGCGACTGAGCCGAAAGTGGTCGCGGAGGAGGCGCCAGACGCGTACAAGAACGTTGATGACGTTGTGCAGAGCGTGGCCGACGCCGGAATAAGCGACATTGTCGCAAGGCTCAGGCCGATAGGGGTCGTGAAAGGATAGGTCAAATCCTTGAGTGATAAGCATGAAGATCGCTCTTGAGAACCCCTCCAGGATGGTGCTGACCGACAATAACTACATGACATACTTCTGGGGCGCAATGTGCTTCATGCTGGGCGCGTGGCTCGTGCTTCTGGCGATCGGCGGATCGCTTCCCGTGGTCATCGGGCTGGTAGGTGCGATACTGGCCTTATTGGGGGTATGGATGGTGCTTTCCAACCAGACAGCAGCGATAATCCTTGACAAGTCCACCGGCAAGGGGAGCATCGCGCTGCACGGGATGCTCGGGAGCGAATCGGACGACATAGACCTGGCCCGGATCAGAAAGCTAGTCCTCGATAGGCCCGTCATGGCCGAAAGGCATACCGGCAGCCACCCGGTCGTAGAATTCGTCATGGACAGCGGCGAGGCCGTGCATTTCAAGCTCACCAACGTCTATGCCGCCACGGCCAAGCCCGTGGCAGGGCCGGATAAAGAAGAAGAATTCGTGCAGCGGATAGCGGATTTCCTCGGCGTCCCGATGGAAGCGACCGGGCCGAGCACCAATCACAAGATGGCAGCTACCATATAAAAAAACGGGCGGAAAAGATGTTCAAGAGTCCGTGGGAGCATATGGCTGACGCCGGAATAAGCGACGTAGTGGCGAAACTGAGGCCGATAGGGGTAGTGAAGGGATAGCCTATTGAGATTAAATCCTTGCGAAAGAAGAATACGCATGAAAATCACTCTTGAGAGTCCTTCGAAGATGGTGCTGAAGGACCATAATTACGGCGCATATTTCTTAGGAGCCGTATTTATCATTCTCGGAGTGTACAGCGCATTCTCGTTGTCGAGCAATCCGATTGCCGGGGGATTCTTCATCGTACTCGGCTTGGCCGGCATTTGGATGATCGCTTCCAACAAGATGCTCACAGTAATCCTGGATAAGGATAGCGACGAGGGAAGCGTTGCGCTGCTCGGGCTGATAGGTGGCAAAACAAATGCGTTTTTCCTGAGCAGAATCAGGAAGCTCACCTTAAGCGAAGCCATGCTCTCCGGCAATAGTCGATACCTTGATTACACAGTCAATTTCGTTATGGACAGCGGAGAAGAAGTGCCTTTCAAGCTTGCCTATGAACCAGTCAACATAGTAGCTGTCAGCAGGTCACCGGAAGGGCGCATAACCAGCACCTCCACGACTTCGACCGAGCAGGAGAAAAAATCCGCCCAGCAGATAGCCGATTTCCTGGGTGTCCCGATGGAGTTCATATGGGTGCCTTCGCCTGGCCGGGTGTCGCCGGAAGAACAGGAAGCGATGATAAAAGAGGCGGAAAAGAAATACAAGCTTCAGTAGCAAAAAGGGACGCGCGTCCGCCTTCAAGCCTTGGCCCCTTTCGCTTCGAGCGCTTTCGCGATCTCGCCACGGCCGTTCTGATTGGCGTGGGACAGCGCCGTCATCTTGTTATTGTCCACCGCGTCCACGGCAGCACCATTGTCAAGTAGAAGCCTTACGGCTCCGAGATGCCCCTCGATGACGGCTTCCATCAGCGGCGTCTTGCCCTTGGCATCAGCGGCGTTCACGTCCGCTCCTTTCTTCAGGAGCGCCCTGGCGATTTCGTTATGGTCGTCGATGACGGCCAATGCCAGCAGCGACTTGCCGTTGCCGTCCTTCGCATTGGGATCCGCGCCCTGGCCGAGGAGCTTTTCCACGGCCAGTTTATCGCCGTTACCGACTGCTTCCAGGAGGTCCCTGTTAAGTTGGTCTTTTTCGTTCCTCGGAGCCTGCGCTTTGTCCTTCGGCGCACCCGCGTCGGTCTTGGCCGCCGCCGTGGCGGTGCCGAGAAACCTGTCCGGGTTGGTTCCGATAGAGCTTGTAAGCACCTGGAAGCCGAGCGCGGCTGCCAAGAACGCCTTTCTTGCCGAAGAGATATGTCCTAATCTGGGCTGAACGGTTTTATTTTTCATTGTCATGGGTTACACCTTACTCTGATGTATAGACAAGTTCATCTGTGGACCGACGTGCTTTTATATCTATCTGCCAGCGACGCGCTAGAACCTGCTCCTTCTCATGGAAAGCGCGGCGACGATCGTGAAGACCAGCGCGTATAGTATGAGTATGCCGAAGCCCACGGCCTGGGGAGAATGGTAGAGCATCACGGACTGCATGCTGGACACCGCCTGCGTCAGGGGCGACGCCTGGCCCACCATGGCTATGGACGAGGGCATGAACTCGAACGGGAACGGCAGGCCGCTGAGGAACAGCAGTGGAAGGCCGACCACCAGCGACGCCAGGAACGCGGTGGCCTCGGATTCGGAATACAGGGCGATCACCAGTCCTATGGAGACGAAGGAGAGCAGGAGCAGGGCAAGGGTCTCGAACACGAAGATCCAGGTCCCGAAATCCAGGACCGAGAAGCTGCCGTAGACCACGGAGGCGATGATGGTAAGCATTATGGCCTCTGGTATGAGGACCACGGTGTAGCTTATGACCTTGACAACGCAGTATTCGAAGGGGTTGACCTGGGAGAGCTGCACCCTGGCCAGCGTCCCGCTGTTCTTCTCCCGCACGAGCGACGTGGACGAGAGGAACAGGGCGACGAACATCAGTATCATGGGCAGCAGGCTCGGAAGCAGGAAGTCGAAGAACGTGCGCTGGCCGAAGAGCGCGTCCGATGAGAGCAGCATGGGCGCTATGACGGATTGCGGGTCGCGCGACGTGATGCCGTTTATCTGGCTCGTGCTCTGGTTTATTATGGCCTCGAGCTGGTAGCTCTTGTTCACCGTCTCGTTTAGCGAGGACATGACCTCGTCTATGGTTGACAGGGCGTCCGCCTGGTTGCTCTTCAGCTGGTCCATGAAGCTGTCCATCTCCGCCAGCCTCGCCTCGGCGTCCTGCGTCCTGTTCAGCGCGGAATCGATGCTGGAGTCGAACTGGATTATGGTCGCATTGGCCTGGGCCAGGCCCGCTTTGGCGGCCTCTATCTTGGTTATGCGGTCGTTGACCGAGGCGCTTGCCGACCCGATGGTGGAGTTGAGCGAATCCAGGGACACGCAGTAAGCCAGGAAAAGCACGTTCGAGCAGTTGATCCCGCTCTGGGCGGAATTTATGTAAGCTGTCGCATTGCCCAGCGTGGCGTTTATCTGCAGCAGGTCGGCCTCGGTCTGATTGAGCTCGTCCTCGTATCCCGCGAAGTTGGACTGTGTCTGCGTGAGGTTGGACCGGGCGGTCTCCATGGAATCGCGCGCATAGCCGATCGTGGCGTTCGCAGCCGAGATCTGGTCGCTCATGACGCTGAAGTTTATGGCATTGAGCGAGTCCTCGGTGCCCTGGAGCCTCTGCTCCATGTCCAGCGCGTCCGTCCGGCTGCCGTTCACCTGGGCCTGGAGCCCGCTGAGCTGGGCAGAGGCGTTGTCCAGCTGGCCCCAGACGCTCAGGATGAACTGGGTGCCGATCTCCTGCCCGGCCTGCTGCACCGCTGCCTTGAGGAACGCCTCTATGGAGGGCGCGATCTGGACCCTTGAGTTGTCTATGTACACGGTCAGGTTCTGGGACTGGCCGGCCTCGATCTGGGACTCGAAGCCGCTGGGTATCACTATGGCCGCAGGCAGCCGACCCTGGGTGACCTGGCCGTAGACCGTGGCGTTGCAGTTGCTGTCGTTGCTGTAATCGACGATGTTCGTGCTGTTCGATATGCTGGACACGAAAAGGTGCGACATCGTGCTGTTGTCCAGGTCGCAGAGGCCGATGCTTATGCCGGTGGTCTGGGCGGCCGTGTTGCCGAACACGCCCCCTAGCACGAGCAGCACGAGCAGTGGGACCGCGAATAGCAGCAGCAGCGTCCTCCCTTCGCGGAAGAACTGCCTGCCGTCCTTGCTTATCTCACTTCTTAGGTCCAATTTTCACAGCCTCCTTGAGCTGGGCGCCGGTGAGCTTGAGGAATACGTCCTCCAGCGACGGCTTGGAAACCGACAGCTCCACTATCTTCTCGCCCTTTTTCGCGAATATGTCGGACATCTCGCCGACTATGCCCGAGACGTCGGCGGCCTCCACGAACATTCCGTGCTCGGTTATCGTCGTGTTGCGCACGCCCTTGATGCCCTTGATCATCGGCTCCAACCCGGCGTAGTCCCCGGGTATGCTCATGAGTTTGGCTATCTCCCTGCCAGCGAGCTTGCGAAGCTCGTCCGGGCTGCCTTGCGCCACGACCTTGCCGTCGTTGACGAACGCGACCTTTCCGCAGAGGGACTCGGCCTCCTCCATGTAATGCGTGGTGAGCAGGATCGTGGCGCCCTTCTGCTTCACGATGCGCCGCACCAGGTCCCACATCTTCCTCCTGCTGGAGGGGTCCAGCCCGGTAGTGGGCTCGTCCAAGATTATGAGTTCCGGCTCGTGCATCAGGGCGCATGCGAGGTTGAGCCTGCGCTTCATGCCCCCGCTCAGCAATCCTGCCTGGGCGTTGGTCTTGTCGCTGAGCTCGAGGTCCGAGAGCAGCTTCGCCGCCCTTTTCCACGCGGTTTTCCCGGATACGCCGTAGAGCGAACCGAAATAGAGCAGGTTCTCCATGCATGTGAGCAGGGAATACACGCAGTTGTCCTGGGGCGCGACCCCGATCCTCCGGGCGGAACTGCCTGAAAGCGGCTTGCCGAAGAGCAGTATCCTGCCTGAATCAGGCATCTCGGCTCCGGTCATTATCCTTATGAAGGTGCTTTTGCCGGCCCCGTTCGGGCCGAGCAGGCCCATGACGTCCCCCTTGCTTATCGTGAGCGTGAAATTGTAGAGCGTGACCTTGCCGGGATAGACCTTGACGATGTTCTCCGCTTCGACGACCTTGTCCATGCTCATGCACTCCGATCAATGCGTGGCCCGGAGGGCCTGCGCCTCGGCGACGTACGGCTTCTTGCCGGTCGATACCGCCTTCATCTTCAACAACGCCGGGCCCGGGAGTATGGTCGTGCCGGCCTTGCCCTTCACCGCCTTCTCGCAGTTGGAGATGGAGCATACCACCGCGCGCTTGCCCCCGGAGTCGAGGAACCGGATCGCCGACTCTATCTTGGGCTTCATGCTGCCTTCCGCGAACTGGTCGTCCTCCATGTATCTTTTGGCCTCGGAGCTGGTCATGCATGCGATGCGCTTCTGGTTCTTTTTCCCGAAGTTCAGATATGCGGAGTTCACGGACGTCACGAACACCAGCATGTCCGCGTTTATCTGGTTCGCGAGCAGCGATGCGGCCCTGTCCTTGTCTATCACGGCTTCCAGGCCTTCCCCGCTCTCGTTTATCGGGATCCCCCCTCCGCCAACTGCGATGACCACGAACCCCCGTTCCAGGAGCGCGTCTATCGCATCGTGCTCGCGGATTTTTATGGGCTCTGGGGACGGGACCACGAGCCGATAACCGCGGCCCGAATCCATCGAATAATGCGTGCTTCTGCCGCTGGTAAGTGGCCTCTCGGCGTAGAAGGGGCCGACCGGCTTGGTCGGGTCTTCGAAAGCCGGGTCCTGGGGGTCGACGACCACGCGCGTCACCATGGTAGCCGAATGCATGCCTGTGAGGGATATCGCGCTAGCTATGAAATAGCCTATCTGGCCCTGTGTCATGGCGTCGAGCACGTCCAGGGGCATCTCCGGGACCTCCTTGGTCGCGTGCTGCTGCAGGAGGAGGTTGCCGACCTGCGGGCCGTTGCCATGTGTTATCACGACCTGGTTGTCCTCAATCACCTTCTCCAGGTAGAGCACTGCGACCTTCGCCTCCTCGAGCTGCTCCTTTGCAGTCCCCTTGCTGTTCTTGGCGAGAAGCGCATTGCCGCCCAGCGCTATGACCACTCGTGCCATGGATGGAGTAACCAGTATAGGATTATAAGTGTTTCATGGGAGCATTTTCCCATGACACGCAATGTGCTGGTGCTTGGGGCAGCGGGCCGGGATTTCCATGACTTCAACACGGTCTACAGGGACAACCCCGCGTACAAGGTCGTCGGCTTCACTGCGGCCCAGATACCGGACATAGCCGGAAGGAGGTATCCTGCTGAGTTGGCTGGAAAAATGTATCCCAAAGGCATACCCATATTCGAGGAGAAGGACATGGAGATGCTGATAAAGAGGTTCGGTGTGGACGAGGTCGTGTTCGCCTATTCAGACGTCACGCACGAGCGCGTAATGCATCTGGCGAGCCGCGCATTGGCATCAGGCGCGAGCTTCACGCTTCTCGGCCCCAAGGACACGATGCTGAAAAGCAAAAAGAAGATCATTTCGGTCTGCGCGGTGCGCACCGGAGCCGGCAAGAGCCCTTTAAGCCGCGAGATAAGCGGCATCCTGAAGCGGAAAAAAATAAGGTTCGTCTTCGTGCGTCACCCGATGCCATACGGGAATCTGAGGAAGGAGGCTGTGCAGAGGTTCGCGACGCTCGATGATTTGGACAAGAACAGGTGCACGATAGAGGAGCGCGAGGACTACGAGCCGCACATCAGGAACGGCACCGTGGTATTCTCAGGGGTCGATTACGAGAAGATACTACGGCAGGCGGAGAAGGAGGCTGACGTGATAGTCTGGGACGGAGGCAACAACGACCTGCCGTTCTTCAAACCTGATCTCTCGTTCGTGGTCGCTGACGCGCTGCGGCCTGGCCATGAGCTGCTGTATCATCCGGGCGAGGCCAATTTCCGCATGGCGGACGTGATAGTGATAAGCAAGGCATCAGCGAACAGAGCGGGTGCGAAACTCGTGGCCGCGCATGCCAAGGAGGTCAATCCCAAGGCGAAAGTGATCGAGAGCGACATGGTGCTTACCGAAGAGGGGAATACGGACCTGAGAGGCAGGCGCGTCATCGTCATAGAGGACGGCCCGACCGTGACGCACGGGGGCATGGCGTACGGAGCCGGCTATGAGTATGCGGTGTCGCACGGCGCGATTGTACTGGAGCCCGGCAGGTTCGCGGTGGGCATGATAAAAGAGGCGTTCGTGCAATACCCGCATTTGAGAAAGGTCCTTCCGGCGGTCGGCTATTCCGAAAAAGAGATAAGGGATTTGCAGGAGACCATCAACCGCTCGAACGCCGAGCTGGTCGTGTCCGGGACTCCGACCGACATAAGGAGGGTGCTGAAGGCGAGGATACCGATAGTCCACATAGGATATGAGATGAAGAAGAATAAAGATATAGAATCCGTCTTGGACAGGTTCCTGGGCTAGCCCTTCCTCTTGGCCTGGTCCTTCATGCTCTCCCAAGCGTTCTCGTTCACCATGCTGACGCCCACGTGGCTGCAGACGAGCGACGTGTCGCAGAACACCTTGAACCCGGCCTCCTTGGCCTTGCGGCAGAAGAAGAAGTCCTCGGTCAGGTCGTTCTTCTGGACCGCGTGCTGGAAGAACGGCGCGCCCATCTTGTCGAACACCTTCTTCTTGACAAGGAGCGCCCCGGCCCGGACCGCGTCCACCTCCACGAGCGAGTTCTTCTCATAGTCGGACACGTTGTCGTACCTGCCCTTGCCGTCGGACTTGTAGATGTGCGGGTAGAAGGGCGGGCTGGTGCTGAAATACAGGCCGGACACTATGTCCTTGCCGCGGGCCATCAGCCGCTCCACGGCATCCGCCGGCACGAGCACGTCGTCGTTCAGGAACAGTATGTAATCCGTGTCCGAGGGCGCGTTCTCGACTATCATGTTCCTCGCAACGTCGACTCCGCTCGCCTTGTTCATAGCGAACAGGACCTGGGAGTTCTCCGGAAACTTCATCATCCTAAGGAAAAGCGCGAACTCCGCGAACACCGTGTCTCCGGTGACTATCCCGACAAGGAACCTCAATGTCTTCTTTTCAGCCATATGCACGACCTCCTTTACCTGTTCTCGCCTTTGTACCTGCCTTCGTATAACTCTTTCGCCGAGTCCGCGAGCCTGAAGAAGACCATCTGGCCGATCTTCGCGTTGCGCTTGAGGACTATGCCGTGCTCGTTGCGCACGACGAGCAGCGCCTCGCTCCTCCCCTCGTAGCCCGGGTCCCAGACCGCGCACTCCAGGCTCGCCCCGCACCGCAACAAGGATGAGCGGGGCAGGCAGAGCGCCGCCGCGTCCGCCGGTATCCTCACGTACTCGTTGAATATGACCTTGTATGCGCCGGGGGCCAGCCTCACTTCGTCGTTCTCGTACTCCAGCGGGACAGTGTCGCTTATCTTCCTTTCGCTGTTGTCGAAATCTATCTTGCCCGCGGACGCGAAGCTGCAGGCCTGCTTCAGCGTGATGTCGATGCCGGCTGGCTGGTACTGGCTTTCATGGACGTTCTCAACGAAGGCGCCTGATTTGAGATGGTGTTTCGGCAGGATCATGGAATGCATTCTATGGGAAAAGGTTTATAATCTTTGGAAGGTTCGGTTTACCAGGTGTGACTATGCTGACTCCGGAATATAACATGTATATCGGCGGAAAATGGGTGAGATGCGTCAGCAGGGAGACGTTCCTTAGCGTGAACCCCGCGACCGAGCAGAAGATGGGCAAGTTCCAGCACGGGGAGGTAGAGGACGCCCGGAAGGCGATAGACGCGGCGGAGAGGGCGCTGCCGGGATGGTCGGACATGCCTGCTCCCAGACGAGGGCTCATGCTACTGAAAGTAGCCGAACTGCTCAGGAAAGACAAGGAGCGGCTGGGCAGGCTCGTCACCATGGAGATGGGCAAGGTGCTCCCCGAGGGCCTGGGCGACGTGCAGGAAGCGATAGACATATTCGAATACATGGCCGGGGAGGGCAGGAGGCTGCTCGGCAATACGACCACCAGCGAGCTGCCGGACAAGTTCGCGATGACGATAAGGACGCCTGTGGGCGTCATGGGGCTGATAACCCCGTGGAACTTCCCGTTCGCAATCCCGTCCTGGAAGCTGTCCGCTGCCCTGGTCTGCGGCAACACCATCGTGCTCAAGCCGAGCTCCGACACGCCGCTGTGCGCCACCGAGCTGGTGAAGATCCTGGAAAAGGCCGGCGTGCCGCCAGGGGTCGTGAATCTTGTGACCGGGCCGGCCAAGACCGTGGGAGAGGAGATCGTCAAGAACAAGAAGATAAGCGGGCTTTCCTTCACCGGCTCCCGGGATACCGGGGAATGGATAATGGCTAACGTGGGCGTGAAGAAGGTGGGCCTGGAGCTTGGAGGCAAGAATCCCATCATCGTGATGGATGACGCGGACCTGGGGCTCGCGTTGGACGGCATAATCTGGGGGGCGTTCGGTACCACGGGCCAGAGATGCACCGCGTGCTCGCGCGTGATCGTGCACAAGACGGTGAAGGAGCGGTTCCTGAAGATGCTGGTGGAGAGGACGAAGAGATTGCGCCTGGGCAACGGCCTGGACAGGTCCACGGACGTCGGCCCGCTGGTGAACGAGGCAGCGCTCAAGAAAAGCCAGAGATACGCCTGGGTCGGGAAGGACGAGGGCGCGAAGATGCTCTGCGGAGGGGAGAGACCGAAGGGCAGGGGGTTCTTCTTCCAGCCGACCGTTTTCGACGGGGTCTCTCCGGACATGCACATAGCGAAGGAGGAGATATTCGGGCCCGTGCTCTCGGTCATCGAGATAAAGAGCCTTGACGAGGCCATAGAGGTCGCGAACAACACGGATTACGGCCTGAGCAGCTCGATTTACACCAACGACGTGAGGAACGCGTTCGTGGCCATGAAAAAAATAGAGGCCGGGATAACCTATGTCAACAGTCCGACCATAGGATCCGAGGTCCATCTTCCTTTCGGCGGCGTGAAGAAGACCGGATTCACGCGCGAGGCGGGGATCGAGGGGATCGAGGAGTTCAGCCACTCCAAGACGCTGTACGTGGATTATTCAGGCAGGCTGCAGAAGGCGCAGATAGACACGGGTTGAATCACATGGATATCCTGAAGAAGCATTTTTTCAAGCCAGGGCCGAAGTCGAAGTCGGTGATTGCGCGGGACATGAAGGTCATCGCCCCGTGCATGACCCGCGAGTACCCTTTCGTATACGAGAGGGCGAAGGGCGTGCACATATGGGATGCGGACGGCAGGGAGTATCTTGATTTCATGGCCTGCGTGGCTGTGCAGAGCGTGGGCCATGACAACCCCGAGGTGGTCGCGGCGATAGACGCGCAGCTGCGGAAAGGCCTGCACTGCGCGTTCTCGGACCTGTATGCCGAAGTGCCGGTGAAATTCGCGGAGACGCTCGTGTCCATGCTCCCGCGCGGCCTGAGCAGCGTCTTCCTTTCCAACTCGGGGACCGAATCCGTGGAAGCGGCATACAAGCTCGCGCGCTACTACAAGAACAGGAAATGGACCATCGCGTTCATGAACGCGTTCCACGGCAGGACCATGGGCGCGCTCTCCATGACCAATTCCAAGCCCGTGCAGCGGGAGAGGTACGGACCGTTCCTCCCTGTGAAGCACGTGCCGTATCCCTATTGGTACCGGATGAGGATGGAGCCCGGCGAGTGCAGCGATCACTGCCTTGGCCAGATGGAGAAGGCCATGCGCAGCGTGAAGGGGGACCTGGCGTCCGTGTTCATAGAGCCGGTGCAGGGCGAAGGCGGCTACATCGTGCCGCCGAAGGAGTTCATCCCGGGCGTGCGGAAATTGTGCGACGAGCACGGCGCGCTTCTCTGCGACGACGAGGTGCAGGCCGGCTGCTTCAGGACCGGGAAGTTCCTCGCGATAGAGAATTTCAACGTGAAACCGGACATAGTCTCCATAAGCAAGGCGATAGGCGGCGGGATACCTTTAGGCGCGACCGTAGCGAGCCGGAAGCTCACCAAGAACTGGAAGCACGGCTCGCATGCGAACACCTTCGGGGGCAACCTGCTCGCCTGCGCAGGAGGGACCGCTGCGCTCCACTACATGAAGAAGGCCAAACTCGGCGAGAACGCGCTGCGCATAGGGAAGCTGATGATGAACCGGCTCAAGGAGATGGAGCTGGAGCACGAGATGGTCGGCGACGTGCGCGGCCTCGGGCTCATGATAGGCGTGGAGATCGTGAAATCCAAGAGCTCCCGCACGCCGGACCCCAAAAGGCGCCATGCGATAGTGCACAACTGCGTGAAACGCGGGCTGCTGCTCCTGACGGCCGGAGAATCCGTGGTGCGCATCTGCCCTCCGCTCACACTGACCGAGGAGCAGGCGGAGAAGGGGATGGACATCCTGGAAGAGGCGGTCAAGGCATCGGCACGCTAGGCAGATGGCCGCATTCAGCAGAGGTGGAACGCGGCCACGACCCCGGGGCCGGAGATCCGGTTGTATTCCTGGACCGCTTTTTCTGTGAGCGCATCGATCAGCTTTATGTCGTTCTCCGCGCAGTGGCGCCTTACATCCTGGTCCACCTTCATCAGGCCGGAATAGCCCGTCCCGACGATTAGTATCTTGGGCTTTGCCGCGAAGACCTCCCCCAGGTCCTCCATCTGGAGCAGATAGCCCTGATCGCGCCACCAGTTGGAAACGATCCGGTCAGGGAAGATTATGAGGTCGTTCAGGTATTCCTTCTTGTTTATTATCATCCTGCCGAACGCGTAGGATTCTATCATGTCAAAAACCCGAGAGCGTGGTCTGCCTGTGGCTTAAAAGGTCCTTGAGCACCCTGCTCTGGCCCATGAACCTTGAAAGGGGAAGCTTGAGCCTGCCCGACATGTGGCCCAGCGCGCTGTGCAAGGAATCGAATTCGAGCGGTTTCTGCTTTAATGCGTTCCTCACGTTCTCCCTAACGTTGAAAACGCCCAATGGGACGTAGTCCTCGTAGGCTTCCCTCAGGACCACAGCTCCGGCCTGCTTCCTCATCCTGGCGAGCGCCTCGAGGACCGCGAACTTGCAGCTGTAGTAGCAGCCGCCCACGCTGGAGTATTCCTTCTTGGGCCTGAGCACCTCGCTGTCGCCGAACACCACCGTGGACTCGCCCATCACGTGGATGAACGCCTCTATCCATTCGTACTGCCACGGCGTCGGAGTGAGGAGCACGAGATAACGATTGTTGAGGCTGGAGAACTCGTAGACCATGTACTCTTCTATGGCCTCGTGCCGCATCACCTCGTCGTACAGATGGTTAGCGAGCGCGCTGTCCACAGCGGTTATGGACCACCTGGTGGGGACCATCCTGCGGTTCCTGCCGATGCCCATGGTCCCGGTGGAGAACGCCTTCTGTATCTGGGAGAACATCACCCCGTCGTTGTAGAGGTCCACCACCGCCTCCGAGGCCTTCAGGTCCGTATCGTAATACGCGGCCTGCATGTGCTGCTCCCAGCTCACGTTCCCGATGTCGAAACGCTCCAGCGGCGCGCTTGGGCCGAAAGGGGTGTGCTCCTCGTTGAACGTGAAGCCCTTGGGCTGGTAGCGGAACTCCGCTTCGCTGTCCACGGAGGACTTGGCGAGGGATATCTCCTGGAGCTTCTGCACGAGCTTGTTGTCCAGGTCCTTTATGCCGACCATGTGCTTGCCGCGCACCAGGTCCAGCCTGTAGCGGATTATCTGGTCCTGGGTCTTTCTCCCCGGTATCCACGCCTCGGGGGTGTCCAAAACCGACGTGTCGCCAGCTTCGGGGGTGAGCATGGGGCCGACGTAGACCTTCGGGTAGTTCCAGGCGCCGACGAAGACCGAGGGTGGGGACGTGCCGTCAAGCTTCTCGCCCACCTCGACGCTCCTCATCTGGATTTTGGATGTTATCCTCTTGAGGAACGCGCCTTTCCCGCTCATGAGGGGATTATGCCGTTCCAGGTATTTAAACGATTCGGGGGTGGATTTCCGCGGTGCGTTCCGACGCTATTTTTAACTTTTGCCAGCGATACGGTGCCTATGAAGGACAAGGTAAAGAGATTGTTCGTGCTCCAGCTGAAAGAGGGCGGGATCGCGGACGACGTGTTCCATTTCCTGCCCGAGGACGAACAGGGGATGCTCGAAGAGAAGGACGGCAGGAGCTTCCTCAAGCCCGAATTCCGGAAGATGATAAAGGTCGTGCTCACCGGCGGGGTCTTCGACATCATACACATCGGCCATGTTTACACTCTCAACGAGGCGAAGAAGCTCGGGGACGTACTGGTGGTGGCCGTGGCAGCGGACGTCCACATAGAGAAGAAGAAAAGGAAGCCGATCCACTCCCAGGAGTACCGGGCCGCGATGGTGGAGTTCCTCAAGCCAGTGGACGTCGCGCTGCTTGGCAGGGCGCGGCCCAAGGACCTGCTGGAGTTCGTGGGCCCGGACATCATAGTCTACGGCTACGACCAGGAGCCGTTCGTGAAGCCCGTGGGCGTGGAAGTCGTGAAGCTGGAGCGGAGCTTGGAACCGGACAGGTTCAAGACCAGCAGGATAATCGAGGAGCTTGGCGTCTGATTGCAGGGGAGAATCTGCTGGAAACGCTGAGCAAAGCTTATAAAGCTTAAATGGTTATCGAAAAGCGTTGGTGACCATGGCTTTAGGCGACCTCCAGATGAAACAGCAGGAAGAGCAACCGACGCAGGTCCAGGCAAAGCCGGAGGAAGCGAAGTCAACTTCTTCTGAAGAGTTCCTCAGGACACCAGAAGCGAAGCAGTTCATCAAGGACTGGTCGTCCCGAATGAAGGACGGCAAGCCCATGTACACCAAACGCGGCGTCACCGAGCTGCTGCGGAACATGAGCCAGGTGCCCGGGCTCACTTCGAACAAGGGCGTGCTCAAGGAATCAGAGGAGATCCTCATGGTGCTCGGCGGCATGGACAACCTCACGAGCTTCCTGGCCGGCTGGAAGGCCAAATCCGAGGGCATAATAAAGGGGATAAAGAGCCTATTCAAATCCTGATTCGGATGGCAGACGACATAGAGGAGAGCAGGAAACTGATTGAAAGCGGCATATGCCCGAGATGCATGAGAAAACTCACGCACGAGGAGGGCTGCCTGGAATGCATATATTGCGGCTGGTCGTTGTGCGATGAGGCGTGACTTTTTACGCAAATAACCCGTTTTAGCAACATTTAAAAGAACAATCAGCGATAGATTAGTCATGCAACGGCGCTACATAAGCGGAATTGCGACCCAGGTCCAGAGGGAGTTCTTCGACCATGCCATCAGCGTAGCCCGCAGGTATGGCGCGGTGATAGGGACCCATGAGCCGCTGGACGCTGACGGCCTGGGCGCTTCTTACAGCCTCAAGAGGATCATCGGCGGTAGGCGCGTAACCATCGTCACAAGCAATATGATGGCGCACACGGACCCGCTCGTGGCAGAGCTGCAGCTAAACGACCTGAAGAGATGGTCCCAGATAGCCAAAAACGACAAACGCCCGCGTATCGTGGTGGATACGAATACCGCGACCGTGATGCCGAGCGCGAAAGGCAAACTCAAGGAGGAGGACGTCCTCATGGTCTTAGACCACCACAGCGTGACGTCGATCCCGCTGACTGCTCCTGTATTCATAAGAAACGAGACCGCGACTGCGGTATGCGAGATGCTCGCGTTGCTCGTACCGAGCCGCAGCATAGAGGAGGATCCTTCCATCGCCCTCGCCCTCGCGACGGGCATAGCCGCGGACAATGCCAGGATGACGGCCACCAGCAAGCAGACGCAGCAAACATTCAGGGAGCTGGTAAAGGTATCAGGAAAAAGCGAATCCGAGATATATGCGCTCGCTTATCCCCCGCTAAGCCCCAGGACATTCGTCAACCTGCTAAATGACACCAGGCACCTGAGGACCGAGATATACCGGGGCAAGGTGATATCCGTAGGGAAGACCACGCAGGAGCTTCCGTCCCTGCTGTCCATCATGCTCAACGCCATAACCCCGCCGAATAATCCTGATAGTTCCTACATAAACGTAGCCGTGGCACTCGGCGCGATAGACAACGGCGTCTACAAGGTCTCTTTCCGGGTGAAACAGAGCGATGTGGACCACGGCATAATCCCCAGCGAAATCGCCAAGAGGACGAGCGCGGACCTGGGCATGCCCCGGGAAGATTACATGGGCGGCCACGGGAACATGGCGGCAGGAGTGGTCAGGGGCGCCTATGAGGACATCGTGGACACGATCATAAGGAGAACGAAGGAAGCCATAGACCATGCGCTGGGCAGGAAACGCTAGGGATTTCCTGAAGTGTTAGTTTTTTAAACACGATTCGATAACAAAAGTCAATCTTATTGCCTCGGTAGCTCAGCTGGTAGAGCGGCTGACTGTTAATCAGCAGGCCGGATGTTCGAGTCATCCCCGGGGCGTATTTCTTCTTGTTCCACGCCTCCCGATGCAAACCGCCATAAACCGCCACTTTTGCGGGTTTTTGGGGGTTTCCGCCATGAAAAGGCGTTCCACGCCCCGTTTCACGCCAACACCATGCATCCATGTATAAAAACGGGGTGATGCGCTTGGTGGGTATGAAATACGATCCGCATGGAAGGGCCGGACAGCTCAGGACCATGCTGGAGAACATGCGGAACGGCAAGGCCGGCCTGTCCAAGGAGAACGTCCGGGTGATATGCGATTTCCACAGGGACATGGTCGCGGAGAGCATGAGGATAGCGCGGCTTTGCAAGTACGTCGAGACCCTCAAGAGGATCGCGAAAAAGCTGGAGAAGCCGCTCACCGAGCTCGACAAGGACGACATAAAGGACATCGTCGTGGACATCGAGGGCAACGAAAAGCTCGCGCCCTGGTCGAAGCACGACTACAAGGTCACGCTCCGCCGCTTCTTCAAATGGCTGCGGGGCGGGAACAGGGAATACCCGCCCGAGGTTAGCTGGATAAAGGTGCACGTGAAGGGCAAGCACAAGCTGCCCGACGAGCTGCTGACCGAAGACGAGGTGAAGCGGATGATAGGGGCCTGCGAGGACGCCAGGGACAGGGCGTTCATACAGTGCCTGTACGAGAGCGGGGGCCGGATAGGCGAGATCCTCACAATCCAGCTCAAGAACCTCAAGTTCGACGAATACGGGGTCGTCGTGGTGGTCACAGGGAAGACCGGGGACAGGAGGATAAGGCTCATCGCGTCGGTTCCGGCCCTGGCCGGCTGGCTCGAGTTCCACCCGTACAGGGACATGCCGGACGCCTACCTCTTCGTGCGGCGCAGGTACGGCAGGGAGACGCAGCCTGTCCCGTTCAGCTACCCGTACGCTGCCAGGATAATCAAGACCCTGGCGAAGCAGGTGGGGATAACGAAACGGGTCCACCCCCACCTTTTCCGCCATTCCAGGGCCACGATGATGGCGAGCAGGCTCACGGAGGCGCAGATGAAGGAGTATTTCGGGTGGGTCCAGGCCAGCGACATGGCGAGCGTCTACGTTCACCTGAGCGGCAGGGACGTGGACGACGCCATACTCAAGATAAACGGCCTGAAGAAGGACGAGGGCAGCAACGCCGAGACGTTCAGGCAGGCGCCATGCGCCAGGTGCGGCAACCCGTGCCCTCCGGCAGCGAAGATCTGCTCGAAGTGCGGCTACGGGTTCATGCCGGAGGAGGAGAAAGCGCTTGTGAAGATGCCTGATAAGCCACTTGAGAAGACATCCGAGAAGGCGCCCGTGAAGCCGCCGGAGAAACCGGAGAAGTCGAAGGAGCCCATCGCCCCGCAGTCCATCCTCAGCCAGCTCATGAAGGACGACGAGTTCAAGGAGGTCATGATGAAGAAGATCCTGGAGATGGGGCTGATGACATAGGGAATCTAGACGAAGAACCTCTAAGTAACTCTGGAGTCTGAAGCCCTTTTCGGGTCACATGAACATAACTATTTAACCCAAGAAGATGGAATATGCTAATGGGGTATTACTGCAATAAGTGCCGTGAGGATATTCCAAATGAAGTATTCGAATATTCTATGGAACATTTCAAGATACCATTATGTTTAGTCTGTCAAAAAAAAGTGGGGATGGGCAGTCGTAGAAAAGAACCCCGCAAACCTGAACCGACCCCGCAGCAGAAAAAGCTCGCGGAATACCTCAAAAAATTCGAATGGAAAGTCGAACTGGAGAAATGGGACGGCTACAAGCATATCGACATCGCAATTGTTGACGCAAAGGTCAATATTGAAGTTGATGGTCCACAGCATAATGCTGATCCAAAACAAGCATTGGCTGATTTGAAAAGGACGTTTTATTCTTTCAAGAAGGGTTATGTAACTCTTAGGATTCCTAATTGCTTGACACAGAATGAAAAAACCATCAAAGAGACAGCGGATTATATACATGAGTTTTTGGAAGAAAGCAAAATCCAACTTGATGACGAGGAGTATGTAGAGTACGACTGAATATTTCTTATCTTTACTATAGGCAATCGCTCGGACGGACCCCGCTCACATGAGCCTGAGCGAAACCTGAAAGCGCCAGAGTGCATTAGGTACCCGATAGTACCTCCAAAAACCCCAAGTATTTATACTACCTCAAGACAGATATATTCGTGGGGTGGTTCTTTGGAAAGGTGTCCTAAGAGGGAAAGCAGGAAGTCGTTCATCGAAATGCTGAAAGCGAAGCTTGCGCCGCTCATGCCCAAGAAGCGCGCCGAGGGGTCGCTGAGGCTCACGAAAAGCATGGCCCGCATGAGGCTCGGCTCGTTCGGGACCATGACGACGATTGGGGAATTCAGGGACGTCGCCTTCGATAGCGACGGGTATGGGGGGATCAAGAAATGGCATACGAGGGTGTCCAGCGAGGCGTTCAGGAAGAAGTTCAACATAAGGATCGTGAACGAGATAAAGCGCGTCTGCTTCGCTATGCACCTGCCTCCGAACGCGGAGGACATGGCCATGAACATCTACCGGAAGGCCAGGATAGCGAATGTGACGAGCGGGCGCAGGTTCGACTGGATAGCCGCCGCCTGCGTATATGCATCCTGCAGGATGTCCGGGTTCCCCCGCGCCCTGGATGAGATCGCGGAGGCGGCGGAGCTGCAGCCGAAGACCATCGGGCGGACGTACCTCGCCATGAAACGGGCCCTGAACCTCCCGGCTGACGCCGCAGGACCGGCGACCCAGGTCCACCGCATCGCATTGACGGCTGGCGTGCCGCAGGAAACCGTGGAGCTGGCCGTGAAGCTTCTTGAGAACCAGCAGTACGGCGGCAAACCTACGACGCTCGCTGCCACCGCGCTTTACGTCGCTTCTCTCGCAACGGACGGCACGCTCACTCAGGAGAAGCTCGCCAAGGCGGCGGGTATAAACGTGAATAGCGTGAGGAATTGCTTTCAGCAGTACAAGATGCAGATGTCCAACTAACCCGCGTGCGAAGTTTTTTAGTTACTATGAGTGCATCTGATAATCATGTTTAAAACAAAAGTCATCTTGGGCAAACCACAGGATGGCTTCTCTGTTGATTTCTTTTCTGACTTATTCCCAATTCCATACCTCCCAGCGCTTTTCCTTTGGTTTAACAACATAATTATTCAGAAGCTTATGAAACCGAAGAAATTTCGTTTTTTTATGTTTGTGCTTTTCATACTCGCCATTATTTTTCTGATTTTTTCATTAAGTCTAAAACTACTAAATAACGATTTAGGATATTACGCCTTACTAAGCTGGAGCTACATGTGCTTCACTTTTATGTTTATGGTTCCTTCCTTATATTTTAGGGAAACTAGTTTTGCCAACCGGTTAAGGCATGCATTGAATTTGACCATCCGATACGAAAAATATCGGAAAAAAAGCAGTGCGGAACCAGGCAAGGAAGTTGCTTTTGAATGGGAACCGTCTACTCTGATTATCTTGGGTGCATTAATCAATAATGGGCCTCAAGCCTGGTCGTTCCAAGACTGTGCAGATCTTCTGGGGATTCAGAGGCCGAGCGCAGTTTCCCTCTTATCAAAACTCGAAAAGTGCGGGATTATCAAAAAATCAGATGATGGGGTTTATCATTATGACGGAGTCGAAATTGAGGTTTGGGAATACGATTCAAAAAAGAAAGATATCGTTCTAGACGTGAAAAAAACAAATGCTGCAAGAAAACGCCTATTGTTTCTATTCGATTTGCTGTGTTTTGAAGCATACTCGCTGTATGGTGAACCATACAACGATGTTAGATGCACCAAATAAGGGCTGAGATGCCCTAATCCAAATCACCTAAACGAGGTGAAATGAATGAAAAGAATAACGATGCCTGCGGCGTTTGTTTCAGGTCTGGCCGATGGCATAGTAATAGGCATTGGATTGAAAACAGGAATCGAACCCTCCAGGGAATCCATTGCGTTAATGATTTTGGACGCCGTGTGTAAGAACCCAGTTACGGGATCGAGCAGTGTATGCGGTTATCTCTGGCTTTATGGTTTACTCTTCTTCATAATAGGAATGGCGACGATGTTTGAAGATATCTGTATCAATGGCCCGTTGTATCTACTGGGTTTAATCATAGGCGCAGCAATTATGCAAGCCTAAAATTCCAAACCCGCGTCCCCAACTATTTATACCCCCGAAAACGCTATCATGTTGTAGGGGTGGTGTGATGAGGACGCAAAAAGAAATCCTGGAAAAAATCATGGATGTTGTGGATTTTGAACCGGTTTCGTTCATGAAACTGTGCCGCGAAACAGGCTTCAACTACCGGACCGTAAGGAAGAATCTAGAGATGATCGAGTACCTGCAGCATAACTCGCCAAAGCTGCAAATCCTGCGCGACGGCTTCAGGGTAGTGATTAGGAAGGAGGTAGTTGGAGAGCTGACTGTGAGATAGTCCTTTCTTTCTCTTCGTGAACTGAAAAAATTCAAGCTGAGGTGGAGGTGAACCCATGGATCCGGCGGATATGATACTGTCGAACGTGCTGAAGTTCCATTCGAGTCCGGCCCCAGGTAAAAGCAGCATAAAGCCGTTAGCACTGTTGAGCCTTGGCATTTGGGGCATCCTGTACCTCCTGCTTTACCCGGTTTCACTGGTCGTGGTCTTCCTTTATTACCTCGCCCACTGGAATCTCCTGAACCTCGTCCTTTGCTTCCCGATACCGCTGCTGGTCGCGGCGCTGTTCGACGCCTTCCTCACGATCACGGCGTGGATTCTCTGGAAAGCGTTCGCCCACCTAGACGTCCTGCCCGGCCTGGATATAGGCCGGGAATTCGGCAGGTTCGAGCGTGACCCTGGCGGATGGCTCTTCTCCCGCTATCTCGTATCCAAAAAAACGACCCTTGACCTGAAAAGTGCCAGCCCGCACATCCTGATAGTCGGAGGGAGTCAGAGCGGGAAAAGCACGACCATAAGGACGCTTCTGGGAACGCTGACGAAGAAGAGAACTCTTTGGAATTCCATCGGGCCGTTCTTCTCTCCAGCCATCATCCTGCTTGCCATCGTTGCGCTAGTACTGCTCGTTTTCTGGCTGTACTTCGGGCGGTGGCTGCTCATGCCTTTGGTATTAGTCCTGGCCTTCGCCCATTGGCCAGCCACATATATGGTCGACATTCTGAACGCATGGTGGGTCCTCGGAGGTATCGTCATCGTCGCAGTCTGGGCATGGTACGTGAGGAGCCGCGTCAAGACTGGTGCTGAAGAGGGGCGCGGCCATGTCGTGATAGACTTCCATAACGAGTACTCCTACCTTGCCAACAATGGCTTCTTTGTCGTTGATGCGCTCGAATATGCACCTCTCGCGCCGATTTACCAAGGTGAGCCTTCGGAGAACCGTGTCAGCGATGTGGTGGACAGCTTCCTGACGGCTTTCACCGATGTCGGAGACGTCCAACTTGCGATACTGAAGAAAGCGCTTGACCAGGGCATGGGACGCAATGGCACTCTCTCGGATGCCTTGATTACCATCCAGCAGGCGATGTCAGCGGCTAAATCTTATTACGAGAAGGATAGGTACGCAGGTCTGCACCTGCGCCTTGCCAAGATTGCGGGATACGGCACTGGCCAGAAGAACATCCACGAGCTCACTGGGGACAAGCGGAACGTGGTCTTCAATTTCTCGCGGATCAGGGACAAGAACGCGGCGGATTTCTACGCCGACCTCATCCTGCGCCGCTACCTCGCAGTCCTGATGGAAATGAGGCTTCCGACAACGATAGTCATAGATGAGGCGCACAGGCTGAACAACCCCAAGCTGAGGGACCGCGGCTTCACCACCACGACCATCAAGATAGCCCGCGAGGCTGGAAAGTTCGGAGGGCGGCTCATAATCGCCAGCCAGAACCTCGTAGATTTCCCGGATGGTTTCAGCGCGAATTTCGGCAACATCCTTGTCTTCAGGATACCATCGGCGTCCGACCTCCAGCAGCTTGAGAAGATGACTGGAATCTCCGGCGGACTGCTTCACAACGTCATGAACGGCCTGATTAAGGGCGAGGCGCTTCTCATCGCGCCAAAGGACCACTATGCTTTAGTGCGCGTGGATGCGCTGAAAATGGCCCCTACGGGCCCGGAAAAATCGGAAGTCCAGCCGAGTGCAGCGATAGCACCGCAGCCAGCAGGAACGCTAATACAAGCCCCTAAACTCAGTCCACGCATACCCAGGAGCGAAATGATTCTGGAAACCCTGAAAAAAGAGGGCGCGATGACCGCCACGGAGTTGTCCCGCAAGAGTGGTTATCCCAAGCCCGCCGTCTGGCGGCGTCTTCAGTCATTAACGAAGGCAGGCAAGGTAATCCGCTATGAAGAACTAGAGACGCGGGAGGGCATGGAAGTCTTCTATGAGGTCAACAACCCCAACCGGAACGAGAGCAGTTTTCACCGGATCCTTGTGTCAAAGGTCGAGAGGGAGCTCGCCAATTATGGCAGTGTGAAGGTGCTGGGTGGATGGAATAACCCAGACCTTGTTTTCAATGGTAAGACTGCGGTGGAGGTCGAGACAGGAACCAAGCCTGAACTCTTGGGTTTCGCTGACCAGGTGAGAAAGAGGTTCGGGCAGGGCTATGCATCAGTTATCATCGTTGTGATTAACCAGAGACAGAAGGTCAGGTATGAGAAGGCATTGGCTGGGGCCAGGAACGTTGCAGTGGTGAAGCTCACGGAGCCGGCAAAGACTGTGCAGACGGAGAATATATCATAGACTTCGCTGGTTCCCACGTTGATAAATTATTTAGAAGAGAATGTCGGATTGTATGCTCCCGGTGTCGAACTAGTAACGGAATTGTCATACATATGCTCGTATTTTTTTAATTCATCCATAACTTCCTTTGCAATCAACTCGAAAGAGGGCACCTTCTTCAGGAATTGCCTCAGGTCCTCATTCCAATTGGCTTCTAGTTCTTTCATTTTGCCCGGGAGACTGCCGTATTCGAATCGTTCTTTGTAATAATCGAATTTCATCTTCACGATGTCCGGTTTTATCTCGACCTTTTCCCGCAAAAGGAACCAGACGTCATAAAGATCCCTCGGTGCAGACCTGGAAACAAGTGCATGGATTTTCTCGGCAAAAAGCTCTTCCAAGCTAAGAACGGATATTTCATGAATTTTCAATCCGTAAGAATCCAACACCGGTTTTCTTTGAGCCTCCTGCACAAGATTATCCCTGAAGCTGAAATCGAACCTGATTCGCTGCGGCTGTCCAAGCGGCCCTGTGAACCTGAGTGCGGCCTTCAGGCCTGCCCGGGTTTTTTCCTCTTCGACGTTTTCAAAACGGATACCTTCGATTTCCTTGTTCCCCAAGGTCATGCGAAGAACCTCCAAAATCCGCTCCGGGCTCAGTTTCAATGCAGTGAAATCCAGGTCTTCTGAATACCGCGCCTGGCTGAAATAAACTTTTTTCAACGCAGTGCCCCCTTTGAAAACCAGATGCCCGGCCAAACTGGATTGCGCTATCGCATCCAGTGCTATGGACAGCGCGTAATCTTTCTCTACGATTGCCTGCGGCACGCCCTCTTTAGCCGCCCTCCGTTTCAAATCCGCCAAGTTCAGCATGGTATCAGCTTTCCTGCCATTGCATCAGTTCTTTTTCCGTAAGATTGATTATAAGCCCCCATTTCTCGGACCTGCCTTTTACGACCTTGATGCGCGAATGGTCAAGCCAGCGCCACCCTGCAAATCTCTCCTTGTTCTTGAGGCCGGGCAGATGAAGGAGCTCGAGGAGAAATCCGAGCCTCCGCCTGACCACATTCTTGGATTTTAGCGCCAGTTCTCCTAGCTTACCCCAGTCGATCTTTTCTTTGGAGTACCATAATGCCTTGGTGGCTTCCTGCACCCCCCCGCAGTGTTCGGGATGCGTGAGGCAGTCGATAATCAGCTGCTCCACCGTGGCAAACTTCACGGGTTTTCCGGATATTCTTTCTTCCTTCGTTTCTCCGATATCACTTACCTTGATGAACCAGATTTTGCTGCCGAATGCCTCGAAATAGCGCCTTCTTTTGGAGACTTTCACCTGTATGCTTATGGGCATCTGTTCTGTAAGGCCATAATGGCTGAGCGCGGCCCAATAGCTCACCGCATATTGCCCGTTTTTTATAAGTTCGGGCATTAGGACCAATGCGTTCTCGCTCCAGTATCCTTTAGGTCCTGCTTTCAGTGGAGCGAAAAGATAGACTCCTTTCCTAACCCGCAGGAGGCGTTTTTTCCTTGCCAATTGCCATGCCAGCTTGTTGGCCCTTCCCCTGGAGACATTGAGGAGCTTGGCTAGCTGCAGGGACGTTATGAGGCCCACTTCGCCCTCCTCAAGCGCGAAAAGCGCTCGTGTTTCCAATTCCCCGAATCTATAATTCCTTGCTACCATAATTACTCTTAGAGTAATATTTGTTACATTAAATATTTAAAGGTATCGGAGCCATGGTTACCTATAAGGGCATACCCCAGATCTACTTTTGATTTGTCGGTGATGCGAGCATGCCATCGCTGAAATACCCGTCTTATCCGCCCAACAGGTGTCGAGACGGCTTTCAACGTCGCTATTGGAAGGGGCATTTCGGTATTTCACCATCATTCCCAATCCAGAATAGGAAAACTTCCGCCAATCCCAGCTACGACGATAAACCGGGGGGTATTTCGGTGTTACGGTCGTATAATGGCGAGTGGGATGACAAACATCCCACGAGCAAGACCAAATTACGTCAATCAAGACCCTTCAACTCCTTTCAACTTCCGTCCAATTCGTAAAGCGAGGCCGGAAAGGACATTAACGGTTTCGGGCTCGCAAGACCGAAAGCATTAAGCACGTTCCCGGCCGAGCGTGCTGCGCCCAGGCTCCGTGCGGCCGTGCGCGTCATCCCGTCCGTCCAATCCCGCACCGCGCGCATGAACCGGATCGGATTCACCAGTTCAGTCAAAGCGGAAAAAGCGCGCAGCAAACAAACCAGAAAGAGAGCGAATCGGAAACCGGGCAAGCGCGCCCCCGGACGTTCGCCTCGTTCACAGCAACTTTGATTAGTCCTACAATAAAGCCAGCCTGCCAGCCACCGTTACTTCGAATTCATCATCTACGTAACCAACGGCCCGGAGTTCCTTCAGATGCTGGTAGATCATCGCCCTGGTCTTACCGAGCTTCTTCGCTATCTCCACCATGGAGCGGCCGCCGCGCTTCGCTATCTCCCCGAGCACGACCGTCCTGGCTTTCGTGAGGCCGAAACCCAGCTTCGGAAGCTCGACTATCCTCCCCTCCACGGAGAGGTCGTTGCAGATTATCCTGTCCACCATTGCGCTCCGAGCGTAGCAGCCGTAAAGCGTGCCCTGGGCGAGCAGCTTCCAGCCCCCGGAAACATTCACCACGACGCTGTTCCCGGCCTTGCTCTCGGCCTCTATGAGCTTCGCGGCGTCCCCGGCTATCTTGAGCAGGTCCGAGTCACCGGTTTCCGCAATCGAGACAGGAACCACGTTCTTGTAGGTGGACCTCGCCCGCTCGATGTTCTCCCGGACCTCCTGCTTTTTGAGCGAGTCGGATGCCACCAGCAGGATTATCCTCTTGGGCGAATACTGCGTCGCCGAGGCCACGATGGGCTCGAACGAGTAGAATGTGCAAATCAGCGTCGTGCCGCTCATAATATCTGTTTTTGTCCGTCAAGCTTATAAATAGTTGTGTATAGAAAATAGCTATACAGTATGGTGATTTTATGGAAATAGAGAACAATGAGGCGATTCTGCGTTTGTCGCATAAGATGGACGAGATCCCAGGCGTTGATTTGCATTCGCGCGAGGATCTGCTGAATATGCTGGAATTGGGCGACGATTATATCCTACAAAGGTATCTCGCGAATTTCAGGAGCAATGGGATAGTGGAAAAGTGGCTGAATCGGATCGGTGAGGGGGAGTTCGCGAAACGCCTTGAGGGCTTTCGGAGCGCATCGAACGGCCAGTACTGCATGGCCGCTTGCATCGTGCACGAGTTCCTCAATCAGGAAAAGTACAGTTTCGAGAAAATCAGCGGATATGGCGATTTGAAGAAGCGGTTGCATGATAGCCTTGTCATGCCGATGCGGAACGCCGGCCTCGCATCCAGCTACGGGCTCCACGAAAGCGTCGAGTACCCGCTGCTCTATGGCCCCCCGGGCTGCGGAAAGACCTCATTCTCGCGGGCGCTGGCCGGAGAGATGGGGAAATATTTCATCGCCGTGCAGATTCGGGATGTCGTAAGATCCAATGCGAATGTGCTGAAAGACTATTTCACCATAGGCCGGAAACTCAAGAACTCGCTCATCTTCCTGGACGAAGTCGAGGTATTGGGCTTCAAGAGGAACGAGGGGGGCATGGAAGCGCGCGTATTCTCGAACACGCTCATGACCCAGCTCGATGGCGCGGAGAGCAACAAGGACCTCATCGTGGTGGGCTGCACCAACTCCCCATGGCTGATAGAGCCCATGCTCATGCGGAACGGCCGTTTCGGCGCCCTTTACTACGTGCCGTGCCCGGATGAGCCCCAGAGGCTCGCGCTCCTGGAGGGCTACTGCAAAAGCATACCTCTGGCCGATGACGCGGATCTGGAGAATATCTCGAAAATGACCAAGTGGTATTCGTGCGCTGACCTGAAGCAGCTGGTGAAGCAGGCCGCGAATACGGCCTTCGTGAAAGCGGCGCAAGGGTGCAGGCCGGTCCTCGTCAGCCAGGAGATGCTTTCCAGGGCGAAGGCTGCGGTGAAGCCGACGACCGCCGAATGGTTCGCCCAGGCCAAGAACGTCATGGCGACGCCGGAGGCCCGCGAGCGGTTCGCGCCCATGTTCGAGCAGGTGAAGGAATTTGAAAAATAATAAGCAAATGTTTGTAAAATATGCATGATAAATAAATTTGAGGTGATGGGATGGTCAAACTATGCGATTTATCGAATGGTGATATAAAAAAAGCCATAGAAGATTTCAATAAAGACAGTGAAAACAGGAACCCAGAACATAGCAATGCCTCGTATGACTACTGTTTTAACTATTTCAGGGAGTTTTACGAAAACGGCAAACTCAGCGAGATGGCTTCAGGCAAGCAGCTCTACGTTTCCTGCCATTATCTTGGGTATTACCTGGCAACCTGGGGGATGCTAAGGGCATCTAGCCCATTATTCGAAAAAAGTGTATTGGTTTACGAGAAAGTGATTCGGTTAATCGCCTCAGAAAAAAACCTGTGGAAGTTGGACGTAGACCGGTATACGGACGACTCAATTCGGGAGATACTGGAATTCGATAAAAAGCTAAAAAGTGCATTTCCATTCACTCCTACGGATATTCTCACTACAAAGATAACCTTGGCTGTTTTTGGAGATACCCCGGCTTTTGACACCTACTTTAGCCAAAGCTTACACCACCCGCTGAGCGAAAAGGGATTGAAAGAGATACGTGATTTTTACACCAATCATCAAGAATTAATTGATAAGTATTCTAGCGAGATAAAAACCATCGGCATTGCAGATGGGAAGCCAACTGAACGAAGTTATACTAAAGCCAAGATAATAGACATGATCGGATTCGAGATAAACTATAAGTGAAGCAAAAGAAGTTTGAGGATTTGCTGAAGGCGATTTGAATGGAAAAAATCAAGCCAAGTAAAGCGTATTACATAAAACTAGGAAAAGGTGGCAAGTGGGAAGAGGAATGCAAACGAACCGGTACACTTCGTGTTGGTTGGTCAGGTATCCCGCATGAATTATGTGTTAAGAGGGATTGGCAAGCCATTAAAGCCATGGAAATAAAAGAGGGGTGGGTAAAACCCGGCGGAGCAGCCACGAGAGATGTTAATGAGTTGCAATGGTTTTACGAGGCAGATGAAACTGTTTTGTGGATAACATTTTTTGATGAAAAATTATGGTGGTGTTTTTCAAAATCTGGAGTATCCCAAGAGCCGGGCGGTACCAAGATTCGCCAAGTTGTCGGTTCATGGAGTTCAGAGGATATAAATGGACAACCGCTGTATATAAACAAACTAAGCGGAAAGTTAACACGTACCCAAGCATATCGTGGAACTATATGCTCTGTTATTGAATTCGAATATTTGGTCAAAAGAATAAATGCCGAAATACCGGAAGATGTCAAAGATGCGAACGAGGCAAAAATAAATCTTCAGGAAAAACTCCAAGGATTGATACGACTATTGACTCCCTATGACTTCGAGATTTTAGTTGAACTGATTTTTTCACGTGCCGGCCTTCAAAAAATTACCCTTACAGGTAAGACGCAAAAGTTTATCGATATCCTTTATCAATCTCCAATAACAGATGAATATTATTGCGTCCAAGTCAAATCAGAATCTGGTCTGAAAGAATTTGAGGAATACGCTCAAAATTTTGAGAATACTGGTTACGACAGATTCTTTTTTGTCGTTCACACACCAAAAAAAGACCTAGAAGAATACGCCGAGAAAATGAAATCCGACAAACGGCGCTTCATTTTAGGAGTTCGTGGCGTATCCGAGATGGTAATCAAATATGGATTGGTTGACTGGATAATCGAAAAAACGAGCTGAGTTTATGGTCTCCATAACCCCCTACGGCGGCGCGAACGAGATAGGCGGCAACAAGATACTGCTCGAAGACAAGGGCGTAAAGCTATACCTGGATTTCGGCCAGAGCTTCACTTTCGGGGAGGATTTCTTCTATGAATACCTCGCCCCGAGGACGGCCAACGGCCTCGAGGTCTATTTCGAGTTCGATATGCTTCCGAAAATCAAGGGCCTTTATGGCGAGAATCTGCTGAAATTGACGGAACTGAAATACCAGAAGCCGGATGTCGACGCCGTCCTGATAAGCCACCCCCATGCCGACCATATCGGGCACATGGAATTTCTGGACGATGAAATCCCGGTCTATATGGGCCACGGAGCTCACCGGATAACTGAGGTATACCATAAGCTCTTTCCCAGCTTCTCGAACATAGGTGAGCACAAGAATCTCCACCTATTCAGCTCGGGGGATAAGCTGAAGATAGGCCATATCACGGTACAGCCGATCCATGTCGACCATTCGATACCTGGCGCATACGGGTTCATCATTCACACATCCAAAGGCCCGGTGGTTTACACGGGGGATTTCCGCCTACACGGGCCGAGAGCCGACATGAGCGAAGAATTCGCCAAGAAAGCAGCGGCCGCTAAGCCCAAGGTGCTCATTTGCGAAGGAACGAGGATGGGCCACGAACAGGAGCACAATTTCACGGAAGCGGAGGTCGAGAAGAAGGCATCGGAGATAATCAAGGCCTCCAAAGGCCTCGTCCTGACGTATTTCTCCATGTCCAACCTGGACCGGTTCATGTGCTTCTACAGGGCGGCAAAGCGGAATGGCCGGGTCCTTGTCATCGACACGAGAATCGCCCTGATACTCGACAGCATGAAGGACAAGATCAAAGTCCTGCCGGACGTCAAGACGGACAAGAATATCGCGGTGTATTTCAGGATATCGAAATCGTGCACCTACTGCGAGAAGGATTACTCCCCTTGGGAAAGGGCGTATATAGCCAAGAGGGTGACTTCCGAGGATGTCTCGAAGAACCAGAAGAAGTATGTCATGCACCTCGGGTTCTACCGGCTCATGGAGCTGGTCTACATCCAGCCGAAGAACGCGGATTTCATCTATTCCATGTCGGAGCATTTCTATGAAGGGGACGACAACAAAGCCCAGAGGACGGTCTGGGAGAACTGGATGAAGCATTTCGATATCCGGTTCCATCCGGTCCATTCTTCGGGCCATGCGAGCAGGAGAGATATCCTGTCTTTCATAAAACAGCTGAACGCGGGGACCACGATCCCGGTGCACACGAATGATGCCGATGACTTCGACAATGCTGCTTCCGAGATAGTGAAACCGAAGAAAGGGGAGACGATTGAGATATGAAGCTGCATGAGGGGCTAGTCTATGAGGTATTTATAAGATTGTAAGCCGACTTTTACAGTATGTCTGCTCACCGAAATGCGGAGATTCCAAAAATTAAGGGAGTAATGGAAGAATTCTGCAAAAAACTGGAAACACGAGTAAAAAGACACCCTCACGACTTTTTCTTCGAGGATGACGTCCGTTGTGTCAGTTGGCTGATTCTTTATCGGATCTTATCAAGGAAAAAAATGCTTCGTCGAACCAAAGGGAAAAAAGAAACGCGCCTGGTGGCAAATTTCGATCCGCAACTCATAACTTTACAGTATGATAACAGGAATATTCTGGATAGGCAGTATGATTTAGCTATTCTGGACGATAAAACGGACAGTGTCAATCTGCTTTGCGCAATAGAATTCAAGTTTAGAATAAGGTATATTAATAATGGCAAAATACACGGGGCGACCTTCGGTAGCTTCAGGGACGATTATGCCAAACTTAAAAATAAAGATGACCGCACACCAATCAAGTATGGCATCCTGGTCCAGATTGACATTCCAGTTGAGGAAAGTGGGGAAATCAAGCGCTACGTCGAAAAATATTCTGGCAAAAACAACGTGATATTGCGCTATTTCTACAATGAAACAGCTCGTAGTGAAAAGAATTGAGCCGTGGCAGGTCATCCACTCCTTGCGGGATGGATGTTGCTACCCTGCCCGCCACAGCTGCTTTTAGTAGTCCTCCGGCATCATAATCGTCAGGCTCCCCTCCTCGTTTGCGACCGCCCACACCTTCTCCCGATGCCCATCCGGGAACTCAACCCGGCACTCGAAAAGCCGGTCCTCGCCATTCATAAGGCCCTTGCGGATGCCTTTGGACACTTGGACCAGAAGATCGGCCAGGTTCGGGAGATTGAAACCGTCCCGTTCGGTGTATCCTTTGGAAAGGAGCGAGCTCGTGGCGTACCGGATGGCCCGGCACACCGGAGCGTAGATGGGGATCCCCTTTATCTGGGAAAGGTCGATGAAGGTTCCGTCCTTGAGCGCGTCCTTGAGCGTGTAGGTGTCGATGACCTCGAAACCCTCGAAGCCGTTCGCGGGTGCGTCATTCTGCGTCATAGTCTCCCTCCGTCTCGGCCATCTCGATTGCCAGCTCCTTGGCGCCGCGGAGCTGCTCCTCCTCGACGCTCTTTTTTCGGCATGTTTTGCACATGGCAGCCACCTCAGGAGCGCAGGTAAGAGGAAGGCGGAGTGCCCGCCGCCTTTCCCGCCGCATTCGCCGCCATATGGCCGTTCGGGGGGAGCTCCACGTCCCCGGGGCTTGCGGACCTAATCCAGGCCGCGAAGCTGGCCGCCACGTCCAGGCACTCCTTCGTGCTCTTGTAGCCGTAGAGGCCCGCGAGCTCGACCGCGGCCTTGAGCGCGACCTGGCGCTCTATGCTCTGGTTCCGGTCCTCGAAGGGGGAACTCTGATGTTTTCCCTCTGCCGGGGCCGGAGCTGGTGCTTGGGCCTTGGCCGGGGCCGCTGACGCTGCCGGCCTTGGGGAAACAGCCTGGGGCTGCTCCTTTTGCTCCTTCTGGATGTTCTTGAGGAAGCCATCCTCAACCGTGTAGCTTACCCGGTCGCCCACGGAGAGCCCCTTTATGGCCCCTTCAAGCGCCGGACCGAAGCGGACCCAGCGGCCGCTTATCTTCACCACACCCTTCCTGAAGGAGAAGGCCTCCATCACGCCATTTTCCGTCTTTTCATTCGTCATACTTAACACCTTTCCCCGGCTTCTCTAGCCGGTTTTTTCGTCGAGCTCCAAAACGAAGCCCGCAAACTTGGGTGTAAGGGCTGCGTTTTTGGAGCGAGCAAAAACAGGCATCCGACCGAGCAGGAGAGGAGCTGGAGACGAGGCTATAGGGAGGAGCAGTGGAAAAGTCGGAGGTTCAGATGACCTAAGCAGAAGAATAACAGAAAGCGAGGCCGAAAAAGACATTATTGGTTTCGGGCGTAGCCCGAACCGCGAAGCGGCCTGACCAGTAAGTCTTTTTCTGGTCGAGCGGGGAAGGCAGAAAATTAATGATCAAATCTCATTTGCGAAGATGGACAAACGGACTAAGAAACTGGATTTTCAACAGAATTTAGGACGGACTTAAGAGTGCTTATTTATGAGATTTTTTGAGTAGACAAAACCCATCCTTAGCAGTTGCCTTTACCCTCGATTTCCTCGGTCTCCTTTACTGACAAACCGTAGACCAAGTAGACTAAGTTGTTTATCTGCTCATCGATAGCATCAATTTGTCTCTGGATGCGATTTTGTTCTTCAGGCATTCGAGCAGCCGCATGCTGTTTTTGGAGGACGAGCATTTCTTCAACATACGCAACCATACTGTCTTGTTGAGTCTTATCTATCTTCGCAGGAAATGGCAATGTGAGTATATCTTTGATTGTTACCTGAGGGAAGTCGTCTTTCGTCGCTTGTGTTACTTGTTTGAGATAAAGATAGGATATCAATTTACTATTAAGTATACCAAGTACCGTTAAGAGGTCTTTAGTTTTGTCTTTGAGCAGGACGCTATAGAGATTTTTATTAGTAATAAATGTATCTGAAGTAAATGTCGCCATGAGCTGTTGCCGGCGGTTAACCAAACGGCGTAACAAGAGTCGGGGACCTTCAAACCAGATAAATTCTTTAGGGCGTTCTTTCATCTGGTCATCAAATTCAATCCATTGATTGGCAATCACATTAATTTTATATCTGTAGACGTCACCTTCGAAATATTGGTGACTGATAGGTGAAGTTCTGTTACTAGAAAGTAAACCTTTATCGAAGAGAACCCCACGTTTAATGTCGATCACATCGCCAAACTTGGAAGAACATCTTGTTCGAATCCGTTCAAGAAGCTGAATAGTCGAAGAGTCCAACACAAATTTGGCCCCTTCTGTCGTTTTCCATTCTTCTTGCTTGACTACCTGATAATCCTTGGGCGACAGGGCGATATTTGTGAGTTTTTCACGTTTATCGTAAACATAAGTTTGCACTTGGTGTGTTGTAGGGATGGTATCTTTTGAAACAACAAAGATTGCTGTATCAATATATGCTTTGAAGACATCATATGGTAGTAAGACTATGGTTACGATTTTATTAGATAAGAATAATTTTCGAAGACTCTCGTAGTCAGGACCGCCCAACCAAGCAGAAGGAACAATAAATGAGAATAGTCCGTGATCCTTCAGGCGAGTCAAACTAGCTGCTATAAAACAAGTATATACATCTTTCACTCCATGAAAGACAGGGTATTTGTCGTGGAAATAACTGGCTTCTAATTCACTGAAGGATGCACCATATGGTGGGTTTCCAATCACGCAATCGAACCCTCCCGCTCTCTTTACTTGAGGGAATTCACTTTCCCAGTTGAATGGATTAATTCTTTTTTGTTCTACAGCATCAGTAATCGTCTGCTTGTCGTATATGTCGGGGCTTATCAAACTATTTCCACATTTGATATTCTGGTCGAGGTCGGGTAGCACGCGGGCGCGAAGTTTCTTTTGCGGGTCGAGATGCTCGCCTTCTAATACCTTCAATAGAAGATTGAGTTTTGTTACTTCGACAGCCGAGGCGTCGATGTCGACGCCGTAGAGATTGTTGAGAAGGATGCGCTTTTTCTCATCGACTGTAAGATACCATAAACCGCCTACACCTTGGAATACTGCGTCTTTATGTTTTTCTGGGTGGTGAGTACGATACCAATTTAGATGGAAATCAAGGAGTTTCTCGTAGGCTCCAATGAGAAAGCTTCCGCTCCCGCATGCTGGGTCAAGAATTCTGAGCTCCGAGATTTCCTTCGGTGTCTTGTCTTCGATGAGCTGACCGATGGTCTGCTCCACGATATAATCGACCACGTACTTTGGTGTATAGAAGACGCCCCCGGCCTTTTTTACTTCTGGCTTATCTTCAACAATGGCGTGATGTTCTTTAGTAAGTCTTATAACTTTGCCCAGAAACTGCTCGTAGACGTTGCCGAGGATGTAAGCAGGCAGAACCGAGAACTGGTACGGGCTGTCTGGGTAATACATGTCTTTGATGATGTCCTTTAGCGTCTTGTCGTCGATTATTAGTTTCGGTGTCAGCATGTCCGGTGGCGACTTGCGCCCGCGTTCGGCATTGAAGTGAAAAAGACCGCTGTTATATCTGTCATCCGCAAGCTCAAAGAGCGCGAACAAGTGTGCATAGGTGCCTTCTTTTGCGATGACATTGTTCAGTTGTCCATATTCTTCGCTTCCCCGATCCTCGCACATCCTAAGGAAGAGGATGCGGTCGATTAACTTTTGGACTGCATAATTCAATTCCTCAACCGATAAGGACGGATTCCGTAGGGCGATGTTTCGGGCAAGTATATTCCTCCAATGTTCAATTTCCTCAAGGAATTCGTCGTCAACTTCAGATGTTCCATGCTTCTTCTTCGTTGTCTCGGCATATCGGTCAAAATCGCCTTTCCATACTGCCTCCCGAGAGAATACTGCGGCAAACTCCGCCCATTTCTGTGGCAATTCTTCGTAGGTGAAGTATGCTATGCGTGCGACGTCCGCTTTGTCATTTTGCTTCGGCTTTATACGACAGTCGTAAATAGCAAATTCCTTAAAGTTCGTGAGGAGAGAGAGTGGGAGGTGTGCACTCCACCCATAGCGGCGGAGTTGATATGCAGGGCCAACGTCCTCCTTGATGTTGACGGACGGCTTCTTCGTTTCTAAAAAGAATTTTCTTTCTTTTCCGACGCGAAAACAATAATCAGGTGCTTTGGTAGAGCCGGCAACCTTGATTGAATCCTCATGGATAACATCTTGGTATTCAGGAGAAGTATTAGACTTGTTCTGTATATCCCATCCAAAGACGGTTTCAAATAAAGTGTCGATGAATTCGCGTCTAAGTCTAGTCTCGTTGTAGTCAGAAAGGTACGTATCCTTGTTACTGCGGAATCGGTCGACCAATTCCAAAACGAGAGCAGGAACATTCTTCATGTTACCAACTAATGTTTCTGGATATAAAAGAGCATAGGTTTCCTGTATTTACTGGCGCATGTCTACCGTACGATTAGACCCGTCTTTCTTTAAACTTGGATAGCAGGTAGGCAACAGGTTGCTCCAATGGCAGACAGGATTTTCTCCTGGTCCATCGCGGGGCGGGTTGCCCGTTCTTTTTCCAACCCCAAAAAGTTTCACGAAACCGCAGGCATCTTGAGCGTTAAGCACTTTTCAGATCGGAGGCTGGGGAAAGGAATAAAATGAGCACGAGCGGCCTTGAACTGCGAAGCAGTTGAAGGGACATGGGGCGGAAACCCCCTGGAAGCGAGAGGACGGAGCGACTTTTAGATGTTGAAATCGTGATGGGGGAGGGATTTACTCGTTCAAATTAGGTAATGCAGAAAATTTCGGCTAGAAATTATAGAATTAAGAATGTGGGGAGGCGTTGCGTATAACGATGGGATATAATTTAAATCCAATTACTTATCATATTTCTGGCGGTCGCATGGAAGATTCTGAATTCGTAAGAACGGTTCTTGGCGAAGTAACTGAAATCAAGGATGCGTATGGTTTGAATAACCTCGGCAATGCATTTTCATTATGGTTTGCTATCAATGTTCTTGGTGAGGATGAAGATAAAAGCGCTGAAGAATATTTTATAGGCTGTAGTAGGGATGAAAAATTAGATTTAGGGATATGCGATGAGGATCACGATCTTATTTTTTTAGTTCAATGTAAATATTCAGAAGACGGTGAAAAACAACACTACAATAAAGATATTGTAGACGAGATCATCGCTGCAGAACGAAGATTGATTGACTCGCCTAGCACTGGAAATGATAAGCGCAAAGCATTTGCGCAAATTTTTAATCCGATGGTTAAAAATAAAGAGAAACCAGTACTAAAAATAGCAGCTATTTTTGGGGATTTGTCTGACTCAAGTGGCGTGCAGGCATATGCCAACAATACGGGTGTTGAAATTTATGACTTTAATCGAATTAAAGACATGTGCACGTATCTTAGGGGCGCTGCTCCGTCCAAACGACCGGAGACCATGTCCCTAGGGGTTCCCTCAGGAAAATTTATCAAAATGCAAACACCAACCTATGAGCTTTATTCTTTTCTTTGCCCTATCAAATACGTATACTATGCCGTAAAAGAGTATAAAGACGGAATTTTTGAGGAAAATCTCAGATACCGTTTAGTTGAAAAGACTAAAAGTAAGATCGGCCAAGAAATCAAAAAAACAATTCTGGTTAATCCGGAAAAACTGGCTGTGATGAATAATGGGATCACCATCACATGCGTACGCATGGATGATTTAAAAGATGGGATTTTCACGCCGGTAAACCCTCAGATAGTGAATGGTTGCCAAACTTCCTGGGCAATTTATGACGTAGGAAAAGATTTAGAACGCGATAAGCTTATGGAGGAATACCCCGCAGTTGTTCCTGTCCGCGTCATAAAGTCGATGGATCCGGATTTAGTTAAGGATATCACTTTGGCAACGAATAACCAGAATCCAATCGGAGAGCGTGATTTGCATTCTAAGGATCAAATTCAAAAGGACATACATTCGGCGTTTAACGATTTCAATCCTAAAATTTTATATCTTTACCGCGAGGGTCAGTTAGACCAAGTAGGCCGAGAGAATAAATTACATAATTACAGAATTCGGGGCAAAAATTATCGCACCATAGAGAACACTCATGCTGGTCAGATCTACCTTGCACTAATGGGAAAACCCAACCTTTCCAGAAACGAAAAACGGAAAATCTTTTCAAGTCCATCGTATTATAATTCGATATTCAATTATCAGCTACCGATGGATGCTAGATTCAATAATGCAGATCTTGCTATTACCCCACAAAACATTTTTATGAAAAGCGGCAAAATGGGGTATTTTATCGACGATACCCTTTTTGGTTTCGCTCTTTTCAAGCTAAGTTCTGCATTTTCACATATGTATAAGAAGAAACTTGATTTGTATGAAGAAGGAGAACGGCCAAGTGACTCCACTTATAATATTTTGATAAATCAAATGGATTTCCTAACAAAATGGCAGTATTATCATGTCGCAGCTATTTATCATATTGTTCATACCATCGCTCGTGGAGATACCGACCAAAGCAAATTGAAAGAGGCATTGGTCGGTACTGACATAGACGCATGGTGGGCTAAGAAAGCATATGAAAGTTTTACGATTAATGCCGATAAGACGAGACCGATTATCCTTGATGAAAACGCCCCATCGACTAAATACAAGTTATTTTCCCTTTGGTCGGCTACGCTTACCGAACTCATGCGAGAAATGGTTAAAAACGACACCGATCAAAATAAATGGAAAAGTAGCCGTTCATTTCTCGATCTCCAAACAGATACTTACGGTCGCTTTTTAAGTAAAATAAATGACATTCTTAACAAACCCGCACATATGCGTAACGTTTATTTTCCAATTACACCACCTTAAATTTCTGGAGCAGGCTAACCTTCCACTTCGTCCATCAAACCAAAAAACTGGTGCGTCGAAGGAATTTTCACGTACGTGTAGTCTCGTTCCACTCTTATTCGACGCCGTTCGTCTTCACGTCTTTTAACTTCGCGACGTATTCGCTAGGTAGACCGCATTCCACCGCACCCGTGATCAGTTTTAGCATATAGTACGAGCTCGGCAAGTATTCGCCTTTTTCGTTCGCTTTGTAGGTCAATGCAAGATGTGGATTCCCAGACAAATCGTAAACCGTGACGTACAAACGTTCGTACGCGTTGTCTTTCCCTTCAGGTACGAAACCTTCGTGGCCGTCGAGAGCTCCGACGCCCCTCTCGCACAAATCGAAAACAGCGCCGTACATCCGTTCCCCTTTTTCAGTCCGGTAACTCGCAACCCCTCCTTTTTGGTTGACTGAGTCTCTTGGGAAGCAGAGTTCGGCGTTATCCATCCACGCAACGAATTTCGGTTCTATTGCGGGAGAGACGCGCTTCCGCATTTGATCAAGCGACATGTTACTTCCGTAGGCGAAATATAGTGGCATCCAACGCACCTCGTACTCCTCGACGCGTTTGCTCTTGTTCACGTAGAGGGGATGTTTCGGCGCCCCTTCTTCGGTCTTGCCGAGGCAAAACAATTTATGATGCAGGTCAGCATTCGCAAGTATGGATATCACTCGTTCGCCTCGGTCGTGCGCCAAATCGTCAGTTCCCCACGCAGCGATCACCACGTCCGCTTTCTTGACCGCCTCTAAGATGTATCGGTCGTTTTCTGGTCCGACGACGTCGAAACCTTCCGCTTCTGCCTTTTTCAGGTCTAACGGTCGAGTAGCACGATAAGCGAACAGGTTCACGACTTCCATACGACCGCAACCGTGTTCCGCCGCGAAATTAGTACACCTCTGAATAGTCCGGTCGTCTTTTTTATCGTCTGCGGTGCTCGGATTGAGCATTATGAAAACGGCCAAACGGGGAGTTTCCGACCATTTACGTGTCAAGAGGTACCGATATTTCGAACCTTCGGTTTTAGCGTCTTTCTCGATGTAAACGATTTTCCCGACCATGGAGCACCACCCGTTTCGATATTTTGCGAGACCACAAAGGTCATTACTTATCCGAGAACAAACTTTTAATCTTGTTTGCAACGAAGCAGCAACAGGTATTCGGATGGACACAGTGAGCAAAAAGAAAAGATCCAGTATCATGTCTGCGGTCCGCCATTTCGACACTGCACCAGAACTCACGTTGAGAAGAGAACTTTCGAAACTCGGCTTACGCTATAGAACTCATTACGGCAAAGAAAAGATAGACATCGCCTTCCCATCCAAGAGGCTTGCGGTCTTTGTAGACGGCTGCTTCTGGCACGACTGTCCTGAACACGGCGGGTATCCGAAAAGCAATAGGGATTACTGGATCCCGAAATTAAAGCGGAATATTGAAAGGGACATGGAAACGGATGCAAAGCTGAAGAAAGAGGGCTGGAGATTGATGCGGTTCTGGGAGCATAAGATCCTGGAAAATCCGGCTAAATGTGCCAGCAGAGTTGCTTTGGCTATCAAATCCGAAGGGCGCGCATGACCCGGAAATATCTGAATCGCTACTGGGTCCTCATTCTTTCCTTTTTTCTAGTAGTTCTACGACCTTACGGATACTATCTACTACTCCGTGGTTTTTCTTCAGATAATCGGCATAGCGCCGCTGATTATCTTCTATCAGCTCGTCGTAAGTGATCACCATAGCATTCGCGCCCTTGAGGATCTTATCTACATCCTCGCCAGTTGGCTTGATGCCAACCACACAAATGGCTTCGATAACCGGCTCCTTTCCAACAAAATCAGATGGAAACCGATTTAGAAGGCATTTTTTTAGTGCGCTTTTATACTTGTTAATCTGATCTACCAACTCGCCGGCCGTCACCTTGACATTATACCTCTTGAGCTCAATTATCACGTATTTACCTTCGGTGCTTCTATAACGCAAGTCAATTCTCGCGCGTTTTTCTTCATCAGTCAGGTTGAGCGCATCTTTGAATTCCTTCGTCACAGTTTCTTCCTTGTGTGTTTCGTAACTCGCAGCTTCCCAGGAAGCGTCAAGTAGCCATAACCGCTGGAATAGATATTCCTGAAGCACCTTTTCTTTTGCATCAAGTTCGGTAAGACCGGCAAATTTCCTCAGCACGCTGAGTCTGCTTTCAGTTATATCGTAGTAGTGCACGGCTTCAAGGTCGCCTATGCTCCGAAATGCTTCAACTAGCACCTCAACTCCCTCTTCGGTTTGTATCGAATCTATTGATTTGAGGCGGTCTTTCAATGCGAGTGTTTCGAAAGCTATGATCGCATTTTTGTATAGCTGCCGTTTGACCTCCTTGCTTGGAGCCCTAATCTGGCTGATCTGATGGAATAGTTTTTCAGCTATGGGTTTGCTCGTGGGTTTGAGGTTGTCGAACCAGTCCTTTATTTTAGGCTCTTCCTCCTCCGCATCTTTTACAGCGTCTTCTACGCGCCATTTGCCCCAGGAAGTACCTATGGGCGCGACAATGTTTTTCTTGATGTGATCTTTTAGAAGTTCGAACCGCTCCTCGTCTTTAGCCAGTTGGCGTCCGGTCGTTGCCATATCGGCCAGCTCGTCGCGATCAAGGAAATCAGCGTGAATTTCTCCTATTAGATATTTGGAAAAAACGCCGCCTTCTTTAACATTTGCAAGAATGTCCTCGTGAAACAGCTTGCCTCTTGCGAACACGACGATTGAGTTGTTGCCTTCCTCCAAATCCTTATGTTCTGCTACCGAACCAACCCAGCCAGTGATTTCGAAATCTCTTGTTTTATCCACAAAACGGGCATCGCTCAGTTCTTCGCTTCGTTTGAGCTTTCCGCAATGCTCAACGTACTCCGCCCCAGCGTTTTCCCCATCTTGCTTTATATACCATAAGTACTCTAGTTTGTTGAAATAGTCACGATCTTCAGGCTTTAGTTCTTTGCCCTCGACAAAAACGTGGAATTTTTTTGCCGGACCGATTACTGAAAAACGTCGGGCGAGTCTTTTGCGAAGATGAATCCTGGTTTTAGAAATTTCCATTTTCAAGTCTCGGAGAGTTATTCGTGTTCCTTTGCCATCTAGGCGTATATTATCTGCCGGGATTTCGACGGGATGATATGGAGTGGGTTCGTTCCCATCCACCGCCGCCTTTGCAAGGTCTTCGATGTCCTTTGAATTCATGATGAACCCGTTTTTTTCCTTGCGACCATCTTTATGCACCTTGACGCTTTCTACTTGCACTATCCGGGCCATTGAAAATAGTGAAAGTTTCCCTATCCCCTTACGCCCCATAGGTCTTCTGCCTTCGGGGGTTTCAGGTTCGCCGTCCCGTTTGTGGTACCCAACCATCAAGTATTTTTTATTAATATCGTCTTCGCTCATCCCACATCCGTCATCCTCGATCGTAACTATCCCATTATCGGTATCAAGACCAATATTTACGGTATGAGCGTCAGCATCCCACGAATTCGCCACCGCTTCTGAAACGACGGCAGGCATTGAGCTGTATAAATTCGCCCCCAGGGCTTCGAGAACGTTCAAGCTTATCCTCAGCTTATATCTATGCGTCATCGTACCGCCTCATGTGCTTCTTGATGCTTTTAGCAATCACTCGTCCTAAGCCTACAGGTACTGCGTTGCCGATGTGTTTGGAGATGTTCTTTGCACTGAACCCGACCAGAGGGTCTATGAACTTGTATCCTTTCGGGAAAGTCTGTATCAAAGCGGCCTCCCTGAACGAGATCGCGCGATCTTGATCGGGATGACCGAACGGTCCATTACCCAGACCGGTGCATAGCGTCGTCATTGTCGGGGCCTGGTCGTCCCATTTCATACGCCCATACACGCGTTTGAAGGTCTTGCCGCTCTCCTTTTTATGGCATGCGAGGACGAGTTCTTGGGGCCAATTTCTCCAATCCCCCCCTGCAGGAGTAATCCGTACCCTCTTGAGGTTGATTTCGGTAAGTTTCCGAGCTCGATGAAGCGGGTCTGCGGCGTCCACGCCCCCATTCTCAAGTGGGGGCAACGCTCCGATAGCATCGCGGGTGGTAGGGTACATGTCCGAAGTGTGAGTTTGATTTATCAAACTGATATCGCCTAGGGTTGAAGCAAGCAGCACGAGGCGCGATCGTTTCTGGGGAATGCCGTAATCCGGGCAGTATACAACCGAATAGGAAACGTGATAATCCATTTTTTTCAAGCCTTTCAGGAAATCGGCGAAGACCTTTTTTTTCCTGAGCTGCGGGACGTTCTCCATGGAAATTATCTCGGGTCGCGCTTTCTTTATCACGCGCAGGAATTCGTATAACAGGTCCCAACGAGAATCCCTCTTGTTCTTCTTCTGGTTGTATGTGGAAAACGGTTGGCAAGGCGCACAACCAACTAAAACCTTGAGATGACCCTTCGGATAGAGTGCAGATAGGTATTTGCCAGTGACCCGCTTGATGTCTTTCCTGATGAACAACGCGTTGTTGTTCTGCTCATAGGCGTACTTGCAGGATTCGTCTATGTCCAACCCTGCGGCAACATTGAAGCCTTCGGTTACAAAACCGTGGGTGAGGCCACCGACCCCGCAGAAGGCGTCCACGACGGTACAAACTTTCATAGGATGCACCAGTTTCGTATGGAATCTGATGTTATTAAATACCCGACCCCGCTCGTTTTAACCAGAATCATTCCCTGACGAGCCCCAATTTCCACTCAGCACCAAGGATGTACTTGGCCGACTCTTCTTTTTATATCTCCCTTCTCGCAATGCGAACCAGAGGTAGCATTGACTATTAAGCGCTTTTCCGCTCGAGCGAGGGGGAACGGTTAAGACGAGCACGACGAAGGAGCAGACGGAGCGACTTTGATGGTAATGAATATTCCAACCAAATGAAAGATATTTTTATACCAGATTTAAACCAGTTAGCAACAGGTTTATAAATGCTTTGAACATTAATCACTACATGGCACTACAAAATGAGGGAAAACGTGATCGGTTCAAGAGACTAGCAGTAAAACGGGCCAACAAAGTGCTCGAAGCTTTACGAGTACTTGGACATTGTTCGAATCGTCAGTCGTACGAATATGACGGAGATGATGTCAAGAAATTATTCTCGGTCATCGATAAAGAACTTCGGCGGGTAAAGGTTCAATTCGAAAAGCCAGCAGCGCTTGCGATTGAACTAAAGTAGTGATGGCATGACGACAAATGACAGCCTTGTAGCGAGACTGCTGAGCATCAAGACGGAAAAGGAGATAGTTGAGTTCTTAGCGGATATTGGAGCTGCGGACCCGTCCAAAGAGCCAGGAGACAAAAAATACATATGGAAGCCAGTGGGGAATGCGTTCAGTAACGCCGCCAATATCCATACGACGAATGTTACTATCGCGCCTATCATTGAAAGGATAACGAATGGAACCGATGCCTCGGTCGAGCTCAAAGAGTACCTCTCAAATGCTGGAAAGCCGCTGCCGCTGGAAAGACTGCCCGCGTCACCAAGAAAAGCGGTTGAAAAATGGTACTCCATCCCAAACGGGGACACTGCGATCTACTCGAGGAACATGTCCAACAATGCCAAGACCGCCCTCGCGAAGGAAGTAACTTCAGTGCAGCTTTATGATTCGGAAGACCCACGGAATCCGACCATAGTCGTCAAAGATAATGGGATCGGGCAGCACCCGGATGACTTCGAAACCACATTCCTATCGCTCGGAAAGAGCAATAAATTGAGTAAACCTCACCTCCTCGGTACTTATGGGCATGGGGGATCGTCTACCTTCCGCTTTTCCAACTACTCCATTCTCATCTCCAGACGGCACCCGAGCACTACAAAGAAAGAAGACGTTATTGGCTGGACAGTCATTAGACAGACAGATGCCTTCGAGATATGGGATCACACGGCAGGAAAGGTCACTTACGTCACCCAACCGCCGGTCTATCTGTATCTATGTCTTCGAGATGGTGCGATACCGCGAGAAAAACCAGATAAAAGCGATAACGCCATAAAACAGGGGAGCTATATCGCTCATATAAAATACCGTGCAAAAGAGTGGGAAAACCTTTCTCGTGGGTTGGGGTTCAGGCTGTTCAGAAACTACCTCTTCGACCCAATCCTGCCATTTCGATTGGAAGACATGCGCGAAGGCAACCCCGACTTTAACAGGAACATGTTCGGAGACAGGGCTATCCTTCAGGAAGCCGATTACATCGCTTACAAGAATGTTGATGAAGAACAGTGGGGGGATAACGGAAAGCTGACAATCCGGTACTGGCTCCTTCACTACGAAAAAGAGCCTGGAAAAAGACCATTGACTAACCACTTGGAAAGGGATAATTCCGCGAATACCATCATAGTGACTCTGAATGGGCAGAGGCATGGTACGCTGGAAAAAAGCCTGATTTCTAAAAAAGCTCGCCTTCCCAGGGTATCCGAGTCGCTTCTAGTGCAAGTAGTATTAGATGATCTCCCTCGCGAAGTGAAGGGACGGTTGTTTACGTCTGGGAGAATGGAGCTGGTTCGGGAAGGGGACGACATTGAGCACATTGAAAACCGTCTAATCCAATGCCTCGGTGATGAAGATCGCGAACTTAGGAACTGGGAGAACAAGCTGAATGAGATACGTGCAGAGGATGAGGATAGCATCAAGGAAGTTAGGAACATGCTTGACAGCCTGCTTACAATAGGCATAGACCTCGGAGTAGGAAAACTCGAAGAAGGGTCGGATATAACTGAGGCAGGCAGGACAAGGAAATACGTCCCGCAAGATCCGCCCACCACCTTTGAGATGAAGTCGAAAGAAGACCCCATCGAGCTGCGGAAGGGCGAGAGCAGGACCTTGCGCATGTCGCTAAATGGTCCGGACGACCTATTCACACGCAGAAAGGATAAGGGCAAGATCACAACGAGCGGAAACGAGGGTACGGGGATCGACGTCGTAGTTCAGTTCTCTAAGCTCAAGGACGGGATATTGCCGGTAACCTTCCATGCAACCGAACAAGCCGAGGAGTTCGTGAGTCGGAGCATAAAATTCCGCCTTGAAGCCGACAATCTGCTCGAATCGAAAAACGTGGAGCGCTTCTTCATAGTTACTCCGCCCCCGCAATACATGCCTATGGAACCGCCCACAAAGCTGTTTTTCCTCAACAAGGGCGACCTGAAGCTGAAGAAAGGGCAGAACAATTCCATCGCCATCGGATTCGATGGGGCGAACGACATCCTTGACAGGAGCGAAAATCGTGGCGAGTTCAACATCAAGTTTTCGTGCAAAGGCGTTACCTCAGTGCGCAGGATGGGTCCTTATAATGGCACAATCAGAGTGGCGCTTCATGTCGATGATGAGGTCAAGGTAAACACGGAGTTTGATATTGCCATCTCCATCGCAGTTCCAGGTGGGCCAACGCTGTCGGACAAGAGGAAATGCATCATCATTAAGGAAAAACAAAGCGAGGAACCTCCAGAAAAAGGGAAGGAGACCCCGACTGCAAAACCCAAATACCACCTCGAAAGAATCCATCGGGATCGCTGGGCAGAACTCGGCGGTTGGACTGAGATGACGGTCGGGCAGTTCAGCGTAACTACCGATGAGGAAGGCAAGGATATGCTAATTTTGCGCGTCAATATGGACTCGGCGTTCATGGAAGACGAGCGAAAAAGGATGCAGCGTTTTAGCCGTAGCGAGAAATACGTCCAGAGAGTGGAGAACAAATACGTCGCGTATATTGCATACCACCTATTCCAGCAATACGACCGTGATAAGGCGGAATACAGCCGCGATGTTCATGCATCTGCGGAACCCGTAGAAGAACGCTCGTCCGGGATGACTTCAGAACAACAAGATGAGGAGATGCAAAGAGTCGCGAAGACGCTCATACTGTCTTTCAGGTCCTTGCAACTGGGAGAAGACTAATTGCGCTGGGGCTTTCGGATAACGAGCACCCTGTCGATCTTGGTCGCATCCCCGCGCCTCTCGCCCCAGATCTTCGAGACTTTTGTCGAATCTTCTATGGCGTCGGCATGGATTGGCTCAACCAGGTCATAGCCCAGGGGTTTAGCGCACTCGTCCCACACGAATTGCGCGAGATTGATTACCTTACCGGACTCTTTCTTCCTGACGTCTCCGATCACATATACTGCAATGCCGCCATCGACTAATACACGGGAGTTCTCCTTCAGGACCTGCAGCATGAAGTCGCGGTATAACGGGAGCGATTGCGTGCAGAGAAGCCCGCGATCCACCTTTTTAGCATCTTGGTCCAAGAACCAGAGCCGAATCCAATTAAAGGCCCCGTATCTGATCACCGAGGCATATGGCGGGGACGTGAGCACAAGGTTTACAGAAGAGGTTTTTATCTTGTTGAGTTTTCGAGCATCCATTAGGTATGCCTTTCCTTTTGTAGGGACTTTTTGATAGCATCTATCTAACTTCTTATGAAGGAGGACGAAGACATCCCGCTTATTTTTTTCAAGTTCATGGTCCTTGATGAACTTTTTCACGTACCCAGGAGACATTGAGAATGTATTCGGCATCTGGATTGAGAGATAGCCTTCTGAACCGCCATGCAATATCCCCAAGACCATCGCGGAGATAAATGCGTCGACATTATTCCTTTTCCAGTTGAGCTTCTTCTTGAGATACACGAGCTGCTTGAGAGTGTACGAACTGAATAGCATTTTCACTTCCCAGGACTCTTTTACCTCGATACCCTGCGCTTTTTTATACTTAGCCCAAAGGTCGTTAATCCGCTCGATGACATTTTCTCTTGGAGGCACATCCACTTTAGCGTATGTGAGAACGAATGCAAGCGGATTTTTGTCCGACCCTATGGCAATGCGGTTTAGCATCGACGCTTCCAAGGAGGTAGTGCCTCTTCCAGAAAACGGGTCAAGAACCACGTCTCCTTCTTCTGAATATTTTTTTATGAAATAATTCGGAATAGAAGGTGGGAACATGGCCATATAGCTGCAGATGGTGTGAAGACGATTGCCCATATTGCTTGGGCTTTGCTTCCACGGCAGTTCCGGTTGTGTCATCAACTTTCCCTCTTTAGCCATTGCGACACTGCTTCCTCTATAGCATCTCTAATCGAGCCTTTTCTTAAACCGAATTTTACTGCAGCTTTTTTTCTGAGGTTCTCCTCTATTTTATCAGATATACTGATGGTCAGCTTACCCATATATACGTACATACGTATATACGTTTATATGGCTATCTTTTTTATGCCAGTTTTTTCGTATGCCAAGAGAGAAGGGGATCCCTCCCAAACATATAAAAATTTTCCCTGCGATATCCTGCTTATACATGCTGGATGTTGCATGGAACGAGGGTCGTTTCCACGTCGTAAAACTGGCATCCCCGGGGCGTATTTCTTCTTGTTCCACGCCCGCACCATCGGGTTAAATATCGTCAGCCGCACAAAGAGCATCAGGGAAATGCGGATAATCGTCTGGAGGCCGCAACCAGCAAACTGAAGAGGCGTAGCTGATTTCATTACAAGGATCGGAACTGGGCACCCATACGTTTGCATAAAAGCTGGGAGAATCCGATAAATTCGGAAGCGGAAGGCCTTTTATTTTTTACCACGGACAGACAGGTATGTCATTCCATTGGCTGTCAAAAAAAGCAGAGACCAGGCTAAGTTCGATATCCGGAAACGGAACATACGCGAAAAAGGCCATCAGAAAGGGCGAATTGATAGCTGTTTTTGGTGGACACGTCCTAGAGATGAAAAAATGGCGCATGCTTCCCAAAAAAATAATGCATATGGGCATCACCATTAATGAAAACCTCGCGATAGGCGCGATAGAGGAGGACGAGCTGGGGGAAGGAGACTTCGTAAACCATAGTTGTGACCCTAACGCAGGGATAAACGGGCAGATCTTTCTTGTTGCGATGAGGGATATCAAGGCAAATGAGGAGATAGTATTCGATTACGCCATGGTGCTTTCGCTTAACAAGTTCAAAATCAAGTGCAATTGCGGATCCAAGAATTGCAGGAAGGAGATAAGATGGGATGACTGGAAGGATCCGCTGCTGCAAAAAAAATATGACGGATACTTTTCGTGGTATTTACAGAAGAAGATTGCCCGACTCGGCGAATTGAAAGGGAACCGGCCTATGGAAAAGAGATGATACTCCGGGATACAGTGAAGTGGAAAGCATGATACGCGAGATTTCTCTTGAGGAAGGAAAACTCATCTGGGACCGCCTCGTCCCGAAGAAGGAGATATGGACCGACGACTGGGGCATCAGGGTATCCATAGCCAAGGCGTTCGGCTGGAAGCCGCTCATCCTCTACGACGAGAAGAACTTCTTCCCCCTGCAGTTCGAGCCAGAGAACGGGATCCACACCATCCTGGGAGGAGAAGCTGCGGAGAGGAACTACCTGACCTTCGACCCGGAGTTCATGAAAACAACAAAAGAGATTCCCGAGAACGTCTATCTCGATTTCCTGGTTGAAAAGTTCGACGGCTGCGTTCCCGGGCTCTGCCCGCAGTTCTTCATAGACCTCAAGGACATAAACAGCATAGATGATTATCTCAAGAGGTTCTCGGGCAAGCACCAGAAGAATTTCAGGAACTCCATGAAGCAGTTCGGGGAGTATGAATTCAAGAAACACGGGACGCTCGAGGACATGGCGGAGCTGAACAAGAAGATGTTCGGCAAGGAGTCCGACTTCGTGACCGAGAACAGGGCGTCCTACGAGATATTGGACAGGGACCCGCGCACGGAATACTGGTCCGTGATGAAAGGGGATAAAATCGTATTGATAACCCAGTATTTCTTCTGCGAATCCACGATGTCAGTCTGCGTCTGGGGAGTGGACGAGGAATACGGCGACACGTTGAAAGTCGCGCTGGCAGAAAACATAAAATTGGCCAGGAGCAGGGGCTGCACGAAGATAGATTACGCGCCGACTTATTCAAGCTGGAAGTTCTTCTACCGCCTGGACACCGCGCCTTTATGGAGGTACAAACGGGGGAAGATTCCGGACTCGGTGGAGACGCCGGGATGGGAGACTCCGCCCGCGGAATTGGAGAAGCTCCGTGCGGAAGGAAGGCAGGTTTGAGCGTGTAGTCACCCAAATCAACCGGGATTCAGCAGTTCATGCGCAGATTATAAAATATCATCTCCGCTTGCAATTGCATGGACGGGAACGAAGCCGAAGTCCTGGATTTCAGGAAGAAGAAGGACGAGTTCTACCGCGACGGAGCGGAATCGCCCTTCAACCAGCAGATAAAGGTGGAATTCAAGGGACTGAAGTATTTCCCTTATGACGCCAAGTACCGCGTCAAGGCGCGGTTCGTCGCTTACCCGGATCCGGAGCAGTTGTCCATCGCCACAAGCAGGGGGATAAAGGTGGCGTATTTCAGGGAGGGCCGCTTCGAATTCAAGCTGGGAGGAAAGAACCTGGTGCTCCAGGCCTACCGCTCGGTCCACGGCGCTCATTCCGAGGGCTATTTCGTCCCGTTCAAGGACAAGACCTCAGGGAAGGAGAGCTATGCCAACGGCCGCTATCTGGACCTCGAGGCCGAGCCCACGGACGAGTACTGGCTGGACTTCAACCGGGCTTACAATCCCTACTGCGCCTACGTGGAAGGGTACATGTGCCCGTACCCGCCCGAAGAGAACACCCTGGCGGTCCAGATCCGCGCCGGGGAGAGAATCTACAAGTGAGCCTACTTCTTCCATTTCCTCAGGTAAAGCAGCAGCGTTATCGAAAGGAATGCGGTCAGCGCCATGAGCGGGATGGTCATGTATCCGAACGCCATGGCCTGGATCTGGCTGCAGTCCGTCCCGCCGGAGCAGCTCAGGACAACTGAGAACATCTGCGAGTAATATTGATATATGGAGACCGCAGCGCCTATCAAGCAGAGCGGGATCGCATAGTAGAAGGCATCTGGCTGCTTTCTCCAGAGCGACACCCCGATGACGAACACCAGCGGGTACATGCATATCCTCTGGAACCAGCAGAGCTCGCAGGGGACGAGCCCCATGCCGAACTGGTAGAAGAGGCTGCCGAGCATGGCGGTCGCTGCGACCAGGAACGCGAGCATCTGCCCATCCTCTGCGATCACGTCTATGAGGGGTATCTTCCCTCTGAGCACCACGGCGAGCAGCAGGAAAGGCAGTGCAATCTCGGCAAGGAGCACGAAAACCGGCAATGAAGCGGCCACGGCTTCCACAGGCTTGAAGCCGCTAAGAGCGAGCTCGGCTATGAGCAGGGCTATCATCCCGAGCAGGACGTAAAGTGAAGGCGATTTCATGCGATTTCTATGCAAGCGAGGCGATATATACCTTGCAGTGGCGGCTCTGCAATAAGCATATAAATTCCTTCGTCTAAGCAATAACCGTGCAATCCACCACCTCTACTGAATATGCGATAGAGTGCAAGAACCTGACTAGGAAGTTCGGCACCCTGACCGCGGTCGACTGCCTCAACCTCACTATAAAGAAGGGCGAGCTGTTCGGCTTCCTGGGCCCCAACGGCGCGGGTAAGACGACCACCATGAAGATGCTCACCACCCTTTTATCTCCGACAAGCGGAGACGCGACTGTCGCGGGCTACGACATAAAGAAAGAGGCGCCCATGGTCCGGGCGAGGATCGGCGTGGTCCCGCAGGAGTTCGCGCTGTTCGACGAGCTGACCGCCATGGAGAACCTCTGGTACATCGGGGAGCTCTACGGCATGGAAAAGGAGCATCTCCGGCGCAAGAGCGAGGAGCTGCTCCAGACCGTCGGGCTCCTCAAGCAGAAAGACGTGCCGGCCGGGGGCTTCTCAGGAGGAATGAAGCAGCGCCTCTCCATAGCCGCCGGGATCCTCCACACACCTGAGATACTCTACATGGACGAGCCGACCACCGGCCTGGACCCCCAGAGCCGGATAGCGATAAGGGAACTGACCCAGAAGCTCAACCGATCCGGAATCACCATAGTCTATACGACCCATGACATGGAGGAGGCGGACAAGCTGTGCCAGAGGCTGGTCATCATGGACAGGGGGGAGATAAAGGCGGAGGGCAGCCCCGACGAGCTGAAGGACAAGTACGGCAACGGGCACAGGATAGAGCTCGAGCTCAAAAACCATGACGACCGGCTTCTCGCGGAGCTCAAGACCCTGGTGCACGCCACCTCCGTCTCGGTGGACGACGGCGTCATACAGCTGACCGTGCCGACGGTGGAAGGCGGAGTGCTCCACCAGGTATCAGGATTGCTATCGAAAAGGAAAGTCGACGTGATGGAGCTGAGGGCCAAGGAACCGTCCCTGGAAGAGGTCTTCATAAACCTCACGAACAAGGAGGTGAGGGACTGATGGCGGAGAACAACGGGAACCACTCGGTCGAAACGGTCCTGGACCTCAAGAAGATATACGCCATAGTGAAGAAGAACTGGATGGTGATAAGCTCTGACCCGCTCAGGCTCAGGTCCCTGCTCATCTTCCCGCTCATCATGATACTGCTCTACGGATACACCGCGGGCAAGACCCCGGAGCACATCCCGGCCGCCATCGCGGATTACGACAACTCGCACTACTCCCAGCTGGTGCAGTCCCAGCTCTACGCCGACCAGCTCTTCTCGATAACGCGCCAGGTGGGCAGCCAGGACGAGGGCAAGGCGTTGATAGAATCCGGGCAGATCAAGATACTTTTCATCATACCGCAAGGTTTCGGGGACGATGTCCAGAGCGGGCACGCCGCCACCTTATCGGTCATAGTGGACGAATCCGATCCCACGATAGCGCAGATAACCGAGGCGTCCACCCAGGCTGCCGTGCAGAGCCTGTCGGTCCAGCTCACCGCAGCGCGGGTGGCGGCGCTGTCGCAGATGGCGCAGGGCATGAGCCGGCAGCTGGAATCTTCGGGCGCGATCGTGAACCCCGGGGACGGCAGGGCCGAGGAGCAGGCGCTGGAGAGCGCGAAGGCCTGCATGATCAGCGACAGGTACACGACCTCGCAGACGGACAGCCAGGTCGCCGGCACGAGGCTCACCATGCTCAATTCCCTGGGGAGCTACCTCTTCGACCCGAACGTGATAGTCTACAACTACGAGCACAACCTGTCCTCGGCTGACGCGACCTACGACCTGCTGACCGCGAGCGACGCGCAGCAGGCGGTGCTCGGCCAGATAGGGCAGCTGCAGGGCCTCCAGGGCAGCACCGACGCGGTGGCGCGGGACAGCGGCGGCGTGTTCGCGTCCACGCAGGCGCTCTACGCGGACGCGGAGCAGGAGAGGGGCGAGGTGCAATTATCGGCGAGGATAATAGGCAGCGCGGGGACCGAGGCGCAGGACATCGCGGACTACGCCTCCAACACATCGGCAACCGCAGTGACGCTGAGTCAAATACAGCCGTACGGGAACGGAAGGGCTGGATTGGATTTCCTGATACCCAGCATAATCGCGCTCATAGTGTTCCAGGGCGCGGCCATGGGGATGGGCAGGGCGATAGCAGGCGAGCGGCAGGACGGCTCGCTCACCAGGGTCTTCCTCACGCCGACCTCCAACACGACCATAATAGCCGGGACAGTCCTCTTCTACAGCATCTTCGAGACCGTCCGTTCCTGCATCATAGTCGCAGTCTCTGTGCTAGTGTTCGGGGTCCTCGTCAAAGGCAGCCTGCTGGACATACTAGTGGTCATAGCCATATACGCGGCTGGCGCGACGGGCATGGGAATGGTACTATCAGTCATGGCCAAGACCCAAGAGCAGTACATGGCCCTGGCCATGCTGGTGAGCCTTCCAAGCATGTTCCTTGCAGGGGTCTTCATCCCCATAGAGACCATGCCGAAAGTGCTCCAGGGGCTCACCAAGGTGCTGCCCATAACCTACGCGTCGGACGCCCTGAGGGGCATAATCATCAAGGGCTTCACGCTCGGCATGGTGGTCCCTGACCTCCTGTTCCTCGGTGGTTTCGCAGTGGGGATACTGGCGCTCAGCGTGCTGATGTTCAAGCGTGAACTTATATAATCATTGACGTAGAGATGATGACATGAAGCGGCCTCTCAGAAACGGACTGGTGTTGGTATTCCTATTGGCGCTCTGCGCCGCGAGCTTCGCGGCCATAGACCCTAACCTCGAGATAACCTCATACACGATGAGCGAGAACCCGGCAGCGCCCGGGCACACGGTCACGCTCACGCTGCATATCATAGACACGGAATGGGCCACCTGCGCGGACCTGATAAACCTGCAGATCATCGGATCCTATCCGCTCTCGGTGCAGGGCATGGACACCAAGTACCTGGACACCATCTGCTACGGCGACGACGTCAACGGGACAGTCTCCTTCGACATCCCGGTGGACTCGCTTGCGCAGGAGGGCACCTACCCCATAACGGTCGTCACGAACTACCAGTGGCAGTTCGACAAGTTCTCGAACACGAACACGTTCAACATCGTGGTCTTGGGGACTCCGTCGCTCACGGCATCCGTGACCGGCTCGAACCCAGTGGACGTCTACCCGGGGGATGACGCAGCGGTGACGGTGACCTTCCAGAACATCGGCAATGGAAGGGTGGAGTCGGCGCAGGCCGCGATGACCGCCCAGGACGGGGTGGAAGTCAAGTGGGCCGGCAGCCAGCAGGAACTCGGGGAGATACTGCCCCATGGGAGCACCTCGGCGGTGTTCAACGTGGAGGCGCTCAAGAACACCACCCCTGGGGACTACCAGCTGACGCTCAATGTCGATTACGAGGGCGAGAACAACGCATCGGGGAGCCAGACGTTCACATTCGACCTGCCGGTGAAGAAGCAGGCCGACTTCCTGCCCCGCGTGGTCTCGGGCACGGTGGTCAACCCGGGCAAGAACGAGCAGGTCACAGTGCAGGTGACGAACACGGGCAGCGAGGAGGCCAAGGACGTCCAGGTGAGGATACAGCCCATCTACCCGTTCAGCACGGACGGCACGGTGAGGTACGTCGAGTCGCTCATGCCAGGGCAGACCGTGAACCTCACCTACCTCGTCGTCGTGGACAAGGACGCGACCGCAGGGGAGCAGCTGTCCGGCCTGATGTTCAATTACAAGGACCCTCAGGGCACGGCGTTCACGGACACCGAGGACTTCACCCTCACCGTGAAGACCGAGACCCTCCTGGACCAGGCGATGGACTACTGGTACCTCGTCGTGATCGTGGTCCTGATAATCGTGTTCATGGTGCTGAGCAGGATCTTCAAGTTCGTGGCCAGCGCGCTCAAGGAAGGGGACAAGCCGGAACCAAAAGGATTTAATCATTAGACGAGAGTGCCTTTCGTGGTAAGGACGGAGATGTACGAGGGGAAGGTCATCTACCTGTGCGAGGAGTGCGGCTTCGGCTACGCTGAGAGGGGCTACGCCGAGATGTGCGAGGGGTTCTGCAGGACGAACGGCGCATGCTCGCTGGAGATCACGAAGTACGCGGTGAGGAAACCGGTGGTGTGAGCATGATCATCGAGATAATCGTCATCCTGGCGCTCATGGCTGTGGACTTCCCGTTCACGGTCGCGCCTTCGGTCGCGTGGGGGCTGAGCCTGGGCTTCAGCCCGTTCCAGCTCCTCGTATACTATTTATGCGCGGCATTGGTCTTCTGCAGCGTCTGCTTCTTCATGCTCAGGAAGAACGCGAAGATGTACAAGGTGTACCATGTCATAGGGGAGTACAAGAGCAGGGGCGCGTTCTACTCCGTGTTCCTGGGCAACCTGCTCGCGCACAACTTCGATGCTGCTGCCGCGGCCGGCCGGAACGGGATCAGGTTCCAGGACGCCATGGCGGCCCTGCTGGTCTCCAACGCGGTCTATTTCGTCACCGTGTGGCTGCTGGTCGCGCTGGTGATGCTCCTCTTCTCCGGACTGTTGGTGCAGATCGTGCTCTCGGCGATATTGGTGTCCGCGGTCTGGACCCTCTCCGCGCATTGGGCGCTGGGCAGGCTCGGCTTCGGCAAGAAATGAGCTTATTTGAGTTTTTTCGCGAACTCTTCCGCCTTGAGCAGGTCCTTCTCGTCAGGCCTGCCCCTGCTCAGGCCGCCGAACCAGCTGAACATGCCGAACGTGTCCCAGCCAGGGCAGGCGAAGTTACCCAGGACCATGAACCCCTTCTTCCTGAGCTGATCCTGGAAGCCGGACGAGAGCATCCGGTTGAAGAAGAAATCCCCCCATCCGCTTGTGGAGAACACGAACGCCTTCTTCCCCTTCATGTCGGGCAGCTTGTCCACGAACGAGGACAGCGAGCGGTGGTGCTTCCCGAAATAGATGCCAGAGCCGAACCCGACGAGGTCGTACTTCTTGAGCGCCGCGTCGGCCACGTCCATGGGCGTGAGGACGTCGGCGTCCAGGACGCTGGCCATGCGGTCTGCCACTTTCTTCGTGTTCCCATGGTGCACGGACATGCAGATTATCAGGGTCTTCATGGACAGCGATGTGAAAGGAAATGCGTAAGAATCTTAGCCCGGAAGTAAGGGCATGGCAAAATGTTTCCTATGCAACGAGGAAGCCGACACGAGGAAGCTCCTCACCGGCGGCGCGAGGGGCTATGCCGACATGTGCTTCGACTGTGCGATCAAATTCTTCAAATTGAAAAAACAAGAATAGCCGCACGTATTAAAATATTCTCTCGGATAGCCAGCACATGTGGTTCAAGGCCTATGTGGAGGAGAGGAGCGACGGCCTGGTGGAGCTGCTCGTGAAGACGCACAAGGGATTCTACAAGCTCTGGGTCTACCCGAAGGGGAAGCGCGTCGAGGTCATGATCGACGGCGTGCTCAAGGGCAGGGCCAAGGCGAAGCTCAAGGAGCTGGAGGAGTGAGATGCAACCCACCAGGCAGCAGGTCCTCGATGCCATAAAAAGGGGCAGGGCGGAGAAGCTCAAGGAGGACATAGAGTACGTGCGCTTCCGGGACACCGACCGCAGGATCATGCGCGGCACCGTGGTCACCAAAAGCAGGGTCATCCCGGGCTACGAGCACATCCCCAGGATATTCACGCTGGAAAAGGGGCTGGGCCGCAATATCGAAAGCGGAGAGGTCTACATAGAGGAGAAGATAGACGGCTTCAACCTGCGCGTCGCGAAGGTGGAGGGGAGGATCTTCGCGTTCTCCAGGGGCGGCTATATCGATGCCTTCTCGACCGAGAAGGCGCGGGACCTGGGGTTGGAGCGGTTCTTCAAGGATTACCCGGAAGGCATACTATGCGGGGAGATGATCGGCAACACGCCGTACACCGAACCGACGGACAGATTCGACGTGAAGCTCTTCGTATTCGACATAGACGACGGCAGCGGCGTCTACCTCCCGTGCGGGGAGCGCTACGCGATCCTGAAGAGATACGGCATCCAGAGCGTACCTGCGCTGGGCAGATACAGGGTCGCTGACATCAACAAGATCCGCAATCTCGCGCTCTCGCTCAACAAGGCGAAGAAGGAGGGCATGGTGATAAAGACCCCGGACAGGAAGGCCGCGGTGAAGTTCGTGACCCCGAACGCTGACATAGAGGACATAGAGAAGGGCTCGCCATTGCTATTCGACATGCCTTTGGGGTTCTATTTGCAGCGGGTGTTCCGCTCGGGCATGTTCATCAGGGAGTTCGGCCTGGACAGGGGGGAATACGCGAAGCGCCTGGGGGAGGCGTTCTATTCCGGCCTCACGGGGGCCCTGGAGAAGGTCGAGGCCGGCCGCGAATCCGAGGCGGAGTTCGAGATATTCGTCAGGGACCCGGGGACCTGGGAGACGATACACCGCCATATGTCCAAGGAGGTGAAGCTCGACATAATCTCCAACCGGGACGAAAAAGGCGGGAAGCGCATCCGCTTCAGGAAGATATACAAGAAGACCACGAAAACATTGCACGACGCGCTGGGCGGAAAGTCGGTCACTGATTAGCTCTCTTCTTGGCGAGCGTCTTCAATAATCCGTGGAACTTGTCGCCCTCGAGGCACTCGCACCCTATCTTGTTCGCGAACTTGATGACCCCCTCGTCGGATGTCACCAGCGTGGCCTCCAGCTCCTTGGCCAGGAGCACGAGCTCCAGGTCCTCCTTGCTGTCTATTATGCCGGTCCGCATGCTCTCGCGGTACTTCTCCCGCAGCTTCCCGAGCTTGGCGTCGTTGTCCGGATGGTTGTCTTTCGCGAAGTCCTCCGCGAGCCTCAGCCCCTTGTTCACCCGCGAGCGGACGTCGTCTATGAAGTCGTAGAACACCGCCGCCGGGAGCGGGAGCGCGAACGTGTTGGGGGCGCGCTTCTTCACGTGCAGCGCCAGGTCGTCCGATTTCGCGCCTATGAAGTTCTTGAGCTCGTTGAACACCGAGGGGGGCATGTAGAACTGGGCGTCCACCTTCTTCGCCATCCTGATGAAGCCGGTGACCGCCGAGGGCGGGTCCTTGCCGAACTTCCCCCTGGCGTATGGGTTCACGAAAAGGGACGTGTCGATTACGAACCTGGTGGTCGGCATGAACAGGGGATGGGGGGATGCAGGATATAAAGATTGCGTTTTGGGCGGCTCAGATGAGTTTCACGAGGCCGCGCCCTATCTCGGGTATGTTGCCTCCGAAAAGGCTCGTGGTGTTGAGCACGAAGGTGAAGAAGATGGCGAACGCTATGAACGGGAATATGCACATCACCGAGGCCATCTGCTGCGTGAGCGCGGGCAGCTGGAAGGTGAAGAAGTCCGTGATGTTGGTCTTGCTCGCCGTGAGCCAGCCCATGAGCTCCCCCTGCTTGGCCATGGAGCCGGTGCCGCAGCCCAGGCCGGTCACGTCGCCGATGGCGGGCGTGTTGCACGCGTACTGTATGGTCGAGCCGGTCGGGGTCTGGGTCGTGCCGGTCGCCGCGAAGAAGTTGGACTGCGTGTAGGACATGGCCATGCTGGATATCAGCACGTAGCTGAAGGGCAGCACGAAGTACAATCCGACCGCCAGCGCCATGAGATAGGCGCCGCCGCCACGACTGGGCGGGAACGCGCGCAGGGCCACGCCCAGGGAGAAGAAGAAGCCCGCGTAGTACTTGACGAACTGCATCGCGTGGCCGATGAGGTAGTAGGCGAACATGTAGAACGTGAGTATCTGGACCCCGTTGGTGATGCGCTCGGACGCCCATTTGAGGCCCCAGCATGTGAGCTGCTCGGACATGTACACTTCCATGTACACCGAGGAGCAGGCGTCTATCGGGATCGCCGCGTAGTACATGTAGTCCAGGAACTGCTGGCTGCATTTGGCCGGGCCGTCCATGTACAGCGTCATCATGTCGGGCAGCGTGTCCACGTTGACCTGGAGCGTCGGCGCGGCCTCCTGGAGCTGGTTGCAGGGCGAGCCGGCGACCGCGGCCTGGGCGGGCGGGCAGGCGGTTATGGTGTTGATGTACATCTGCACCAGGATGCTTTTGAGCACCGTGTCGCCGAACCCGATCATGCCCACCACGAAGAGCACTATGAACACCGTGGACGCCGCATAGACGAACTCCGCCTTCGCGGCCTGCTCCAGGCTCTTCATGTCGAAGAGGCGGGCGAGCATGATGACGGCTATGGAGATGAGCACCGAGCCTGCGGCGGCGAGCACGGCGATGGTACGCCAGTCCTGGTAGAGAACGTCTAGGAATGCCATTCAGACCATCCTCGTCAACGTGGAGATGTCGACCTCCTCCCCCATGGTCTTGCTGAGCGCGGACGTCACCTGCACCATGAGCAGTATGTCCAACACCGATACCAGGCCCGCGGCCCCCACGAAGCCGACCACGGCTATCGGCAGCACCATGGCCAGGGTGAACAGCTCCCCTACGAACGACGCGAACATGCTGCCCAGGTCGCCTATCAGCGAGACCACGAGGTCCGGGAAGCCCAGGTTGGCCTTGCTGCTGTAGAAGTTCTTTATCAGGTTGCCCACGCCCGGGCTCATGTCGAAGCGGCTTTCCGTGAACGAGCGCAGGGTCTCCATGGGCCCGGCCCCGTCGAAGAACATGACGAAGGTCAGCGAGTATATCACCGGGAACACGAACAGGAAGCTCACCCCGAGCCCGATCAGCGCGCCGCCTATCCTGCGCGTGGGGGTGAGGGAACGCAGGATTATGCCCAGGGGTATGTAATAGTGCAGCGAACCCTCCAGCATGAACAGGAAGACGTAGAGCTGCGCGTAATTGACGACGAACGCGATGGCGAGCGCGTTGGACATGCTGTAGAGGAGCTGCTTGATGGGCGAGGCGAGCCCTGCGAACGGCGGGGCCACGATCCCGACCCCCATGGGCCTGGGCTGGGACTGCACCGAGGCGAAGGAGTCCACCATGACCCCCAGAACGTAATCGGTCTCGAGGAAGTACGGTATTAAATCGCCGAGCGTATTGAAATAGGTATCCGTCACGTTGTAGATGCTGGCGCTGTCCGTGACGCCGGGCAGCTTGCTTGATGAGACCAGGGAGCCGAACGGGAGGTCCGAGACCGCGCCCATCGCGCCCAGGAGTATCATCACCAGCACCACGGTCACGAACAGCTCCGACACCTCGAGCTTCACGAAGCCCTTGAGCCCCTCGTTCCTCATGAGCACGGACAGTATGTAGAACGCCGCGAGGAACACCGCGGACACCGTGAGGGCGAGCACCATGGTTCCCTGCCAGCCGCAGAGGAACTGCTGGAAGGCCCCGGCTGACGGGGGGCAGGCAGTGTTCTGTACTATCTGGTCTGCGGTCAGCATCTATATCACTTTCACGAACGACATGAACGACACATCCACGTTGAAGAACTTCGCGAACTCCCTGGCCGCCGTGAGGGTCACGAATATGTTTATGAACGGCAGCAACAATGATAGTATGACCACGTAATAAACCGAGCTCTTGACCATCTCGAGGGCGATGTTGAGGCCCGCGCCCAGGAAGAACGGGAAGAACACGCCCGCGGCCAGGAACACGATTATGAGCATCGAGCCGGCCACCTTGAGTATGCCGGATTTCTGCACGAACGACTGCAGCGCCTGGCTGCTGTCCACGAGGTTGCCCTTCATGAGCTTGTGGGTCTCGTAGGTCACCAGGAACATGAATGGGTATATCAGCGCCAGGGCGAACGTGATGGCGAAGAGCGCCTCGCCCGCGGTGCGGGTCTGGGGAAGCGCGCGCATGAATATCGCCACCGGGATGAACATCGTCCAGGTCCATTTCTTTATGAGGCAGAGGATCGCCAGGTGGGCCATCCACTCGCCCATGCCCAGGCCCAGGTACTGCAACGCCATGCCGATGATGTCTATGAGGGGCTTTAGCACCGGGCCCAGGTTGAACGAGTACATCGTGCGCCAGGTGACCCCGAACCACATCGTGGACGAGTACACGGTGTTTATCACCATGTTGTACATCACGAGGTTGGAGTAGTTCGTTATCATCTCGACTATCACGGAGCGGCAGAACGCCATCGCCGCGTCTATGATCGTGGGCGCTCCCCCGGGGTTCAGCGGGTCCGGGCTGGTTATGGAGTACACCGGGTCGGTGCTGCCCGAGACCCGGATCGTGAACCAGGTCTGTGCCACGAAGAGCACGCCGAATATGAAGACCACCCTGAGGATGGTGTAGAGCATCTGGACCGCCTCGTCCTTGGCGAGGGCGAGCAGGCCCGGCATCTGCATGAGCTCGCCGAGCATGTAGACCAGCGCGATCGCGAACGCGAGCGCCAGGAGCGCGGCGAGGGTAGCCTCTATCCACCCGATGTTCGCCGTGAACATGTCGTTGCCGCAGAAGCCCGGATCGAAGGCCTCGAACACCGAGTTGAAGACGGTTGGTATCGTGCCCACGCCGGCCTGGGTGGCCTTGACGAACGCGCTCCCCTCGGTGGCCAGCGTGCTGTTCTGGGTGTTGAGCATGTCCGTGAGGCTGTCCGCGAGCGCTATGCCGGCGAAGGCGACGAGCAGAACAGCCACCAGGAGAACCATCGTTTTCTTGTCCATCCTCATATCCTCATATCAGGTGCGTGAGCCCGGCTATCTCCAGGTCCCCTCCGAGCGTCGCGGAGATCGATCGTATTGTCGCTATCGTGGCGAGTATGCCGAAGAGCGCGAAGAACGTGGAGAAGAACGCGAGGCGCGCGAGCGCGTCCACCGGCCCCCCTGCCATGTATGCGCTGAAGATGCTGGTGTCCAGCTTGGACGAGGAGGTCACCAGGTTGAACCAGGAGTTGGTCTTGTTGCTGGCGTCTTTCATGGCCTGGTCGCGGTTGGCCAGGGTCTGGATCTGCGCGAAATCCGCGGCCGGGTTGCCGTTCTGCGAATTGAGCGCCATGTACCCGCCCGAGCCGTTCTCGTCGGTCTTGAGCCGCTGCTCCATGGTCTGCCCCTGGAGGGTGTTGTACGCGGCCTGCGCGTCGTCCGTGCTCAGGTTGCTCCCCGGAAGCGGGATCTGGCCGGTGACGTACATGAAGTTCGTGATGGGCGGGTCCTTGCAGGCGTTGGCCCCGAGCTGGCCGCAGATCGCCGTGAAGCTCGGGTCCCCCGCCATCTGGACCTTGATCTGGTACACCAGCAGGCCGCCCAGGGCATAGAACGCGGGGAACACGTAGTAGAGCGCGAGCGACATGGCGAGCAGCAGGCCGCCCAGGCGCCTGCTGAAGGTGAACGTCCGCAGCACCGCGCCGCTCACGAACAGCGCGGGGAACAGGGCCGTGGCTGTGAAGGAGAGCAGCACCTCCTGGAACTTCGTGACTATCATCAGCTTGATGAGGTAGTCGAACACCATGCTCCTTATGGTGTTGCCCGTCGTGAAGAAGCCCCTCCAGGGCGTGATGCTGAACATGCCCGCGGCCTGGGTTATGAACTCGTAGTTTATCGTGAAGTCCGCCAGTGTGGAGGTGTAGATGTAGGTGAGGTAGTCCTTGTAGGCGAGGCTCTGCTCCTCCTGGAACAGCGTGTGCAGGTACCAGATGCCGAGCCGCATGTGGCAGGCGGTCACGTCGTAGTATATCGAACTGGGGTCCGAGGCTATGGCATCCCCGCACAGCGGGAGGGAGATGCCCCTCTCGGCTATGAACACCGTCGGGCTGGCCTGGTTCAGGAAAAGGCCGCCCTGGACCGCGGAGTCCACGAGCATGAGGGCGCCGAGCCCTGGAGTGGCGATGAGCGCGATTATCACCGCGGAGTAGAAGGCCTCCACCAGCTCCATCTTCGCCCAGCCCTTCATCTTGTCGTTCATGAGCGCCGTGCCGAGCATGTAGACGAGGGCGGATAGCGTGATGGCGAGCCCGAGGGCCGCCCCGGCGAGGGGGATCCAGGTGGAATACCACACGTCTAGGGTCGTCATCATGACACCTTCGCAGTCAGGAATTTAGTTATAGCGTTTATGGACGCTATGGTCATTGTCAGGGCGAACGCGGGCACGAAAAGCCCGAACAGCGACAGCAGCGCCAGGGACTGCATCACGGGCACGAACTCGAGCATGGGCAGCATGTTGAGCGTGGGCTCGGACAGTATGACCTTGAACAGGGTGTCCATCCCCGGCAGGTTCGAGAACAGGGGTATCGCGGTGACGCCTTTCGAGATCGGCTGGAACAGCACGCCGGTCACCCCGAACTTGAACGGCCCGCAGAGAGAGCTTATGATGAGCGCGGACTTCGCCTGGTCGTAGACCTGGACCTGGAGGTCGCTGAGCACCATGGAGTTTATCATGTAGAGCAGGGGGAAGATGAACTGGGCCGAGAACGCGCAGGCGATGAGGAACGAGCCGGCGTCGCGGGTGGGCGGGAAGAACCGCAGTATCAGCCCGGCCGGCAGGACGAAGGGCACCATGAAGGCGTCCACCAGGTTCAGCACCGTCATCTGCGCCGAGACGCTGGTGTAGATGGTCACGAACCCGTAGCCGAGCACGTTCGTTATCTGGACGAAGACGTTGATGCCAGGGAACACCTTTATCACGTTGGTGAGGGCGGCTTCCCCGAACCTCCTGCTGAAGGTGCTCAGCATCGAGGTGCAGGTCTGTATGCTGAACACGTCGTACATCCCGGAGAGCAGGCTGCTGGCCACGGTCTGGCGCATGAACGTCAGCGCCGCCGCCGGCGGGGTGCTGGAGTTGCCGATGACCAAGGTGGAGAACACGGTGCCCGCGGCGAAGAAACCCAGCACGAAGACCAGCACCAGGAAGGAGCCGGCCAGGTTGGTCATCTCCACGTTCAGGTAGGCCTCCCATTCCGTGTTCCCGAACACGCGGGCCGCGGTGTACGTGATGAGTATTATGGCGGCCACGAAGAAGGCGATGTCTATCACGATGTTCTTGTAGGGCTCGAGCACGGTGCCGACCAGCAGCGTGTCGCCGAACTGGGTGAACACCACGAAGACCAGGACGTATAACACGGCGCACAGTAGCGCGGCCGCAAGCATGCCGGTGGCCCACACCGTCGCCCTTGAACGGGTCTCCGCCCCGGCGACCTGGCCCAGGGCGTACGTCGCGGCGGACAGCACGATGAGGGCCATCAGTATCGCGCCCAGCACCACGCGTGCGGTGGTCATGAGGCTGCCGATCATGGTGTCAAGATCCACGCTGGTCGCGAGCTGGTAGTTGGGCAGGAAGAAGAACAGGATGACCACCAGGACCGCGGCGACGCCCACGGCACTGACCATGGACTTGGCCCAGACGCTCGCCCTCGCCTGCGTCTCGGACCCGAAAAGCGATCCCACGGCGTAGACCACCGCGGCGAGGGCTATCAGCGCGGCCATGATCGCGCCTATGAGCGCCATCGCGACGTCCAGCTGGGAGCTGAAGACGGACACCGGAGACTGCGGCGCGGTGGTTGGCACGGCCTGTGCCTGGACGGCAAGCGCCAGCAGCAGCAGGGCGAACAGCGTCTTCCTCATATGCAACCTCAGATTATCTTGGAGAGGCCCGCGATGTCGAGCTCGCCTCCGATTATGAGCGCTATGTTCCGGTACATGGTTATGGTGAATATTATCTCTATCACCGTGGAGATCATCACGAGGACCAGGAACTGGCTCTCGCTCACCACGGAGTCTATGATGAAGAAGAACATCCCGGCCGTAGCGGACGCGGGCAGGAGCTGGTTCGCCCCGGACAGGAACGTGGATGCGAAATCGCCCGTGAGGCCCATCATGAACTTCCAGATGTTGAACACCGAGCTGGCGAAGTCGACTATGCCGGTGCCTATGTTGCGCACGATGTTGCCCGCGGAGCAGAACATCTGCACGACGCTGTTGCCCGAACAGGACGCGGTGGTGGTGGCCTGCTGCGCCGCGGTGGGCGCGGAGAACAGCTTGGTCAGGCTGGACGACGCGTTGTCCCTCGCGCCGGTTATCTCGTTCTGCGCGCTGGTCTCGGTGAGGTCCGTCTTGTATATGCTGAAGTGCTCGGGCGCGTAGACGAAGTCCGGAGGCTGGTAGACGTCGAATATCAGGAAGTTGGAGAACAGGATGGCGAAGGGCAGCACGAAGTATCCGGCGAAGCATATGGAGATTATGGACGAGCCGGTCTTCCTGAGGAACGGTATGGACCTCATGACGAGGCCCAGGGGGAGGAACAGCACCGGCAGTGCGTCCCTGCAGAATATCAGTATGAACTCCTTGGCCCAGATGAGGGTCATCATGGTGCCTATGGCCTCGACCACGATGGTGTGCGCGTTGCTGAGCAGGTTGAGGCCGTCGAAGGGCATGAGGGTGAACGAGATTATGGCCGGGCCGGCCACGGCCGATATTATGGGGAAGCTCAGCGTGGACAGGAAGCCTATGAGCGCCTCGTAAAGGTACATGGAGATGTACATCTCCCGCAGCTTGTTGAACATGATCTCGGTGGAGGCGATGGCAAGCGTCACGTGCGAGGAGAACAGGTCCGAAGACTGAGACGGCACCTGGACCGCGACGGGCGCGATGAGCCCCTTCGCGATGGGATCCATCAGGCTGGCCGACGACATCCAGGCCACTATTATTATCACGCTGAAGAGGAGCGCCGAGAGCTCCTCCTTGGCCAGGGTGAACAACGGGGGGTGCTGGAGCGTGTAGGCGAGCATGTAGAACAGCGCGGTCACGACGACGCTGAGCATGAGGGAGACTCCGATCATGACCAGGGCGGTGTCTGGCAGAAAGATCAGCAGTGGCATGGTCAGATCCATGCTCCTTCCTTTCTGTAATTATGATTAAAAATGCTCCCTATAGAAGAAGACAGCAGGTCATTTCTGGTTGGTTCACATGGACAGGACTCACTATATCGCGGATGCCAGGGCCCATGCGGGCGAGAAGGTGAAAATAGCGGGCTGGGTGCACGATTTCCGCGACCTGGGCAAGCTCAAGTTCGCGCTCGTACGCGACCGGAGCGGCATACTCCAGGTCACCATGAAGAAGGGCGTGGTCAGCGAGGAGCTGCTCTCCCAGGTGGCGCTGAACAAGGAGGACGTTGTTGCCTTCGAGGGCATGATGAAGGAGAACAAGATCGCCCCGGACGGGGTGGAGATGGTGCCGGACGGGTTCTGGCTGCTCAACAAGGTGGAGCGCAAGCTCCCGGTGGACCCCACGGGCGTGGTGCCGTGCGAGATAGACACGCGCATGGACTTCCGCTACCTGGACCTGCGCAGGAAGGAGTCCGCTTCCGTTTTCAAGATAAAATCCGTGGTGGCGACCGCCTTCAGGGAGAAGCTGCTCGAATTGGGATTCGTGGAGATCCATCCGTCCGCCATAACCGGCGCGGCCACCGAGGGCGGCGCGGACGTGTTCCCGATACAGTACTTCGAGAACAAGGCCTACCTGGTGCAGTCGCCGCAGCTCTACAAGCAGCTGGCAGTGATAGGCGGCTTCGACAGGGTGTTCATGACCATGCCCGTGTTCAGGGCCGAGAAGCACAACACGACGACGCACCTGAACGAGATAGTGATGATGGACATCGAGATGGGCTTCGCTGACCACCTTGACGCAATGGACGTGCTGGAGAAGGTCACGCTGCACATACTCGACCAGGTGAAGTCCAAGATGGGCCCGGAGATAGTGGCCCTGCACCCGGAGTTCGAGGTCCCTGAGAAGGTGCCCCGCTATTCCTACACCGAGCTCGTGGAGAAGCTGAACGCCGCCGGCATGAAGATGGAGTGGGGCGAGGATTTCACCAAGGAGGCCGAGAAGAAGCTCTTCGATATAATGGATGAGGACCTGTATTTCATATACGACTGGCCGACCGCGATACGCGCGTTCTACTCCATGCCGGACCCGAAGGACAAGAAGATATGCCACGCCTTCGACCTGGTCTACCGCGGGCTGGAGATTTCTTCAGGTGCCAAGCGCATCCACAACCCGGCCATGCTCGAGGACGCACTGCGCTCGCGCGGCCTTGACCCCGCGGAGTTCGAGTTTTATCTGAACGCGTTCAGGATGGGCGCCCCTCCGCACGCAGGGTGCGGCATAGGGCTGGAAAGGCTCACCATGAAGATCTGCAACCTGGAGAACATCCGCGACGCGACGCTGTTCCCGAGGGACAGGACCAGGCTGCACCCCTGAATCAGGTTCCAGAAGGAGCCGTTGCGGGCGTTGTTCTGTATCGGTCATGCAACCAAACACCAATCTTTATAAACTCTAATGTACATAATATACCATATGCTCAAACACAAAACCTTAGCCTACTCCGAGGACGGCGTGAGGAGGCCCGTGTGCAAACAGGGATTGTTCTTCACGGAATTGAGGAAAAGCGAAGGAAGAAAAGAAGGAGCCGACAATACTGTTTAAGGGGATAAGATTGCGCCCGGCACAAAGCGGATTCAAGGTCGTATGCACTGCGCTCGCGCTCTCAGCCGTGCTGGGGGTACGCTCGCCCGCGTATGCTAGCGCGTTCACGGGCAAGGCGCCCCTCGCGGACACGCAGGCGACCAGCGGAAAAAGAGGTTTGCCCCTGGCGCAGAAAAAGAGCCACAAATCAGGCAAGGCCGAATGCGAATTCGACGGCGAGACCTTCAGGTACAAGCGCTCGGGCGCCACTGTGCGCGAGATTGGATCGGAGAAGATGCTGGGTCAGGGAGAAACGGTCCATGGCGTCTGGTGCAGCGAGAAGCGCGCTTTCATGCTCACGAGCAGGAAATGGATCATCATCGAGGCGAAGCAGGATAAGGAAACGCTGGGCCAGGGGAGCTTCGGCGAATTGTTCTCCCATAAGGACATGACCCGCATCTTCAGCAGGCCGTTCGTCTCGTGGGTCGCTACGGATGACCGCATTTTCGTGCAGACGGACAGGATACGCGAGATCCCGATCCATGGCGACACAATCATACACGGGGACGGGATGGACGTCACGAACGCGAAGATGGCGGTGGTGCCCGGCTTCCTGTTCTTCGCGCCCGTGGGCGGTAAAATCGTAGTGGACCAGATAGGGACCGATTTTTCAGTTGACGTGCAGCTGCCCCGCTCCGACTACGGATCCTCTTTCACGGAAAATGGCGGAGAAGTCCGTTTCGGGAGCACGAAGATAAGCCCGATGCCGAACCCGAAGGGCGGATTTACCATCAACCCTTAGTACCCTTCTTGGCCTTGATCTCGACGAGCTGGGTCTGGGCGATCGGATCCTGGATCCCTTCGCGCATCTCGGCGATCGCCCTGGCAGACAGACCTACGACGCCCAGGGCCGCCAGATTGCTCCGCGCCTCTTCAGGAGAAGAGACGTCCAGCGCATGGCGGAATAGCCTCGAATCGATCGGATTCGTGGTGGAGAACTGATAAGTGGTAGTTTTCTCCTCGGAACCGAAGCCTGCGACGGTGAATTCATAATTGTGCACGATGGCGTCCTCGGGCTCCCTCGGCCTGGCTTTCTGCTGGGCGATCAGAGTCTTTGAGATCTTCTCGGCCATGGCGATCCTGATCGCCCTCTCCTCCGAGACCAGGCCCGCGACCATACGCTCTTTCGGGTCCCTGCCAAAGGCGCGGTCCTTCGAGTATATCTCCAGCATACTGGAGTACTCCCTCACGGCACGCGCGTACAGCGAGCTCGCTGGCCCGATGTCGGCCTTGGGGTTGCGCGCCTTCGCTATCGCATCCATAATCATATTGGCGGCGGTCTTCTGATGCGCTGGGAACCTGGAGTTCTGATCCTCGATGGCTTTCCTGTACGTCGCGCTCGCCATCATCTGTTCCTGGACGTTCTTCATGTTTTTTATCCTGTATTCGTCGCTGAAAGGGCTCTCCTGCATCGGTCCGTTCCTGGCTATATCGGCATCCCGCAGGGCCTTCATGCGCTTCGATGCGGCGAGCTCCACCCTCCTGCCCTCGCGTGATTCTAACGGGTTCGAGTACATGGACCTGATGCCCGCGATCCTCCGCTGCTCCCACGTGGATTTGTATGGATCACCGATGCCCATCTTCTTGAGCTCGTCGACCTGCCTCTGCATCATGCCGTAGGGGAATCTTTCGGTTTTCGTCGCGACGAGCCCGGCCTTCTCCAGGGCGAGCACCTTCTCATGCACGTGCCTGAGGTCCGTCTGGACATTGCGCAATTCCGCAGGGGACGCGTTCGTGGATTTGAGGAACTCCTGCTTCTGCGCGACCTGGGTCTCGAGCCAGCGGGCGGCTTCCAGCTCGACCTTCCTGCCTGCCGCCTGCCATCCGGCCATCAGCCTCGGGAGCGCGATCTTGAAGTACTCGAGCTCGATGGGATTCAGCTTCTTCGGCTCAAGGCCCGCGTTCCTGAGCACCTCGGTCACCGGCGGCTGTTCGGCTAGCTTCGGAGCCTCGGGCCGCGGTTCGGATATCTTCGCCATCACCATATTATCACGCTTATTAGCGGGCTTTGGTCTTTAATTCGTTTCGAGAGCGCGTACCGGCGCATCGGCCCGCTCGCACTGGTATTTCGGGGTTTTGGAACGCGCATGGCATGCTGTCGGACAGAATGAGAGGAGAGTATCAGCCGCGCACCGTTTATAAAGAGTTCGGTACATATAGTATATTGTGGGATATGGTGGATGCAAGATAACGTCTGTCCACCTCTCATTATAGAGGGATACACTATGAACATACTGGTTACTAACGACGATGGAGAGACTGAGGGGCTCCGCATCCTTTTGGATGTCGCGAAGAAGTTCGGCAACGCCTACGCCCTCGTGCCAAACAGGCAGAGGAGCGCGGTTTCGAGCGCGCTCACGCTCCACAAGGCGATACGCCTTGAGAAGCTCGACCAGGATTTCTACGAGATAAACGGCACCCCGGCGGATGCGGTCCTGTTCGCGACGCACTCGAGGGAGCTGGAGACCCCGGACTTGGTGCTTTCAGGAGTGAACTGGGGCGACAACGCATCCTTCTCCGCTCTGATATCGTCCGGCACGCTCGGCGCCTGCTGGCAGGCGGCCCTTGAGGGCATACCGTCCATCGCGCTGTCCATGTACCAGACCAGGCGGGACTGGAGGGACAAGAGCGGCTGGGGCGACCCGAAGAAGCTCAAGAAGGTGCTGGCCGAGGTCATAAAGACGCTCAAGCCGAAGCTGAGGGGCGACGCGTTCTTCAACGTCAACCTGCCAGACGACCTCTCGGCTCCGAAGATGATCGACTCGCACAGGATGCAGAAGATCAGGTACAAGACCCAGGTCACCAAGAGGTTCGACCCGAACGGCAAGGCGTACTACTGGATATCCGGTGCCAAGAACGACGTCGAGAAGGGCACGGACCTCTACGAGATATCGGTGAACAAGAACGTCACCATAACCGAGGTCCCGCTGAGCTTCGCAGACGAGAGCGCTAAGGTCTCGGTGGATGAATAACCAGCTTATTTTATTTTCCTCTTCCCCATCAGGCGAAGCCAGCGGCGATCGTTTCACGGATGAGCAGCCACGCCCGTACTTCCGCCTTCAACCGGCGTTTTCACGATATCATTAAGATTTGAAGCGCCACATGGAACCTAGGTTTCCATGGATATTATCACGAACATATTCCTCGGCATCGGCCTCGCGAGCGACTGCGCGGCCGTCTCCCTCGCCGGCGGAGCGGACATCGGGAAGGAAGGCGGCGCGAGGACCGCGGAGGCCGGGTTGCTCGCGGCGCTGTTCTTCGGCTCCTTCCAGGGCGCCATGATGCTCCTGGGGGGCGCCTGCGGCGAGGTGCTCAGGGCGTCCTTCTCCGGCGTAGCCGACTGGATCGCGTTCATCCTCCTCGCGGCGGTCGGACTCAGGATGGTCTACGAATCCTTCCGCGGACCTGGGCGCAAGAGGGCGGACCTCCTGGACATCCGCGTGCTGGCGCTGCTCGCCGTCGCTACGAGCATGGACGCGCTCGTCGTGGGGGCGGGCATCGGATTCGCCAGCGGCATGATCTGGGGGAGCGCGATCATCGTCGCCATGGTGACCGCGGTGATGGCGTTCGTCTGCGTAGAGACCGGGAAGAGGATCGGCCATCTGATAGACAACAGGATAGAGATCATCGGCGGACTGATATTCCTGGCAATCGCCGCGAACATCTTGTTAGCGCATTACGGGATCCGGGTTTGAATCAGGATTCCTCCGTCGCTGCCGGGACTACTGCTTCAGCTTCAGCTGCGCGAAGGACTTGCTCGCCTTGTCGCTCCAGAAACCAGGGAGCCCGTTCGCCACGAAGCCCCTGAACTCGTCCGAATACACGTAAGTCGAGTATTTTCCCCCGTCCGGCAGGCCGCTGAAGTCTATCTCGTCATATATCTGGCCTATCTTCTTGCGCTCGAACTCCTTTTGCAGTAGCGACGGCTTCCTCATCAGGAGATAGTCCGCCTGCCGTATGCTGTTTATCTCGAGATTGGCCGAGTTCTGGGAGATGAAGAGCACGGACACGTCCTTGTGCCTGGCCACAAAAAGGAGGGATGAGAGCAGCTTGTTCCCCGAGGACTGCGAGGATCTCGAGGAGAAGAGTATCCCGCCTTCATCCACGAGCACGAAATGATTGTTCGGTATCCTGTCCACTTCGTCCACGGACACGATCCATCCCGGAATCGCGGATTTGTCGAAACCCATGGCGCATACCTTCCTGCCCTTGGCCGCCATGTTCTCCAAGATGCGCATGCCAAGGGCCGATTTCCCGCTTCCGCGCGCGCCGAGTATCAGCCCCACGGTGCTCTTGGACGAGAGTCTCTTCTCGAATTCGGTTATGTCCCCTGCCATGCTTTTTTCCACTGCGAGCGGCAGGTAGACCGCTTCGCCGTACTTCGCCCTGGCCTTGCGCTCCCCTGCCTTGCGCGCTTTGGAGAAGATGGAACCGATCAACCCGACGGCTGATTTGGCCAGCGAATAGAGGATGTGGAGCGTGCCCGACACTACCCATACCCAAGCATCCCATATCTTGGATCCGAGTTTCTTTGCCATCGAAATCCTTTCGCGGCCGCATTTATTAATGGCTTTCCAATCGCCCATGGCCCGCGTTCCCTCGGGGTGCGGTTAGCGGATGGTTTTTAATACTTGGGTAAGTTGTCTTTTATGGTGCGATGCCCGGATGTCCCACCGAAGAGGTGTTAATATGGCGAAAAAAAGCAGGGGTGGAAGAATGACCGCGGCCAAAAGGCGCGCGGCGAAGGGAAAGGGTGGAAAGGGCATGGTCAAGAACCGCCCGGCGGGAAAAAGGATCATGAGAACCTGAATTCATTGTGAAGGGGATGATTCGATATGGGTAAACACAACGTAGTGTCCGGAGTCCTCGTCTTAGTCGTCATCTTGATGATCGTGATATCCACGTATCTGGTGCTGAATTACTTCACGGGCGTCTTGAACGCGGCCGTGGCTTTCGCGTCATCGGACCAGATGGGCAAGCTTACCGCTTGCGGGATAACCCCTCCGGCCGAACTGGTCAAGCTCAGGGCCGATGTCCCGACCCTCCTGCTTCCGGCGATCTATGTGGGCTTGCCGGGTATGTCGATAATAATCGCGATACTGATGTTCATCGCCGGTTATTATTATAGCAGCGACAGTGGCGAAGCAAAAAGCAGCAGCGAGACCACCGTCACGACCAGCACTCCGAATAGGAGCGCTAGCAGCGGCCAGTACAAGCCGGGCAGGCGCGTCGAGAAGGTCGTGACTGAGAAATCCGCTAGCAGCGAGGAGAAATAGATCCCTCTTTTTTATTTTTTCATATTTCCAGGAGCGGTCAGGCGCCGCTATCAGAAAGCGGCTTTCGATGGTACAGGAACGCATTTAAAGCTTCGATGTGGGGTCTAACCATGGCAACGAACTATGTCGAAATCGGAAGCGTCGTATTCGCCTTGCTCGTGCTCCTCTTCCTGCTCATGTTCATACAGAACCCGATCGCGCTGGTCATCAACTCTCTCATAGCGATCCTCATCCTGTTCCTCATAAACGCCATATTCGGCTTCGGTATCCCGATCAACATCCTTACAGTGCTGATCGTGGTGATCGGCGGCCTGGTCGGCCTCCTGCTGATAATCGTGCTGAGACTGATGAAAGTGGCATTCGTCTGAGGTGTGCGCCGTGGTCGTGTTCGGATTGGTCGGGTTGTTGGTCGCCCTTCTGATAGTCTACCTGCTTTTGACGTTCCTGAAGAACCCGGTGTACGTAATAGCGAACTCGGTCGTGGGCATCGTCATCTTCTTCATCCTGAATCTCGCGGGGGTAGGCATACCCATAAACATCTTTTCAGTCGGGATTGCCGCGATAGGAGGGATTCCCGGCGTCGTGCTGGTGCTGCTCATCCATTTCCTAGGGCTCGGGTTCTAGGGGTGCTTCCAATGAAAACATCGATGATGTTCGTCGGACTGGCTTTTGCGTTGCTGCTCGCAGGCTGCCTGGGGCAGCAGGCTCCGGCTCAGAGCGCTAACATGTCCTCATCCGGCAGCGCCAATTTCCAGCGGTGCATAAGCCAATGCGGGGCGGGCAACTCCGGGAACGGCACGCTGTGCAAGGACGGGTGCGCCGTGCAGGAGGCAGCTGACACGAAGAGCACCGCGCGGTGCGATACCCTCATCGACATGGCCAACCGGCCCTCGTGCTACGGCACGGTCGCCAAGGCAGCGGGCGACATCACGATCTGCAACGCGTTCACGAACGCCACGGAAAAGGATTATTGCGTTTCGGTGTTCGGGTCCCAGGGCGCGTCAGGATAGCGGCTGGATGCAGCACGGATTCCGGATAATCAGACTACGGATATTTTCGATTTACTCTGAGGATTCGTCCTTCTTCTCTTCCTTCTTCACTTCTATCTTGGCTGCCTGCTCCATCGGGGCCTCGGCCACCATTTCTACGCCGTGGCTCTCCACCCCGTAGCCCGAGTCCATGGAGCGTTTCGTGCGGAGCACGATCGTCGCGTTGAACTTCCTCTTGAGGAACTCCTTGGCCGCCTTTATGCGCTCGCCCTCCTTGCCTATGGCGATGCCGCGGTCGTTCTCCGACACGGTGAGCACTATGTTCTTCTCGCCCATGATGTCGATGAGCTCTATGCTTGTGATCTCCACGTTGTTGAAGAAGTTGCGCACGAAGGTCTCGATGTCGCCGCTGTCGCCTATGACCACGACCTTCTTCCTGAACATGTCAGCGAGCTTGCGGACGTTGGCGCCCTTCTTGCCTATGGCCTTGCCCAGGTGCGGCATGTCCACCAGGAAAAGCAGCCAGCCCGCGGTCTCCAGGTAGTCGGAGGGCATCACGCGGGTGACGCTCTCGAACTGCGTGAAGTAGCCCAGGCCTTTTCCGTCCAGCTCGACCACATGGATCACTTGGATGCCAGTTCCATTATGGGCGAGCTGCCCGGCTCGTAGACAGAGAGCACGGACACCGGGAACGGCTTTCCGCACACGGAACCAAGCTCCACGGAGCTGCCGTCGAACACGATGAGCGGTATGCCGGACGCCGCCGAGTACTTCTCGACCTGGCTCTTCACCTCAAGCGGCGTGTTGGACGCCACCACGAAGAGCTTCGCCTTGCCGAGCAGGCTTGCCGAGATGCCGGTCCTTGCGCCCATGCCGACCTTGCCGCTCTCCACGCAGAGGCGGATGGCGGATGTCAGGGGCTTCTCCTTCTCCTTCTTGGACTTGCGCCTGCGCACGACCTTCCTGGTCTTCTTCTTCTTGGCTGACTTCGATTCGGTCTCGGCTCCGGCCTCGCCTTCCTGCTGGCCTTCCGCCTCTTCCGTGATCTGTGCCGCTTCCTCGGTAGTCTCAGAAACTTCTTCTGCGTTTTCTGCTTCCTCGTCTTCGTCCTTTGCCACTCATATCACCTGGATCATTTCGTCTTGTGGGCCATGGCGAGCTTTATCTTGCCCGTCCCCACCGGAACGGTCTGGCCCACGATTATGTTCTCCGTGACCCCCACCAGCCGCTCCTCGTCCGAGAACGCGGCCGCGTTTATCAGGTGCTTCACGGTCTCCTCGAACGCCGCCCTTCCCAGCACGCCGACCTTCTGGCCGGACAACCCGTGCCTGCCGATGGAGCGGACCTTGCCCGAGTTGGTCATCGCGTCAGAGATGAGCATTATGTGCCTGGTGTCCACGTAGAGGTTCTGCATGTTCATGACGTCGGTTATCTCCTTGAGCACCGCGTTGCGCGCCGCGTCTATGCCGAAGACGCGCTCGATCTCCTTGATGTTGTTGGTGTATATCCTCTTGGTGTCCACGGCCGGGTGCTCCATGGCGCCCAGGACGTTGAAGCCCGCGGCCCGCACGAAGTACTCGCCGTCGCCCTTGACCACCACGGCGCGGTGTATGCCGCGGACGCCCTTCACGATGGCGTCCTTTATCCTGTTCGCGAGCTTCCTCACCGAGCGCGCGGTGACCTCCTTCTCCTTCTCGCCCTCCTTGGGCTTGACCTTCTTGGGGTAGAGGGTTATCACGTTGTCCGAGATCTTGAGTTTCGAGCTGCTGTCCTCGAGCACCTTGCGCAGCGCCGCGAACGACACGCCCAGGGCCTTGCCGTCCTTCTCCTGGTAGGTTATGTCCACGGTGAGGTTCTGGAGGTCGTCCTCCACATCCGCGATGTCTGACACGAAGACCGAGCTCAGCTCCCTGGCCACCTTCTCGGCCTCTGCCTCGCTCCTGTAGTCCTTCTTCAGGTATATGTCTATGATGGGCTTCTTCGGCTCCTTCTTCGCGTCCACTATCTCGATGAGCCTGGGCAGGCCTGTGGGCACGTGCTCTGCGACACCGGCGTAGTGGAACGTACGCATCGTCATCTGCGTGCCGGGCTCGCCTATGCTCTGGGCGGCCACGACACCCACTGCCTCGTACGGAGCGATCGCGGATCTGAGTTTCTTGTACATAAGCACATCACCCTCTATGCGGTATCTATATCGTCCTGCTTGGCGACATCCGCCAAAGCGGCCTTGCTCGCGGACATCGGGTCCTTGCCGTCGCCGCCGTAGAGGAACTGGACGATGGACATGTCCGCGTTGCGCACGGTCATGTCAGGGTACACCACCAGGTCCTGGAGCGCGTTTATGAGCCTGCGCTGCATGTAACCGGACCGGGCCGTCCTGATGGCCGTGTTGACCAGCGCCTCACGGCCGCCCATGGCGTGGTGCATGAACTCGTAGGGCGTGAGCCCCTTCCTGAACGAGGAGTACACGAACCCGCGCTCCTTCCCGGTCAGCACGCCGGGCTTGAAGTAGGGGAGTATCCTCCTGCGGTATCCTCTGGCGAGGCGCTTGCTCCGCACGGTCTGCTGCGCGACCAGCGAGGACATCTGGATGGCGTTGAGCAGGCTGCCCCTGGCGCCTATCTTGGCCATGATGATGGACGGGTTCTCTATCGTGAGGTCCTCTTCCACGGTCTTGCCCACCTCTTCCCTGGTCTTGGAGGTTATCTGCACGATCAGGCCCTCCAACGTCTCCTTGAGCGTCAGGCCGGGCGAGCGCTCGAGCGACTTGCTCTTGTACTGCATGACCAGGTTGTCGATCTCCCGGTCCATCCTGCCTGTTATGCCCTTCACCTTCTCCTCGGCCTTGGGGGAGAGGGTGTAATCCTTTATGGACACGCTGAGCCCGTGCAGTGATATGGACTCCAGGGCGAGTATGGTGACCTTGTTGAGGAACTCCCTCGTGTATTCCGGACCTTCCATGACGAATATCTGCTCCAGCACCTCGCCCTCCATGGCCTTGGACTCGACAGCGCCCTTTATGAGCTTGCCCGAGCGTATCACGATCTCCTCGCCGAGCTTGGACTTGACCCTCGCGTTCAGGCTCTTTGGCAGGAGCTGCGAGAAGAGCAGCTTGCCGGAGTAGCGGTCCTTGCGGTCCGGCTCCGGAAGCTCGGTGATGCCGATCAAAAAGAACATGTTGGACGCCTCCTCCTTGGAGAAGTCCGCGTTGTCGCGCGTGAGGAAGTAGAGCCCTGACACGTGGTCCTCCTGGGGCTTGATTATCGCGTGGCCGTGCCTCGGCGAGAGGAGCTGCTTCTCCACAGCCATGAGGTAGCGCGCCTCGGCCTGGGCCTCCTCGGTCTGCATCATGTGGAGGTTCATCTCATCCCCGTCGAAGTCTGCGTTGTATGGCGAGACCACGACCGGGTTCAGGCGGAACGTCTTCCCTGGCAGCACGCGCACGATGTGCGCCATCATCGAGATGCGGTGGAGCGAGGGCTGCCTGTTGAACAACGAGATGTCGCCGTTGATTATCTGCCTCTCCAGTATCCAGCCGACTTTGAGGTTCTCGGAGATCTCCTTCCTGAGCTCCGGGGTGTCGCCGACTTTCAGCCTCTTGCCGTCCGGCCTGAGCACGTAGACCGCCTTCGGGTATTTCTCCGCGAGTATGTACCCCTTGCAGTGCTCCAGGTTCCACTCGGTGACCGCCAGGGGCACGGTCAGCTCCTCTGCTATGGCCGTGGGTACCCCGACCTCGGCCAGGCTGAGCCTCGGGTCAGGCGATATGACGGTACGGGCCGAGAAGTTCACACGCTTTCCCGAGAGGTTGTACCTGAAACGGCCTTCCTTGCCCTTCAATCTCTGGGCCAATGTCTTGAGCGGGCGGCCGCTGCGGTGCCGCGCGGGCGGGATGTTCGCGGTCTCGTTGTCGAAATAGGTCGTGACGTGGTATTGAAGGAGCTCCCAGAGGTCCTCTATGATGAGCTGCGGCGCGCCTGCGTTGATGTTCGCCTCCAGCTTCTGGTTTATCCTGATTATGTCCACCAGCTTGTGGGTGAGGTCGTCCTCGCTCCTTTCACCGGTCTCGAGGGTTATCGAGGGCCTGACGCTCACCGGCGGCACCGGAAGCGCGGTTATTATCATCCACTCCGGCCTGGAATAGAGCGGGTCGAAGCCCATCTCCTTGAGGTCTTCGTCGCTGAGCGACGAGAGCCAGTCGCGGATGTCGGATGGCAGCAGCATGGCCTTGTCCTTGTAGTAGCCCGTGGGCTTGAGGAGCTTTATCTCCGGAAGAGGCTGGCCGCAGTGCGGGCAGTTCTTGGTCTTCTCCTTCTTGGCCTTCTTCTTCTTTCCCCGGTCGTCGGAATCGAGCTCCGGCTCCGGTATCTGGGGAAGCGGCGCCTTCTCGGTCTTCACTGCCGGCGCGGCCTCGGTTATGGCCGGCGCTGCGACCTCCATGAGCGACGGGATCTCCGACGCGACAGTGGTCTCCTCCACCGGCTCCTTCTCCACCACTTCCTTTATCGCCTTCCTGCTCGTCATCTTGTGGCAGTTGGGGCAGGTGGATTTGAGCACGAAGTAGATGTGCTTGGCGAACTCCACGTGCACCACCGGCCTCACGAGGTCGATGTGGCCGAAGTGGCCCGAGCACTCCTTCACCCTGCCGCCGCAGGTCTTGCAGCGCAGGCCGGGGTCCACGACTCCGAGCTTGGTGTCCACAAGCCCGCCGTCTATGGGGTAGCCGTCGTCGTCGTACGTGTCGGGCACCACGATCTTAGTGGCCGACATCTTCCTGATCATCTCCGGAGAGAACAGGGAGAACTTTATCCGGTCGAGAACCTTGTTGACTTCCATAAGCACACCTATCCTTTCTCCCTCGTCATTATCCTCGGGAATATGTAGAGGGACTTTATCTCATCCAGCAAAAGCTTGAACGCGTAGGACATCTCCAATGGCTCGACGTTCTCGGATTCGCACACCGGGCACACGTCGCGGTTCCTCGCGTAGTCGTGTATCGCGATCGAGCCGCACTCGGAGCACACCAGCTGCACGGTCTTGTCCGACTCGCCCAGCAGCCTCTCGCGGATGAGCATGCTGGCGCCGTAGCCTATGAGGCAGTCGCGTTCCATCTCACCGAACCTGAGGCCACCCTCGCGGGCCCTTCCCTCGGTCGGCTGGTGGGTGAGCAATTGCACAGGCCCCCTGCTCCTCACATGCATCTTGTTCGAGACCAGGTGGTGGAGCCTCTGGTAGTAGCACACGCCCACGAATATCTTGCACTTTATCTGCTTCCCGGTGAGGCCGTCGTAGAGGACCTCCTCCCCGTACTCGTCGAACCCTATGGATTTGAGCGACGCCCTGAACTCCTCCTCCGTGTTGCCGGAGAACGCGCTTCCGTCCACGAGCTTGCCGTTGAAGCTTCCCGCCTTGGCGCCGAGCATCTCCAGGAGGTGCCCTGCGGTCATACGCGAGGGTATGGCGTGCGGATTGACTATGAGGTCCGGGACCACGCCGTCAGCCGTGAAAGGCATGTCCGAGGCCGGCACCATCAGCCCTATCACTCCCTTTTGTCCGTGCCTGGACGCGAGCTTGTCCCCGACCTCCGGGGTCTTGTTCGCGCGTATGCGCACCTTGACGAGCCTGTTGCCGCTCGGGCCTTCGGTCACGAGCACCGAGTCCACGCGGCCCTGCTCGCCAGGCTTGAGCGCGAGCGAGCTCTCCCTCTTCTTCTCCTCGACCGTGCCGAACACGGATATCTCCTCGAGGAACCTCGGCGGGGACGTCTTGCCGACCAGCACTTCCTTGCCGCCGACGTCGCTCTCCGGCATGATTATGCCGTCCGGCGCGAGGTGCTTGTATGCCTCCTCGCCGCGGTAGCCGGCCACCTCGGCTGTCGGGACCTCTATCTTGTCCTTCTGGCCTCCGGGGTAGAGCCGCTCCTCGGTCTCGTAGGTCTTGAACATCGTGACCCTCTCCAGGCCGCGGTCTATGGACGACTTGTTCACCACTATGGCATCCGCCATGTTGTAGCCGTGGTAGCTTGTCAGCGCGACCACGCAGTTCTGGCCAGCCGCCTTGTTGGACAGGTTGAGCGCCTTGTAGATGCTCGTCTGCACCATGGGCTGCTGCGGGTAGTACATCACGTAGTTCCTCGTGTCGTAGCGCAGGTTGAAGTTCGTGAGGAACGTTCCTAAAGATTGTTTCGCCATGGCGCAGGCCATGGTGATCCTCGGCGACGAGTTGTGCTCCGGATAGGGCAGCACGCCGGAAACGACGCCGAATATGGACGACGCGTCCACCTCGAGGTGCGTGTGCTCCTCGGTCAGGTCCGCCTCCTTGCACGCCACGAGCGTGTTCTCCTCCTCGAGCGCGTCGAGGTACTCTATTATGCCCATCTTCACGAGGTGGTGCCAGTTGAGGTCCCCGTTCTTGAGCCTTGCCATGACCTCGGGCGTGAGCCTGGACTTGCCGCCCTCGACTACGATATACGGCCTGCGCACGCGCCCCTTGTCGGAGACGATGTGCAGCTCGTTGAGCCGCCTGTCATAGAATATGTTTATCTGGCCGTTGAGCTCGTTCATGCGCCTGCGATCCCTGAGGCGCTTGGCGAGGTTCTCGCCGTCCGGGTGCGTGCCCGCAAGCCTCCCGTTGAGGTAGATCGAAGTAGCTCCCATGACCCTTCTGCGTCGTTTTTTAACCATCGTGATCACCCGGTCAGACTGCCCCCTCTTTGACATCGTAGGCCTTGAGCAGGTTTACTATCTCCTCCTCGTCCACCCCTGTGGACACCTCGGCCATCACCGCCAGGTTCTTCACCAGCGAGCAGCTCGGGCCTTCGGGCGTCTCGCACGGGCAGAGCTTGCCCAGCGTGGTGCCATGGAGGTCCCTGGCCTTGAAATGCGGATGCTTCTTGCTCAGCGGAGAGATTATCCTGCGCAGGTGCGATATCGTGCTCAGGTAGCTCACGCGGTCGAGCAGCTGGGACACGCCGGTCTGCCCGGCTATCCAGTTGCCTGTCGCCATCGCGTAGCGTATCCTGTCGCCCATGGCGTCCTGCCTTATCAGCGTGTGCACCTGGAGCCTCCTGCCCCTAGCGTCCGCGCGGGACGCCTGGTAAACGAGGTCCTTTATCAGGAACTGGAACGCGTAGCGGAACAACTCCTCCATGAGCTCGCCCGCGAGCTTCACGCGCTTGTTCGAGTAGTGGTCCTTGTCGTCCGGGGCCGCCTCGTGGTTGAATATCTGGGTCGCGCGCTCCGACATCTTTATCAGGTATTTCGCCTTCGCGAACCTGGCGGTCTTGGTGACCCCCACGTGCGGGAGCAGGTAATTGTCCAGGAGGTTCTCCATCCTGGTGAGCCTGAACTCCGGCGGCTGGCCAGGGGACAGCTTCCTGCTGAGCACGTCCACGGCCTCCTCCCTGTTCTTGGTCTCCTCGATCTCCATGTTGAGCGTGACGTCGTTCCTGATGCGCTTGTCCTCGGAGAACTCCTTCACGATGTCAGCGTCGCGCTCCATCCCGAGCACGCGCAGCACCTGGACGAGCGAGAGCCCTCCGGGCGCTGACGGGAACTCCACTATGAACGCGCCTTCGTTGTTCCTCGTGACCACGCACCTCGCGCGGAACCCGTGGTGGGTCGAGAATATCTTCGAGACCACGCCCGCGCGCTCCTTGGTGACCATGAGCTTGTTCGGCACCAGGTCCTCTATGGAGACCAGCGCGCGCTCGCTCCCGTTCACTATGAAGTAGCCTCCCGGATCGTCCGGGTCCTCTCCTGATTCTATGAGCTGGTCCTTGCTCTGGCCGGCCAGGTAGCAGAGCTTGGATTTCACCATGACCGGTATCTCCCCTATGAACACGTCCGAGTAGACCGGCCTCTCCACGCCGTTGAACACCGGCACCATCTCAAGGAACACCGGTGATGCGTAGTTGAGGTTGCGGAGCCGCGCCTCGTTCGGCAGGATCTGCCGGTAGCCGCCCTTCACCTCGTAGTACCTTGGCTGCTCGATGCGGACCTTGCCGAGCTTGAGCTCGAAGCCCTCGACATTCGTCTGTATCCTCCCTATGCGGTCCACCACTCCCTGCAGCCCGTAGTCCAGGAAATTATTGAACGAGCTGAGCTGCTGCTTCACGAGCGGGTTGACCCTGTAATAAGCTTCTACTAGACTGTCCATCCATACACCCTGTTTTGATTTTTAGGTTTCGTGTTCCGGCAAGGATGCCTGAACCGAACCGTTATCCCACGAATGCAAACGCAGCGCCTCACTGCGAGACCACAATCCTGTAGTTGACGTACTTCCCAGTCTCCCCTTCGCGCGTTATCTTCACGAGGTCCCCGGCCGAGGCCTTCAACGCCACGGCTGTAGGGTCGGTGTCCAGAAGCACCGGCAGCTGGCTTTCGCTGATGCCGTACTTCTTGAGCACCTTGGCCTTCTCATCAGATGAGAGCACCGACATCTCGGGAACGAGCCCGTGAGATAGCACATCGATTGTTTTAGCGACCTTCTTCTTCAAGCAGGACCACCTGGAACGTACCGCAGCATTAAAGCTAGCCTTCTCCGGTATCGCTATAGTTAATTTAGAAAGGTTTTTAATGATGCCTTTTGGTGCTGAAAACCGCTTATTGGAGCCACGTATTATATAATTAAGCCGCAAAACACCGTTCATGATCCTCATAATAGACAACGGCTCCCAGTACACCCACCTGATAATGCGCAACTGCCGCGACATGGGCTACGAATCGCAGATCGTGAATAACTCCTCGTCCTACGAGCGCTCGGTCGCACCCAACCAGAAGAAGATAGAGAAGATCATCCTGAGCGGCGGGCCTGGCTCGGTGTATGCCGGGAACAACGGCCTGAGCGAGGTCATAGTGAAGAAAATACTGGACGGCAGCCTCAACAAGCCGCTCCTCGGCATCTGCTACGGCCACCAGCTAATCGGCCAGCTGGCGGGCGCGAGGGTGGCCAAGGGCGTGAACGCCGAGTACGGGATATCCGAGATATACGTGGACGAGAAGGACGGGCTGTTCATGGACGTGCCGAAGACGTTCAACGCGTGGGTGTCGCATTTCGACGAGGTCAAGGAAGCGCCCGAGGGATTCGTGACGCTCGCGCACTCCGACACCTGCCCGGTGGAGGCCATGTGCCATGAGGAAAAGGAAATCTTCGGCGTGCAGTTCCATCCCGAGGTCTGGCACACTGAGCACGGCGAGCGGATCCTCGGCAATTTCCTGGGGGCTCATCATGTCGTGGACGACTTATAGGAAGAGCCGCCTCGCTTCCTACAAGAAGGCGCTCTCCGAAGGCAAGGTGGACGCCCCGGCGGTCAAGCTATTGGACATCCTCAATTCGAATCCGGACCTCGTGACGCTCTCCTCCTGCTCAGGAAGGATAGATCTATTGGTCTACGACATAGACAAGGGCAAGAGGGAGTCGTCACACTACGCGAAATGGCACAATCCCGTGGAGCACGAGGATTTCGAGATAAAGCTGAACGCATATTCCGGGAAGCTCCCCCTCTGGTTCAAATGCGAGCCGTTCATACTGCACGTGGCTGCCAGGGATATCGGGACAGCGGACGCGTTCGTGAAGAGGATGCGGGCCAACGGCGTGAGGCGCGGCGGCATCCAGGCGATAGGCAAGAGCCGGGTGGCAATCGAGGTCTCGGGCAGCAGCTACATGTCGTTCCCTGTGGAGCCCATGGAAGGCGAGTGGAACGGCATACTGGACATGGCAAACAGGATGATGAAGAAGAACCTGGAACTGATTGGAAGGCTGGAGAAGGTGGACTGGTAGGCCCGCGCTGATGAACTTTCGCAAATCTTTTTATTATGTTGTTTTATATAAACTAGTATGGCCAAAGTTGAACAAACGACGCCAGAACGCCAAAGGCTGGCGGCAGCGATGCTCGAGAAAGTGAGAGAAGACCCGAACTTGAGGCGCAGGCTCGATGCTGCGGTGCGGGGATTGCGGGACAGGGTGCTGACAGAAGCCATACTCATAAACGGGCCTGATGCGAAACCTGAGGAGATAAGCGCCGCAGCGGCCGACGCCATGGATCTGGTGGCAGGCAAGGCGTTTCCCAAGCACTTGGTGCCATTCACCAGGAAAGGGCCGACCAGCGAAGCCAGCCGGTGGGAAATCAGAGAACTCCGGGTCGCGATGGAGGAAACCGGAGGCAACCCGGAGGAGGCCTTGAAAAAACCGTTGACGGTCCGGATTTGCGTGGAGGAAGCGCTGGTAAGGATGCGCAGGCATGGAATAATACGGTGCAGGCGCCCCAGGCAGGATGGCGACGAGGATACAAACGAATAAAACCGGACCTTATCGCCAAAAACAGTTTGATGGCTTATGAGAATAGGTACTACAATGACAAATATCCGCGGACGCACCCGTGAAAGTCGCCCAAGATTGTAAAAACTGGTATATTTAAATATTTTCACTGTGTAATGGATTCGGTGTTTTTAATGGCTTCAGAAGTATTGCGATTGATAGAATCATCCGCAAAAAATCCAGACCCGAAAAAGGTTTTCGGACCCCGGCTCCTCATAGTTGATGGTGCAACTCATGATGTGGCAGCTGGAAAAACAACGGTAAATCTCGTGCTTATGAACCGGGCAGCTTCTGCGGAGTTCAGACAACGCTTTCCGGAAGTTACCGATATTACTGCCGCTTTACAATTCGCCCATGACAATGCACTTGCGTCTATGGGGAATGGAGCAGGGGACTACCCGCATACGAAAACGCACCATTTTCCGGGTACCAATTTCCAGCTCGGCCGTGTTTTAACCGAAAAACAGGCTTTTGACCTGGGTTATGTCGACCCGCACATGGACACCGTATGCAGACAGATCGCCCGCGTTGCTGAGTATCTATGCAAACACGGCAAACGCAGCGAACTGACCGAGACCCTGAGAGAAGCAGGCCTCATCGGCCAAAAATATTTTGCCACGATGCATCATGATTTGACAGGGACATGGGAACATACTTTGGATGTGTTGGATCACGAATCCGACCATGAAAACATACCGAAATTAGTTTGCGAATCTCATCCAATACAGCTATACCTTTTTGGGCGCAAGGGAGATGGATTTTTTGTCGGTGGCGCTTACCACGTTCCAGGAACCAGCATTTCCAATGGGTTCTGTACCAGCGTTCCGCCTTTGGAAGGATAATCAGCTGTAGCCGCTACAAAAAGCACGATTTACTGGGAAGGCTGGAGAAGGTGGACTGGTAAGAGCCTATCATCGTAAAAGTCGCCCAAGATGGTAAAAATCAGCATCTTTAAATATTCTCACTGTGTTGTCGTACTTGGGGGATTTGATGGCTTCTGAGATAGCGCGCTTGCTGGATGCGCCCGCAAAAAACCGCGATCCGAAAAAGATTTTCGTGCCCCGGCTCCTACTGGTCGACAATGCGTACAGCGATCAGAGCGGCAAAAGATCGGTGGACCTCCTGCTGATGAGCCGGGCTGGTTCCGCCGGGTTCGCGGAACGTTTCCCTGGCACCGACGCTTCGTACGAAGCCCGCCGGTTCGCTCATACGGTCGCTTTCATAGGGAATGGAACGGACGGCTTCGAACAGCGGAGAAGGCATTTTTTCTCGGATGCCCGCCTCCAGCTCGGCCAGGTCCTGACCGAAAAAGAGGTTTTCGACCTCGGTTACGTCGAACCGCATATAGACACCGTATGCGGACAGATCGTCCGCATCGTCCAGCGTTTGATCAGCCATGACGCAAGCAGAGGGCTTACGGAAGCCCTGAGAGAAACGGGCCTTATAGGGCAGAAGCATTTCGCCGTCCTGACTCCTGCTCCATCCCAGGAGCAGATTTTGAACGACTTCCACCCGCAATCTTTTGCCGATTTCCCCCCTACCTGGGAGAATACCTTGGATATATTCGATCACGAACCGAGACCTTCGCTCAGCGAACCGACAGGCGTTTGCATGAGTCATCTGGCGAACTTACGTCTTTTCGCGCTGATGGACGGAGAACTTCCCGTACGCATCGATTATTTTGAACCAAAAACCGCCACCTATTGCAGATTCATGACTACAGCCCCTCCTTTGGAAGAGGCATAGAGCGCCGGTCCGGAAGTATCTAATATCTAATCCCTGTTATCCAACCATGGACTTAAGCAGATTCAGCTTCGGCGCGACTTCGGCTGTCACCAGCTGCCTGGCCTTGCTCATCGGGCTCAACCAGCTGGCGGTCTCCAAGATAGGGATAATAGGCGCGCTGCTGGTCATCGCCTTCGCGGACAACATCGCGGACTCTCTCGGGATGCACATCTACTCCGAATCCAAGTCCAGGGCCCATACCAAGCTCAGCACGCTCTCCAACTACATGACGCGGCTGGCCATATCCCTCGTGATAATAGCGCTAGTGGTGATTCTCCCCCTGGACTATGCGATCGCAGCGTCGGTCGTCTACGGACTGGGCGTCATAGCGGTGCTGAGCTACCTCATCGCGAAATCCTACCGGATGGACACCGGACGCGTGGTGGCGGAGCACCTCATCGTCACGGGGCTGGTGCTCGTGGCGAGCCAGCTCATAGGAGTCTCTATCAAGAGGCTATTCGCTTGATCCGCGCTCTTTGAGCAGGAAAACCCGTCCTATCGCGTCGCTCATGGGCACAACGAAGTGTTTCCCTTCCTTCTCGTAGAAGAGCATCTGCGCCTTGGAGCCTGTGATTTTGCCGTCTATCGAGGTGGATATCTCGAACGATTGCGGGACCGGATACGAGTTCTCCCTTATCTCCGCTCCGTCAAGCACGCTTCCGATGCCGTCCAGCGCTCCGCCCGGGACGTTCTGCGATACTATCTCCTTCACCTTCGCTTCCAGCGCAAGTTTTGATTTGGGCTTCCCGAGGAGCTCGAGCTTGGTGCTGTTGCGCACGAAATTGCGGAGCCCGAATTTCTGCTGCAGCGCGTTTTCTGCCATGTATGCGTTCTCTCCGTTGTCGAACCGCATGAGCTCGACCCAGAAGTCCGCGCCCTGCTCATGCGTCCTCTCCTCCACGCGAGCGCTGCGCGTGACCCCGCATTTCACGATCGAATCGCCGAACCCGGCCAAGTAGACGCTGAACTCCTGCTGCACATACTCGTCCTTCATGCTCTCGTAGCCAGTGAAATCGAGCCGCGTGTACACCTTCAAGATATCCCGGTTCTTGCAGTGGGCGCACTGCTTCATGCCGCGGATGCCGTGCGGGCAGCGGTATATGCCCTCCAGGTCGCGGTATCCGGTGCATAGGATGGAATCCGAGAAGCGCATGTGCAGCTCTTTGCCAGGAAGCTCCATCTCGCATGTCTCCTCCTTTTTCCAGAAGAGGATGCGCTCCGGGTCCGAGCGGAAGGAGATGAGATGGCCGAGCATAGCGCACAATTGGCAGGACCCCGTTTATAAGCATGAGCCGGGTGGATTTCCGCGGTCGGCGCAAAGACAACTTTTTTAAATAATCTGCCACAAATAACGGCGTATGCAGGAATATACGAAGCGGCAGGACGGTTCATTCGCACGCGACAGACGATCCGATTCCAAAAAAATAGCGAGGATGTGGCCGGATTACGTGAACATAGAGGAAAGGATGAAAACAGAAGTTCCATTCATAGCGAGCCAGGTCCCGGGGCGGAAACCCCTGGTTTTCGATGCCTGCCTCGGCTGCGGGGCGACCACCATCGGGCTCAGGCTGAAGGAGATCGCCAACGTGCTCCCGAACGAGACGAACCAGGACATGCTCGACGTCGGGGTTTCAGAGGCTGCGAAAAGGGGCGTGAGCATAAAGGCGCTCTCACACGAATGGACGGACATCCCGCAGCACCTGCATGGCCTCTTCGGCATGGTCACCTGCTTCGGGGATTCCTTTGCCCGTGTTTTCGACAGGGATGCGCGGCTCAGGTCGCTCAAGAACTTCGCATCGCTCCTCACACCGAAAGGAGCGCTTATAATCGATACGCGCAACTATCCGAGCATACTCGAAGGAAGGTTCAACCCGAGCGGCAAGTACGTCTATTGCGGGATCGACAAGGTCGTTCCCAGGCTGGTGCGGGCGTCGAGCGGATCGGTCGTCATGGAGTACAGGTATCTTGGGACAGGAGATAAGGTCGAGGTCGAGACATACCCCTTCAAGACAGGCGAGCTTCTCGCCCTTTTGCATGAAGCGGGATTCGGACGGATCCAGTTATTCGGGGATTACAAAGAAGAGCCGTATAACCCGAAGGATGTCGAGTTCTTCACGTACGTGGCGCGAAAACAGTGAATGGTTCAGAAGTAGCGTATTTTGACGATACGGCTGTAAATCTCGAAATTGTAACCGCGTATCTCGGCGAAGAACCTCTTCCTGAAGCGCCCAACTGAGCGCTTGAAGTCCTGGTAGGACGGGCAGAGCAGCCCCATTTCGAAGTCTGCGAACCCGATGGTCTCGTCCACGTACGCGCTCCATACATCGGACGAAGCGAATGCGAGCATCTCCTGCTTCTTTCTCATGCTTTTCAGTTGGAAGTCGGCCTTGTAGAAGGTCAGGTCGTCGAGGAGGGTGTTGACCCTGAAACCGGCTATTATCCTGCTCTTGACGATCTTCTTCATGCGGTAGGCGACCTGCACCGGGGTCAGGCCGGTCAGCCTGGCGATTTCAAGCGTCCCGAGCCTCCCCTGGCCCGAGACCACGCGGAGGATCTTCAAATCAACTTCGTCCACATCCGCCTTTGTCCCGGCGCCGGTCAGGTATTCTTTTCTATCCGCCGCATCTCCTGTGAAGGAGGCCTGCGAATAGGCGTGCATGCGCAGGTAGACCGACACCCTGCTCTGTTCTATGAACGGCTGGAATTTCTCCACGAAAGCATTCCAGAATCTCTCGAACTCGTAATGGCCCGGCACCCAGACGACGACTCCCAGGTCCCACTGGCCGTCCATCTCCCCGATCCACCAGGTGCTCTGGGAGCCGGTCAGGTGGTCGAGCAGCAGCCGGTGCTCCTTCTCCTCCATCGGCGCGAGCTTCAGGTATATGCGGTAGGACTGCCAGCCGAGCCTGGACATGTCGATGACCGCGTAATAGTTCGTTATGACGCCCTTTTTCTCGAGCTGCGCTATCCTGTAGGAGACGACGTGCTTGCCGAGCCGGAGCTTCCGCGCGATCTCCGCATTGCTCTGCCTGCAGTTCCTGTCCAGCTCCGCGAGTATCAAGCGGTCTTTCCTGTCCAGGTCTTTCAGGCCAACCATGGAGCTATTATGTAAAATATCCATATAATATTATCGTTTTGGAACAAAAATATCGAGTTATTTATATTAAAGAGATTAGCTACATAAATCAACATGAAATGTAAGACAAGCAAAACCGGACCCGGGAACGCGGAGAGGATCGCCAGGATATGGCCGGATTTCGTATGCCTGGAGCGGAGGATGGGAAAGGAGGTCCCGTTCATACTCAGGCACTCGGGAAACCCCGACCCTCGCGTATTCGACGCATGCCTCGGGACAGGCGCCACGACAATAGGCCTGAAACTCTCGGGCGTGAGCAATATACTTTCAAACGAGATAGACGCCGAGATGCTCAGGGTAGCGCGCCTGGAAGCGGAAAAGAACCATGTGAAGCTGTTCACGACCTCCTGCGACTGGCGGGTGGCGGCATCATCCATCCCGAATATGTTCGATGTCGTCACCTGCCTGGGGAATGCCCTGACGATGGTGTTCGGCCATGACGAGCAGCTAAAGGTGCTCAGGAATTTCAGGGAGCTGCTCCGCAGGGAAGGGGTGCTGATGATAGACGAAAGGAATTACCCGAGGATACTCGGGGGAAGGTTCTACCAGAGCGGCGAATATGTCTATTGCGGGATCGACAAGGTCGCCTGCAGGCTGGTGCATGCGGACCCGGACCTAGTCGTGATGGAATACGAGCACCTGCAGACAGGGGACATGGGGGAGCTCGGGATGTACCCGTTCAAAAGAGGCGAGCTCCGCGGCCTGCTGCAGGAAGCGGGATTCGGAGAGATAAGGACGTTCGGCGATTACAAGGAGTCCTATCGCCCGGAGGACGTGGAGTTCTTCACCTACGTGGCGCAAAAATAGAGACCACGTAAACGTAGTCGAGCGGTTCTTTTGATTCGTTTTTCACGTTGTGCCGCGTGCCTTCCGGGATGAAATGGGACTCACCTTCTGAAAGCGAAATCGTATTGCCATCCAGCGCCAGCTGCGCCTTGCCTTTAAGAATAGTAATCACTTCTTCGCGTTCCTCAGTGACGTGCTCGCCGACCTCCTCGCCAGGAGCGAGCGTGACGCGGGCGCTTTTGAGGGATTTGCTGTGCGGCGGCTTCACCAGATGGCGGACTTCCATGGAGTGGATTGAGGGGGAAACGAATAAAATAGGAATATAGCGGCTCGTCTTGGCCTGATACGGAGCGTACGACAACCCTACAACCCCGAACACAAAGCTATAAAAAGTGTATTATTTTATATAATTAACAAGGCGGGAAGCCAAATCAGAAGGGTCGCACCTTATGATGCTTACTGCTTCCCGTCTTGTTCCCACTTTTTCTGAAGCTCATCTGCCCTAAAGCGGCCCATTCGAAGGCTCGCAGGATTTTTATTAAAACAGCAGAATCACCCATGTTTTAGTGTTAAAAAATATCTTAATAAGATATAAAATATAGAGAAATCACAGGAATGTATATAAATTCTACATTATTTATAAAAAAGTTATAAGTGATTGGGATGAACAGGCGCATTTTCGCATCGCTTGACCTGGAGAGGTTCATGCCGCTTGGGGAGATGGGAATCCCCCTGCTTTCGGCCTCGCTCCATTACGGCCACGCGGTGTTCGAGGGCATGAGCATAATCAAGAACGACGGCCGGCTTTCCATCTTCCATCCGTGGCTCAACCTCGAGCGCCTGCGCGAGAGCGCCGCGGCGGTCGGGATGGAAGCGGAATTCTCGGACGACGCGGTGGTGGAGAACGTCTTCCGCCTGGCGGCGATGTGCGGCCTCCACCGGAAGAACGCGCACATCCCCAGGATAAAAAGGGCGGGCAGGTCGGTCGGCAGGTTCTACGTCCGGCCTCTCCTGTTCTCCGAATCCGAAGGGCTCGAGCTCGGCGCGGCCTCGCGTTCGCGATTGGCGATGATGATCCAGCCCATGGGGGAATGCTTGGGCGGAGGCGTCGACACCATGATATACCCCAATCCGCGGGCGCTTCCGTTCCCGGGGACCAGGGCGTCGTCCAATTACCAGTTCTCCATCCAAGCGAAGAAGAAGCTGACGTTCTTCAACATCCTCAACGGCTCCGAGTGCTCGGAGGCCATCTTCACGAACGCGCGCGGGTCCCTGGTAGAGGGGACCGGAGGGAGCGTCATACTCGTCAGGGACAACGAGTTCATAACGCCGCCTCCTTCGGAAGGGGCGATGCCGGGCATCTCGTTACGATTCATATCATTGGCCGCGCGCAAACACGGCTTCAGGTTCCGTTTCGGGACGTTTGGTCCGGACGAGCTTGTCGGCGCCGACGAGGTCCTCCTCAGCGGGAACGCTTCCGGCCTGGTGCCGGTACGAAGGGTCCATGAGGCCGACGCCGGTTTCCGCTCGAAGAGGGTTTACGAGATATCCTCCCGGCCAGGCAGCACCGTCCGCCAGGTCAAGGAGGAATACGAGAGGATGGAGATAGGGGAGGACCCGCATTCCACGTTCCATGCGGTGATGGACGATTGGATGGACGAGGACGAAAGCGAGGTGCTCTACCTCCGCGCTTCGGACCTCCTGCGGAAGAAGAAGCGCAACGCGCTCATCATCCCTCCTAAAGTCGGTGAGGCGGCGGCTGCCAGCGGGCTCTGCGGGAAGCTGGGCACGTCCAGGCTGCGCTCGCAATGCTTCTTCGGGGAAATGGCTGGTGATTGACATGGTAAGGACGAAAAGCTCTGTGGACTGGGTGGATCTGGAGACCGAGACGCTGTACGTGCGGGACAGGAAACTGCTCAGCATGATAAAGGAATTCGATTTCATCGATGCCATCTTCCACACGTGGCTGCACAAGAAAGCCTCCCATGCCGAGAAGAAGATGCTCAATTCCCTGATGGTCGCGTTCTGCGGTGGCTGGAGCATCACGGTGCCGGTCATACTCTCGGCGCGCCTCGCGGCTACGACTCGGGCGCCGATGGCGCAATGCCTCGCCGCGGGGTTCTGCGCGGGCGGGCCGTCGCACACGTCCGCCATCCAGAAGAGCATGGAGGTCTACGCGTCCACGCCGCTTGACGATATAGACAAATACGTTGAAAGCGCGCTCGAGAAAGGGGAGCGCATACCCGGATTCGGGCATCCGATACTGGACAGGGACCCCAGGCCGCAGGTGCTGCGCAAGCTGTTCGCGGAATCCGGCATCAAAGGGGACGCGGTGAGGAAGTTCGACAGGATAGAGGTAATCCTCTCCGAACGCAAGAGGATATACGGCAACATAGACGGCGTAGGCGGCGCGATACTCCTCGACCTCGGATTCAAGGACCCGTCGTTCGGGCCGGCGTTCTTCCTCATCGGGAGGTCGCTGTCCATGACCGCCCATATCATAGAGGAGTACAAGAACAAGCCCTTCAGCGCCCTGGACATCATCCACCCGGGATTCAAGGAGATGGAATACGAGTACGCCGGCCGCCTCGAAGGTGATTGACGTGGGCAAGGACGGCTTCATCGCAGACGTCATCTCGATAACGATGCCCAACCGCTCCTTCACCGCGTGCCTGGCGCTGGTCGCGGGCATGCTCATGAGCGGGCATTTCGACCCCGTGTTCATCGTCTTCGGGGTGCTCACATGCATCTGCGTATATTGCACGTACGCGGTGTTCAACAACATCTGCGACGTGAAAGGGGACAGGATAAACGACCCTCAGAGGCCGCTCGCGCGCGGCTCGCTCAGCATGAGGTTCGCATGGGCGCTCATGTTCGCGCTCGCGATGGCAGGCGTCGCGTTCTCCCTGGTCGTGTCCTGGGTCTTCGCATTGAGCAATGTCCTCTACGTCTTCTTCGGGATCATATACTCCAAGTTCACCAAATCCATGGGCATCCTCTCGTACATGACCCTCGTCACCACGCACATCGTCACGCCCATGCTGATAGGATACCTGCTCTTCCACCCGCTTGACGAGAAGATAGTGTTCGCGTCGGCGTTCATGTTCGTGACAGAGATATTCGCGTTCTCCATAAAGGATTACAAGGACGTGGAAGGCGACAGGAAGACCGGGATGAAAACCCTGCCGGTCCAGATAGGGGTGGAAGAAGCGGCCAGGATAACGTTCATAGGACTCTGCCTTCCCATCGCGGTCGTGTGGCTGCCATGGAAGATACTCGATCTCTCCAACGCTTTCCTCGTCATCTACCTGGCAGCGATAGCGATCCGCATCTCGTTCGGGGCGAGGCTTCTCGCTAACCCGAGCCCGGACAACGCGAAGGTTATCCTTAATAATTTTAGGCTCGTGCTTCTCCTGCAAATGATAGCGTGGTGTTTCTGTTGAGCGTAGACCTAGTTTCAAAGATGATAGCCCTGAGCATACTCAGGTTCGACAAGGGCAATATACGAGTGAAGGGAAGGCTATTCATGATGATTCCCGCGGAAACGCTGTTAGATATGGAACGTCGGCTCTCGGAGAGGACCGGAAAGGATGAGGCTGCGCAGTTCATCTACGAATGCGGCCTCCACCAGACGAAAACCGGAAGCAAGAGATACCTGGAGGACAAGGACATGCTCTCCAGGCTGTATCAGAAGCTGCCTGTAACCGGCGACGCCTCCATGGAAATGGGCTGGGAGGCTCTGAAACTGGCAGGCTGGGGAGACACGCGTCTGAGCGAGTTCATCGGGAAAGGGGAGAAAGCGATCGCCACGACCAAGAATTCGCCCATCGCTGAGACCTACCTGACCACGTACGGGAAGAGCAAGGGGCCGGTCTGCCATTATCTGCGCGGACTGCTCGCTGGAGTCGCGGAAAGCGTGTCAGGACACGCGTATTCAGTAGTGGAAACGAAATGCAGGGCTACGGGAATGGCGCCGGAATGCGTTTTTGAGTTCAAGCGCCTCAAAGCGAAATAGGCTCGTCAGTGGACCTTGATGCCCTTGGCGCCTATCGATATCTCGTGCATGCCCTCGTTGTAGGAGCAACGCCGCATCTTGACCACGGACATGGTCCTCGTGACCCCGGCGGAGCCGAGAAGGTTGTAATCCAGGAGGATCAGCCCGTCGCATGCGAATTCGCTGACGGTGTCCCGGGAATAGAACTTCGAGGATTTGGCGAGCTCGGATATCATGATGGTCGTGCACTTGAGCCTGCGTATCTCCGAGAGCACGTGGTAGAGCATCTGCTTCTTCACCTGCTCCCCTATCGCTATCGGGGGCCTGTGCGGGGTCTTCTCCATGAACGCTATCAAATCCTCCGGAAGATTGCGGTACGAGCCGCAGTACACCGCCAAAACGGACAGGGAGTCGAGCACGATGCGCTTGGCGCCGAGCTTCCTCACGCGCTCGCCCATCTCGTCCAGGAGCACGTAGACGTCGTTGGGCTGGAGCTCGACTATCTCGAGGTTCCCGTCCGCGACCGCCTTCTTCACGTCGAATCCAAGCCCCTCCATCTGGTCAACGAGGAACTCGGGCCGGTTCTCGAGCGTGAAGAATATTCCGCTCTCGCCCGCTTTGACCCCTTCCATCAGGAACTGCATCGCCATGATGCTCTTCCCGGAGCCGGGAGGGCCTGAGATGAGGATCTGGTCCCCTTCGGGTATGCCGTCCTTGAGAATGCCCCGGAACGAATGAAACGATGCGAAGTTCATAGAATCACATATACCATCCATAAAAAGTTTATAAAATGCTTGTCAGGGCATTACCGTGAGGATTATAATGCCTGCCCACCTTAGATAGGTATAAAAAGAGCAGCAAAATAAAAAATATTCAAAGGGAAGGGGTCACATGGACGATCTTGACAAACGGATCATAGATATCCTCCAGAAAGACGCGAGCACGCCGCTGTCCAAAATAGCCGACATGATCGGAGTTCCCAGGCCTACGGTATACCTGAGGTTCAACAGGATGAAGCAGGACGGCGTGATACGGGGATTCAACGTGGTGCTGGGCAATTCGAAAAGAGGCCTCATGAAAGCCGCGAACCTCAGGGTGAAGGACTATCTCCTTTCGGAGCTCGGCCCCAGGCTCGTGTCCAACCTCGGAAAGAAGATAGCGGAGCGCAGCGAGGTCCTGATCGCCGTGCGCGTTTCGAGGAACACCATACTGGTGGTGTGGGAAGGGGCGTCGTTCGACCCGAGGGAGTACAGCGAGGTCGTCGGGATAGAGAGCGTGGACGCCGAGATGTTCAAGCCGGCCTGATTCCGACGGCGATGGGAAGTTTTTAGCCCCGACCGGATTCGAACCGATGTCAAGAGGTTTCTCCTTTTTTAGGAAAAGCCAGAGCCTCCTATCCTTGACCACTAGACGACGGGGCTGTATAGGGTATTCGTTTCGCGGAGAAGAGAATAAAAACTTACCGCACTTCCTCCCAAGGGAATCTCAGGCATTTCTCGAACGGCTTGCAGGAGAAATCCGCGTTGCCCGCATAGACGAACGTCTTCACTTCCTTCGGGCCTGCGGATTGCACGAGCCTACTGACCGCGGCAAGTGTCCTGCCTGTATTACACACGTCATCCACGATGAGGACGCGCCTGCCCGCAAGAGACGGAAGCGGGGCGGGCATGATCTCGGGCTCCGGGTGCTTCTCCTTGGCAGGTTTCGAATCATCGTATAATGAAGCGCGCACCGTGGCGAGCGCGGCGTCCAACCGGAACGCGGTTATCGCGGCGAGTACCATTCCCCCGCGCTCCACCCCTATCACCATGTCGGGCGAGAAAGCCCTGAGGCTGACCCAGGGGGTGGAATCCATTATCTCTCCGTAGGAGACCGGGATGGGTTTCATGAGCGTGAGAGGAGCGCCTTCACATGCGGCGCCATGGAGACTGCCATGAAGGCGCAGAGCACGTTCTCGGCCAGGAGCGTGGCCGCGAGCCCGAGCACGATCATAGGTGCCATGCCGGCAAAGAGCACGTCGGTCGCAACCAGGTAGGGCAGCTGTATCGCGTATGCTGCCATCGCAGCCTTGAACGGCGTGGTCTTAGTATATAAGTATGCGGCGGAGAAGCCGAGCAGCGCGTTGCCCCCGATTATCCATGGGTTGTGGATTATGAAGAGGCCGTTATAGGATGACGAAAACGCGCCTACCACGGCGCCCGCGAACGGACCGAAAAGGAACGCGGACAGGAATATCCCCAGCTGGAAGAAGTGGAACTCCCAGCTCATGAACGGGAGCACCATGAAGCTGAGCGAGAACGTGAGCACCGCTATGGAAGCGAGCGCGAAGATGCGGACGAACGAGTCCATCGGCAGGAATTTATTATCGTAGAGTTCCATAGAACCGTTTTACGCAGCGACATGCATAAAAATATTCGCATGGAGCGTCAGTCCGCTGCGAGCGCTATCACGGTCATGTCATCGTCAGCCGGTGAAACGACCTCGAGGCGCTCACCGTTGGACCGGAAAGTGGGTCCGCTCTTGCCATCCGCGCGGCTGCGGGCGACCGATAACAAGCGCGAGGTGGCTTCGGTCAGCGTCATGCCATCGCGCATGATCCGGGCCATGTCAAGATTGCCGCTCACATCAAGCACGTTCATGGAAAGGTCCGTGACGCATGAGAGGTTCTTCGTTATCCCGTCGCTCACCAGCACCAGCTTCATGCCGCGTTCCAGCTCGCCTTCCTTGACTTGTATCTCCGACTTGGTGGTGACGAATCCGTTGACCGCTCCGAATATGTAATTCCGCACTTCGAGATAATCATCCCATTGGACGATGTCTTTGCCTATGAACAGGCGGCCGCCCTCGTCTTTTCTATCGATGTCCAAGATGCAGGAGCTGTCAGACAGCCGCTTCGCGGAGCCGTGCCCGACCAGGTACGGCGGCGAGTCGCCAAGCGTGGCTATGCTGTACCTGCGGTCCCTGCCCAACAGCGCCACTGTCACCGTGGTGCCTCCTTTCTTCGGGGCTCCGAGCAAGGCCTCGAGATAGTCTTCGCTGGGGAGAAACGGCATGGCCTTCGCAGCTTCGATGATGAGCTGCTTGGCATCGGGCCCGGTCGGCGTCCGCAGGTGCCTGGCTAAACGGACCAGGCAGCGCGCCATCTCAAGGGAGTACAAATGACCCCAGCTTTCGTGGCCGTCGAGCACCGCTGCCATGATGATGTCGTCGCGCACGAGCATCGCGATGGTATCCTGGCATATGCTCCTCTCCCTTCCCTTGAGCATTTGCGCGGAGAACGAGAGTTCTTTACGGCTGCAGAATATCCTGGCTTTGTTCTGCCTGTCAGCCGGCAGTATCGCGGAGTTGCTTCTTGAGAGGGGCTGGCCGTTACCTGGGGTCTGTGCGTTCACCCACCACAGGCGCGGCTGCTTGTTCCGCATGATCGCCATTACGCTAATTTCGTTGAATCAGTTTAAAAGACGTACTGCAACAGAAAACCCGGGGAGAGGGGAGCAATAGACGAGGATGGATTTTGTTACAAACAAATAAATAGTGGGAAAAATCACAATGACCATGCGAACAAGGTGAAAACGATGGAGAAACAAGGAAGGGATGTCCTTCATGGGAAGGGATTTGCTTCATCCGGCTTGACAGGAAGGGCCGGCTAGTCTTACCCTTGGAGATAAGGGACGCCATCGGGATCAGAACCGGGGAAAAAATACTCCTGAACGTGAGCGCCGCGCAAGGCGGCAGGATAAACGCAAGCATAGCGAGAGCTCCGGAAAACGTTGAATCGTGCGCATTCTCCCGAAACGGGAGCTATGTAGAGAAAAAACAAGGAGGTGTGAAAAATGAATGGAATGGAAAACAAGGTGAAAAAAGGAAGGGGTTTACTTCACGAATGAAGTGACCATAGCGGTGCCCAACAAGGGCAGGATGAGGGAGCCGTTGTTCAGGCTCCTTGAGGACGCGGGCATGAAGGCCCTTGGCGGAGACGACCGGAAGCTCATCGTCCCGACGTCTCGGGCAGGGGTGCGGCTGCTGCTGGCACGCGCCATGGACATACCGTTGTTCGTGGCGCGCGGTGCCGCGGACATCGGCATTGCCGGCGACGATGCCGTTGCGGAGTGCGGCCTTTGTACCACGCCCTCCTGGGGGCGCATAAGGGACCTCGCGGTGGTGATGGAACTGGATTTCGGGGCCTGCAAGGTGGCCCTCGCGGCACCGCCGAGGATAAGGGAGCCGGAAAGCATCGCCACCACGATGCCTAATCTCGCCGAGCGTTACTGCCGCAGCGCGAAGATAATCCGGCTCCAGGGCGCGCTTGAGACCGCGCCGTTCTTCCGCATAGCCGAAGCCATAGTGGACCAGGTGGACACCGGCACCACGTTGCGCGAGAACGGCCTGCGCATCCTGAAGGTGCTGATGGAATCGCGGGTGAGGCTTTTAGCGAATCCCGCATCCCTGAAAAGCAGGAAGCCGGAGATCGACCGGATTGAGCTTTGCCTGAGAGCGGTGATAGAAGCGCGAAAACGCCTGATGGTCCGGGTAAACGCGGCTACGGACCTGATAAGGGACGAGCTGGTGAAAATCCTTCCGGCCCTGAAAAATCCTGACGTCAGCCCCATCGTGGGCGGCGGTTACGCCCTGACCGCGGCGGTGCCGGAGAAAGGCATAGAGGACCTGGTGGTGGCGCTGAAAGGGAACGGGGGCTCTGGCATCGTTGTCACAGAGCCCAGGCTGATAGTCCTCTGAGGCGATGGCCATGAGAAAAATACGAACGCCGAAAAAGCAGGCCCTGCCCGACCCGGCAGAGGTTTTCGGGAAAAGGGATATCGACGCGATGATCCGGCGGTCCGGACCGTCAGCGCTCGCCCTGCAGCTCGAGACCGCCATGATACGGGAGCGCGAGCGGAATCCCGACCCGGGGTCGTACACGTCGCAGCTCCTAGCCGACCCCAGGAAGATACGCAAGAAGGTCATAGAGGAATCGGTCGAGCTGATAACCGCGCGCGGGGAGAGGAACCTGATATGGGAGGCGGCGGACCTGCTGTATTTCGTCCAGTTGTACCTCGTGAACAGGGGCGTCCGGATAGAGGACGTGCTGGGCGAGATACTGCGCCGGACCATGACGAAGAAAAAGGGGCAGCGCTACCCGGCCATCCCTTGATTTTCTTTCCATTTTTTAAATCCGAAAGTAGAAAGTGGTTACCATGGCAAAGCTCACTCCGAAAGGAATGCGGGACATCGGGCCCGAGGACATGTTCGTGCGCGAGGAGGTCATAGGCGGCATACGGCGCACCTTCCAGCTCTACGGCTACCGGCCGCTGGAGACCCCGGCCATGGAATACCTTGAGACGCTCCGGGCAAAAGCCGGCCCCGAGGTGGACAAGCAGATATTCGTGATCGAAGGCAACGAGTACGGGCTCAGGTTCGACCTCACGGTGCCGCTCGCCAGATACGCGGCCGGGACGGACACGCCCAAGCCCTTCAAACGGTATGCGGTCGACGTGGTCTGGAGGAAGGAGGAGCCGCAGAGAGGAAGGTTCCGCGAGTTCTACCAGGCTGACGCTGACATAATAGGGAGCCCGTCCATGCGATGCGAAGCGGAATTGCTCTCCATCGCGAACACGCTCTGCGTCGCGTTCGGGTTCGGAAAGCCGCGCATCCTGCTCAACAACCGCAAGATACTCGACGGGATATCCGCCAAGCTCGGGCTTGACGAGAGCAAGGGGGAAGTTTTCCGCGTGCTGGACAAACTCGACAAGATAGGCGAGGCCGAAGTGGACAAGCTGCTCCAGGAGATACTCGGCAAGAAGAAGGCGAAGGAGCTCCTCGACGTGATAAACGCGGAGGGCGACAACAAGAAGAAATTATCGCTCGCGGCCAAATACAGCCCCGAGGGCGCGAAGGAGCTGGAGCAGATACTGGAGCTGTGCAGCGGAATCGAGATCGAGATAAGCCTTCCGCTTGCGCGCGGCCTCGGATATTACACCGGGCCGGTGTTCGAGGTCAGTCTCAGCGAGGGCATGGGCAGCGTCATGGGAGGCGGAAGGTACGACAACTTATTAGGGGTTTACGGCCAGCCGGCGCCAGCCACCGGGATATCGGTGGGCATCGAACGGCTGGTGACACTCATAACCGAGAAGAAGACGGCGGTCAAGAAGACCGACACCCGTGTCTTCCTCGCGGTGGTAAAACCCGAGTTATACTCCTATGCTCTAGAGGTCGCGGCGAAGTTCCGCATCGGGGGAATAGAATGCGAGACCGACCTCAACGAGCGCAACCTAAGAAAACAACTTGACTACGCGAACACTCTGTCCATCCCCTACGTCGCGGTCGTAGGCGAGCGCGAGAAGGAGGCCGGCACAGTCACGCTCAGGGACATGGCGAGCGGGAAGGAGGAGGCCCTGAAGATAGAGGACGCGATTGGGAGAGTGCGTTCAATAAAATGAACGATCGTTCAATATTTTGATCGCATGGATAAAGGGAAACGATGACGCTCGACATACCTCTTTTCTACGTGAAGGACAAGCAGGCGTACAGGATGGACCACGGCTCGCTCCGCATGATGGGGAACCCCACGCAGCTCGTGAGGAAGCTCTCGGAGAAAGGCGCGAAGCTCATCCACATCGCTGACCTGGACGCGATCAGGGGGACCACGTCCAACATGGACATCTACGACAAGCTCACCTATTTCGTGAACATCCAGGTCGAGTGCAGCGTGAAGAAGGACATGATCGAGAGGCTCATCAAGGTGAAGGCGCGGGTGGTCCTGGACTTGGGAGCCGACCTCTCGGAATGGAAAAAAAGCGAGCGGCTGCTGGTGGGGGTCGCAACTTCGGGCTACCACGGAGATGCGGAGATCGTGCACGATGTCATAATCGAGGAGGCCACGAAAGAGTCGGCCGCGCGTTTCCTGAAGCTGGGCAAGCGCATAATCCTGTACGAATCCGATTACGACAAGCTGGATGAGAAGGAGCGGAAACTGGTCTGGGGCGTTCTCAGGCCTATTTGACCAGTATCGTGAACCCGTTCGCGTCTATCTTCGCCGGGTATCTCTTCGTGCTGTGGGCCGCGCCCTTCATCTTGAGCACCTCGATCTCGCGGGTGCGCTCCTTCGTCTTATCTGAGAATATGTTGTATATGTGTATCCAGGCGTCCGTGAAGGTCTCTATGCCGTACTTGGTCTCCGGGAGCGCCTCTCCGGCCGCGGATGTCGTGTCCTCGGACACTATGAGCGTCGTGGTGTTCCACTTGCGGATGTTGTCTATGAACTTGAGGAACCCCTTCTTCCTCTCCTCGTCGTTGGGGAAGAACAGGGCTATGGGCATTATGGAGTCTATGACCACGCGACGCGCGCCCACTGAGTTGATGATCTCCAATATGGCGGAGTACTGGTTCATGAACTGGTCCACCTCGTAGACCGGGTAGTCCAGGAAGACCAGCTGCCGGGCTTTCTCCATCTTGTCCAGGTCCCAGGCATAGCCGCTCATGTGGAAGTACATGGAGTCCTTGCTCTCCTCTATCGCGATGTAGACGCCGGCCTCCTTGAACTTGAGCGCCCCCTCCACCAGGAACTGCATCGCGAACGTGCTCTTGCCGCTCCCCGTAGGCCCGCTCAGCGTGACCACGGAGCCCTCGAGCAGCCCGCCCCCGGTTATCTTGTCCAGGCCGGGTATCCCGCTTTTGATGAACTCGCGCTTCATTTCTTCGCCTCTTCCGCGGCCGGTTTCTTCGCCTCCTCGGCTGCCGACTTCCTCGAAAGGATCTGCCTGCCGAGCGCCGCCCTCCGGGAGAGCAGCTCGGTGTACTGCCTGGATTCCGCCGGCGACTTGATCCGCTCAACTATGAACTTCTTGTAGTCCAGTGTGATCGCGCCGATCGTGCTGAGCAGCTCGTGGGCCTCGTTCAGAGGAAGCCGTATCTCGTCAGGCTGGAGTATCTCGACCGTGAACGGGCTGAAGGTGGCGCAGATGAGCATGAGATGGCCGAACTTCTTGGTGAGCACCTTCACCTGCACCGAGGTGGAGAACATGGAGTCGCCCTCCTTGCTCTCGAGGGGCTCGTCTATCTCGCCCACGGCGTAGACCACGCCGTTGTACCTGAGGAGGTCGTTGACGAATCCCGCGCCCACCTCCTGCGCCAGGTCCTTGGTCTTCGTGTGTATGTCGAAATAGAGCAGCGCGAGCACTCCGCCGTTCTTGACAGTCTCGTTCGTGAGTTTCTGGACCTGGTTCATGAGATTACCTTGGAAGGATTGGGTATAACTAACTTTTTATAACGTTATGCTCATCAATGCCCCATGGAGAAACGAGACATATTTATGAAAAGGGCCAGGGAGCGGGTGAAGGCCGCCCTCATGTCCCGCGACATGCTGCTCAGCGGGGTCACCAAGACCATGGAGGACCTGGACAAGGTCATCAACCTCCTGGGCGAGAGGCTGGAGGAATGGTACGGCATCTACTTCCCGGAGATGAAGGTCGAGGACAAGCTCAAGTACGCTGAGCTCGTGCTCAGCATAGACCGCGCGAACCTCGACAAGAAGGAGCTGGCGAGCTCCGTGGGCCAGAAGAAGGCAGACGAGATATCCGCGCAGGCCGCGCGGACCCTTGGCGCCGGGCTCTCGGACAACGACCTTGCGCAGTGCAGGTTCTTCGCCAACTCCATAATCGGGCTGCACGGCATGCGCGAGCGCTACCTCAAGTACCAGTGCGAGCTCGCGACGGAGATCTGCCCGAACATGTCCAAGGTCGCCGGGCCCGAGGTGGCCGCGAAGCTCGTGTCCCATGTCGGCTCCCTTGCCAGGCTGGCCAGGCTGCCATCGTCCACCATACAGGTGCTCGGCGCGGAGAAGGCCCTGTTCAAGCACCTGAAGAACAGGAGGATAAGCCCGCCCAAGCACGGCATCATATTCCAGCACCCGAGGATATCCGGCTCGCCCAAGGCGGTGCGCGGCAGGATAGCCAGGGCTCTGGCTGCCAAGATATGCATAGCGGCCAAGGCCGACGCGTATACGAAACGGGACATAGGCGCCGGGCTGCTCGCGGACTTCGACAAGCGTTACGCGGAGATAATGGCCGCCTATGCGGCCGAGAAAGCGAAGAGGCCGGCCGCCAACCAATGAACTTGCAGGGGGTCATATGAAGCTGCTCGTTGTGTGCGACATCCACGAAGAGGAGGAGGCGGTCTCGCGCATAGAGGCGAGAATGGCCGGGGGAGTCGACCACCTGCTCGTGTGCGGGGACCTGGCCAGGAGCGCCTCCTTCGCCGAAGACTTCCTCTCGAAGTTCCCGGACGCGTTCGTCATACCGGGGAACTGGGACTCGGATGGCGTGAACGAGATCATGCGCAAGGCGAGGAACTACGCCCATGGGAAGCGCTTCGACCTGGGAGAGGGGTTCAACCTGGTCGGCTTCGGCTATTCCGGCATCACCCCGTTCCACACCCACGGCGAACTGACCGAAGGGAAGATATACGAGGGGATGTCTTCGTTGCCGATAGACAGGAACACGCTGCTCGCGCTCCACTGCCCGCCCAAGGGGCATTTCGACGAGGCGCGCGGCTCGCATGCAGGAAGCGATTCGATACTCAGGATAATAGAGGAGAAGAAGCCGTTCGCCGCGTTCTTCGGGCACATCCACGAGCACAGCGGGACCTCGCAGCTGGGGCCGACGAAACTCGTGAAGGTCCCGGCCGGCAACGCGCTGCGGGCCGTGGTCGCGGAGACGGACGGCAGGAAGCTGGATGTGGAGTTCGTGATGCTATGATAACCGTGAGGATGCTCAAGCCTGAGGAGATCGAGGACGCGCTCGAGCTCATAGCCAACGTGTTCCCTGAAGCGGACCCGGACATCTGCGAGGGGGACGTGGTGCTGCTCGCAGAATCCAAGGGCAAGGCGGTCGGGTTCTGCCATGCGGTGGAGGAGGAGAGGCGCATCGTACTGCAGGGCCTGGGGGTGGAGGAGTCCGCCCGCGGGCACGGCATCGGGACCGCGCTCCTTGACCGGCTGTTCCAGGTGTTCTCCAGGAGCGACAAGCCCATGGTGCTGACCACGACCATGTCGAATCCGGCTTTGGAGCTCTACCATCATTACGGCTTCAGGGTGAAGAGGTTCGGCTCCATCCACCTGCTCGAGAGGAAGTGCGTGAACTGACTGACTATTTTATTTATAATCGCTTTCAAACACCATCCTGTCCCATACGGGGGAGTGAGCCAACCTGGTATGCTGCAAGCTTTGGGAGCTTGTTATCTGAGTTCAAATCTCAGCTCCCCCATCGGTTTTCCCGCCATGATTAAAACGTTTGGCATGGTAAATATCTCATTATGGCGAATCCCTGCACGATCTGCGATGCATCGTGCTGCAAGGACCTCTATATCACGGTGACGATATTCGACATAGTCAGGATAGAGGACAACCTGAAGCAGAAGCCGGAAGAGTTCGCGGTGCTCTACCCTCTGCGGCTGCTCAATTTCGACAACGACACCGTGCTCGAGTTCCATGACAGGAAATACCTGGAGGAGCACATCCTCTGCCTCAAATCCCATCCATGCCTGTTCCTCGATGGCAAGAGGTGCACGATATACGGATTCTCGCCTTCGGTCTGCAAGGCGTTCCCTAAAGGGATAGACGGCAGGTGGAAGACGCGGCTCTGCCCTGGCGTCTCAGGACTCATGTTCCGGACCCTGGGTTTCGGGGCCCAGCTCAGGCCGACTTATCTATGGGAGCTGGGCACCTACAAGCAGATAGTCGCTGAGTGGAACAAGAGAAGGGGCAAAAAGGCCGATTGCATGGGATTCCTTCTCGCGCGGGCGAGGGAAGAGCTGGGAAGCCTGCCTATTCCGAGGTAAAAGACGCTCGCCGATCATGCAGCATCCAGCACGATTTTACGATATGACTCAGGGAAAACATTTATAGGTTCATGCATTGGGCTGCGGCTTGAGCTCTTTCCTGAGTTTCTGGCTTAGCACGTATCTGATAACTTTTCATGTTGCTGTCCCGCTCTTGGTGTACGTCTGCTCGGCGAGTCCCAGCACGTAGCGGGCCTGCTCCTTGGTGAGCACCACTCTGGCGAACGTGGCTTTATTCAGGTCCGACTCGACCCGCTCGGAATCACTGAGATAAGTGAGTACTCTTAATATGGGATACATATTTTCGATGTCCGAGGTGTGGAAACGTATCAGATTCTCCAATGCCCCGACAAGGCGATTGCAGAGGAAAAGCCTGTGGTCCGCATCGTCCGGGTAGTCAAAGAAGTACTTGCCGTATTCGTACCAAATCTGATCGATAATGCGTGGAATCGTGTCGGAGATATTGATATCCGTCGTTTTCGAGGCCGTGCGCAAAGCATCGGCCGCGCATTCGGCGCGTGTGCCGAAGCATGAAATCTCTCCCGCAAGAGCTGGTACGGCGACAGATATGTCGCATCCATGCGCTGCAGCATCGCCAAGGGCGTTGGCGGCGTAGCAGTTGATTCGCCACTCGCGACTATCGAATAGCTCCGCGAGCTCTGGTACGGCAATCGAATAATCGTATTTGTAACTCGAGTAGGCATGCACCCAGTCCGCCGCGCTCATGTCATCCCGGATGTCTGAATCCGCTTCGGAGAACGCCTTCGCGACAACTGGCATGAGCGCAGAAACGTCCCATCTTTGCGCGGTGTGTTTCAACGCTGCCAGAGTACGCAATAAGATGCGCGGGTCCTTGTCCGAAAGTGTATCCTTAAGCGCAGGAAGAGCGACTATGATGCCATGATGGAAATGCTCCAGGTAGCAAAACACCATTTCCAGCGGAGTAGCATCGCGAGGGAGATCGCTTAACCATCTTGGGAAATTGACTGATGCGTCATCGCTGCCCAACGTATCGAGCAACGCACAAGCGGCATTCTTCCTTACATGCCAATCAGCATCCGAAAGCAGGCCGGCTATGATTCGCGTGGATTCTGGATGGCGCGCCACCATCTCACGCAGTTGTGATGTTTCTCCTTTGGCTAGCCGCTCTCTGACTTCGCCTTTCCGGTAAGCCTGCCCGGGAAGAATCGGATCCGGGTCGACAGCCTCCTTCGCCTTCCTGAAGGGGCGTGAAAACGCATCGCTGAACGTCGGGCAATACCGTGAGATCCCGGTCCTGCTTCTGTCTGCGATCTTCATGCCATGTCATCTCGTTCTAAGATAGGAGAAGCGGGGCTGGAGATGCTCCGGGAGCCCGCCCCAGACCGGCCCAGGATGGCGGATGAGCGCTTCCAGTATCGCCTGGTTCTCGCGCGAATCCGCTTCTGAGACCGCGCCCCACTGGATGCGACCGGTTTCTTTCATGCGCATCAAATCCTTGAAGTATTTGTTCGAGATTCCCAGGAACGACGTGCCTGCGAGCGTTTCCATGCCTTCGTCCATAGCCCATTTCCCTAGTGCGCGGGAGATGCTTCTGCAGAGGCGCATGGAGCTCCGGATGACGCCCGAACTGCCTGCGGACGCGAGGCACGATTCCTCCGAAGAGAAATCAGCGCCCGCATGTATGAGCCTGTGGTGCACCAGGCTGAGCTCCTTTTTCCTGAAATCCGCGAAGGCGTCATCCGGAACCTTCTCCACTGTGGATTCTCCGAATGTCGATGGGACGAAATCCGCGATGTCGTTCACGAACTGCACGAGCATGCCGAATCCGTAGGACCATCTCGCGAGCATGTCGATTCTCTCAGGGCTTGCGCCGGATACGGCACCCGCGAGCGCGCCGATTCCCTGGAAGTATGCCGCGTTTATGCAGTAAGTCCGCTTCAGCATAAGCATCAGCGTGTCCATGCGCTCCTGCGGCCCCTCGAATGCCTGCCTGCTATCGAAAGCGAGCACCTGGCCGTAATCGAAGACCTCGGAGGCCCACCTGAACACCCGCTCAGTGTCCGGGCCCGCATCATGCCGCAGCACCGAGCACGCCAGCTCTCTGCATAGGTTTCCTGCGAGAATGTGCCTTCCGACGGTTGGCGGATCAGAGAAGTTGATGCCTCCCTTGTTGTCGTATATCCTGTTATGCAAATACATGTACGACACAAGGAGCTCAAGCGAGGCAGCGGCTCTGACGTGCCTTGTCCAGTCCTTTCCGCTGTCTTGGAGCACTGCGGAGAAGAGCGTCGCACGCTGGAGGGTCGTGCCGCTCGCCTTCTTCAGCGGGATATCCATCAAGGCTTCAGCGTATTTCGGGCCCCTCGAGTGTACCGCGTCCCGGATGGCGACCGAGACCTGCGATGAGACCTGTCCTGAGAAAGCAAACGCTTTTTCCTTGTTGTAAATTTCTTTTGTTGCCATGTTTTATAACAAAGCAAAACATATACTTAACACCAATCATTAAGAATCTTGACAAACAATACTAATTTGTATGAAAAATGATGCTTTGTCAATTAAATTGGATGCAATAGACCAGAAGATACTGAAGGAGCTCGACGCGAACTGCCGCCAGTCCCTGAACGTCATAGGCAGGAAGGTGAGGCTGAGCAAGGAGGCGGTCTCCAAGCGCATCTCGAAGCTCGAAAAGTCAGGCGTCATAAAAGGCTACCACGCGGTGATAGACACCTCCCTTATAGGCTACTCGTTCCACAGGTTCTACGCGAAGTTCCAAGGCACTGACAGCATGAGCGAAAAGGAGATCCTCGCTTACGTGGCTTCGCTGCCCCAGACGTGGTTCCTCGGAAAGGTTTCCGGCAAGTTCGACATCAGCTGGATGGTCATCTACCGCTCGCAGAAAGAGCTCCATAGGGTATGGGAGGGGTTCGCGGACAGATTCGCGAGGTTTCTGCTCGTTGTGGAGTCATCGCCTTACTACGAAGCTGTGCATTATCCTTATCCATTTCCGGGTGTGGAGAAGGGCAATCCCATTATCGTAGGCGGAAAAGACAGGATCGTGAAGGTGGACGAGAAGGACGTCGTGATGCTGTCCGAGCTCGCCAAGGACGGCCGCATCAGGCTCAACAATCTCGCTTCGAAGCTTGGACTGAATCCGGTCACCCTGAAAAGAAGAATGAATGCGTTGAGAAAAGAGGGCGTTATCTTGGCGTTCAGACCGACTATAGATTTCGAGAAGTTTGGCTGGGAATACCTCAAGCTGGACGTATTCTTGTCGGATAGGAGCGTAGCGAAAGCGCTGATGAGTATTATTGAGTCGCACCCGAACCTGGTCTATCTGGACAGGACGACGGGTTATGCGGACATAGAGGCCGAGTTCTTCATCGAGCCGGATAAGTTCGAATCCCTGATTTCAGAGCTGAAAGACAAGGGAGGCTCGATGCTTCGGACCTTTGACACGTTCCGCATGACCGAGGTGCTCGCGTTGAGGTATTTCTAGTGCGGGTAAATGGTAAAATTTTGCAGGAGAATTATGCTCGAACAGCCTGAGAGCGATATTCTCTCACTACCCTGATGCAAAATCCTACATGCAAATACAAGTAATGGTAAGTTTTGCAGGGGAAGGAATCTAGGTATGCCTCGGCTCCAGGGGCGGGACCGGGGGCGGTTCGGGGAGCTTCTCAGCCACCACGGTGAGCTCGTCCTCGGAGTAGAAATGGTACTTCGCCTTGGAGAACCTGCTCAGGAACTGGCGCTCTTCTGCGAGCTTGCCCGGGATGTCCATGATGTTCTCGAACCCTGACCATATGAAGAACCACCCCGGGACGAAGAGTATGTTCGACACCGCGGCGCTATCTGCTATGGGCAGTTCTAAGACTGAGATGATTATCACGATACCCGCCAGGATCCTGACGATGCCGATGTTCCTCTTTTTGGTGATCTCCTCGTCCTTCTCCTTGAGCCGGCCGGTGAAGTAGTCCCTCAGCCGCTTCTTTATGACCATCTCGACCCTCTGGTCGCGCTCCTTGGCCGGCAGGGTCAGCCGCACCTCGAATTCGCCGGGCTTGGTCTCCACGTAGCGGCGCTCCACCTCGTTGACGAAGTCGTTGGACAGCGTCCTGTAGTTGTAGGGCCCGGTGTCGAAGTCCGAGAATATGTCCTGGTAGTTGTCCAGCGCGACCTGGATCGCCTTGAACGCGGTGGCGAATTCCACTTTATCCTCGGTCTTGCCGGTAGTGATAGGCTCTATTTCCATGATTTGGATGGTAAAGGGAAATATATAAAAGAAGTGGGGCGCTACATAACCCACGCTTTATTCGCCTCGGTAGCTCAGCTGGTAGAGCGCGGGTTTCGTAAACCTGAGGCCAGGGGTTCAAATCCCTTCCGAGGCTATCTTATCTTTTCTTCTTAAGCCGCGTAAGTGGAAACAGAATCGGAAGCATGAACTTCTGATACTCCACCGTATCGAAATACATCGCCAGCGAAGCGAGCTTCCCGTTTTTCATCTCCCAGACCTCGGCGACGTCGCACGAGAAGCCGTCGCCCTGCGGGGACACGAGGGCGTAATGGACCACCGCACAGGCGCGCTCGCCGTCAATAATCATTGTTTTGACTTCCAGGCTCTTGACAAACCTGAAAAAAAGGTTGTCAGCGTGCGCGTCCCTTCCCCGGGCCTCTTTCGCCCCGGTCCCTGCGAGCATGAAGTCTTCGGAAAGCAAGGGGCCCAATTCGCCTTTTCCTGAGAGCCGTTCGTAGTATCTGTCCAGAAGCTCCTTCGTGGTCATTCGCTTTTCCATCAAGAACTACCCATTACCCTCATTATCAACCAGGAGAAGACGCCGTCCGGCAGCACTTTTTTGATGAGCAATAGCATGGCGGCATCGCTCCCCACCGGATAGCGCAGCCTGCCGCTCGCATCGTTCGCCGCGCGGTAGATCACTTCCGCGACGCGCGTGGGCGGGATCCCCTTTCTCGAGCCGGTCCGCTTCGTCATCCCGGAATAGTCGCCGTAGGCGGGATGCGCCAGCTTTTCCATCGAACGCGTGTAGAAATCGGTCTCGACCATCCCGGGCTCCACGAGCTTCATCCTGATCCCGAACTTCCTGACCTCGTATTGCAGCGCCTCGGTGAATCCCTCCACTCCGAACTTGGTGGCATTGTACGCGCTGTGATACGGGAACGCGACCTTCCCGGCCATGGAAGAGATGTTGACGATGGTCCCCGACTTGTTCTTCCTCATGTGCGGCAGCACTTGCGCGGTGGCGTCCATGAGCCCGATGAGGTTGGTGTCGACCTCCGCTTCCATCTGCTCCCTTTTCGCGGCCTCGATCGGACCCACGAGCCCGTATCCCGCGTTGTTCACCAGGACGTCTATCCTGCCGTATCTCTTCATCGTCTTGTCGTAGGCGCTCCTGATGGATCCGGAATCCCTGACGTCGATGCGCATGAGGTCCACGTTGCCCAAAGCGGCGAGGTCCTCCCCGCGCGAGGTGTCCCTCATTGTGGCGACCACCTGCCACCCCTTCTGCGCGAACAGGCGCGCGGCCTCGCGCCCTATGCCGGATGACGCGCCTGTTATTATGACGACCTTGCGCGCATTTCGTGAGTCTTCCATGCAAGCACCGGTAATAAGAAACCGGCAAACAGTAAAAATACAGCGGACTGCGGAATCGGGGCGCCCGTATCCTGAAAAGCTGTGCGCCAGCCCGGACAGGCACATTTTTATATATTTCTTAACATAGATTATCACATGAGAAAACTCGGTCCTGACGATCCGTTGCGGGCGCTCGGAATGGCTCTTCGCACCACGAAGCGAGCTGGCCCGACGGCTCCACCGCCAGCAAGTAAGCCGGCTGCGCCGTCGCCGCTCCCGCTTGCCGAGGGCGCGACTACCGAGCCGAGAACCGCTGGCCAAGCCCCGGCTGGCCGGACCGCAAGCGGGATTTTGGAGACCCGTACGCCTCCGGCCACGCATGCACCAGCGGCCCGAGTTCCGAGCGTCATATCCGAACCGGAACGAGAACTATCGCCCGCCGAGGTCATAGTAGAGATAAAGCGCCATGCCATCGGGGGGATAGCGATGCTGCCGTACCCAGAGGGTTTTATTTTCTGCGGGATGCACGCGGCTCCGGAACTTGCAAAAAGAGCGAATATGAGAGAGCTCCAGGGCGTGTGCGTGCAGAATTATATGGACTTGAAGCCGGACCCACGCGAGATACACCTCAGGATCCGCGGGGATGAGCTGGTTGTTTGCATGGCGACCAGCATAAACGAAGATCTGCTTGGCGGCAGGGGTTCCAAGCCGCTCCCGGTATTGATCAACTTCGTGATGCCGGCCCGGTTAAAGGAGGATCTCCAGGACGCCGTGCTCAATGAACCTGGGTTCGCCAAAACCTTTTTGAGGGGGATGTCGCCTCTTTTCAGGGCGGACGGCCCCCGTGCCAGGGACCAGAAGGTCCGCGCCGCCATCTTCCTGGAAAGCGACTTCTCCAGACCGCTGCTCATCTGCTGATCGGTGAGAAAAAACGCCGACGGCAGGATTTGAACCTGCAATCCCAGAGGGATCGGTTTTCTCGATTAATCCGGTTCGAGATTCGTCAACCGTAATGGTTTCCGACGCACTACCGGATTATGCGACGTCGGCACTACTTAATTTGTTCAATTTTTTTATATGATTGAAGCCAACCTTTTTTAAGAAATAGTATCGATTCTCCTGTCCACGAATTGCCAGATGATAGTTGATATTCCATCTTTTGTTTTTCCTTTTGTAGGTATACTCCCTGCACGTGATTCCAAAAGCCTCGAGCATCGACTTCACCTGGCGCAGCCCGATTTTGTTAACGGATTGGACACGAATTTCCTTGTCACTGACATACGCTTCGGCATCAAAAAACGCACGGAGCCATTCTTTGGAGTTCTCTTGATTGCGCGCCACCCAAATAGGCACGCGCCATCCCATGCTTGAAAAGGAACCATCACGAAGAAGGTCGTGGACTATGACTTGGGAGTTTACATTGACGAGATAATGGTTCGTTAGTTCTTTCAATTTCAATCGCTTTCCATAAACCAGATGAAAGGCATCTATGTAAGAAGCCGCCATGGAGACATGGTCCGGATAGAAGCGGATTTCATGATGCATCTTTCCATTTTTGCGTTCCTTTCTGCAGGATACGCTTCCGTCGCCACAAAGATAACCGTGGAGTCTTGCCTTGAGGGGTTCGTTCTTCATTGCATGAATAGTGATGTATTCTTGTTCGGCTGCATGAATTCTCCCCCAACGAATCAGAATCTTTTTCCTGTTGATTTCGCTTAAATCCATGACAGATGCAGGAGAATTCGACTTTATTAACTTAACTCGACCACATTTCCGCGGTGGGTTGCCCAACCATTTAAAGACTTTCAATCATTTCATGAATGGGTGAATGCCTTGATAGTCCTCAATCTTAAGACATATACGCAAAGCCTGGAAAGGTCGCTTCTTTTCACGGACATCGCGAGCGAGGTGGTGGCCGAGACCGGAGTGCGCATAGTGGTGTGCCCCCCGGCGATATACCTCAAGGAGGCGACCGAGAGGTTCGGCGACGTGTTCGCGCAGCACGTGGACGCGGAGAGCCCCGGGGCTTTCACCGGCTCCATACCCGTGGACGCGCTCAAGATAATAAAGGTGAAGGGCTCGCTGGTCAACCATTCGGAGAAGAAGCTGCGGATGGACAAGGTCAAGGCGACGGTGCAGGCGCTGCAGTCCAACGGCCTGGAATCGCTCGTATGCGCGGCAAGCACGAAAGAGGCGGCGGAGATCGCGGCATTCGAACCTACTTATATCGCTGTGGAGCCGCCGGAGCTCATAGGCTCGGGCGTGAGCGTATCGACCGCGAAGCCGGAAGTTGTCACTGAGACAGTGAAGGAAATCAAAAAGATAAACTCGAAGATCACCGTGCTCTGCGGCGCGGGGGTCAGCAACGCGGATGACGTGCGCAAGGCGCTGGAGCTGGGCTCAGAAGGCGTCCTGCTCTCGAGCGCGTTCGTGAAGGCCGAGGACCCGAAGAAGTTCCTCAGCGGGCTCGCGGCCGTGTTCTGAATTATCTTTTCTTCTTGACGCTCATCACGCCGATCCAGATGCCGTTGGGATCCTTGACCAGGCCCATGACGCGCTCCTTGCCATCCCAGATGTCCGTGGCCTTGATCGCGCCACCCTTCAGAAGCTTGGCGTAGGCCTTCTTCGCGTCCGGGACTTGGAACATCAGATGGTCTAATTCGACCCCGTTCATCTTGTATGGCGTGTACCATCTGTTGCTTTTCGCGTACCACATGAGGTTCAGGCGCTGCTTCGTTGCCTTGTCCTCCAGCTGCATGATCAGCTCGCCGGGCATCTCCCTCTTGCCGATGACCTTCAGGCCCATCTTACGGGTGTAGAAAGCCAGCGACTTCTTCATATCCTTTACCCTTATGCTTACATACGAAAGCCCCATGGATATCACCGCGTTTACCTCTGACTTAAGATTTTAATATTTTCTGGAGCTTTCCTCCGGGCGCGAGTTAAAGGCTTTTTAACCCTCACGATAGAAGAACATTCACGCGGTCAGGCACAGATCGGGTTCTTTTCCTTTATCAGTTATAAACACCGTGCTTGCCGGGGCTTCCGGGATTTCCATATGGAACTGCGCTGCAAGCTATGACGCCGGGGGGCCTCGCATTATAAATATAACCCGGCAAGTGAAGACCGGGGTTGTGATGATGAAATTATCCTGTGTCATTCTGCTTTTGCTGATTCTAGGATCCTCTCCGGTTTACGCAGTCTCGCTCGGATCAGGCCAACCCCTGATTCACGTGGCCGCGCTCAACACAAGCATAGCCACACCGCCTCTTAGCAACACCACGCTCCAGCGCATCAGCCTGACCGGCATCAACACAAGCTCATTGCTAGCAGCCGCCGAACTCGAGCTCGAAAGCGGGCCGATGGTCTACGTAGCGAGCAGCTCCGCCCTGGTGATAGATTCCTCGACCCTCAAGATCGTTTCGAAGATAAATCCGGGCATCTCAGGCGCGTACATCGGCGGCGTCGCAGTATCTCCTGACAGCCAGTTCGTCTACGCCGCGGTCACATGGGAGAATCTCACTCCAGGCTGTTCCGAATACGACGAATGCCCGAAAATCAGCACCACGCGCGTGGTCCGCCTCAATGCGAGCACGCAGCAGCCCATAGACCAGTATGAGTTCGACGGGATAACCCCGGATCACCTGGCGGTCGCGCCGGATGGCAAGCTCTACCTCGCTTATCAGGACAACGCCTCCAATGGCGGCTTGTATATAATGGATTTCTCGAAAGGCGTCTCCTGGAATCTTCCGGGCAAGACCCCGACCATGTATAACAGCATGGCCTTCTCTTCCGACGGCTCGAAAGTTTACTTCGCCCCGTGGTTCCAGGCCCCGAAGGTCTACGAGCTCGACTGGTCCACGAACACGGTGAGCGCCATCAATCTTCTTGGAGGCGGGGCTGAGGGCGTCTACACCCGGGACATCGCCATAGGCGCGAACGGCACCATGCTTTATGCTACGAACGCCCAGGAGACCGGAATCGTGGTGATGAACACGCAGACGAGAGGGATGCAATTCATGATCACCTGGTACTACCCGGTCGCACTTTCTGTCTCGGAGGACGGGAACACGCTCTATGTCATAGGGTACACCATGGATTCCAACTACGTTAAGACGTACACGACGCACAAATACTCCGGGCTCAAGACAGCGGAACCATTCGTCAACAGCATGACGGATATGAATATCGTGCCGAACGATGAGCTGTATTCCTCGGACGTGGGAGGATACCTCACCGTTCCGAAAACCGAGGGCCCATCGACCATCGCAACGACCAGCGACGGCAAGCTCGCTTTCGTGACAACCTCTTTCGGCGACTCGCCAGGTGAGACCCTCTGGGATACTGTCTTGGTCTACGACCTGGATGATATGGAGCAGCTCCAGAGCATCGGCACCAATGGCTCCTGGATAGATATCGCGGTCGCAGGAGATAAGATACCTTTCCAGCCAGGCTCCGACAACCAGCTCGTCCAGGGTCTTTTCCCGGGTGTTTCGCCCGGCTTGATCGCTGGGGCGGACATGATGTTCGTGAAAAAGGTCTACCCGCAGAATGGCACCTTCGCGAGCCAGTATCTCGAAGACTACTTCAGCGTCTGCCCGATCTTCACGCAACCTCTTGACAACACGACCGTGAACTCGACGACGTTCCGCGTCACGGATGCGTCCGGGACCCCGGTGTCGGGCCAGATCACGGTCGCGAAGAACCTGGCTATATTCACACCGGACAGGCAGCTCGAACCGGATACGGATTACGTGGTGTACCTGTCCAAAGACATCAGATCCGTGAACGGAACCCCGCTTTACTCGGACTTCCAGTGGGTTTTCACGACCAAGAACACTACGAACATCATCAATATCACCCCGCTGGCGACCAGCATCTCGTCCGCGCGCACCATCACTTCGAACGCGGTCGGATTCACGCTGCCGGAAGAGGCCAATTCGACCAAGTATGCCAACTTCAACTGGAGCAGCCTGAACATAACCACGAATACTGGCGCTGCAAGCGGCCCGACCATCCCGCAGAACGGCGCGGGAACGCGGCAGGGCGGCTCTTCAGGAGTATGGACGCAGCAGAATGCTTCCAGCACCGCGGCGCAGCAAAACGCAAGCGCGCAGCAGAATATTTCAAATGCCACGGCGCAGCAGAACACGAGCATCCAGCAGGTATCCGGTGAAACCAACGGAGCGCCCAAACCGGCAGGGTTCTTCGATGGCATAATCGACTTCATCAAATCCATATTCGGGATCAAATGAGTGCTTGCCTTCGGACGCACTTAAAGGGTTTTTAACCCTTCCCCCACGATAAAAGGTCTTTAGATACCAACGCGGTTGTAGTCTAGCCTGGTAGGACTTAGGCCCTCCAAGCCTATAACTCGGGTTCAAATCCCGACGACCGCAATTATTTTTATGCTGCGAACGACGCCAAGCGGACCGCTCCGGGTCTTCCTCCGCCAACGCGAGCGTTTAAAATCCTAACGCAACACACTTTTGACACTCGTTATTGAAAACATCAAGGTGAGCATTCATGGGAATCAGACCAGGCAGGAGCATAAGGGACGCTGACAAGGTCGCATGGACCAGGTTCAGCAGGTCGAAGCCGAGAAGGTCTTACATAAAGGCCATGCCGCACAAGGACCTCCACCAGTTCAGGATGGGCGTGGACAAGCGCGATTACGACCTGGTGATGCACCTCCGGGCGCTGGCGCCGGTCATACTGCGCGACAACGCCATCGAGGCTGCGCGCATGAGCGCGAACAAACAGCTCGAGAAGGAGGCCCCGGGCGAGTACTACTTCATCGTGAGGGTCTACCCGCACCACGTCATAAGGGAGAACAAGATGATCGCCGGCGCAGGGGCCGACCGTCTGCAGAAGGGCATGAGACGCGCTTTCGGCAGGCCCACTGACATGGCGGCCAGGCTCGCCAAGGGCAGCGACCTCTTCTCCATATACACCTACAAGGCGAACGCGGCCGTCGCGTCGGTGGCGTTCGACCGCGCGATGAGGAAGATATCGGGCAACTACGCCGTCATAACGTCGTAGGGTCGTCCCGCGCTACCGCACACATTCCTCCACTTTCATATACTATCTTTTTAAACGTTTCCCCACACAACTACGTATAGGAGGGGAGAGAATGTCAGACAAGATAACTGTTAACGGAGCACTTGTCAGCACAGACGTGGACAGGCTGATAAGGACCATATCGGAGAAGAGGCGGATCGAATTGGCCGAGCTCGAGAGGCTCACGGGGATGGACAGGCGCGCGATAGACAAATGGGTGCGCGTGCTCGAGGACGAAGGATACATCAGCATAGTCTACGGCCTCAGGGGCACCAATATCCTCTGGCTCGGCGAGGAGGCCAGGCACTCGGACAAGGACCTGGACGCTGCGCTGAGCGGCATGGAGACCAAGCAGACCCACGAGGCCTACGACGAGGTCTTCAGCGAGATAAGCAAGGGCGACGAGTCGGAGAGGCGCCTCGAGGAGTACCTCAAGAGGAAGCAGGCGCAGAGGGACGACGAGGGCGACATCAAGAGCAGCATACTCGGCAAGCTCGATTCCCGCAGGGACAGCGGCGTGAGGTCGGTGGCGAGCGCCCATCCGGACGCGCCCGAGGGGCCAGAAGGCCCGGAGCCTGAGAGGATGGAATCCGCTATCGAGACGAAAAGGCAGGACTTCCAGGTGGTCGCGCGCGAGATGCTCACCGAACGCAAGGAGCTCGAAGCTGAGGAGCAAAGCTTCGCCGCAGTCCCTCACGACGAGGTCGAGCAGCGGGCGGAGCCGGATGCGGTGGAGCCGGAGAAGGTCAGGAAGCCGGCGAGGATGACAGGGGAGTCCGCGAAGGCGAAGGAGCTGGTGAACGCCTATCTCAACGAGATGAACAAGGAGAGGGCGAACCTGGAGAAGCTGAAAGCCGAGAAGGACAGGGTATACCGCGAGAGGTACCTGTCGCTCGAATCCAAGGTGGAGGCGGACATCGCGTCCATCACAGAACGCATACTCGAGAAGGAGGGCAGGGTGCTCGCGCTCAAGGAGCGGGTGCTGGAGCTGCCGGACAAGGTCGAGGAAGTGGAGAAGGTCCACAGGATGATAACGAAGCTGGAGACGGACGGCCGCGAGGTCCTCAAGAAGGCCAGGGCCGACGTCGAAGCGTTCATGGAGACCGTAGACGCGTCCAAGGAGGAGCTCGAGGGCAGGATGGCGGACGCGCGCTCCAAGATAGACGGCGAGAAGGGGAGGATCGCGGAGCTCAAAAGGCTCTCCGGAGACGTGGAGGGCAGGGTCGCGGACCTCAGGAAGTCCGCGGACGAGACCCAGGAGCAGATAGGGGAGCTCAATTCTGCAATGAAGGAGCTGCTCTCGGACCTGGAGGACGCCACGCAGATGAAGGTGGAGATCGCCGACATGGTGGACCGTGTGAGGAGCTCCATGGACTCCAAGGAGGCGGAGCTGGACGGGCTCGAGGGCCAGATGGCAAGCATCGAGAAGGTCGAGAAGTGGGTCCGCGAATACGTCAAGGATTACGAGTCCAAGATAGACGGCATAACGAGCTACGTGCGCGCCGGGGACGATGAGCTCTCAGCGCTCCAGGAGAGCGCCGAGGCGGCATACATCAAGAAGTACCTGCGCGAGCTGGACGGCATGACCGCGAACTACGACTCGGAGCTCAACAGGGCGACCGGGGAGGAGAAGGACGTGGAGTCCAAAATCGCGGACTCGAAGAGGCGCCTGGCAGACCTAGTCCGGGACAGCAAGGAGATGATAGCCAAGCTGCGCACCGACACCTCGGGCATAGCGGATTTCGAGACCGTGAGGCAGGAGGCCCAGAACAAGCTGGGCAGCGTCACGCAGCTGCTCGCGGAGAAGGAGACCGAGCGGCAGATGCTCGGCGAGGACATCCGCGCCGCGAGGGGGACGGTTACGTCTCCGCGGCGCTCGTATTCCGCGAGGCCATCGAGGAAACCGGTAAGGAAACCGACCAGGAACGCCAAGAAATTCAAGGGGAAGAAGCGCAAGTGAAACCAGGGTGGCATGGATGCAGAGAACGACTCAAAGAAGGTTCGTGGACACGCTGAAGGTAGGAGCGCTGGTTTTTGCGACTGTCCTGCCTCTTTGCGGGGGATGTGTGAGGAAGAGCGAACCTTCGAAGCCAGCAGGCATCAAGGCCAAGGCTGACGCAGGCCTCGTCTACGCGAGGTCGAGCATCATCGATATGGGCAAGATCAGCCTTTCCGCCAAAAACGAGATAGACAAGCTCGCGGGCCAGATGGGCAATGCCCAGCACGCCACGATGTTCAAGGCCGTCGCGGTGACGCACGTGGAGAACAGCGCCAAGCCGAGCGACCTTGGTGCCACGGTCGTTCCGGCAGCAAACGTGACAGCGTACAAGAAAGTAAAACACACTGTACATGAAGGCGATACCATCCTCAGCACGTATCGGGTCGCCCCTGAAACACCAGTTCATTTCAATGTCACGTTCACGAAGATAGATGACAAGGGTGTCGAACTCGCCATGGACATGGGAGCCTGTAGAATCAAGTATGGCAAGACGGCGAGTTTTGGCGAGGCTGCGCTTGTCGTCAAAATCAAGGCCGTAAAACGCTCAGGAAAAGGCGCGCTTGTCGAGTTCACGTGCCCGGCCGCATCGGACGAGGCGAAGCACTATCGTATTCAATGGCATGGCATATAAGGAGGCCAAGATCACGTGCCCGATCGCACCGGATGAGGCGAAGCCTGCCGGAGCGACGAAATAATCAGAGCTTCTCCTGTTTTTTCATGGTCCTGGTGTCGTCCACTATCGCGAGCCAGGAATCGCCTATTTTCATCAGATAATTACCGAAGGTCTTGCTCAGGCTTATGCGCATGGGCCTGAACTTGCGCTTGCTCTCCACCGCGACGATGGTGTCGCGCTCTATCTTTATCATGCCGACGCGCCTGAGGCGCGGGAGCACGCGGTTGTAGAACGTCGCCTTGGACACGTTGTTGTCGGACACGAATTTCGATATCATGGCCCCGTCCAGGTGCGACTGCGCGGACAATAGGCGCAGGAACGCGAGCGCGATCTCGTAGTATTTCGGCTGGTACCTGCGTGAGAAGACGAAGTTGGCGACCTCCTCCACGGACCAGAGGTTCCTGGTCGGGTTCTCCGAGGCGTCCTGGAAGCTCCGCAGCTCCTCGCTGTTGTAGGGCGGCAGATAGATGGATTCGGATGAGGGCACCCCGCGCGAGGCGATGGATTTCTTCTCCTGGATAGGTGCTTGCGGCTCGTCCATGAGTAGGATAGGGGAAGAAAGAATAAAAGAGTTGGCGTACCACTAAAAATCACTATTTATAAACATTTGTTGGCACAATAGTGTAGGGAATCGTCATGGCATTGGAACCGAGCATAGTCGTGAAAAAAACCGCGCACGGGACTGGGCGGGGCCCGTACACACGCAGGAAAACAAGGGCAAAAGAGGCAGTCGAACCGCTTACGACGAGTGTAAAGCCGAGCCCGGAGCAAAAAGGGAAGCAGGATGCGGCCTTGGAGCAACAGAGTGAGCTTGATAGGGCTCTGATCGATGCTGTCAGACGCAAGAATGTGCGAGCAGCGCGCCGGGCGCTGGATGATGGAGCGGATGCGAACGCGATGGAGCAGGCGGCGCTGTGCATAGCCAGCGGGGACTGCAACGTGATAATGGTGAAGACGCTAATTAGCTGGGGAGCGAATCCGAAGGCGAGTGACGCTGATGGCGTAACGGCGCTCATGTGGGCTGCCATGTATGACCGCATTGAAAACGGAAAGCTGCTTATTGAGAATGGAGCGAATGTGAACGCGGTGGTAACAGTGGGGGTCCACAAGGGATGGAATGTGAGGGGATACGCCACCAAATACGGCCATTTAGAATTTGCGAAGATGCTGGACGCGCGCGGTGGAAACGGAGTCAGCACGTAACTGATTAGCCGAACATGCTGCCGAACCCGGATTCGGCGTTCTCCTCTTCAGCGACTATCTTGTCTATTATGCGCTTCTCGGCCTCGCCCTTGAGGGGCTTGGCCACGTCCTTGAGCGCGTTGTCGGCCTTTTTTATGAAATCGTCGGATGCCGAGATGTAGAGGTAGACCTTCGCCTTGTCCTCGTTGAGCGAGCCGCCGTCGCGCAGTTTGTAGCCGGCGCGGGCGAAGCTGCCCTCGGCATATGGGTCGGCCTCGATTATGGCCTTGAGGTCCTTCTGCTTGGAAAGCTCGCACTCGTATACCCTTCGCATATGATCACCGGGGGCGGCCGCCGCTCCCTTGGAACATGACGACGAACGCCGAAGCGATCACCGGATAGATGACCAAGAATGATACTATCTGCACGAGCGGAATGGCGTTCAGCACCCAGGTGAATGCGAACAGTATGTAGAGCCCCAGGGCGTTGACGTGCTTCCTCCTGAGGAGCATTATCGTGCCGCGCAGCGAGGATACGAACTCGGTGCCGAACGCGCCTATTGCGACGAACGCGGGCGTGAACAGGAAGAACACCAGGAACGCCGCGCCCAGGGAGTAAAGCCACAGGACGACGTCCATGTAGGCTATGCCCTTGAGCGAGACGCTATAGAGCGCTATGGCCGGACCGACGAGCACGGTGAGCACGACTCCGGCCAGGAGCAGGACCGCGAACATGGGCGCGGATTTCCTGAAAGAATACCTTAGGAAGTCGGCCACCGTGGTCTTCCTGCCTTCGAGCGCCGCCGCATAGCTCCTGAACAGGCCTGCGTTGAGGCCGCAGGAGAAGAACCCCAGCACGGCCAGCACGAACACCGCGGCGAGGGCGGTCGGCACGCTGCTCGCGGTCACGGGCATCCCGAAGACCGATGCGATGATGAAGTATATCATGAACAGGCCCACGGCCGCGAATGCGAACAGCAGCTGGAGCACGAGGTACATTATCGATGACCAGGCGAAGGGGAATGGTTTTTTCACGAACTGCGCTATCGCTCTTTTCAGGGAGGGTATCAACCTACCACCTAGGGGGACGTATCTCCAGCAAGATATATAAATGAATTTCCCTCATTCCTCATCATGGGAGCCAGAAGGATTCCGAGGACGATGTCCACCCAGCATCCGGACAACATCAGCACCCCGTTCTTCTCCGACAGCGAGGTGCTTGCAGGGGAGGGCGAGGTGAAAGAGGCGTACTACGTCTTCGCTCAGCTGGGCATAAACGAGCAGATGTGGGACAGCGAGGGCAAGGAGGCGGACAACCAGGTCGTGGAGAAGCTCCTCTCACGCTACACGGAGTTCTTCGGCAGCCACAAGCTGGGCAGCGAGTTCTTCCTCACCTACAGGGTGCCGAACCCTGCCATAGAAAGGGAGCAGGGCAAGATACTGCTTGAGACGTTGCATTCCATACCGCGCGCATTCGACGTCGCGCAGGCGGTGAACAAAGGCGTGCCGCCCATATTCGAGGTGATACTGCCTATGACCACCTCGGCCGAGGAGGTGGAGATGGTCCGCGCGTACTACGAGCGCGTCATAGTGGGCCAGAAGAACACCATGCTGGGGAGCGGGAAGTCCAGGCGCACGGTCAAGGAGTGGGTCGGCGACTTCCAGCCCGAGGGAATAAACGTCATCCCGCTTTTCGAGAACTCGGACTCGTTCCTCGCTGCGGGGAGCATCCTGAAGACTTATTTGGAAGGAAAACGGCTGGAGTACCAGAGGGTGTTCCTCGCGCGCTCCGACCCGGCGCTCAACTACGGCTCGGTCAGCGCGGTGCTGCTCGCGAAGGTGGCGCTCCAGGACCTCGAGAAGCTGGAGGAGGAGAGCGGAACCGAGATACTACCCATAATAGGTGTCGGCTCCGCCCCGTTCCGCGGCAACTTCAGGCCGGACAACGTGATGAACTGCGGGGAGGAGTACCCGTCGGTCCAGACATACACCATACAGTCATCTTTCAAGTACGACCACCCGTTCCGGGACGTGGCGAACGCGGTGGACATGATAAACCACGGCAGGAGGAGGCCGCCCAGGCCCATGGACGCCAAGGCGGCCCTCAAGTTAGTGGAGAAGATAAGGAAGGAGTACCAGTCCCAGATAGGGCTCCTGGCTGATACCATAAACGGCATCTCGCCGCTCGTGCCTGCGAGAAGAGCGAGGAAGCTGCACGTGGGACTGTTCGGCTACGCGCGCTCGCTGAAGGGCGTGAGCCTGCCGCGGGCGATCACGTTCTGCGCCGCGTTCTATTCCCTCGGCTTGCCGCCCGAGCTGCTGGGGCTGTGCGCGTTGAACGAGAAGGAGTTCGACGAGCTGCACACCATGTACATAAAGCTCGACGAGGACCTCACGGACTCGGCCAAGTACCTCAACATGGCCAACCTCCAGTACTTCCCGAAGCAGGTCGCTGACGGCGTGCGGAAGGTGGCCGGATGGATAGACTACGAGGAGGACGAGGACTACTCCGCGGTCACCTCCAAGCTCATGCTGCATTTCAGGAAGGGCGAGCAGGCCGCGCTGCGCGACGAGATAAGGCGCGCCGCGTTCATGAGAAGGTTCCTCGGTTGAATCTAGCGCGCGCCTTTCACTCTTTCTTTCAGCTCCTTGTCCGTTAGCGAAGGCCCTGACGCGGACGCGATCACCGCGTCGATGTCCTTCTTCTCCATGAGCCCTTTTTGCAGGATGAGCTCTCTCAGGGGAACGCCGGTCGCGTTGGATTCGGTCACGAGCTTTGATACCAGCGAGTAGCCGAGATAAGGGTTGAACGCGGTCGCATAGACAAAGGACTTGTCGAGCAGCCCTGCAACGCGCCTCTCGTCGACTTTCAGCCCTTCGACGCATTTAACACGCAGCGTGGAGGACGCGTTGACAAGGAGCTCCATGGACTGGAGCAGGCCGTTACCTATCAAAGGGGTCCCCCAGTTCAGCTCCAACTGGCCGGACTGCACCGCGAGCTCGATGGCGCGGTCGTTGCCGCACACCTGCCAGCAGCACATGCTGACGGCTTCTGGTACAGATGGATTGACCTTCCCGGGCATTATGGAGGAACCGGGCTCCACCGCGGGCAGGACGAGCTCGGCTATGCCGGCGTTCGGGCCTGAGCCCAGGAGCCGCAGGTCGTTGCAGATGCGGTTGAGCGTGGATGCGTAGCAGCGTAACGAGCCGCTGAGCGCTAGGAAGCAGTTCATGTCGTTCGTGGTCCGTACTGTGTCCTCCGCAGGGTGGACATCCAGGCCAGAGAACTCCTTTATCTTCGCCGCGACTTTATTCTTGAACCCAGGATGCGTGTTTATGCCGGTCCCGACCGCGGTGCCACCTAAACCGAGCTCCAGGAGGCGCTCTGATGCCGCCACGACGCCCATCCGGTCGCTGGCTATAGATCCTGCCCATGCCGAGAACGCCTGCCCGTAGGTTATGGGGACCGCGTCCATGAGATGCGTGCGGCCGGACTTGAGGGTTTTCTGGTGCTCGGAGCCGAGTTTCGCGAAGGATTCCTCGAGCGCTTCCATGCTCTCAAGCAATTCTTTGCGCGAGAGCAGGCAGGACAGCCTCAACGCAGTGGGCGTGACGTCGTTGGAGCTCTGCGCCATGTTGACGTGGTTGTTCGGATGGACCGGGGAATACGCGCCTTTTCTGCCTCCTAGCAGCTCGTTGGCGCGGTTGGCGACCACCTCGTTCACGTTCATGTGCAGCGGGGTGCCTGCGCCGGCCTGGAACGCGTCTATTATGAACTCGGAATCGAACTTCCCTGCCATGACCTCGTCCGAAGCCTGCATTATGGCTTCCGCGTTCCTCTTGTCCAGCGTGCCGAGCTCGGCATTCGCGGCTGCCGCGGCCTTTTTTATGAGCGCGACCGCCCTTATGAGCCTCAGGTCGACCTTCTGGCCGCTGAGCTTGAATGTGCCGGACGCTCGCACCGTGAAACAGCCGTAGTACGCGTCCTCGGGGACTTCGATTTTGCCGATGAAATCCTCTTCGGTGCGGGTCTTCATGGATATGCCTCTTGTAAAGCCCTTCCAGACGCTCAGAGATAGCCCCAGGTCATGAGCCTGTCCCTCTCGTCGCCCCATCTCTTGCCTATGTCCGTGCGGTAGAACATGTTCGGGATGATTATGTTCTTTATCCTGTTGTAGGCGACGCTCCTGGCCTCCTCCATGGTGGTGCCGGAGCCTGTGACCACCAGGGCGTAGCCGCTGTTGCCGGCCAGTCGCCAGTCGTCCTCCACGAACTTCACGTCGCCAGGATGCACGCCCTCGTGGATGGGCTTCTTGAATATTATGGTGGCGTCCTCGGAGTACCTCTTGAACGCGTCAGGGTCGTGGAACGGGAACGGAGGGACCGCGACGACGACTCCTACTACGAACGCCCTCTTGGCGCGCAGCTCCGGCTTCTCCTTCTTGGCGATCCCGTAGAGGAACTCGCCCCATTCGCTGAGTATGCCCTCCATGAGTATGCTTATGTGCGGATAGCCGAAGCGGGATGTCCACTCCAGGGGGTATATGCCGCGGGAGTTCACTATGCAGTTGATGTCTATGTAGCCGACGTAGCCCGAGGCGGCGAGCTTGCTCTTCATCTTCGCGAGCGTTTCTTCGAAGATCGGGCTCCTGCTGGTGCAGAAGAGCGCGGTGCCCATCTCGCCTGTGCTCGGCCCGAGCTCGCCCGGGAACATCTTCTTGTGCTCCAAATTGACGTTGAGGGGCATTATGAAGTCCTCGCCGTTGAAGAACGCGCCCACAGCGACCTCGACGCCTGATATGTATTTCTGTATCTGGAACGACTTTATCTTCTTGCCCCAGTTCTTCTTGTAGAGCTGGAGTATGTCCAGTATGTCCTCGCCGTCCTCCTCCTGGCCCACGAAGAGCAGCTCCTTCTCGTTCTGCGCCAGGCCGCTGGGCTTTATCACGTAGCGGTCCGGGTTCTTCTTTATGAACTCCACCGCGTCGTCGAAATTGGTGAAATTCCAGCGCGGTATGACGAATATGCCCACTGAGCTCATCTCGGCCTGGCCGAACTCCCGGTCCATCTCCAGCCGGTCGGTGTAGGCGCTGCCGCCGACCACGAGCTTGCCCTGCTTCCTCAGCTTCTCGGCATCCTCGCCGAACCCGAAATCATCGAAGATGATCACGTCAGCCCAGTCCACGTGCGCCTTCCAGTCGTCCACTTTCTCGAGGAAGCCGTCGCACACGTCCTTCTGCTCCTTCTCGGTTATGAAATAGCGCACCTCGTGGCCTTCCTTCTTGACCGCCCATGCGAGGTCGCCGATGAGCGCTTCGATTGATACGAAAAGGAATTTGCGTTTCGGCTTCCCGTTGCCATTATTGTTCACATTCATGCTGTTATTTCCGCGTAAAGATTTATGTGCGTTTTGTAAAATCGAGGCTTTTGGCGCTAAATCGGACGGGAAAGCTTTGCTGGAGAAGTCCGGAAATGACCGATTGCTCGGGCAAATAAAGACTATTTTAAATGTATGCTCACAAAGTACCAGATATGGCAATAGAGCAACGATTAGCTGCGAAAAAAAGTCGAACTAATTGGGGAGTTAAGGCGGATACTTGGAGCAGTCAGACCTGGTGATGCGGGAAAATTTAAGGGAGTCAAACTGCTTATAGAACAAATATGCGATCCTAGGACAACGACATACAAATTAGACTTTGTCTCAGCAATAACCGCATTTTACGAAAATGGTTTATTTCAAAAAGTGCCTCCAAGCGAGCAAACCGCATATTCGCAACTCAATGAAAACGTTCAGCAGTTATTGATGGAGATAGGGTACAGAACGGATATCGAAACGTACCAGGAGCACAAGATAATGGGAAGCACGCAATCTCCGGAATATGCAAAAAACCCTCACACGCCAGTCGGAATTGTGAACTACCCACGCCTAAAGGCGTGGGCTTCCTGTTTCATTGAAGATACTTGCCCGTTATGTTTATAACGGATAGAGGTCTCTTCTCCGCAGGCTTTACTTCCCGGCGTTCCACCGGTAGCTCGTTGGAGTATGTTTATCGCTGCATTTAGGTCCCTGTGCATGGATGCCCCACAAGGACAATCATGCCACCGTTCCGCAAGCGACTTCTTCTGTATAAGACCGCAGTTGCTGCACTTCTGGGAGGTGTAAGCGGGATTCACCAGCACGACTTCGCAACCAGCTCCTTCCGCCTTGTAGCTGATCATGCCGGCGAACTCCGCCCAGCTGCAGTCCAATACCTCTTTCGCCAGGAAACCACGCGCCAATCCTTCGTTGTTCAGCGCTTCCATGGCTATGAGTGAATGATTCTCCACAAGGGCACGACTTGCCTTGTGAAGGAAATCCCTTCTCTTGTTCGTTAGTCTTTCATAGGCGATTGCAACCGTTTTTCTGTTTTTGGCCCTGTTTGAGCTGCCCTTCCGTTTATTAGACATCCTCCTTTGGACAAGCTTCAGCTGTTCTTCTGCCAGTCTGAGATTCCGCGGATTCTCTATCCTTGAGCCGTCGCTCAGATACGCGAATGTTTCTATCCCAAGGTCGATACCCACCTTGGGCATCTTGTTTCTCTCGGGTATCTTTCTTTCGGATTCAGTCGTGAAAATCGCATGCCACTTCCCTGAAGGGGATTTCTTTATGGTCAGGGTCTTGATCTCACCATCCATCTCCCTGTGTTTCCTGATTGCCACGCTTCCAATCCCTGACAGCTCCAGCTTGTTTTTGAGCTTGAAACCGAACTGAGGATAGGTCAGGGATTTCACCCGTTCAAATGATTTGAACCGTGGGAAGCCTGCCTTCCTGCGGGCTTTTTTCCTGGCGACCACCCCCTTCAGGGATTTCACAAGCCTGTCTGCGACGTTCTGAGCTACCTGGGAATAAAGTTCCGTGTCTTTTGTCATAAGATAAAGCTGCTTCCTGGTAGGGAATTTCCCTGTTTCCTCGTAGTATTCCTTCGTGTGCTCCAGCAGGGAATTCCAGAGCGTCTTACATTCGTGGAACTGGTCGTTCAGCAGCCTTTCCTGGCTTCTTGAAGGATAGAGCCGGTACTTCCAGGCCCGCGTCACTCTCATAAGGATTTGCCGGAAAGGTCGTTTATAAGCGTTGCCCGGGTGGATTTCCGCGGTGCTCGACGGAGCTGAGCAGATCAGGCCCTTTCATCCAACGTCTGAAGACGTTGGATTTCCCGGGCCTAACGCATTTAAAAGGAAACTTAAGCGTTGAAGAAACCAGGCAAGCAAGACTTCTGCAGATCGTATCCGGTGGATGGGATGTTTACTATGGCCTTACCAACCATCACATGGTTTCAGTCTGTTTAGAACCGTTGGATAAAGAAGGGATTACTCTTCGAGACCCGCGGCCCATTGATATGGAAAAACTTGCAGAATCGTACCCCAGATTCAAAGCTGGCACTATACCGTTCGAGCAGCTGTTAGATGAATGTGCAATACCAGGACTGCAAATGGTACCTGATTTTCCGTTTAGAAGGCTGCCAGTTGAGGTATCTACCTGATAAGTCGCTCTTTTTAGTGGTTATTCGGCAAGACTGGGCAGGTAATATCCTTTTTATAGCCGGCTTCCTATAGGCATACCCAATGGTCGATGCGATAAGAGCAATAGCCAGGAAGCCGTTCGACGGCAATACACGGAAAGGCCCCAGGCACGCCCATATACTCAAGGAATTGCAAAAACGGGGCTGCCATCCGAACGTAGACCGGCACGGGAATATCTGGGTGGAAAAGGGCTCCGGGAAGCCGACCATACTGTTCTCTTCGCATCTGGACGTGGACCCGCGCATCAGGCGCATAAGCTTCAGCAGCCGCAGGTCCGGCAAAGGGATAGAGCTCAGCGGCGTGCTGGATAACGCCGTGGGCTGCTATATCAACCTGCTGCTCGCCCAGCGCGGCCCGAAGAGAGGCCGTGCGATATACGTGTTCACGGCCTCTGAGGAGGCGGAAAAGGAGAACCCGAAAAGGTTCGCGAAAGGCGCCAGGGAGGTCGTTGCCGAGCTTACGAGGCGCGGCATCAGGCCGGATTTCTGCATAGCCGTGGACGTCACTTATCCCCGATTATTGCATCCGCAGGACAAGCTGGATTGGACCAAGAGCTACGATAGCCTTTTCGACGCCGGCGACCATACCCACTGCTATCTGGACGGCTTCTCCCTGCCAGCGGTTCAGAGGCTGAGCGCGGATTTCATGCGGCGCTTCAGGGACAGGAAGGTCGCGGCGCGGCGCTTCCACGGCTACGACGAGGCCTGCGTATACGAGCGGAAATGGCCATCCTTCGCGTTCGGACCGGTGGTATACGGCCATTTCGACACCCCGGACCAGCGCATGCCGCTAGCCCATCTGAGGACCGCTCTGAGGTTCCTGAGGAGCGTTGAGGGCTATGCAGCCCGGCAGAAAATACGACATCCGACGACGGGATAGGTTTAAATACTAGGACGTTCATATATAATATCAGATAGGCTGGTTCTTTTGAACGAACTATTGGGTAAAATTCCTGATTTTGTAGATGCATTGCATCTGGAAAATTATCCTAGTCTGATTCAGAGAAACGCGGCTTATCATGGAAGGCGCATAAGCGCCAATAAATAAGGTGAAATGAATGGCATACGAAGGTGGCGACAGGCCGATGTACGATGCAGTATGTGCAAAGTGCGGACAGCCGTGTCAAGTTCCCTTTAAACCGACCGAAGGAAGGCCAGTTTACTGCAGGAACTGCTACAAACCGAAATCACGCTTCTGAAACTCACAACCACCGGCTTGATCGCCGGTGACGGGAATCTGCGTTGATTGACTAATTCTTTATTTTTTTCATACAATTATATCCCCTATTCCTCGAATAAGAACGATGATATGCCGAGTGTAAACCCCGGCTCTTTTTTACCATACGACTGTCTGGCATGTTATACAGCGGAGCTTTCGTACGGAATCGCTACTTCAGGACTCTGACCCAGCAGACGCCGAGCGCTGCGAACAGGGCCAGCGGCAGCGGGCAGGACGGGATTGCCGGCATCGCGCCCGCGGTTCCAGTCTGGTTTCCCGTTGCTGTCTGGTTCACGGTCGCATTCCCGGCCGGGTTTCCGGTCGCATTGCCCGGAGTGGCATTCAGCTGCGAAGCATTGGCTGGTACGCCTGGAGGTGTGACGTTCTTGGTAGCCGGCGGCTGCACGGTGACAGGCAGGTATACGGTGGGGCCCGACGGCTTCCCGAAGCAGCCGTTTATGTCGAAATGGACCTCCCTTTCCTCATAGCCGGGCTTCTCCACGGTGAGCACGAAGAATCCCGTGAAGAACGATAGGTTGCCTGGGATGTGCTGGGCCACGTACCCGTTGGAATCCGTGGTGCCAGAGCCGATGAGCGGCTGCTCGTAGTTTGTCGACTTGAGCAGTGACGTAGCCCCTTCCACAGGGGAATTGCCAGACAACGCGTATATCTTCAGCGTCCCGGCATTGCAATCCATCTTCAGGACAAGGCCGTCGAACTTGGGCTGGCTGGTGTTGCCCATATCCATGTGCTCGAACGGCGTCAAGACGATGTCTCCGGACGGATAGGCGAAGGAGAGCGCCACTAAAAGGAGCAGGAGAAACGCCGGCCGAAGCACCCTCAAGCACCTTCTGCCCCGATTAACACGAACTGCGCCAGCATGGCCTCGATCTGTATGCGCTCGCTCGCGCCTTCCACGAGCCTGAAGTTGTACTCGGCCAGGCGGTCCATGAGCAATACCTTCTTCTTCTCGGGTATCTTGAGGTTGGGTATCTCGCGGTACACCTGGTTCAGTATGTCCTCTCCGCTCAGCCCGTAGTGGATCACCAGTTTGTCGAGGTTCTCCCGCGACTTGGCGAAGTCGCCTGCCAAGGCGAGCTGGACCATGTCCACGACCTCCTTGGGCTTGGCACGGCTGGAGATCTTGTGCACCAGGTCCGCCGTGATGTGGGATGAATGCAACGCCGCGCCCTGGAGCGCGTTCAGAGCCTTGCGCATGTCGCCCTCTGAGACGTAGAAAAGCGCCTGGCAGGCCTCGTCGTCGAGCTTGAGCTTCTCCTTCTCCGCGACGTGCACGAGCATCTTCCGCACGTCCTGCTCCTGCAGCTGCGCGAACCTGAACACCGCGCACCTGCTTTGCAATGGCTCGATGATCCTGCTGGAGTAATTGCAGCTGAGTATGAATCTCGTCACCCCGCTCGTGGACTCCATGGTCCTTCTGAGCGCGTGCTGGGCCTCGGATGTCAGCGAGTCGGACTCGTCCAGGAATATGAGCTTCCACGGCGCGTCCCCGAGCGACATGGAGCGGGCGAAGTCCTTTATCCTGCCGCGCACCACGTCTATGCCGCGCTCGTCGCTGGCGTTTAGCTCGCAGAAGTTGCCCTGGAGGTTGCCTGCGAACATCTCCGAAGCCATCGCCAGGGCCGCGGTGGTCTTGCCCACCCCTGGCGGGCCGGCGAAGAGCAGGTTCGGCATGTTCCTCATCTTCACGAAGGCCTTGAGGCTCTTCACGATCTCCGTCTGCCCTGCCACTGCGCCGAGGTCCTTCGGCCGGTATTTCTCAGTCCATGGAAGTATGTCAAGCTCAGCATCGGTCATCTTTCCCACCCGCATCTTTCGGATATCTTTGAACGAACACATATAAATATTGTAGGATAAGGGGATGCAGGTGCAACTATGGACCGTGTCATGACTGGCATCCAGGGACTGGATGAGATGCTAAACGGCGGAATACCGGCAAGGAGGCATATAGCCGTATACGGCGGGCCTGGATGCGGGAAGACCTCGCTGTGCTTCGAATACCTCTACAGAGGCGCTAAGCTGGGCGAGCCCGGGGTCTATGTCTCCCTTGAGGAGACCACGGACGACATAATCGAGAACATGGCGAGCACGTTCCCCATGATAAACGACGTCAAGGACCTCATAGACGACAAGAAGATAGAGATACTCAAGCCCGACAAGCTGGACCTGGAGGACGTGGCCGGCATCATAGAGAACAGCATAACCGAGAACGGCGTGAAGCGGGCGGTCATAGACTCGTCCACCATGATAAGGATGTCCTTCAAGAACGAGATAGAGTACAGGCAGACGCTCTTCGAGTTCCTCTCACTGCTGCGCGGCCTGGACTGCACCAGCATGACGACGGTCGAGGCAGTCACCGCGTCCAGGGACGAGATGAAGTACGACATAGAGCACTTCGTGATGGACGGGATAATCAACCTCTACAACATAGGCAAGGAGGACCGGAGGATAAGGGCGCTCGAGATCATGAAGATGAGGGGCACGGCTCATTCGCGCGACCTGGTGCCGTTCAAGGTGACGCCTTCGGGGATCAAGGTCTATGTAGGAGAAAAAGTATTCTGATTTTTTAATATTTTTATTTCACTCGGCCCGGGCCTGGTTGGCGAGTTTCTTGTAATACTCGTTTTTGGTGAGACCGTACGCAGCTTCGTAATGCTCCGCTTCAGCGGCGTGATTCCCAGACTCGTGTGAGCAGGTGCCCGCGCTCTGGTGCAGCGATGCCAACTGCTCCTTGGTTATGGTGAGTGGTGCGTAGCTTATGGCTTCCTCGAAAAGCGAAGCCGCGCCCGGCCAGTCCTTCGTCTTGCCGGAGATTTTCTTGTCCGCCTGCTTCATGAGGATGTTCACGAGCGAGACCGAGGCGTTGTCCAGCTTAGCCGGCGAATGCGTGTCCAATGGGTTGAGCTCGATCGCCTTCTTGAATGCGGTGATCGCCTGCTTGAGCTTGGCCGGGTCCTTATTGGATTTGAGGTAGTTGCCCCATTCCATGTGCCAGTGGCCGACTGACTGGTCGAATGTCGACTCCCACAGCACTTTGGGCATGCCCGGCTCGCCCAGCGATTCGTAGGTGAATGCCACCCTTCCTGAGCTCGTATCAACGCTGCCTTTCCCGAATTCGTCGGTCTGGAGGTCGATGATGTATTTCTTGCCCTTTATCTTGAGGAAGGGGAGCAGGTGGAGTATGCCGTTCCCTAAGTCGAGCGTTATCGTCCCTGCCTCGAGGCCGAGCTCCTTTGCCGCGCTCAGCACCACGTAGGCGAGCTCGCTGCAGTCGCCGCAGCGTTGTATGAGCGTCTCCTCAGGGCTGCGCGGAGGCCGGTCGTCCCCGAACGTTTTCTTGGACTCGACGGCTTTGAGGCCTCCGGCTGCGCTGCCTTTGAGGCGCGAATGCAGGTTTTTCGCGGTTTGGAGCTCTGTGTCCGCCTTCACCTCTTTCGCGATCGCCTTTACAAGAGGGCCTGCCTTGAACGGGAATACATCAGGATCGTAAGCAGACGCGTGGGCGGCGTACACCGGAGGGATGGCCCGCCATATCTTGGGCTGGGCAACGAGCGCTCCGGCGGCCAATGTTCCGAAGAAGAATGTTCGCCTTGATAGCATGGTCCCATCACTTCGGCGCAGCAGGCGGGCTGAGCTTCTCCCTGGCAAAACTCTTTATATCGCGCAGGGCCGCATCCGACACGCCATGCTTGGGCAGGATTTTAAGCACAAAGTCGATTATATGCTGATTGGCGGCTTTCATAGACGCATTGTCATGGCCGAACCTGGCGGCGTCGGTCGCGAGGTTGGTGATTATGTCTTTTACGACTTCGACCACCTCGCTCATCTTAGGTGGCGGATTTGAGGCCAGCCTGAGTACCAGCCGGGCGACGCGATTGAACACCTCTTCCTTGCGCTGCTCAGCCTCGTGCTCCATGTTCACCGCGCTCTTCGGGTCGAACTGGTCATCGAGACGGGTGGACAGCGCCTTGACAGTGCGCCGGGGGAACTCGTGAGTGGGCAGGGTCTTTGTGATGAAAGCCTCTAGCTGGCTTTTCCCGTTCACGATCAAGGCATGGTCAAGGCCGCATCTCCGGCTGCCCTCGCCAAGCTTGTCGGTGATCGATTCCACCCTCCTGACCGCCTCGACCTGGGATATTGAACTTGCTTCGAGCGCTGCTCTTAGCTCGCCCAGGCCTGACTCGAGGTCCTTGAGGTATGCCTCTGCGAGGAGATTGGTCCCTTGCGCCGCGTCGGCAGCCTCGATCCTCAGCGCGGTCTCAGTGCCCCTGATGGCTTCGATCTTCGCGTCTATGCGGGCAATCAGGTCGGGAAGCCGTTCTTCCGGGAAACCGAACCTTGGCAGCGCGGCTATGCAGCCCGAGACCATGGCATGGCATTCCGCCATGTTTGGGTGGTCAGGACCGGACGTGTAGTAGCCGAAGCAGAGCGGTTCAACGATTTTCTTGAGTATGTAAGCCTCTACATTGGCCGGCGGGATGCCACCGGGCCTTTGGGGTGCAACGCCCTCGGCTTCCAGCCGCTTATGGAGATCCATGAGCCTGGACTGGATGCGTTGGGCGGTGAGCGCGCTTTTCCAGTCCAGCCTTACGCCGCGGAATCTCTGGTCGAACGTCTCCAGTTCTGGGTGCTCAAGGCAATGGAATGACGCGTGCGCCGCCATCGCCCTTAATATCGCTATTGTAATGTCCACGTACTCCTCGTCGATGATGCGGTGGGCTATAGGCCGACCTTTCTCATCTCTCTCGATTGTCGGTGGGAGACCTATTTTCCTCGAGACATAATCCGTCTCCCGTATCAGCTTCTGGTCAGCCCTCCTGAGCCATTGAGTGGCCATCACCATGGGGTCGGAGAGCACGCCGATGGCCCTCACCTCGCGGTGCGTCCTGCTGTTGCTGAACGAAAGCAGCGTATGGTCGTCCGGGAAGACGGCGATGCCGTTATGGAGGCCGTCATTGCAGTATAGGAGAGACAGGTATGCTTGCACTGTATGGTCCACTTCGTGGCGGGCGCGTATGGCTCCTGCGCCGGCCAGGGGCGCCTCCTCTTCGTAGAAGACGGGCATGTAGACGTTGCCTTCGATCTGGATTGTTTCCTGCCCCAGCAGGCTGCCGGAGGTTATGAACGGGTAGCTCGGCCTGGCTCCGGCAGCTGCGTTCCACTCGATGAGACGCAGGTCCCCGAAGCTCCTCTCGTCGTCGATGGGCCAGAGGTCGACTTTTTTCTTCTCACCAATCGCCCCGGTGATTTCCCCCCTGGGAAGGAGCACGTCTATGAGCCACTCGCACTCTGCTTCGAGCCTGTCGGGCCGGCCCTTGCCCGCAGCCGCCATCTGGAAGGCCATCTTGTGGAGTTCGCCTTTCTCGTTATCCGCATAAGGACCCTTGTCCGGAGGCAGCATCTTGCCCCTCAGGGACGCAAGCATGTCGGGAAACTCGTCGCTTGTGACCTGGCAGAAAGGATGGCCGCCCGGGAATTGGACGATGGCCGGCGACTTCATGGACACCTTCATCATGTGGCCGCCATATTTGAGCTCGGGCTTCACGATTATCGCTGGCTGGGTATGATTATGTTCTGTCAAAGTTCCACCTAGTTATTATTGTGTTACAAACTGTTTTTAAATGTTCCCTAATCAACGTTTCCATATGCCGACAACCGTTTATATAGGTTTTCGGGCTAACTTAGGAAAGACAGAGGATAGGGGTGCATAATCATGTATGATCACAAAAAGGTAGAAAAAGAGATAGCAGAGTTCTGGAAGGCCGAGGGTACCGTGGCCAAGGCCATGAAGAAGAATGAGGGCGGCCCCAAGTTCTACTTCTGCGACGGACCGCCGTACGCCACGGGCCAGATACACCCTGGGACTGGCTGGAACAAGACCGTGAAGGACGCGGTGTGCCGCTACTGGCGCATGCGCGGCTGCGACGTGCGGGCCCAGGCGGGCTACGACACCCACGGCCTGCCCATAGAGGTGAAGGTGGAGCAGGAGCTCAAGATAGGCCACAAGCACGAGATAGAGAAGTACGGCATAGACAAGTTCACGGCCAAGTGCAAGCAGTTCGCCACCAAGTACATGGGCGTGATGGGGGGCCAGTTCCTCTCTTTAGGGGTCTGGATGGATTTCGAGAACCCGTATATAACGTACAAGGACCCCTTCATAGAATCCAGCTGGCTCACGCTCCAGGAGGCCTGGAAGAAGAGCCTGCTCACCGAGGGCGTTTACGTGCTCCCCTACTGCTTCAGGTGCGAGACCACGATGGCGAACTACGAGCTCGAGTACGGCGACGAGACCGACCCGTCCCTATACGTGAAATTCCTCTCCGTGGACAAGCCGGACGAGTACCTGCTCATATGGACCACGACGCCGTGGACTCTGGCCGCGAACATGGCCGTGATGGCGCACCCCACGCTGACCTACGTCAAGGTCAAGGTGGACAACGAGACGTGGATACTGGCCAAGGACCTCCTGGACAGGGTCATGGCCATGGTCGGCAAGTCCGCCACCGTGGTGGAGGAGTTCAGCGGCAGGAAGCTCAAGGATTACAAGTACCTCCATCCGTTCCAGGGCAGGATAAGGAAGGAGTACGAGCGGAAGGTCGTGCTCAGCGACGAATACGTAACGGTCGAGGAGGGGACCGGCCTGGTGCACTGCGCGCCCGGGCACGGGCCAGAGGACTTCATCATAGGCAAGAGGTACGACATAGAGCCCTTCTGCCCTGTGGACACCCACGGGAACTACACCGAGGAGGCAGGGGAGCTCGCGGGCAAGAACGTGCGCGCCGCGAACCCGCTCGTGATAAAGATACTCGCGGACGAGGGCATGCTGCTGGCAGAGGAGAGGGTCAAGCACAGGTACCCCCATTGCTGGAGGTGCAAGACCCCGCTCATATTCCTGAGCACGAAGCAGTGGTTCATCACGATATCCAAGATGAAGGAGAAGATGCTGGAGCAGATAGAGAAGACAGAATGGCATCCGGAGTTCGCCAAGGACCGCTTCAGGGAGTTCGTGCAGGGGGCGCCGGACTGGTGCATATCCAGGCAGCGCTACTGGGGCATCCCGCTGCCCATCTGGAGGTGTTCAAAACCCGGATGCCAGAAGATCAATGTCATAGGCTCCAGGAAGGAGCTCCCCAAGGACGTCAAGGAGCTCCACAGGCCGTACATAGACGAGATAAAGCTGCAGTGCGAATGCGGCGGAGAGATGGACCGTGTTCCGGACGTGCTGGACGTGTGGTTCGACTCCGGCAACGCGGTATGGGCGGCCCTGGATGATAACGAGAGGAAGAAGTACGGCGAGCGGGCGGACCTCATAATAGAGGGCCAGGACCAGATAAGGGGATGGTTCTACTCGCTTCTAGGCTCAGGCATGATAAGGTACGGAGCCTGCCCGTACAAGCGCGTGCTCATGCACGGTTTCTTCGTGGACGAGAAGGGAGAGAAGATGTCCAAGTCCGTGGGCAACTTCACCCCCCTTGAGCAGATACTCGACAGGTACGGCGCTGACAGCTTCAGGCTCTGGGGCCTGAGCAACACCATGTGGGACGAGCTCAAATTCAGCTGGGATGACATGAAGAAGGCGAGCACGGACCTCAACATAGCGTTCAACGTGGTCCTCTTCCTCGAGAGGTTCCACCCCGAGAAGAGGCCGGAGAAGCCCAAGGAGCTGGGCCACGAGGACGCCTGGCTGCTCAGCAGGATGAACAGCACGCGGAGGGATTTCAGGAAATCCTTCGAGTCCTACGAGCTGAACAAGGCTGTGAGGGGCCTGAGGAGCTTCCTGGTGGAGGACATCTCCAGGTTCTACATGAAGATCGCGAAAGACAGGATAGCCAGGGAGGAGAACGCGGACGCGGCGTTCTACGTGCTCTACGCCTCGGCGTTATCGTCGCTCAAGATGCTCTCCTTGGTGTCGCCTTTCATATGCGAGCACCTCTACCAGAGGTTCTTCAGGAGGTTCGAGGGCGCGGAGTCCGTCTTCCTGCTCGGGCTTGAGGACGAGGACAGCGCGGCCATAGACGCGGTGATGGAGAGCCAGATGGGCATCGTGAAGGAAGTCTGCTCTGTCGGCCTCACCGCAAGGCAGACCGCGGGCATAAAGGCCAGGTGGCCGATACGCCGGCTCTACGTGGAGACCAAGTCCCACGAGACCATAGACGCGGTCAACGCCTTCAGCAGCGTGATAAGGACGCTGATGAACGCCAAGGAGGCCGTCACCGTGGAGACCGAGCCGGCGGGCGAGATCGCGTCCCAGATGTTCGGCTCCGGCATAGTGCACATAGACCGGAAGATAGACGAGGGCCTCTACGAGGAGGGCGTCCTCAACGAGGTGAAGCGCAGGATACAGGTCATGCGCAAGGAGGCCGGGCTCGTGGAGACGGACAAGATAACGCTCTTCATATCCAGCGAGAAGGAGTTCGAGACCATACTGGAGAAGCATGCGGAGCGCCTCTCGTCGGAGGTCAACGCCTCCAAGGTGCAGTTCGAAATCGCGAAAGAGATGAACGAGTACGAGATAGACGGACGGCTCGTGAAGATCGCGATGAAGAAGGGCTGACACGGGCTTTCCCTATTTAATCTTATTCTTCGATAGCGCCACTGGTGATTGGATGGTCGTCGGACTGGTGCCGCCTGAGGAAGAGGAGAAGCTGTACAACAAGCTTATCGAATACTACAAGAAGCTTTATCCCGGGATGAGGTTCAGGAGGGAGGACAGGAAGCTTCGGAAGGAGCAGCTGGGGGAACTGTACTACACCTACGCCGGGGAGGAGACCGAGTCGACGGCCGCTGAGAAGATGAAGATGATAAACACCGCCATCGGCCATGGCTATTCGACCCCGATAATCGTGCTCAGGAAGACGAAGGGCAACAAGGACATACTCATAGACGGGCACAGGAGGGTGCGCGTCGCCTGGATGCTCGGGCTGGAGTGGCCTGCGATAATCATCATCCCGGAGACAGACACCGTCTTCGGCATAGAGGCCATGATAACCGGGAAAGTGAAGGATATCTACAGCAAGGATTAGGCCTTTTTGAGCGGGAATTTCTTTTCATTCTCTTCCAGCGCCTTCAGGCCCGGGAGCTCGTGCCCGCTCAGGAACTCTATGAGGGCCTTGCCCGCAAGCGATATGTGGCCGAAGTGCTCCTTCTCGATCCCGAACTTCTCCACCGCGGTCACTGTATGCCCGCCGCCCAGCAATGAGAACGCGTCGGACTGGGCTATTGCCTCCAGCACGCCGCGGGTCCCCTTTGAGAACGCGTCCATTTCGTAGACCCCGGCCGGGCCGTTCATCACCACGGTGTGCGAGTTGAATATGCTCTCTTTGTATAGCTCCACGGTCTTGGGTCCGATGTCCCATATCTGTCCCCGATGGACGTCCGCCACGCCGCACTCGTGCCTCTCCATGCCCACCGAAAGCCCGACGTCCACGGGCAGCGAGATGCGGTCGTTGAATTCCGCCAGCACCTCCTTGGCTTCGGCGCAGTGGGCCTCCATGTTGGAGAGGTTGAGGAACTCCATGGACTCGCCGACCTTGTGGCCGCTCGCGTGCAGCATCAGCGTGGCGAGCGCGCCGCAGACGAGTATCTTCCTCGCCCGCCCGTCGCGCAGCCATTTCTTCATTATCGCGAAAGAATCCTCGACTTTCGACCCTCCCAATACGAATACGATGTCCTTGCTGTGCTTGAGCTTCTCGAGCGCCTCCACGTCCTCCAGCAGGTGCGGCCCTGCGAAGGAGGGCAGCGTCTTGGTGAAGCCCGTCACGCTGGCCTGGTTCCGATGCGCCACTGAAAGCGCGTCCAGGACGAAATAATCCGCTAGCGGGGATAGTTCCTCCACTATCTTGCCATCATGATTGGTGTCGTCATCCAGGTTCCTGACGTTGTCCAGTACGAGTATGTCGCCGTCTTTTAGCGCCTTTATGGCCTCCTTGGCCTGTGGGCCGACGATGTCGTCCACCCATGCGACGTCCTTCTTTATCATGTGGTGGAGGTGCTTGGCGTGCTGCTCCAGGGATGTGAAATCAGGCTTGCCCTTTCGTCCCTGGTGGGCGAGTATTATCACTCTCGCGCCCTTGTCCGAGAGCATCTTGGCAGTGCAGGCGTGCACCTGCATGCGCGGGCCCGGGACGATCTTTCCGTCCTCTATGGGCACGTTGAGGTCCAGCCTGAGCAGTATCGTCTTGCCTTTGACGTCAACCGAAGCTATGCCCCGCATGACTATGGAATATGGGGTAGAGTTTAAAAGAATTCATTTCATGGCTGGCCGTTCCCGAACAGATGGTGCTTGAGCATTTCCCCGAGCGTGATGTCCGGCTCGCCTTCCATGGATTCGCAGACCGCATCGGTAGCGCGCTTGACATGCACGAATCTGATCCCGATGCCCTCGACAGCCTTGCGCTCGTCCTCCTTGTCGCTCACGACCAGTATCCGTTCGCTGCTTATGCCGGTGTCCGCCCTGACGCGCTCGTAAATCTCGATTTTGCTCCGGACGTATGGTTCCATGGTGGACTGGCGCTCATGTGGGAAGGAGAATATCGCCTCGAACAGGTACGGGTCGATGCCCAGCTCCTCCATGAGGAGATGCTTTTGAAGAGTCGCGTTCCCAGGGCTCGTGGCTGACGGAATGAGTAGCGTCGCACCTGAGTCCTCCGGGTCCTCTAGATTGGGCCTTGAGTAGCCCGTTTTCCAATGTTCCCCTTCCGTGACGCTACCGGTGCATGTGTACCCCTTGTCGGTCAAAAGCTTGATTAAACCTGGGTTGTCCTGGCCCGGCGCGCTGGCCGGCGGATATCCGCTTGCTACGAACAGCCTTAATCCGTTGTCCCTGAGCTCCGTCAGAAGGTCTGGTATGTCGGCATCCCTCAGCCGTGGGGGCGTGATGGTGCCGTATGAGTGCGTTATCAGCGTGTCATCCAGGCCGAAAACCACCGCGTCCACCAGCGGCTTTTTCGTCTCGAACCGGGCTTGACCAGTCGGAGCTATCTGGGTCTGGGGACGGAGCGATTGTTGTGATCCTGCCATGCCCATATTAGGCACATAAATATTTATCAAGGTGAGTGGTAAAACCTATACCCTTTAGGGGTGGGATAAACACTATAAAGTTCAAGGCACCAGTACGATACGACGTCCTCGTCATTGGACGAGAGGTCTATTCTCCACGGAAATACCTCCGCGGAAATGCACTGTGCTGGTTCTTCTTTATAAAGACCATTTCAGCGATTTTATCATGAACCGAGCCTACAAATTCCGCCTGTATCCGAATGCAGCACAACGTTCAGAGCTTCAGCTGCATCTTCATTGGGCGAAAGACCTCTGGAATGACATGCTCGACGCTACGAAACAGAAATACGAGCAGGAGAAGAAGTTTTCCAGCATGAACGAACTGAATGGAATAGTCAAAGCAAGCGAATGCGGCCTGTATTCCCAGACAGCACAGGATATTTTCAGGCGGCTGAACAAGTCAATCTACGGCATGGTCGCAAGGAGGAAGAAGGGCATAAATGCAGGGTTTCCACGTTTCAGGAGCATAGACCGCATGAAATCATTGACCTATCCTCAGTCCGGGTTTTCTCTGCACGGCAAGAAGCTGAAAGTCAGCCCCTTCGGAGAGATCAACATCAGGCTCCATAGGGAAGTCATCGGCAAAATCAAAACACTCATGCTGAAAAAAGAAGCGTCTGGCAAGTGGTATGCGATTCTAATTGCTGAGACGGAAGCCAAACCAGTCCAAAAGAACGATGGTTCTCAAGTTGGATTGGACTTGGGGCTAATCAACTTCGCAGTCCTTTCAGACGGAACGGCATTCAAGAATCCAAGGCATCTGAAAAAGCATCAGGATAATCTCAGGGCGAAACAGAAGCAGTTGCCGAGAAAAAGGAGGTTCGGCAGCAACAAAAAGAAAGCAAGGAAACGCCTTGCGGTAATCCACGAGAAGGTCAGGAACACCAGGAGGGACTTCCTGCACAAACTCTCAACGAAGTTGGTTCATGCTCACTCGATGATCGCATTGGAGGATTTGGCATCTCAAGAGATGGCTGAGAACCAATATGGAAAATCAATCAATGACGCAGGATGGAGTGAGTTCATCAGTATACTCTCTTACAAGGCTGAAAGCGCTGGTTCGAGAGTAATGCTGGTGAATCCGGCAAACACTACGAAGATATGTAGTGATTGTGGCGAAATGGTCAAGAAAGAACTGCATGAAAGGCGGCATGACTGTCCTTACTGCGGTCTTTCACTCGGAAGGGACCATAACGCCGCGATAAACATACTCAATAGAGCTACCGAAGGGCATTCGGGAAGTAACGCTCGTGGAGTTAGTCAAAATGGCTGACGAGGAAACGGGAAGCCCACACCTTTTAAGGGTGGGAGCACGTCACAAATAAACACTTACTCCTGTTTCTTGGGGGTCTCCGGCTTCTTCCCCCAGTCCGCCTTGCTCGGGCAGCCCGGGTCTATGCACATCTCGAAGCGCCTTTTCCCTTTGCGGATGACGTACACCATGGGCTTGCCGCAGGCCGGGCATTTCCTGTCGCTGGTTTTTATGAGCGCGCCCTGGGGGAGCGGATAGGTGTTCCTGCAGGCCGGATAGCCGGTGCAGCCGATGAACTGGCTGCCGGTCCTCATCCTGATTATGCGCAGCTGCTTGCCGCACTTGTCGCACTCGCCCACCATGTTCTCCTTCTCTATGGTGGCTTTCAGCGCCTCAAGGAGTTCCTCGCCTATCTTCGCTTCGTCCTTCTTCCAGCGCTCCAGAGTCTGGGTGAGTATCTCCTTGCCCTCGCCTATGACCGTGTCCTTGTCCAGCTTTCCGTCCTGTATCTGCTCCATGTCGTCCTCTATCTTGCGCGTGAGCGCCTCGTCGAGGATCTCAGGGGCGTGCTTGTGGAGCACCTCGCGCACCTTGAGCCCCAGGTCCGTGACCTCTATGGGCTTGCCGTCCACGTAGCCGCGCTTGAACAGCGTGTCCACGATGGTGGAGCGCGTGGCCTTGGTTCCCAGGTGCTGGCGCTCCAGCTCGGATATCACGCTCGCCTGCGTGTAGCGCTTCGGGGGCTTGGTGTCCTTCCTGGTCTTCTGCTTATTGTTCAGTGGGACGCTCTCGCCCTTGGAGAATTGGGGGAGTTCCTTGTCCTCGGACTTGTAATACTGGCCGTAAAACGTTATCCATCCGGGTTCCGTGGTGACAACCCCGTCCGCCTCGTAAGGCTCGCCCCCCGCGTCCAGGGCGACATTCGTCCTCTCTTTCTTCGCATCGGAGGCGCAGGACGCCAAAAAGCGCCGCACTATGAGGTCGTACAAGCGTTTTTCGTTGCCTTCCAGGCTGCCCTTCTGCCCGAGCGGGTGTATTGCCGGGTGCGCCGGGTCGGTCTTCTTGCCCTGGATCGGCGTGGTCTTGTTCTCTTTTATCAGCCGCTCTGCCAGCTCCTTGTATTCCGGGTTGGCGGCGAGCTGCTTGACTATGTCTTTGGTCTTTATGCTCGGTGGGATCTGCTGGGATGACGTCCTGGGATAGGATATGAACGAGTCCTCGTAGAGGTGCTGCGCGAGTTCCAGCGTCTCGGAAGGCGCAATGTTGAATACCGAGTGCGCCTCCACCTGCAACGATGTGAGGTCGAAGTTCGGGTTCGGCTTTATCACCTGCTCCTTCTTCTCGACCGCAGCGACCGTTCCTGACTGGGCGGTCCGCTCCAGCGCGGTCTGCGCCTCGCCCTCTTCCAGGAACCTGCCCTTGGAATGCATGAATTCCGCGCCCTTGACCTCCGCGGTCAATTCCCAATACGGAGTGGACACGAACGCCTTTATCCGCAGCTCAAGGTCGCAGAGTATGTCCAGCGCAGGGCCCTGCACGCGCCCTATGGACATCACCCTGTAGCGGTGCGCTGCCCTTAGCGCTGACATGAGCGCGCGGCTCAGGTTTATGCCGTAGTACCAGTCCAGGATGTGGCGCGCCTCGCCGGCGTACGCGTTGTTGTAGTCGAATTCGCCCCGGTTCTCGTAGGCCTCCAAAAGGGTCTCCGATGTGAGGGCGGAGAACTTCATCCTCTTGCCTTCCTTTATCTTGGTAGCGAAGCGGAAGACGTTGTACGCGATCGTCGATCCTTCTATATCATAGTCGCACGCCGAGACGAACACGTCCGCCTTCTTACCCAGCTTCTCCAGCACGTCGAGGTATTTCTTGGTGTAATCCGACTCCTTGGACTCGACGTAGGACGGGACCCATTCTATGTCGAACACCGGGTAGGTGTTCGTCTTCTTCTTCTCAGCTAGACCGTATATGTGGCCTACCGCGGGCGCGACCACGAATTCGTCGCCGTTGTGCGTGCCTTCGTAATAGGATACCTGGCCGACTTTCTTCTGTTTTACTCCTGTGCCGATGGCCGCGGCGATCTTCTCCGCTACCTTCGGCTTCTCTGCCACTATGAGTTCCATGTTTTCCGCTTTTGAAGGGTTAGGGATTAAAAAAAGACCAGTCTCGCGCGCACGACGCTTTTTTTATCGGACTCATTCTTGGCCGCGTCGATGCAGAAAAGACAGGTTCAGCGGTCCTGATTGCGATGAACCCTGAATTTTGCGACTTCCATCGCGCCCCTGATCTTTTCGTTCATGTTATCCGCGCATGATGGGATCGCCAGTACGTCTCTCAGGGGAATCGGACGAGAACCGTCGAGTTGGTACGTGCCTCCTTTAGGATTGCCGACTTCAAAGGTGACAGTGGCCGATTTATACGCATTTGCATAGACGACATCCACCATATAACCGAAGTGATCCTTGAACCGGTCCGCCATTTCGAGGTCCTTGACGGTGTCCCTTATCTCCGTGGTGCGGAACGTGAGGCCTCTCCCGCTCTCGCTTTCGCCTACGGACTCCAGGCCACCCTGGTCGGAACACAGTAATTCAACATTAGTGTCTATTTTAGCGTTTCCTTTGTGTACGCTCCCGCGGACGGCGACTCCGAAGGCAGCGGCTCCGATTAGAGCGGATACGCCCAAACAGAGGCTGCGCCCGGACATATGCCCTTCGGACGCGGGCCCTATGGCCCTGAGAGCCTTTTGCAGGGCCTTGCGCTCCCTATTGCTCTGCGGTCCTACTCCGGCACTGGTAGTAACTTCGGTGGGTTTCATAATGTTATTATGCGCAAAACTATTTATAAATATACGCTTTTTTACACTTTCTATTACATTTGGGAGTTTGTAAATGCCTCGAACAGTCTCCGACAGTTGCCAATCGGAATTCGCCGCGGTTCGAGGTCCCGCTCAAGCTTTTTTAAGACAACCGTTCAAACCCGATAGTACTATTTGTGTGGTGTTATCATGGACAAAGGAAAGGATTACGAAGTCAAGGATATGAAGCTCGCGGAGCAGGGCGCCCTCAACATAGGCTACGCCGAGATGCGCATGCCGATAATGGCGAGCATAAGGAAGCGGTTCGAGAAGGAGCTGCCATTCAAGGGGCTCACGATAGGGCTCGCGCTCCACATCACCAAGGAGACCGCGGTTCTGGTCAGGACGCTCCGGGCAGGGGGGGCCAAGGTGGCCCTCGCGAGCTGCAATCCGCTCAGCACGCAGGACGACGTCGCCGCTGCCCTGGCCAAGGACGGCTTCATGGTCTACGGCCACAAGGGAGAAGGCAAGGAGGATTACTACCGGTATATCGAAGCCGTGATCGCAACGAATCCGGACATAACCATAGACGACGGATGCGACCTGGTCACGGAGATGCATACCAAGCACAAGGACATGCTCCCTAAGATGATAGGCGGCTGCGAGGAGACCACGACAGGAGTGATCAGGCTCCACGCCATGGAGAAGGACGGCGTGCTCAAATATCCGATGATAGCGGTCAATGACAACAAGACCAAGCATTGCCTGGACAATTACTACGGGACAGGGCAGTCCACCATAGACGGGCTGCTGCGTGCCGCGAACACCCTCATCGCAGGGAAGAACTTCGTGGTGGGCGGCTACGGGGACTGCGGCAAGGGGGTCGCGCTCAGGGCCAGGGGCATGGGAGCTGATGTGATAGTCACGGAAGTCGACGCCTTCCGCGCCATGCAGGCGAGGCTGGACGGCTACAGGGTCATGCCCATGGCCGAGGCGGCTAAGATAGGCGAGATATTCGTGACAGTGACCGGTGACAAGCGCGTGATAACGACCGACGAAGTGAAAAGCATGCAGCCTGGCGCCATACTCGCGAACTCGGGCCATTTCAACAACGAGATAGACGTCGAAGGAATGAACGCGAAATGGAAGAGGAGGACGATACGCCCCCAGCTAGAGGAGTACGACGTGGACGGCAAGCCGGTCTACCTGTGCGGGGAGGGCCGGCTGGTCAACCTCGCTGCCGCTGAGGGCCATCCGCCCGAGGTCATGGCGACCTCGTTCGCGGGACAGAGCCTGGCCTGCGAGTACCTGGTGAAAAACAGGGGGAAGCTGGCCGCGAAGGTGCTCAAGCTCCCTGACGAGATCGACGACCACATAGCCCGGCTCCAGCTGGAGGCCATGGGCGTAAGGAAGGACACGCTCACCAAGGAGCAGGACAAGTACCTCCACAGCTGGCAGGAAGGGACGTGACGCGGGTATCGTCTATTTTTAAACTCTATCCCCGTTAATCCATTTCATGGCTGACGAGCAGAAGGAATACGAGCAGTTGCTCGACAACGTCTACAAGAACCTTCCGGAGAAGGCGAAGCACAGCGGCGAGAGGTTCGAGATGCCCAAATTCGAGTACTTCACCGAGGGCAACAAGACCATAGTCAAGAACTTCAAGGCCGTGGCGGACAAGATACGGAGGGAACCGTCCATGCTCATCAAGTTCTTCTCCAAGGAGCTTGCCGTGCCTGCGGAGCAGCAGGGCGAGCGCATGGTGCTCGCCAGGAGGCTCACCGGCGACATGGTGAACTCCAAGCTGGAGGATTTCGTCAGCAGGTACGTCATCTGCAAGGAGTGCAAGAGGCCCGACACCAACATACAGGAGATGGGCCACGGCTTCAGGCAGCTGGTGTGCGAGAGCTGCGGCGCGAGGGCGCCCATAAAGGGATGATTTATTGGCATACCACCATCATAGCGGGGGATACAGGAGGCCGATGCCGGCGAGGACCGGACCGGTGTCCGAGGCGGAGGAGTTCAGGAGGATAAGGATGCCCGGCGAGGGCGAGCTGCTGGGCATCGTGCTCGGGCTCATGGGCGGCTCGCGCATGAAGGTGATGTGCAAGGACGGGAAGGAGCGCATGTGCAGGATCCCGGGCAAGATGCGCAACAAGATATGGGTGCGCGAAGGCGACGTGGTCATAATCCGGCCCTACGAGATAGAGGCGGACAAGAAGGGCGACATAGTCTGGAGGTACAACCCGCTCCAGGCCAAGATACTGAAGGAAAGAGGAGAAATCAACCTCTGAGGCAGACTAATCGGCAGGGCTTATCGACATACTTGGCCAGCCCCCGGCAGCCACCTTCTCCGGGCGGCGCGGAACAACGGCATTTTAATCATTGGCTGAGAGGGATACCTGGTTTACTATGGCTCACAAGGTATCCAAAAGAAAAAAACCGCTGAAGGAGGACTACCAGCTCAAGGAACGCTTCAAGATAGAGTCTGAGGTGTTCGACCGTCAGACGCTGCTGATCCTCTCCAAGGCGATAAAGAAAGGGATAATAGACACCGTGGACTACCCGGTGTCCACCGGGAAGGAGGCCAACGTGTTCCGCGCCACGGCCGCGTCCGGAGCTTATGTGGCGGTGAAGATATACAAGATAGAGACCGCGCCGTTCTTCCGCAAATCCGGCTATCTGGAGGCCGATCCGAGGTTCAGGAACATCAAGATGAACGACCGGGGCATCGCCGGCGCCTTCGCCCACAAGGAGTTCAAGAACCTGGAGCTCTGCGACAAGGCCAATGTCCATGCGCCGAGGCCGCTCTATGTGGACGGCCATGTGCTGATCATGAGCTTCCTGGGGGAGGAGGGGCTGCCGTACCCCACAATGGAGCAATCGGGCCCGCTGCATGGCGAGAAGGACCTGGATTCAATACTGCAGGACATCAGGGCGATGTACAGGGTCGGCTTAGTGCACGCGGACGTGAGCGAATACAACATACTCATGGGCCCGCAGCCGTTCCTCATAGACTTCGGGCAGGGAGTGGTGCTCGAGCACCCGGCAGCGCAGAAATTCCTCGAGCGCGACGTGGGGATAGTCCTGAAGTATTTTGAAAAGCGCGGCTTCAAGCGCGACCTCGAAAAGACGCTGAAATTCATAAGGGGATGAATTCCCAGGAATCGTTCCACTTCTTTAGCCGTGTCTACACTATGTGAACTACCCACGCCTAAAGGCGTGGGCTTCCTGTTTCATTGAAGATACTTGCCCGTTATGTTTATAACGGATAGAGGTCTCTTCTCCGCAGGCCTGACTTCCTGGCGTTCCACCAGTAGCTCGTTGGAGTATGTTCATCGCCGCATTGAGGTCCCTGTGCATGGATGCACCGCAGGTGCAATCGTGCCACCTCTCAGCCAGCGTTTTCTTCCGTATCAGGCCGCAGCTGCTGCACCTCTGCGAGGTGTAAGCAGGGTCAACCAGCACGACTTCGCAACCAGCTCCTTCCGCCTTGTAGCTGATCATGCTGGCGAATTCCGCCCAGCTGCAGTCCAATACCTCTTTAGCCAGGAAACCCCGCGCCAACCCTTCGTTGCTCAGCGCTTCCATGGCTATGAGCGAATGATTCTCCACAAGAGCGCGGCTTGCCTTGTGCAGGAAATCCCTCCTCTTGTCCGTTAATCTCTCGTATGCGATCGCAACCTCTTTTCTGGCTTTGGCCCTGTTCAAGCTGCCCTTCTTCCTGTTCGACATCCGCCTCTGGGCGAGCTTCAGTCTGGCCTCTGCCAATCTGAGATTGCGCGGGTTCTCTACCCTTGAGCCGTCGCTCAAATAGGCGAATGTTTCTATCCCCAGGTCAATCCCTACTTTCGGCATTTTGTTTCTCTCTGGTGCCTTTCTTTCGGATTCGGTCGTGAAAATCGCATGCCACTTCCCTGAAGGGGATTTCTTTATGGTCAGGGTCTTGATCTCACCATCCATCTCCCTGTGTTTCCTGATTGCCACGCTTCCAATCCCTGACAGCTCCAGCTTGTTTTTGAGCTTGAAACCGAACTGAGGATAGGTCAGGGATTTCACCCGTTCAAATGATTTGAACCGTGGGAATCCTGCCTTCCTGCCGGCTTTTTTCCTGGCAATCACCCCCTTCAGGGATTTCACAAGCCTGTCTGCGACGTTCTGGGCTACCTGGGAATAAAGCCCCGTATCCTTTGCCAGAGTATAGAGTTGCTTTCGAGTCGGGAATTTCTTTGTTTCCTCGTAATATTCCTTTGTGTGATCCAGCAAGGAATTCCAGAGTGTTTTGCATTCGTAGAACTGACGGTTCAGCAATTTTTCCTGACTTCTTGAAGGATAGAGCCGGTACTTCCAGGCCCGCGTCACTCTCATAAGGATTTGCCGGAAAGGTCGTTTATAAGCGTTGCCCGGGTGGATTTCCGCGGTGCTCGACGGAGCTGAGCAGATCCGGCCCTTTCATCCAACGTCTGAAGACGTTGGATTTCCCGGGCCTAACGCATTTAAAATTATTGATGCAGTAGTAGAACGGGTATTAAAATGAAACAAAAAACCCTACCTTTCACAAAAGAACAAGTACAGGACCTTGCGAAGAAGCATCCGACTCCGTTCTACATCTACGATGAAAAAGGCATGAAAGAAACGGCGCGGGGATTGAATGAAGTTTTTTCATGGGTTTCTGGGGGTTTCAGGAACTACTTCGCAGTAAAGGCCTGCCCGAATCCCCATATACTGGAAATCCTGAAAAATGAAGGTTTCGGGGCTGACTGCAGTTCCCTGCCGGAGCTCAGGTTGGCGGAAATGGTCGGAATGAGAGGACACGACATAATGTTCACTTCAAATGATACCCCGGCAGGGGAGTTTGTCCATGCAAAGGCGCTCGGCGCGATAATAAACCTTGACGACATAACCCACCTTGGTTTTCTTGAGACCCATGCCGGGCTGCCAGACCTGATATGCTTCAGGTATAATCCTGGAGCTTCAAGGGAAGGGAACGCGATCATAGGAAAGCCGGAAGAAGCAAAATACGGCGTGCCTGGCGACCAGATATTCGATGCGTACCACGAGGCGTTTTCGAGAGGGATACGCAAATTCGGATTGCATACCATGATCGCATCTAACGAGCTGAACCCGCAGTATTTCGTTGATACCGCAAAAATGCTTCTTGGGATTTCGGCCAAGCTTTCAGAGCAGGGGATATCCGTCGGATTCATCAACACCGGCGGAGGCATAGGGATCCCCTACAAACCAGAGCAGAAGGCGGTTGACCTTCAACTTGTTTCAAAGGGCATACAGGAAGAGTATGCGAAGCTGGCCGGTGCCTTTGCCTCTCTGCCGCAGCTTTTTATGGAATGCGGAAGGCTTATCACCGGACCGCACGGCTACCTTGTTTCAGCCGTAAGGCACGTGACCAAAAAACACAAGCATTACGTCGGCATGGACGCATGCATGGCAAACCTCATGAGGCCTGCGCTTTACGGCGCATATCATCACATCACGGTCCTGGGGAAAGAGGAACAACCCAGGGACTATCGGTATGATGTCACTGGTTCGCTTTGTGAAAATAACGACAAATTCGCAATCGACCGGGACCTTCCTGAAATAAGGAATGGGGATGTCCTCGTTTTCCATGATGCCGGTGCCCATGGATATGCAATGGGATTCCAGTACAATGGAAAACTAAGATGCGCAGAATTCCTTTTGACAGAAGATGGGGAATTCAGGATGATACGGAGGGCTGAGCGGATTTCCGATTACCTCTCGACATTCGATTTTGAAGGCTCCCGGTTTAGATCAGCTGGAAATGAAGCAGGCAGCGGCTGAAGGAGTTTCAGGCGCTTTGACTTGATGAAGACCGCTAGCAGGTATGCTCGCAGTCGCGACTGCTGGCGATGCGGGCAGGCATGGCAAAATGTTTTTCGTTCACATCCTCTCCGGGGTCCCTATGCCGAGCAGGTCCAGGGAGCTCCAGAGCACGGAATTGGTCGCCGCGATCATCGCGAGCCTGGTCTGTTTCTCCTCGTCAGTTTCCGCGTTCAGCACGCGCGACGTGGTGTAGAACCTGTTCAGCTCCGCGGCCAGCTCCAGCAGGTAGCCGCAGAGAACGTGCGGAGACAGGGTCGAAGCCGCGCCTTCTACGGAATCCGGGAACTGGCAGAGCTGCTTTATCAGCGTCTTCTCCTGCGCCGTGAACGCATAGCCCTTGGCGATCTGCGGCTTGAACTCAGCCTTCCTGAGTATGCCGTTCGTGCGCACATAGGCGTACTGCAGGTACGGGCCCGAGTCGCCCTCCAGGCTGAGCGCCGCGTCCCAGTCGAATATGAGCTGCCTGTTGCTCTCCCTGCGGACCATGGTGAATTTTATGGCGGCGAGCGTTATGGAAAGCGCGGTCTCTGCGACTTTCTTTTCGTCCCAGTCAGCGTGCCTCTTCCTGACCTCGCCCTTCACGATTTCCAGCAGCTTGTCCTTCAGGTCCTCGTAGAGGACCATCGTGCCCTCGCGCGAGGACATCTTGCCTTCAGGCAGCATGACGAGCTCGTAGATGAGATGATAAGACGCGCGTGCGGCTTTTTCGAACAGCTTGTCCCCGGCCGCGCCTATCCTCTCGAAGGTCTTGAACAGCTGCTTGAAGTAGAGCTCCTGCTCCTTGCCGACCACGTGGATCAGCCTGTCGGGGTCGTACTTGCCGAACTGCATCTGGACCAGGCCGAGCTCTTTCGCGTAGTAGAGCGGGTAGCCCTCCTTCGTGAGCAGCACGTAGACGCCGAGGCCGTCGCCCTTGAGGTCCATTATTATCGCGCCCTGGTCCTTCCTGGCTATGCCCTGGTCCAGTATCCTCAACACGGTCTCCTTGCCGAGCTTTTCCACCTGGCTCTCGAAATAGAACGCGTCGAACTTGACTCCGAACACCTTGTAGAACTCCTCGAAGTCGTCCAGGCACCACTGCCTGGTCTCCTTCCACAGCCGGGTCATCTCCTTGTCCCCGGAATAGAGCTTCAGGTTTATGTCCTGCACCTGCTTCTCAAGCTCCGGGTTGCCCTTGGTTTTCTGCGACGCCTCGGCATAGACTTTGCCGAGCCATATGCCGCGTTTCTCCTCAGGCGCCTTCCCGCCATAGAGGTTGATGAAGCCCCAGAGGCACTTGGCCACGTGCGGGCCGATGTCTCCCTGATAGTTCGCGCGTATCACTTTGTTGCCTGAGAATTCCAGGAGCCTGCACACGGACTCGCCGAGCGAGATGTTCCTTATGTGCCCGATGTGCACCCCCTTGTGCGTGTTCGCGTGGAAATATTCCACCATCATCTTCTTGCCGGTCTTCTTCCCGCGCCCGAACTTCGTCCCCTGCTTCATGATTTTCTGCAGCGCGAACGAGTAGGCCGCGTCGCTCATGTAAAGGTTGACGTATGGGCCGACCGCCTCCACTTTCGAGAAGAATTTGGATTTGGGAACCTTGGCGACGATGTCCTTCGCGATCTCCACCGGGCTCTTTTTCTCAATCGGCGCGAGGGAGAACGCGAGCTTGCTCGCCAGGTCGCCGAAGCCCTCCTTGCCCGGCTCCATCGTCCGCGCGACCTCCTCTTCGGTGATCTTTTTCCCGCACGCCGCATGAAGCAGGCTGGCGGCCTCGTCCTTTATTTCAGAAAGCATTTCATCATAGCCTCGGGGCGGGCTTCTCCGGCCCGTTGTTCCACAGGACCCTGAGGTCCTCGACTAGCGCGTTCACCACGGACTTGTCCTCTTTGCGTATTATCACGCGGTGGTCCCCGCGCACGCGGCCGACCTTGGCGCAGATGCAGCCCTTCATCGCGGCCTCGAAGCGGGCGCAGTTGGCCTCCGCGACCGAGACCACGAGCCTGCCCGGGCTCTCGGAGAAGAGCAGCGCGTCCTCCTTCTCGGTGTCCCGCGGCATGAGGCTTACGTCCAGGTCCGCGCCCACGTCGCCGCCTATCGCGGACTCGGAGAGCGCGACCGCGACCCCTCCGTCCGAGACGTCGTGGGCGGACGCGACCAGCCCGGCCTCCATCGCGGTCCCGAGCGCCCTGTATATCGGCGTGTGCTCGGCCGGGCGCGCCTTGGGCGGGTTGTTGCCCACGCCCCCGAAGAGCCGGTAGTAATCGCTTCCCCCGAGCTCGTCCCGGGTCATGCCCAGGAGATATATCGAATCGCCCGGGGCCTTGAACTCGGACGTCACGGCCTTGCGCACGTCGTCCATCTTGCCCACCACGGTGATGAGCAGGGTTGGCGGTATGGAATATTTCCGGTCGCCGGAGTAATAGTCGTTCTTCATGCTGTCCTTCCCGGATATTATCGGGATCCCGTACGTGGTCGCGCAGTCGTAGAGCGCGAGGCATGCACGCACCAGCTGCGCCAGCTTGAGCTCGCCGTCAGGGGTCTTCTCGGACTTGACCGGGTCTGGCCAGGAGAAGTTGTCCAGGCACGCGAGATAGCCGAACTTCGCTCCCACGGCGATTGCGTTCCTCACCGCCTCGTCGAAGGCGAGGGAGGACATGGCGTAGCTGTCCTGCACGAACTTGGGGCATATGCCATGCGATATGGCGAGGCCCTCCCACGAGCTGTAGAGCGGCTTGATCACCGCGGCGTCGCTCGGACCGCGCATGAGCGGCTTGATTATGCTCTCTCCTTTGACCTCGTGGTCGTAGCGCCGTATCACCGGCTCCTTGGTCGTTATGTTGGGGGAGGAAAGGAGCATCTTGAGTATGACGCCCAGGTCAGTCTCCTTTATCTGCGGCTCGGGGAACGGCCTCGGTTTCCACTCGGCTTCGAGCTTGTACTGGGGGACGCCGTCGTGCAGGAACTTGAGATCTATGTAGGCCACGGTCTTGTCCCTGTAGAAGGCGTGCAGCTTCCTGCTGCTCGTGAACTTGCCCACCACGCTTATCTCCACGCCGTGCTTCTGGGCGAGCAGGGTGAGCTTCTCCATGTTGCCGGATGGCACGGCGAGGGTCATGCGCTCCTGGGATTCTGAGACGAGGATCTCCCAGGGGTCCAGCCCGGGGTATTTCAGCGGGCATTTGTCCAGGTATATCTCGCAGCCGCCGGAGAGCTGCGCGAGCTCGCCGATGCTGGATGAGAGGCCGCCGGCGCCGTTGTCCGTTATCGCGTTGTAGAGCAGGGCGTCCCTGGCCTCAAGCACGAAGTCCAGCATCTTCTTCTGGGTTATCGGATCCCCGATCTGCACCACGGACTGCGGCGTGTGCTGGTCGATCTGCTGCGAGGAGAAGGTCGCCCCGTGTATGCCGTCCTTGCCTATCCTGCCGCCTGCCATCACCGCCAGGTCGCCGGGGAATATCTGCTTCTCGGACGTGCGCCGCTCGCCTATCTTCGAGGGCATGATGCCTATGGTCCCGCAGTACACCAGCGGCCTGCACGTGAAATCCCTGTCGAATATTATGGAGCCGTTCACGGTCGGTATGCCCATCTTGTTGCCGCCGTGCTCTATGCCCTTGGTGACCCCGTCGTATATCCTGCGCGGGTGGAGCGCGCCCTTGGGCACTTCGGTCTCGTCCAGGAGCCCGAAGCAGAGCACGTCCGTGTTCGCGATCGGGTTTGCCCCGAGGCCTGTGCCGAGCACGTCGCGCTGCACCCCGAGCACGCCGGTCAAAGCGCCTCCGTACGGGTCTAGCGCCGAGGGCGCGTTGTGTGTCTCGACCTTCACCGCGATGTCGTATTCGTGGTTGAACTTGATTATGCCCCCATTGTCCTTGAACACGCTCACGACATAGGGCTTCTTTATCTGTTCCGTGGCGCCGCGTATGAACGTATTGAAGAGCGAGTTTATGGCCGTGGTCTCCCCGTTCTCGAGGTAGCTTATGTCCGCGTTGAATATCTTGTGCTTGCAGTGCTCTGACCAGGTCTGGGCGAGCAGCTCCAGCTCAACGTCGGTTATCTTGCTGTCCAGGCCGACCTCCTTCCTCTGCTCCTGGACCCGCTCCCCCTTGAAGTGCCTCTGTATGGCGCGGAACTCGGCTATGCCAAGGGCGAGCGTCCTCTCCTTGGAGAGCTGCATCCACCTGGCCTCGGACATGTGCAAAGAGACGTGCTCCACGTTGGGCTCGTGATGGATGATTACCTTGGGGATGTAGGGCTCGGACTGGCTGCCGGGCTGGCGGAGCACGTATTTCTCCACGAGCGGGTTGTGCACCATCCCCGCGACCTTCCCGCAGTCCTCCTCGTCGAGGCTCCCCTTGAGCGCGTATATCCTGCTGTAGTAGACGTCCACGTCCTTGCCGAGCGCGTCGGCTATGGCCTCCTTCGCGGTCTTGCCCACGTTGTCGGTCACGCCTGGCAGGAATCCGATCTCCACGCGCCAGGAGTCCGGCTGCAGGGATCCTTTATAGGAGAAGTGCTGGATGACGCTGTCCGTGAAGACATCCTTCCCGAGCCTCTCGAGCTCCTGCTCGGTGAGGTCCGCGTCTATGCTATAGGCCTCTATGAAGCTGCAGGCGGCGTCTTTCTTCAGCTCCGCCTTTATGCGGCGCTGCATCTGCTCCGCCGTGACGTCGCGCACCCCGCTGTTTATGCCTATCTCGATCCTTCCCGCCATAGCCCCACGATACGCCTATTGGAAAGGGAATTCTTTTATTGCTTCATTTATTGGAGATTTTGGATTTCCCGTTCGGGAGTATCTCCAGCAGCTCGTCGGGATGGACATTGAACGTCTTGGCGAGCGCTTTGGCCAAAGCGCCCTTTTCCTTCCCGGACCTGGATGGGGCGAGCGTGCTTTCCGGCGAGAGCTTCCTTTTCGACATCTCCGGGACGATGATCAACCGCTTCGACTCCGCGTCGATGCCGACCCTTACCCCGAGCCTCGTGCTCTTGAACCATCTGCGCTCGCCAGCTATGGCGAACGCACCCGCGGGGATGAAACCGCCGTGGGAATGCTTGGAGAGCTGCTCCTTTTTCACCGCGTAGACGTCCACCGAGGCGTTCGCGTTCTTCCACGCGTTCGAGAGGCAGGCCGCGAACTGGGCGCATTCGATGAGCTCCTGCTCGGATGCGTCTGCGCCGCCCTTGAGCATCAGCGCGGAGGCGCCCTGGATGTCCGCGTGGAAGAACAAGTCCTTATCATCCATGTGCTTGGCGAAGAGCAGGTCGTTCTGCTGCGCGTTGCGCCCGCCGATGGCGAGCTTCCCTTCCGATGTCGTGAACCAGTGGAACTTCTCGAACCATTCCTTCTCGCGCTTTATCTTCACCGCCGTCTTGGCCTGCGCTCCTTTCTTCTTCGCCTTCTCCATCTCCTTCTTCGTCTCCTCGATCGCGTCTTTGAGCCCCTCGCGCTTCTTCCTCGCCTCCTTCGCGAGCTCGTAGTAGGCGGCGGCGTTGTCGTGCACGGACTTGTTCAAGTAGAGTCGGATGCGCATGAAGTGAGGATTGGGCGTGACGTATATTAAACTGTTTGCCGGCAGGGATGCCGTCATATGCGGAAGCGCAGCTCCAACGCCGCGGCGCCCATGCAGGCCACGTCACGGCGCAGGTCGACCGTGCTCTTCGAGCTGTCCGTCCATTTCACTGGTATCTCCGCGACGCGCAGGCCATTGTCCTGCGCCCTTATGAGCAGTTCGCTGTCCCAGAACCAGTGCCTGGCTTTTACCTCGTCCAGAATTGGAAGGACCGAGGATTTCCTGAATGCCTTGAAACCGCATTGATGGTCCTTTATCGATGTCCTGAATAGCAGCCTGAGCATCCTGTTGTAGCTACGGCTGAAGAACTCCCGGAGCAGGCTTCTGCCGCGCACTTCCGAAGCGGACATGAGACGCGAGCCCGTGGAAATGTCTGCGCCCTCCTCCACCTCGTGCAATAACGGGCCCAAGTAAGCGAGATCAACGGCCAGATCGGCGTCGGTATACATGACCAGGTCCCCCTTAGCCGCAGCCATGGCATTGCGAAGAGAGGCACCCCTGCCCAGCCGGGTCTCCGAGTTCAGCACCCTGACGCGATTGGAGGCTAGCTTCTCCGCGATCTCCCGGCTGCCGTCCGTGCTCCCGTCCACCATCACCAGTATCTCGTAGTTCTGCTTGAGGGCGTCCATGGCTTTTTTCAGCCGCATGACATTGGCCCGCAGGATGGCTGATTCGTGATAGACGGGAACGACTACGGAGATCATGGGGAAAGATTGCGGTGAAACAAATAAAACCATTACCCTTTTTTCACCGCCAAGGACATGATGCTGACTCCGACCGGGATATGGACACGTTCGGCTATCGCGTTTTCAAAGCACAGCAGCCCGGTGAGCGGGCCGTTGAGGAGCGGCTGTCCGTGCAGGTCATCATCTTTCAGGCGCAGGAATCTCCGCGAGAGCCTGGCCGCAAGCACGGGTAGGAACGTGGCCGCATTCCAGTACGTCGAGCGCTCGATCGAGAAGCCCGCATCCTGCAGTTTGGAGACGAGTTCCCTGCGCCCGTATCTCCGGTAGTGCCTGTTGGCCTCGTCGTGGCCGCTCCAGAGGAAGGGAAACGCCGGCACGAACACCAGCAGCCTGCCTCCGGTCTTCAGCACCCTCCTCCATTCTGACAGCGCCATACGGTCATCGGCGATGTGCTCGAGGACGTCCGAGGCGATGAGCAGGTCGAATTCAGAGTCGCCAAAGGCCATGCTCGCGCCATCCATCAGGGAGACGTTTTTCTGGCCTTTCGCCCTGCAGGATTCCACGGCCTTTTCGCTCGTATCAATCCCCCAGGCGTTCACGAAGCCTGCGCGCTCGAGCTGCCTTAGCATCGCACCGGCAGAACACCCGATGTCCAGTATCCTGGATTCTTTGCTCTCATCGCGGAGAAGCCGCATTATCATGTCCCTGCGAGCCACGAACCACCAGTGTGTCTCCTCGAGCAAATGGTGCTTTGATTCGAATCCCTCTTCCATGGCGTGATTATGCATCCTAGATTATAAGAATTGCTGGACTTCTGGTCACCGATTAGCCGGTTTTGAAGACACGGACATACGACTCGTTCGACAGCATGGTGCCGGAGACCGTGACGTTGGGGAAGCCGCACACTACAACATAATCCGGGCGTGTAACATTCGATGGTTTCCGATACATGGTATTGGTAGTATCGAACATCGTGCCGAAATCCGACGAGAGCGGATACGTAGATGTGTTGTAATCAGATATGAAGCTTCGGACTATGGAATCCGTGGCATTGGCCGCGAGTATCCATCCGAAATCCTTTTCGCTGCCGGTCCGGGTTTCTTCTAGGATTTTATAAGCCACGACCGCGGGGCAGTAGTTGCCGACAATCACCGTATTGTCTTTGAGGGCGATGAGTTCACCGGCCGTTCTCTGGCCGCCGTAATCCCCCAACAGCTCGTTGTAGTAGGCGAAGCCGATAGCGAGCCCGGCGATCATGATCAGCATGGTGAAGAATATGCAGAACCCGTCCAGCCTCTGCTTGCCCTGATTATCGAGAAGGAGGCGCGCAGAGAAGAAAGCGACGGGGACCATGACCGGCAGGTAGTACCACAGCAAGTACACCCCTCCGAAAATCGGGAAAACACCCAGCGCCAGCCACAGCGTCATCAGCGGCTCGGCCCTCCAGAACTTGTATGCGCCCAACAGCGAGATCCCGACCCATACTATGCTGAACACGAAGAACATGCCGAAGGATGACACGATCTGCGGTAATGAAAACACGGCCAGCAGCCGGTGTTGTATCGTGTATATGAAGCTTACGTCCTGGACGGTGCCGGGAAATGTGAAGAACGCCGAAAACACCAGGTACGCAATCACGATCGAGAGGAGGGATAGAAGGAATGCCCTGTCCCTGAGGACTTTCCTATCCCGGCTCGCAAAATAGGCGACTGCCATCAGGGGGATGATGAGCGCCAGCCAGAACTTCGTCATGAAGGTGAGGAATGTAAACGCCCCTCCGGCCAGGAAGCGTCGCCTGCCCCAGGACTCCTTGACATAGCAAAGAATGCCTGCCAGCACCAGCGTCATCATGAATGTGTCCATCAGCACGGTCGTGTTGACGTTCACCACCAGGAATATGCCTGTGTGTATGAGGGCGGTCATGAAAGCGAGCTCGCGGTTCGACGTCATGGCTTTTATCAGGTAGTACAGGAGCAGCATGTTGGCCAGACCGAAGAGGAGGGTGGGCAGCTTGAACACCGCCTCGAGCGGAAGCGGCAAGCCCATAAGCGGCTTCACAAGTACGGCGTACACCCAGAAGAACAAGGGCGGCTTCCAGTCGGTCCCGGATCCAAGGTAGGTGGGCACGAACGAAAAGTGCGCCATCTGCTCGGATATCTGGACAGTGTATACCGCTTCGTCCTGTATGAACGGAAGGTAGGAAAGGAGGGGGATCCTGATGGCTAGATAGAGCAGCGCCAGCAAAAACAGGAGTGCCCGCTCATCTGAGAGTAATTTTTTGATATCCATCCCCATAGAATCCGCATACTCACTGGGCTGAACCTTTTTAAATGTTAATGCACAGATTAGGACAACTACAACATAGCTAAAGGACTTTTGAGGTGAACCGATGTTTGATGCGGTTTCGGCATTCAAGAAGTTAGGGAAGTATCTTACGATATGCATAGTGATAATGAGTTTCGCATCCATTGCGCAGGCGCAAAGTACCGTAATTCCAAGTGCGAGCGGCATCACGAATGCCATGCAGAGCCTGTGCACCACGGCAAAGACGTTCCTGTCCGTGGGCGCCATGCTGCTCATCGTGCTGGCAGCCGCGGTCTACGCCATCGGCCAGATACTCGGTGCCGAGACCAGGGCGAGGGCGTCGGTCTGGGCCACTGCGATGATAACCGGTGCGGTGATCGGCATCGTGATATACCTGATTGTGCCGGCCCTTATCGGCACGATGATGAATGGAAGCGGCGCAAGCTCAATCACATGCTGAATCCTTTTTTTCTATTATTCTCATTTTAATTCGAGATAATTCGGTGCCAGGCAGCAATAGGAACCAATTTAAAGATTAATGTTGCGATTAGACCAGAAGGACATTTGAGGTGACCTGATGTTTGACGTCGTTTCGGCAAACAATAAAATTGCGAAGTATCTGCCGCTAGGCATATTGGTATTGAGTTTCGTGGCTTCGGCGCAAGCAAGCAATATCACGTCAGCCATGAACAGCCTGTGCGCCACGGCACAGATGTTCCTGTCCGTGGGCGCCATGCTGCTGGTCGTGCTGGCAGCCGCGGTCTACGCCATAGGCCAGATACTCGGTGCCGAGACCAGGGCGAGGGCGTCGGTCTGGGCCACTGCCATGATAACCGGTGCGCTCATCGGGATAGTGATATATCTGATCGTGCCGGCCCTGCTCAACATGATGATGCCCAATGTCGGAGGCGTCGTCTGCGGCGGAACTGGCACCGGCCCCGCTACGAGCTAGAAACGCTTCGTGGCGGCTTCTTTTTATCTTTCCCTTACACCGGTCCTGATGATGGATCTCGTTAGAGAATACAACGCTTGATGTTTCGTATCAATGGATGTTCTGACCAGGCAGCGTAGTTCTAACTTTTATAAGCTTTCATCATCATGGTTTGTTCATGTCTTTTCCAAAAGACGAGCTGATAATCTTCTGCACAATCATCCTCATATCGCTCGCCGTCTCCTTCTTCTTTCAGAACGGAAGCCTCGACCGCAGCGAGCTTTTCGTCTCCTACCTCCTGGCTCTCGCGGGCATCTATCTCATCGGCCGTCTCGTCTTCATGCCGTTGCCTGTCGAAAGACCCGCATTGGCTGAAGCCGCGCTGATACTGCTCGCCCCGCTGATACTCGCCTTCCTTCCGGTGTCGACTTTTTTCTACGGGTTTGCCGCATCTGCGCCTTTCATCTCGCTTTTCATGTTCCTCCAGGTCTATGTTGGGGTGAAACTACTCTTTTGCGCCCCGAAGGTATCCTTCACGGTCCCCCGGAAAGTTTTCCTTTGGGCAGTGATAGCGCTCGTCCTGATCTCCGTCCTGGTTCGTTTCGTGCAGCTTGACGGGGATTTCCTAGACTACCATGGGTGGAGGCAGTACCAGACGATATTGATAGCCAAGGAATACTTCCTCAATCGTACGGATCTGATCAGCCCGCTTACGGATTACGCCAAGGCCTCGGACAAGGTCTTCACCATAAACGGGCTCGAGTTCCAGTTCCTCCCGCTCCTCTCCCAGCCCCTTTTCCATGCGTTCGGCATCACGAACTGGGACATACGCATCGTACCGGTCCTGCTGTCCCTCATATCACTGGCTCTTTTCTACGTGCTCCAGAAAAAGCTCCTGGGAAGCAGTACCGCGGCATTGCTCTCCTGCGTTCTCTTCGCGCTCCTTCCCCTCAACGTCTTCATCTCGCGGGCCTACATGCCGGAAGGCCTCTCGATGGTGCTCCTCCTCGTCTTCCTCAACGTCTATGCGGAATTCCGGAAATCCAACGGCATGCTGCCGTGGCTTTTCATATCCGAGACGCTGCTGTTCCTGTCCAAGCCTCCCCTTGTGACGCTGGTGCTACCGTTCGCGGTCTACGAGCTCGTCTGCGCCAAGAAAGACCGCGTGCCATTCCTCGCCGCTTTCATCGCAGCCACGGCCATCGTGGTCCTCTACTACCTGCTTGAGCTGGTCAGCTGTACTATTAACGGGGGCAATTCCGTCATAGGGAACTACTCGGGGCTATTGGATCTTCTCAACTACGGATACTACCTCTATCTGATTTATGGGGTCGCGCTTCTCGTGTCCTCCGCGTTCCTCCTTGTTTTCTTCTTGAAAGGCCTGATGGACTCTTTCGTCCAGTGGAAGTCCTCCGGGGAGGCTGACCTGCACCTGCTTCTTTTCGCAGGCGTCTGCCTCTACGCCCTGGCTTTCAGCACATTGACGTGGAACAACACCTATTACCTGACGTTCTGGTCGGTGCCCGTCGCAGGCCTCTCGATGTGCGCCCTCGGCAAGATAAAGAGCAAGGAAATCGTCCTTTCCGTGGTCCTGCTTTTCTTCATCTTCGTCATGCCTTCGAACGCCCGCTTCTTCTCCGGAAGCACCGTGCAGACGACCCGCGATATCTCGGCTTCCATATCCACGGCCGCCGCGAAAAACGACCTCTTCCTTCTTGGCATATGCAGCCACGCACCGGACAACATCAACCCGGAGCTGGTCTACCTCTCCGGGAAGAAGGCGCTGTACATCGGCCTGGAGAACCAGTCCGCAGCGGACATCGAGTCCATACTCAGGGAGAACTCCATGCACGTCTATGCCGGCCCGCCGCCTGCGGATTACAACCCGAACCAGACCTCGCTGCGCCTGATCGCCGCATATCCCTCTTCCGATGACTGCAACGTCACCGACGTGCTCATCCTGAACAACACCTGAACACCGGTTGGCTGATGCGCCCTGGTAGAGATGTTTTAGTCAGATGGAATATTCATGGGGCTGCTCTATCAGGACGAGTTATGCGACACAGTTCCGCAGCCTCGACTGTAAGAACTTATTTAAAGATTGACATTGCGATTAGAGCAGGAAGGATATCCGAGGTGGACTATGTTCGACGTCGTTTCGGCATCCAAGAGGATATGGGTGTATCTTTCGATAGTCATAATGATAATGAGTTTCATATCTGTCGTACAAGCGCAAGCCGGCACAGAAACAACCCCTCCTCCTGGCGCTAATGGTGGTGCGATTCCGAGCGCAATGAGCGTCGTATCAGCCATGAACAGCCTGTGCGCCACGGCACAGACGTTCCTGTCCGTGGGCGCCATGCTGCTGGTCGTGCTGGCTGCCGCGGTCTATGCCATAGGCCAGATACTCGGTGCCGAGACCAGGGCGAGGGCGTCGGTCTGGGCCACTGCCATGATAACCGGCGCGGTGATCGGCATCGTGATATACCTGATCGTACCGACCCTGCTCAACATGATGATGCCCAATGTCGGAACCGTCGCCTGCGGCGGGGCCGGAGCGGTGGCTACGAGCTAGAAGCATCACGGAGCGGCTGCGAAAACCTTCTTTTTATCTTCTCCTTTCCAGCTTTTCCTTACACCACTCCGGATGATAAGCCCTCCCGTCTGGCAGAACATTTTAAACTGTTGCTCCCCTATTTAAGCCCATGGAACTTCCGCCGCTAGGAGTAGACGAAAAGACGCCCATACTGAAGAGGAACAGGCTCTCCACCGGCATCGCGGACCTCGACCTCATCATGGAGGGCGGCTACCCGAACCCGGGCAACGTGCTGCTGCTAGGGCCCACGGGCGGCGAGAAGGAGGCCTTCGCGTACCAGTTCTGCGCCGCGGCGGACCCGAAGAAGGAGAACGTCCTCATAGTGAACGCGGACGCCACGCCGGACGCCATGCAAGAGAAGGCGGGCGGCATGGGGCTGGACCTCGGCAAGGACAACGTCTATTTCATAGACTGCTATTCCCAGACGCTCGGCCAGAAGAAGGAGCTCGTCTCGACCGACAGATGCGTCTATATCTCGGGGCCCGGCGCGCTGAACGACATCTCCATAGCGCTCAACGACATGCTCAGGAAGTCCGCGGGCAAGAGGCTGAGGGTGCTTTTCCATTCCCTGTCAACGCTCGTGCTCTACAACCCAAAGGAGTCGATGACCAAGTTCCTGCAGATAATCGAGGGGAGGCTCAAAAGCTCTGACGCGACCACGCTCCTGCTGGTGGAGGAGGGCGTGCACGACAAGCAGCTCCTCAGCCTGCTGGAGCACGGCATGGACGAGCTGGTCACATTGCGCGAATCCGGCGGAAAATTCGAGCTGGACGTGCCTTCGGTGGGCATGCCGATACCGGTCAGGCTGGGACCTTCTGGAATAGCGGTGGTATAGGAATGGCCGATGAGAAGAAGCCGGTGAAGAGGATAGTCGAGCGCGACTGGGACGACATAAGCGAGATCAGGAAGGCCAAGGCCGCGCCGGCCGAAGAGGAGCCCGGGGAGACCGTGGCGAAACCGCCCCCTGCGCCCGCCAAGGTCACCATCTCGGACGAGCCGGGCGGGGTGCTGGACGACATGAAGATCCATGGCGTGGATGGCGCCATAGTCAGGGCGGACGGCGCCATAGTGCATTCCACCATGCCGCTGACCGACGCCGCAGCCGGCATGATCGCATCCGCCGCGAACATAACGGACGCACTCATGAAGCGCTCCAGCGACGTGCCCAGGGAGATAGAGATAACGTTCGGCAGCACCATACTGGTCCTCATACCCATAGGAAGCTACGTGTTCTGCGGCTCGGTGAAGGACCGCGAGCAGAAGAAGATCATAAGGGAGTACGCAGAGAAGGCCAGGAAGGCCCTCTGAGTTGAGTGGTTTGGAGATAGAAAGCCTTCTTTCAGGATATAAATACGCGGAAGCGAGGCTCGAGAACGGAACCGAGGCCGTCGTCCGCATACAGGACGACGAGGTCAAGGTGAATTCCGGGAGCTGGCAGGGCGCCTCGGTGCGCGTGCTGCAGGACGGCTCCTGGGGCTTCGCGTCGTCCAACGACGTCTCCGACATGCGCGGCCTGCTCGAGAAGGCGGCGCGTCTCGCCTCCCTGGACAAGGGCAGGATACGGCTCGCCGAGGGGAAGCACGAGAGGAAAACGGTGAATAGCTCCGTCGAGCGGGTCCCGGTGGAGGAGCAGGTGGAGGCGCTGCTCGACGCGAAGAAGGGCATGGCCGGCACGAAGATAACGTCCTGCAGGATCGCGTGCTCGGACAGTTCGCTCAGGAAGGAGTTCTACAGCTCGGAAGGCGCGGCCATAGTCCAGGAGACGGGCTACGCCTATCTTTCCTGCAGCTGCGTGGCGCAGGACGCGGGCATGATAATTAGGGGAGTCGAAACCTCGGCTTCCAGGAAGGGGTTCCACGGCCTGGACCTCCACAAGGCGGCCGTATCGTCAAGGGAGAAGGCGGAGAGGCTCGTGGGCGCCCCGGTCGCGCCCAGGGGCAAGTTCACAGTGGTCCTGGACCCGGAGCTGAGCGGCGTGTTCGCGCACGAGGCCATGGGCCACGCGGTGGAGGCTGATTCTGTGACGGACCGCGAATCCATACTCGCGGGGAAGGTCGGGAAGACGATAGGCAACGGGCTGCTCTCCATAGTGGACGACCCGACAGCGGACGATTTCGGCGCCTATGCCTACGACGACGAGGGCATGGAGGCCAGGAAGACCCTCGTGCTCGACAAGGGGGTCCTCAAAGGATACATCAACTCCAGGGAGACAGCGGAGGAGACGAAAGACGAGCCGAACGGCCATGCGAGGGCGGACGGCTACGACAGCCTGCCCATTGTCCGGATGTCCAATACCTACGTGCTCCCGGGCGAGCAGAGCAGGGAGGAGGTCTTCGACGTGAAGCACGGTGTCTATCTTAAGGGCATGAAAGGCGGCTCCGTGGACATCTTCTCAGGGGGCTTCATGTTCAAGGCCGAGGAGGCGTACGAGATAAACAACGGGGTCCTAGGCCGGGTGATGCGCGACGCGGCCATAAGCGGCGATATACTCACGACGCTGAAGAACGTGGCCGCGGTCGGCAGGGATTTCGGCACCAGCCCGGGCATGTGCGGGAAGAACGGCCAGGAGGCGCCTGTCAGCGACGGGGGGCCGCACATCCGCGTGGACAACATGATGGTCGGCTGACGGTTTGGAAAAATCGCTGAGGGCAGGAAATCCAGTTTCCAGTTGCCGGTTTCGGAACGGGAAACGTTTGAACCTGCAATCCACGAGGGACCGGTTTTCAAGACCGGCGCACTACCGGGTTATGCGACCTCAGCTATGGGAGTAATTAAATCGGAAATGTTTTAGAACATGAGGAATGTGGAAAAGAAGGAATAACCCCGAAATGGGGCATAGAATGATAAAAAAAATCAGAGCGTCTTCTTCGGCTTCGGCTTTGATTTCACGATCTTCACGTTCGATGGCGTGAGAAGGATCGCGTCGGTCGAGAGCAGGGCGATGTCGCCGTTGGACTTGTTCGCGTGCGATTTGAGCTTCGCGATTATGCCCTTTAACCTGTTCGGCTGCTTCGAGAGCGGGAGCAGGTTCAATATGATTATGTTCTTCTGAACCAGCTCCTTCACGACCAGGTCGCCATCGCCTTCGTTCCTGAGGTCTATCCTCTTGACGTAGAATTCGGCGGGAGGGCTGACGACGTCTCCCTCGGCTTCCATGACCTCCTCTAGATCAGGCACTTCAACATTTTCACTTTTTCCGAAGATCTTGTCCAAAAGTCCCATCTGATCACCTTTTCAGCTTTACTGCCCTGGCAGCAACAGGCTGATAATAAATGGATTGTTTTTAAAATCTTGAGCTTCCCTGACGCCACGGCGGCGCAGGAAAGCCCGCAAAGAATCCTAGCCTTTCACATCCTTGTAGCGCTTCCTCGAAGGCATGATGCTCCAGCAGCTCTTGCATATGTAGATCTTGCCGGGCTTCTTCCTCTTCTGGCTCTTTATGCAGGTGTAGCATATCTTCTTCTTGCAGTAGGCGCAGACCTCGAGCTTCGCGGTCTGGGCGCCGCATCTCCCACATGTCTCTATCATCTATCCGACCTCCTTTGAACGTGATGTATCCTGATGAGAATACGCCATTTTACTAGTAACACATAGAGCGAAATGTATTTAAGTCATACGCCGGTTAATCCATCCATGCGTGGACAATCCATGATAGAATACGTGACCACCTATGGGTGGGCGATACTGGCCCTCGTGATAATAATCGGCCTCTTGATGAGCAGCGGGGTGCTCTCGTCCACGTTCCTGGTGTCCGAGGAATGCAACTTCGGCTCCAACCTGGCCTGCCAGTTCGCGCTCTTCAACAACAACAGCGATACGAATCTCGCGCTCGGCCTTTACAACGGATTCCCGTACGCGATAAACATCACTGAGGTCCAGGCGTACGATCCGGCTGACAACCTGGCCTTCAGCGGTTTCTCCAAAGGCGTCATTGTGCAGAGCGGCTCCAATTACACCTCGGTGGCTGCGCTCGGCACCGATCTGCCCGCGAAAAGCGCGCTGCAGCTCAACGCCAATGTCACCTACGAGGCATGCACGCCGGAAGTTGCGGCGGCCGGCAGCGCTTGCAGCAACTCGTCGCACACGATATCCGGAACGATAACCGGTAAGATCATATCCGGCTAGAGAACGGATACGTTGAATTCTCCCTTGATCTGCTCCACTTCCTTCAGCTTGCTGATTAGCCTGAGTTCTGATTCCAGCTCCGCGCCCAGCGGCCCGGGCAGGCTGAGGCGGACTTTGGCCAGCTCCGCGTTCTGCGCCATCTTGTTCTTCGCCTTGTATTGGCGCAGCTCCGTCACCACCCGGTTGAACAGCTCCAGCGCGGATATGGCGTCCGCGTCCACCGGGCCTCCGGCGGACCAGGCGCTCAGGTGTATGGATTTTTCAGCCTTGAACACCTCGCGGTTAAGCTCTTCTGCCATGTGCGGGGTTATGGGCGCGAGCAGGCGGATAGAATTGCGCAGCACGTAATCCAGGCAGTGCTGCGCGTCCTGCTTGGCCTTGGCGTCCGTGCCGTACACCCGGTGCTTCACGTACTCCAGGTAGTTGTCGCAGACGTCGTGCCAGAAGAAGTTCTGCATGGCGCGTATGGCCTTGTGGAACTCGAAGGCCTCCATGTCGCGGGTGTACTCCTCTACGACCTGGTTCATCCTGCTTACTATCCACCTGTCGATGGTGCCGAGGCTTCCGGGATCGACGTCCCGCGCCTCGTAGCCCTCCAGGGACTTGTCCACCAGCTTCGCAGCGTTCCACAACTTGGTGAGGAAGCTCTTCGCGTACTTTATGTCCTCGTAGCTGAACGGGCGGTCCTTGGCCATGGCGCCTGACATCGCGGCCCATTGCCGTATGGCGTCGGCCGGATAGTCGCGCAGCAGGTCAGAGGGCGAGATTATGTTGCCCGTGCTCTTGGACATCTTCTTGCCGTCCGGTGCGAGCACGTTCCCGTTGAGCAGTATGGTATGGAAAGGCGGGATGCCCGTGAGCGCCACCCCGCTGCGGTAGATGGTGTAGAACGCCCATGTACGGACAATCTCCACACCCTGGGGCCTCAGCGACGCGGGATACAAGCGTGCCATCCTCTTCTCGTCATCCGGCCATCCGGCGATTATGAGCGGCGTTATGCTCGAGTCCACCCACACGTCGCAGGTGCTGGTCTCCGGGAGCATCCTGCTTCCGCACGAGCAGGCCCTGCCAGCGGCTTTCTCCGGATAGAACGGCAATTCGCCAGGCTCGGCGCCGGCGGTCGCGCCGCATTTCTCGCAGAAATAGAACGGGAGCGGGGTGCCGAACACGCGCTGGCGGGAGATCACCCAGTCCCATTCCGCGCCCTCGACCCAGTCGATGAGATAGCTTATGCCGAAATCAGGCACCCATTTTATCCTCTCGGCGAACGCCTTGATGTGCTTGGCCGTCGTGCGTATGTCGGCGAACCACTGCAATGAGGGGATGAGCTCCACCGGGGTCTTGCACCGGTCGTGCACCTTCACGGTCTGCCTCAGGGGCACGGATTTCACGAGCTTGCCTTCCGCCTTGAGCTTCTCCACGACCTTCTTCTTCGCCTCCTCGACCTTGAGGCCGTCGAACTCGCCGGAGTTCTTCATCCTGCCGTGCTGGTCTATGGAGTCTATCATGGGCAGCTTGTACCTGTGCATCCACACTACGTCCATCTTGTCGCCGAACGTGCATACCATGAGCAGGCCGGTGCCGAACTCCTTGTCCACGTCCTTGTCCGCGATGGCCAGGACCTCTTTCCCGAGCGCGGTCTTGATTGTTTTTCCGTCAAGATTCCGGTAGCGCTCGTCTGCCGGATGGAAAAGCACGGCCACGCACGCGGGCATGAGCTCGGGCCTGGTGGTCGCTATGATGAGATTTTCGCCGTCCGGGCCCGTGAAGTTTATGTGGTGCATGGTCCCGTCCTTGTCCTCGTCGTCGAGCTCGGCCTTCGCGATGGCGGACACGCATTTGGGGCACCAGTAGACAGGGTACTTGGACCTGTAGACCAGCTTATCATTATACATTTTCAGCAGCGAGAGCTGGACTTTCCTGTGGTATTCCGGCTCCATGGTCCGGTATTCGTAGCGCCAGTCAGGGCTGAAGCCCATCTGGTTCATCTGCATCTTCATGCGCGCTATGAACTCCCGCGTCCACTCTATGCACTTCTCGCGGAACTGCACGGGGGGGAGCCTGCCGAACTTCTTCTCCACTTTCACTTCGGTGGGGAACCCCTGTGTGTCCCATCCCTGGGGGTAATAGACGTTGAAGCCGCGCATGCGCTTGTAGCGTGCCACGAAGTCGAAATACGAGTAGCTCAGCACATGGCCCATGTGGAGGTCGCCGGACGTGAACGGCGGCGGAGTGTCCAGCGAATAGACCGGCTTCGTCTCGTCCTTCTCATCGAAGCTGTAGGTGTTGTTGTCAGCCCACCACTTCTGCCATTTCTCCTCTATCGTCCTGTCGTACCTTTCTTGGAGCATAAAATCGACCTGTGATTGGGATGATGTTATTAGAATAGGAATAAAAGAAAAGCGGTTCGGGTGCGGAAGGGAACCCCTTTCCGCCAAGGTACTAAAACCTTCCCCGGGTTGTCATTTCTGATGGCTATGAAAACACTACTCGCGGTCATGATTGTGCTCGCGATGTTCCACATGGCCGGCGCAGCCAATACGGTAAGCATACCGGGCGGGTCTTACGGATACATAGATTGCCCGGTTGACTACCCTCCGACTATTTACGATGGGTACAACACCACGTTCAGGATAAGGATCGTCGATCCGTCTGACTCCTCCACAAGCGCGTTCCGGCTCACGCTTTCAAGCACGAACGCGTGGTTCGTCCCCAGGAACCTGACGTACGCCCTTAATCCGGACGGTTACGAATCAGACGGCTGGCCCTACTGGGACATGCCGCCAATGGGGCCGAACGAAAGCACCGAGGTCTCGTTCACGGTAAAGGGGGACGTGGGCTTAGTCGAAAGCATTGACTTGAATGCGGCACCGCTCAACCGCTGGAACGCAACGTGCGCCTATCTCGTGCCGGAATCAGGCTCGGAACTGCGCCAGAGCATCAGTCAGCACCTGGATTCGCTGAACTGGAGCCAGAACGTCACCGTATTTTACGAAAGCGGCCATCTCGCGCTGGCCTATCTGGAAAAGAACGGCTCCTTCGCGGTATTCATGATCAACGGCACGAATGTCAGCGCGGTCTCCAGCTACGGAACGATAAGCTCCCTGGTTTCGGGATACGCTGCGGCCGCGAGCCCGCCATTTTCCGGGGACCTCTCAGAGCCGTTCACGGTGCTCAACTACTCGAAAGCGCTCAAGCAAGGGCCGGAGACCAACTGCATGGAGATCACCGGGATGTACGAGTACCCGTGCGTGAACCGGAGCACCTGCCAGTACGCGTGCGCCTCGGTGCCGGTATGCTGGTATTTCGGGCAGATGGGCTGGCCGTTCATAGATTCCATGCTTTCATATAAGACGAGCGTGGACAGCGCCAACGCCGCGCTGGACCAAGCCATCGGCTCGTCCCATGCCTTCAGCCAGGCGCCGTCCTATTCGGCCGCGGATACGGCCCTCTCGGATATCGAAACGCTCAACCGCCACGAGACCGCGGTCATGTACCAGCCCATCTTCAGCACCTACGATTTCTGCCCCCCTCCGGATTACGCGATACCGCAGATGATAAATGCGAGACGCACATTGCTCGATTACCTTGACGTGAGCTGCGTCCAGACGCAGGAGGGGAGCATCGCAAGCGAGAGCGCCTCGATCGCGCCATCCCTGATAGCTGCGGAGAAGGAAGCCGCGGTGATGGAATCCGCGAGGATAAACGCCAGCATCGCGTTGAACAAAAGCATTGCGCTGAATGCGAGTATCGCGTTGAATGCCAGCATAGCGCTGAATGCGAGCCGCGCGTTGAATGCTAGTATCGCGCTGAACAAAAGCATTGCACTGAATGCGGGTATCGCGCTGAACGAGAGCATGGCATTGAATGCCAGTATCGCGCTTAATGCGAGTCGCGCGTTGAATGCGAGCATCGCGTTGAACAAAAGCATTGCGCTGAACGAGAGCATCGCGTTGAACGCCAGTATCGCGCTGAACAAAAGCATAGCGGCGAACAGGAGCGTCAATTCGAGCATAGGGACCAATGGCAGCTCGAACATCCCGGAAAACGTGCCGTGCCAGGCCCCGGTGGCCGCGCTGCTCGCGCTCCTCGTTATCACGTTCGTGGCTTCCAGGAAAAACAGAGGCGGCCCGGATTTCCTCGGGGATTAGAAACCCAGGCTTAACCAAATGGAAGCTGAAATCAGCCCGAGCATCATTTATCTTCCGGTAGGCGGGAGATCTATTTTGTAATGCCTCTCTTGCATCCGGGCATTTGGGCTCTGAGATGCAGGCCGGGGGTCCGCCATGCCTGGGGGATTTTCCATCTTTCGTTTTCCGGGAGGGCGTTCTCACCGTAGCGCTGGAGCCTCGTATACGATAATCCGAGCTCCTTCCCGGCCGGATTCAATTCAAGCGCTTTTTCATAGGCGTCGAAGACTTCCCTGTGCGTCATGCCAGGCGGGGCATAGCTCACGACCCCGAAGTTGCATATCTCGGGATGCGCGGATACGGGGTCTGCGAACATCCTGCAGCTGTCCAGCGCCATATCGCCGAAAACCGTCCCTGCGAGCGGGATGAAGTTGAACACGGTCATCCCGACATGCAAGCGGCTTTGATTGAAGACTTCGAGGAACCTCTGGACGTTTCTCATGAATGTCGTTTCAAGGGCATTTTTCGTATGGCCAGGCACACCTACGATCACGCCCATGGTCAGGTACCTCATCCTTGCAGGCGCTTCGGCTGCTATCTTCCGCATCAGTTCGAGATTGGACCTGGTCGGATCCAGCTTTTCATAGGCCCTGTCCCGCGTCAGATCCTCCAGCGGCGCATAGAGGCTGTCGCAGTTGGAAAGGATCGGACCCTTCAGGGATTCCCAGTCTTTGTTCAGGAGGCTCAGCTGCAGGCCGTTCCCGTATTCGATCCCGAATCCGTAGCTGTTCACAAGCTGCATTATCCTGGTGACATCCCTGGTCCCGAGGGCGAGCAGGTTATCGTCCATTATGGCGAGGGTCGTAACGCCCAGATTTTTGTATAAATCGAGCTCTTTCTTGATGGTTTCCATGTCCTTATGGACTAGGTAGCCTTCCCTCCTGCCCGTAGTGCAATAGCCGCAGGAGTGGGGGCAACCATAGCTCATCGTCATATGCGCGAACCTGCCGAACGGCGGATCCGGCTGGCCTTCACCGGAGCCGGTGAAGTATCCTAACGAGGCAGGATCCGGATACACCGACAATGGGATCCTTACCTCTCCGTTGGCATTCGCCCCTTCCGAAAGCGGCCTTTTCTGGACCGTTCTGGTTTCGCCGTCCTTACCATAGACGGTCACCCCGAACGGCTCCCCAGAACCCTTTATCCTCCATAGAAGGTAAGCGGGCAAAGAATCGAAAACGTGGCCATCGAAAACCACCGTGTTCCTGTCTCCTGCCGCTGCCGCGTAGATGGCGTTGATCCTAACGGTGTAGACATCACGGCCCCCTATCCAGAGCTCTTTTTCAGGGAACATGGACCTGACTTTCCGTATAGTCCCGCAGACGACATTCCTGGACATCGCGAAGTTGTTCGTGAACCCTATGAAATCCGCATCTTGAAGGATGGGCCTGAGCGTTTCGATGTTCACGCCCTCGTATATCTTTCTGAGCGTCTTCCCCAAATACGGGACATCGATGTCATCGTAATGCACCCGCTCCAATGCGCCGTTCTTCGGGTCACGTAGATCGAGTTGCACGACCTCCATCCCGACGCCGTGCTGCTCTGCGAAATCCCTTAAAATCCCGTGGAGCTGCGGCAGGGTCGGTTCCGGGGTGCGTGTCCGGTTCGGCGAATACAGCGCCCCGTCATCCCCAACAAGCACTGGTTGCGGGCACCTCACCAGCACAATCTTTTTATTTTGTGTTTCCATATGCTAAAACGCGTTTTCTATATATTTAAAATGATATTGTTGATTTCTTTTAAGAATTGCATAAATATTAAAGATAATAGTAATAAATAAAAATATATGAAAAACCCGGCCAGACCAGATAAAAAAGACCTCAAGATCCTCCATGAACTCGATTACAACGCAAGGGCGCCGCTGTCCGAGCTTGCGAAAAAGGTGGGGCTCTCGGCGCAACTGGTGAAATACCGGCTTGACAATCTTTTCAGGAACAAGATCATAGTCGGAACCATGGCGGTGGTGGACCTGCACAGGCTCGGTTTTTTCACCTACCGCATCTACCTAAGGTTCCAAAAGACATCTGAAAAAGACGAGCTGGGGATAGTGGATTATTTCATGAAGCACCCCCGTTGCATCTGGGTCGTGAGCACGAGCGGGCGGTGGGACCTTGAGGTGCTTTTCTCCGCAAGAAATCCGATCGAGGTCAATGTTTTCTTGCACGAGGTAAAAAGGGAAATCGGCCAGTACATGAAGAATTACAGCATCTCCCCCTCGATGGTCAATTACCATTTCGAGCGCGCCTATCTTGTCGGGGAAAGGGAGCAGAAAGAGAGGAATCCCTGGTATGGGTTCGAACCTCCCCAAGAGAAACTTGACGAGCTGGACATCCGCATCCTGAGATTCCTCTCATTGGACGCAAGGATGAGCACCCAGGAGATGGCGCAGGAGCTCAAAACCAGCTTCAATACCGTGAAACAGAGGATCGCAAAGATGGAGGAGAAGGGGATAATCCAGTCATACCGCATACTCATCGATCTCGGGAAGATCGGGAGGATGTACTACAAATCTTTAATAACCACGGGAAGCTTCAGCGAAGTGGACGAGAAGAAGATACTCTCGTTCTGCATGGCCGAGCCTGCAATCGTTTATCTAATCGAGTGCTTCGGGGAGTGGGACCTTGAAATCGAGGCGGAGGTCAACGACGAGGCGGAATTCCGCGATATCATGGCAAGATTCAGGAACCGTTTTGCCGGATTGACCCAGGATTACGAACTGCTCCATGTCTACAAAGAGCACAAGTTGAATTACTTCCCGATGGCTGACGAGCTTCTTGGAACCCCTGGGCCGCGTTGATCGGTTCCCTCACTAAGGGTTCGCCACGGTTATCTCGTCGCCGATTATGAGCCTCATCCCGTCCTTGGCCGCGATCGTGTCGACCTCGCTCTCGTACTCTATCTTCTGCGCCTCGAGCTCCGGGCCGGCGCGCAGCATCTTCACCCCGAAATGCGAGAGCACGGCCTTCTTCGGCTGCGCGATCTTGAGCAGCTTGACTATCTGGCTGCTCTCCAGGTGGTCCGGTATGCCGTCCGAATAGGGCTTGAGGCAGTTCGCCACCAGCAGGTCGCAGCCCGAGAAGCGCGTCCCCAGCTCCTCGAACCAGTTGGTGTCCGAGGTGTACCCGATGACCTTCCCTTCCAGATACAGCTTGAATCCGAAGGCGGTGGGCTCGTCGTGCTTGACCTCCACTATCTCCAGCTCGAAGCTGCCTTTTTTGGTGGTGAACCTCTTCCGTTCGCCATAGACCGCGCTGTATATCTCCTTCGCATGGTCCTGGTGGTATTTCGTTACGAGGTGGTCCGGGCCTTCCAGCGTGTTCCTGCTGGCTATGATTATCCCTTTCTTCTCAAGAGCGAACCTGGACATCCCTTCCACCATGAGGTTAGCGTTGTTGCCGTGGTCCACGTGCGCGTGGGTGACGATCACGGCGTCCAGCGTGAGCGGGTCGTGGTGGTGTTCGACCGAGTATATGAGCGCGCCCGGGCCAGGGTCCACGTGTATGTTCGCAGAATCAGAGTTTATCCGGAACCCGCCGGTCTTCCTCGTCTGCCTGATGAGGTTGACCCTGCCGCCACCAGTGCCCAGAAATACGATTTCCATGGAGGGTTATGGAATGGAAGGTTATTTTACTTTATTAGTCAGCTCGCAGAACTTGCAGAGCGCGGAGCTGCCCGGCTCACCGCATGAGGAACACGCCTCGAACCTGCGCTCTTCGGGCGCTTTCCCACCGGAGAGGAAGCTGCCGAGCACCTTGTACTTCGTACCAGGGTGGAGCTCCTCCATCTCGTTGAGCTGCCTTCTCACAGACTGCCTGAACGCGGATTGCGCATATGGGCATTCTTTATAGCTCATCTCCATGCCGCGTAGCATCGCATAGACCGCGGTCTCCTTCTCCGGGGTGCGCAGGAGCGGCCTTATGCGCCGGACGAACTCGGAGTGCTTGGCTGGCGCGAGCAGCCTCTCGGTGCGCGAGGGCTCGTTCCTCAATATGTTCATGAGCACGGTCTGGGCCATGTCGTCGAGGTTGTGGCCCATTGCAAGCTTGTCCACTCCGAGCCTTTTCGCGGTCCGGTTGAGCAGGCCTCGCCTAAAGACACCGCACCAGGAGCAGGGCAGGCCGCCGTGTTTTTTTATTATCGAATCCAGCGGCTTGCCGATCTCTTTTCTGAACGAGACTATCTCATGCTCGATTCCGAGCTTCTTCGTCTGCCTCTTCGCGATGCGGAGCGTGGCATCGCGGTAGCCGGAGATGCCCTCGTCCACGGTTATTGCGACGAGCTCCATGGGCAGGTCCTTTGACAGCTCGTGGAGGCACTGGAGCAGGACCGTGCTGTCCTTGCCGCCTGAGAGCCCGACCGCGACCCGGTCGCCCTTGCTCAGCATGCGGAACTCGCGCACCGTGGAGCGGAAGCGCTTGTCGAACATGCGCAGGAAATGGTCCGCGCAGAGGCTGCGCTCGCAGTAGTGCAGGCGGATGATCGCGTTGTTATCGCATTTCGAGCATCCGTCCATCTCAGCCACCGAAGACTACCCTGAGCACTTCCACCTTGTCGCTCGCTCCGACGGACGCGGTCTCGGGCGCCAGACGGCCGTTGAGCTTCACTACGACCTCTTCCCTACGGACACCGATTTTCTTCAGCAAGGACGCTACGCTGCCGCTGAACTTGATTTGCTTTGCTTTCCTTCCATCGAGCATGAGTTTCATCCGACCACCGCAGCAGGGTTATAGGAAATTAGTTGGACCTGTCTCTTTTCAGCAATTCTTGGCAGAATCCAGCCTCTTGGACCTTCGCGTCCAGCAGTTCTCCCTCGTATATTTCAAGCTTTTTCCCCGTTAGTCTTTCACGCATCAATAGCGGCACGCTGTGTCTCAAGGACGCAATGAAACCCACTGCGGACGCGGCGCAAACCATGCATACTTCCGTCATAGTGCCCCGGAACCCGCGCGTAAGGCTCCCGATCTCCAACGGAATGCCTGCCAGCCCAGCTCCCAGGAACAGGGTCCCCCAGACTATGTGGTCGAACACGGCGTCCATCTTCTCGCGGATGCTATGGCGCGGGTTTTTCTCCATATACTCCTGCCGCCGCGCTAGGACCTTGGCCCCCTCCTTTTCCACCTTGGCTTCCAGGTTCTCCCTTCTTTTTCCGAACCTTGCCAATTCGACAAGCTCGGCACGCGTGGCGTATACCGTATATTCGTCTAACTTTACCCTATACCTCCTGTGAGGATGTCTTGGACTGGTACTGGGGCAGGCTATCAATTGTTTCCTTGCCAGGGCGGCCATGTTGCTATGTGTGCGCCAGAGTGCTTAAAAATCGCCATGCAGGCCGGGCATTTGCTATGACTTATAAATTTTAGCGGTATATGCCCCTCAGGTGATATTCTTGCATATCAAGAGCGTGCATGCGCGGGAGATACTTGATTCCAGGGGCAACCCTACCGTGGAAGTGGACGTGGAGACCGAAGGCGGCTCGTTCGGCAGGTCCGCGGCGCCGAGCGGTGCTTCCACCGGGATCCACGAGGCGCTGGAGCTGCGCGACGAGGACAGCCGTTACCTGGGAAAGGGCGTGATGCAGGCGGTGCAGAACGTCAATGAGAAGATAGAGCCGCTTTTAGTCGGTATGCCCATAGAGCCGCTGGAGGACATAGACGCCCAGATGATAGAGCTGGACGGCACTCCTGAGAAATCCAGGCTGGGCGCGAACGCCATGGTTGCGGTGTCCATGGCCTGCGCCAGGGCCGCGGCTGCGTCCAACAACGAGCCGCTCCACAGTTATCTCGGGGGCAGCGAGATGCCCAGGGCGATGTTCAACATACTCAACGGAGGCAAGCACGCGGGAGGCAGGCTCTCCATCCAGGAGTTCATGATAATACCGGACGCGCCGACCTTTTCCGAACGCCTGAGGATGGCGAGCGAGACTTATCACACGCTCGGCCAGCAGCTGGTGAAGAAGTACGGACCGGGGGCGAGGAACGTAGGCGACGAGGGCGGTTTCGCGCCGCAGCTGGATAATGCCTCCGAAGCGCTCGAGGCGATAGAGGACGCGCTGGTGGAATGCGGCTACAGGAAGAGGACGGGCATCGCCATAGACGCCGCGGCCAGCTCGTTCTACGACGAGAAAAAAAAGATGTACAACCTGGACGGGAAATCCGTGGATGCGGACGACCTTCTGGACTTCTACGTCGATTTGGTGAAGGGCTTCGGCCTGTCCTCCATAGAGGACCCGTTCTTCGAGGACGATTTCGACATGTTCAGCGAGATGACCGAGACGCTCGGCAAGAGGATCCAGGTGGTCGGGGACGACCTGCTCGTGACCAACGTGAAGAGGATAAGGACCGCCATAGAGAAGCAGTCCTGCAACGCCCTGCTGCTCAAGGTCAACCAGATAGGGACCGTGAGCGAGGCGATAGCCGCGGCCAACCTCTGCAGGCACAGCAAGTGGAAGGTCGTCGTATCCCACCGCTCCGGCGAGACCGAGGACAGCTTCATAGCGGACTTCTGCGTGGGCATAAACGCGGGCCAGATAAAGACCGGCGCGCCTGCCAGGGGAGAGCGCACGGCGAAATACAACCAGCTGCTCAGAATCGAGGAGGAGATGGGGTAGTGATGACGGGCAGCAGGATAATCTTAAAAATACCGTCTCCTATGTGTAAGTAGAGATATTCCAGTTGGTATCATGATTGAGCGGAAACCGAATCCTACAGACGCGAAGACGTATTACCAGTTGGGCAACGATTACTACGAGAAATCGGACTACGAGAAGGCCATAGAGAACTACAACATGGCTATCCTCCTCAACCCGGTGTTCTCCGAGGCGTACTTCAACCGCGCCCTCTCCTACTACCAGCTCAAGAACTTCGACAAGTCCGTGGCTGACTACACCAAGGCAGGGGAGCTCGACCCCCAGAACCCGATAATCTACAATAACAGGGGCGACGCGTTCTACAGGAAGCAGGACTTCCAGACCGCTGTGAAGGACTATGACAAGGCCATAACCCTGAACCCGAACTATCTCAAGGCCTTCTACAACCGGGGGCTCTCTTACGCATCTATCGAAGAATACGAGAAGGCGGTGGAGGATTTCAGCAAGGTCATCCAGATAAAGGCGGACTTCGCCGAAGCGTACCACCTGCGGGGCCTGGCGCATGAGTACGCGGGCAGTATCAGCGACGCCATAGCCGACTACGAGAAGGCGCTGCAGCTGAACCCGGAGCTCGCGGAAGCCAAGACGCACTTGGAGAGCGCGAAGGCCAAGAAGGAGCAGGAAGGCAAGGGCGAAGGCGGCGGCGGGACGGCCGGGGCCGACATAAAGATGCTCCAGAAGCCCAATATGACGTTCGTCGACGTCGCGGGCATGAAGAAGATGAAGGAGGAGATCCGCGAGGCGATTGTCTACCCTATGATGAATCCGGAGCTGGCCCGCAAGTACGGCAAGCTCGGAGGCGGCGGCATACTGATGTACGGCCCTCCTGGATGCGGGAAAACTTTCATTGTAAAGGCGGCTGCCGGCGAGTGCCAGGCCGGTTTCATAAACGCGAAGCTGTCCGACCTGCTGGACATGTACGTGGGCAACACCGAGAAGAACATACACAAGGTGTTCGAGCTGGCGCGCAAGCACGTGCCGTGCATACTGTTCTTCGACGAAGTGGACGCGCTAGGAGGCAGGAGGGACCAGCAGGAAGGCCAGCAGTACATGAAGATGGCCGTGAACCAGCTGCTCTACGAGATGGACGGGGTGGAGGCCAACAACCAGAACGTCCTGGTCATAGCCGCGACCAACGCGCCGTGGGATGTCGACCCGGCGCTCAGGAGGTCCGGCCGTTTCAGCAAACTGCTCTACATACCCGAGCCGGATTACGACTCACGCGTCGCCATACTCAAGATGCATGCCAAGAAGAGGCCCCTCACGTCCCTCATCCCGTTCAGTCTGCTCGGCGCCGCGACCATGGGCTATGCGTCCGCTGACCTCAAGGCGGTGGTGGACGAGGCCGCAACCTACCCGTGGAGGGAGGCGTTCTTCGCCATAGAGAAGAAAGCGGAGAAGTACATACAGCAAGGGATGACCAAGGATGAGGCCCACGAGAAGGCGAAGGGGGAGGTCTACCAGAGGCCGCTGAGCGTGGGCGACTTCATGAAGGGCATGATGAAGAAGAAATCCTCGCTGCCGCCCTGGTACGGCCAGGCGAAGAAGCAGATAGGCAAGCAGGAGGAGATCACGATAATAGACGGCAAGGAGCACAAGAAGCTGAGCGACAGCAAGATGGGCCCCGCGGAGAAGGAGTCCTTCAAGGACCTGCTCGGCGTTATAAACGCGAGGAACCAGGCATGGCAGAAGTTCCTGATCTACGGCCTGGTGCGCTACGTCACGCTCACGGTCCTCTTCATCTATACGCTGGTCATGGACAGGAAGATCATACTGTCCTCGAAGTGAGCCCATGTCACCCGTTGTCAGGGGCGGCAGGGTTTTTCTGGAAGGCGACTTCAGGGAGGCCGACATACTCATAGAGGACGGGAGGATCAAGAAGGTGGGTTCGGGGCTCTCCGACGGCGCCAAGCCCATAGACGCGTCCGGGCTGCTCGTGGTGCCCGGCCTCATAGATCCCCACGTCCACCTGCGCGAGCCGGGCGCGGAGTACAAGGAGGATTTCAGGACAGGAACAGCGGCCGCCGTGGCAGGGGGCTTCACCACGGTCATGGACATGCCGAACAACGACCCTCCCACCATCACCGCGGAGCGGCTCGAGGAGAAGAGGAGGCTCGCGGGGAAGAAAGCCCTATGCGACGTGCGGTTCCATTTCGGGACCACGGATTCGAACTTCGAGGAAGTGAAGAAGGCGGATCCGGGCTCGCTCAAGGCGTACATGGGCAAGACCACGGGCGGGCTCCTGCTGAAGAAGGAGTCCCTGGATAGGCATTTCTCGCAGTTCGACCATGAGCGGCCCATTGTCGTACACGCGTCGGACGATTCCCCCGACGAAAAAAAGAACCTCGAGAACAGCTACGCGAACGAGAGGTACGCGGCGCTCCTGGCCCAGAAGCACGGCCGGAGGGTGCACCTGGCCCACGTGTCCACGCCCCACGAGATCACGCTGTTCAAGAAGGCACAAAAGGCGACCTGCGAGGTCGCGCCGCACTACCTTTTCCTGTCTGATAAGGACGCCAAAAGGCTCGGGCCAATGGGAACCGTCTATCCGCCTCTCCGGAGCGAGCAGAAGCGCATCACCCTCTGGCATTCGCTGGAACGCATAGACTGCATAGCCACGGACCATGCGCCGCACACCATGGAGGACAAGGAGGCCGGGGCGCGCGGGTTCCCGGGCCTTGAGACCTGCCTCTCCCTCATGCTGGATGCTCACCATAAGGGCCTGCTCGGGATCGACTGGGTGATCCCTGCCATGACCGAGAATCCGGCGAGGATATTCAACCTCAAGGGCAAGGGGAGGATAGCAGCCGGATATGACGCGGACTTGACATTCATCGATATGAAGCAGGAGTGGGTCGTGGAGGGCGCGGAGCTCCTCACCAAGTGCAGATGGAGCCCGTTCGAGGGAAGGCGGCTGAGAGGCAGGGCGGTCTCGGTGATGCGCAGGGGCGAGCTCATCATGGAAGACGGGGAATTGCAGTAGGCCCCATCAGGCGGCTCAGGATCGCTCTATGTCGATCTCCGCGACGCCGTTCACGTACACCGAGGTTATGTTGAAATTAGCCCAGCCTTGCTGGGTCTGTAGAGGCTGGGGGTTCACGATCGGGTACTTGATGATCTCCACGACGTCGTTAGGGCCGGACGGGGTCTGCAGGGTTAGCACAACCTCGCCGCCGTGCCCGACGGTCTGGGTGCTGAAGCCGGAGACCCCCGGCGGGATGTAGACCTCCGCGATTATGGATGTGTTGCTGCCCAGGGCGCCTACGGAGTTCGCCAGGTAGGCGAGCCTCAGCGCGGCGAGCTCTGCCTGGTATTCGCCTATCTGCGCGTTGGCCTCGTTGGTCTTGAGGTAGACGAACACGAGCAGCGGTATGAAGACTACGAGCACCAGGACGATTATCACAAGGAACTCCGTCGCTACTTGCGCCCTTCTCATAGGACCTCATCTTCCCGGCCGGTATTGACCCGCCTGGCCTTCGTGAACCTCTTGTCTTTCTTTTTCGAGAGCACGGCGTCAAGCTCCTCTGCAAGCTGGTCCACGGCCTCCTTGAGCGCCTTGCGTTCGGTCGAGAGCGAGATATGGCCCGCATCGGTGTCGAAGTATAGGAAGACCTCGAACGTGGATTTGTCCTCCTTGACGTGGACCGAGACGTTCCTGATGTTGAATGATTTGGAGAACTTCTCGAGCACGGAGCCGACCTTGGTCTTTATCTCCGGGAACTGCCAGACGTTGTCCTCGCTGAGGCCCGAGACCGACATGGATATCTCCTCCTTGGCGATCTCCTGGATCCTCCTGAATATGTCTATGGCCGAGAGCACTCCGACGAGCCCCTTGCCCGCCGTCGAGACCACGACCACCGAGGACACGCCCTTGTCTATCATCCGCTTGGCCGCTTCGTCTATCGTGGACTGCTCTGCTATGGTCGTCACGTCCGCCCTCAGATAGCCGGATATGGGCATCGCGAGCCCGCTGTCGACCTCCTTGATCACGTAGGGCTTCTTCTCGATGGTGTTCGGCTTCGTGAGGTAGGACGCCAGGTCCAGCGTGGATATCACGCCCACCGGGGTCCCCTGCTTGGTGACGACCAGTCGGTGGCAGCCGTACTCCTTCATCATGCCCTTGGCCCGGGCCACCGGCGCGCTTTCGTCTATGGTGTACACCGGTGAGCTCATGAGCTCCGATATCCTGTTCTTCGGCACGAGCCCCTCGTCCACCATGGCCTTCAGCAGGTCGGTGCGCGTGGTTATCCCGAGGGCCCTGCCCTGGCCGTCTATCACCGGCAGGGCCTTGAAATGGCCGAGCAGGAACGCGTCTATCTGCTCCAGTATCGTGGTGTCAGGGCTCAGGGTCGGCGGCTTGACCACGCAATTCTCGCATTTCGTCTTCGCCGAGTCCGCGATGCCGTGCCGCAGGTTCCGGTCGTCTATTATGCCGAAGTACTTGTCGTTCTTCGTGACCAGGACCGCGGTCCCGGTCTCCATGAGCTCGGTTATGGCCTTGGACAGATGCTCCTCTCCATCGAGCGTAAGCGGCTTCGTTATCTCCATTGTAATGACCTCCATCTCAAAAACAATATGGCAGATATTGATGTAGGGAATTTAAAAGGATAGATATTTATTGCTCGCCTCCGGATATAACGACATGGCGACCGCTGTAGAAGTCACGTCCTCAGCCAGCCCGGGAACGGAACCGCGCGCCCACAGGCTGGACATAGACAGCATGGTGACCAAGCCGTCCTGGAAGACCATACTGCTCGAGCTCATAGAGAGCCGTCGCCTGGACCCCTGGAACATAGACATCGCCGAGATCTCCGACGCCTTCCTGAAGAAGGTCCGTGAGATGCAGGAGCTGGACCTGCTCGTGCAGGCGAACGTCATACTCGCCGCGGCCATACTGCTCAAGTACAAATCCGAATACCTCAAGCTCCTCCAGTACCAGGAGCAGATGAGCGACTACGTGGTCGGCGAGGAGCCGGGCGTGCCTATGGAGGACGTGCCGCAGCTCACGCTGTCCTCCAGGATACCCCCGAGGCGCCAGATCACGCTGGACGAGCTCGTGGAGGAGATGGAGGGCATAATAAAATACGAATCCGACGACCGGCTCGTCCACAAGCCCAAAGGCGGCATAGACGAGATAGTGAACCTCAAGCTCAACGACGTGGACATTGAGGAGAGGATGGAACACACCATGGCGCGCATACGGGGCAGCACGGACGAGGAGGGATGGACTCTCTTCTCGCGCCTGCTGGAGGACAGGGAGGACCGGTTCGAGCTCATATACGCGCTGATGTCCGTGCTCCATCTCACCCAGAAAGAGGTCATACTCATCAGGCAGGACTCTCTCTTCGGGGAGATATTCATAAGGCTGGTTGATGGCAATGGAAAAGGAGAGGGTTAGCCAGGCCACGGTCGTCGTGGGGATGCAGTGGGGGGACGAGGCCAAGGGCAAGATAGTGGACATGCTGGCCCAGGAGCACGATTACGTAGTGAGGTTCAACGGGGGGGACAACGCCGGCCATACCATAAGGCACGGCGAGAGGACATTCAAGCTCCACCTGGTGCCCTCCGGCGTCTTCTACCCTGAGAAGACCAAGGTGATAGCGAACGGGGTGGTCGTGAACCTCAGCACGCTCCTCAAAGAGCTGGGGGAGATAGAGGCGGCGGGCTACTCCATGAAGAACCTGGTGATAAGCGAATCCGCGCACATCATAATGCCCTGGCACGTCGCGCTCGACGGGCTGGAGGAGAGGACGGGCGGCATAGGGACCACCAAAAAGGGCATAGGACCGGCTTACTCGGACAAGGCGGCCAGGGTGACCGCGGTGCGCGTCGCGGACCTGCTGCTGGACGAGAAGGAGCTGCGGGCCAAGGTCATGCGCATCGGAACGGTCAAGAACTCGATCATCAAAGCGCTCGGAGGGGATGTGCTGGATATCGCGAAGATCGCGGACGAGACCGTCGCCGCGGCAAAAGCCGTCCGCCCGTATGTCGCTGACACCCGTTTCCTGCTAAATGGCGCGCTCGCGAAAGGCAAGAAAGTGCTGCTCGAAGGCGCGCAGGGCGCGCTTCTCGACGTGGACCACGGCACCTACCCGTACGTCACGTCCTCGAATATGACCGCTGGCGGCGCGTGCACCGGGTCCGGCATACCGCCCTCTGCGATAGGCAATGTCGTGGGCGTTGCAAAGGCTTACACCACGCGCGTGGGAGCGGGCCCGTTCCCCACCGAGCTCCTGGACGAGACCGGAGAGAGGATAAGGCAGAAGGGAGGCGAGTTCGGCACCACCACCGGAAGGCCCAGGAGATGCGGCTGGCTCGACCTCGTCGTAGTGCGCTACAGCGCGATGCTCAACGGCACGGACGGGCTGGCGCTCATAAAGCTCGACGTCCTGGACGGGATGGACGAGCTGAAGGTCTGCATTGCCTATGAAAATGAGAGAGGGAAACATACTATCGAGTTCCCCGCGGACATAAACGCGCTCGCGAAGATGAAGCCTGTGTACAAGGCGTTCAAGGGATGGCCGGTCTTTGACTGGAAAAAAACGAAAACGCGCGCAGACCTCCCGAAAGAGATGCAGGACTACTTGTCATTCGTTGAAAAAGAGCTCAAAATCCCGATACGCTACGTCTCCTACGGGCCTGCCAGGGAAGAGACGATCACTGTTCGCTAGCGCAGCCCGGGTTCTCGAGCCTGGCCATCAGGGATTCAAGGCATCGGTCCAAGGCCTCCTTGGTGTGCACCTTGACCGTCGCGCCCGCCGCCTTCGGATGCCCGCCGCCGTTCCCCCCCAAAGATATCCCCACGTCCTTCATGACTTCGTTCAATTCTATGGAGACCGACTTGCGGGCCCTGGCGGATATGCGGGTCTCGCGCTCGCGGTCCTTCCAGCTGGCCACGAACGCCACGTCCGCGGCTTCGGAAAGCACCTGCGCCGCGTCCGATTCGTTGGAGCTGACCTCCGATGTGGCAATCACCAGGCCTCCGGAATACACGACATTCACCCGCTGGCACGCCTTCAATATCGCCATCTTCACGTCCGGCCTCGCCTCGGGCTCGGCTATCTCGAGCAATTCGTGATAGGTGGCGCCGCAGATCCTCATCAGCCTGGCCAGCGTCTCGAACGTCTCGGCGCGCCCGGACTTGAAGCGGGCGGTGTCGGATATCACCGCGCAGGCCAGCGCGAACGCGGTCTCCTTGTCCATCTCAGGGAGCAGGGCGGCGATGATCTCGGCTGTGGACGGGGACTTGTCGTCCACTATGATGGCGTCGGCCTTCATGTCCCTGCCCTGGGGATGATGATGGTCTATGATAAGCAGTATGTTCCATTGCTTCGCGGGCTCGAGCAGCGTGTACGCCGCGGTGTCCACCACGACGAGGCCGGCGTAATCCTTCCTGTCCAGCTCCCTGATCGGCCTGACTTCGATATCAAGCCGTTCGATCAGCGCCTTCGCGTTCTCGTCGAGCTCGTCCGTGGCTATGATGGATCCGGGCAGGATGCGATGCAATGCGTAGGCGGATGCCAGGCCGTCCACGTCCGTCTTCCGATGAGACGTCACCACCAGCCTGGATTTCCCGTGGACGGAGAGGAAATTCCTGAGGGTCTCTTTATCCTCCGGGCTGGGCGGCGCCATAGTCCTTCATCCGCTCCTGGAGCGACTTCTGCGCGGACATGACCGAATCGCGGAGCTTCTCCTCCTGCTTGGCCTGCGCGTTGAGCTTGACCTCTAGCAGCTCCTGCCGGTCTTTGAGCTCCTTCTCGGCTTCCGTCCTGTCGCTGAGCATCATGATGGACCCTATGGAGCGGTATATGGCGCCCTTGGCCTTCTTGAGCTCCTCGGCCGCGTGCTTCACCTCGTTGAGCTGCAGCTGTAGCTGGTGCTTCTGGATCAGCACGACCTCTAGCTGCTTCTCCAGATTCTCGTATTCGAGTATGTCCTGGTCTATCTTGGTATCTCTTTTCATATTCGCACCCGTTTCAGGCATGATTATTATTCTTCTCGATAGATTCAAAAACCTGGAGGTTCCGGAGCAGGCTGTTGGCAGCGGCCCGGAACGCGACCACGTCTTCGGCGTCTATGCTTATGCTGAGCGAGGCGCCCGAACGCCTGGCAGAGCATGCCGAGCGCCCGAATTCCTTCTCGCCCTCCAGAGCGGCAGCGGCCGATTTCGCCGAAGCCGCGGAACCGAACTCAACCTCGATCCTTCCCTTCGCTTTCATGGCCAACTTCCTTCCTGCCGGCCCAGCGCCAGCCGCCTCTCCCGAGCACTTCCATCGATGATATGAACGCGGGCTTCCCGCCCCTCTCCTCCAAAACCCCTATGGTCGCGTCGCCGTTCCGCCTCGCGAACTCGGCTAGCTCCGCGATGGTCTTCTTGCCGCGGGCCACGAAGCGCGAGCCTGATGATGCGGCCAGCGCGCGCGCGGCCCTCCGCGTCTCATCTGACGCGTATCTGCTGGTCGTCAGTAGCGCCATCTAATCAGTGCCGCACTCCTTGGCTATGGGCGGCCTGGATTTGAGAAGCATCTTGGCGCCGGACGAGGGGAACTGGAAGCTCTTCTCGTCGTCGATTTCCACTATTGCGCCGGTTTTCAGGTCTTTGTATTCTCCCATGTAACAACCTCACGACTTCTCGTATTCCTTGGCCAGACGCAGCATTATCTCGCCGGTCTCGGTGTTGAGCGTGTATGCGCCCCCTGCGAACTCGGCCTTGCACGAGCGGCACTGCCAGAGCGCGTTGCTCTTCCTCGCGACCTTCTTCTTGCCGCAGCGCGGGCACTCGTACCGGGTCCTCTTGGATTTCTCTGCGGCATCCACCAGCTTCCTGATGCTCGCTCCATATTTAGGCGTCCTCATTACCATTCACCTTACAGCATTGCTCTTATCTCGCTACCTCTTTTAAACGCTATGTCGATGTTGTCCAGCAGCTCCTGCTTCGTCAGGCTGCCCTTGCCCTTCTGGATCGCGCATACGTGCGACTCCGTGGTTGCGATCGTAATCCTGCAGTCCTGCACCAGCTCCTCCTCGCGCGTCGGGTCCACCAGCCAGGTCTTCCCGACCTTCACCAAGGTTGTGGAGATGGGCAGCGCCCTGGGCTTTAGCGGCCCCACGTACTCGCCGCGGACTATCTTCTCGCCTTCGAGCTTGGGGAACTTCGCATCGCTCAGAGCCGCGGATGCCGCGAGCGTCCCGGCGTCTATGAAATTGCCCGTGTGGTCCATGACGTAGAGGTCCAGGAACAGGGACATCACCTTGCCCTCCTTTATGAAGAGGGACTTGAGGTCCACGCATTCCGCGCTCCTGACCGCCCTGTCCACTATGCGCGCGAACTCTATCGAGTTCTCGTCCGGCGGGCCGGGCTCGAAGCTCGGCGATGCCGTGGGGAGCAGCTCCGCGTTGGAGATCAGCACCCCCTCGTTCGGCCGGTCCGCGAACGGAGTGGCCACGTCGAACTTGACCGAGGCCAGCACCTTCGTGCCCCCTATGCATGCCAGCGCCGAGCCGTCTGCGCTCGTGAGGGCGCCCTTCTGCACGGATATGGGCCTGAATTCGTCCAGCCGCCTGCCGTCGTATCTGGTGCCCTTGGCCAGCGTACCGAGCATCACGTCCTTTCTGATGCGCGACATAACCATGTCCTTGAGTTCATCTGACATCATGACCACCTTCACATTAGGAATTTCTTCTCGCCGGCCTCCTCGTAGTGCCTCTTCAGCGAGTCCGCCTGCACGGCGTGTATCTTCGATTCCGCGCGCTCAGCCATGTCGAGCGCCTGCGCCATCTCCTCCCTTGTTAGCATGCCGTCCATCTGTATGAGGAGTATGTCCTTGGTCCGCGACGCGAATGCGACGGGCGTGTCGGACTGTCCGAAGTTGTCCTCGGCCTTGCCCAGGTCCACCAGCATATGACCGTCGGCCTTGCCGACCGCGACCGCGGCCACCATGTCCTTCATGGGTATGCCCGCGTTCGCCAGCGCCACCGCCGCAGCGGTTATGGACGCTGTCCTCGTGCCGCCTTCGGCCTGGAGCACGTCGATGTAGATGTCTATCTGGGTGTTCGGGAATTTCTCCGCTATGACCAAGTTCTCGAAGACCTCCCGTATGACCTTGGAGAGCTCTGTGCTCCTCCTGCTCGGCCCGGACCTGCTGTGCTCCTCCAACGACGCGAAGGGGGACATCATGTACCTGCATTTCACCAGCGCCCGGTACGGGCTGGCCTCGAACCTCGGGATGCACTCCCTCGGCCCGTATACGCCGCAGATTATCTTGTTCCCTCCCCATTCCACGAACGCGGAGCCGTCCGCCTCGTGGAGCACGCCGGTCTCTATGCGCAGCTCCCTGAGGTCCTCGGCGCTCCTGCCGTCCAAGCGCTTGCCGTCTATGACTAGCCTGACTTCTGATGTCGAACTTGCCATCATATCACCTTGTTCTGCTTTTCCTTGGCGAAAAACGCCGCGATCCTGTCCGTGAGGCCTGAGAAATGCGCCCCCTCGTCTATCATGCTGATTACCCGTATGGCCAGCGGGATGTCCGCCTTCTCAGAGATCCAGACATAGCCGTTGTTGCCTACGAGTATGTCGCCGACGTTCTCCTTGATCATGTTTATCATGCTGAGCTTCTTGCCTATGAGCCGCGGCACCTTGGCCGGCGGGAACACGACCATCTGCCCCCTGGGCAGCCTGCGCACATCGGCGAGGTCCATGTCTCCGGTCTCCGTGACCTCGCGAATCTTGCACACGACGAAATCGCCCAGCTCCAGCTTGAGCCGGATGTCCCGCGCGGGTATGAACCCCACGTTCGGGAGGTTGAGCTCCACGTCGTAGCCCGCGTGCCTGGCGTCGGTCACCATGCCGATCACCACGTCGTCCACGACGGGCCTGTACTTCTTCTCCATGGGGATGAATCTCCCCTCCTCGTCCAGCATTCCGACAACTGACGCGTAGGTCGCTTCGCCGGAATTGAAAGCACCCGGCACCTGGACCCGCCCATCGGCTATCTTCTCGCCTGGAAGGATTATCTTCCTGCCATTCATCAAATTCACCTAGTCTTGCGGCATGGTGGGGCATGAACCGAAATAGTCGGGCAGCTGCACCGCCGCTCAATTCACAACGTCAAAATATAGCAATGTGTTTCGACTGTCTGTCTCTCTGAACAGGGGGATTAAGCATGGAAACATTTAAAATGGATTAAGAGAGGCCCCTCTCACTGCATGGTGCCCAGTATCTTGGTCTCGACCTGGCCGCCGGTCATCTTGTTGAGCTTGTCGAACAGGTCGCCCTGCTCGCCGCCGAAAATCTCCAGCACGCATATGAGGTCGCCGTTCTTGGCCCACTCCTCCTGCTTCATGCCCCAGCCCTTGAGCGAGCCGTAGGCTCGGTGCGCGAACGCGGCAGGTATCTTCACCGCGACCCTCACCTTCTCGAACTTCAGCGGAAGCAGCGGCCGCAGCTTCTTGATGACGTCAGGGAGCTGCTCCCTGGCGTCCTTGAACGGGTCCACCGTTATCCTGGCCTCCTCGAAGGCGTTCTCCAGCCTTATCAGCGTGTGGGGCGCGTTGGTGCGCGGGTCTATGGACTCGCGCAGCAGTATGGCGAGGATCTGCTTCCTCCTCTCCTCCAGCTTCTTCCGCTTCTGCTCGGTCGTCAGCTGGACCTCCCCGTTCTTCAATATGAACTCCAGGACGCCCATTATGTCCGTGGTGCCGAATGCCTTCTGCACAGCCGCGCTCGTCGCGCGTTCGCCCTTCTTCGCGTTCTCGTAGACCTCCTCTGCCACGAGGATGTTCTTGAGGTCCTTCTTCTGGCCCTCCAGGTAGGCATATGCCGCGTCAGGGTCGACGTAGAGCTCGAAATGCTTCCCCTCCCGGTCGTAGGACGCGATTATCGCTTTGTCAAGAGAAACCATGGAATCATCAGTTGAGCATTACATCGCCAATATTAATACGGTTTTTGGATTGCCCTGGCAGGGGCAAAACAGGTTATAAAGTGTTTCGTTATATAAGCAGATGGAGATTTCATGGATGACTTAAGACCACTGATTTACAGAGCGCGACCAGCCACCATGGAGAGGGCGAGGGCGACATTCAACAAGTACTTCGGCGAGCGGTGCTTCGGCGCGGAGGATGGCGCTCCGCGCAGTAAAAAGGACGGGGCTGAAAGGAGCATACCATTTGACATGCAAGCTAGAATCCCGGAGATGGTGATGTGCGTGAGGGCTGCGCCGGACACGCCTGGAAGAAGATTCATCGAGTGGTTCTCCGGGATAGGGGATAGCCTTTGTTTAACAGCGTTTACCGTGGTGGGATCCTTTGCGGCTGGAGGGTTCTTGGGACATTTATGGCAGGATGACACGGCGAAATTCGACCCGCGCCACCCGTCGGGCTGGTTCATAGTCGGGGGCCTGGTCGGTGCGTATGCCGGCCTGAAGCTCCTGGGTTGCGTGCACGCGGCCCTGAAGGGCTGGGTGCATAATATAGAAAAACGTGAAACCGCCTCAGTGGCGTGCGACGTGCTCCTTAGCGGATACGTCACGGTTGGGTGGGTGCGGGAAAAGCTGACTGAAATGATAAGAGATGTTCTGGTGTAAGACGACCTTTGGTTTGATGGAGTTCCGGGGTCCTAGCAATTAATGCTTTAAATCTTAGAGTCCCATGCATACCCATGCTAGCCGTGATAGGTGGAACCGGATATCTGGGATTGGGGAAGGTCTTGGAGAAGGAGGAGGTCATCACTCCTTATGGCCATGCGACCGTGGATCGTGTGAAGGTGCTGGACGAGGAGCTCTACTTCATACCCAGGCACGGGGAGGGGCACGAGCTGCCGCCCCACAGGATAAACTATAGGGCGGACGTCTACGCGCTCAAGAAGCTCGGCGTGACTGCGATACTCGCCACCTACGCCTGCGGTGCGATAACGAAATACAAGCCGAACGACCTGGTGATGCTCAAGGACTTCATCGCGTTCAACACTCCGGTGACCTTCTTCGACGATTTCTCGAACGGGATAAAGCACGCGGATTTCACGGAGCCCTTCGACTTCGAGCTCTGCGAGCGGACGAGGGAGATAGCGAGCGCGGAGAAGATAAGGATCGCCGAGGGCGGAATCGTGGCGACCACCCAGGGCCCGAGGTTCGAGACCAAAGCGGAAGTCGCCGCATTGAAGAAGATGGGCGCGAACCTGGTGAGCATGACAGCGGGATACGAGATAATCCTCGCGCACGAGGTCGAGATACCGATGGCCGGCCTGGCGATCGTGTCCAACTACGCGTGCGGCGTGTCAAAGACGCCTCTTATCCACGACGAGATAGTGGCCATGACCGAGAAGGCGAAGGGCAAGATAGACCCGATAATCGGCGGGCTGCTGGAAGTCGTGGCGGACGAGTAGCTCAGCGGGTTATCTCGATTTCCCTGATCTGCTCCAGGTACTCCTTGTTCTTCGCGAAGTACTCGCGGCAGGGCGCGAGCACGGAGATCAGCTCTTTGGCGACCGAGTTCTTGAGGTCCATCGGGTGCAGCTTACCCTCTGAATAGACGCTCTTTAGCGCCGCAGCATCCGGGATCTCCAGGTCTCCGCCGAATTTCGCAGGGCGCTCTATCTTAATCGCCTTGTCGCGCAGGATCAGGTACTCGGCCATCTCGAACACCGGGTTCCCCTCCGTGGCCTTCTCGGGGCAATACGCGGCCCCGATTTTTTTCTTTATCTCATCCTCGCTGTCGTGCACGAATATTGCGCTTCCGGGGACGGACTTGCTCATCTTCATGTCTATTTCCGCATCCACGCGCTCCTCTTTCGACTGCGCCTGCAGCTTTGAGGCGTCCATCCTCTGGACGCCCTGCAGCCCGGGCAGCAGGCGGTGGTGGACAGAGGCAATCTTCCTGTTCCCGAACTTCGGCGCGAGCTCGTGCGCGAGCATGTGCACCTTCCTCTGGTCCATTCCTGCGTGCGCGATTTGCACGTCAAGCATGAATATGTCCGCGACCTGCATGGCCGGATAGACCACTGAGGAGCTATAGAGCGTCTCGCTCTCCTTCCTCCCCATTATAGTGATGCAGCGCAGCATCCTTTTCATGGTGGTGTCCTTCGTGATGCGAAGCACGTCCGCCCAGTAGTCGTTGTCGCACTTCTTGCTTTCGAGCAGATAGTCAACTTTCCCCTCCTCGAGGCCCAGGGAGATGAAAGCGTGCTTGAAATAGCCTTCTGCGATGCGTTGTATGCGTTCCAGGTCGCCGCCTAATTTGCCGTTTATCCATGTATGGTAGTCCGCTAGCCATATCGTGGGCTTGATCCCGGCTTCCAGGAAGTCCTTTATCTTCAGCATGGTGCAGAGCCCGGTCCCGAGATGCACTTTCCCGGATATCTCGAAACCGATGTAGTGCCTGGGATGCTCGTAGGCCTCGAATATCTCCCTGAGCGCCTGCTCGGTCACGACCTCCTCGGTCGGCTTCCTCTTCACGAGGTCGATTTTGGTCTCTATGTCCATGAATAGCACCTGCTTGGGGGATAGATGATAGGGAATGAAATTAAAGCGTTTGTAACGTCATGATACTATATCGGATTACCCCACACGAGAACAGAGTTCTTCCTCACCGAGAGGAAGAAGTCCTGCTTTTTCCTTTCCATCGCCCTCCATTTCGCGAGGGGGATCGTGGTGACGGCGGCTTCCCTGCCGAGTTTCTGCTCTATGGAAGCCAGGTCTCTTGTATCCAGCTTTTTCTCGTCGGCAGCCAGCACCAGTATGTCTAGGTCGCTCTGGTCGCCGTACTCGCCGGTTGCGAAGCTGCCATATATGGAGATGGAAAGGACGTTGCTGTTTTTCTCGAGGAACGGCTTGAGGCGCGATTTGTCGGACACGAGATACGGCCCTATGAACCTCTTGAGGCTGATCGCCCTCGAATCACTTCCGTTGAGAGAGAATCTGCGGATGTTCCCGATCTCCTCTCTCAAAAACAGCCCGTCTTCGTAGTACGCCTGGCAGAAGACGTGCGCTGTCCTCGGGGAGATACCCAGTTCCCTGGCCAGGGCATTGATGTGAATCTTCGTATTCGGGTTCAGCAGGAAGTATTCCATGACACTCCATCCTTTGAACTTCGCCCATTCCTGAATCATATTTTATATAATACAATCATATTCTTTATAAAATAATCGTTTTCTCAAATGGCTTGCAATCGCCTCAACGCCGCCTTCTTCTCTTCGGAATCCATTTTCGCCGCGTCAATCGCATCCCGCAGGAAAGCTATGGTGTGGTCGTAGGATTTGAAAAGGAAAACAAATTCTGTTATTCGAGAGTAACTCCAGCTGCCCGATATGCATCGTTTAGAGTCTTAAAATAATTTCCAAGGCCGACCCTTAATTCTTTGTTTATTTCCGTCCATCCGATGTGTTTACCTTTTGAAGCATTCTCTCGGATATACGAAAGTATCCGACTCCTTATCGCACGCCTTTCTTCTGGGGTCTTTGAAACAGCAATGCGATCATATTGGACACCCGCACGGTCATAGATTTCACGTATTCCACCTGGGAAGTAAAGCTTCGGAAGGCACCCGAATGTTCTTTGTATCTCCTTGTACGTTGCCTTTATTCCTTTTTTGCTCATAGATTTTACATAAACAAGAATTCGGTCTTTCATGACACTTTTATCTGCTTGGCCGCCCATTCTATGGTTTGGCAGGGAGTTTGCATCCACACCAATTTCGGCGTATACATCTTTCATGCTTCCGAAGTACGATTTAAGATTGATTCTCAATGCTCCCTGAAGTGTTCTCCTGCTGGTGTACTTCCCTTGCGCCAGTGCCATCTTGCAATATTTTTTTATGCGGTTTTTTGTCAACTCTATGCGACTTCTCTTACTGTAGGATGTATATGTATTTCTCACCCATTCCAGGTTCTTCAGTTCATCATGCATGCCGTATCGTATAAGAAGATGCCGAAGATCATTTGAAAAGAAAATTTTCACCCGGGGGTCGGGGTTGCATAAGTTGTTTCTGTCCGTACTAGTTACAAGATAACCGGTCTTTGCAGAATATGCACTCATGTAAGAAAGAAGCTGTTCCATCTCCATACCAAAGTAATGTGAATATGGGGTATGATGCCCATAACCCCCTATGCTTCCGAATTTATGGTAACCTTTTATTTCTACTGGAATGATGCTACCACCTGGATTTCGGATAAGTATGTCCGGTCCGCCTTTTGTGGATGGACCAATTGAAATCCGTTCAATTTTGTAGCCCATTTTCCTAAAGAGTTTGACACTGATTACGGTAAGTTTTCGTTCTTTTTCGTATTTTATGAATGGATTTGGATCACGAACGTATGCGACACCAGCTTGATGATATGCATCGATAATACTTGGGAATACAGTTCTGAGATTAATGTGGAATAGTTCGCTAAGTTCATTGTATGTAGGATAGTGACCGATTGAAGCTTCTTTTTGCAAATATTCGATGAATATCTGTCTTTTCTTTGCTTTTGTCTCTAGTCTATTCAAGGATGAAGCATTTGCCATAAACAACACCGCATGATATTTTGTCTTCAAATAATCGAGAGTCGCTTCAACGCATTTTTCTTCTCATTTGCGTCTAAGTTAGCTGCTTCAATCACATCTCGTAAAAACGATATGGAATGATCATAAACATCTCGCTGAACGAAAAATGGATAACCGTCTTTACCTCCATGGGAAAATGAGTACTTGACCGGATCCTTCCAGTCTAGATTGCTCCCGTATATCAGTTTTGAAACCAAAGCGAGGGCGCGCAGCTTCTTCTTCCCCATGCCGCTCAGCGACAGGAGCTCCTTGTAGTTTTGCGGCTGCAGCTCGTACGCGCGCTCGAGCGCCTCCCAGTCCTTCTTCGACATATCACATTGGAGTATTTCATGCCGCTCCGGAAGCGCGAAGAAACCGGAATCGAAAAGCGTGGTCTGGCCCGTGAAGTATTTCTGCAGCCGCAGGGGATTGTCCTGGACGAGTTCAACCGAGCGCTCGCGGGCGTCGTTGGTCTCGGAGCTCACGAGGTTCAGCACGTTTTCCTCCTTGCTCATGCCAGCGATGCTCTCAGGTGGCCCTTCGGTGAAATTATCCGTATCGAGCCAGTGGTATCTCCTCGCGAACCCGTTCCCGTTGTTGAGACCCTGCTGCACTACCGCCCAGTTCCCCTTCTCGTCCATGAAGAACGAATGATGGTAGAGCTCGTAGCCGTCCTGGACGCAGGAACTGTCGACTTTGGCAGATAAGCGGGTCGCTTGAAGCAACGCGCTTCTTTTTGATTCGGAGATGTTGAAGCGGTCCGAGTACGCGGTGATTTCGCTCGGGGTTTTTCTGGATGTTTTGCCTTTGCCGCCGCATGCGACGATTCCCATGTCTTCGGTGAGCGCTTCCTTGAGGGCGCCGCACGCTGTGGTGGTCGTACCCGATGAATGCCAATCAAACCCGATGACGCACGCCAGAGACTGGAAGAACATCGGGTCGGAGAGGCGCCTGAGCAATTCCAGGGTGCCGTACTCGTCTATCACCAGCTGGCTTATGGCCTTTGAGAGCGGCTTCATCCTGCGGAACAGCCATGGCGGGCACTTGCCAGGATGCAACGGAAGGTCGACTGAGCCGGTTTTCATAGAATCATTCCAACGCTTCCAACCGTTCCACGATTTTTTCTTTTGAAGGGAGGTATTTCAATAAGCCCCTAGGCAAGGATGAAGTAATCTTGTACGTGGCGATGCCAATGGGTTTGTTCACGTCCTTGAGCGCGTATTCCACCACAGTTCGATTTTTCTCTTTGCAGATGATCATGCCTATCGCGGGATTTTCGCCATTCAGCCGGACTTTGTCATTCAGCACCGATAGGTAGAACTGCATCTTACCTGCATATTCCGGCTTGAATTTCCCGACCTTGAGCTCGATTGCAACAAGGCTTTTCAGCTTCCGATGATACAAAACAAGGTCTATGAAATATTCCTCTTCGCTGATTTCAATTCTGTATTGACTTCCAACAAAGCAAAAACCATCTCCCATCTCGAGGAGAAAGCGGCTTATTTTTCCGATAAGGGCGTCTTCGAGCTGTTTTTCCGAATGCTCTTCAGAGAGTTCAAGAAAATCAAAAGTATATTCGTCCTTCACAGCGAGCTTGGCCTGGTTTTTGTACTCTGTGGATACGGTACCATCAAAGCTCGTCTGATTGAGAAGGTATTTTTCATAGGCTTTGCCTTCAATCTGGTGGATAAGGATGCTCTTGCTCCATCCAAATTTTTTGGTCATTTTTATGTAGAATTCTCTTTCCAATTCGTCTTTGCATTTGGAGAAAATAATGATATTTTTGGCCCAGCTTATTTCTCCAACCAATGGTTGGAGTTTTGGATTATCCTTATAATTCATGTAGAATTGTCGTATATACCAAAGGTTTTGCGAAGAGAAACCCCGCATGCCAGGGTATTCTTTTTGAAGATCATTGGCAAGGGTTTCAACAATGGAGCGACCCCATTCGAATCGTTCCTGTTGCTCCACGATACTTTTGCCCAGATCCCAGTATAGTGCAATGAGTCCCTTGTTTACTGCTTTCAGTGCCGCATATTGGGATGCCGCAATTCTCCGTTTGATTTCGCCGAGAAATTTCCCGTACTCTTTCCCGGTAACATCATCTTTCATGGCGTTGTCTTCCATGGGAATCATCCCGAAAATTTGTCATGGATGCCACTCGGTTTTTCTGTGTTTATATCCTTTCCGGGGGTGGATTTCCGCGGTGGACGTCGGCTTCCTCGGAAAGTAGAGGACTGCGTCAGACCTCATTTCCGCGGTGACACTCAGGGCTTCCTCGCGAGGATCACCGCCTCGAGCTTCTCGCGGTATTCCAGGCTTGCCTTGAAGCCGATGCCTGAAAGTATTGAGAGCAGCTGCTCCACCGTGAAATACCTCGGTGCGTCCTCGTTGTAATGGTCAATCCAGCTCGCGGCGAGTTCCGAGGGCAGTTCCTTCACGACCATTTCAAGCTGCCACTGGAAAGTGCGTTTCTGTGCCTCCGGATCGGAGTATGCGAGGAGGTCGCCGTCCACAAAACAACCGCCTGGCTTCAGTTTCGCGTATATCGCCTTAAAGATGAGTATCTGGTCAGCTTGCGACATGTTGTGTATCGTATAAGCGCTATAGAGGCCTTCCAGAAGGGGTGCAGGACCTTCAAGGAAGCTTAGCAGGTCCGCGGTTACGAATTCTATCTGCGGAACTGCGAAAGTGCTTCTGCAGATGTCAACCATGGCAGGGCTTGCATCGATCGCATAGAGGCGTTCCACTCCGGCAAGACCACCTGTTTCATCAAGCACCATGGCGAGGCTGCAACCGATCCCGATGCCGCCTTCTGCCAGCGTTGCCTTTTTTCCGCGCATTACTGCTGGGCGGACGATGCTGGAATTCACCAACCGCCCGACCGTCCGCTGGAAGTCGTCGTGGTGCGGGACCGCACGATTGAACAGCGCGTATTCCTTTGCCTGTTCGCCCTTGAAAAGGGCGTCCTTGTCCCTCATCGCAGGAGTCATTGAATTCACCCGAATCAGAATCTCTTCGACATGAAACCGCCGGCATTCCAGCCGAATGCCCCGTCATGAGCGCTCGGATTGCGACCTGTTTCGGTCAGATCAATCGCAGCTCCGGCTCCCCAGCCCTTCGATTCGACCCCGAGCCGCATCCTCTGCGTGCTGAAAACGTTCCCTCCGGCGTCTACGTCGCTCAAGCCTTCGGCCTGCATGAGCAGCCTCAGGTTATTGCGAAGCACCGGAACGTATCTCAGGACAGTGTCTGATTCCAGATAGGGTTTGCTGTCCAGGCCTATCGTCGCCGAGTCGTACAGGCTGAAATCCCCGGTTTTGATGAAATACTGCGCGCCGGTCCTCGGTACGACCTTCCCTCCGAAAGCCTGGACCTCGCCCATGGCATCCAATCCGCCGACCAGTTTGATGTTCAGATCCACGAGGCCGAATGAACTGATCGCTCGAGTGTAATCCACGGACGGCCTCGCCCTGATGAGCACGTTCAGCTTATTCGTAACGTCAGCCGAGGCTTTCATGTCCATGGTGGCGCTCTTGTTTCCTGCCATCAGTTCGATCGAATCCGCCTTGGCTGGCTTCGGCGTCAAGAGCATAAGACCCGCTGCGAACGCTGCCCCTACGAGTGCACGGCCGAGCTTTCTTGCTGTCATTTTGGGCCACCCCGGTTTCTCATCTGTTTTTCCATATTTCAGTTCAGCCATCGTTATCACCTTGCAGTTTTGCGATGAAGAATCCTCCATTTTCGAGTCTAACTGACACGGCACGAAGCGTATACGAAAGGTCCGCTGCTTCTGGCTCGTGCGTGACCAGGATGATGACGCTCGCATCCATCTTTGGCAGATCTCTCAGCAATCCATGGACATCTGAGCGCCCCATGGTCAATCTTTCTTCTTTCGTTATCCTAGTTATCCCGAGTTTCTTGCCAAGAGAATCACCACTTAGAGGCACCCAGAAAGCACTAGACATGAGAATGACTGCATCTTTTCCACTCACAACCCCCCTCAATTGCTCGGCAGCACGTGCGATTTGGTTTTCCCCAATGGGATGGAGGCTGCACGCACCATATTTTTCTATATATTCCGCATGCCGCATCACGACCACGGTCTTCATTTTCGAGATCGGCTCCACTGCAGGAAGCTTCGTTTGAAGCTGCGCCGGGCTTGCCGGCCCCAGCACCGCATGTTCGAGTTCTTTCGGTTTGTTGCTCATAACCAATACCATAATTATCACCAATTACAACTAAGCAATCAGAGTATATATTATATTTCAAAGAAAAACGCAAGAAAACCGTAAATTATTTAAATATTTTAGTAATAATTGCAAATATGGAGAAAATGAGGCTCGATAAGAAGGACAGGGACCTGCTCACTCTGTTATACCTCAACTCTCGTGCGAGCTTCACAGAAATGGGCAGGAAGCTGAAGCTAAGCAGCAGCGCGGTGGAGAGAAGATTCAGGACCCTCAAGGACAGGGGGGCAGTCTCCCTGCTCATGGCTGACGTCAATTTCGCAAAGCTCGGCCTCAAATCCTATCGGCTCTATTTCAGGTTCGACGTGATGGACGATAAGACCGAAAAGGATGTTTTGGCCCTCTTCGAATCGATCCCAAGGACGCTCTGGGGGGTTGTCTGCGAAGGGGAGTACGACGTGCTTTGGCGCATACTCGCGAAGGACGAGGTCGAAGTCGAGGAGATCATGAACCTCGTGACCGAGCGCTTCGGGAAAAGGATAATCGAGAAGACGGTCGCGACCACGACATACCAGACGTATCTGTCGTGGAACCGCGCATTCGGAGGCGAACGCCATCCGGAATTCCCGCTCGAGAGTGTGACCGAGGCCGAAAAGCCGGATGGTACGGACATGAAGCTGCTCGCCGCGCTTTACGGAAATGCCCGCTCGACGACCGTGGAGCTGGCCGCGCTGGTGGGCCTGACCCCGGACGCGGTCCAGTACCGGATCAAAAAACTCACGAAAAAGCGCTTCATACTGGGCTACACTTCCTGGTACGACGCGAAGAAGCTGGGGCTGGAGTATTACAAGATCATGTTCGGTTTCCGTGGCATGACGGCGGAAAAAGAGAAGAGGTTCCTGGAGTTCTGCCTCGAGCACGACAATGTGATTTTCCTGAACAAGACGATCGGCTCCTGGGACATAGAAGTAGACGTCATAGTGGAGGACGTCATGGAGCTGCACCGCTTCCTCCTCGAGATAAAGACCAAATTCGGTCACCTCATAGGCAGGCACGCCTATGTCGCGGCGATAGAGGAAAGGATGCTGAATCCGCTGAGGGGAGAGCTGAAAAAAGCCCCAGAGGGTAATTGAAACCCCTGCCTCTCGCTTACAAGGCGAGCGCTCTACCGATGAGCTACTGGGGCGGCAGCAGATGTTATCTATGCCGGATGAGTTTAAATCTCCGATGCCCACCATTTTTAATTATTCCCCTTTTACAACTAAAAAGTAAGAGGTGTATTGATGAATATCAGCGAACTTAAGCCTGGCACCGGCAGCGTGAACCTCGATGTAGAGGTCGTTTCCATAGACGCGGCCAGGGAGATAAACAAGTACGGCCGCAAGCTCAGGGTGGCGAACGCCACGATAAAGGATGACAGCGGCACCATAACGCTCGTGCTCTGGAACGAGCAGATAGACCTCGTGAAAGAGGGCTCGAAGCTGAAGATAGAGAACGGCTACGTCAACGAATGGCAGGGGACCCCGCAGCTCACGCTCGGCAAGTTCGGCAAGATGACCGTGCTTTAGGAACGGCTTCTTCCTCCATTTTTTATTTCCGCGTTTAGGGCCGCCCATGCCCATTTTAGCTAGGCTGGCTGCCGCTACAGGACAGAAAATAAAAAAATCAGGAGTCTCAGCGGATGTATGAGACGCCCTTGGGGGATTCGAAGGGGGCGACCATGGACTTCTGGATCTCCTCTTCTATCTTCTTGAGCATCTTCTCGCTCTCCTTGGCCTTCTGGTCCAGCCTTTTGAGGTCCACGGATATCTGGAAATAGCTCGAGATCAGCTTCACGATGTTCCTGGCGGAGACGGTGTCCACGTAGCCGCCGTGGGTCTCGCCCATGAGGCACACACCCTTGAAGCCGCGCAGCTTGCCGACGGCCGGAAGCAGCCCGGCCACGCCCACTATGGAGCCCTTGGCCTCCCCGAATATCACGCCGTGCTTCTTGAAGCTGGATAGCATCTCCTTGTGCGTGGTGACCGCGAATATGCGCCTATCCTCGCTTATCTTGCCCGTGCTGTAGCCGCCGACGGTCAGTATCGTGTTCACGCCGACCTTCTTGGCGTATTCGAGGATGTACTCCACGACCTCGTACTGCCCTATGGAGGACATGGCCTGCACGTCGCCGACCAGGATGAGGAACTCGTTCTTGCCGTCGCGGTACTCGTAGAAGCTGTTCTTGATGAGCCGCAGCCCGCCCTTCTTGGTCATGAAGACCTGGTGCGGGAAGTGGTTCGAGTACAGGTTGGCGACCTTCTTCGCCTTGAGCTCCTCCACCAGGTAGCGCCCGACGACCTGGCCTATGAGCCCTATGCCGGGAAGCCCGGTTATTAGCACGCCGTTCTTGAACCTTATCTTCCTCTTCTCGACGATTTCAGTCCTCATAAGAAACACCTTTCCATCTTCTCCTGTAATCGCCGTAGCGGTCGTTCGGGTCGTATCCGGCCGGATGGCCGGAAGCCGTCGGCTTCCCGCAGTGCGCGTCACCGAGGGTATAGTTGCCGCAGACCGTACATTTACGGAGCTTTTTCATGTTATGGAATCAACTCTGCGGCAAGGTTAAAATACGTGCCGCCTGCTCAGGATTTCTCGAGCTCGAAGCTGAAGTCGCAGCTGCATTTCTGCGCCATCTCCTGCATCCTCTCGATTATCTTGGCGAGCCGCTTCTCCCCGTCCTTGTAATTGGGCGCTGTGAGCTGGATCCTATAGCGCGGCGCGCCCAGGTAGTGGATCTCCACGTCCTCCTCTTCGGAAGCGAGCACCTTCTTTATGTCGCCCAGGCCGTCCACGCCGAGGCAGGCGAGGTTTATCATTCCCGAGACCTCGACCGTCGGCCTCTTGATGTTCTTCTCCGCGATCGCGACTATCTCCGCCTTGACCGGGTCTGGCAGGTCCACGCCCTTGAGGCCCGCCTCCTTCTTCTCGAACGCCACCGCAAACGCGGACCAGACGTCGCCGAACTCCTTGGTGAGGAGCTCCGCGGCCTCCTCGGGCTTGAGCTTGGACTTCGAGTTCTTCAGCACGAGCGAGAGCAGCTTCTCCGCCCTCTTCTCCGTGCGGATGACCTCGAGCTTCCCCTTCTTCTCCTCCTCGTTGACCCGCTTGAGCGAAACGTCGACCTGGTTCTTCTCCCTGTCCACGCGGTGTATCTTGGCCACGTGGCGCTGGCCCTCGGATATGAACTCGTGGATGTTCTTTATCCACCTGGGGGCTATCTCGGATACGTGGAGGAAAGCCTCCATGTTGCCGTATTCCGGAAGCACGCAGAACGCGCCATAGGGCATGATCTTCTTTATGACAACTATGACGAGCTCGTCCGGCTCCGGAAACTCGACCATTTCATCCCAACTCCTTCACTATGTCCCCGTGTATGATCGCCTCGCCGCCGCTAGGATGCGCGATGGGCTCGCTGCATTTGGCGCAGTTGACCACCGAGGTCGTGTGCGAGAACACCTTCTGCTCATTTCCGCATTTGCATTTCACGAGAAAGAACTTGCCTGCCATTCACCAACACCTCACTTGAGCTCGATCTTCTTCTTGGTCCTGGTGCCGACCGTGCGCTGGTGCTTCTTCTTGCACTTTGAGCACTCCAGCATCAGCACCTGCCTCTTGCCCTGCTTCTTAACCGTCTTCTCGCCTGCGACCTTACCGCCGTGGCCGAGCAGGCTCCTCTCGTGGGCGCGGTTGCCCGCGGCCATGGTCCTGGCCCTGCCTTTGCTGACCAGCCTAACCTTGTGGGCCTGGTGCGACTTGCAGTATGGGCAGTATGTCCTTGTTTCCTTCGGGAATTTCATCTTCTCAACCTCTCTTTTTTTCGCTAAATCAGTCACATGGCCGGACGGGGCTTTCAGAGGAGCTCCGCCAGCCTGGATTTGAGCAGCCAGTCAGCCTCGGACACCGGCAGGATGCGCTCCTCGCCGGTCCGGAAGGGCCCGTAGACCGCCTTGTCGATGCCGCTATATGCTTCGATGTCCTTTAATATCCTTACTTTCCGCGTGCTAGGGGCCGAACCTGCCTCCCTGCCGCCGTTCCAGATGTCGGACACCTTCGACCTGGAGGAGGTTATCCTGTCCGACAACTCGCCCAGCAGGCCGGCTTCCTCCTTGGTGAGGCCAGGCGAATCCTTCTCCCCGCGCACGGCCATGAGCACGATCTTCTCCTCGCGCTTCATCTGGATGGCCGCGACTATTTTCCTGGCGTTCTCGTACTCCTTTATGGCCAGGATGGAACCGGAATCGAGAGCCACCCGCTTCCGGTCGGCTATGAGCTTGGCCGCTTCCTCGTAGAACTCCGGCTCGAGGCGCACTACCGCTGCGGACTCGGACTCCTTCTTCTGTATGTCCCGCAGCATGACGTAGTTCAGCATCATTCTCCCAAAAGACGGTTTTGCAGGCAGGGGTTTTTAACTGTTGGCGGGATTTGCGAAAACAAAAAAACACGAAACTAAAAACGCAAAGCGAAAAAATGCGGAACAAAAAATCCATCTGCGTCCGCACGTTCGAGTGCACGTGCGTTCGGCGCTCGGGCGATGCGAAACGCGCGATTGGTTCGGGCGTGCGCTAGTAATCGTTGCCGACGAGATGATGAACATAGAGAAACAACAACAAATTTAAATGGTTCCCAATAAGATAAAATCATGGACATTACTAATCGTTATCGAGTGACTGATTTTGGATCAACTGCGGAATGCGCCATAACTCTGGACAGCGCGGTGTTCCAGAGCGTAAATGGCCAATTTGGGTCAGGCCCGGACAGATTCAGGCTGGACAGGTCCGGCGATGTCGTATCGCTTATAATGGAGTTGTTCCCCGGAGCGCTGGGAACCGAATCCATAAGCACGGGCACGCCGGTCAGGAACAACGCGACAGGAGGGGCAGCAAGCCAATCGAACGTAGAGATAATAGTGGAACTGGATGCATATGGCGATTGGTTTTACGTAAAATTCGAAGCACCAAAAGCCGGAGTGATGCAAAGTCCGGGGGGAGAAGACGAAAAAGCCAGGCGGATCATCAGGATTGCGGGGAACCGCGTCCTAGTCAACGATATGGTAGAAGACGGCAGCATTCCGGTCGCGGTGGAAAATCTGCTGAGGAGGAGCGCGGCGCGCGGGAGTGGAACCGTGGAAGCGAATCTTGATTTGATGTTTGAGGACTTAAGCAATGGCCGTCGGAAATACGTGATGCCCCTGGGCAGAAGAGTAGACCAGGAGATGTTTATTCTCGGTAGCGGGGGCAGAATCAGCAAGCCTGGGGATATCCTGCTTGTTGCGAACAACCTGTTCCCACGTGGCACTTGCAACGGACTGGTGACTCTTGGGGCTTGCACAGAGTCTGGTCAAATGGCGATGGTAAGGGTGCACCCGTACTTAGGGGGTATAGCGGATTCAGCGGAGATTTGGTTCGTGGTGCCAAGAAGTGTGGTACAGGAAATCGAATCAGGCAAAGGAAGGGATGAAATCACGGTAATAGGAGATAAGCGGGCTCTTCCTCCTGAATCCGAATTCCGAAGGATACACGGACTGTTAAAGGGTCCAGCGCAGGCAAAACAATCCGAGGTTGTCCTCGAATCCATAACGCTTGCGAACAGAGATGTGTTCCAGCCTGTGCTGCGGCTGCAAAACGCTGCAGGAAAATCAATGGATTGCCTGCACAGCCAGGGGGACGTTGCGGTGCTGCTGGCCGGAACGCTCGGGAATGACGTCCTGCGCAGGCTGAAGCTGTCGTCCGAGACCGTGTCGCTGGGGAGATATGACTATAATACGAAGACATCCGCAATCGTCCCGGTTGGCGGCGACGAGAGCGCGGTCGTGGTCTTTAGTACGCAGCATTGCAGCCTTGCGAAAGGGTGCCCGGAGGCAGAGCTGAGGGCGAGGCATGTCATCACGATAAGCGGGCCCCAAGCCGCTGTCTCAAGAATAACCGGCCATAAGGATTTTCCCGGCATCTGCACCCAGTTGAAGACGCGCAATGTTTCGGGAATCGCGGATGCGGACTCCGTAAACCCGTTTGTTTCGGAATGCGAAATAAGGCTCGGCAGGCGGATACGCCAGCCTCTCGGGGAGCTGGTAGGAGCAGTAACGAAGACAGCTGAGGGGGACCTCTCGATACTGCTTGGCACCATATTTGAAGGAAAAGCCACTTGGCAAGGCGTGGAACGAAGAAATGTATGCCTTAGCGACATGCTGACCATCAGGGCGGTTGTTGATGAGCAGGTGCTTGTCGCGAGCTTTAACGTCCCGAATAAGTCAAGAGACGGAACCGGTCGCGTTTTCCAGCCCCAGCCGGCAGAAACGCAGATTACGATAAGAGGGGACCCGGAACTTGTCGCACAGATACGGGATTACCCTGGATTGGGGCAGATATGCGCAGAACTCGAGCGGCGCGATGTCGCTGCGATCCAGATCGGGATGCCGGCTACTGCGGCAACCGAAGCAAAGGGGCCGGAGAAATCGAAGCCGGTGGAGAGACGGACACCTGAAGAGATCGACCAGGCACTTAGACGGATGGGCGTCGTCAGAATGCAAGGCAGGGAGCGCATAGTGCACCGCGACCTGGGAAGCCCTGACCCGAATGCAGGGAGTATGAACTTAGCGGGTACAGTAAGCAGACTGCATGTTAAAGAGAAGGAATTCCCACAAAGACGCTGGAGACCAGGGGGGCAGACATCAGAACCAGGACAGCAAAAAACAGGTGGGCAGCCACCAAGGCCGCCGCTAAAAACGAGATGGTGAATCAGTCTTCCTTCAATCCGCCGAAACCCTTCTTTTTGTCTTTTTTCTTCTCTGCTTTTTCCGTCTTTTCCTGGGGCACGTAAGATGAGAAGCTGACGTCCTGCGCCTTCTTCCGTTTCCTCTTCTGCTTGCTCTGCAGGCCTTCGGTCATGATCTCAGACCCGGGTTGCTCCTTGACTATTTCCTGGCCTAATGAGATTTCCTCTTTGGGCGCGGCCACGGGCTTCTCGAGTGCCACGATCTCCGGCTCCTGTCTCCGTTTCCTGAGCCGGAGCAGGATCAATATCTCGGAGACGAGCCGCTCGATGAACGAGCGCCTGGACCCCTCCGCGGCCGCCTTCTCAGTGATGCGGTATGGCGGGAGCGGCGGCTTCTCGCCTCCGGTTTCCTTCCATTCGCGCTTGGCGTCGTCGAGGCAGTCCTCGCACAGCTTCCTGCCCCCGTAGTAATAGACCGTTGAGAGCTCGCGGCCGCACCGGTCGCAGTGCTCGCCCGAGAGGTATCCCGTCGCCCTTTCAGCCCCCTCCACGCTGCGTTCCTCAGCCCTGCGGTCCTCATCGCGCGAATCGTTGAGGCAATACGGGCACATCAGCTGGCCCTTGTACTGCTGGAGCTCGGTGGCCGGCAGGTACATCCTGCACCTGTAGCACTGCTTGTTCATGCCATAGAATAAGCAGGAGTTGCAATAGGCGAGCCCGTCGGACGCGTATTGTACCTCGCCTTCGGAGCCGCAACGTGAGCATCGCATATCGTGGTTTCCTCTCGGTGATTAAAAATAGTATCGGAAAAAAGAGTCAGAAAAACGTTAATGGCCGTGTATACGTCGTGTTCGCCTTCCCGGGCTCGTCCATTCTGCCGATGATGTTGGCCAGTTGCTGAAGGAAGTCCTCGTTGCCAAGATAGCCAGTCGGGCCTTTGAGGAAGGTTACTTCCGCGGCGTGGCCGTTCCTATTGACTTTTATCTGGGCGTCTATGGCACAATTGAACTTTAGATCATTATCCCGCGTCAATAGACGGTCATGAACTTTGGTTATCGCCTCGGCAAGCGCCTCTTCGTCAGCGATGGAATCACCCTCGCCTTTCGCGGTGTACGATTTTTTCGAGGCTACAATCTCCCTCTTTTTTGCTTTTCGCTCCATCTTCTGGGGGTCCGGTTCTTTTAGCAGTTCCGATTTATCGCTCTTGGCCTGCTCGCTCTTCGGGTATTTTGCGTACACGGCCTCGACGTATTTTTTCACCCGGGTTAATTCTGCAGTCAGCTTGTCTGCTCTCTCTTTCTTCCCGCGCTCGTCATATGTGGTTCGTATATCGTCTCTAGCGTCGCCATCCTCCTTGTCGGCCTGCCGCTTCTCGGGGCGCCGCTTCAGGCTGTCCGGCTCCAGCTCTTTTTCCGCAGCCTTGAGATGGTCGTTAGCCGCGCTCAGCTCATCCTTGGAAACCGTTTCTTTTGCGAGCATATTGTGCGCGGCTTTCCAGTGCCTGTAGGCCGGCATTATGATATGCTGGTCCATGACCGGGTACATTGCGCGGAGGACGGCGTTTTCCCTTCTTTGAACCGCTCCCCTGACTTTATCCAGCGCCTTATCTTTCAGCTTGCCACGGGCCAGCGATTTGTCTGCGAAACCATTGTCTTTTGCAGACGATGCAATTTCGTCTTGAGCAACGCCTACGGAGGAGGTAACCGCTCTTTCGGCTGCCTCTTCCGCCTCGCTAAGCTTTGGAGCCGGCGGCTTGGTCGTCTCGGCTGGCTGCGGCGCCGCAGGAGGTTTGACCGGGACGTTAATGGTCCAACCGGCAGCTGCTGGAGCCGGCGTCTCCGGGACCGGAGCGTATGCCTCCGCTTTCGCAGGCAGCGTTACGCACTCCCACTCTGAGGAGGTTTTTCCTTCAAGATACCTCTTAATCGCGACTTTCTCATTCGCAAGGAGCAATTCCGACACGCCTGCGCTGTCTTTCGCGCGAGCCACGACCTCTCCCGGCACGGTTATCGCGAGGGACTGGTCTGCCTTATCGGTGTCCACGAAAAGCGTGACCGACTCGAGCCTGTCCGTGTATTTGACCTCGTTGGCCCTCGGCGCCGCCTTCCCCACTACGCTGGAGCGGCATTGGTCTTCCGCAAGCACCGGCCTTGATAAGAAAAGCGACGAGGCTACGGCTGCGGCGCTTGCCGCTGCGACCATCCTTGGATGTGAGAGGGTTCTTGTCATGCAAATCACTCAGAAAACACGTGAGCATCTTCAGACGCATTCGACGGTTTGATTCCCTTCAGAATACGTGCCCTGATCGCCATGAAATCGGCAGTGTGGCCATCGATATCCTGCAGCAGGCTGCTCGCCCCCTTCCTTATCAGGAACCTTTCTATTTTTTGGTTCATATCGAATGCGGCGTGCATCAGCGGCGTCCTCCCCAGTTTATCCCTCGCATTTATATCGGCTCCCCGCTCCAGCGCAGATTCGATACCGGGTATGTTCCTTCTTGCGACAGCCTCGAAAAGGAGGGTGTTGGCCCAGTGGAGCATAGCGTCGCGCTTCCTGATGTCAGCCTCGGAAGGCAGGGTGTTGGCCCACGCGAGGATGCCATCGCGCTTCGGGGCGGGCTGCCCATCCGGCGCTGCCAGTTCGGCATTTCTAAAGCCCCGCACCGGCGTTTGCCGCGGTTTGGCCTTTTTGGAGCCGCGCGGGGTTCCTGCGGATGGTTCTGGGAGTATCGCCTTAAGAACCTCGCTAGTTGGCCTCTTGGTTGTCATGGTGCCGCCTCGTGTGATGCGTTATTTTGTTGTAATTAGTATATGAAACAGAGTATTTATAAGGGATACTGTCCGCCCGCGCCCGCGGTTCAGCCCAGCGATCTTATGTTTCTCCCCTTTTTATGCGGATATCCGGCTGCGATAGCCCTGCATAGGCCGATAGCGCGAAAAAAGCGGTTAGGTACGGTGCCTGGGCCATGCTGGCGCCTGGAGAGGCTGGACTGGGGATTAGGAAAGAGGAAAATAAGAGGAAAATAAAAAAAAAGAAAGGTATTGCTACCTTCAGTTCGACGTAAGCTCGCTGATGAAGGTGTTCGCTGCGGCGGTCGTGTCAGAGGCGGCTTTGCCTGCGACGACGATCTTCGAGCCTTTCACGACTTCCTTCACCATCTGCGGGTTGGCGTTCCAGTCATTCGGGGTCCCGGCCAGTATGCTGGCGGTCACCGTGTTGACTGCGTCACCACCGACTGAGATCACGGTGGAGACTCCGGCCGCATCCTGGTCCAGGATGACCAGCGGGCTGTACTTGGCGAAGTCGTACGGCGCCATCGTTGTCGCAGACGGCACCTGTGCGCCATTCTGCACGATGACTGCGCTCACTGGCGTCATGTCCGCCGCTGAGCACGAAGCCGCGCCACCGGTCGCAGAGCATACGGCAGTCTGGTTGATTGCCTGTATCTGCACTGTCACGCCGTTGACGTTGGTCGAGTCGCCGATGCCGCCGGTCCACACCGTGGTTCCCGGGGTCTCATTCGCAGCCGCGGATGAGGCCAGAACCCACTGCGCGTGTCCAAGCTTGCTCGCCATGGCGAAGTCCACTCCGGTGTCTGAGATGCTGTTGAACTCAGATCCCCTCTCGGAGATGAACCCTTCCTTGTAGTTCCCGAAGGCACCTGCAGAGCCCACCGGGCCCGCGGTCACATAGCCGACATCGTTCTTCGTCAACTGCTGTCCACCCGACCTGTAGGAGTCGATGTTGAAGGTAGACGTCGAGGGCGAAGAGCCGCTCAGGTAGAGCCCGAACAAGAACTGGTCTGCGAAGTTGTTGGAGACTCCGGTACCAGCCTTCTCGGATACGCCGAACACCCAGCTCGGAACCGTGCCGGAAGTGACATTGCCGAACGCGCTCGCGTTGTTGAGGTCGCCAGTCACCGGGTTGGTCGCGGATGCGTTCCAAGCGGTCCACTCGATCACACCTCCAAGCTTCCAGGTCTGGTCACCATCGCCGATCACCGGGGTCAACACCTGCATCTGCGGGCTGTAGTTCTCGTAGGTCCAAGATGCGTCCGAAGACGTGGAACCTGCGATGAACACCGAACCCGGGGGCAGAGACAGGGTGAAGTTCATGTTCGCGGTGCTGCAGTTCGCTCCACTCGTGGCGACGTAGAATTCGTCAGCCGTGGACTCGGACGGGGCGTTGTATGTGGCACCAGACGCGCTTGTAACGGAGAACACCGAACCGGTCCTTCCGGATGTCACGTGGACATACGGTGCGTAAAGGGTGCAGGTCGACTGCTCGTTGGTCGCGTCGATGATCGGGCCGTTGTTGGTCCCGCTCAACGTCAGGGCTGACGATCTTTCCAGGTTGAAAGCCAAGTCGTCGCGGTCGCTTCCACCGAGGTCAAGCCCCGAGTAGGTGAGTTTCCACGAAACCGGGTTCTGGACAATCGGCAGGTAGTCACCTGGGCTGAGGTAGTTCTGTCCTCCGCTGCTGAGCCGCTGTATGTTGCTGGCCGAGGCGTACAGGACTATGGTCCTCAGGTGGTCCGGCAGTGTGTCGGTGCTGGTAGCGGCGCCCTCGTTCTTCCAACCGAGGTAGACGGTCCAGTAGGGGTTGGTGTTGTAGTTCGGATCAAGCTTCTGTCCGCTCGACAACTGCAGCTCCTGGGAATAAACCGCGACATCAGCCCACTTCGCACCGAAGGTATAACCAGGTGCGACCTTGTAGACGTGGAACCTGTAGTCGTTGCCGTTTATCTGGAACTCCTTCGTCTCGCCTGCTGCTATCGTGTCCTGAGCCTGCACGTTGCCGTTGGCATCGAGCACGGACACAATGGCCGCTATGTTTCCAGAGATGGCCTCGAGGTCGTCCAGCTTGAACTGCAAGCCGTTCGCAGTGAGGGACTGGCCCTGGTTCAGGATTCCGGCAATGGATTCCTTCGCCAGTTTTATCACACCACCCGGAACCAGCGTGGTCTCGGTCGTGAGCGAGCTCGTCGGCGGCGACATGTCGGAGATAACCCATTGGTCACCCAAGAATGTTATTGCCATCTTGTGGGTGGAGGTCATGTAGTCCGAGTCGCATTGCGCGTAGTTCGAGCCGTTGGACGGCGTGGTGCACACCGGGATACCGAGGTCGTCGCTCTGGCCTTTGAACTTTATGGTGTAGGCGACGTCGTTGACTTTGCCGACTATGTTGTCGGGGGTGTCCTCGTAGTGGTTGTCACCGCTGATCCACATGTCCTGCTGCTCGACATACGATACCGCAGCTTCCTGGTCGGTTACCGTAGAGGTGGCGAACGGAGAGAACATGTCACCGCTGATCCTGAACAGGTTCGTGTCTGTCGGACCGAGGGTGCCGCTGTTCGTGCCAAGGGTGAACGGGTTCGCATCGTCTGCGGTGTCCGAACCAAGGCTGTAGTTCGTCTGCCCAAGGTCCCTGTCGTCAAGCTCCCTGTTGAGGTAGTCTCCGATCAGGTTGTTTATTGTATAGGTGCCCGATGTGACCGATCCCGGCACTGTAATTGCCAGTGTCGCTGTCTGGTCGCTCACCGTGCAGCTGCCTGCGCCCGTGGTGGCCGTGCCGTTCGACATGCTGCCACCGCAGTTCGCGGTTCCGCTCACTGCCGCGGTCAGGGTGCTGGTCGAGTAGGCCGCGCTCGCGATCTTCGACGCGATAAGCGCTGCCGCCACGCCATCCGAGGCCGCTGCGTTCGCTCCAACTACTACTTTCACTACTGGAGCGCCGTTGCTATCGACCAGCGTCGTTGAGCCGAACATGAGCCCGGCAAAACTGACGGAGCTGGCCAATATCGCCGCACCTGCGACGATTGCTCCGATTTTCTTCAGATTCACTTTCATTTCTTCACCTCGTTTTTGCTTGCCCGCCAAATGAGCCGCAGAAAACAATTGTTAGCGGCGGGATCCTGTCCCATGACACGTTCACGGGTGCGGCCCAAAATATCCGGGTTTCCCCGGTGCTGAAGAGCTAAGGTAAGCCCTCCAGTGGACTGAGATGATGACTTACAAAACCTTTATAAAGATTTTCTATTCACCTAAACTGCGATTTATAAATAGAAAATCCAAACAAGACAAAAGCCGTATGTATGGTACGTAGATAAACGTATTCCAGACGTTCCCAGTCATTTTTACCACGTTCAGAGCCGGAGTTTCATGCCGTCGTCTGCGATTGTCGTATTCTTGAAAATCTTCGTCGAAGCTTCGAGAAGCGATTTGATGACATCCGAGTACCTGGGGCTTATATGTATTATTACCAGCCTCTTGGCGCCGGCCTGCTTGGCGGCCCTGGCTGCGTCCTCAACCGTGGAATGCTTCCGCTCCTGCGCCTCCGCTTTCCTCGAGGCGTCGAACGTGCCCTCGTGGACCAGGAGGTCCGCGCCTTTGGCCGCCTCCACCACTGCTTCCGAGAACGCGGTGTCTCCAGAATAGACTATCTTCCTTCCGGGGTTGCTCCAGGTGACGTCTGCCAGCGAGATCTTCTTCCCCAGCACCGTGAGCGCGCCCTTGTCCTGGATCTCGGTGAACATCCTCCCTTTCAAGCCGAGCGACTTCGCCTTCTGCTCATGGAACTTGAGCCTGGGCTCCTCCTCGAACACGAAGCCGAACGAGCCCTTGCAGTGCTCCACAGGGAACGCGGACACCGAGAACCCCCTGCCCTGGTAGAGCCTGCCTTTCTTTATCTTCACCGCCTCCAAGAACGGATAGCGGCCGGCGAACGCCTCCACAATCCCCGGCGGTAGGAACGCCTTGAGCTTCTTCGGCGCTGCCGACGACATCTTCAGCGTCTCGAGAAGCCCGAACAGCCCGAGATAGTGGTCGAGGTGCGGGTGGGAGATGAATATGGCGCTGATGGAGCCGAACCCGGTCTTGTAGGCCATCATCTGCCTCTGGGTGCCTTCGCCGCAGTCGAAGAGCAGGAGCTCGGACTCGTATTTTATCGCGAGCGCCGGCATGCCCCGCTCCCTAGTGGGGATGGAGCCTGATGTCCCTATGAATGTCACCTCGAGCATGAATGCGATTTAGCCGAGCCAGCATTTTTATACTTTGGCTTCCAGAGAAAAACGGGAGGTTGGATGATATGCCTAACAACTACTTCATAAGCGGGATGCCGAAATCCGGCAAGACGACGCTGCTGCGCAAGCTGGTGGAGAAGATGAAAGCGCAGGGGCTGAGGGTCGGCGGCTTCATAACCCCGGATGCGAAGGCCCACGGCGCGCGGACCGGGTTCGCGGTCGAGGACGTGGAGACCGGCACCCGCGAGACGTTCGCGGCGACGGACATCGACGGCCCGAAGGTCGCGAAATACCACGTGGACGTCCGCGCGTTCGAGAGCGTGGCGCTGCCCATACTTCAAAAGGCATCCAGATACGACGTCATCGTCATAGACGAGATCGGCAGGATGGAGATGAAGAGCGCGAAGTTCAGCGAGCTCCTCGGCGACCTGCTCGAAAGCGACACGCCGCTGGTGGCCTCGCTGCATCGGGATTACATCGAGGACTACGGGGCGTGGGGCGAGGTGCAGATGCTCACGCCGTCCAACAGGGGCGAGCTCTACCTGAATCTCCTGGGCAAGGTCATGGGCTACGCGAGGAAGCGGAGAGCCCGGACGAAGCCGGCCAAGAAGGTCGTGAAGGAAAAGCCGAAGAAAACTGCAGAGAAGCCAGCTCCGAAGAAGGCGAAGAGAAGCCGGAAGAAAGAGGACATCGAGAAGATGGCCGAAGACATCCTCGCGCACCATAAGAAGACTGAAACGAAGCATGAGGAGAAGAAAGAGGAGGAAATCGAGATAGTCGATAATAGCGAAGAGGAAAAGAAAGAGGAGAAGGAGGAGGAGAGGAAGAAGGATGCGCTGCGCGAGTGGGTGCGCGAGCACATAGGGTTCTGAGCGGTTTCAGGACTTTTTTCTCTTGTTCTGTTTCGCCCACTGCACTATCAGTGCGTGGTACTCCTTGAACAGCGGAACGGAACCTGGGATGTTCGACTCGAAGAAATGCCTGTATTCGTCGTATTCCTTTGCCTCGAACAGGTCGTGATGGCTGCAGAAAAGCCGCGTGTAGGCGTCCACCACGAACACCGGGCGCCCGTAAGCATAGAGGAGGATGGAATCAGCGGTCTCTTTCCCTACCCCTTTCACCGACAGCCACCTGCTGCGGAGCGCAATGGTGTCGAGTCTCGACTTGCGCCGGTTAATCTCCGTCCACGTCTCAGTGGCGCGTTTCAACCGTTCGGCCTTCTGCCTGTAGAAGCCGCTCGGCCGGATGAGCGCCTCGAGCCTCGCTTTACGCGTGGCGAGCATCGCGGACGGCGAGAGGCAGTCCGCGGCTTTCAGGTTCGCGACCGCCTTCTCGACGTTCCTCCAGTTCGTGTTCTGCGTGAGCACCGCTCCGACCATCACTTCGTAGGGCGAGCCGGCCGGCCACCATCCCTGGTGCCCGTACGCAGCCAGCAGTTCCAGGTAAAGGTCTTTCAGTCGTTTCTGCAAGTCATCAGCCCTTTCGCGATTGATTCTGATTTGAGAGAAGCTCATTATAAAACTGCCACTTGGATAATCTCGTATTTAAACATTTCTTCCCATACACCCATGATATGGCTGTCCGTAAAGCGACTCCAGGCCATCAGCAGCCCGCCGTGCGCCCAGATGCATATCCGGAGTTCGGCGGATTGATGAAAGGCGATCGGCACATCATCGATGGACTCAGAGGCAAGACGATTATTTTCGCAGTAGATGACAGCGACCATGAGGTGGAAACGTTGGGCTTAGGCGCTATCATACGCTCTCATACCGGGGCCATGGGAAGCAGCAGGGTTATGAGATATTCTGAATTCTTCGCAGCAAAAGGGTTAAGGGCGGACATGCTCATCCTGCGCAGCTCCAGCGTATTCCCGGATAGGATAGATGCGCTCAGAACCGCGATATGGTCTTTCAGGAAAGGCAATCCGGATTCCGCGGTCATACTCTGTGTCTATGACCCTGAAACGTATCGAAAATTCGCGGACCTGGCGGATTCGGGCGCTGTCAACTATTTTTACCGCTGGGCTCCGGACGACGATCCACAGATGCTCAAGATGGGGGCCAGGATACTGGAGCGGCTCCGGGGCTCGGATTCTCAAAATCCGAAGCCAGAAGAATGAATGGGCCCGGCCGGGATCGAACCGGCAATCTCTACTGTGTGAGAGTAGCGTCTTAGCCATTCGACTACGGGCCCGAGAACGCGTTCCGTGTTGCGAGTTTTGATAATCCTACGAAAAGGTTATAATTGCTATCAGAAGCACTATACCAATCACAGCCCCGTCGTCTAGCGGTCAAGGATAGTGGGCTTTGGACCCATTGACGGCAGTTCGAATCTGCCCGGGGCTATCTACTTCGTTCAGTATTGCCTAGCCCCATAGAGGTATACCGTCGCCTTCTTGCCGCACGCGATGCAGTTGGCGCCTTTCGGAACCTCCTTCGAATCGAACAGCGAGCCGCGCATGTTCGCGTGGGTCTTCTCCTTGACCGCATCAGCGCATTTCTCGCCCTCCATTTGGTCCGTGCAGAAGGGCACGCGCACGAAGCCGTGCTTCTCCAGCTCTGCCGCGAGCGCGTCCATGGACTCCGCCGCGCCGAGCTGCCCCTTGAACCATGCGTCCGCTTTCGAAACGAGGTTCGCGAGCATACTTACGGATATTTTTGAGATCTCCTTTTCGAGCTCTCCGAAGTTGATTTTCAGTTTCTCCTTCGTGTCGCGCCGCACGACCATTGCACTTCCAGAGTCGATGTCGCGCTCGCCGATTTCTATGCGCACCGGCACGCCCTTCATCTCCCACTGGTTGTACTTGAAGCCCGGGGTGTTCTCGGAATCGTCGAGCTTCACGCGGAAAGATGAGAGCTGCCTCTCCACTTCTTTGCACTTCGTTAGCACTTTCCCCTTGTTTTCACCTTTCACTATGGGCACTATGACGACCTGGACAGGCGCAAGGTCGAACGGAAGCACGAGCCCCCGCTCGTCACCGTGCGTGGCGATTAGCGCCGCGTATATGCGCGAGATTGCCGGCCCGTAGGTGGTCTGCCAGCAGAACTTCTCCTCGCCCTTCTCGTCCGTGTATTTCACGTTGAACGATTTGGCGAAATTCTGGCCGAGCATGTGGGTTGAGGGAAGCTGGAGCGTGCGCATGTCCGGAAGCAGCGTGTCCGCTGCGAAAGTGTCCACCGCCCCTGCGAACTTGTCCCACTGCGGCCTCCTGAAGAAAAGGAACGGGATCCCGAACTTCTGATGGATCACTTCTTCAGCCATCCCCATGTCCTGCCGCACCTGGGCCATTGCTTCGGTCTCGGTTGCAAAAACATCATGGGCTTCTATCCAGTGGAACTCCCTGGAGCGTATGAACGGCTTCGTGGCCTTGGTCTCGTAGCGCCAGACCTGGCAGGACTGGTACACTTTCAGCGGGAGGTCCTTGAGCCCGTGGACCCAGAGCGAATACATGGTGTAGAACGCGGTTTCGGAGGTCGGTCTCATGGCCAGCCGTTCCTCGACTTCGTTCAAACCGGCTTTGGTCACCCAGAAGACTTCGGGTGCGAACCCTTCGACGTGCTCCTTCTCCTTCATCAAGAATGACTCCGGGATAAGCGCGGGGAACCATGCGGGCACGTGGCCGTTGCGCTCGAGGGCCTGCTCGTACATGAAGTACATCCTTTTCATGGTCATCACGGACCACGGCATGAACACCACGAACCCCTTCACTGGGTAGCGCAGGTCGCAGAGCTCAGCTTCTTTCGTGATCGTGTTGTACCATTCTGAGAAATCTTTCGCCTTTTCTATGTTCAAGTGAAACACCTTAGGTAACGGTGGTGGGCACGGTTTAAAAAATTAGGCGAGCGGAACTCTTATCATGGACTTGGAAACCAACCAGCTAGCGTTCCTGGATTCCTGCGAAGAGGCGCGCAAGTTAGCGCTCTCATTCAAGGATCCACTCGTGGTCCACCACCACGACGCGGACGGGGTGAGCTCCGGGGCGATAGTGGTCGGGGCGCTGCGCGATGCTGGGAAGAATCCAAGGAGCAGGTGCATCAGGAAGCTCGATGACGCGGCCATCGACGCGCTGATCGGGGAGCAGGAGATAATCTTCTCGGATCTGGGCGGGGGCAACGCGAGGGTTAACGAGCTCAAGGACGTGCTGATAATAGACCATCACCAGACCAGCGGCATAACGAAGCCGCAGGCAAACCCCATGCTCCACGGGATCGAGGGCTCGGACGAGCTGAGCGCCGCGGGAGCGGCGTATTGCGTCTTCCGCTCCAGGGTGGACCTGGGCATCGTGGGCGCGATCGGGGACATCCAGTCCCCGCTAAAATCCATGAACAGGTGGGTGGTGGAACAGGGAGTGCGGAGCAACGATATCAAGGTGGACATAGACCTGCGATTCTACGGACGCTACTGCAGGCCGCTCGTCCAGTTCCTGGCCTATTCGGACGACCCGTACATACCCATGATATCCTATAACGAGGAGCGGGCGACCGGGCTGCTCGCGAACCTCGGGATAGAGCTCAAGGACGGCGAGCGCTGGCGGGTGTATGCAGACTTAAACGAGGAGGAGAAGAGGAAGCTGATATCCGAGATCGCCAACATCCTGGTGGCAAGCAACATGGTGAAGAGGGCGAACGACCTGATAGGCGAGTCCTACGTGTTCCCGAAGCGGCCGAAGAACGAGACCTACGAGGCGAACGAGTTCTCCACGCTGCTGAACGCCTGCGGAAGGCACGAGAGGGCGGACATAGGGCTGAAAGTCTGCCTCGGCGACGAGTCCGCGTACGCGGAGGCGAGGATGCTGCTCGCGTTCCACAGGAAGATGATAAGGGACGGCATAGGCTTCGCGTCTGCCAACGTGCAGGACCTCGGGCCGTTCTATTTCCTGGACGCGCGCGGGAAGGTGGAGGAGTCCATAATCGGCACGGTGTGCGGCATGGTGCTCCGCGCCACGTGGACGAAGCCGATAATCGGCATCTCGGACGGCGAGAACAACACCATAAAGGTCTCCTCCCGCACGCCAAGGGCGCTCATGGCCGCCGGATTGAACCTCGCGCAGGTCATGAGGGCCGGCGTGGAAGCCTCGGGAGGCGTGGGGGGCGGGCACAGGATAGCCGCTGGCGCTTCCATCCCGGCGGGCAAGATAAACGAATTCCTGCTCGCCGCAGGAAAGGAATTGGGACAAAAGACGTAGAACAATCAGCAGCCGGACAAATCTTTAAATACCCTTTCCACCCAGCCTCAATCGTGAGAAGCTTCAATCTTAGCACTCTGAAAAAAGAGGGACGGGAAGAGCCCGGAAGAGCGATGTCTGCTCAGAGATTCAAACTTCCCCCAGAGCGTAGCCCGGGCCAGCCTGCGGGAAAGGGGCGCGGGACTCGCAGCCAGAGATGGGAGTCCGGAATCCACAGGAGATATTATTGCAGGACGCCGCACAAATCCTATGGCGCCTACCGGGCGGTGGTCGGCACCCGCGGCTATTACAATAAATACGGGCTGACAGTCCTGAATCCGGACCCGCGGCCGTCGCATGAGGCGATGAGGCGCGTACCAGTCCTCGAGGAGAACGCGGCCGAGCGTCCGCATGCCGCGGAATTCGCCAGTACGGCGCACGTGGCCCAGGAATCCCATTGGAGCTGCCAGCAGGAAACGCCCCGCGAACATGCCGCATCCGAACCCACGGACTGGAGAACGGAAGGTGCGGGGCATGAAATCCGCCACTTTGTACACGAGAGCATGGCAGCAGAAGACCCAAGGGAGCCGCTGCCTTTGGCGCACATTATCATATGCGAAGCGCGCGGGGAGCCGCTTCCAGCGCATACGAGCGAAGCGGTGGCGGAGCGGACGGAGCGCTCACCGGATCCGAGCCAGTTGCACGGGCACAGGATGGAGCGCTCGGAACCTGTTTCGGTCATTGTACCGCAACCGGAACGCTCCTCTGAGCGCGTTGAATGCCCGCAGAAACCGGAATGCAGGGTGAGCGCCACGCGGCACAGCCCGGAAAGGACCGCGCAGAGCATCATCCCGGAGATCCGCGTCTACGGGGCGACCGGACGTCCCTTGGAAGTGTACAGCGCGCCTGCGGCCCGCGGAGCGGATGCCCCGGCCGTGCCGGTGCAGGAAGCCGATTACGCGCCTGTTCCGGTTTACGTTTCCCCGTTGCGTGGCATCATGGTCCGTGCTCCCAGGCCAGCGGTATCGCAACCGATGGTTCCGGCTGCGAAGATGGACACCTTTGCGGCGGGCGCGGTGTTTGTTGAATCCTGGGATGCCACGCAAAGCGCACCGGCTCCGATCCAGACCGCTTCCCCCTGCCCGAAACCCGGAGCTTTGAACTCCGGGGCAACGGGCGTCCGTAGTGCTTCCGAAGTTTACATCGCACCGAAAATCCGCAGGAATGCGTTACGAGCGACGGTGGTCGGCGCCGAGGCATTGCCGGATTAGCTACTTATCAGCCGTCAAGCTGCTCAGGATCTCGTACGCCCTCGCGGTGTCGGCCTCCTTGACGACCAGCAGCGTGTCGGTGTAGCACGAGACGAATTCAATGACGTTTATGCCCTCCTCGGCCAGGGAATCGAGGACATGGGCTATCACGCCCGGGGTGTCCTCAAGCGATGGCGGGCTGTGGACCGTCATCAGGTTGAGGTTGGTCTCGATGCGCACCACGGACTTGGAACGCCTCGCCTTCTCCGCCTCCTGCAGGGTGGTCACATAGATTATGATGCCCCCGCTCTCCGCGTACGAGAGGTATTTGACCTTCTCCAGCTCGCGGGAGCATATTATCACCGCGACCTTGCTCTTTATGGAGAGCGAGCTGCGGCGCAGGACCGAGAGTATCCTCCCTTCCAGGTCCTCCTCCCTCTCCCGTATCCTGCCCACCATGCGCACCAGGGCCATCTTCACGGCGTTCGAGCGCCGCTCGTTGCCGAAGGCCTCCTTGGATATCTTCCTCGCGAGGGAGGAATAATTTGCTATGCGCTCGCGCAGCATCTCCTTGAGGAATGGGCGTTTCTTGACGTAGAGCCACACCAGCTCGGATATGTTCTCCTCCATGTGTTACATTTGGAACATATTATAATATAAATGTAACACAAGTTACGAAATATTTAAATAGCGAGTCCGGCGCAATGGAATCATGCCTGGATTGATAGGATACAATGCCGGAAAAGCTTCAAGACGGAGTGCGACCACTTCGGATTCTGCATCAAAGTTAGTGGTTCCAAGACCGTTGGTGGAGCTAGTACCACGCGTTGCAAGGGACTACGAATTCGCATGCGAACCGAGCCTGAAATGCTTTTTGCCCTCCGACGTGGCCCGGATGAAATCCTTGCTCGAGCTCAGCTTCGGGAGAAAGCTTGTGGAAGGCTACATGGACATGGACGACTTCCAGGGCGTGATCGTGGAAAAGGGAAATGTCAAAAGCATCGCGCTAATCAGGGACATACCAGGCATACCATATTCCTACCTCTGCAAGTTCGCGACACACCCGGATTTTAAAGGAAACGGAGTCGGGAGCGCGATATGGACAATCCTGGGGACGGAGTATCCTGAATTGATGTGGCGGACCGGGAAGGGACCCGAAAGGGACGCGACAAACAGATGGTACGTAGAACACGGGGCAGACGGCCCGATACCCGTAGGGGGATATAACGTGTACTGGCGGGGTATCCGGGAAGAGAACGCCGCCAGATACGCGCCCCTCGTGGCGGCTATACCGAGTTCGTTTGCCACGACCGGATGAGACCATGTCGCCAGCTGCCCATCTGCAACTGCTTAGAGAGGGCCATTCCACGCCCAGGGCCAGCAAGAAGCAGCCGGAGACCGGCAAGCTGATTTCCAACCTGGTGGTAGTGAAGCTCAGCGGCAAGATCCTGGATGACAAGGGAAGGCTCGCTGCGCTCGCCGCAGACATAAAGGATGCGGTGGCCAAGGGAAGCAAGTTCATAATAATCCACGGAGGAGGGAAGCAGATAGACGCGGCGCTTTCCGAGGCTGGCATCAAAACTGAAAAAAAGGACGGGATACGGGTCACCACCCCAAAGGCCATGCACGTCATCACGGGCGTGTTCGAATGGATAAACCACGAGATAGCCAGCGCAATCAGTGGGCACGGCATGAGCGTCTGTCAGGCGGGCATCGCCGGCGGAGCGCCGATAGTGCGCGGCAAGCCGATAGGCGACAGCTGCAGCGGCAACGTGGACGAAGTGGACCTCGGGGTGCTGAAGAACGTGCTGGAGAGAAGCGACGTGGTGGTGATGTCCTCCATGGGGCTCCAGGGCAGCGACGAAGATTACCGGTTCCTGAACATAAATGCCGACGAGGTGGCGGCTTGCGTGGCCGTCGAGGCAGGCGCAGGGAAGCTCATCATGCTCTCGGACAAGGCCGTGCTCGGAGAAGACGGCTCGAGGCTGGCGGTGCTGGACCAGGGTTCAGCCGTGCGGCTCATGGAGCAGGGCGTGATAACCGATGGCATGGCGGTCAAGGCCAGAAACATGGCCGTAGCCGCCGCGCGCGTGGAGTGCGTGGTCGTCGCAGGGAGCGAGGCGCGCCTGGCCGGGATCCTGGAAGGCGGTTACGACGGGGCCACGAGGTTCGTGTTTTCAGAATAATACATCAGCCAGCATAAATTGACACCGCGGATGGGAAGATTTATAAATATGAATAAATTTAACTTGTAATTGACTCACGCTCTTTTTGAGTGCATGGGAGGATAACTGGTCGCCTTGCCAGCGGGTCAAACCGCTGGCCTAATTTTCATTCGGCTTAGTGCCTGGTATTTCACACGGTGCATTTATGATACATGTAGATGGATCCCATGGGGAGGGTGGCGGCCAGGTCATAAGGACCGCGCTCACCCTCGCCGCGATCACGAGGAAAGACGTATCCATAGACAGCATCCGCGCCGGAAGGCCGAACCCGGGGCTCCAGCCGCAGCACCTGACCGCGGTGAAGGCGGTGCGCAACGTGTGCAGGGGGACGCTCGAAGGCGCGGAGCAGGGCAGCAGGAACCTAGTCTTCCACCCGGGCGAGATAGTGGGCGGAAGGTACGATTTCGACATCGGCACCGCGGGCTCGGCCACGCTCGTGGCGCAGACGCTGATCCCCATCCTGCTCGCGGCATCCAAGGAGAGCGAGGTGAGGATAACCGGGGGCACGCATGTCATGAAGTCCCCGGGATACGACTATTTCGACAAGGTCTTCCTGCCTGCGATACGGTTGATGGGAGCTGCTGTGGAGAGCAGGATCGTAAGGCCCGGATACTACCCGACGGGAGGCGGAAGGATCGAGATGACGATAAAGCCGTCCAGGCTCGCCGGGAACGTCGTTTGGCCGAAAGAAGAGCATGTCAGGGTCCTGATCCGCTTGTCCAAGCTCCCCATGCTGGTCGCCATACGGGAGAAGAAGATATTCGTCCAGAACGGCATCGAGGACATCCGCGTGTTCGAGGACGACGTGAGCTGCCCGGGGAACTGCGTGACCGCCTGGGCCGGGCTGCTCGGCAGCTACGCGCTGGGAGAGAAGGGGAAGAAGTCCGAGGCCGTGGCACAGGAGGCCTACGACGCCCTGATGAAGGAGAAAAAAAGCGATTCGGACGTGGACGCGCATCTGGCTGACCAGCTGCTAATCTACGGCGCGCTCGCGGACGGCAAAACCTCGTTCACAACTTCGGGCATGAGCGCCCACCTGCAGACGAACGCGGAGATAATCCGGAAATTCATCGGAAAAGAGATAGCAACAGAAGGCAGCAGGGTATCTATTGGGTAGACGGTTTCTGCGTCTGCGTCACGTTGAGCACTTCGCCGCCCTTGTCGAGCAGGACGGTATAATAGTAAGGCGAGCTCACCGAATCCCATTTCACGAGCCATTGCGTCCCCAGGTCCTCCGTGCTCGGAACCGCCTGCGAGGCGTTTATGAACGAGGATACTTGCTCCGTCCCGGGGAACGTGTGGGACGCGATTATCGCCTCTTCGGGGAAGTTGAGTATGCAGGTGCCCGTGGTGCAGACCGTGCAGTTGTCGGTTACGATGTCGGGCGGCTGCGGGACGAAGTTCTGCACCGGGTAATCGTAGTAGATGTGCTCCCTCACCGGGCAGGGCGTGTAGACCCCCTCCGTGACCTTCGCCTTCACCTCGAAATATTTCTCACCCTGGCTGTTTACCATGGGTGTGGTCTCGAGTATGGAGATATTGGCCGTTGGATACTTCACGGCCAGGTCCTGGAGCACGAAATTCGCCGCGTCAGCCGGCTGCACGTTTGGCTGGAAGAACCCGACTGCCTTGACGAGAAGGACTATGAGCAGGAGCAGCACGATGACGAGAAGCAATTCCCTTCTGAGTCCCATGGGTTCCAATATGGGATGATAGATTTTTTATAACTAGCGGCGGTTCATCTGCCTTCTTTGAGCTTCATGATGGCTTCGGCGATGTCCCCGTCGCTGGATTCGAGCGCCGCCCTGGCGTCCTGTTCCTGGACCCCGGCCTGCTCCGCCACCATCTTGACGTCATCCTCGCTTATGGAGGATTCCTTGCGCACGGTGCCGGATATCTGGAACGACACCTGGCCCTGCATGGTTATCTTGACGACCTGTGGATTGTCGACGATCAGCTTGCCGTCTGTTGTTTCGATGACTACGCTCTTGGCATCGAGCTCCTCCGAGCCGATGCCCATCTGCTTCATCATCTGCTTCATATGCTTCGGGTCCATGCCCGGAGGCATCATGCGAATACCTCTTTGAGCTCGGACTTGCGGATCTCGACGCGCCTTATCCTTGTGATCTTCTTCAGCGTGCTGTAGAGGTTGGCGGTGAACTTGCCGTAGAGCACGTCCTGCATGAGCTGGTCGAAATTCAACGCCGAGGCGCTTGTGAATATCTCCTTCACCGTGGCGGCCCTGAGGTTCCTCATGGTGTTCTCGCTCACCCGCGCGCCGGTCACCACGATGGCCTTGAGCCGGATGTGGACTCCGTCCTTGCTCTTGACGTCCACGACCTGGTGGATCAGCGAGCGGCCCCTCCTCGCGAACGTCTTCACGTAGGAAGGCGCTATCTCATGGCCTATCAGCTTCGTGTTCGCGGTGGTTCCCTTCACGTCGGTTATCCTGAACCGCAGCGAGGTGAACATGCCCACCTGGCCCGCGCCGGTGACCCCGATGTCCGCCAGAGTGGTCCGTATTATCCTGTTCGTGAGCTGGGCGTCCTCCGCCGCGACGACCTCGCATATCTGCCTGGAGTCGAAAATCGCCGGGGCTGAGACTGCGTACCATTTCTTCTGTTTCCATTTATCTACTACTTTCGTTTTCTTGGCAGCCATGTGATCACTTCACGAGGAGCGCGGCTTTTTCCGCATCGTATCTCCAGCCGGCGGGTATCCTCTTCTTGGCGGCGTAGTATTTCACCAGCCTGCCTATCTTGGATTCCACGTGCCTGAGCTTGACCTGGTTGTGGATGTCCCGCCTCGTCTTGAGGTGCTCCTGCATCCGCACCGCCTTCTTGATCAGGTTCATGAGGTCGTCCGGGAACTCCGGAAGCGCGTTCTCTTGTTTGAGGAACGAGATGACGCCCATGCCGAGCACCGCCTTTGCGTTCGGTATTGCGTGCTGGTCGCGCAGAGTGAGCCCTATCCTGGTGGGGGTCACACCCTCCTTTGCCATCTTCAGGACTATTTCCTTGACTTCTGCCTTCTTCGCGCCGGACCACTCCGGTGCGACGGCTGACTTCGGCCTCTTCGTGCCCGCCTTCCCCTTCCGCTTCGAATGTAATCTTGCGATAAAAACACCTCAGAACTTAGAGCCCTTCTGATATCCCTGAAGATACCTGGAAAACTCTGAAAGAGATTTGTATCTATGCGATAGTTCGTTTTTTAATTGTATGTTTTGCGCGAACGTCTGAGAATGGCCTTCCGGCACGAATATGGGGTCGTAGCCGAAACCGGACTGGCCTTCTGCCTTCCTCGCGATCGTGCCTTTGCAGATCCCTTCGAACGACTTGACATCCTTGCCGTCAGCGGTGAACGCTATCGATGCGCGGAATTCCGCGAACCGGTCTGGCACTCCTTCGAGCAGCCGCAGTATCCCGGTGTTCCCGATCTTCCTCTGCACCCACGCGGAGTATGTTCCCGGGAACCCCTCGAGCACGTGGATGAAGAGACCGGCGTCCTCGACGAAAACCGGCTTCCCCACCTGGTTATAAGCGGCGCGTACCGCCTCGATCGCGACCTCCTCCAGGCTGTCCGAACGGATCTCGTTGTGCTCGAACTGGAAGTGCGACACTTCGATGCCTGCCTTGCCGAGTATCTCCTTGGCCTCGCGGAACTTGCCCTCGTTAGATGTCGCGAAATGGATCTCCATCAGGACCACCACTTTAATATAGATAATTGGTTTAGATGGAAGAGATAATAAAAAAGGTGATATGGTGGCAGCCAGGAAAGCAGAAAAGAGGGGCGCCAAAGCGACCGGCCCCCTGCTGAAAGACATTGAGAAGGCGATGCGCAGCGTGAAGCTCTACCCGGTGGCGGTGAACGAAGCCGCCAAGGACGCGGCAGTGGAGTCCCTGCAGAAGGCGTACTCCAAAGGCGGCGACTCCGTGCGCCAGCACGTGCTTTTCCTGATAAACGAGATAGTCGCGCAGGCATCGGACATGAGGACGTTGAAGACATATGATTACTTCAAGCAGAAAGCCCCGAAGCAGGCGCCGGGCGCCCTGAGGATGAGCGTATACAAGGAGATGTTCGACTACACGTCCTCTGTGGAGGGGCTCGTGGAGCTCGTGCTATTGCTCGGCGAGCTGGAGGGGAACGAGCCGGCGAAGCTGCTGTCGCACTTATTCTCCAGCCTATGCGCATCGGAGAGCGAGCTAAACCGCATGCTCCGGAACGCCGCGATAGAGGCTATGGGCACGTCGGACTCGCCCTACGCGTTGAGGGCGCTCATAGACTACGCGCGGCTGACAGACAGCGACAAGCTCTTCGGCCGCATGGTGGGCGCGCTCTCGGACTGGGCTGCCAAGATAGACACCGTGGAGCTTCCCGCGGACCAGAAGCAGGAGCTGAGGGACGAGCTCAAGGAGCTCATGGCGAAAGAGGAGAAGCCGACGCAGTACGGTTGAGCAGATGGCATGGCGCTTGGACAGGAGAATCCGGCTTAAGGACGGAAGGATTGCGACTGTTTCGTTCCTCAGCGACAAGGACAGCGCGGCAGAGCTCCGGCTATTCATAAACTCACTTATCGCCGAGGGAACCTATATCGTGCACGACAGGAAATACTCGCTGGAAGAGCAAAAAAAATGGAAGAGGGATTCGCTCAAGGCGATGGAGAAAGGGGACTTTTATTATATGGCCGCGCGGGTGGACGGGAAGATCGCGGGGGCCACGGAAGCGAGGCGCGGCAGGTTCAAGGAAAGGGACAACGTCTCGCTCGGAATCGCCATTGCGAAACCATATCGCGGGATTGGTTTGGGCGAAGCGCTCCTGCGCCTGAATACCAGCATGGCGAGGAAGCTGATGAAGCCGAGGAACATCTGGCTCTGCGCGTTCGCCCCGAACAAACCAGCTTTGACGCTCTACAAGAAGGTGGGGTTCAGGGAATTCGCAATTTTCCCGAAATGGATGCTGCATAAAGGCGAATACGTAGATGACGTATGCCTCATCCTGAACCGCTGATTCAATTGACGTACGGGTAGTGCATCAGCGTATTGCACTGGGGATCCTCCTGGAAATAGAGCGATATCACGAGCTTGTAGTAGCCGAGCAGCGGGACCCGGGCTACGACCTTGCCCCGCACGTTCTTCGCGGGTATCGGCGAGTTGCCCATGTGCGAGCCGTTGTAGTCGAAGACCTGGTTGTCGGTTATCGGGTTGTTGTCCCCCTTTGTCATGTAATACGTCTGCCCGTCGGCGTTTATGGTGAAGAGCACCCTGTGCACGATGTCCCCCACGAGGCTGTAGTAGTTGCCTGGGTCGGACTTGTACACTATGACGTTGTGCGAGAGGTTCATGGGGTACTCCTGGCCGTGGAAAAGGATGGATTGGAGGCAGGGCCCGTAGACTGTCGGGCTGTTATTCGTGTATTGTATGGTGCAGGTGGAATACTGGTAGGTGAAAGGGCCGGAAACCTCAGACACGCTGGAGGGGTCGGATATGAAAGCCCTGCAGAGCGGCGACTGCGAGACCGCATAGGATGATTGGCAATACGCATATACCGAACCGTTGACCTGCATCTGGGTGTTGTTCCAGGATATCGTCGGAGTGCCCTTGGAGAACTCCTCGAACTCCTGCTGGGTCATGGATATCTGGTAGGAGTCCGGTTGCGCGCCCTGGAGCACCACGAAGTCGCCGCGGTAGAGGTTGGGCAGCATGGAGCAGGAGACCACCGCGGATATGGGCGAGCTGGTGTTGAGTATGAAGGACGCGGAGAGCCATATGGCGACCGCGACCATCAGGGCCAGGACGGTGTCCATCAGCTCGTGCTTCCAGCCTGTTTCCTTGGCGCCCTGGCGGACCTCGAGGGCCACCATCGCAAGTATCTCCACGAGTATGAGGACGAGGAGCAGCTCGCCGAGCATGGGGCTGAACCCCTTCAGAAGCAGGTATAAGAGCAGCGTGCCGACGAGGATGGCGAATTGCACGTACGCCTTCTGCAGGCTTCCGGCCAGGTCAGCCATTCCACTACCCTACGATGTCGGAGAATTTTTTCCTGAAGCTGGCGAGCTCCTCGGAGAGCTCCTTGAGGGCCTTGACCACGACGTCCGATGGCTTGCCTTTACCAGTGCGCACTATGACTATCGGGTTCGCGACCAGCGGGTGGGTGACCTTGCAGGCGGCGAAATCCACGGACTTGTCGGCGTTGAGCTTCTCCACGAGCAATTGCGGCAGGGACTGGTCCGCGCCCACGAGCTCGAAGGTGAGCTCTCCCTTCTCTTCTTTCAGTATCTTGACTTCCATAAAAATCACGCTGAGGCGGACGGATACTCGAGAAGACATCTTCCTGCTCTCCTTCCTTCCGCAATTACTACAGATAAGACCGCCATTTTTTAAATCCATTCCGGACCTGCAGCTGCTGCAGTATGCCTTCACCACGCCGCAGTCTGGCGCGTTCACGGACACGTCCACTCCGGCCCGCTCAATCTTGGCTATCCTCGCCTTTATGATGTCACCGGTCCGGACCTCGTCCCGCATGTCCCGCACGTAGTTGTTCCTTATCGCGGTGACCGGCAGGACGGCAGATACCTCTATGGCGGAGCCGCTCTTGTCGGAGTCTGCGACCGGTGTACAGTCCAGGAACGCCTTGGTCGAGCTGACCTTGCGCACCATGCAGTAGAGCTCCAATCCCACCTTGACCTGCGCCATGTGCCTGGTCTTGTCCCAGGATACCTCGACCCTGCGCTCCCGCTCCCTGATCTCTCCGAAGGCGGAGGAGTACACCTCGTCGTTCTCCGAATAGGTGTTCTCGCCGGGGACCACTTCTTCCGCGCCGGCGATGTATTCGCCTGGCAGTACTGTCTTCTTTGTTTCTCCCATGGGGATGGATTTGCTAGGGAAGAATTTAAAAACAAGGGGAAGCCCAATATAGCCATATGAAAAGGCCCATCTTAGTCCTATGCGTCGACCGCGACAACGACCTCTACGAGAAGGCGAAGGTCAGCGGGCCTCTCATAGGCAGGGAGAACAACGTGGACGGGGCCACGCGGCTGGCTCTGGCCGACCCGGAGGACCCAGACAGCAACGCCATATTCTACGCCATCAAGATATGCGACCAGATGCGCAAGGAGGGCCGGGAGGCCGAGATCGTCACGCTCACCGGCAACAAGCTCATGGGCTACAGCGCGGACCGGGAGATATCGGCGCAGCTGGACAGGATAGTGAGGGAGCTCAACCCCGTCTCGTGCGTGCTGGTCTCGGACGGCGCGTCCGACGAGGAGATCGTGCCCATAGTGAACTCCAGGCTCAAGATAGACTCGACCAAGATAATATTCATCAAGCAGGCCAAGGAGCTGGAGAAGACATATTTCGTGCTCCTGGAGAAGCTGCGGGACCCGCACTACGCCCGGCTCTTCATAGGCGTGCCCGCGCTGCTCATACTCCTCTTCTCGGTGTCCAGCGCGCTCGGCCTCGGCTGGCAGCCGGCCGGCATCGTGGTCGGGCTGTTCCTGATAATGAAGGGGTTCGGCATAGACGAGGCGCTCGCCGGCACGATGAAGGACTTCAGGTTCTCCATAGAGAAGATGAGCTGGATAGCCTACATATGCGGCTACGCGCTGCTGCTCGTCGGGGCGCTGATAGGCTACCAGACCTTCCTGGATGGCGCCAAGCTCGGCCTCACCAACGAGAAGATGCTCGCCTACGTGGTCGGCTCCATGGTCTGGGTGGTGCTCATCGCCTCCCTCGTGCTCATCGCGGGTAAGACCGCGGACGCGCTCAGCGACAAGAGGAAGTACGCGGTGACCACCTACGCGCTCTACGTCGTCGGATTCACTCTCGCCATGACCGTGCTCAAGATAGGCAGCGAATGGGTGCTCAACATCAGCCCGCCGTATGTGAGCTTCGGCGACTTTCTCTTCACGCTCGCGGCCGCGCTGGTGATAGGCTACCTGAGCACCAGGATAATCACCTCCATAAGGAAGGACATAGTCCTCAACATGAAACTGGAGGGCAAGGAGGCGGTGAACGAGCACGGCACGTACCTCGGCAGGATAGTCGGAGTGGACGGCGCCAAGGGCAACCTGGTGATACAGACCGTGTTCGAGAAGAAATACGCGATGCCCTTCGCGGCCATAAGCGCCATAGGGGAGAACGTGGTGCTAAAGGCAGGGGAATAGCTCACTTCTTGAACTGCTTCGACATCTGCTTTATCAGCTTGTCCTTCTCCTTGCAGTCTTTGAGCGAGTGCTCCAGGACCTCGACGATGTTTTCCACGGGGATTATCTCGATGCGCTTCTTGCGGTCCGCGGCGAGGTAGACGTCCTCGAGGTTGGATTTCGGTATGAGCACCTTCTTGAGCCCGGTGTCTATGGCAGCCTCTATCTTGGAGGTCACCCCTCCCACGGGCAGCACGTCGCCGCGGACATCCAGCGAGCCGGTCATGGCCACGGACTGCTCGACGGGTATCCCGGCCATGGCGGATATCACGGCCACCGCCGTGGAAATAGAAGCGCTGTCGCCCTCGAGCCCCTCGTAGGTCTGGAGGAACTGGATATGGATGTCGGTCCTGGATATGTCGGTGCCGATGTGCTTCTTGATGATGGCGGTCACGTTCTCCACCGCCTCCTTGGCTATCTGGCCCAGCTTGCCGGTCGCGATGACCTTGCCCTCGCTCCTGGACGCGGCGGGGGTCATGTCCGCCACTATCGGGAGCACGAGGCCCGCAGCGGAATTGCCCAGCACCGCGAGGCCGTTCACCCTTCCGACCGAGGCGCCCGTCGTCAGCACGGTCTGGTACTCCTTCTTCTGCTCTATGAGCTTGCTGCTCAGCTGGGTCTCTATGGACTTGAATATCGTCTTGGCCTTGGTCACGTGCTTGACGTCCACGTAGGGGGCGTTCTCCTCCCTGGCCACGTCCCCGGCCGCACGCACGAGGCCTCCGAGTTCGCGGAGGTTGAGCGTGAACTTCTTCTTGCGGCCTGCGTAGCGCCTGGCCTCCTCTATGATCTCGTGGACCGCGGCGTAGGTGAAATGCGGTATCTTGCCGTCCTTCCTGACCTCCTGGGCCACGAACTGGACGAGCTTGTCCTCGTTGGCTGGCGTGTCCGCCATGGTGTCCTCCACGTAGACCTCGTAGCCGCCGCCCCGTATGCGCGAGCGCAGCGCAGGGTGGATCTGCTGCATGTCCGGCAGGTTACCGGCCGCCACGAGCACGAAATCCGTTGGGACCGGCTCGGTCTTCACCAGCGCGCCGGAGCTCATCTCGCTCTGGCCGGTTATCGGGTATTTCTTCTCCTGCATGGCCGTGAGCAGCTCCTGCTGCCAGTTGAGCTTGAGCGACGCGATCTCGTCTATGAAGAGCACGCCCTTGTTCGCCCTGTGGATGGCCCCTGCCTCCACGCGGAGGTGCGGTGGGGTGCCGAGGCCGCCGCTCTGGAGCGGATCGTGGCGCACATCACCGAGCAGCGCGCCGGACCTGGTCCCGGTGGCGTCCACGAACGGAGCCTCGGATTTCTCGGTGTTGTCCACTATGAGCTTCGGCCTGCCCGCCTCCTGGGGGCTCATGCCGCGCTTGAGCCCGGAGAACGCGTTCGAGAACGCGTAGAGCACGCCTATGAAGAGCAGTACGCCTGCGATGAATAGTTTGGTGTTGTCCGGCAGGTCGGTGAAGAACCATATCGCCACCGATATCAGGATGAGGAACCCGAACACGATCGCGGGCGACACCTGGCGCTGGGCGTCTATGGCCTTGTTTATGGTGGTTATGCGCCTCCCGAGCCCGATCCTTAGCAGCGCGGGCCGCGAGCCCCCCTTCTTCGCCGCAGCCTGCAGCGCGGCGACCTCCTGCGGTGTGTAGTATTCCCTGAATTCCTTGTGCTTGGTGAGATAATCGAAATCGGGATATGTCTTCACGACCTCTATGCGCGGCTGGTTCTCGTTGTTCTCGTTCGGGATGGCTACGACGTCCGTGAGCTCCTCCAGCGGGAGCAGCTCGGCCATGGCCTGGGCAAGCATGGACTTGCCTGTCCCGGGCGGGCCGATGAGCAGCACGTTCCTTTTCTGGGCCGCGGCCTTCTTGATTATCTGCACCGCGGCGTCCTGGCCCACGACCTGGTCTATGATCTTCTTCGGGACCTCAATCTCTTCCGTAGTCTTGAACTGCCTCAGGATATCACCTGCACTCCCTTGAAAGCGATGCGCGGCGCGATCATGCCGCCCACCGTCTCCCTTCTCTTCTCGAGACATAGATTGCCATTCAGCAGTTTAAATATGTTACCGCTGATGAGGAAACCGCGGACCGGCACCTGCGCGGCACCCTTGGCCGGCCTGTGGAACGCGACGTTGACCTCGAGCCCGAAATCCCCGGTCGTGGTGTTCGCGGTGTGGGCGCCGTGCAGCGCGTGCACAACGACGCAGCCGTCCAGCTCCTGCTCCAGATCATCGTAGTCGCCGGCCGCTATGTCCACGTTCGAGCGCCCCGCGCCGGGTGGCGACGTGAAGCCCTGCCTGGAGCAGAAGCCGCATGCGTCCACGCCCTCGAGCGCGGCGGTCTCCCGGTCGTAGATGAAATTCCTCAGGACCCCCTTCTCTATGAGCGGGATGCGCCTGGACACCGTGCCCTCGTCGTCGAACGGCCTCGCGGCGCTCGCCCGGGCCAGCGGGTCGTCATGGATGCTCAACGCCGGGTTGAAGACCTGCTCCCCCAGCTTTTCCGCGAGCAGCGAGGTGCGCTTCCGTTTCCACTCCCCTGACAATGACGGGAACAGGACGCTGAGCACGTCCTCGAGCGCGGTGAGCTCGAACACTATGTCGTAGAGGCCGGGCTCGAGCTTCTTGGCGCTCCTCATCGCCTTGGCCATTGCCCCGGCCTTCTCCCCCAGGGCCGCGGGATCGTCCGGCAGAGAGATGCCCTCGAAATACGAGAAGCCATACCCGTCCCCGTCCATGGCCTCCACATAGGCGGAGAATGCGGACGAGCGGTAGGAGCCTGAGAAGCCCTCGCTGTTCTCGAGGCTTATCGCGGCGGTGCCTGCCGAAAGCATGATGCGCGGCTTGGGCACGTGCTTCTGCGCGCCTTCGCGCATCTGGCCCAGCATGGCCTCCATCTCCGAGGCGCCGAGGGAGGCTATCTTCTGGTCGACCAGCTCCAGGGTCGGATAAGCGGCCTTGGGCGCGAACGAGAACCCGGTCTTCGGCGAATAGGCGGAGAGCGAGGCCGCTAGCTCCTGCGCCCTTGCTATGCCCGCTTCGCTCTCGCAGTAGGAGAACCCGAGCCTGCCGTCTTTGAACACGCGGATGCCATAGCCCTTCTCGTCGGTCTGCTCCTTGGATTTCATCTCGCCGGACGAGAACGTGAGGGATATGGACGACTCCTCGGAGCAGAACGTCTCGTTGCCGCTGGGCTTGGCTGACTCCCCGACCATAGGATTTTATTACCCGGCGCCATTTAAAAAAGGGTTATGGCGCTTGGAGGCGGGGAGAGGCTGTTTGTTTCCGTGGAGGCCCCGCGCGGGCTGCGGGAGAGGATCGCGGAGCTCGCGCAGGAGCTGCCGCAGGACGCGATAACCCCTGTGAGGCCTGACAACATGCACCTCACGCTCAGGTTCATCGGAGAGGTCCCGGAGCGCGCGGTCGGCGAGATCGAACGCAGGCTGCGGGGCGTGGAGTTCGGGAGGTTCACGGTCCCGCTCAGAGGGACCGGCGTATTCCCGGACGAGAGCTACGTCCGCGTGGTATGGGCCGGAGCGAAGAGTCCGGAGCTGGACGCGCTCGCTGAGAAAGTGATCGGAGCGCTGCGTGGGATCGGAAAGGAGGAGGCGCGCGGCTTCTCCGCGCACCTGACCATTGCGCGCGTGAAAAGGAAAATCGACGTGAAGGAGTTCCTGCGGAAGCATTCCGATGAAGAGTTCGGCGCGTTCGATGTAGAGGAGTTCTATCTCATGCGTTCCGAGCTGAAGCCAGGGACGGCGCCGAGATACACTGTCGTCGCGGCGTTCGGTGCGAAAAAATAGCGCGATTATTTGTGAACTACCCGTGCCTAAATGCATGGGCTTCCTGCTTCCCTGAAGATACTTGCCAGTTATGCTTATAACTAGCAGAGGTCTCGTCTCCGCAGGCTTCACTTCCCGGCCCGCACTACAAGGACAACGATTACGGCGTTGTGGACGTCTTCATGGATTTCAGCGCGGTGAAGTGGACGGGCTCGTGCCTCTCGACCGGGTTGTCGCAGAGATTCGGGGCGCTTGAGGCGGGCTTCAAAGGGGACATGAAGCTGCCGGCTAATCCCACCCGTGTCCGCCAGAGGATTTTTTTAACCTTGCGTGTCCAATCTCCCCCCATGCAACCAGTCGTCCCACACGAGACCATCGAGAGCGAGGGCTGGGATTACGTCGCAAGGACGCTGATAGCGTTCCCCATAGACATCCCCCTGGACATGGAGCCGGAGAACGTCAAGCTCATGCGCCTGCGCAAGGAGCTCCAGGTCATGAAGCACGCCCTGTACGAGCAGCTCATGTCATTCGACGGAAGCGGTGCGATAGACGCGTCGTTCCTCATAGGGACCACGAAGGCGGTCTCCCGCATAGAGCTCGGGCTCGAGGCTGAGGGCATTAAAAACCTCGGTTTCGTATTGCTGCTGAAGCTGCTGCTCAAGCGCATGAGGAAGCAGAAGCTCAGGGTGAAGAAGCCCATGGAGAAGAGGAACGAGTTCGGAAGGATGAAGCGGGTAGTTGAGCATGCGGACTCTTTATGAGAAGCCTGTGAGGGTGGAGCTGGCGGACGACCAGGTCTTCGTAGACGGCAAACCCCACAAGAGGGACGCGCGGAAGCTCTCCGAGCTGCGGGACGTGCTAAGGGGGAGGGTCATGCCGGATTTCGAGGGCGACCCGGACATCTACTACATGTTCAGGGAGGTATACAAGAAGGACGGCATGCGCTTCGACATCACGGTCATGCCGTCCAGGGTGATACTTGACGAGTGCGCAAAGACCTACGGCCACAGCCATCCGATCGCCGAGGGCGGCCTGGGCTACCCGGAGGTCTACCAGGTGCTCGGCGGCACCGCGATATTCCTGCTCCAGCGCACCAACCACGACCGCTCCGTGGATGTCAGCATGATAAGGGCTGAGGCCGGGCAGGTGCTGCTCATACCTCCGAACCACAGCCACGTCACGATAAATCCCGGGGAGACCACGCTGGTGCTCGCGAACCTGGTGGCGGACTGTTTCGACCCGGACTACTCGGAGTTCAAGGAGAACAGGGGCGCGGCGTTCTACTACCTCTCGGACGGCAACATCGAGCAGAACGCGGCTTATGTGGTCAAGGACATGGGCCGTCCTGGACCGGCCGAATTCAACAAGAGGTTCGGCTTCGCGTGCAGGGACATACTCTCGGAGTTCGACTCGCATCCAGAGAAGTTCGCGTTCCTGAAAAAGCCGGGCCTGCTCGCGAAGAAATGATCTTCAGAGGATTATCGCCGCGACCTTCGCGACTTTCCCCTGCGCGATGCGGTCCGAACCGCCGCCCGTGCCGCCCAGCTGCTTCACGGCCTCGGCGAGCAGCTCCTTGGCGCTGAATTTCGAGTTCTTCCCCGCGGCGCAGATTATGTTCCCCTCCTTGTTCATGACGCATGCCGCGGCAGCGTCGCTCTCGGCTATCAGCTGGCCCAGCTGCCTGAGCATGGCGATGTCCAGCTCCAGGGTCCGCACCACGGGCTTGTCAACGCCGTGCTTGATGATCTCCTCGGCCTCGAAACCGACCATCTGGCTACCGAGCTTCTCCAGCGACTTGCGCTGCTCCTTCCATTCCCTGAAGAAACGCTCCACGGTCTGCACGAGCTCGGGATCGCTCACGCCCAGCACGTCCGATGCCGAACGGAGCAGCTCCTCTTTCTCCTGCATGTAGGATATCGCGGCGGCGCCCGCCTTGTAGACTATGCGCTCCACCCCGTCCTGCACGCCCTCGCGCTTGACTATCTTGAGCGCGCCTATCTGACCCGTGGAATCGAGCATCTGGTGCGTGCCCCCGCATGCCTCGTGGTCTATGTCCCCGACCGAAACCACGCGCAGCTCCTTGCCCGGCACCGCGCCGCCCTGGTAGAGCCTGAACCCGAACCTCTTCTCGGCCTCGTTGCGGGGCAGGACATTGGTGACTATAGGCAAGTCCAGCATTATGTACTCGTTCACCTTGAGCTCTATCTTCCTAAGCTCCGCCTGGGTTATCTTCCTGTAATGCGTCACGTCGAGGTGGCCCTTCTCGTCGTCCTTGTGCGAGCCAGCCTGCCAGATGTGCTGCCCGAGGATCTCGCGGCACGCGGCGTTCACCAGGTGCGCGGAGGTATGGTGCCTCGCTATGGCGGTCCGCCTCGCGATGTCCACTATGCCGCTTATCTCCTGGCCTTTTCTCAGCTTGGCCGCGTTCTCGACCTCGTGGAGCACCACGCCGGCCGTCTTCTGCGTGTTGAGTACGCGGTAGACCGAGCCCGAGGCTTCGATTGCGCCGGTGTCTGCCACCTGGCCTCCGCCTTCCGGATAGAACCCGGTCTGGTCGAGCACCACGTACTTCGCGGCGATGATCGCGAGTATCTTCGCCCGGAACATCCGCTCCTTCGTATAATATAGGTCCTTGGTCCTGGGCAGGTCGACGACGTCGACAGCCAGGAGCTTCACGCCCTGCTCCCCCCGCTTCCCTTCCGACTCCCCCTCGCCTTCGCGGACCACTGCGTAGAAGTTGCCCGGCACCTGCACGTCCACCCCGTTCTCCTTGGCGATGTCGACGACGTATTCGGGCGCGATGCCGTTGGAGCGGTAGAGCGTGGACAGCTCTTTGGCAGTTATGCTGCCGGTGCTCTCGCGCTCCTTGGTGGGAACGCCCTGCTTGGCGGCCTTGGCCCTCTTGACTATGCTTATGACCGTGAGCCGCGCCTTCTCCTTCGTGGCGTCGTAGCGCTTCCTCTCCTCCGCGATGACGTCCATCACCGTTGGGACGCCGTCTTTCAGGTGCGGGTACATGTATGCCACGTGCCTCGCATGCGCCTCCACGATTTTCCCGTAATCGAGCGAGTAGCCGAACTGCTCGCCGAAGCCGAACACGCGGCGGAGCAGCATGCGTATGTTGTATCCGCCTCCGGAATTGGAGGGGAGCATGCCGTCGGTTATTGAGAAGAGCGATGTCTTGAGATGGTCCGCGGACGCGTAGAGCGCCTGGAGCGGCAGGACGGTGTCGAAGAGCTCCTTCTTCCCTATGCCAAGCAGCGCTGCCACGCGCTCCTTCTCCTTCTCCATGTCCGCGACCTCGTCCTCGTTGAGCGAACCGGCGAGCTTCGCGTATCTCTCAAACAGGTCTTCAGGGACAGAGACTCCGGCCTCTTTCTTCATCTCGGCTATCACGGGACCGAAGACCGTCTCGTAGCTCGTCAGGTCCCCGCTGGTTATCCATGAGAGCCTCTCGAGGCCGGCGCCCATGTCGATGACCTTGGTGTTGAGCTCGCGGTTGCCGGTGGGCGTGGACTCGTACTGCATGAAGACGCAGTTGCCCAGCTCAAGCCCGCGCACGAAATACTCGATGCACGGGCCGTAGTTGCCCCCTCCGGCCCAGACGTCCTCCTGGAATATGAGCTCCTTCTCAGGGATGCCCAGCGCGGTGAGGTAGTTGATGTCGTGCTCCAGGGCCTCGTCCTTCCAGTAGAAAAGCCCGGTCTTCTTGGTGTTGAACGCGTGCTGCCCGACCATGACGAAGTTGGTGTAGTGCCTGCCGGAGACGCCCACGTTGCTTATGTCCGGGAACCGGATGCACGCCTGGGGCACTATGAGCGGGTTGTGTGGCGGGTCCAGCTCGCCGTTCACGACGTAGGGCTGGAAATCATTGATGGATGCGATTGTGAAATAGAGGTCATCCCTCCACCTGGCGACCGTCGGGTAGGGCTTCACGTAGCCGTGGCCGTGGCTTGTGAAGTATTTCTCTATCGTCTTCCAGGTGTCCACGTAGCCGAGCTTGCCCTTGACCGGAGTGGAGCCTATGAACTGGTAGCCGATGCAGGACGAGTCGCCGCAGCGCTCCCGCTCCTCCAGACTCCAGAACATCCTTCCGCAGGCCTTGCATTTCCTCCTGGAGAAGCCCCTCTCCATGAGGCTCCTGAGCTTGTAGTGCGTCTCCCAGTCTTTCGCGAACTGCCTGCGAAGTTCATTCTTGTCTACGTCCATAAAGATGCACCGGATGAATCGTATTCAGGACGCTTCCCCGTAAAGCTCCTCTTTGGGTGCCGCGGGCTTCTCCTCTTCCGCAGCCTCCCCTTCCTGCGCGGATCCGTCCACTATCGCGGTGACGGTCCCCAGGAACCTGGCCGCGGACTCCAGGGCCTTCTCCGCGTCCTTCTGGAGCCTCTTGCCTGCGCTGAAAATGCCCCAGATCCGCTCGGCGAGCCCCATCTTCGACAGCTGCTCCACCTCCTGCCACTCGTCGACGTGGAGCATGTCACCGTATTTCTCGCGGAGGTAGCGGCAGCTGGTGTCAAAATCGGGCGCCACCTTTCCGTCCAGGAAAAGCACCGCGGAGGACGCGAGCCTCATGCTGTCCCTCGCGAACGCGATGGCCTCCTCGTAGCTGGATTCCGAGTTCTTGAGCTCGGCCGAATGCAGCATCTCGCCCGCGAGCGAGAGCGCTTGCACTGCGCGTTCAGTGTCCGACATTTCGCCGGATCCCTCACCAGAGGTGGAATCCCCCTGCTCGGCCTCCATGACATATTTCTCTCGGCGCAGTTTTTTATTACTTCCCCACAAGAATAGGTTACTCTGGATGATCTTATGGAACTGCACGAAAGGATTTTCGAATTAGCGCTCACCAGGTCGTTCTTCGTACCTTCCAACGAGCCCTATGGCGCGGTGAGCGGATTCTACGACTACGGGCCGGTCGGCAAGCTGATGAAGACCAGGATAGAGAACATCTGGAGGCAGATGTTCATAAAGGAGGAGGGTTTCCACGAGGTGGAGACCTCGATAATAACCCCGGAGATCGTGCTCCAGGCATCCGGCCATGCCGCGAACTTCGCGGACCCGGTGGTGGAATGCAGGGTGTGCAAGACGCGCGTGCGGGGGGACACGCTGATAGAGGAGAAGCTCAAGGCGAAGGGCGGCGAGGGGCATGGCGAGCGGTGGGACGGCAAGCTGGACACGATAGACCGCGTGATAAAGGAGAACGGGATCGCGTGCCCGAAATGCAAGGGCGAGTTCGGTCCGGCCGCGATGTTCAACCTCATGTTCAAGACAGGGATAGGCGGCGAGCAGGCGATGGCCTACGCCCGGCCGGAGACCGCCCAGGGCATATTCACCGCGTTCCCGAGATTGTTCAGGAACCACGGCGCGAAGCTGCCCCTCGGCGTGGGGCAGGTCGGCAAGAGCTTCCGCAACGAGATATCGCCGCGCAAGGGCCTCGTGCGCATGCGCGAGTTCACCCAGATGGAGCTGGAGTTTTTCTTCGACCCGGCTGAGCAGGGCTGCCAGGCGATGGCAAAGGTCGCGGAGGAGAGCATGCGGTTCCAGCGCGGCGGCGCAACGGAGATGAGGAAGACGGCCGAGCTCGTCTCCGCCGGCATAGCCGCCAACGAGATAATGGCCTATTTCCTTGCCAGGCAGTGGCAGTTCTACAGGAAGGTCGGCATCCGGGAGACCGAGATGTGGCTCAGGGTGCTGCCAAAGGAGGAGATCCCGCACTACTCGAAGGGCAACGTGGACATGGAGGTCCAGACATCCTATGGTACGATAGAGACCATAGGTAACGCGTACAGGACGGACTTCGACCTGGGCGCGCATGCCAAGTTCAGCAAGAAGGATTTCTCGGTTTTCGTGGAGGCGAGGAAGGAGAAGCTCGTGCCCCACGTGTTCGAGGTGTCCATGGGCGTGGACAGGCTTTTCTTCTGCATGCTGGAGCACTGCTTCAGGGAGAAGTCCGCGGAAAGGGAGTGGGAGTGGTTCGACTTCCCGCCCGTCGCCGCGCCGTTCCAGGCCGCCGTGTTCCCGCTCATGAAGAAGGACGGGCTCGCAGAGAAGGCCCAGTCGCTCGTGGACCTGCTGCGGAAGGAGTTCGACGTCTTCCACCAGGAGGGCGGCTCCATAGGCAAGCGCTATGCGCGGGCGGACGAGATCGGGTGCCCCTACGCGCTCACGGTGGACTACGACACGCTCAAGGACGACACGGTCACGATAAGGTACCGGAACGACGGGAAGCAGGAAAGGATTAAAATAGCTGATTGCGCAGCTGTTATAAAGAAGAACATCTCGGATGCGAGAGTGACGTTATGACGGTTTCCAGGTTCCCGATTCTGGTTTTGGCGTTTCTTGCTTTCGGCCTTCTGCTTGCAGGATGCCTGGGCCCGGCCCCGGTGCAGAACACCACTACGAAGACGAATGCCACGAATTCCACCCTACCCGCAAACGGCACCATACCGATGAACGAGACCAATGTCACGATAATCATAACGCAGCAGCAGAACCAGACCGTCCAGCAGCAGCAGAACTACACGAGCCCGCCTCCGCCCGTGGTATCCAAGGCGATAAACTACACCTTCGAGCCCAACGACACCCTGGCGATATACTTCATATACGTGGGCGACCAGGCGAACCAGGGTGACGCCATCCTGATAAAGAAGGGCGACCTCAACGTGCTCGTGGACGCGGGCCCGGCACAGAACGGCGGCAAGGTGGTGGACTTCCTCAAGACCCTGGATGTGGGCAACGTGGCCGTGATGCTTTCCACCAACGCCGACCCGATGCACTACGGGGGCATAAGCGCGGTGGCCGCAGCCTTCCCGGTCCAGGAGTTCTGGTGGTCGGACGAGACGTTCAAGGACCCGGCCTACGCGGCGCTCGGCCCTAGCATGGCCGGCATGGTCAAGACAGCGCGCAACGTGAGCCGGGGCTTCAACATGTCGCTAAACGGCATCGATTTCACCGTCCTCAACCCCGGGCCGGCACTGTTCGACGATCCGAACAACGACGCCGTGGTGCTCAGGGTGGAGGACAGGGGTTTCTGCGCGCTGCTGCTCTCGGGCGTGCAGTTCGGCGCACAGAACGAGCTGTTGAACGACGAAGGAAGCCAAATCAAGTGCGAAGTTATCCAGGCGCCTTACTACGGCCTTGGGCCGGGGACCTCCGGCATAGCGAATTTCCTCAAGACCACCAACCCGAAGCTCATGGTGATATCCGGAGGGCCTGACGAATCTGGAGGCTCCAGGGACCCGTTCAGGAGCCTGCTCTACGAGGACAATGTAAATTACATAGAGAACTACGCGAACGGCGGCTCCACCGTGCAGGTGGAATACGACGGCCAGTACTGCTCGTACGGCTATCTCGGAGGCGCGTCACAACCATGCTGAAGACCGCTCTCGCATTCGCTCTCATGGCGATGCTTTTCGGCTGCCTTGCGCAGCCCGCGCAGAACCAAACCGCTCCGCAGGCGCCTCAAGCGCCTCCGAACACGGCTCCGCCGCAGCAGAACGCATCCGTGCAACAAAACGTAACGCACGCGCAGCAGAACACCACGGTGGTCACTCCGCCTCCTGCGCGGCAGCCGACTTTGGTGAGTACGAACCTGAGCGCGGCGGCCCTGCTGGACCAGGAACTCAAAGGCCTGCCCAACAAGAGAGGGGGGCCGTACATAGAGAAGACGTACACATGGGTGTCGCTCGGATTCGGGAACAACACGGCGACAATCACGGTCGCGAATCCGACCTATGCGGTGCTCTTCAACGGAAATCCTGAGCAGCAGATGGTCGCGTTCGGCTTCACGACCTACCAGCCCGCCAACGGTACGAAGACGGCGAGCGGCTACGTGATCGTGCAGGATGACAGCGCGATGCTGGATGGCTTCGTTGCCTCCGCGCTCCCGATCGATATCGACTACACCACGCCCCAGAATACGAAGATAAAGCTCAACGGCACGACCATAGCGTCGAAGGAGACCGTCCTCGACATGGACAACCGCACGCTCGCGGTGTATGGATTCGAGACGGACGAGGTTCACTGAACCAACAGTAGATTCTTAATCCTTTGAGTCCCAGGAAAATGTCATGGCAACCGATCTGGTAAGCGTCGTGAATCTGGTCTTTGACATACTGATACTAGCTGCGGGCTTGTGGATGTATACGAAAAGCAAGAACACGATGCCGTTCTATATCGGTGTGGCATTCGCTTTCTTTTCCGTATCCTACATCATCACGCTCGCGGGGCTGGCGACGGTGCTGGCGCTTCCGATTGTCGTTATCCGCGCCGCCGGCTACCTGCTGATCCTGTTCGGACTCCTCTATGGCAGGGCTGCTGGAGCGGCTGCTGCGCCAGCGAAGAAGAAAAAATAGGACAATTCGGGATGAATGCCGGGTAAATTGTTTTTTAAATTCTTCTTAGGGAAATAGGATAGCTTTTGGGCCTGTAGCTCAGCTTGGTAGAGGATAGGGTTATCCACCAAAAGCGACGGACTCTTAATCCGTGTGTCGAGAGTTCAAATCTCTCCAGGCCCGTATTTATTTTCTCGTTGCCCGTTCCGGGTGCAAACCATGATTGTCGAACTCGTCGTGCTCCTGCTCGCGGTGCTCGCCGCCATCGTGATATACAGGGTCGTGAAGGCGATAGCCCCGCTCATCCTGCATGCCATCGTGGCTCTCGTCGCCCTCTGGCTGCTCAACGTCTTCGGGCTGAACGTCGCCATAAACCTGCTCACCGTGCTGATAGTAGCCATAGGCGGCTTCGTGGGACTGGCCCTGGTCGTGCTGCTCCACGTGCTGGGAATCGCTTTTTGAACGTCGTACGGCATGCTCGGCGAGCACGCATGATACACAGGTTTAAATCCCTTATCTGTGTAGCCGATATGCGACCTATGCCGGATTCGACCAGCCGGCAGGAGTTGGTTCCCATGGCAAACGAATGTCTAAGAGGATGCCCTGAGTGCTCGATGTCACACGGATGGAGTTCTCCGCTCGCTAAAGTCGAGGGTGAATTCCAGTGCAGCGTGAACCCGGCGCACAAGTTCAGGGTGGATGAGAGCGGCTTCCTCAAATCAATATGATATCATCGAGGATCCAGGAAACACGCTAGCTCGTAGCAGGTCCACCCCTGCGCAACAATTTAAATATCCGGTTTCCATACTCTTCTTATGCAAGAGAGAAAAGTGAGGATAGCCGTGCTTGCATCTGGCAGGGGCAGCAATTTCCAGGCCATCATAGACGCGGTGAAGGCAGGCACGTGCAGCGCGGACATAAGGGTGCTCATAACGAACAAGGCGGACGCGAAGGCGATCGAGCGCGCTAAGGAGAACGGCATCTCTGTAGAGATTGTTGACAGGAAAGATTTTCCGAGCCGCGAGGCGCTGGATGAGCGCATAAAGGAGCTGCTGGACAAGCACGGGGTAGAATTAGCGGTGCTCGCCGGCTATATGCTCCTGCTGAAAGGCAAGAAACTGCTCGACTCCTACAAAAATAAAATAATAAACATCCATCCCGCGCTGCTCCCCTCGTTCCCAGGAGTGGACGCGCAGAAGCAGGCCTTCGACTACGGGGCGAAGGTCAGCGGCATCACGATACACTTCGTGGACGAGAACCTGGACGCCGGACCCATAATATACCAGGAGGCAGTGGACATATCGGAGTGCAAGACCGCGGCGGAGGCAGCGCACAAAATCCTCGAGGTCGAGCACAAGGCCTACCCGAAGGTCATTGACTCGTTCGCGAAAGGGAGATACGCGCTGGAAGGCAGAAGGGTAGTATACCTGCGGGGGTAGGACAGATCATGCTCAGTTTCGTGATACCCACTTACAACGAGGAAAAAAGCATCGGCCCGCTGCTGGACGCCCTCGGCGCGCAGATGGGAGACGGCGACGAGATAATAATAGTGGACAGCTACTCCAAGGACAGGACCGTGGACGTCGCCCAGTCCAAGGGCGCCAGGGTGGTGCTGCAGCAGAAGCTGGGCATCGGCGCGGCGAAGACCGAGGGCGCAAGGAACGCGTCCAACGGGTTGATCGTGATGCTCGATGCCGACTGCGTGCCATGCGCGGATTTCGTCCAGCGCATAAAGGCGCATTTCAAGGCGAAACCGGGGCTCGTCGCCCTGTGCGGGCTGGACCTCTACTCGTCCGATTCCGCCCTGTGGAGGACGGTTTACAACGTCTATTCCATGAAAGTGTTCTGGCTCGGGAAAGCGTTCCATTTCTTGAGCGGCAAGTACTGGCTCGCAGCGAACAACTCCGTGATAAGGAAGGACGTGTTCTTCTCAGTGGGCGGATACCGCTCCGTGGTGTGCGAGGACAACGACCTGATGATGAGGCTGCCGGCCAGCCGCAACGTCGTCTACGACGCGAAGATCGTCGCCACGCTCTCGGACCGCAGGTTCAGGGAAGGGGGCTTCTTCCGCACGGTGCTCATGTGGATCGTGGCGGACGCGAGGGCCTGGCTCGGAAGCGGAAAGGACGCAAAATCTTATAGGAAATAAGAAGGACCATGGAAGCGAATTCAGGCTTGGTTCCTCCGAAAGCACGCGATGATAAACGGATAGCTATTTAATAATGTGCTAATATATGATATATGTTGGTAACTGTGCCAGGAAAAAGGATACATTTCATTCTACCAGACTGTCGAGAAGCGCGCCAGGTATCGCTAGTGGGAACTGCGATACCCATAGGGCCAACTGCGTTGTATTCGTTCGCCAAAGGAATGGGGTTTGGCAGGTTCAAGGATGCAAGATGCGTCGATCTGGACATACACGAGGAAAAAGGAGCCCTGGAAGGGATACATACCGGAGATCTCGCATGCGTTACACTGACGCTCTCAAACTATAAGAGTGCACTACGCGTCATCAAAAAGGCGAAAGAAGCCGGAGCGACGACGGCAGTAGGCGGACCGTGGGCAGGTGCAAAGGCGAGGCAGATAATGGATAGGCACGCCACGGATATAGATTATCTTGTGCAGGGAGAAGGAGAGACCGGACTTGGAAAAATAATAGGGAACCGGTACCTGCCGCACGGAATTGTCGATTCCGCACCCATACGGATGGATGAGCTGCCCGCGCCGGATTTTTCTGGATGGAGCAAGGAAGATATCAAGACATACTTCGATAATTACCGGAGGATGATCAGATCTGGCAAATACGGCCCTGCCCCTGACGAGATACCGCTTTTTGTCTTTTACCAGTCGTCGAGAGGATGCATCCAAATGCCGCGCTGCGGATTCTGCGGAAGCAGACTCGGAAACGAACTCAAGTATAGGAGCCCGGATAGATTCGCCCAGGACATGAAAAAAATAAAGGAGCAGCTATCCTGGCTCTGTCGGAGAATCCATATCTTCGACTGTTCGGACTCCTTCACCTCCTCGTTAAACAGGTTCGGCGGGGTTGGTATCGAGCATGACCCGGACGTTACATTCACCGTATACGCAAGGGCAGATGAGATATCCGCAGAGAGCGCAGCGTTTCTGCGCTCGCTTGGAGTGACAAAAACCTCGATTGGAGTCGAGACCGGTTCGGATAGGACGATGATAACGATAGGAAAAAGATCGAGCATAGAAAAAAACCTGGCCGCGATCCGTTTTCTGGCGGATGCAGGGATAATGACGTACGTTAACCTGTTGTATGGCATACCTGGGGAAACGAGAGATGACCTTCACCGGACATTGGAGCACTTCGGCAGGATAGCGGACGCGGCGAATGGCATGATTTACCGGGTGGCTGGCAGGATTGTCACTCCCCTTCCAAATGCAAGATGGTATACCGATTTCCTGAGGAAACTAGAGGAGAGCCAGCCGTCAGTGGCAGAAGAGATACGCGTGGATGACCACATAAACATCGACATGATACAAAAGTTATGGCTGAGCACTATGACGAATGTCAGCTACGACGACATACAAAGGGTCCATACGGAAATAGCAGCGATAGCAAAGAAAAACGGCGCGACACTGTCGTCAGAGGTTGCGAGAGGGATTGTCTAAATATCGAACAGGACCTGTATCTCCCAATCCTTCCCTTTTCTCTCGGCCCGGAACTCGTGATAGGTCACCGCCTTTATTATGTTCTCGGGCACCTTCTTCTCGCCGTACACGCGGACCGAGGCGGAAAACGCCTTCTCGTCCAGGGCGAGCACCTCGAACCTCTTCGGGGTGAGCGGGCGCGTCTCGCATTCGGCGACCACCTGGGAGAGCAGCTGCACCACCAGCTGCTCGGCACTAGGAGCGGAGAAATGCAGCGTGAAGGACTCCTTCTCGGCCGCGTGCTCGGCGCCCATCTGGGTCAGCATGCCGTTGCCCACGTCCTCGAGCGCCTTGGCGAAGGTCGCGTTCCGGCCGAGTATTATCACGTCGGAGCGGTGCTCGAGGAAGGAGTAGGCCACTCATCTCACCTTGCGCCGCGGGCCGGCGCCGGACTTCTTGTCCTCGAGGCCTATCCCGAGGTTCGACAACGCCAGCCGGATCTCGTCGGCTTTCTCGTAGTTCTTCTCTTTGCGGTACCCTTCGCGGAGCGAGACCATGGCGTCGACTATTTTCTCCGGCTCGCTCTCGTTTATCTTGAACCCGGCCGCGAGCGCCTTGAGCGCGTCGGCCTTGCCTTCCATGCCGCTCTTCTCCTCCTTGAACCCCAGTATCCAGATTATATCCTCCAGCGCCTTGAGCACCTTGTCCAGCTGGGCATGGTCCACCGCGTCTTTCTCCACGTGCGTGTTGGTCGACCTCAGGAGCCCGAAAAGGGCTGCGAAGGCGGCGGGGGTGTCGAAATCGTTCTCCAAAGACGAGTAGAAACCTGCGATGAACCCGTCGCTCTCCTCCCGGAAGTGCGCGTCCTCCACGTCCATCCTGTCGGACTCGATCTCCCGCATGAGGCCGAGCGAGTTGAATATCCTCTCCACGGATTCGCCGGCCGCCTGCAGCGCGTCCTCGTCGTAGTCCAGGGGGCTCCTATAATGCGCCTGGAGGTAGAACATCCTCATGGCGTTCGCGCTGAACCGCGAAAGCGACTCGCTCAGGGTGATGAAGTTGCCCAGGGATTTGGACATCTTCTCGCCCTCCACGGTGAGGAAGCCGGTGTGCATCCAGCAGCGGCAGAAGGTCTTCCCGGTCGCGGCCTCGGACTGCGCGATCTCGTTCTCGTGATGCGGGAATATCAGGTCGCGGGCGCCGCCGTGGATGTCGAGCGTGGTCCCGGCGTACTTGAGCGACATGGCCGAGCACTCTATGTGCCAGCCCGGCCTGCCCCTTCCCCAGGGCGAGTCGAACTCTATTATCTCGTTTTTCGTCTTCTTCCACAGCGCGAAATCCGCCGGGTCGGCCTTGGTCTCGTCGACCTCCTTCCTGCTCCCGGCCTCGATCTCGTCCATGTCCTGGCCCGAGAGCGAGCCGTAGCCCCTGAACTTGGACACGTCGAAATACACGCCGGTCGCGGTCTCGTACGCGAACCCCTTGTCCACCAGCGTGGTGACAAGCGCGATTATCTCGCTGATGTGCTCCGTGACCTTGGGGTATACGTCCGCCCTGATGATGTTGAGCGCGTCGAAGAGCTCCAACGCTTCTGAATGTATCTCGGATGTGAGCTTCCTCGGGTCCGCGCCGGTCTCCCTGCAGCGCCGGATTATCTTGTCCTCCACGTCGGTTATGTTCTGCATGTGGAACACCTTGAAGCCGCGCCTGATCAGGAGGCGCTTCACCAGGTCGAAGGCCACGTAGGTGCGCGCGTGGCCGATGTGCGCGCTGTCGTAGGGCGTGAGGCCGCAGACGTACATCAGCACCCTCCTGCCGTCAGCCGGGGCGAACTCCCCCGCCTTCCTGGACAATGAGTCGAACACCTGCATGAAAAGCACCTATCGGGGATTTAATCAACCATGAAATATAAAACAGGCTGCTTTAGCGGCCACTGGAAATCAGTGAACTACCCATGCCTAAAGGCGTGGGCTTCCTGTTTCATCGAAGATACTTGCCAATTATGCGTATAACCAGTAGAGGTCTCTTCTCCGCAGGCCTTACTTCCCGGCGTCCCGCCGGTAGCTCGTTGGAGTATGTTCAACGCTGCATTGAGGTCCCTGTGCATGGATGCACCGCAGGTGCAATCGTGCCACCTCTCAGCAAGCGTTTTCTTCACTATCAGGCCGCAGCTGCTGCACCTCTGCGAGGTGTAGGCAGGGTCCACCAGCACGACTTCGCAACCAGCTCCTTCCGCCTTGTAGCTGATCATGTTGGCGAACTCCGCCCAGCTGCAGTCCAATACCTCTTTCGCCAGAAAACCCCGTGCCAATCCTTCGTTGTTCAGCGCTTCCATGGCTATGAGCGAATGATTCTCCGCAAGGGCGCGGCTAGCCTTGTGCAGGAAATCCCTTCTCTTATTCGTTAGCCTCTCATAGGAGATTGCAACCGCTTTTCTGGCTTTGGCCCTGTTTGAGCTGCCCTTTTGTTTATTCGACATTCTCCTTTGGGTGAGCGCCAGCCGCTCTTGCGCCAATCTGAGATTCCGTGGGTTCTCTATCTTCGAGCCGTCGCTCAAATAGGCGAATGTTTCTATCCCAAGGTCTATCCCTACTTCGAGCTTCTTGTTCCTCTCAGGCATCTTTCTTTCGGATTCAGCCGTGAAAATCGCATGCCATTTTCCTGAAGGGGATTTCTTTATGGTGAGGTTTTTGATTTCCCCGTCCATTTCCCTGTGTTTTCTGATGGAAACGCTTCCGATGCCTGATAGCTCCAGCTTGTCATCGAGTTTGAAACCGAACTGGGGGTAAGTGAAAGATTTTACCCGTTCGATTGGTTTGAACCGTGGGAATCCTGCCTTCCTGCCTGCTTTCCTCTTTGCGACAAATCCTTTCAGGGATTTTGCAAGCCGGTCTGCAACATTCTGGGCTACCTGGGAGAAGATGTCGGTTTCTTTTGTCCGCAGGTAAAGCTGCTTTCTGGCAGGGAATTTCCTTGTTTCTTCATAATACTTCTTTGTGTATTCCAGCAGGGAATTCCAGATGGTTTTGCATTCGTAGAGGTGGCGGTCCAGGATTTTTTCCTGGCTTCTGGAAGGGTAGATTCTGTACCTCCAGGCCCGCATTGCTTTCATAAGGATTTGCCGGAAAGGCTGTTTATAAGCGTTTCCCAGGTGGATTTCCACGGTGCTCACGACGGAGCTGACACATTCGGCCCTTTCATCCAACGGCTAAAGCCGTGCCTTGGGTTTGACTTAAGATGGATTTCCCGGGCCTAAGTAATTAAAAATATACCGTGCGACACTAAAACAACATTCTGTTATGGGGGTATGATAATATGGCTGAAGAAAAACCTGCCGCTGCGTCAAATGCCGCTCCGGCAAAATCCGTGGCTGCAAGCTCGGGGGATGACGGAATATTCGGCGCGCTCTGCTATATCATCGCGGTGCTCGTTCCGCTTTTCGTTCTCTTTACCGACAAGAAAACGAATAAGTTCCTCGCGTTCCACGCGTGGCAGTCGTTGCTCGTAACCGTGGTTTTCATAGTGCTGTCCATTCCAATTTCGATTGTGGCCGGGATACTCGCGATTACGACCGGCATCGGGGGCTTGTGCATATTTCCGTTTTATCTCCTGATAGTGGTGGTCGTCCTCTTCCTTGCATGGAAGGCGTATGAGGGCGAGCAGTACGGGTTGCCGGTACTCGGCGACTTCGCGAAGAAACAGGTGAAATAAGCGGTTTTATTTTCTTTTTTAATTTTCTGATTTTCTTTTCCCGAATTTGATTGCTGGACCAGGCAAAAATTGATAACTTGACTCTGCCAGTTCATCATGAAATGAAGTATTCGATGTTTCGGCATCGGACTGGGCGATGCACGCAAGCATCGTAACTGTCGAAAATGCGGGTTTACTCCAGCCCGAGCTGGCTGTTTATCTTCTTGGCAGACTCGTACGCGTCGTAAATCCCATAAAGCCAAACCGGGATCACAAGAAATATCGTGAAGAGGCCTATCAGCACAATCATGAGGACGAGGCTGACCAGGATTATCACTATGTTCGCCACCCACAGCATCATGAATTTATTTAGCTCACCGTTGTAGATTTGGCCGGCTCCCACGAAGAGGAAACTCAATAAGGCGGCTATCCCAGGGTCGCGTCTTTTAAGGGATTGGCTGCCGCTCGCGGAAGCATTACCGCTTGATGCGCAGTCCCTGCAAAACAGTTTCTTGTTCACGTCTACTGCGCAATTGCTACAAACACCTTTCCCGCAAGAACTGCACTGCCCAACCGCATCTTTATCAGTATGTTTGTAACATTTCATAGCATATCCCCAGTAATAAACATCAGCAATCAATAAAAAGTAACGTTATATCTGATTTTTGGTGGGGTATGTGCAGAGCTTACAACCTCGAATGGAAACGCGTAGAGCAAGCCTTAAATAGCAGGACGTGCCATAACCTTATCGTGGGCTAGAGTGGGGCCAGGGGTCCCAGCACCGCAAATCCCCTTAGGCGGCTCGAATGCCCGGGGCGTTTCCTGTTTCAGTTGCGCCTCTTTTCCTGAAGCGTAGACGTTCTGCCCTGTGTGGCGGGATGCCTCGTGAACCGGGTCAGGCCGAAAGGAGCAGCCCTAAGCGTTCCATTCCGTGCTCGCAGGAAACAGAACCGAGCGGACGGACTTGAGCTCCACAGCTGTTTCAGTCGGCCAACCGGGAAGCCTACATTTTCAAATGACTGATTTTTGTTCCGGGTTATGCCGTGGAATACGGACGTACGAGGACGGGCGGAGCCTTTTGAAACCTTTAATAACCTTTCGTAAGTATAGCAATCAAAATGTTTGAAGGTGGGCCTATGAAGCCTCTTGGAGCACAGGACGACGAAGACTGGGAAGACGACGATTTCGAGGACGAGGACTGGGAGGAAGAGGACGAAGAGGAAGAGGAGTCCTGAAAAGCACCGTATTTTTTCATTCCATCCAATAATAGGCCGGCCGCGTGCCGGTTCCCATTTTTTAATACTTTTCTATTTACAATAGAGAACTTGCCGGGCCCGTGGCGCAGCCAGACACGAGTCTCGTGTTCCGAGTTCCGTGTCCTGTAATGGATAGCGCAGCAGCCTTCTAAGGCCTGAGGGCCGAGGACAGCTGACGGTCACGAGTTCAAACGTGCGGGCGACCGGTGTCGCCCGGACTGGGATTCTCGTCGGGCCCGTATGTTGATTGAGTGCGGAGGGTGATGTCAGATGGCTTCAGCGAAACTAGGGCAGATCGCGGACATGCTGGAAGAGCTGGTTTCCGACAATTCGATACCCAAGAACATAAGGAAGGCGCTCTCTGACGCCAAGGACAGATTGCGTGGGGTCGACGACGACAGCGTGAAGGTCAGCGCGGCCATCTACCTCATAGAATCCGTTTCTGACGACATAAACATGCCCGCGCATGCCCGCACCCAGATATGGGCCATAATGGGCGAGCTCGAGGCCACCAAGCAGCGATAGGCATGGTGAAGGAGCTGGACGAGAGGGGGATACGGCTCTCGGTCGAGGCAGAGCAGTTCCTAAACCAGAGCAGCGACCCGGAGCTCGTCCAGAAGATAATCGCGCTCAACAAGCCGCTCGTGGGCAGGACGGACATGGAGTCGCTGCTGTCCCCGAAGAAGGACGAGCCCAAGGTCGAGGTGCGGACCGCGGGCCCCATCCGGCTCGCCAAGGAGTACCCGGCGGACATAAAGGTCATTCACACGAAGGACGTCACCGGCAAGTCCAGGACCAAGGGCGAGACGGAGAACTTCATAAACTATTTCAGGAACCGCTACCAGCGGACCTCCCGCATGCTGCACAGCATGGGGGAGGAGGCGCTCATGGACCTCAAGGACGCAAAGGGGCATGTCAACGAGAAGGTGCTCGTGCACGTCATGGTGAGCTCGAAGCAGGAGACGAAGAAGGGCAACCTGCTCCTCGAGATAGAGGACATGACCGGCTCGTTCAAGGCCGTGATATCCGGCCAGCGCGACGAGAAGCTGGCGGAGAAGGCTAAATCCATACTCGTGGACGACGTGATCGCCCTGACCGGGAAGGTGCTCGAGCCATACATGATAGTGAACGACGTGGAATGGCCGGATTTCCCGGTGACGCGCAAGGAGCTGAAAAGGAGCGAGAACGACCTCGCCGTGGCCTACCTCTCGGACACGCATTTCGGCTCGAAGTATTTCCTTGAGAAGGAGTTCAAGGCCTTCGTGGACTGGATACACGGCAGGGGCGAGGCCCGGGAGCTCGCGGCCAAGGTGAAATACGTCATGGTGGCTGGCGACCTGGTGGACGGCATCGGCATCTACCCGAACCAGGAGAAGGAGCTCGTGGTGAAGGACATCTACCAGCAGTACAGGATGTTCGACGATTTCGTGGAATCGTTGCCGGACTGGGTGGAGGTCATCGTGTCCCCTGGCAACCACGACGCGGTGAGGCGCGGGGAGCCCATGCCGGCCATAGGCAAGGACCTGCTCAAGTCGGACGTGACCTCGGTCGGGAACCCGTCCACGGTGGTCGTGGAGGGGCTCAAGCACCTCATATACCATGCGACATCCATAGACTCCATGATATCGAACCTGCCTAACGCGTCCTACATGCACCCGGAGAAGGTCATGGTGGAGTACCTCAAGCGCCGGAACCTCTCGCCCATATACGGGGGCAACCTCATCATACCCGAGAACATCGATTACATGGTGATAGATGACGAGCCGGACGTGCTCCATTGCGGCCACGTGCACAAGAACGGCTATACGCAGTACCGCGGCACGCTGCTCATAAACTCAGGCACGTTCCAGGACCGCACCGAGTACCAGGTCAAGCAGGGCCATGTGCCGACCCCGGCCATGGTTCCGGTGTATGAGATGAAGACCAACAGGCTCAGGACGCTGGATTTCCGGAGTGGCTAGAGGCCGCGGAAAATCAGGATAGATTTATAAACTTGAATCCGAATAACCTAGTATTGTTCGCATAGGTGAATATTATGGCCAAGTATCTGATTGCAAGGCAACTCTCAGGAAAGAAGGTTGTGACCAACGAGGGCGAGGATTTCGGAAGGCTTGTGGACCTGAACGTTAACGAGGTTTCGGGGAAGATCGAGACGCTCCTTGTGGAGCCGAACCCGGACAGCTCGGTGGCGACGAAGATGCCGAAGGAAGACGGCATGGTCAGGCTCCAGTACGAGTCGGTCCTCGCGGTCGGCGATTACGTGATCGTCGAGAAGAGGAACATGACCTACTGATTTTTTTTATGTTTTCCTATATAGCTGGGATTGATGAAGCCGGCCGCGGTTCGGTAATCGGACCGCTGGTCGTATGTTCTGCATTTTGCGACCGGAATAAGGAGAAGACGCTCAAGAGGCTCTGCAGCAAGGATAGCAAGCAGCTCAGCGCCAAGCAGAGGGAGGAGGCCTACGCCGAGCTCAAGAAGTTCTGCTCATTCAGGTGGGTGGAGATAAGCGCCGCGGACCTCAACCGCCTCATGCCGGAGATGAACCTCAACGACATAGAAGCCAAGGCCATGGCCGACCTGGCCAAGCAAATGAAGGAAGGCGACCTGATGATAGACATGCCGGACCGCTACGCCTGGACCTTCAGGAAACGCATGGAGCGTTTCGGAGCCAGCAGGTTCGAGGCCGAGCACAAGGCCGACGAGACCTACCCCATAGTCGCAGCCGCTTCCATCTGCGCGAAGCTCACGCGGGACGCGAAAATCGAGCAGATAAAGTCCCAGGTGGGCGATTTCGGCTCTGGCTACCCGTCGGACCCCAAGACCAGGGCCGCGTTGAAAGACGGTCCCATGCGGGAGAGGCTGAAGCCTTTCGTGAGGGAGCGCTGGAAGACGCTGGATACCATCAAGCAAAGGAAGCTTTTCGAGGATTAGGCATGGCCAAGGTGCGCATACGGAACGAGGGGGTAGAGTTCGAAGTCCCTGACAACAGCCCGCTGATGCCCTACGCCCAGGAGAAGAGCGGCATGCTCTTCGGGTGCGGCAAGGGCGAGTGCGGGGTCTGCATATGCTCGGTCTCCAAGGGCAAGGACAACGTGAACCCCAAGACGCAGCGGGAGGAGCTCACGCTCGCGAAGATGGGCGCCTACCCGACCCAGCGCCTGGCCTGCCAGATCGTAATAAAGAAAGGGGAAGTGGAGATAGAGTACTAGTCGCTGCTGTTGCTCTCCACGATTATGGTCCCCTTCATCGCGACATCGGTCAGCGAGAAGTAGTCGAACGTGCCTTCCTCGTACATCACCGTGACGACCGAGGCCCCGGGCGCGAGCACCTTGGTGTCGAAGTTGCCGGTGCTGGTCGCGGAGCGCGGATATGCGCCCGTGTTCGTCCAGTTTATGCTGTCACCCACGTTCACGGTGAGGCTGGCCGGGGAATAGGAGAAGTTCCCTATGGAGACGCTGTACGTCTCCGGGGTGTAGACCGAGGACTGGGACTGCACCACGGCGAAGGTCACGGACTGGGTCACTGGCGGCGAATATGGCGTGCCGTCGTTGTTCACCAGCTGCACCTCGACCGTGTACGTGCCGACGGGCACCTCCGGGACAGTGTAGCTCTTTTCGTAGAGGGACGAGTAATCGCCGCCGTCGATGCTTATCTCGAAATGCCCCTCTCCGGCGGCATTGGGCATGCCGGAGGGCTCGACCCGGAGATTCGAAGGCGACAGCGTGACGCTGACGTTCGCCGTGTCATCGGTCGTTGTTATGGAATCGCCCTGGGCCGGTTCCGTGATCATGAAGGACGGGGCCGGCGCGGACGGCGTGGAGGGGGTGACATTGGTAACGTTATTCGCGGCCGGCGCTTTGCCCAGGCACCCTGGGAAAAACAGCGATGCCGCCAGCAGGGCGACCATGAGGAGAATAGTCTTGTTCATCCATTTTCACCTGCACATGATATGCCCGGGATGGATTAAAAAAGTTCCCACCCTCAACAGCGCCATGCACCAGGCGGTGGTTTTCGATTTCGACGGAGTGATAGTGAAGAGCGAGCCGCTGCACTACCGGACTTTCAGCGAAATTCTCGCCCCTTTGGGCATCTCCATAGACCGGAGGCGCTGGTACAAGGAGTTCGCAGGCACCGGCTCGCACAGCATAATAGTGCGTCTGCTCGAGGAGAACGGTGTGCAAGCGGACCTGGATGCGCTCGTCAGGTCGCGCAGGGAGCTTTTCAGCGCCTATGTGGAGCAGGGCAGACTGGGGCCGACCCGGGGGCTGCGCAGGTTCCTGACGAAGATAAGGAGGAGGGGCATACGGACGGCCATAGCTTCCGGAGGCCACAGGGAGAACATCGAGCTGATATTGGGGAAATTCGGGCTGCTGAAACAGTTCGACGCCATCGTCGGCTGCGAGGAGGCGAGGAACAGGAAGCCGCATCCCGAGATCTTCCTCAAGGCCGCGGAGCGGCTCGGGCTTCCCCCTGCCGAATGCGTGGCGGTGGAGGACTCCATAGTCGGCGCGGAATCGGCTAAACGGGCGGGAATGGCCCTCGTGTGCTTCGATTCCCCTGCCAGGGAATCCTTAAATAGCCCATGCGTCAAGATAATAGACAGCTTCTCGGAGTTCCCGCTTGAGTTGCTGGATGGTTTCCATGATAAGGCTTGAGCTGGACCGGAAAAAGCGTTCGGTGAGCGTGAGGGAGCCGGCCGACGTCTCCTCGTTGCAGAACGGCTTCTACGGCCAGATGAGAAAGGGAGTGATCACGCTTTCCCCAGAGGAAGCGCTCTACGTGATGGACATACGGAACGGCAGGTGCTACGACGACGCGGGCAACGCACTCATGTTCAACGGCCTCGCCTCGGTCTACATCAAGGAGAGGAAGCTCCTGGCGCGCTACCTCACATACAAGGACTGGAGGGACAAGGGGCTCATCGCCCGCGATGCTAAGGAGGCCACCGGCAACTACGGAAGGACCTCGATAAAGAAGTACACCGGCGGCAAGCTGGAGCTGGACGCCTACTCGTTCGAAGGCATGTTCTTCCCGGACGACCTGCTCACGGTGCTGGACGACGAGGTGGTCGGCAGGGAGCTCTACGAGCGGCACTGGATAGGGCAATTCGGGACGTACAAGGCCGCCCACCGTGGCAGGATAACCAAGCTGGACATCTACGAGACCGTGTTCCTCATGAAGCACGGCGGCTTGAGGCTAGCGAACTCGGACCCCAGGAGGGTGGTCTTAGCAGCCTCCAAGCGCCTGAAGTTCTTCGACGAGATGTACGATGTCTACGAGGACTGGATGAAGCGCGGCTACGTGGTGAAGAGCGGCTTCAAGTTCGGCACCCATTTCAGGATATACTTCCCGGGTGCGTCGCCCGTGCGGCTGGAGGCAGACTGGATGCACTCCAAGCACGTGCTGCACGTGTTCCCGCGCCGCGCTAAGATGATAATATCAGAATGGGCGCGCGCTATAAGGGTCGCGCACTCGGTGAAGAAGACGTTCATACTAGCGATCCCGGGCAAGTCGAAGTCGTCCAAACGCAAGCACGCCCAGCTGGACTTCCTCCTCTACCACCGCAGGGACGGCGGCATAGAGACGCCCAAGGACGGAAGCCCGAAATACCTCATGTACTCGCTCACCGAGGACGAGTACATAGGCGGCGAGGAGCTGGCAGGCGCGCTAGACGAGTGCAGAAGGTTCGGCCTGGAGATGATCATGGCCATATCGGACAGGGAGTCCTCAGTCACGCAGTACATGATAAGGCGCATCTCGCTCCCTGGAAGCGATTACGAGTACTTCGAGATAGAATGGATACAGCCATGAAGAAATAAAGTTATAATCCTTGGTCTTCAATATACCGATTGAGGGGAACATGATGAGAAAGCTCTTTTTAGCGGCGTTGATGGTTTTCTGCCTCGCGGCCATGTGCCATGCCGAGGTCCAATCAGGCGATAACGGGGCGGGCTTCGCGGCGAACGTGTCGCTCGTCCAATGCGGCCAGGGCAACGTGTCCGCAGTGTACATCTGCAGCGGCAACGTGGTCGAAGCGGTCTCGTCAGTGGCCGGCGCGGGCTCCACGTTCTACAGGCCGGACGGCATGGTGATAAACTGCCCTGTGGTCGCATTATCACAGAGGAGCGCGGAATGCGCCCAGCTCTCCGTCCCGAACATCTGCGGCAATAAGAGCGTGTGCAAGGCGCAGCAGACCCCTGTTACGAATACAAGCCAGGCGGCGCCACGGCCGGTGCAGCCTCCGGAAAACGTAACCAACCAGCCGCAGGCCAACCAGTCTCAGGTCAGCCAGCCGGCTCCGCTCGCCAATGTGACGACCATAGTCACCAAGAGGACGATACAAGCCCCGGACCAGTCCGGCATAATAGTGCTCGTGATACTGGTCGTGGGCATGTTCGGGCTCGCGGCCCTGCATTACATGTACAAGAAGACGGGCAGCCAGGAGCCGCTGTGATTCGCCGTTCGATTGTTCATTCCTTTTTATTATCCCTCTCAAACTGCAACCTGTCCTGCTGGCGGGCTGATTCTTCCTTTGCCTTGGCTCCTGCGGAATGGTAAGCTCTTGCGGCCCGCCAGTACTCGCCGCGCGACATGAATATATCACCGAGCTTTTCGTCAAAGCCCGCATTGAGGCATATTGTGATGGGCGCGACCCACCAATCGACGCCTTTCAGATTCCAGCCGCCAGGAGGCGAGTTGAGAATCAGATGGCCGAGCGGGTTCTGGACGTCGATGGAGGTAACTCTCACCTTCGGCAGGTTCAGGGCGAGGTATATGGCATTGCAGTCATCAGCCACCTTCGCGGCTTCGGCGTCCATGCCAGCCCTGAAGTATATCTCGGCTTTCTTGGTGCAATTGTCAGGAGCAACAAGTTCGATTTTTTTGGCTTTTTCCACTGCCGCCGCGATCGCTTCATTCGTCCCTGCGTTTTTGTCGCGCCCCCACTTCGGGCTGAGTACATACCACAGGAGAGCCGCCCCGGCGACCAATGGCAGGACCCGTGTAAAAAACCGCCTTTTAGCAGATGGTTTTGCCTTGGTGCCTGGAGGTAACTGCCTTGCTTCCATAAAACTCAAGAATATTACACGCCAAAGGTATTTTATCCCTTATCGCGGTTGAAAAATAGGAAATGAAACGGGCCCGACGAGATTTGAACTCGTGACCTTCGCCTTTCCCCCTGCGATGCAGGAAAAGATAGGAGAGCGTCGCTCTATCCAAGCTGAGCTACGGGCCCGAAACAGCGGATTTAATGTTGTGCGCTCTCTTTTTTATTGCTTCCGAAGCCGCCGCCTGCGCATTAAAAAACCATCGCCAGATACAGAAGAACATGATTCCAGAACTGGCAGAGCTCCTGCGCGGTTCCATCGCAGAAAGCCTGGAGGACAGGGTGGCGGTCGCGTTCTCGGGCGGCCTGGACTCCACGCTCATAGCCGCCGTCGCGAAGCAGGATGCGGCCACGGAGCTGTTCGCCTGCGGCACGGAGAGGTCCGATGACCTGAGGTATGCCGAAGACACAGCCCGGCTGCTGGGGCTTCCGCTCCATAAGAGCGTGATGAGCGAGGAAGCGGTGCTCGAGACATACCGGAAATGCAATGAGATCGTGCCCGGGGACCTGCTCAAGGTCGAGCTGCTGGTCCCGGTGTACAAATGCGCCGAGGCTGCGAAGGCGGCCGGCCACAGCGTGCTGCTTTTCGGCAGCGCTGCGGAGGAGCTTTTCGTGGGCTACAAGCGCTATTACGATTATCTCGATGAAGGAAAGGACCTGCAGGCGCTTTTAGTGAGCGAGTTCAGCGGCCTTGCGCAGAGGGAGATTGCCTGGATGGGCAAGGTGTGCAGGAGATTCGGCATAGAGGCGCGGTTCCCGCTATACAAGAAGGAACTGGAACGCTTTGTGAGGCAGGTCCCCCTCGAGGTCCTCATGGAGGACAAGGCGCTCAAGAAGGGCGTGCTACGCGAGGCGGGCAAACTCCTCGGCGTGCCTGAGATCGTGCTCCTGCGCCGCAAGCGGGCGATGCAGTACGGCTCCGGGATCCACAGCATCATAGTGAGGCACGCGAAGGAGCTCCGAAGCCTAGCCTAGGAGCTCGCCCAGCATGTATATGGAGCCGCAGACGACTATCATGTCCTTGGGGCCTGCGATGGATTTAGCGTATTCCAGGCTCTTCTTCACGTCCTCGACTTTCACCGCTTCAGCGTAGCACGACGCCTCTTTGACTATATCATCCGGATCTGCCGCGCCCTCGTGCTTCTGCCGGTTGACGATTATGACGTCGGCATGAAGGCCGAGCAGCGCGAGCATGGATTTCCAGTCTTTTCTCTCAAGGACGCCGAATACCACGATGAGCCGCTCGAAATCGAAAAGCGAGAGGCTGGAGACCAGGGATCCAATGCCAGCTGGGTTGTGGGCTGCGTCCACTAGGACGAGAGGCTTTTCGGATATCACCTGGAGCCTGCCCTGGTTCTGCGCGTCCAGAAGCCCCTTGCGTATCGCCTTTTCCCCTACCTCCGGATCAAGCTCCTCCACTGCAGCGACCGCGATCGCGGCGTTGTCCACCTGGTGCCTGCCCAGAAGCCTGGTCCGGAGCTCCGTGTAAGGCGTCTTGCCTATGTAATTGAACACCGTGCCTTTCCTGCTTATCTCCTTGGGCTCCACGAAGAAATCCCTTCCCAAGGCGGCCACTGAAGCGGCCTTGTGCGAGGCCGCGACGTCCTCCACAGCGTAGAGCGCCTCGCCCGAGCACCCGGTGACGCATCTGGAGCCCTTTTTCAGGATTCCCGCTTTCGTCTTGGCTATTTTCTCTATGGTGTCGCCCAGGTATTCGGTATGCTCGAGCGCGATGTTTGTAATGACCCCGACTTCAGGTTTTGCGATTGCGGTAGCATCGAACTCGCCGCCCATACCGACCTCCATGACTGCGAAATCGACCTTCTCGTCGGCGAAACACCGGTACGCCATGGCGGTGAGCGCCTCGAATGCGGTCATCTCGAAACCCTTGTCGAAGAGCGACTCCAGGCCGCGCTCGTACTTCTCGAGCTTCACCATTGGGATCTTTTTGCCGTTGAGCATGAAGCGTTCCCTGTAATCCACAAGATGAGGCGAGAAATACGAGCCTGTCTTATGCCCTGCCGCGGCGAGCATGGAGGCGATGAACGACGTCACCGAGCCCTTGCCGTTGGTTCCGGTCACTATGACGACGCGCATGCGCTCCTGGGGGTTGCCGAACTCCGCCATTATCCTGCTTATGCGCTCGAGCCCGGGCCTGGAGCCGAAACTCCCGAGCTTGGCGTCTATGAAATCGAGTCCCATATGGGAATTTTCACCGCCTTTCGGCTGATTTGAGGACGTTGTACATCAGCATCGCTACGGTGAGCGGACCGACACCGCCAGGAACGGGCGAGCAGTTGGCCTTCTTTATGACGCCCGCGAAATCCACGTCTCCGGAGAGCTTTTCCCCGACCTTCGTCGTTCCTACATCCACGACGGATGCGCCTTCCTTGACCATGTCCGCGGTTATGAGGCCCGGTTTCCCGACCGCGGCCACTATGATGTCCGCGGACACTGTGTGTTTCGCGAGGTCCGGCGTCCTGGAGTGGCAGATGGTTACCGTCGCGTTCCTTGCGAGCAGCATGAGCGCCATGGGCTTGCCGACCGTGTTGCTCCTGCCGACCACTACGGCGTGCTTCCCTTCGATCTGGACCTTGTAGAAATCCAGCATGCGCATCACGCCTGCGGGAGTGGCCGGCTCGAACGTGTCTAAACCGGAGAACAATCTGCCTGCGGATGTCGAAGTCCAGCCGTCCACGTCCTTCGACGCGTCCACGGCGTCCAGTATCGCCTTCTCGTCCATCTGCTTCGGCAGCGGGGTCTGGACTATGAAGCCGTCCACGGACTTGTCCTTGTTGAGCGCTTTCACCAGGGAAATGAGCTCCTTCTCTGCGGCATCTTTGGGGAGTTTTTTCAGCTCCGCGGCTATGCCGACGGCTGCGGCTTTCTTCAGCTTGCTGGTGACATAAGTCGTGGACGCGGGGTCGTCGCCGACCTGCACTATGACGAGCCTTGGGCTCCTGCCGAGTTTCGCCACGCGCGCCTTGATTTCAGAGAGCACGGCTTCTGCCGGCTCCTTGCCTGAAAGCGTCCGGTACATAAGAGGAATAATGAGAAGAACGGTTTAAAATCAGTCGACTTTGGAGGCCACCGGTTCAACTTCAGGTTCAGGAATACGTAACTCACTAGGAAGCTTGTGATGCATCCTTCTGAATCTTGCCCTGAGCAAATCGTCGGTTAGCACACTTGTCTCGAGCGAACCCGCGGTCGTTTGATTCGTTGAAGGTGTCTCGGGTTCCTTGGACCACCTATCCAATCTCCCCAGACCGCGAGCGATCACGTTTCCATCGCGAAGCGTGAAGGGTTCATGGGTCGAAGTTTCGCTTGCGGGTGGCGAGGCTTTTACCGGTTTCACCTGGCAGGCACTTCCTTCTGGTTTTAGAGGTGGCGGTAGGCGCTGCCCCAAATGAACCATAACACTATATGCATGGGCGAACGTACAGCCCGTAACTGGCTGCGGTTTTTCCTGTTTTCCGTGAGCGAGAGGGGTGCCTCTGGCTGAATGTGAGTTATTCATAAGTGTATTAGGTCGTAATCAGTTTATAAATGTTGCTATAAGGCAGGTTTGGACGACTTTATTTTAAACTTATCCCACAACATAGAGTTCGATTGGGCCTGTAGCTCAGCTCGGTTAGAGCGACGGTCTTATATGGCACGTTCTAATACACGGTTATTAGGACGAGTCTGGGCTAGCCGTAGAGGGGTTAAAACCCCGCGGAAGTCCGGAGTTCAAATCTCCGCAGGCCCAATCTTCTGGTTCAGGTCTTTATCTTGCGCCTGAACTTCAGGTAGGTCGCGTAGTCTATGTACTTCTTCTTCGAGATGTAATCCTGCGTCTTGGGCGCCTTGTCCCGCACCTGGTCGATGCGGTCCGTGACCGTGATTGCGAACGAGTCCGAACCAGCGCCTGAACCGAAGGACGTGACCAGTATTTTATTGCCCGGCTTGGCCTCGTCGAGGACCGCGCTCAGCCCCAGCATGGAGGCTCCTGAATAGGTGTTCCCCACGACTGGCACGAGCAGCCCGGCCTTGAGCTTCTCCTTCGGGATGCCGAGCTTCTCGGCTACGGATATCGGGAACTTGGCGTTCGGCTGGTGGAAGACCACGTAGTCGAAATCGTTGACGTTCATGCCGGTCTTCTCCAGCAGGCCCTTCGTGGCCCCGATCACGTGCTTGAAATATGCGGGCGCGCCGGTGAACCGCCCGCCGTGGGACGGGTAGTCCGCTCCCTGCCGCCTCCAGAAGTCCGGCGTATCGGTCGTGAACGAGAAAGTGGCTTCTATGGTCGCGACGGATTCGTTGTCAGGGCCCACGATGAACGCCGCGCCGCCCGATGCCGCGGAGTATTCCAGCGCGTCCCCGGGCCTTCCCTGGGCGGTGTCCGCGCCCACGGACATGCCGTAATCGATCATCTTCGCCATGCACATGCCCATGGCCATCTGTATGCCGGCGGTTCCGGCCTTGCATGCGAACTCCAGGTCCGCTGCGGTGAGGTTGGGCGTTGCCCCCAGGGCTTCGGCGACAACGGTGGCCGTGGGCTTCACCGCGTACGGGTGCGACTCGCTGCCCACGTAGATCGCTCCTATCCTCTTGGGGTCTATGCCGGCCCGCGCCACCGCGTTCCTGGCAGATTCCACGGCTATGGTGGCCGCGTCCTCGTCCACTCCGCCGACCGCCTTCTCGATTATGCCGAGGCCCTTCTCTATCCTGTCCGGCTCCTCGCCCCACACAAGGGCGATCTGGGACGACTTTATCCGGTATAGCGGGATGTAAGACCCATAACCAACAATGCCTGCCATAGTTATCACAGAAGTGTATTATGGATATGGCAACCCCTGTTTAAAAATGTCGCCGTTTCTCTCGGATAGGACCCTCAGCGCTTGCCCTTCTTCTTTTTCTGCTTCGTGAAGAAGAAGCTTGCTGCGAACGCCGCGAGCACGAGGATGCCGACGATCAGCACGATGGCGCCCAGGTTGGGCTCCTGCACGGTCATGGTCATTGGCTTGGCGTCCGCGAGCAGCGCGACGAGGTCGTAGGTCTCGCTGTATCCGTTCGGCATCACGATGGTGTAGGTCTCGTTTATGCCGACCGATTTCCAGGCGGTTGACAGCCGCGCGTCCGTCGCCTTGTCATTGAGGTCCACGGCCTTGGCCGAGCTGCTGCTGTTCGTGAGGTCTGTCGCGATGAATACCTGGTTGAGGGCGGAGTCGAACAGGTCGGACGGGATTTTGTCCACCGTCGCAGTGGACGTTACGAAAGGCAGGCCATAGCGCGACTGGAACGCGTAATAGCCGCTATCCGGAGCCAGCATGATCCTGAGCGTCATGAGCGTCCCGTTGAGCGAGCATCCGAGCGATGGGCTGGCGCTGCATGCCGCCGCCAGCCTGTTCAGGGAGCCCACGGGATAGGAGTGGAGATAGCTGGACATGTCTTTCTGCTCCACGATCATGGAATTGCCGGACGAATCGAACGTCTGCACGTAGGTCTGCGTGCTACCGAAGAGCAGCAGGCAGACCGCCAGCAGCGCTACAAGAAGATATCGCCTCCCCATTTCAACACCGCAGATACGTTTACTGTGAAGTTTATAAGGATAGATGCCGCTCATCCCTCTTCCGGCGTCTTGGGCGTCCCGAACGCCTTCATCTGCGCGAGCCTGACCTTGTCACCCTGCTCCCCCATGAGCGCGACCATCTCCTTTATCCCGTCTGCGAGCGGCCTCGGGCTGAAGCCCAGCTCCTTCCGCGCCCTTGAGGAGTTGAACCTCCTGTCGCTTGAGAGCACCGCGATGTCTTCGGGTATGAACTTCGGTTTCGTCTTGGTCAGGGACGAGCGGATGAGGGACAGCTGCGCCATCAGTGCGGCCAACAGGGTCGGCACGTGCTTCCTAGGCGGCTCGACTCCGAGCTCTTTGGCGGCGATCGCATAGACCTCGGTCTGCGTGAGGCACTCGCCCACGAGCACGTAGACGCCCCTGCCGTCGGAGACCGCCGCCGCTATGGCCGTCGCAACGTCCTCCGCATGCACGAAGGGGATGTGGTTGCTCCCGCTGCCGATGACGCGCATGGTGCCGTCCTTGATCATGCGCAGGACCTTGAAATAGTCGTCGAACCCCGGGCCGTAGAGCGGGCCGATCCTGAGTATCACGTGGTCGGGCTTGGACGCTACGATCTTCTCCGCCTGGAGCTTGGTCTCCGCGTACGGGGTGTCCGGCCGCGTGGCCGTGGCCTCGTCCGCGGGCATCGCCGCCAGATGCTTGCCATAGACGGATATCGAGCTGGCGAAGATTATGCGGGCCGTCGGCGGGACCGCGGTCGCCAGCCTCTGGGTGAGTATGACATTGCCCTCGCGCGCCTTGTTCATGTCCAGGAAGTCGCGGGACGCCGCCAGATGTATGACGACGTCCGCGTTGCGGAGCATGCGCTCAAGGTCGTGGAAGGAGTAGTCTGTGACGATCTCGTTTTCCAGCCCAGATGCCTGCCGCACTATCGGTATCGCTTCGGGGATGACCTTGAGGACCTCCCTGCCCAGCCTGCCCGAAGCTCCGGTGACATAGATGTTCTTCTTGGCCATCATTCACGCCCCATCTCCTTCATTCTCCTGTCCAGCTGCTTCTCGGCCTCGAGCCGCTCGAACGCGTAGTCGTTCATGTCCACGAACTTCATGTGCTTTGCGAGGGAAGGGTGCACGCGCTTCATCTCTTCGTACATCCTCTGCGCCACCCTCCTATAATCTATATGCCCCTGCCTCGAGGAGCGCAGCTCGCAGAAGTGGAACGCCTCCCGCAGCGTGAGGGACATCTGCCACCTTATGCGGTAGGCGAGCGGTACGACGTATTGCGCCTCGTACGGATGGGTTTTGACCATTGCCTCCCAGGCCTCTTTGGCGGCGTCCATGGCGCCGCGGAACTCCGCCTCGCAGCCCGCTTCCACGATCTCCCTCGGGAGCGTGTAGCCGTGCAGGCATCCGAGCAGCTGCCTCTGCTGGGTCATCATCCTGTGCCTGTGGATGTCGCGGTAGCAGCCGAAGTTCGCGCAGACGTCGAACGTGTAGAGCGTGGATTCGAATCCCCTGCCCGGTTTGTGCCTGCGGTTGAGCCGGTTGCCGCAATAGGACGAGATTATCTTCCCGCGCTGCTCAGCGCCCATGCGCCCGGCGTCCGCCATCAGCGATGCCATGGAACGGTGGGTGAACGGATAGAGGGCAGCCGCGACGACGCGCTCCTCCGCGTCCTTGTCGTAATCCACCAGGACGACGTCCTCGGCGTCCGGCTCGCTTTGGAATCCGGAGCCGTCTAGCCGCGTCTCCTTCAGATAATTCTGCATGATGAGCCCGAGCTCGGTGTCCGGCCGCTTCACGAACGACGGGATCGTAGTCCTGAGCTCCACCTGCATGGATTTGGCGAGCGCCCTCATCTCGGCGAGCGGGTCCGCGTACATCTTGGTTATCAGGTACTCGTACGCCCTTCCGTTCCCGAAGAAGCCCATGTTGGTCTTTGTCGAAGCAGGAAGCAGGCCTCGGATGATGTCGCAGGTCTTGGAGCGCACGACCGCCTCGACCGCCCTGTCGCTGAGGCCCTTTTTCTCCTCCTCGCCCAGGCGCCCGGAGACGTATTTGGAGATCTTTGGGATGAACCTGGCGTAGGTCTCGAAGAGCAGGTCGCAGGTCTCGGCGTATTTGTCGAAAGCCTCCAGCTGCGCGTCGCTGTAATACCTCCATCTCCCGTCCGAGCCCTTCTGGTCGAAATAGACGTAGCGCGTGGACTTCTCAAGAGGCGAGAGGCCGATGCGCGCGTCCTCCACCGCTTTGGTGGCGATTATGGAGATGTCCTCGAGCGCGATGTGCGCGCCGGCCAGCTCGGCTACGGAATCGTCGCCGTAGCCCAGCAGCACGCGGTCGTAGAACGCCTCGGCCTTCTCGGTAGCGACCACGCCCTCGAAGCCGGGGCCGCCGGGCTCGAAGCCGATGTCCTTGTTCTTTACGAACTCGTCGAGCAGCGTGCGCCTGAGGCTCTTGGCGGAGCGCGAATATCGCGAGAAGAGCGCGCCCTTGACGACCTCGGGGAGGTTGCGCAGCACGAACACAGACCGCTCTAGATTGGATACGAATGGGGCGAGGAGCCTTTTCTCCTCGTCCGAGAATTCTTCCGCCATGTGCGGCTTTTTCCAGAAAGAGTTTTTATACTGTTGTAAACCACTAATTTATAGGTTTTAAAACATTTCGGTGCATAATAACGTCATGCAGATACCGTCAGGGGGCAGGATATACGACAAAAAGGAGGCTTCCCCGGCCTTCGAAGACAGCGGATACGGCACGTCCACGCTCATGATCGCGCTTGACTATAAGCTGAGGCTGATATCCACGTTCCACAAGGCCAGGGGGATCTGGCTGACAGACTGGCTGAAGCAGAACCGCTCGGATGTGTGGGGAGCGGTGTTCTCGGCGGCAGAACTCGCGAGCGGCGACCGTGACGTCCCCTGCGCTTACATACTGGCTCCGAGGGCCAGGACCAATGCGATAAACGTGGAGCTCGGCAATACGCCCATCGCCTGCCTAAGGAGCATCGCGCTGGGCGTCGAGACCATCGGCCAGATATGCTCCATAAGCAATCAGCGCTCCGAGTGGAGGGCGCTGCTTTCCGGAGAGATGCTCGTCATCGCAACCTCCGAATTCAACAGGGATATGCTGCTGGGCATAATGCACGATGTCCAGCGGGTATTCGATGATGGCAGGGCGCCCGGCGACCTGGGCATGCTCATCGCCAGGGACGTCTTCCACGAAGCGCGCAGGGGCACGAAAGAAAGGGAGGTGTCCCTGAGCAACGACAGGTTCCAGGACCTCGCTTCTAAGGCGATGCGCAAGCGCAGGGTCGAACCGCGCCTTATGCCGCGCCTCATGCCCTTGGCAAGGCAATCGTTCTCAAGCGGGCGTCATGAGAGCAGCGCGCTCAGGACCTTGAGGAGCTGAGGCCTTCCTGCCACGATCTTGGCCACCGGCCCGGCGAATTTCCCGTCCATGGTCTCGTTGAGGTCTTTGGCGGTTATTGCGTTGAAGATGTAGTCCAGGTCGTCGTCGTTCAGCTTCTCTATGGCCTTGCGCAGCATGAGCCGCTTCGCCATCTTCTTCCCGACCGTGGCCTTCCATTTCGCCTCGTATGGCAGGAGCGCTGCTTTCGAGAAGTCCTTCCTCTTGTGGGCGTCTATGGCCGTGCTGGCGGCAATCGCCGCGGTCTCCATGGCGACGGCCATCCCGCCGCCGTGCACCGGGTCCACCTGCTTGGCCGCGGTGCCGATCACCATGAAATTGTCCTTCACGAACTCGTCCATGGGCGCCCCCACGGATATCACGCCGCCGAAATCCAGCAGCGTGCTGGCGTCCTTGAGCTTGGGATGCGACGCTATGAACTTCTCGAGGTACGCCTTCGGGTCTGCGCCGTCCACGCCGCTGGCGCCCTTCTTGGCGTTGATGTGGTTGCCGCCTATGCCGATGCCGACGTTCGCCTTGCGGTCTGATTTCGGGAATATCCAGACGTAACCGCGTGGCGCGATGGAGTTGCCGAAATAGAGCTCGAGGAGGTTCTCGTGGTCATAGGGCTTCATCTCGTACTGGTAGCACGTGTCTACGTCGTAGAGCGAGTGCACGGTCCGGAAGCCTGCCGCCCTCGCGATCATGCTCTCCATGCCTTCCGCCGAGACGACGAGCGGCGCGCGCACCTCGTAGGGCTCCTGGCCGCCGTGCGAGAGCTTCACCCCGGCGGGCTTCCCGTTCTCCACGACGAGCTCTGTGGCGCGCGTGTAGGTGTGCACCTTGGCGCCCTTGTCCACAGCCAGCTCGCAGAGCCACTTGTCGAACATCTTCCTCTCGAGCACCCAGCCCGTGGTCTCCTGGTCCTTCCATATTATCTCCTTGCCGTTGGGAGCGACCACCCGCGCTCCGACGACATTGGTGGATATGCACCTTTTGGGCAGCTCGAGATCTTGGGCGAGCACCTCCCTGGTGCCGAGGCCCTCGCCGCAGCGCACCGGGACGCCGATCTCCCTCCTCTTGTCGACTACGAGCACGTCCATGCCAGCGCCCGCGCAGTAGCGCGCAAACGTGGAGCCGGCCGGCCCGCCGCCGATGACTATGACGTCGTGGTCGTATTTCATTTTCCCGCCCCCTTCGATGCCTTCAGCTGGCTTGGGTCCTTGACGCCCTTGTGCAGCGTTATGACGTTCGCCGGGCAGACCTTGGCGCAAAGCCCGCAGTCTATGCATTTCTCAGGATAGTGCTTCATCCTGGTGCCCACGGCCTCTATGGCGTTTGCAGGGCACACGGACGAGCATCCGACGCAGAAGATACAGCCTGCATGCTCTATGGTGATCATAGTGATGCCTCCTGATGGGGAATTGGAAAGAAAGTAACAAAAAGCCTTTGTTTGGGCGCTTACCTGGCTTTTTTCGGCTTGAATGCTTCCGCGTCGCTGAACTTCATGTCCCCGTTGAGAGGGGGGATCTCCAGCACCACCGCAAATTTGTTAGGCGAGTCCTCAACCACCTTGGCCGTAATGCCGATTACCGCAGTTGGTTTGTCCAAAGCGCCCAGGAAAGTGGCGGCAAAGTCCTGCGCAGTTTTTTTTGGCCCGAGTACCAACTGAAGGGTGGCGCCTCCGTTATAATTGCCTTCCGCCTTGTCCTTCAGGTACGGCTTGTAGACAAGAGCAAAGGATGCCACATCTATTTTTGCTGGAATCGTGACGCCGGTCTTTTTCGCAGCTGCCTTGATGGCATCGCCAAGAGGCCCGGATGCGATCGCCTCGCCTACGGCGGGAGAAGCTTTTTCACCGGCCGCCTTCTGTGTGAACACGACGTTGGTGCCGCTGGCCGTGACGTCCATGGTTTTCGCATATTGCTCGTAGACTCCGGCTTTCTTGATTTCGGATGTGAACACTGAAACGAATTTTTTGGCTTTTGCTGCGTTATTGAAGTCCTGCTCAACAGTTGTATTGGGCTGGTTCCGGCCGTTTGCAAAATCCCTGAGGTCGGAGAATATCTGGTGGTCGGGAGGGACCGAGATATTCACCGCTTTCAATGCGGTTCTTGCAGCGGCACTGACAGCCCGTTCCAGATCCTGTGACCCTATTTGTATTTGAGCCATTCATATCACCTTGGTATCATGCATCCGTTTAGCATGCATCCCCGCATGCCTTTGTAGAGCGTTAGTGTATCTCCTTTCCCGTTTTTAAGCCATTGCTCGACTGAGTCTGCCAGCTTCGGGAAGCCGTGCGACCGTATGGAACCCAGATATGCTTTCGTGTAAGGGTGCCCAGGCTTTTCCTGCCCTCCTTCCAGAGACCAGGTCCTCAGGATGGTGCCTGCATGAGTGGATACTGATGCGATCATTATCGCAAGCTGGTCTTTTGGGGCGAAATCCTTGGCTTCCTTGAACACGCCCAATTCCGCGGCAAGCCAATCCTCCGCCTCTTTTGCCGAGGTTATTCTTGGAGCCAGCGGGTCGAGCATTTGGTGCCTTTGGAGGAGCATGTCATAATTCTCATCGAGCAGCGCCTTCATCACGTCAGTGCCGGGCCGGACCCTCATGGATGCGGTTAACGAATATGTGGCCTCTTCCCGCTCCTGCTGCGGGCTCTTCTCAGGCATGAACCTGCCGCCATCCCCGGTCGGCCTGGATTTGCCCTGCTGCGGTTTCGCGGCCGCAAGGGCGTTTTCGTCCCTCGGCGCTTGTGGGATCGCGTGCGCAGCCCGCTCATACGAGGGCAGGTGCATGATGAAACCGAGCGCAGCCACGGTTACGGCGGTCCTAACCGTACCGGGGCAGCTCCGCATTAATCCTCTCATAACAACATTTGTGCTGCGAACGTTTTAAATAGCTGCCGGCGGGGCGGAGTCCTGGAAAAACCGCCCTTCCGGAGCTATTCGCGGCCCTCCAGCATATCAACGAGCTTCCTTCCGAACTCGCCGGCCACCTCCGGGCCGCACGCGGTCAGGAGCTTGCCGTCCACGGTCACGCGCTCCGCGGTGTACCTGGCGCCCCCGTCCCTGAGCGCCCTGGTGGCGTCCGAGGACCGGAACACCGTGGCCCGCCTGCCGGCCAGCACGCCCGCCCTCGCGAGCGTCACGGGCCCGAGGCATATCGCCGCGACTATCTTGCCCTTGCTGAACGCGCCCTGCACGAACTTGAGCACGTCCTCGCTCTCGGCGAGCTTCATCGCGCCCGGACCCCCGACGACCACGATGGCGTCGAAAAAATCAGGATTCACCTCGTGCACTGCGAAATCCGGGTTCACCGACGCGCCGAGCGCGCCCGTGGCCCTGGACCTGGCGATGCTCGCGATCTTGACCTCGTGCTTCCCTGCTTCCAGCACCTCCTGCGGCACGAGAAGCTCCTCGTCCCTGAAACCGGACTGGGCGACTATCATGAGGACTTTTGCCATTCCACCACCCTGGACTGTTTTCTCGGGCAAGAGTTTAATATATTTGCAGGCTAATCAGGCTCATGCTCATCAGCCCTAATTGCGCGGATCTCATGAAACCGGACGTGGAGACGAAGACCTTCCCTGACGGCGACGCGTACATCCGCATCCCTGGCATAGCCGCGCTGGAGGGGAAGGAGGTCCAAATCCTCCACAGGCTCTACCCCGAGCAGGACAGGTGCATATTCCAGGCCATGCTCATGCTGGACACGCTCAGGAGAGCCGGGGCGAAGCCGGTCTTGGTCTCGCCTTACCTCCCGTACTCGCGCCAGGACAAGACATTCCTGGACGGCGAGGCGCTGAGCGCCGAGGTGCTCTGCAGGATGCTCAAGTCAGCCGGGGCCGAGCGCCTCGTGACGCTGGACTGCCATTTCCTCAAAAAGGAGGGCAGGATGGAGTACGGCGGCCTGGCCATAGAGAACGTGTCCATGGCAGAAGCGCTCATAAGCCACGCGAAGTCGAAAGTCGGGGAGCTGGAGGTCATCTCCCCGGACGTCGGCGCAAACTACATGGTGGAAGGCCATGGCGGCAAGTCCATGCGCAAGCTGAGGGGCGATTACGTCCAGGGGAGCGAGACGTACAGGAGGATCGAGAAGCTCGAGCGCGGTTTCGACGTGAAGGGGAAGAACGTGCTCATCCTGGACGACATGGTGTCCACCGGCGGCACCATGGTGAGGGCTGTGGAGAACGTGAGGAAAGGAGGTGCGAAAAAGGTCCTCTGCGCAGCAACGCACGGATTCTTCCTCAAGGACTCGCTGCAGAGGCTCAGGGCGTCGTGCGACGGGGTGTTCGCGACCAATTCCATAGCGTCCGGTGTCTCCGAAGTGGATTTCATGCCTGTGCTGAAAGCGAAAGGACTTGTTTGAGAAAAAGCGCGGGTGTGGTGGATTTTTAAACAGTTTGCCTCATTTATACACCTACTATTACATGTGATAAGAGAGGCGGATAGCAATGGCAGAAAAAAAAGACGACCGACTCGCAGGATTTAGGGCAGCGCTCGTGATTCAAAGAAGCAAAGCGTCTGGAAACCAACCACCCCAAGCAAAGGCGGCTGACGCAGTGGAACCACACAAAGCTCCGCCAGAAGGCGCAAGAGGTGTTGAAGCTAAAGCGCCCGCTCAAGTTGCTCCACCGGCTGCTGCGCCAAAAGCGGCTCCGCCTGCTGTTAAGCCAGCGGCTCCAACCGCGGGCTGTGTTTCGGTAGGCAGTCATATAAGCCCGAGCAATTCTTTGTTTGTGGTTTCCGAATTAAGGGACGGCTCGCTAGGTCCGGAAATCATAGTACATGGGGAATTCTATTCGGACAGAAAGTTAGTCGCCTTGAAAATAGGCAAACTCCCGACTTCACATATCATCGTCGATGACGTAACGGTTTCGAGGATGCATGCAGTGGTAGAGCTTTCAGAGAAGGGTTACGAACTAATTGACCTTGGTTCTACGCGAGGCACTTGTATCAATGGAGAAAAAATCGCCAAATGGTCGTTCAAGGAAGGCGACGTGCTAAAATTCGGGGATGTGGAATTGAAGGTGACGAGGATAAAATACGACCCCGCTCCTTTAACTCCAGAATCGGAACATGCGCCTGCCCCCGTTCAGTCATCGGCAGTCCCTACGGCTCGTGCTGCCCAGGTTTCGCATAAAACCGCAATCGGGCGAGCGCCAGTTTTCCCGCTAAAAGAGCCCGCAGCCCCTCCGGCTGCAGCTGTTCAGCCGCCGAAAGACGCTCCGTTTGTTGCACCATTAGCGCGGCCTTCAGCCGCCCATCTGATTGCAACCAGGTTTTCGATTCAGCTTGCCCAGATAGGACCGGATGGCTCGACACTCGCCGAATTCAAATTTGAAAAGGTGCCATTCGTCAGAATAGGTAAACTCGAAGATTGCGTGCTCGGACTAGAAGACGAAACAGTTTCTAGGAGGCATGCAACGATAGGTCTGGTCAATGGTCATTGCCAGATATTTGATAATGGTTCTAGTAATGGCACTTTTGTCGATAAAGGCGAAGGTGAAAAGAAAATCACGGGCCCCGCGCTTGAAGGCTTGCTTGAAGAAGGCAACACGATAAGAGTGGGAGCTGTGAGATTCCGGGTGCAGAGGCTAACCTACAGTGCAGGCGAGCCGGTGCGCGAAGCTGCTCCCACCCACCCGCAACCTGTCGCACCCGTTAGGCCGCCGGCTACAGGAGTTCAACTGCCGCCTCCTATTCGGCAGGCTCGCCCTGCCCCCGCCAAGCAGCCGCCTGTAGTTCCTCCGGCTATTGCGGGCACTCGTGTTCCGCCGGCTCCTGCTGGTCCGGTTCAGCCGCCAACAGCTGCACCAACATCAGCCCCTACCCAGGCAAAGCGTACGGGCCTTACTCATTTGCCAAAAAAAAGAACCATCGCAGTCGTGGCGCTTGCGGGTTTCGCCGCATGCGCGGCTCTGATTGGATTACACCACCACAATGAGAGAAAGGCCGCGGAAGCGCGCGCTGCGGAGAGGCAGGCCCGCATAACGCAGATGGCTGACAAAATCAAGAGCTGCAGGCCCGGCCCTCTGCCCAAGGGGTGCCTTTCAGATGCCGATAAAAGGGAAGTGAGAACTGTCGCTGAGCAATACGAAAAGCTTGGAGATTCTGCCGCTGACCAGGGCAAAAAGCTCGGGTATTATACAACTGCCGTACGCGCTCGCTTCAGACTGGGAGAGTGGGACAAAGCAAGGGACATCATAGCGAAAGACTTGAGACAGTACTCAAAAAACGGTGAAGGGACCCCCGCGCCAGCAGATGCGGATCCCGCTGAACAACTCAGCGCTGAGATGAGTACGCTCCTCGACGCGCAGATAGCCGACCCGGGCAGGTGCGCAAGGACGGTGCCGAAGGGATGCCCGAGCGGCGTGGAAATGGAAGCCCTGCGCATGAGCGCCAAGAACAGCGAGGCTGGTGGGGATTATAGGAAAGCAGGGCTCACATACGTCGAAATCGGAGACACGGAATCTGCCAAGAGGATGATTGAGAGGTGCAAACAAAGTGACAAACTGCGCGATGGCACGGTCGTAGACAGGGACACGGGCGGCGCTGCTGAGATCACTGACAGGTTCAACATGATGGCCGAAGCACTCAGATTGTCAGTATCCAAATGAGCGGAACGGTGCGGTGATGGCAAAGAACGTCGATCCGGTCCTAGCAAGCTTCAGGGCAGCGCTCCTGGCTCAAGGAAGCAAACCGTCTGGAAACCGACCGCCCCAAGCAAAGCCGGCGGCTGACGCACTGGAACCGCACAAAATCCAGCCAGAAGGCGCGAGGAGTGCAGACGCGCCTGCTCAAGTTGCTCCACCGGCCGTTGCTCAAAAAGCGGCTGCGCCTGCTGCTAAGGCGGCGGCTCCAATTGTTGGCCGGGTGTCAGTAGGTCATCATATAAACCCGAGCAGATCTTCGTTTGTGTTTCGCGAAGTGAGAGCAGACGACTCGCTAGGCCCGGAAATCACGGTGCATGGATCTAATCTGGACGCCGCCGTAGTCAACATTGAAATAGGGACACTCGAGAATTCGCATATCGTCGTCGACGACTTGACAGTTTCGAAGAGGCATGCGGCAATAAAGCTGTGCAGGACTGTTTGCATGATAGTGGATTGTGGTTCCCAAGGCACTTATGTCAATGGAAAAAGAATCTCCATGTGGGGAGCGGGACCGTCCATCAAGCAAGGCGACGAGATAAGAGTGGGAGATGTGAAATTGATGGTGACGAAGATAGAATGGAGCCCGGATGCGTCAGCTTCAGAGCCGACACATGCAGCTGCCTCTGTTCAGACGTCGGCAGCTCCTCCGGCTCGCGCTGCGCCTGTCCAGGAATCGGCGCCAATTGTTAGGGTGTCGGCACTTGCCAATGCAAAAGAAAGCAGCTCTTTCATCGGGTTTTCCGAATTGAGACCAGACGGTCCGGCGTTCGAGGAAATCAAGGTATGGCATAGACCCTATCTGAAACGCGACATCATCAGCATAGGCAAACTCCCGTATTCGGTTGTGTACATCGACGACCCATCGGTTTCGGAGATGCATGCATTGATAGAACTGACTGATACCGATTGCCACATAGTCGACCTCGGTTCTAGCAACGGCACTTACGTCAATGGAATAAGAACCACCAAAGGACCGATTAGGAAAGGCGACGAACTGATGTTCGGGTCTGTGAGAGTGAAGTTGACGAGGATAGTACGTCGTGACGACGGCACATCGACTTCGGAGCCGGCGCATACAGCTGTTCCTCTTCGGCCGCTAGCTACGAAACTCGAACATCCACTGGCGGTTGCTGCGCAACAAGCGTCCCGGCCTGCGCCTGTCCGGCCTCCAGTTCCAATGGTTCAACGGCCTGCGGTACCTCCGGCTCGCGCTGCGCCTGTTCGGCCGCCAGCCCCAACGAAACGAGCGGCTCCGGTCGCCTCAGAGGAATCTGAACAGGAGCTTGGCAGGTTTCAGAAACCGGGCAAAACTTTTTGGAATTCCGAGCGTCAGATAGCAGCTCAGATTATCCTAACGCTAATAGGTCTTCCGCTCGTCGGCTATGGTGTACTCGCGTTCTTAAACTGGCTGATTACGCCCAAATAAAATCCGTATTTTCTTAACCCTTCTCTTTCTAATCCATCCTCATGAGAGCGATATTGGTGCTTCTCGCGATAGGGATTCTCTTGGTTCCGGGCTGCCTTCAGCCCCAGGCGCCGGTGGCGAACTCCACCAACCAGAGCAAAGCGATCGCCCCGCCGGGCACCAATGCCACCATCAATGCCACCACCACTGAGACTAATGCAAGCAACGTTACCAATGCGTCCAACGCCACGAACATCACGATACAGATACCGGCCGGCTACGAGGTCAAGGATTACTGCGAGAAGGACGGGGACTGCGTGAGGCAGAATGAATGCTGCGACTGCGGCCCGGGCGAATACGTGAACAGGTATAATCTGGAGACCCCGAACTGCACCGGCCCGGTGTGCGCCTGCGCGGGCCAGCCGTCCATGGGCGTATGCAGGCAGAACAAGTGCGTGGCGGTGCCCCTGGTGGCGAACGAGACCACGAACCAGAGCGAAGACGAGTTCTACTTCAGGATGCTCGGCCAGCCCGGGTGCGGAAACGAGGTCGAGCCGACGAAGAACATCACCCCGTACAGGACCGTGATGAGCGGCTCGATAAGCGTCCCGAACCCCTGCTACGCTGCGAGCGCGGAGCTGGACCATAACGGCAGCGTCTACGTGGTGAACATCACCACGGCGCCGCTCGAAACCTCCGCGACCTGCGTCCAGTGCGCTGGAGCCATACGCTGGCTTGCGGACATAAACGGATCGAACGACTCCGTGGACGTCTACTACGAAGGAAAGCGCGTGTACACGGATTCCAACCCATTCTGCGGATGGAGCACAGGCAGCTGCTCCACCAATTCCGACTGCAGGAGGGACGGGTGCAACTCCGAGGTCTGCGACTCGGTCAACGACAAGCACATATTCACGACCTGCGATTGGAGGTCCTGCTACGACCCGACCCCCTATAAGCTGACCTGCGGCTGCGTGAAGCGCCAATGCACCTGGGAACCGCAGGCCTCATGAGAGGCCTTCCACTATCCCCATCAACCCGGCCTCGTCGCCGCAGCCGCAGATGCCGCGGCGCACGGCAGCGCTGTTCCCGAATCCGCTGAACATCTGGATAGCCTTGGATTTGAGGTCCGGGAACCTTTTCATGCCCAGCTCCTCGCAGAGCGACAGGTATTCAAGGAAGAGCGAGCGCTTGCGCTCCGGGCTCTCCTCCTTCGGGGACGAGAAGATCCCAGGGTCGGTCATCGCCGCCCTTCCGACCATGAAGCCTGCGCAGCCCGACTCCTTTGCGAGCAGCTTCCCCTCCTCCATGCTCCGGATGTCCCCGCTTCCGATCACTGGCACGGAAACGCTTTGCGCGATGCGCGATATCGCCCCCCAGTCCGCTTCCCCGGAATAGCCCTGGCTGGGAAGCCTCCCGTGGACGAAAAGCGCCGAGGCGCCGGCATCCTCGCAGCGCCTGCAGAACCCCAGGGTGGCGGAATCGTCCCTGAGCTTGCGCAGCTTCACAGTCACCGGGACCCCGGCCTTGCCAGCAGCCCTTATCATGTCAGCGACCACGCCCGGCTTGTGCAGCAGGGCCGAGCCGGCCCCGTTCCTGACGACCTTTTTCACCGGGCAGGCGCAGTTGATGTCTATGTATCTTATGAAACCATAGCGTTCCGCGATAAGGCGCGCCGCTTTCCCGATATCATCCACCGACGCGCCGAAGACCTGGACCCCGACGAACCGCTCGGAGCTGGACGGGTCGAGCTCTTTCGACACTCCCTTGTGCATGATGAGCGCTTTCGCACTGATGAGAGGTACGACCGCGCCCTGGCAGCCGTGCCTCTGGCAGAGCAGCCGGAAGGGCAGGTTGGTGAAAGTAGACATGGGCGCGAGCATGGCCCTGCCTGCGATGTCCATGGGATGATTGTGCATGGAACCGTTTTAAAGAGAAAAGGCCGGTCTTTCGGACGACTCAGCCTTCCGCTATCTTCTTCCATTCCTCGGCCAGCTTCTCGGCTTCAGCCTCGCTTTTCGCCTCTGCGAACACGCGCGCGTAGTTCTCGGTCCCGGATGCGCGCACGATCACCCAGGAGTCCGGGAAGTTGACGCGCACCCCGTCCACTGTGGTGTAGTTCAGCTTTCCGCTTTTGGCGTGCGCGAGCGCGCGTGCGACAATCCCCTTCTTCGCCTCCGCGTCCGCGACGATCTTCTTCTTGACGTTGTAGTATACCGGGAGCTCCCTGAGCCACGCGCCCAGCGGCTTGTCGCAGAGCGCCTCTGCGAGCCTTGCCGCGGTCATGAAGCCGTCTTTCGCGAGCGAGAGCTCGGGCCATATGACGCCGCCGACCTCCTCGCCGGCTATCGAAGCCGGGCCTCTGGCGACCGCCTCGGAGAGATAGGGCGCTCCGATCGCCGTGTAGCGCGCCCTGCATTTGAACCGCGCTGCCACGTCCTCGGCCGCCCTGCTCGTGGCTACCGTTGTGACTATGTCGCCTTTGTTCTTCGCGAGCTTCCAGAGCACGCTCAGCGCGAACACCCTGTCGCCGATGACGTAGTTGCCGGTCTCGTCTACGAAGACCACCCTGTCGCCGTCCCCGTCCCATGCGATGCCGGCATCAGCTCCGGAGATCTTCACCGTGCTCATGAGCTCGTGGACATTGGCTTCGGTCGGCTCCGAAGGCCTTCCGGGGAAACGGCCGTCCATCACGCCGTTGATGATCACCAGATCGCACCCCAGGCGCTCGAACAGCCCGGGCGCGATGAGCGCCGCGGTCCCGTTCCCGCAGTCCAGGACGAGCTTGAGCCTGCGGGTCCTGATCCTCGCGGCGTTGACGAGCGAGGCTATGGCGTCGCTGTGCTCCGCGGCGGAAGTATTGCAAGCCGTGCAGGGCCTGACCCTGTCCCAGGACACGGAACCCGGCTTGTCCATCAGCTTCTCTATGGATGCGCCGCGCTCCCTGGACACCGTGACGTCCTTCGCGTCCACGACCTTGAGCGCGTTCCACTCCGGGGGGTTGTGGGACGCGGTTATGATTATCAGGCCGTCCGCCTTCAGCCTCTTCACCATGAATTCCGCGGTCGGCGCGGTCGCGTAGTCCAGGTCCACGACTTCGCAGCCCGCGGACTGCAAGCCTGCCACGACCGCGTGCTTGAGGCATTCCCCGGTGAGCCTCGCGTCCCTGGCCACCAGGACCCTGCCGTGGCCGAAATAGACGCCAATCGCCCTGGCCAGCCTCATGGCCAGCATGGGGTCGAGCTCGCTGAAAAGGCCGCGCACCCCGTTCGTCCCGAAATACTTCGCCATAAGCGTCACTTTCCCTGTTTATACCAGGCCACGGTCTGTTTCAGCCCGTCCGAAAGCTGGGTATTGGCCTCGAATCCCAGCTTCTCTTTCGCGAGCGAGGCGTCTGCCCAGGAGTACTTTATGTCCCCCTGCTTCTCAGCCTCGAACACCGGCTCCAGCTCCGTGGAGAGCACGGAGTTGAGGGTCTTGACGAGCTCGTTTATAGTTATGCCAGCCCCGGTCGAGATGTTGTAGACGCCCTTGACCTTCCGTGCCTCCATGGCGAGCATGTTCGCGCGCGCGACATCCCTGACGAATATGAAATCCCTGGTCTGCATCCCGTTGCCGAATACCACCGGCCGATCGCCCCTCCCCATGCGGTCTATGAATTTGGATATCACCCCGGAATAGCTGGACTTGGGGTCCTGCCGAGGGCCGTAGACGTTGGCGTAGCGTAGCGAGACCGTGCTGATGCGCTCTTTGGATGCGTACTCCTCCATGAGCAGCTCGCCCATGCGCTTGGAATCCCCGTACGGCGAGATGGGCTTTAGCTCCTGGCTCTCTTTCAGCGGCGGTATCGCATTGCCGTAGACCGCGGCAGAGGATGCGAACACCACGCGCTTCACGCCAGCTTCCACCGCAGCATTAAGCAGCAGCTTCGTGCCCCTTATGTTCGTCTCCCAGGTCTCCTTCGGATGTTCCATGGAGCGTGCGACGGACACCTGGGCCGCCTCGTGGAACACCGCTTCGATGCCCTTCACGGATTTCTCCAGCGCGGCCCTGTCCGTGATGCTCCCTTTAATGAATTTCACCCCGTGCTTCGGGAGATTCGCCATGCTGCCGGTGCTGAGGTCGTCCAGCACGCGCACCTCGTGCTTCCCCGCGAGAAGCTCCTCTACGATGTGCGAGCCTATGAATCCTGCCCCTCCTGTTACTAGCACTTTCATGGAAACTCCTAAGGGTATTTATTCTATGTTATTTATAACTCATGACGATGGCGATGGACGAGGCAAGAGAGATAGTGATACTGAGGCTAGGGCACCGGCTTCCGCGCGACGAGCGCATGAGCACGCACGTGGCGCTGGTGGCGCGGGCCTTCGGAGCCAGGCGCATGGTCTACTCCGGGCAGCACGACTCGGGCCTGGAGTCCAGCGTGGCGAGGCTCGTCGCGAACTGGGGCGGGGATTTCAGCGTGTCCTATGACAAGAATTTCAGGAAAGTGATAAAGGAGCACAAGGCAAACGGGTTCAGCGTCTGCCATCTGACCATGTACGGCATGCCTCTGACGCAGAAGCTGGACGCCATCAGGAAGGCGGAGCGGGTGCTCGTCGTGGTGGGAAGCGAGGCCGTGCCTGGCGAGGTGTACCAGCTGGCGGATTTCAACATATCCGTGACAGGGCAGCCCCATTCCGAGGTCGCCGCGCTCGCCATAACGCTGGACAGGATAACCGATGGGAAGGAGCTCATGCCGCAGGATTTCGGCGGCAAAGTGAGGATAACCCCTAACGAGCGGGGGAAGACCATCATAAACACGAATCAGAAGGATTGAGAATGGTTCAATCTTGTAGTCATGTATCCCGGTGATTTGGATAGCTCTACGGAAGCTTTTTTGTGCATCGTCCGGCTACGATTTGTCCGCGGAAACAAGAAATCGCGATCCTGTCTTGGGAGATGGGACCGTGCTTCAGCATCCCCGCGTAGGACCTGTAGCCGGCATCACTTCTTGGGCGTGAACGCAAGCGTCGCAAGCGCCACGGGGGGCAGCAGGTTGAACGCCCGCGCTATGAGCACCCCGTTCACCGATGCGGCGTAGTTTATGGAGTTCATGATGAACTCCCCGGAAGCCCCGGTGATCCTGCCGTTCTTCGTCCACTCGTCGGCAGCGGCCTTGCCCTCGCTACCGGAGTAGACCGCCCTGCCCCCGGTGCGTATGTGGCTGCCGTCCGGATCGTAGGTGACCGTGTGCTCGAACTCCACCTTGAGTTGGCCCTTCTGCTCCGAGACCGAGGTGAGCGCGATGTTCGTGTTTATGGTCTTCGACGCAGTGGCAGTGTTCTTCCTCGCATCGCAGAAAACCAGTTCCATGTTCTCAAGTTTCATGTGATAACCCCGTTGAAACCACTCGTGCTATCTTTTTAATGATATTGCCCTGCCGGACCTCCGAATGTCGTGCTCGGTGTGGCCTGCATGAAGGTCGGCGGCCCCTGGGCGCCGATCGTGTACCAGAACATTACCCCGAACTGCGGCGTGAATGTGCGCGGGACAGTCGTATACATCGGCGCAGCGTATTGCGGCAGGTCCGCCGCGGTCCCGTAGCCGGACACCCCGACCTCCATCGGTATGCCGGCTTTTATGAACGTGTATCCCACGGATGCCGAGCCGCCTATGCTCGTGCGCGTCACGCCTCCTCCGAGCGCCATTCTCAGGCTGTCCTTCTTGTATTCCATGCCGGTGAACAGGCCCAGCTCCTCGCGCTTGGCTGCTATGGCGTACAGCTTGAAGCTGTCCACGTATTCCACAAAGGTGCCGATGTCCCAGTAGGCCGGGCCGCCGAAATACTTGTAGCGGCTGGCTCCGAGAAGCACACGCATGTTGCCGTTGAACTTCTCCTGCAGGTCCGTCTTCCTTTCGGAGAACCAGTTCCTCCAAAGCCCGTCCTCGAGGTCGCCCGCCTGGCTCGTGGACGGCTTGAAGTCCCTGCCCTCGCGGATGTCCTGGATCTCCGTGGGCTTGAACGTTGCCGGATCCAAGTCCTGGCACATGGCTTCGCGCACGGGCGTCGGGATCTGCGAGAATACGCCGGCGCTGATCATGGCCTTGAATTTGTCCAGGTTCTCGACCAGCCTCCGGTAGGACCTCGAGTCCTCGGCCAAACCTGAATATGCGACAGCCGCTCCCTGCACGAAGAAGCCGCCCTCGTTCTTCGAGGCGTCGATGCCCCACTTCTCTATCTGGGTGGAGGTCGTGTCGTTCTCTATCCTCGACACTATCATGCCCGCGTCCGCGGCTATGCGCTGGAGGAACACCGAGTCGAATACGTCGAAGCCCGTGCCGGCTCCGACAAGCCCGACCTGCGTGGTGGAGTTCTGCAGGTTGACTCCCCCGGAGACCATCACCGGCATTGAGGCGAAGGCCCTGAAGAATCCGGTCCGCTCTCCGGCCTTCCAGGTCCAGAGGCTCCTTGCGTACACGGTGTCAGGCACCTGCTTCGAGAATTTGTTTTCGTCCTCCTGCGCCACCACGAGCCCTTCTATGGAGAAATCCTTGTTCACCTGTACGCCAAGGTAGTACTTGTCCAGCACCTGCTGGAGGTACTGCGGCGAGTATTTTTGCTGGAAAGCGGTTATCTGGCTCGCGGCCTGGGTGGGATCGTTGCCGACCTTGGATGCCATGCTATCGTATGCGGCCAGCATGTCGTCCATGCCGCTCATCCTGCTGAAATCGAACCTGCCGGCGAATTTCAGGCCCCTGAGCAGGCCGACCGCCCTGTAGAACGTGGTGTCGTAGGAAAGGCCCTTGCCTGGCTGCGATTGGAGCTGGTTGACCACGTAGAGGAGGCTGCCCGCCTCCCAGTTGGTGGACAACTGCTTGCTCCCGTAGATCGTGGTCGCGATCCTGTGTATGCTGTTCACGTAGTCCACGGCCTCCTGGGATTGCTGCAGCATGGCGAGCGCCTCCAGGTTCGTCGCGCTGGCCTCGTAGGAGATGCCGCCGCCGAGCCTGGAACCAGGTTGCTGGGTCTTTATGAAGAATCCTGCCCCGCCCTCCGAGCCCACGGGCGTGGAGGCGTAATCTCCGCCCATGGACAGCTCCCATGCCCTATCCTTCCTCACGCGCCTGAACATGTAGTCGACGCCCTGCATCTTGTAACTCCCGGGATTGCCGGCGTCGCTGCCGGGCTTGAGCTGGAGCATCTGGCCAGGGAATGCGACGGCCTGTATGTCGGTCTTCCCGCCCGTCGTTTCCGCTGTGTGCGCTCCCCCGAGCGTCCACTGCACGAGAAGAGGCTGGGGCGTGCCGGTCGGCTCCAGGAACGGTATGGACTGGGCCTCGAAAAGCAGGGGCGTCCTGCCCAAGTCGAACACGAGCGCGCCTCCGCCCCGTTGCACCGTCGGCTCGTAGTCGAATGCAACGGTAGAGGGCGTGGCGAACGCCTTGTTCACGAATCCTGCCATGAAGTTGAGCATCGGCACCAGGTCGTCCTGCCCTCCTTTGAGGTCATATATCGTGCCGTCCTTCTCCACCAGGACGGTCCTCGCGGTGGTGTACCATTTGCCATCCGCAGTGGCGTCGCTGTTGACGACCACCAGCGTCTGGCTCGGGTTCTTCGGGTCCCATTGCGTGGTTATCGCGCGCTGGAGTATCTTCCATGAGTTGTCCATGTCCTTCTCCACACCTGTCACCGAGGTGTCCAGGGTGACTTCCTTCCCCTTGACCGTGCCGATCGGGACCGCAAGCCATGACATCCCTCCATAAGTACCGTTGAGGTCTTTCATGCCGCCGATGGCAGCTCCGCCTGTGGGCGTGAGCAGGGTGCCGAGGCCGCCGCCTCCGATGACCCAGTCGTCCGAGGACTTTGTGCCTGTCAGCCCGAGTGCCATGCCTCCGCTGACCACGTCCCTGAGGCTGGCGTACTGCGGCCTGTCGGTCTGGACGAACGAGCGCCGGATCTCGATGAGGAGCTTCGTGGGGCTCATCTTGGGGATGGTCACGCCCGGAAGCATGGAGGATATGGACAGCACCGGATGCTGCGGATAGAGGTAGCTGAACATGGCCGCCTGCACCGCGGCCACGGAGGTGTGCACCTGGAGCGGCCTCATGGTAGGCAGCGTCAGGCCGCCGCCGTAGTTGGGCTGGGACGTGTAGACCCCGCCCGATGTGAACAGGCCTCCTGGAACCGGAGACATTATGAAATTGCCGAACGGGGACGGCGTGAACAGGCCGCCCAGCTGCGACTGGGAGGATAAGAGCCTTGGCGCCCAGCTGGGCGTCCTCTGGTGTATCAGGTGCGGCGGGGTCTGGTCTATGAGCAGATACCTGTCAAGGAGGTTGAACCTGTCGAACTGCGCGATTGTCCCCTTGCTTATCTTCGCGACCTCCTCCAGGGCCCGGCCAAGCCTTTCCATGGTCTTCCGGATGTTGGTTGGCAGCGTATTGGCTGGCGAGCTGCGGGATGTGAGGACGCTGGTCTCGGCCTCGATGCTGAGCGTCATCTCGCTCAGCGCGTTGTGGAACGAGGTGGGATCCTGCTCGCATATCTCGGCCACGTGCCGTATCGCATTGAAGTATGTGACAACCAGCGCAGGATGCACGGCATTGAGCGCGGCCACCGCGTTCGCGACCAGGGTCCTCGTGCCAGTCGGGTCGAACGTGGCTGCCTGGCTCTCCGCACGGAGTGTCAGATTGGAATAGTCGGAGACGACGTTTCCGGAACTGTCGACGATCTTGCCGTTGCTGTTCACCTTGTCCCCAGCTGGTATCGAGACTGGCTTCCCAGAACTGGCATCCAGATAACGCCCGGTTGCTGTCTGGGAGCGCATGGTGCCGGTGTCGAGCCCGTTATCCTTGAGCGTCTTGACGTAATCATTGAAGGCGAACGCTGCCGCGGTGCTGAGCGTGGCTGCCCGCTGGTATATGGCGGTCTGGTTCGGAGTCGGGAGAGCGGTGCCGGAAGCCGGCGAGAGCAGACCATAATAATCAGCCTGCCACATCTGCTTGCCCGTGTTCGCGTCCTTCGCGAAGTCTGGCGAACCTGCGACTCTCCTCATGACGCTCGTGAAATTTTTGTCTCCTGGGCGCGTCTCGTTTAGTATGTGGAGCGAGTGCTGGTCCATTTCGAAAACGAATTTGGTGAGGATGAGGAATAGCTTATCGTTTGATTTCGTTGAGTCGAGAATGTCTGCGAGCCTCAGATTGTTATTGTCGATGGTGTAGTAGGCGTGCTGGAGCGCGGTGAAGCCGCCCCTCAGGGCGGACAGCCCCTCGTCCGGCGTCTTCTTGTCCACATCCAGGGTATGCAGCCACGCCTGCATGGCCGAGAGCTCCTTGTCCACCGAAGAGAGCTCGGATTTGCCCTCCGCGCGCTTGAGCTGGAGCACCTCGCGCTTCTTCTGCAGGTAGACCATGCGTATCTCCATCTGCTCCAGCGTGTAGTCCCCGGGTTTCTGCTCGAACGCGTCCGACATCTGGACAAGGGTGGTATCGCGGATTGCTTTCGGATAAGCCTTCAGCCTCCCTTCGAGCGCGTATATCTTCTGCTGCACGCCGACGTGTGCTGACTCCCATTCATCGAACCTCTTCTTGACCTCCTGGTTCGGGATCGTGCCTCCCCTGGCCGCGGTTATGGACACCACGCTAGCTCCGAGCGCAGCCCTCTCTTTCTGGTCCATGCCAGAGAGCCAGTAGAGGAAACTCTCCCTGTCATCGGTCCCTAGGCGCTGGTAGGCCTGCATGAGCGCTCCTGCGAGGTCGCCCGCGTCCCGCAGGTTCTTGAGGTTGAATGGGATCACCACGGTAGCGACGAGCCCCCTGTACTTCCCGTCCCGGCTCTCGGCCGAGAACTGGTCCAACATGCCGAACTGGCCCAGGAATATGTCTACCGTGCTTTCGGTGACGCTCTGGGGGAGCGGCGGCACGCGGACAGGCACCACCTCTGAGGGCGGCGCTATCGAGATCTCGCCCGGATGCGCCGCATAGTACGCCTCCCTGGATGCTCTCATGAAGTCCTCGCCGTACTTCTTGTTGAAATCCTCGGGGATGCGCTCGCGCTTTGTGCATTTCGAGTATACCTCATAGGCTGCGTCTGCGAGCTCGTTCGGCAGGAACCCATTGGGATGGCTTTTCCCGAATGCCGAGACCATGTCGGCGGACCTGCCTTCCCGCAGCTGGGCCGCGTATCCGGACGCCTCCTTGCCGAAGAAGACATCGCGGAACATGGAACCCTTCTGCTTCTCCGCTTCGGTGGCGTCCTTGGACGTGGAAAATCCGTAGTATCTCCTGAACAGCTCGGTGAACTGCACGTACTTGGCTGCGTTCCCCGTCTCGAGGAAGCTTTTGAGCGAAGCCGCGCACTCTTTCGCATCCGCCTCGACTTGCTGGCGGTCCGTCCGGGATACCTGAAGTGGTGCTGCCATGGTGATTCCTGCCTTTAGTATGTTATTAATGCCGCCCCTCCATGAGCCAGCTGTTCTTGGACGCCGGCTCCTCGGCCTTCTTTGGCTCCGGCGGCCTCGCCCATGCGCCACCGTCCTTGGTCGGGTTGGCCTGGCGCCATCGTAAGACCGCGCAGCCGAGCAGCGCATCGGCGAACTGCGGCTTGTCCTTCGGAAGGGTGGTGCCCCCGTTTTCCGGGACTTTCCTGCCCAGCTCGAGATTGAGCGCGCGGAAGTCCCAGTTGAGGTTCTCTATCCTCCACACGCCGATGTTCGCCCTTTGGTTGAGGAATCCGATGATGCCTTCCAATGCTAGGTCTGCCCTCGGGTCGACCTTGTCTGTGCGCAGACTATCGGCTTGCGCCCGTATCGTGTCGTAACGCGAGAACATCTCCAGGTAGGCCGTGAAACCCCTATCGTGCGACTTGAGGTCGTTGAACAGCCCCTGCACCGCGATGGTCTTGGCGTCTTCGAGCTTCGCCCCGCCTTTCTTCTCAGCGTCCTGGATCAGCTTGAGCAGGTCGGATGCCTTGGCCGAGGTCGAAAGGTCGAGCATGCCCTTGGCCTGTGCGAGCACTGAGTCGTCAGCCTTGGCTTCGGGCGCCTTGATGGACGGCACCTCCTTCGCCTTGTCCTGCGGGAGGGTCGGAGTGAGGTCCAGCTGGTTCTTCGGGTTGTTCTTGCTCCAGCGCCAGAGGTAGTCCGCGGCTGCCACGACCGTGTCCGCGTCGAGCGGAGCGCCCATCTCGTCCTTCTTGTATTTCTTGAGCGGCACGATCTCCTTCTGGTAGAGCTCGTTGCCAGGGCCGATATAGCTCTGGAGGAAGCCCCTCACGAGGCTCATGCGCTTCACGTCCGAGCTGGCGTTCAGGATGAGTTCCTTCGGGCTCTCGAGCCCGTTGGCCTTCATCACGGCAGCCAGGCCGTTGACTATGATCGCTGAGACCGTCTCGCGGTTCCTGCCCGCCGCGAGCAGGTTCTCGAGCCCGTCCTTGGTCCTTGCGAGGGATATTATGGCGCTCGGATTGTGGCCCCTGAGCGCCTTCGTCACGGTCGGCATGACGACCTTCATGGGCTTGGACTCCTTCGCGGGTTTCGCCTCGGCTGCGGGTTTCGCTTCCGCTGTTGGTTTCGCGGCGCGCCCGGCTTTGGTCTTTGCCGGCTTCTCTTGCCGGGGTGGTTTCTCGGCGTGCATCCGCTTCGGCGTCGCGCCCTTGATCGTCGTAGGCGGCTCGGCTTTGTTTTTCCCCTGCGGTTCTTTCTTCTCGTCGGGAAGGGCATCGAGGAACGCACGCAGTTTTTTCCTAGTCTCGTTATCTGCCATGCCACTCCCTCCTTATTTGGGCACCTCGGCTGCCATGCCCTTGACTAACTTCTGGAAATTTTCCGTGGCCTCCGGCACCTTCACGACCAGGACCCCTTTCCTGTTCCGCGTCACGTTGATGCCGTTCTTGGAGAGCCTTGCGTTCTCCTGGTCTGTACCGTCCACTATCACACCAGCTATCGCTCCGATGACATCGGAGATGTGCTTCGGCTTCTCGGATTTATCGGACTTCAGCACGGCAGTCACGCTCGGGCGCAGGGCGTCTTCCACCGCGATGGTGGCCAACTCGGTTTTTACGGCATCACTGACGAGCTTCTGGAAAGCGGGGTATTCCTTGGCATCTGGCTCAGGAGAGCTGATGACAAGGCCGACCGGGCCGTCTTTCACTTCTATTCCAGAAGCGGCGAGGCCTTTCCTGCCGGCGGTCTGTGGAGCCTTGTCCGCGATAGTTTGGTAGACCTCTTCCCTCACCCGTTTGTCCTGCGGGCTGAACGTAGCCTCGTTTTTCTTGGGATAGATTAGAACGCCGAGCTTTTCCCTGAGCGATGCCGCGCTCGTCACGTCCACCACTGGAGTGGGTTGCGCGACATCGGTTTGGCCTCTTGGCATGATGTCGCGCGGCGTATGGCTCACGAACGGCTCATTCGTCCTCACGTACCAGCGCTCAGGCAGCTCTTCCGGCTTCCCGCTCCACCATGTTTTGGTCGCGCCCCACCCTTTGGACAGCATGCCCCGGTCCTTCTCTTCCTTGATATACCCTGCTATGAGCTGGTTGGCAAGCCTGTCGCACAGTTGGGATTTGCTCGGGTTGTCTTTGTCGTTGGTGTTTTCCATGGGTGCTGCGGCGAAAAGCGCGCTGCTGGCCTCGAGATCCTCTATCAGCTTCGGGGCGTTCCGTATGTTCTTGGCATTGCGCTTGAGCCAGTCCAGCACGCCTTGCGTCTTTCCGTTTGCTGAGACAGACGAATTCTCATAGACGAATTCGATGAGCCCTTTGTTCTTCTCGTCAAATTGAGAAGCCGTGTTGATGGTGTTAAAGCGGGCGAATATACCGTCAGCTACTACGTGCTGGTCCCTGGCGGCGTCCAGTGTGAGCGTGCCGCCAGCCACTTGGGCCACTATATCCGGCACGTCCCCATATATCACCTCGTCGGGATTCAGCCTGAATGCATCCAGCCGCGCCGCTGTATTCTCGTCGCTCTGGTACGCTTCGAGCACGGCCTTGAAGCCCATCTCCATACCCTCGTCATGGGATGCGACCACGTGCTGGTCGTAGATATCCATGAGCGAGCCGGGCGGTATCGGCTTCTTGAGCAGGTACTGGTCGGTTATTTCTGCCTTGGCCAGGGTGTCCCGCACAGAAGGCAGGTTCGGATAGACCGCGGCCTTCCGCACCTCCAATTGCTTCTTTATTCTCTCGAATGCCAGCTCGCCTTTGATCTTGCCGGTCTTAGGATCCAGGGTGTCGTCGCTGATTATAGCGTAGAGGTTCAATGCGACGTCCGCGGCGAAGGTACGCGGCAGCGAGCCGTCGCGTATCCCGGACCAAAGCAGCGTGAAGAGCTCGGGGTGCTTGACGCTGGTCTCTGGTTTCTTGACGCTGGTCTCTGGTTTCTTTTCGCCGAGCACTGCGGCCTTCATGTAATCTATCATGGGGCGCTTTTCAGGGTCATTTCCAAAGAGGTCCCTTGCGAAGCTCTCTATGAAAGCCTCCCCTGGGGTCAGGAAATAACCCTTGTCCCTCCAGCTGGTCGTAACCATGGCGGTAAGCGCTGCCTTTATCTCAGTGTCGGTTTTTCCCTGCTTCTTCATGTCCTTTATCTGTGCGTCGACCTCTGCGGCCAGTTCGTTTATCCAAGCCGGGTGTACGTAGAGGGGCACTTGCTTCTTAGCTGACGCCGAGGATCCTCCCTCTGTCAGCAGCTCGTTGAGCTCCTTATCGTTCTTCGGCACGAGACGGGACCCGAGTTTTTCGAGCGAGTGGATGTCAAACCAGTTCCTGAAGAACCCGTCCGCGATGGGGGAGTCCCTTATGCTGTTGGCAGTGGCGGTGGTGATACTCACTTTCCATAATTTCTGGAGCTTCAGCCTGGCCTCCTCGCGCTCGGTCTTGTCCTTGCCCCACTCGAAATGGTATACGAGCCAGCTCATCAAGGCAAACGAGCCTACGGCTGCGGTAGTCCATAGAGTGCCCTTGATGATCTTTCTCGGCCTCACACTAGCGACTTCGGCTTCCGCGAAATTCTCGAATGCTCTGGTTCCTGGCGCGATGACTGGTGAGAGCCCGAACTTGACGAGCTTAGCCCCTCCCACGACGGCATTCGTGCTTGTCTCAATCGCAGCCGGGCCCAGGCCCCTCATGTCTTTGGCCCGTTGCAGGCTGAGAGCACGTACCGCATTGAACATCTCCGTTGTGCTGCTGTCCAGCACGCGCCTTGCTTGGAGCGCGCCGACAAGCTCGACCCGATTACCCATAACACTCAGGTTATTTATGAAGTGTTCTGCATTGAGAGGAACCGCAAAGCTGTTTAGGGCGTTTACTAAACGCTCCGGGTTAGGTACACCTTTAGGAAACTTCTCCACCCCTTTGAGCAATGCAGCCATCTCCTTCAGATTAGTTGCCTTCGAGAGCTCATCGAGCAACGACTTGGATCCCGGACCGAGAATCTTCTGGAGGTCTTCCCTGAGCTTTTCATTCTTGAATATCCCGACTATAGCATCGTCCGCGCTGGCGACCTTGCCGGAGAGGATATCATTTTGAATCTCCAGAAGTACGCGCTGGGTCGCGGCGTCACTTGTTCTCATCTTCCCCAAAGCAGCTATTGCGTTATCCGCATGATTGATGTATAATTCAGCCACCGCTCTCTCCGTCACTATCCCTTTGGAATTGAGCTCGAGCATGAGGGCCGCCTGCTCGGGCAGTGTGGTTGCTTTGGCGCCGACGCCGAATGACCTAGTGATGGCAGCGACAGGGTCTGCCTCGTCTTTCCCTATTATCCTTGCCATCCGGATTATCTGGTCATTTTCAAGCCTCCGCATCTCGGGCTTGAGCCGTGCGAGGTCCTGATAATTTGCCGGAGTCAATTTTTTCTTTGCAGCTGAGCGGGCGATATGTTTCTCGAGAGCCTCTCGCATACCCGGATGCTGGCGGAAACCCTTGGCGACGATGGGGTCCGTAGAACTATTAACGGCTGCAAGCACGTTCGGCCGCAGGTAGAGCCGCTCCAGTATTCCATAGAGCGAACTCGTAGTGTCCGCGTCCAGAGTGCCGGTCTCCAAGTGCACGTAGATCTTCTTCATCAGCTCTATCGCGTCAGCAGGCCTCAACGAATCTATTCCCTTCCGGTATTTCTCGCAGAGGGTTTTCATCTCCTCCAGGTCGGCGTACACGGATGGGCCGGCTAGGTTCTTCGCAGCCTTCGCTGCCGCCTTGTCATGTGCCTTCCTGGCTTTGCCCGCCGCGGTCGCGCTTGCCTTGGCAGGGTCATAGCCAAACACATACCTCTTGGCCTTGGTCAACGCCGGAAGCTGTCTCTGTTCCGCGGGTGGTTGCGCGGGCGGTGGTTGCGCAGGTGTTTTCACTTTCGGGGGCTCCTCCTCAGGCGGTTTTTGGGCTTCTGCCATAACATCACTTCTTCATACCGTTTTTTTCTAATTCATCCATTACTTTAGAGTATCTCTTGCGTATGTCCTCTTTGGTCGGTTTCCCTAATTTATCGGAAAGGTCGGAGTATCTCCTGCGTCTTTCCTCTTCCGTAAGAGTCAGCGGTTTCCCGAATCTGTGCATGGATTCGAAATAATTCCTGAGCATGTCATCGTACGTCAGTATCTCCGGCTCCTTCACCTTGCTCGCGGACATGTCGCTTATCACGCCATAGACCGCTTGCACCGCATAGGGGAACGTCGCGCGGAACACACCGTACTCCACCAGCCTGTGCATGGGCGCGTAGCGGAACGCTGCCGCGTATTCGGGCAGCATCTTCTCAAGGCCGTCCTTCTTCAGCCTGGCCACGACGTTGGGCCAGCCCTCTTTCTCCACGAGCTTGAGCAGGGCACGCTGCGGCGCCTTGCTGAATGAGGTGAGCGTACTGAACATCGCATCGGACGCCAGATGCCGGGAGGCCTCGGGCATGCCCGACTCCACAAGAAGTTCCGCGAGCCTCTTCGACGCCTTGTGGTCGATGCTCATCCTGAGCTCGTTGAATATCTCCGCGGCGACTCTTTTCCTGAACTTCTCCCTTCCGAGCAGGCTCAGCCCGTTCTCGCAGAAATCAAGTGTGCCGGCTTTGAGCCTCCAGGCCGCGCGGCTGAGTCTCGTCGCACCGGTCTGCTCGCGCAGATAGGCACGGATCAGGTCTCCGCTTACCTCCTCGTCTCCTGCCCTGAGCGCCAGCTCCTCGAACACCGTCCAATCGAAGCCTGTGCCTATCGCGGGCCTCGCCAGTCTGAACAGGTCGTTCACTTCGCCGGGCTTGAGCTCGCGGATCGCGGTTTCGAGCACGTCCCACTCCTGCCTGGACATGAAGGACCTGCCTTCGGTCTTCTCCAATGAGTCCATCAGTTCCCTGCCGCTGAGGCGCGCGGCGCTCTTCGTCGCGAGCTGGCCCACGAGCACCACGTCGACCCCTGCCATGACGAGATTGAATACGACTTTAACCACGCCTTTCGCGCTCACGCCCTTGTCCCACATCACCTGGACATTGGTTATCGCGGCGTCCAGGGAAGGGAGCACGGGCACGAACATGTCGTAGAACTCCTGGAAGGAGAGTTCCACCCTCACGCCCTTGGGCGTCACACGGCCCCTGCGCCTGATTTCGCGCTCCAGCGTGAGCACGGACTCCGGGACCACCCTGCCGCCCTCACCCACGAACACTCTCTCCCCGTGAAGCAGGTCGACCCCGGTTCTAGGGAATTCCACGGTAGGTGGCTCCCATTCCCGCGCCCCGATGGTTGGGTAGGGCTTGGGCTCGAGGTCTTTCATGAGCTGCTTCTGCTGTTTTCCCCAGGAGACGTGCATGTCGGTCGCCGATTCGACGACGATTTGCCAGCGCGGGTCGTTGCCGATGAAGACACGGTTATAAACGTCGGTGCCTGCGAAATTGTCGAGCCCCGCGTCCAGGAGCTTCTTGAACAGCTCCGAGCACTGCTGGTGCAGCTTCTCGACCTGGCTGGTTATGGGCTTCTCCCCGCCCATGCCAGCGTTCATGAGCATGGCCAGGAATTCGTCGTCGTTAGGCTTCCTTCCGAGGAACATCGATTCTAGCTTCACTGTCCGGTCGTTGGTGGCCCAGGTGCTGTCGAACCTCTGTTTCAGGAAGTCGTACTGGCGGTCCAGGGCATTGAGCTGACCGCGCAGCTTCTCCACTTCCTTCTTCTGGGGCACGGCCTCGAGTGCCGCGTTCCGTGCTGCTGTCTCCCCCTGTTTCTTTTGCGGGGCGAAAGTGGTATCACCCATGGTATAATATGGATGGGAAAAGATTATAAATAAGAGGAAAATTTACAACGAAAACGTTTTACGGGGAACGCTTTTAAATGTATCAGTATGTGGAAAGAAGAGTATTTGTAACTAGGAGATTATCCTTTCTGCCATCTTCTTCGCGTCGAAGCGCTCGATATCCTCGTACTTCTGGCCGGTCCCGATGTAGATTATGGGTATGCCGGTCGCCTTCGACACCGAGAGCACTGTGCCGCCCTTTGGGTCGCAGTCCAGCTTTGTGAGTATCACCCCGTCCACGCCTATCTCCCGGTTGAACGAGGACACCTGGCCGATTATGGAGGAGCCGGCTATGGACTCCCCGATGTATATCTTCAGGTCGGGCTTGATGACGCGGTCCATCTTCTTGAGCTCGTTGATGAGGTTCACGTTGGTGTCCTGCCTGCCGGCGGTGTCGATCAGCACCGCGTCTATGCCGTGCGCCTTCGCGTAATTCACCGCGTCGTAGGCAACCGATGTCGGGTCAGAGCCGTATTCCCTCTTTATGAGTCGGACGTCGAGCTTCGCCGCGTGGACCTCCATCTGCTCTATGGCCGCGGCGCGGAACGTGTCCGCGGCCGCGAACACCACCGTGCGCCCATCCTGCATGAGCATGTTGGCCATTTTTGCTATTGTGGTGGTTTTCCCGGCCCCGTTGATGCCCAGGAAGACTATCTTAACCGGCTTCTCCCTATCCCTGACGTATCCGAGCATGTCCAGCGGCTCCCCCACGGACATGGTGTCCACCAGGGTGGTGGCTATTGCCTGCTTCACGAATTGGCTGAGATTGGCCTTCTCCACCTTCGCGCCGACAAGCTTCTGCGCCAACTCCTGCCTTATGGATTCAGCCACGCTCAGCTCCACGTCGCTCTCTAGGAGCTCGAGCTCGAAGTTCTCCAGCAGGGATTTCACATCGTCCTCGGAGATCTCGACCTCCCGGCTCACCAGCGTCCTTATGGCCTTGAGCGGGCTGAACGAGACCGCGGATTTCTTCGCCCGCTCCTTCTCCTCGCGGAACTGCGGCAGCGAGACCGCGGGCTCGGGCTTCGTTTCGGTTTTCGGTTTCTCAGGAACAGCTTTCGGTTCAGGCTTCCGCTTTTCGGCCGCGGGCTTGGTCTCTATGGTTTCAGGCTTTTCTTTCCTGATTACGGGCTCGGGCTTCGCCTTTGGTTCCGGTTTTTTCTTTTCGAGTATTGGCTTCGTTTCAATCGCGGGCAGGGGCTTCGGCTCTACGGGTTTGGTTTGAATCGCGGGCTTCGCCTGAGGCTTCGCGACAACCGGTTCCGGCTTCGCTTCGGCTCTCACCTGCGGTTTTTCGACCGCGGGCTTTTCAAAAATCGGTTCCGGCTTTGTTTCCGGTTTTTCCCTTTCAACCGCCGGCTCTGGCTTTTCTACGACTTCGGGCTCTCTTTCAACTGGCTCCGGCCCGGCCTTCGCCTCCTCCTTGCCAGTGAAGCCGTCGATGAAGCCGCTTATCTTCTTCTTGAGGAAATCGAACATGGGAAATCGGATGTAATCCTCTTTCACTCCGGCATCCACCTGCTTGCTTATCCGAAGCTGCTGCTCTACCTCCTGGAGGCTGAGTGAGACCTCGCGGAGCTTCTTGTTTATCTTCTCGAACTCCTCGTTGAGCTTCATCACAGCCTGGCGCGTGGCGTCCACCCTGCGCTGGAGCTCGGCCGCGGCCTCGCCCTTCTCCATGTCGACGGCGAACTCGGCGCCGATAGGCACGATCACGCGGGTGTCCTTTATGTCGGACCTCACGTACACCCCGCCCCCTATCGGAGCGAGTATCTGCGAGTTCTTGAGCCCGTTTACGGCCTGCACCGCGCTGGTGAGGTCCAGGGTGGTCAGCGAGACCCTCTCCATCTCCCTGCGGAGCATGGTGAGCTGCTCGCGGTAGACCGCGACCTCGTAGTTCATCCTTACCCTGTTCTCCTCGAGCGAAACCATTCATCCACCTGATTTCTCGACGCGCTCTATCTCCATGCGGGAGCGCTTCACGCCGTTATTGGAACCGAAAAGCGCATAAGCCTTCTCCCGCGCCGCGTTCTCAGTCTCCGCATCCACGACCTTGGAGAACTTCCTCTCGCCCCTGCCGAGCTTTATCTTTCCGCAAACGTTCCATTTCATCAAATCACCCCGATCAAATATAACCCAATGCCGATTCCACGCGCCCGAGCTCGTGCGCGCTCGTCGCCTCGCCGGCGCTGTAGCCGTGGCGGTTCGCGACCACTCCGAAGGACACGAAGCCCGTGCCCATGTTGACGGTCCCGCGCTCCCCCTTGACCTTGAACGCGGACTCCAGCGCCTTCATGTCGTCGTCGCTGGCGGCGTAGTGCGCCAGGAACCCCTTGTTGCCCGCGAGGCAGGACGAGCCGACGGTGGCATAGTCGCCTATGCGCATGGGCAAGAGCTCGATCCCCAATGCGTCCTCCATCTTCCCGCGCTCCGCCGCGTGTATGTGCGGGTTTATCACGCCGCCCTTGTCGTTGATCGCGAGATTGTTGCCGTGGGCGTTCTGCCTCTCCGGGGAATGGTATACGTTCAGGCCCGCGGACCTGAACACCGCGACCTCCTCGGGCGATGAGATGTTGGGCATTATGACGCCGTTGTTGTTCATCGCGAGATAGACGCCCACGAGGTTCGAGTCCCCCACCGACACCCTGCGCACCTCGGCCTTCAGGCTCTCGCGGAGGCTCGCTAGGAGCTTGTCCGGGCAGTCGAGCGGGGTGAGCACCACGCTGTCGCTGGCCTTGACGAACATGCCGATCCACGGATTCCCGTAATACGTGCACCTCTCGCGCATCTCGAGCTCACTTCGTTTTCGCTTCTGCTGGCGGAGCCGGGGCGGCCGGCGGCTTCGGCGCCGCGGCCGGAACGGCCTTCGGGGCAGTGACCGCGGCTGCCGGCTTCGCGGTCTTCGCCTCGGCCTCTTTCCTGGCCTTCTCCTCGGCCTCCTTCTTAGCCTTCTTCTCATCCTCGGTGGCCTCGTCAGGCAGGTAGACGTGGGTGATGCCCTCCTTCCTTATGGCACGCACCTTGATTCTGCGCGGCGGCTTCTGTATGCTGCGCGCCCAGAGCTTGCTGTTGAGCGAGTTGCTCAGAAGCACGCTATCGAGCTCCGTCTTCATGTGCCTTGATATGAACTGCCTCAGCACCTTGACTGCGCGCGGCACCCTGTTCGTGCGCTTGTATTCGAAAGCCGCTGCCAGCGGCACCGTGTATATCCTCTCGAGCTTTTCCTCTGCCATGTGATCATTCCTCTTCCTTTATCCTGAGCTTGTCCGTGCGCCAGGAGCGCCTGTTGCGGTTCTGGGTGACCTTCCTCTTGGTCCGTACCATCACGAACGCCGGGAGCCTCCTGCTCTTCCTCCATGCCTTCGCGAGCCTTATCTTCTTAGCAAGCGATTTGTTTCCCATAGGATCACCTTGGTTTCCTCATTTCTTATGGAACGTTATCGACGTCTCCTTCTCCGTCCGCGCCTTGAGCGCCCGCAGCACCGTGAGGAGCTCGTCCTCGGTTATCGGGCGCCCGATGCGCTTGCGCGCCATGAGCACCTGCTGCGCGGCCATCACATAGAGCTCCTTGTTGGCCATGGCGACGTTGGACATCCGGTCGTACGCCCCGGGGTCCAGCGCGCTGCGGAGCGCCTCCTTGAGCTGCTCCTCGGCGGCGCTCGACTCGGAGGCCTTGCGCCTCTCGGCCAGCCTCCGCTTCTTGGCCTCCTCGGGCTCGTCCTCGTCCATCTTCATCCCCAGGTCATTCCTGGGTGCGGGCGACTTCCTTGGCTGCCTTGTCCAGGAGCGCCTGGCCCTTGGCCGTCAGCTTCCTGCCGCCGGTCTTCGGCTTGACGAGCAGTCCAGCCTTCTCGAGCTGCTGCATCGCCTTGCGTATGGTGTTGCCGCCGGACTGGCGGTGATGCTCCGGCCTCACTCCGCGGGCCTTCCTGCCCCCGTAGTGGCGTCTGAGCTTGTTGGTGCCCACCGAGCCGCGCACATAGATATGGCGCATTATGGAAGCGCACCTGACGAACCAGAAATCCTCCTGCTCCGGAGGCCGGTCCTTCTGGCTGCCGGTCTTCACTAACCCCACGAATGCGGGCTTCTCGATTTTCATGGCCTTCAGCTTGTTGGCCACGTTCTCCATGAGCCTGTTCGTGTCGACATCTAACGCTGTAACCATTGGTTCACCTCATAAGCCAGATTACGTTGCACCGTAATTAGCCGTAAACAAGCAACGAAAAGTAATGCTGATAATGATATTTAAAGGTATCAGTCGACCCGGATGTGGCGCCTTTTGAGCCCTATCACCAGCGGATAGGCCGCCATGAGGAGCCCGAGGAACGCGAGCGAGAGGTGGATCTCGACCAGCGCCGTGCACAGGAACACGAGCCCGATCCCCAGGCAGCGGCCGGTGTTGAGCAGCCACTCCCTGCCTATGAACACGCCCTCCAGGGATTCCTGCTTGTTGTCCATGATGATGGCGGTCGTGAAGGGATAGAAGAGCGTGGAGAAGAAGTTGCGGAGCGAGGAGGCCGCGGACCAGAGGAATGCTGTGCCTGCGAAGGATGCGATCGCGGTGCTTACGCCCAGCCCGCTCCCGAACAGGGAGATGTATCTCTTCCTCTTGCCCGACTTGTCCGAGAGCCTGCTCACCACGAAGGACGCGAGCACGGAGAACAGCGTGGTCACCGCGAGGTACACGCCCAGGTCCTTTGGATTCGTGAAATAGAGCAGCGGTATCACCGCTATCGCGGCGGTTATCCCGCCCCCGTATATGCCCTCCAGGAACATCAGCGTCTTGAAGCCCTTGAGCCCGGCGAGGCAGTCCTTGATCCGGAAGGAAAGACGCCTCTTCCCGAGCGTCAGCAATGCGAAGGGGATTATGAGCGCGTAGACGAGCGCCGAGAGGAGGAAGACCAGGCCGAATCCGTAGGCCGATGCGAGAACCGCTCCGATGAGGGGAAGGAAGACGCCGAACAGCGGGCTTATGGCGAAGTACACCGAACCGTGCGTCGCGGCCCTGTCCTTGCTGAACTCGAAATACATCACGTTGAACGGCACCCAGAACAGGAAGCTGCACATGCCCTGGAGGAACTGTGCCGCGTATAGTATCAATGCGGTCGGTGCGGCAAGAGCCATCAGCAGGTAGGATGCCACCACCAGAACGACTCCTGAGACGAGCACCGTCCGCATGTCCAGCCCCTTGCGGCCGCTCAGCAGGTGGATGACGAATACGGGCGCCGCGGCCCAGAAGAAGAAGGACAGCACGAGCTCGGCGAGGCTGGCGCCTGATTCCAGGTAGAAGAGGTACATGAAGCTTCCACCGAGCACGCCCGCCGCGATCCAGAGCATGTAGGCTGCCAATAGCTGCGGCAGCGTGCCTCTCTTGTCCTGGTCGTCGTGCATACAGGATAGGTTCTTCGCTCGATTATTTAAAGAGTTTATTCCATGGTATTGACATGGCAACCATTGCGCCGCGGCAGGGCGGTGGAAGAGCGACCGTTTCCGAAGAGAAGCTGGACGAGATAGAGTCGGACACTCTCAGGAACGCGGCCAGGACTGTTTCTGTGATAGAGAACGCGATGTCCGCATGGAACGCCGCGAAGGTGAAGCCCAGGAACATGGCGCCGACCCTAGAGAGGCTCAAGAGGTTCCGCACGGCGCTCGTGAGATGGGGCGTGGAATACTCCGTGCTCCGCGCAGGACGCGCCGGAAGGGAAGACCGCATCGACATGCTGCGCGAATTCGTCGAGATCTGCTACGAATACGAGAACGCATGAAAGGTGTGCATTTGGCCGAACAGGGACTCGAAGCGACGAAGGTGGCGAAGCGGCTGGCCAGGGCGGATGAGCAGGTAGAGAGATTCGGGAAGGACCAGACGCAGAAGATAGTCAGCGGCCTCGGCCTCCCTGTCATGGCGGAGGTTGCGGCGAAACGTGCCATGGACGCGGCCAACGGGACCGTGCGCAGCGCCGAACGCGTCGACGCATCGCTCAAGTTCGGCGTATTCCATCCGCAGACCGCGGACATCGCGCTGCCGCCCGCGCTTGCGGAGGAGCAGAGGCAACTCGAAACCATACGCCAGCGTGCCGTGCGCGGGGATGCGCCGAAAGAGGAGTTCGAGAAGCTGAGACGGCAGTATGCCCACGACTTCGCCGTCTTTCTCGCAGCGGACGCGGACAGGCGCGTCTCGGATCCCGCGGAGAACCTCAGGCGCGAGCTCGGCTCCGTGCACGAGGTCGTCAAGGGGCTGAGGACGGAGATGCGCGACAGCGGCCTGGTGGACATGTACGCCCCGGAAAGGTCCGACGGCTACTGGCTTTACAGGAAGCTCGGCACCATCATCGAAGAGATAGACGCGTTGCGGGGGGAGGTAGGGAAGGCCGGGCCGGATGCGCTCTCCGCGCGCGTGGAAAAGCTGCAGTCGGACTACCGGCAGCTTGTGGACGTCGAATACCACCCGGCGAAGCTGCTGCTCCTCGAACTGAAGAAGCACGACGGCCTCATGGCTTATCTGAGGGAGTCCGAGGCTGCGGACCATTCCCTCAACAAGGTCTATGCGCTGGAGTACCTGGAAAGCGCGGGGCGGCATCTCAGGGAAGCGCTGCGCATAATGCAGTACGCGCCGGAGAACATGAAGGGCGTGAGGAAAGAGTTCGTGGCCGCGGCCGAAGACAAGACGGATGTGCTCGCGCGGCTTTACATCAACGAGAGCAGCATCGCGGAGAACGTCAGGCGCGCGGCTGACAGGACCTACGACCCGACGAAACAGTTCGCTTTCTACAGGGACGCGCTAGTTTCCCTATACGACGCTTCCATCCGCGGGTTCGACAGGAACCTCGCACCGCTCGGCGCGGCATTGACGCAGCTCGAGATATGCATGGTGACCTCGGACAAGGTTTTTTCTTCGGTCGAGGCAAGGCTCCAGCAGAACGTGATAGCGGATTCGGAGAAGCTGGTCGCGAATTATTCTTCGCTGCTTTCCGGAGGGAAGGCGACGCTTGCGGAAAAAGAAGCCGCGGCGATCTCCGCGGCCGCCAAAAGCGACAGCGAGACCCTCTATGCGCGCGTAAGGACTGTCAGGAGGATCGGCCAGGGGATAGACGTCCTGGTCAGCTTCGTCCCGGTCATCGGCTCGGCTTCCGTGATAAAAGGCACGGCCCACGATTATGCCGCGACCGGGGAGATATCCCCCCTGACCGGCGTCATGGCCGCGGTCGCGCTGCTCGGAGCGCCGGGCCGCATCGCGAAAGAGGCGGTCGAGGGCTTGTCCATGCTCCGGCTCGCCCAGCTCGGCGCAGCGGCTGCGCTCACAGTGCCCCAGGCGAGGCACATGGCGGAATCATGGGCAGCGTATTACGTAGCCCCGAAATCGGATAGGATGGAGCGCCGGGAGGCGCTCGAGGAGGCCATCTTCAGCACGCTCACACTCGCGGCTCCGATCGCGGCGGGCGTGGTGCATTCCAAGGCCACGAAGATGATGGAGGCCCGCAGGGAGACAATCATGCCAAGGAAGCTGTCAGTGGTGGATGCGGCTGCGGCAAGGGAACGCAGCGCCAGGGTCGAGATGGCCATCACGGTGAACAAGAGCGCGGAGGGCCTGCCCTTCGGGATCACTGCGGAGAAGGTGGCGGCCGTCAACAAGCTGCGGGCGGAGATCACGCCGGGGGCAGAAGCGAAATTCGCACGCGGCAAGAAGCTGACTCCGGTGGAGATGGCCGCCCTGGTCGCTAAGGAAAGCGAGACTTTGGGGCTGCCGAAAAGGGGGCTATGGAGAAACGAGGACCTGAACGCGATGAAAGTGCTCATGGCGGAAACCGGAAGGCGCGAGGCCGAGGCGGTGATGGAGCGCCCGCGCGCCGTCCAGATGGACCAGGCGCCTCTGTCTGCGGAGAAGGTGCGCGCGGCCCCTCCCCAGGCATCTGCGCTCGTAGCCAAGAGCCTGGCCGGAGACGGCACCGCGCTCGCGAGGAACGTGGCGGTGCTCACCGCGCAGCCGACCATAGCCGGGAAGACGCTGCACGAGACCGTGCTGTCCAACGCCGATGCGCTGCACTCCGCGGTGGACCGCATGCGCGGCAACATCGAGACCGCCGGGCCGGTCTTCAGGGGACTGGACGATGCGGTCAGGGCGAGGGAGAACTGGGTATTCCGCACATTCAGGAAGGTCAGCCCGCTGGCGACCGAGGATTACGCCCGGGTGGTCATATCGCTCGACAAGGGCAAGACATGGCTGCTCAACTCGCTGAGCGACCATGGGGAGTACGGGGACCTGGGGCTGGTAGTCTTTTTCAGGGCCGCGTCCGATACGGTGAAGGGCCTTGGCATCGAGGGCGTCAGCATAGTGCGCACAGGGGCGGACGACGCCACGATAGTGGTCTCAGACCTCGGCTTCCAGCGGCTCAAGGAGAGGTTCGCGGTCAAAAACGAGAAGCAGGCAATAGACCTGGTGGTGGGGCGCTTCAGGGACGAGGCCCGCGCGGCCAGCAGGCAGATGGGCGTCACATCGCCCGCGCTGGCAGATGCGCTGAGCGACTTCACTGGGATCGGGGACGCGATGGGCCGGAACGGCGTGAAACGCGAGTGGACGCTGGCGAGCAACGGCAGGCATTACAAGACCATGGAGGCAGCGGTGGGCGCGGTGGAGTCCAAGTCCGTGGTGGAGAAGGTTAGGGCTGTGGACCCTGCCGCGGCAGAGCGCCTTGAGCGTGCCGCCACGGCCTTCGACAGGGACCAGCCCCCGAAAGCGAAGGCAATGAGCAATCCTGTGAAGGAAGTGAAGGGCAAGACTGTCGACTCCTCGGGCGCCCCGGTCCGCATAGACGAGGCGATCACCTTCCGCGTGGCGTTCGAGGATGGCACGCGGGCCGCTTTCATGCGCGGCGCCGAGATCAAGGGGAAGGGGGTCAGCGCCGTGGAAAAGAACCTCATCGGACCGAGCGTCACGAACAGCGTGGCGGGAAGCGCGTTCACGGACGGGCTCTCCGCGCACTACGCGAGAGCGTTCGAGAAGGCCGCTGCCGAGGCGGGGCTTTCCGGGAAAGTGACGGTATACCAGACCGGTCCCATGGCATTCGGCTTCAGCTTCAGCGGTCCTGTGGACAGCGGGGTCATGGCCCGGGTCCTTGGCAGGACCGAACAGCGATTCCTGCAGAGCGTCCCTAAGGACGTCGGGGTAAAGGATGTCAGGACATTCAGGACCCCGACGGTGCGGGAGGGCCGCTACCGCGTGGCGGACGCGCTTTTCGGCGAGCCGGCCGAGGCGGTCAGCCCTCAGGCGGACATGAACGCGAAGAAGCTCATATCCGCCATACACGTCGCGGACGAGAAGGCGTTCCGTGATTATCTTTCATTGAACGGCGTCGACCAGCCGACCGTGGACGCCGCGATAAAGGCTAAGAAGGAGAGATGGCTGCGCGGCATAGAGGACCTGCGGCCCGCGCTGCTGCGGAACGGCGCGACCGGAGACGGGCTGGACAGGCTTTTCAGGATCTACGCGCTGCCCCACAGGATACTGAAGCGCGCTGCGCCGGAGGCTGCGCCTGCGAGGAAGGCCCCGCGGGCGGACGAGGCGCTGCGGAAGCTGAGGGAGGAGCGCACGAGGGACGCGGCGTTCAAACAACGATATGGGATTCCCAGAGGCGAGATGGGAGGGGGTGTGTCCGACCCGGAACTCATCCGGAGGCAGGCGGAAGCCAAACGTGCGGGGGTCGGATGGAACACGGTAACGGACGACGCGTTGGGACGGGCTGCGGCGGCGATGAAGATGGATGAGAACGTCATGTTCGACGCATACCTCAGGTTCAGAACGACCACTGCCAGAGACATGAATTGGGGCGGCGTGAAGGAGGCTCGGAGATTCGAACTCTTCGCGAATGCGCTGGACAAGGATGCGGCGCCAATGGAGGGCGTGAAACCGGGCATGCGGGCAGCGGCGGAGGATGCGCTGGGCAGGGCTACGCATGCGGCGGCGGAGAAGAGGACTCCGCCTCCTGAGATGAAGACCCCTGCAGCGCTAAGAAAGATCGGTTTTACGGAAGACGAGATGGTAAGCTCATTCTCTCCAAATGAGATCGGACAGATGCTCGGGGCGGAGGGCGTGGGCCATGAGGAGATACGGCAGTTACTTGAAAAGCATGGCGACAGGTTTAGTCAAAGATGGGAGACCGAGATGAAAGGCAAAAAAGACGCGGAACTTGTCGCTGCCGTTAGAAACGGCGGTTTCACCGCAGGGGAAAAATGGCTCATGGACAACGGATACCCGAAGAAGGTAGCGGATATCATCCTCGGGGACCGTGATTACTTCAGACTGATCGAGGCGCGCATACCGGCGGGAATCGTGCCGAATCGCCCCGTGGCCGCAGCATGGAAGCCGCTGAGCTCGGATAGAATAAATGCTACGTTCAAGGCGCTGGGTTTCAGATTCGAGCGGCAGAACGCCACCAGCCACTCCATATACGGGCACCCGGACGGAAGGAGAGTCTCGATACCGCAGAACAGGGTGGAACCGGTCGCGTTCGTAAAAAGGCTCTGCAAGCAGGCAGGCGTGGAAGAGAGGGATTTCCTAATTGCGCTCGGACAAATCTGATTGTGGGTCTTTCTTCATTATGCGCGCGTCTTTGGCGAGACGATCGTGAACGTAGTTGATCATACCATTGAATTCCCTGAAAAGGGCATCGATATCATGAGATTTGAGTTTTCCACGTTCGTCGAAAAAAGCGCCCTTCAGTGTGATCATGGATATCTGGGGCTGGACTTTCTCCCATAGGCCGAGCGCATGGTCGGCTATCCTGCGGGTCTTGGGGCTGCAGCTGCCGAGGTGCTCGACCACCTTGTCGTAATCCTCAGGCACGGCCACGGTCCTGAGCACGAACTTCATCTCGGCAGGTTCCAGCTTAGGACAACGCTCGGCCCACTCTTTAGCGGCCCTGGGCAGATCGCGGTAGTACGACTGGGTATTGCCTTTTTCCTTACGCAATTGGCATAGTTTGCGTCGGATTAGTTTCACGCGTATACGGGATTCCTGATGGCTCATCGCAATCATGGTGATTATGTGTAGTAAAGTTTAAGAATCTGGACTTATCTGCGGAAAGCGGACAGCCGGACCTGTATGACTCATTCGTACCTGAGCACCACGAAGAGATGGTCATCTTTAGCACTAACAAACATTTATAAACACTAACTGGGTAAATAACTCATGAGGCCTGATTATGCACCGTTCAGCAGCGCCTATGCGAAGGTGATGCGGATTCTTACCGGCGAAGACCGGCGCTTCCCGGAAGAACGGTTCCAGGAGATTGTCGGATTCCAGGAAAGGTCAAGGGCAGTAGAACGTGAGCTTGGATTAGCGTTTGCTGTTAAGCAGGAACATTTTTATGCGATGGACAAGCTCGCGCTGACCCTGGAGAACATCGTTCTTCCCATGGTCCGGGAGTTCAGGGAGGCCCCTCTTCGTGAATTCGCATCGGCCAAGGGGCAAAAAGCGCGAAGGGAACTGCCGGCCTCCTACTGGTTCGGCGAAAAGATAGGAGCGAAGATCGAATCAGCGCTCAAAATACTCGAGAGCCTCTTCAGGTTCCATTGGATAGATGCTTCGTGTGGCAAGGACTTCGACTCAATCCCTTACGGCCTGAAAACGCTGATTGGTTTTGAAAGGGATTTGAGGAGGCTTGGCGGGCCGGTGCACGGCTTCGATGTCGAAGAGAGGATGTACTACGATGGACTTAGCGATGCGATAGCTTTGCGTTGCAGGGGAGAAAGCCTTCCTGCAGTGAACATGGATACACTCGACAAAAGGCTGCCGATTGGCGGGCTGAACCTGTCCGAACGGTGTTTCGGCTGCTGCCCCCGATGTTCAATCGACGCGCGTCCAAGCGACGGGCAGATGGACTGGGCGCTGCTGCACGCGCTCCTGGAAAGCCCTCAGATTGCCTTCATGCCGCAGGTGCACCTTGGTGACGGAGAGGTGTTGCTCTACGAGGGCGGAGAAGAGGGGAAAAACCTGGCTGATGCAATCCGCGAAATCCTTTTTGCCAGGCCGGTCGGGGTGCAATTCACCACTGCCGGGCTCATACCGCAGAATAGAAAGGCCGGAGTGCGGGTTTTGGAGGGTTTGGGAAGCCTGGGGCCTTATGCTTCCGACATAGCGATAACCGTGAGTTTCAACTTCTTCTTCAAAGACATTGGGAGCATCGACCGTTACGTGCAGTCCATGGAGGAAACATTCGAACTCCTTTCGGGGCTGCCGTGCCAAAAGGATGTGATCGTGATGTACTCCAAGGAGAATGAAGCTGAAACCAAGGGAAGGTTCGCTTCCCTTCAGCAGAAGTATGGCTTGGAACTCGCTCATGGTGGTTACCCGATGCGTTTGATCGGCTCTTCTGGAAGAGGATTGGAAAAAATGCCTGCTTCGGTTACGGACTGCAGCGCGGACGTACTGACTTCCATGATATCAAACGCCATACGCCGCGACTTTGGACTGTACGACAACACCTCCTTTGCCGACCGCGGAAAGCTGGCCATGTGCAAAGGCCTCGGGCACACCGGGGAGGTTCCTCCGTTCACTGTGCGGTCTGACGGCGCGCTTACGGTTCACTGCTTTTCCCCTGGAACGCGGGGGACTTGCATCGGGCATGTGGCACGAAACGATGCACAGCAGGTCATTGGCCTTGAACGGGTGTTCCGTGAAGAACTGCACCAAAGGGTTTTGGAACACCCAGGCAAGACGTTCTGCAGCGAGCACCGCGCATGGAATAAGACTTTCAGGGCGCCGGAATCCGGCAATCCAATCGTGAATGTTACGCGTACCCGGAACAGAACAGGCTGATTATCCTTTCCACTTAAGCACCACGAACAGGTGGTCCTTGTCGAAAGGCTCAAGTTCATATCTTTCTAGCACGTCGAATCTCTTCTCGAGGATCGCGAGGACCCCGGCGAAGACCTCCTTCGGGCTCTTCGTGACGTCTATGCTCTGGCTCTTTATGGCGATCATGGCGATCCCGCCCTTCTTGAGGAACATCTCAGCGTTCTTCACGAGTATGTCCGCCTGGTCGGGCTGCGCCACGTCCTGGTAGAGGCAGTCCACCTCGCCGACCTCCTTGTACTGGGCGGGCTGCCGCGCGTCCGCGTTTATGGGGATTATGTTCTTCCTGATATCGCAGAGGGGGAGCAGAGACTTCATGCACTGCGGAGCGATCTCCACCGCGAACAGCTCGCCTTTCTCCCCGATTATGTCCGAGAGATGGGATATCGTCGTCCCTGTGGAGGCGCCCAAGTAGAGCGTCTTGCTCCCTTCCACGAACGGGAACTCCTTGAGGCCTTTTCGTATCGCTGCAGCCAGCTTGGAGCGGAACGGGTCCCAGGTGCGGAGCTCGCCTTCGTTTGATTTCAGCAGCCGCTCGTCGTATACCCGCATTCCCGGAATCGCGTTGCGCGTGGCGATGGTGCGCGGGTCCACCCTGAACACGCCGTCGAATATCTTTTCCATATGGAATCAGGATTATTTCCGTTGCGCCTGTTTTTTAAACTGTTTGGTTTTAATTTATAGTTATGTATGGTGGTCGTCCAGAACTAGCGTATCTTGCGGCATTGCGGCAGGCAGAGGAGCCGGCGCGCGCTCCGAGGGGGATTAAAAACTTTGGCAGGCAAGTATGGTGCATGCCAGAGGCGAAGGCGCCCCGCGCTGCGGGAAACAAGGTCGTTCCTTTCGGGAACATACGCACTGTCGATCCCTTGGTCGCGGAAAGGGCCATGCACGTGGCGAGCGTCTACGGAATCAGGCCGAAGGAAACGACGCTCGACAAGTTCGAGGCGGCGAAGAGGGCTCTGGCCGAGGCGAAGCTCCAACCGGACAAAAGAGCGCGGCTGGAGAGGTACGCCGCATTGGTCACCGCTAAAACGGAGGACAGCTTCGCGCTGCTCCAGGCGGTCGAGATCATAATGTCCTACTTGAGCGGAGAGCTGAAAGAAAAGGAACTCGGCTTCGAGTTCAGGCTCATGGAAGCGTGGTGCTCCGGGAGCATAACCTCCTTCCTCAAGGACGAAGCCGGCAAGGCGAAATCAAAACCGGCCAGAGATATGGCAGAGGCCGCGCTCACGAAAAGCGATGTCATGCAGGCGTTCGCGGCAGCTCAGTTCAGCCGATTCTACAAGGGCGGCCTCATGGAACTGATGAGAAGGAAGCGGGTATTCCGCGAATGCGCTGAGGTCATACGGGAAACGCCCGATGTTTAATGGTATTTTAATCACCACAAACAAACATTTTTAAATACTTTTATGCATTATATTAACAGGTCGATAGCATGAATGGAACCCAACTGCACACCACGGGAAATGGCGGAACTGTGTCTAGGAAGGATAGGAAAGTTGCGAGGTATATTGCAGATGCTTTGCTGATTTCCAGGGAGTGCGAAGCATTGACCGCGTTCAGGGGAAAGGCAGACGACATTGCTCTTAGCTACAGATTCCCGGCCGTAATTAGGGCATTTTCCGCAAGGCAAGAAGCGCTAGAACTTTCAGCCAAATGCAGGAACAAGGACGAGCGCGAGATACTCGCGACTGCCTTCGATGAAGTTGCGGGGCTCCACGACAACGCTTCAAAACGCGAGTTCCTTCAGGACGTTGCAGCAGAGATAAGGAACCTTGGAAGGGGCTATTAGCACCCGACCGAATCGCGCGTGTTAGACCAATTCTTCCGCGCCCACTAACCGCTCGCAGTAGTGGCAGCGGAACTTTTCTCCTTCCTTGTTGAACTCCTTGACGCACTCCTCCTTGTTCGTTATGCAGTTCGGATTCGGGCACGTGCCCGCGCCCTTTAGCTTCTCCGGGACCGAGACCACGTATTTCTTTGAGACCTTCGAGTTCTCGATTATGTTTATGGACGCGCCGGGCGAGAGCAGCGCGATCATGCTCGCGGCCTCATCCGACACCGTCTTGCCCTCTATCTTGACTATGTCCTTCTTGCCGAGCCGTTTGCTGGGCACGTTCATCACCAGCGCGGCCCGCTCCGAGTAGCCGCCTGCAGCGCCGAGCATAGTGAAAACCTTCAGGCCGTTGCCGGCCTTTATGTGGTCCACAACCGTCCCTTTCTCTATGACGTCGACTTTAAGCATCGCATCAACCTCGCTTGGAGAGCACCCAGTCCAGGACCGCCTGCCTCACGGGCACTCCGTAGTGCGCCTGCTCGAAGTATTTCGCCTGGGGCATCGAGTCTATGGAGCTCTCTATCTCGTTCACCTTGGGAAGCGGATGCAGTATCACCAGGTCTTTCTTCGCGCCCTTCAGGTCGTCCTTCCTTATCATGAACTTTTCCTTCATGCGCTTGGCCTCCATGGGGTCCGCGAACCGCTCCTCCTGTATCCTGCACACGTAGAGCACGTCCGCATCAGCGAGGTCGAGGCTGTCTTTCGTCGCGATTGTGCATCCGAACTTCGCCTTTATCTCTTCCACGTCGGACTTTGGCAGTTCAAGCCCTTTGGGCGAGACCGCGGTTATCTTCGCGCCGAACATCGCGAGGCCGTAGGCCAGTGAGCGCATCGCCCTGGCGTGCTTCAGGTCGCCCACCAGGTGGACGTTCATCCCTTCTATCTTGCCCTTGGTTTTCCTGATTGAGAACAAATCTATTAGCGTCTGGGTCGGGTGCTGGTTCGCCCCGTCACCACCGTTAACAACCGGCCGCTCGCAGACATCTGCCGCGAGCCGCACCGAGCCCTCGACCGGATGCCGGACCACCAGCACGTCGGCGTATCCCTCTATTATGCGGACCGTGTCCGTGAACGACTCGCCTTTTTTCAAAGAGCTGGTCTCCGGGAGGAAATCTATGATCCCCATCTTGTTCTTCTGGGCCGCGCTCTGGAATGATAGCTTGGTGCGCGTGGAGGGCTCGAAGAAGAGCGTGGCGAGGATTTCGCCGCCGTGGTCCGGCTTCTTCTTGCCGGAGAGTATCTTCTCCGCGCTGTCGAGTATTAGCTCGATGTCCTTCTGCTCCAGATCACGGATCGAAATCAGGTCCATAAACGCGCCTCCATATGAGAATCAGGATTATATATCGGTCTCAAGGTTTATATTAGTATACACGAAATTATCAGTCTCATGCTTGTAGTGATAGAAGGGATTGACGGTTGCGGCAAAGGCGCGCAGATAGACCTCTTGAGGAAGGAATTCCCCGAGGCGAAGGTCTTCAAATACCCGACGCACACGTTCCAGATGCTCAATGACTACCTGGAGAGGAAACTCGAGCTCGCTCCCAAGTCCCTTTTCCTGCTCTTCCTTTCTGACATCGCCAACGAGCAGCGGAAGATAAAGGCGGCGCTGGACGAGGGGAAGACGGTCATACTGGACCGCTACGTGTTCTCCACCATCGCATACGAGGTCAACGAATTCCTCTATCCCCAGGCGAAGAAGATCGTGGAGGGGATTGGCTTCCTCAAGCCCGACATGGTGGTGCTGCTCGACATCACGCCCGAGGTATCCCAGGAGCGCAAGGCGAAGCAGAAGGCCCTTGACCGCTACGAGGAGGACATGGAGTACCTGCGCAAGGTGAGAGGGAACTTCCTCAGGCTGTACGAAGAGAGATTCCTCTGCGAGGACTGGAGGAAGATAGACGGCTCGAAATCCATCGAGGAAGTCCACAGGGAGATAGCCAAGGCGCTGGGAAAACAGGTATAAAAACCGATTGCGCCAACAGTTGTGCAGCCGCTCCGTTCGTCTAGACCGGTCAAGGATAGTGGACTTTCACTCCATCGACCAGGGTTCAAATCCCTGACGGAGCATCTTTTTTCCCGTAAAAAATGCGCAACATTTATACTGATGCGCCGCATGATATCCGCATGGCACGCAGAGTGAGACTGATAAAACCGGGCTGGGGCAGGATAACGAGGATGTGCGAGGCGCTCGCGAAGAAGGTGAGGCCCTACAAACCGGATGTGCTCGTGGGCATATCGCGCGGAGGACTGGTCCCGGTGCGCCTGCTCTCCGACATGCTGGACAACCGCAACGTGGCGGTGATGAGGATCGAGTTTTATACCGGCATAGGCAAGACCGGTAAATCCCCGAAGATAACCCAGCCGCTCACCGTGGACCTGAAGGGTAAGAGGGTGCTCATAGTGGACGACGTGGCGGACACCGGGCACTCCCTGCTCGTGGCCGCGGATTACGTGAAAAAACTTGGCGCCAAAGAAAGCAGGATGGCCACGCTGCACTTCAAGCCGGCATCGGAGTTCAAGCCCGATTTTTTCCTGGAGAGCACGGATGCCTGGATAGTCTATCCCTGGGAAGTGCACGAGGCGGAGAGGGAACTGGGAAAAGGGCGGGTGGGTTAGCGCAACAGCTTCTCGGGCGTTTTCACGGTCTCTTCGGTCAGACGCCGGGGAGGCGCCGTGGAGAACCTGAGGCCATGGCCTATGAGTTTCTCCGGGTCCAGATAGCCTGCTGCCAGAAGGCCTTTCTTGCCCTTTATGCCCCGGGAGCTGGGCGGTGTTATGGAACTGACTCCGCTTCTGCCGTCCGGGTTCAGGGATGCCAGGAAGGCCGGGCTCAGCGCTTTACCTTCGTATATCTCCATGAAATCCGCGGCCGTATACATCTTTGCGGCGATCTGGAAGCGGGTGGATGCGGTCACATGCAGGTGCGGGTGGGGTACTGCGGGGGAATTCCCGGTGTATGCCACGATCCTGCTCACGCCGGGCTCTGAAAGAAGCTCGGTGCCGAGGTTCCTCTCATTGAGCACCTTGAAGGTCTTCCGGTCAAGATGCAGCAGCGCGAGGAAATAAGGCCCTTTCTTATCAGGCACGAAGAAGAGCAGCGCGTTCCCCATGGTCTCGCCCGGCTTCGAATACTGCCGCGTGATCCCGATGAGGATCGCCCTTTCCGCGGGCACCTGGAGCGGCGTGCCCTTTGGGACGAAAAGGTCCATTCCGTCGTGCGCGGTGGGGCGGTTCGGCCCCGTCGCTCCGAAGGACCTGGTCCCCAGTTGCACGGCATGAATGGCATCCTCGAAAGGGTCCTGCCTTGCCGGCACGAGGCCGTCCACGCCTGCCATGGGCTGGACATGCTCGAAAGAGATTAAAAACAGGGATTATCTCAGCCTTACTGCCTCGAGGTTGGCCATGGCGCGCGACTCCTTGCGCAGCATCATGCCCGCAGAGCGCGCGAAATCCTCGGTCTTGCCCCAGTCCCCGTGCATGGTTATTATGCGCTCCGGGGTCGGCCTCAGGTTCTTCAGGTACGCCATGAGCTGCGCCCGGTCGCTGTGGCCGGAGAAGCCCTCGGCGGTCGCGATCTGCATCTTGACATCCAGCATCTTGGTCTTGCCGTCGTCTCCGATGGTGGGTATCTCCTTCTGGCCGGACTGCAGCTTCGCGCCTAACGAGAGCGCGCTCTGGTAGCCGACGAACACCAGCGTGTTCCTCTCGTCGCCGCACATCATCTTCAGATAATCAAGCGACGGGCCGCCGGCGAGCATGCCGGACGGGGCCAGTATGATGCATGGCTCGCCGTTGGCTATCGCCTCGCGGTCCGCGCCCTTGGCCACCTTTATCATGGGCGATTCGAACGGGCTCCTGTCCGAGAGTATGCGCCTCTGCAGCTGCTCCCGCAGGTATTCCGGGTAGGCGGTGTGTATCGCGGAGGCCTCCAGCACCATGCCGTCTATGTAGACGGGGATGTTGAGCTCCGGGTTGCGCCTGTAGAAGTCCTCGAGCACGAGCAGTATCTCCTGGCTCCTCCCCACAGCGAAGACCGGGATGAGCACCTTGCCCCTCCGGTTCACGGTGGCGGTTATGATGTCCCACAGGTTCTTCTCGCTGTCGAACCTCGCTATGGAATGGTCGTTCTTGCCGCCGTATGTCGACTCTATGAGCAGAGTCTCGAGCCGCGGGAACCGCGTGTTCGCCGGGTCGAAGAGCCGCGTGAAGCCGAACTTCATGTCCGCGGAGTAGACCAGGTTGTGCGCGCCCTCGCCCACGTGCAGGTGGACCGAGGCCGAGCCGAGTATGTGGCCGGCGTTGTAGAGCGTCATCTTTATCTCCGGCGTGATGTCCACCACCTCGCCGTAGTCCACGGTTATGATGTGGCGCAGCTCGTTGTATATGTCCTTCTTGGAGTATATTGGTTCCACGTTGAAGGCCTTCTTGGCTATGTTGATGTAGTCCTGCTGCAGGAGCACCATGAGGTCCCTGGTCGGCGGGGTGCAGTACACCGGGCCGTCGTAGCCGTAGGCGAAGAGATAGGGCAGGAAGCCCATGTGGTCCATGTGGCCGTGGGATATCACGACCGCGTCTATCTCGCTGATGGAGAAGCCGGTCATGTTCAGGTAGGGGTAGGCCTTGGTCGGGTCGCCGGTGGCGGTGTTCACGCCCACGTCGATGAGGACCTTGGAGTTCGGCGACTGCACCAGCAGGCACGAGCGGCCGACCTCGCGGAAGCCTCCGAGCGACACCACGCGTATCCAGTCCGAGGCGGCGACCGGCTGGCATATCTTCTTGCCGATGTTCACCAGGAACTTCTTCCGCTCGGCCGCCTCTGCGACCGCTATCTTGCGCACGCCCTCCAATGTCACGGACGGCATGGTGGGCGATCTTATCGCTATCGGGGCCCATCCTGTCCTGAGCATGATCTCCTTGAGCACGGAGCCTCCCTTGCCTATGACGAGGCCGGGCTTGAGCGCCTCTATGTGCACCTCGCACATCTCGGGTACGAACCTGATGGAGCGGATGGAAGCCTCGGCCGGTATGGTCTGCTCTATGAGCCTCTTGGCGTCCTCGACGTTCATGAGCGCGGACGGGTCCACGCGTATGGTGACCTTCTTCTTGAGCGCGCCGGCCAGCTGCCTGATGAGCTGGTCGTTCTGGTAGAACGCCCCTATGTTCTTTATGTAGATGACAGTGGAGAGGCCTTCGGGCTCGCTCCTCGTGACCTCGCATTCCTTGGGCATGGTCTCGGTGATTATCTTCTCTATGTCTTTGTAGTGCAATGCAACACCCCCTTGTTGTTATCGGTTTTCTCGGTTCCGGGATTTATGCCCGGGTCTTGAGCATGAAAAGAAACGTATGGAAAGGAAAAAGAACCGTTAAATCGCGACTTCGAACGCCCCTTCAGAGCAGCTTCTTCACATCTTCGCGGTCCATCCTCTTGAATCCCTGCCTCGTGATATAGGTCAGGTCGATGTTCTCGCCGGATCCCGCATCGCGCCTCATCGCCGCGCGCACGGCCTTGGCCGCTATGGGCAGGTTTGCCTCCACGGGCTTGTCCTCCTGGAACAGCTCCTCCAGCACACCGTAGGCTATCGGGGAGCCGCTGCCGGTCGAGGTCATCTTCTCCTCCGTGATGCCGCCCAGCATGTCCACGCTGAACATCCGCGGCTTCTCGTCCATGCCTCCGAGGAGGAGCTGGACGTAGAACGGAAAGAACTTGTACTGGGCGAGTATGTTGGCAAGCAGCGTCGCCGCAGCCTCCACGCTTATCTTCTTCTCCTGCTTGAGCTCGTAGAGCTTCGACTCCGCCTTCATCCAGCGCACCAGCATCTGGGCATCGCCCACGCCGCCCGCGATGGTCATGGCGATATGGTCGTTTATCGCGTATATCTTGTCGATGTCCTTGGAGGCTATGAAATATCCCATGGTCGCGCGCCGGTCCGACGCCATCACTATGCCATCCTTGCAGACAAGGCCGATCGTCGTCGTGCCTGTTTTCTTCACAGTTTCCCTATTGGATTCGCTGTCCATAAAACTTACCTCGGGAGAATACGTCACAGATTATACTATGGCGGAATGTTTATATACGTTTTGAAGAAGGGAGCTGACCCGGAACCCTGATTTCCCATCCCGTCGGGCGCGCTAGCCCTGCGTGCTCGTGCTTTGCCCGGTGGGACTGGCGATCGTGGGGTCGACGAAGGAGTCGCTGGTGAATTCCACTTCCGCAATGCCGCGCAGCTCAACGTCGCCCTCTCTGGCTCCGAAGGCAGTTTCTAGTCCCACAGCCCGCTGCTTCAGGCGCAGCTGTTGCGAAAAGCTCGAAAACAGCGCACCCATCGCCTTCTTGAGAGCGACGATCCTCGTGTTCGCCTCTGTCACCTCGGACACGGCAGGCTTCGCGACTGCAGCCCTAAACTCCTTCGCTATGAAAGCCGTGGAATCGAAACCGCCCGCTGTTTCGGAATCGGCCTCTCTTTCTTTCGCGGCTTGCTTCGCGTCCAGAGACGCCCTGAGAGCGGCGATCTTCGCCTGCCTCTGCGCGCTCGTGAGGATGGGCTCTTCGGTCGCGGTCCGCCTCTCAGGCTCCGGAGGAGGTGCCTTTCCGTACCTGAACCCGGCCTTGATCTGCGCTCTCACGCCGTCTATCTCAGCGTAGGCTCCCATGTATATCTCGTCTTTTTTAGGATCCGCCTCCACAATCTTCGAAGTTGCATCTAACATCCTTTGCATCGCGTCCCTGAGCGGGACCATCCTGCGCTCTGCCTCGGCCTCCATCATTTTGATCATGGATCTCCTTGCCGCCCTTCTCTCGCGCTTCATTTCGTACTTGCTCATTCCTTTCGGCCCGTCGGCTTCGTCGGCTTGGGTGTATCCGTACACGGAATTATGGAGGATCACGGACCGGACATCGAGCATCGCGGCCAGCCTGAGGAAGTACCCCCTGGTCTCGGGCTTGCTACTCCATTCCGCGAGGACGTGTACAATCTTCTCTTCTCCGAGCCCCGCGAGGATTTCCAGCATCGTGCTCTCCTTTGCGCTGAGGTGCATTGCCATGCGCTTTTTCGCGGATCTTTCGTCCAGGTCGTCCATCTCGAAAACGGGTTCCCTGGCAGGATCGGATGTTCTATAGTACATGGTCCTTGCACGCTCTTTGCCGGCCTCTTCCACAGCACGCATAACCAGCTGCCTTCCCCTCTCCGAGCCGACCAGGGAGCGGATGGCTATGACCACGGTTTCTGGCTTGTGGAGCGCCTTTTTCAGGGTCCTCTCGCCCTTATGGCCTTTCTCCAGCAGCTTCGATGTGAGTGTCACCTCGTCGTCCAGACTGACCGCCTTGCAGCGAGAAGCGCAGGCGAGCACGTCGAAAACCGTGTCCGGGTTACCCACCAGCGCTGCGAGCAGCGGCATGACTCCGGACCCGCCAGGCTTGGACGCGTCGGAGATTGAAGATATGGATCCGAGCAGCGCCTCCCGCTCGCCGTTCGTTGCGGCTGTGATCATGTCCGCCATGACCGTCCTGCTGTAGCCGTTTCCGATGACACTCGGCACGAGGTTTTCGATGTGGCAGGCGTGCTCGATGACACTCCTGTACATGCTCCTCGTGGCGATTTCCAGCGCCCAGCCCTGCAGCTGGTCATCCCTCACGAAACGTGATAGCCTGTCCTCGCGCGCTTCTTTGTCCTTGAGCAGTGCCAATTCCGCCTTGGCGCATGAGAGCCGCAGCTCCGGGTATTCCTGATATGTGCCAGCCTCCGTCTCGTCCCTCACGATGGCGCTTATCTGGTCCTGCATTCTCTGTACTGCGTCAGCGATGCCCGTTTCCTGCACCGTCCAGTCAGTGGCCTTGTCCTTGATCTCGAGGGCGCGGCTCCGGACGAGCTGCCTGAAAGCATACACCAGATTATCTGCTGGGAGCGCGGCTTCCTGGTCGATGGGCACTTCGCTGGTCTGGCTCTTGGCTTCCCATGCCAGCTTATCGAGCGTCGTGGCTTGGCTCTTGAATTCCCATGCCAGCTTATCGAGCACCGTGGCTTGGCGCTTCGGTTTCATGCGCAGCGACGCGTACAGGCTGACGAACTTTTCAACAGCGTCATCATCGCCCTCGCGAACCCCGCGGATGGCCCGGTTTATTTCCTTGCGCTGCCACGGGTCAAACGCCTTGGCCCAAAAGCTCCGTCTCGTGCTAGTGGCGATTTGCGGGGTGGGGGTTGTTACTCTCGCGACGACCTGGACTGCTGTGGTAGTATCGGTCATATGATGTATTACGCATCGAACATTTATAAAGGTTGTGTTTTATGGTTTTTTTTGTCTTATTCACCGTTAAGGGGCCGGGGCTAGGCAATGGTTGCAACGTCGTAGGCGGGAGTCCGGGGCGCTATTGCGTTATGGACCTCACCGTGACCTCGAAATCGAGGTCCTTGCCGGCGAGCGGGCTGTTCTCGTCTATGACCATGGTCTGGTTGTCAACGTAGACCGCCCTTGCTGGGACTGCCGCCCCGGTGCTCTGGTCGGTCACGTTGTAGGTGCCGCCCTGCACCACGTCGAAGCGGATGAGCAGGGTGTCGTTGGTGACATTCACCACGGTCTGTGGCAGGCCATCCATGGCGAACTGCTGCCCTGGGCTGAGCAGGTATTTGATCCGGACCGTGGTGTTGGTGACGTTCTCCACCGAGACGTAGCCCACGACAGAGGGGAACACGGAGCCCACCGCCGGGGTGACGTTCTGCGATACGAAATAATCCATGGGCACGTCCTCGTACACGGACATGTTGTAATAGCGCGACTGGTTCGTTATCTTGCTCGGGTCCACCAAACCGTAGGCGTCCGCGGCGCTGACGGTGAAGTTCCTGGTCTCCCCCTGGTGCATGCCGACGATGCCCTTCACGAACCCGTCTATCATCTGGCCGCCGAGCACCATCCTGAACGATATGGGCTGGTACGTCCTCGAAGCGTCATATACGCCCGCCTGCCTCGCGACGTCCGCGAGCGACGTGTCCGCGACCGCGCCGTCCACGCGGAGCGTGTAATCCACAGAGACCATGTCGCCGTACTGCGCAGTCAGCGTGGCGTTCTGCTGCGGCTGCGGCTGGCCGGTGCACCCGGCGGTCAGCAGGGCTATCGAGAGCAGGACCACTGCCAATATCGTGTTTTTCATAGGAGGGCTTCTGGCAGGAATGCTTTTTATTGATATGGTAATATCAAGAGAGCGCCCACTTCTCAGGGGGTCATAGTATAACTAGGTAGTACGGCAGGCTCCAGATCCCGCCTTCTTACGAAGGCACAATGAGGCCGACACCTGCATATCGGAGTTCAAATCTCCGTGACCCCAGATTTCAGCTGCTTCCAGGCCGGCACACGTATTTTTAAACCTTTTCGGACATATTTGAACACATAGAATGGGAAAAGACCAGTGATCGTCATGCAGGAACCAACTACCAACAAACTACACAGAACCATAACCCTCGGCAGGATACTCCGAGGATACGGGAGTAGCAGGGGCTTCAATGTGACGGCCCGGGCGCTGGACAGGCAGGCGCTCAGGGCATCAGGGCACGAGCTGCCTGCGCCCGCGGTGGAAAAGGCAAGGGCCCCGGAAGAAGAGGTCGGCGCGGCCATAGACGGATTCGAACGCACGCTTGGGACGGCCGACTTCACGGAACAGGCCGTGGGCGGTGCTGTCAGGACGGTATTCGAAGCCATCAGGAAGGTGGATGAAGGCGGGCGCGGGAAAACGCTCGTCGACGCGGTAGGAAAGATGGCCGGGATAACCAATATGCTGATGGAGGACGACGTGTTGAGCGAGCATCCGCTCAGGCATGCCGCGTCAAAGGGCGTGGTGGCGGAACTGGTGGAGATGGCGCGAGAAGCCGACGGCGAGACCAGGCGGCTCATAAAAGAACGCCTCGCGCAATGCCCGAGCATGAAGTGGGCGGTTACCGACTTCATCAGGACGCACAACAGCCCCGCTGAGCCGGACAAGATGATGATGGTCGTGGTCGCCAGCAGCCTAATCGACCTGGACGAGGCTGGATTGAGGAGATTGCTCTCTGGCGAAGCGCGTGAAGGGAATGGGACCTTCGAAAGAAGCGGCGTGATAGATGTCGGTAATTCTGGGAATACCCCGCCTTATGGTACGCCGATAGATGCGGGAGAGCCACGATTAACGACCCGGGACGAAGGTGCTGGGCCGGGGTCCACCGGGTTCGATGCGCTTGTAGATGCGCTTGAAGATGCGTTTGTAGACGCCTCTGTGCGGATACCGAACCTTGTGGATGGGCCACCCGACATGGTTTTCCCCCCGGGCGGAGCATGTGTTACGGAAAGTGTGCGCGACACGGCAAAGGATCCAGTGGAAGCACATGAAGAGCCAGCGGGCCTGCCGGATGAAGTAGCTGATTCTCGGGTTACGGGAAGAGACCCTGTGCGCGACACGGCAGAGGATCCAGTGGAAGCACATGGGGATACGGCTGGAGGCCCCGCACATGGAGTGGTAGAGGATTCGGTGGAGGAGATTCTTATCGGTGAGGTCTTCGATGTCGAAGATCCGCCGGACCCAACGCAGCTGGCGCTGGATAAGGAACTGTTCGCCGCGATAGACGCGATGGACCATGAAAGAGCTGAAGATGCCCTTGGCAAGGGCGCGAATCCGAATGCCGAGGACAAGGGCCTTTGGACCCCGATGATACGCGCGGTGATCATGGATAATCAAACCATGGCGGATAAGTCAACGGTGGGCAGGTCCATGGTGAAGCTGCTGAAGGATTGGAGAGCTGATATCAACAAACCCGGCGCTGATGTAGGATGGACGCCGCTCATGTTCGCGGCTTCGGCCGGAAACACTCTCATGGTGTTCTTTCTGAGTTCCCTGGACGCAGACCCGGCGATCAAAGGCAAGCATGGTGAAACTGCGGTGACGCTGGCAACAGGCCGCCCAGAAATCCTAAGGATGCTTGGCACTCCTTTGGAAATAGAGCGGCTGCTCGACTCGAAAAGGCGCTAGTCCAGCGAGCAATTCGCATCGAGGCTCGTGTTCGTGGGCAGCCCGGTTATGTCGAAGGTCACGTTCTTCTTGTCGTTCACGTACACGTCCACGCAGGACAGCTTGGATGTATAGATATCGGTGCCCTGGTAGACCGTCGCATTCACGCAACGCCTTCCTGAGTCGTAGCCGTTGTTGACGAACCAATAGTTGACCGTGAGCGTGCCTGGAAGCAGCCGGCAGGTCTGCGCCGTGGTGGTTATTATGGACGAGGGCGCCTGGGTCCCGGGCATCACCTTCTTCACGCCAAGGCCCCACTGGTCCTCTGGATAGACGACCACTGCGTCAGAGGACGAGTTCGAGAACTCCGAGGCCCCGTCCGCCAGCGCACCGGAGAAATTCGAGCCCACGAGGTCCCTCATGTCTATAGGTACCAGCGAGCCTTCCGGATCTGCATAAGCGGCGAGCACAGCGTCCGGCGTCTTTATCACCGCGCTCCTGATCCCCGCCGCCTCTAGGGAGGCCGCGAAAAGCACCGACAGCCCGGCGCAGTCCCCGGAGCGCGCCTTGAGCACGTCCGCAGGGAAGGCGAGCGTGTCCGAATAGCACGCGCCCTGGCCGCCCCGGACCTGGATTGTGCGCGCCTGGAGGTCTCCGAATATCTGCCGCGCCTCGCGCTCCGTGTCGGCGTCCGTCTTAGGCTGGACGCCGAGGGTCGCGTCGAGCGCCAGGCCGCTCACGCTCGGGTCGTCTGAATCCGCCCATGCGGCGGCGGCCTCCGGGACCCTCCAGTCGAAATAATTCACCGGCTGCAGGGCTATTTCAGCCGCGAACGAGCCTGTGCCGTTCGCGCCTTGGGAGGAATACTGCAGGCCGAGCTCGAGCCTTGCCGTGGAGTTGCCGACAGCGGCCAATGGATTCTCGGCGAATGCCGGGGTGTAGTTGAACACGAGCGAGGCCCCTGGCGCGATGGCTCCGACATCGTATATGTCTATCCCGGTGTAGTCCTGGACCTCGGGCTTGATGATCAGGTCGGATATGGGGGCGTTGCCGCTGTTTTCCAGGGTGACCCGGATCACCGGGCCCACGCCCTTCTCTATGGTCTTGTGCGGCACGGCGTACAGCACCACGGGCGAAAGCGGGACCACGGACACGTTCTCTACGACTATCTGCCCCACGCTCAGCGAGCATGCGTTGTCAGTACCGCAGGTGTACCCTACCGGGCAACCGCAGTCTGTGCAGCAATTGCTATAGTTCTCTCCGGCCTGGCAGCCGAATTTGCCGCATATCGTCTTCTCCACGCAGGAATTGTTCACGCAGTCGTAATCTGAACCGCAGGCCGGATTATCATAGGCGCAGCCGGACTGCGGTGAGACGTTGGCTGGAGCCGGAACCGCGGGGGAGGCGTTGGCCGGAATTGCGGCACAGGTGTTGTTCACGCATGCGTAGCCCTGGCTGCACGGAGGATTCTGGTACGCGCAGCCTGACTTTGGCGCTGGGCTCGCGTTAGTGCCGGTCCCTCCGGAGAGTGGCTTCATCAGGCAGCCGGCTGCGAAAAAAACCATGAGGCAGAGAAGGAGCAATAGCGTCGGTTGGCGCATAAGACCACGATTTGGAATAAGGAAGGAGCTTTTTTAAAACGCTGTTGCCAGAACACACTTCATGGGGGGGAATGACGTTAACCGGATTTTTCTGCTTTTTGCGCTTTTTTCCGCACTTGTTCTCTCAGGCTGCGTGACGATCACAGACACGCACGCGCAGCTGGCCAACGGGAGCGCAGTCGTGACGCAGAAGCTGGACATGAGCAGCCTCATGGCCCTTGCGTCGTCCTATGGGAGCTCTTACAACGAGTCGGACATCGACACGGAGATGGGGCTCCTTTGCGCGAACATCACCTTGCAGAATCCGAATGTGAACTGCACCGCGAGCAACGGGGGCGTGATAACGCTCAAGAGGACCTATGGGCCTTCGGATGCATTCTACACTTTCGAGACAAAGGATGACATAGTCATGACCGAGTACAGGCTCACTGTGGACTCTCTCCCGCGGATAGACACTTCGGCTCTCGGAAGCTCGGCAGCTTCCCTGGGCCCGTACAGCGATTACAGCAGCGTTAGCATAACTGCGCCCAGCAGCAAGGCTTCGTCTTCCATACTGAAGGCCGCCGGGGTGGAATACGAATACGACATCTCGATGCCGGGCAGCATAACCTCGGCCGCAGGCGCGAAAACTTTCAACTCGACAGAAGCGGACTTCGATGTCCTGCAGATGATGAACAACGGAACGCCGATCGTGGTGGAGTCCCAGGACATAAACTGGTTCGTCGTGGCCGCGCTCGGGGTGGTCGTGCTGGTCGTTCTTGCGGTGTTGGCGTTCGCAGCCATGATGTTGGTGAGAAAATGAACAAGCCCTTGATAGCGGCTTTCGCCCTGGCGTTCATCCTGCTCTGCGGCTGCATCTCCGACTGGAAGGTCGTGGCCAAGCCGATCAACGCCACCATCACGAAGCCAGAGGGCAAGGCCTCGCAGATATACGTGTTTGACGTGGCGAGCAGCTGGGACGCGAGCCAGAAGTACTTCACCGGGGAGTTCGACGTCCAGGACCAGTACGGCAAGGACATGGCCGCGCCGGGAACCGTGACGGTCTCCATACTGGACAGCGGCAACGTGCAACTGTACAAATCGACGTTCCACGTCGCGGCGGCGGACTACAACGCGACCACCTCCAGCTACGGGTTCTTCAACTCGACTTCCTACGCTTACTACTGGGACATACCGTACAGCGCTGTGAACAGATCCAACTACTCCTCCACCAGCGGCACGGCGAACATGCGCTTCGTGCCTGATGGCGGGGGAAGCGCATTGACGCAGGATTCCTGGGTGACGCTGCCGGACGACCTAGTGGCCCCGATAGCGAACAACACCGTTTCTTCCACGGTAAACGAAGGGAACACTGCGGGCGTATCGTGCGAGAACGGGTACGTCATTTCGGACTATACCTCGACCTACGGAACGAATTGCCCCTCGTCGGCAGGGGTTGAATGCGGGCAGTGCACACTCGGGGCCAACAGCTGCGCCGTTGCTTTCAACAACGCTAATTGCGGGGGGGACCCGTGCTACGGGACCGTGAAAAAAGGCACATTGACCCTCGTCTGCGTCTCGGAATCCGATTATCCTGGAGGGTATTAGCCAGGGGAAGGGTTGGCGGACGGGCCTTGGGTTGCCGCAATCTGGGCAGGCGTCTTGTTTTTTAACCCGTTCCACTTTCTTATTCAACCATGGCGAGCATGCCCGAGTACCTCAGGAGAAGCGCGGAGGAGCGCAACACCATACTGTGCTTCGGCATAGACCCGGTCCTCGAGAAGGTGAACGTCGGCTCCGCGACCGGCGCGATCGAGGAGCGCATAGAGCCTTTTTTCCATGACATCACGGATAGGCTGCTGGAGGAGAACGAGATATCCGCCATAAAGCCGAATTACGCGTATTTCGCGAGATACGGGTTCGACGGCTTGTACGTCCTCGAGGGCATAATGCAGCGCTACAAGAACAAGATACCCATAATCCTGGATGGGAAGCGCGGCGACATCGGGAAGTCCAGCGACGCCTACGCCGCCGAGGCGTTCGATTTCTGGGGCGCGGACGCGCTCACCGTGAGCCCTTACATGGGCGAGGATTCGGTGAGGCCCTTCGTCCGCGAGGGGAAGCTCGCCTACGTGCTCTGCAGGACGTCGAATGCCGGGGCGAAGGATTTCCAGGAGCTGAGGTGCGGCAGGAAGTTCCTCTATGACATAGTAGCGGAGAAGGCGGTCGCCTGGGGCTGCGGCCTTGTCGTGGGCGCCACGAGCGCCTCGATAAAGAAGCTCACGAAAAGCGTGGGGACCGAAGTCCCGTTCCTCATACCAGGGATCGGCGCGCAGGGCGGCGACCTGGAGATGGTGATGGAGGCGCTCAAACCCAATCCGCACATCCACCGCATAAGCGCGAGCTCGTCCATCGCGTACGCATACGAGAAAGCCGGGGGCAATCCGGTAGATGCCGCGCTCAAGGAAGCCAAGAGGCTGAACGGCGTGATAAGGGAGTACGTCCCGAGGTTCTCGAGATAGCCCCTACTTCGTCATCCGCCATAGCAAAATACGATAAATTAAAAGCGCTATTCTTCCTATCAGGAGACGACTCCCGAAACGACATGATGAACAGGTGGTATGTTGGCTCTCAGCATAAAGATCGGCGCGCAGGCGGGCGCGGGTGTGATGGTGACAGGCCGTTCGCTCGCAAAGTGCTTCACGAGGGGCGGGTTGAACGTCGTCGCCTATCCGGAATATCCGTCCATAATACGCGGCGGGCACAATTCCTACCAGGTGGTGATATCGGACAAGCCGGTGCACTCCCCGACGATGCACAGCGACATCGTGGTCGCGCTCAATCAGGACGCGGTGCTTTTCCACGAGCAGTCGGTCTCAAAGGGAGGCGCCATGATATACGATTCCAGGATAGACGCGGCCAAGTTCAAGCCAAGGAAGGACATCCTGCTGTTCCGCCTTCCTACCGAGGAGCTCCTCGCCAAGTCAGGGGCCGCCGCGAGGATGGCGAACACGGTCGCCCTCGGCGCCGCGCTCGCGGTCTCCGGCTATCCTTTCGACCAGCTCGAGAACGTGCTGCGTGACGAGTTCACGCGCAAGGGGGAGAACGTGGTCAAGGAGAACATAGCGGCGGCGAAAGCCGGCTACGACCATGCGAAGGGTAATTTCAAGGGATTCTCAAAAAGCGTGAAGCCGGTCTCGGACAAGAGGAAGATATTCGTGGAGGGGAACGAGGCGGTGTCCTTGGGCGCGGTGAAGGCCGGCATGAAGTTCTATGTCGCCTACCCCATGACCCCGGCGTCCACCCTGATCCATTACCTGTGCGAGAACGAGCGCGATTTCGGCATAGTGGTGAAGCAGACCGAGGACGAGATAGCGGCCATGAACTACGCGGTCGGCGCGAACTTCGCCGGCGTGCGCGCCATGACCGGCACTTCCGGAGGGGGATTCTCGCTCATGGTCGAGGCCATGGGCATGGCTGCGGAGTCCGAGACCCCCGTGGTCGTCACGCTCGTCTCGAGGCCAGGACCGGGCACATGCATGCCCACCTGGACCGAGCAGGCGGAGCTGAGGTTCGCGCTGCACGCCTCCCAGGGGGAGTTCCTGCGCGTGATACTCGCGCCAGGGGACGTGGACGAGTGCTTCGAGCTGGCTTGGAGGGCGTTCAACTTCGCGGACAAATACCAGATGCCGGTCATAATACTGCTGGACAAGTTCCTCGGGGAGAGCATATTCTCCACGGAGCGCTTCGACGAAAGCAAGGTGAGGATAGAGCGCGGCAAGATAGCAAGGGGGCTGCCGGAACTCGCGCCGAACACGAGGTTCAAGCGCTATGCGCTCTCAGCCGACGGCGTGTCCGCGCGGCCGTTCCCGGGCGAGCCCAACGGCATGCACGTGGCCACGAGCTACGAGCACGACGAAACCGGCTACAGCTCGGAGGATTTCTCGGTGCGCAAGGCGCACGTGGACAAGAGGATGTCCAAGCTGGAGGGCCTGATGAAGGAGATACCCGGCCCGAAGCTCTACGGCCCGAAGACCGCTGACGTGACGCTGGTGTGCTGGGGCAGCCAGAAGCTCCCCTGCCTGGACAGCCTGGAGCTGCTCGCGGAGAAGGGCGTGAAGGCGAACCTGCTCCATTTCTCCTACATGTTCCCTGTGAACGAGAAGGAGGTGCGCAAGGCGCTCTCCAAATGCGCTAAGACCGTGCTCCTGGAGAACAACGCGACTGCGCAGCTGGCAGGCCTGCTCAAGGAATATGCAAGCGCGGAGTTCGATTTCCACCTGCTCAAATACGACGGCAGGCCGTTCTTCCCGGAGCAGGTAGCCGACGAGGTGGCGAAGCTCGCGGCAAAGGGGTTCAAGGGCAAGAAAGAGGTAAGGATCGGGGACAGCGATTACGAGTATTACAGCCCACAGAGGTACGGGCTTTAGGTGGTCATGATGGCGACTGTCGAGGAACTGGGAGTGAAGCCGAGGGTGCAGTGGTGCCCGGGCTGCGGCAACATCAGCCTGCTGGCCGCCCTCAAGGGTGCGTTGTCAGAACTCGGCCTGAACAGGCACGAGACCGTCATCGTGACAGGCATAGGCTGTTCCGGGAAGACATCGCATTATGTCAGCACCTATGGCTTCGAATCCCTGCACGGCAGGTCCCTTCCTGTCGCATCCGCCATAAAGCTCGCGAACACGGACCTGACGGTGATAGCCGAGGGCGGGGACGGGGACGGCTATGGCATAGGCGTACAGCATTTCGTGCATATCATGAGGAGGAACTACGACCTCACTTACATCGTGCACGACAACCAGGTGTACGGCCTCACCACGGGCCAGGCCGCGCCGACCGCGCTGCTGGGCATGAAGACGAAGACCACCCCGTGGGGCGTGATCGAGGTCCCGTTCAATCCGATATCCACGGCCATCAACGGAGGGGCGACCTACGTGGCACGGGGCTACGCAGGGGACATCCCCCACCTCAAGGAGCTCATCAAGGGCGCGATCACGCACAAGGGGTTCGCGCTGGTGGACGTGTTCCAGCCGTGCGTGACGTTCAATTACCTCAACACCTACCAGTGGTTCCAGGAGCGGGTGTACAAGCTCGAGGCCGCCGGCCACAACCCCAAGGACAAGGCCGCGGCCATGGACAAGGCGCTTGAGGACTCGAGGACGAATTACAAGAAGGTCCCGATCGGGCTGTTCTACAAGGAGGAGCGGCCGACCTACGAGGAGATGCTGCCGCAGATAAAGGACAAGCCGCTGGTCAAGCAGGACATAAGCAACGTGGACATATCGATGGCTTATAAGGAACTGGAATAGCCTAGTTGGCCAAAGTTCTCTTCCGGATTTGCGGCCGGGGTTCGCGCCTCACTATGAGCAATACTGCGCACGGTTGCCCAGGCGCCTCATACCGGCCCGTGTGCACGGGCAGGGAATCGATCAGCATCCTGTCCAAGTAGGAACCCAGCCTGGCGCTCCCTTCCAGGGAACTGGTCTTGGCCCTTTCAGCTGAGATGAGCTCGATCAGATTGCCCGTCGACCTCATTGCCTTGAGCGCATCGAATGCGGCGTCGCGCACCCTCTCGCTGTCATCGTCTTTGAGCACGTCGACGAGGTGCTCGGTGACGAAAGCGTCTTTTATCCTGCCCATCGAAACTGCTGACCACGTCCTGACGTTCTCGTCGGCATCCTTCAACGCAGGAATGAGGTGCACGAGCTTGGAGCTTGGCAGGCTGACGAACCTTTCGGCTGCGGCCTCGCATTCCTCTTTTCTACCTGTGCGGAAAACGCTTATGAGGAATGCCGAGTCCTCGGACTCGCGGATCGCGTCCAACGACGCCTTGCTTTCATCAGCCAGAATATCCCCCTTTTCCTTGTCCTTTTCTTTGTTACTATTTATGTGAAAATGTTTATAAAGGGTGCTGCAGCGGAGAGTGTTAAAAACTCGTCACGGCAATAACCGTTTGTGCAACTCATCCCCCGCGCCTACCAGCTTTCCATATTCGAATCCATCATGGCAAGGGGCAACACGCTGGTCGTGCTCCCGACGGGACTCGGGAAAACCTTGATCGCGCTGATGCTGATAAGGGCGAAGATGAAGGAGGGGCGGTGCCTTTTCCTCACGCCGACCAAGCCGCTCGCGAAACAGCACGCGGATTCCATAAAGGAGATCCTGGAACTGGACGACAAGAGCGTATCGCTCGTGACAGGCGAGATGCCCCCTGCGAAGCGGAAGGAGGAGTACGGAAAGGACGTCATCGTCTCCACCCCGCAGACCATCCGCAACGACATGATGCACGACAGGTTCGGCAGTGATTTCAAGCTGGTCATCTTCGACGAGGCCCACCGCGCGATAGGGGATTACGCGTACACGTACATAGCGGAGAAGATGAAGGACGAGGCGCTTTTCGTCGGCCTGACCGCGTCGCCAGGAGGCAGGCGTGATCGGATAAGCGAGGTGCTGGACGCGCTTTTCATAAAGAACATCGAGATAAGGACGTCGCTGGACCCTGACGTGGCGCCATACATCCAGAAGAGCTCCATGAAATGGGTGCCGGTCAGGCTCTCCCCCACGCTCCTGCTCATCAAGCGCGAGCTCGAGGCGATGACCGGCAAATACGCCCAGCGGCTCTCCGCCATGGGCTTCCCGCCCCCGCTCAAGCACAAGGGGCAGTTCATGAAGCTCGGGGAGCGGCTGCGGAACCTGAAGCACAACGTGAAATACCCGGCCATGCTCTGCTACTACTCCCTGATGCACCTGCTCCACATGTCCGAGCTGCTCGAGACGCAGGGGGTTTTCGCGTTCAACAGATACCTGGAGAAGATGGAGGAGAAGGAGAGCAAGTCGGCCATCGGAGTCCTCAAAGAACCCGGCATCGCAAGGGTGAGGGAGCTCGCGGCCTCTGGGGAGGAGCATCCGAAGCTGAAGAAGCTCGTGGAGCTCCTGAAAGGGATGAAGGGCAAGAAGGTCATAGTGTTCGCCCAGTACAGGGACCAGCTCAAGAAGATAGTGGAGACGTTGAACGCAGAGGGGATAAGCGCGCACATATTCGTGGGCAAGAAGGACGGCGTGACGCGCAAGATACAGGAGCAGACGATAATGGACTTCAGGACCGGGAAGTTCGACGTTCTCTGCTCCAGCTCCATAGGCGAGGAGGGTCTGGACATACCCAAGGTGGACTCCGTGATATTCTACGAGCCCATACCGTCCGAGATACGCTCCATCCAGCGCAGGGGCAGGGCAGCCAGGCTGCAGGAGGGCGAAGTGATAATCCTCATGACCGAGGGCACGCGCGACGAGTACTATCATTGGGCGTCCACGCGGAAGGAGCAGATGATGAAGAGCATACTGGCCGGCATGCAGAGGAAGATGAGGGTCAATGCTTCGGAAAGACCGGTGGCTGCAGAAATCGAAAAACCCAAAGCGCCCCCGGGCCAAAGGAAGATGAGCGATTTCTTCTAGGATTCATCTCTCCCTTGCGCGCAGCTTGCCCGGACTTGTCTCCATTATGAACGCGGTCTCCTCGTCGTCGAATCCGTAGTGGTCGGCAACCGCGTCCTGGTGTTTCCTGCCCATCTCCTGTATGAGCGGGAGATATTCAAGCGCCTCGCGCCGATTCGCGTGCACGTGGCCGCCGATTTTCAGCCCTATGGCCTTGAGCATGGCCCTCCTCGCGACGCTGCGGGACATCTCGCGCAGGTAGCTGGGGAACGCGTATTTCGTGAACACCCTGTACGGCTCGGCCTTGGCCATGGAGACGCCGATGGTTCCCAGGTCTATGGAGTAGCGGAGGTACTTCCAGTTGGATTTCCTTATCCTGCCGTCGAATATGTCGGAGCGCGAGAGATAGTTGTACGCGAGGGCGCAGTCTGCCGGCTTCGTGTACTCGTTGGGTATGTTCTCGTCTATCCAGAGCTTCATGGACTCGTAGTCCAGGTCCCCGCGGGTCGCCTCCTGGGCCTCCTTGATGGTCGCTGCCTTGAATATCGTGCGTATGGTGTTGAAGATGTCCTTCTCCCGGTCCCGCACGCCCGGATTCAGGGCCTGGAGGTCGTTGAGCGCGGAACGCACGTCCCCGCCGCAGTTGTCCGATATCTCGTCCAGCAGCTCGGCGCTCGCCGGGAGCTTCTCGGCGTCCGCTATCTTCCCGAGCAGCCGCCTTATGGTCGGCCTGCTGACCTTCTTCATCTCCAGGAGCTCGCACTCCGAGCGTATGGAGGAGAAGCTCTTGTCCCAGATCTCGGTAGCGGTCACGATCATGGGGCACGCGCATTCCGAGAGTATCTTCGCCACCGCGCCCGCGCCGCCGAAATCCTTCCTGCCCTGGAACGCGTCCGCGTCGTCTATGAGCAGGAGCTTGCCGTTCCCGGTGAGCGAGCCGGCCATGGTCGCCCCATGGAGCACCTTCTCGATGCGCGCCTTGTTGCGCAGCTCGGACGCGTTCATCTCTATCAAATCGAGCTCGAACTCCTTGGAGAGCGCGCAGGCTGTCGCGGTCTTCCCAACGCCCGCCGGCCCGTACACCAGCAGCGGCCGCTGCTTATTCCCGGCTATCCAGTTGAGGATCCACTGCCGGACCCTTGCGCGCGCGTCGTCGTTGCCGATCAGCTCGTCGAGCTTCTTAGGCGCGTATCTGTCGGTGAGAAGCATGATGATCATCCCAGAACTCCCTAACGTACTTCTCTGGCTCGGAAGTCATAATAAAGCTTGTTCCGGAATCGAACACGCTCTTGTAGCTCTTCCATGCGAAGCGCTCGTCCATGTACACGATCGCGCAGCGGTCCGTCTCCTTCCTTATGCCCCTGCCGGCCGCCTGCATCGCCTTGATGACAGCGGGCCACATGTAGCCGTATTCCCAGCCCTTGCCGAATTTATCCTGGTAGTAGTCTATGAGCGCCTGTACCTCCAGGCTCATCTCCTCGAGCGCGACGCCCACGATGACCACGGTCTTGATTTCCTCGTTGCAGAAATCCACCCCTTCCGACAGGCTCCCTCCCTGCACGCCCACCAGCACGCCGCCGTTCCCGAATTTCCGCAGCAGCTCGTTCACCTCGTCCGGGCTCGCGCTCTCGTGCTGGACGTGGAGGTCGCCGGACTTGATGAATGGGAGCACGGCGTTCTGCACTGCATAAGAAGGGAAGAAGAGCGCCGTGCCTCCGGGGGTCTCGGAGATTATGCGGTCTATCTGCCCGGCCATAGCCGCGTAATTCGCGGCATCGCGTTTGGAGTAGCGTGTGGTGTGGCCTTCGGCTATGAGGTGCACGGTGTTATCGCGGTCGAAGGGCGAGGGATAGCTCCTCATTATGGTGTTCCCGGGATCCAGGCCCAGCGTGTCCCTGTGCATCTCGAGCGGGAGCAATGTCCCGGACATGAGGATCGAGGAATGGCATCTGTTGAGCACGGATGTCGCCACGGACGCGTCGAGGAAGCGCTTGGAGAGCGAGAACCATTCCCCCTTCCCCTTCAATATCCTGACCACGCCCTCCTCGTCGCTCTTCCAGCCTTCTATGAACCTCGCCATGCGCAGGCAGGCGGACTTCCTGTTCGTGCGCTCCACGAACTCCGATCCCAGCTCCTCGAAATATTCCGCGAGCTGCTCCTTCCCGAGATCGGAGAGGAAGTTGTCGAACCCGAGCTTAGACACGAGCTTCTCCCCGGTCTTCCCGAGGCGCTCCTGCGCCCACTTGTTGAACCCCTCCTCCAACGGCATCTGCTCCGCGCCCAGGAACCGCATCTCCTTCTCCGCCCTTGCGAATACGTAGCTTGAGACGCTGGATGAAAGGTGCTCGCGCACGCGCCTCGCGAGGTTGTGCGCCTCGTCCACGATGACTATGGAGTTCTCTATCTTCTTCTTCGTCTTGAGGAGCAGGATGTCCCGTATTTCCGGTATCATGAAATGGTAGTAGTCCGCGATCACCACGTTGGATGCGCCGGCCAGTTTCATGAGCCATTCGTAGGGGCAGCACCCGGTCTGCTCGCCGAGCCTGACCACGTCCTGGTGCGCACGCGCGGCCCCGTAGTTGTCGAGCATTTTCTTGAACAGCATGTTCGCCCTGGCTTCCTGCGTTTTATTGAATCCCTTCGCGTTCCCGTAGAAGACGCATGCCTCCTTCTTCCGCTTCTTCTCGCAGGACTGGTAGAATCCGTCGTGGTCCAGGTCGCTGAGCACCGGGTCTATGCAAGCGTGCCTGCGTCCGATTAGGTCCACCGCGCGGATGCCGAGATTGTGCTTGGCCGCGATCCCGTTCACCACTTCGACCGCGATCCTGTGCTGGGAGATCTTGGGGGTGAGGAAGAACACCGTCATATCCGTCCCGTGCGCGTAGGATATCGCAGCGGAGAGCACCGCGTCCGTTTTCCCGCAGCCCGTTGCCGCGTTGGCGAGCAGCGCCTTTCCCGAGCTGAGCGCCTCGAAAGCATCATCCATGAGCTCCTGCTGATGGGGTCTGGGGGCATGGTGCCTGAAGAAGAATTCGGCCACGTATATTTCTGAGACTCAAACGTTATAAGTCTTGCCTGTTTTATACACGCATGCGCATACTCCTTGTAGGGGACGGTGCTCGGGAGCACGCCATCGCGAAGCGGCTCGCGCGCGGGGCCATGTTGTTCTCCGTGATGGGAAGGAAGAACCCCGGCATCGCATCGCTCTCGCACTCTTCGTTCCTCTGCCCGGCCACCGCGGTGGAGGCTATCGGGACATGGGCGATACAGAACAGGATAGAGCTCGCGTTCGTTACAAGCGAGACCGCGCTCCAGTGCGGGCTGACCGACGCGCTCGCCGATGCCGGCATCCCCTTGGCATGCCCGACTTCGGCGGGAGCGGTCATGGGTAACAACGCGTTATACGCAGCCGGGCTCATGGCGGCCGCGAAGATACGGACTCCCGAGCGGCGCGTGTGCAGGAACGAGACCGACATCCGCAGGGCGCTCCGCAACCTCGGACCGGTGGTCGTGAAGCCGGCCCTGCGCATGGAAGCCAGGGGCGCGATGTTCAGCGAGATGGACTTCACGAGCCGGGATGAGCTGGCCGCCCACTGCAAGGCGCTGATAAGGCGCCATGGCGCGGTCGTGCTCGAGCGGGCCGAGAAGGGCGGCATGTTCTCGCTGCAGGCGTTCACGGACGGGAGGGAACTGTCCGCCATGCCGCCGGTCCACGTCTCCTTCCGCAGGAACGAGAACGAGCAGGGCGCGCTAACCGAAGGCATGGGCGGCTTCTCGAGCGGCGCGCTGCTCCCCTTCATGAGCCGGAGCGATTACGAGGCCGCGCGGGGATCGCTGACTGCGATCGTGGACCAGTTGCGCAGGCGCGGGATAAATTACCGCGGCGCGTTGTGCGGGAGATTCCTCTTGTCCGGGAAGAATGTCAAGATGCTCGATATCAATTCTACGCTCGGCACGGTGGAGACCATCTGCAACCTGGGCTCGCTCTGGGGGGATCTCGCCGAGACGCTCGAGTCCGTCGTCCATGGCAACCTGAAGCACGTCGCGTTCGACGGCGCTGCGAACGTGGCGCGGTTCGCGGTGCATCCAGGCTATCCGCGCGGCAGGCAGAGGGCGGAAACGATAGAGATCGACGAGCGCGCGGTGTGGGACAGCGGCGCGGGTGTGCTCTTCGAATCCGTTGACGGGGTGGAGGGCAGCTACGTGGCGCGCGGGGGCAGGGCTTTGGCGGTGGCCGCGAAAGGCGATGGCCTGGACGAGGCTGCGCGCAGGGTGGAGGCCGCGCTGGGTGCGGTGCGCGGGAACCTGCGCTCCAGAAACGACATAGGCGTCTGGGGGAAGAGGCGCGGATGAGATTCCTCTACAACGCCCCTGCGATATTCCACAGGAAGGCGCTGATCATCGGGGACACCCACTTCGGCATGGAGGACAGGCTGAGGCAGGAGGGCATATTCGACGAGGGCTTCAGCGAAAGGATATTCACGAGGATAAAGGAGCTTCTCGCGCAGACCAAGGCGGAGAAGCTGATAATCCTGGGCGACGTGAAGGAGAAGATAACCGTGCTCGACCCGAACACCGCGGACATGCTCGCCAGGCTCAGCATGCTCTGCGAGCTTACAATAGTGCGCGGCAACCACGACGGAGGGATAGAGGGGTGCGCCGCGCGGATCGTCCCGTCGGATGGTTTCGTGCACGGCAAGCTCGGGCTCGTGCACGGCCACGGCTGGCCCTCTGAAGAATGCATGAAGGCGGAGTACCTCGTGTCCGCGCACCAGCACCCGCAGCTCTCGCTCACGGACAGGTCCGGGAGGCGGCACAGCGAGCCGGTGTGGATGATCGCCGAGCCGGACCCGGAGAGCATCGCGGCGCATTACAAGGAGTTCAACAGGAAAATAAAGCTCGTGCTCATGCCGGCGTTCAATCCACTGGTCGGAGCGTCGTTCACGGCTTCCGGGGCGCGCATGGGCCCTCTGCTGAGCAATAACCTATTTAAAATGGACGCCGCATCTGTATATCGTCTTGATGGAACATTGCTGGGCGAACTGAAAGACATCAAAGGTTGATTCCCATGGGCAAAAAGAGAAGGGGGCGAGAACGCCTTGAATCGTGCTGCTCGTGCGGCAGGACCATACCGCGCGACAAGGCGATCTCCTATACGAGAAGGAGCAGGTTCTCAACGGACTTACCGACTGGAGACAATGTGACGGCATTCTCTGAAAACGACGTCTACTACTGCATAAGCTGCGCCAAACACAAAGGGATATTCGAGAAGAAACGGGAGCAGGCTGAGCGCAGGAGGGAGCGCGCCGGGGGATTCTGATGGAACAGAGCGTCGTGGAATGCGACGGTCGGAAATATAACGCTCTCAGGCAGACACTCGGAAACCTCCCGCTTATCGTCGTCAAGGCCAAGAAAGGCTATGTCGCGTGCTCCTACATAGACAAGGAGACTGCGGAGAAGGTCGGGGATGTCGCTGCCTTCGTCTCGGGCGTGAAGTGTATGGACGACTTCCTCAAGGCGAAGATAAGGACCACGACCACATGGGCCGAGGACCTCGGGATCCGCGAGGGGATGTCCGTGAAGAAGGCGCTCGAGATAATGGACATAGCCGCAGCGAACGAACCGGACTAGCTTGTTTTCTTCTTTTCAATTGAATTCCAGGGCCCGCAGCCCGAAGGCTGTCTTCGGAAAGTCGTCATTCGCGCCTTTTCCATTCGAACAGCGCGAACGCGAGGATGAGGGGCAGGATTAGGGCCAGGCTGCAGATGTTGTTCGGGCTCGCGTAGTACTGCTCCGTGGTTACGGCCGCCTGCTTCTGCACCTCGCTCGCGCAGGTGTCCTCCGTGACCTGCGCGCCGGTCAGGCTGTGGCCGGTGCTGTCACGTATGTTGCTGCATATGTCGAGCGCGAACTGCTGCATGCCGTTCTGCCTGGCGATTATCTTCGCGATGTCGAAGAAGCAGAGGTTGCGCTCGGTCTCGGCCTGCGCGCCGATGTCGTCGTTCGGGTGATTGTCGCCTATCTTGTTCATGATGTCGGAGCATGTATCGCGCGCGCCGTTGTTATCCACGAGGTAGGCGTCGCTGATCGCCGCCTGGTGGTAGCATGCGATCTTCTCGGAGTCGCGCAACGGGGGCTTGGGCGGCGTGGGGTTGTCGCACGCGGCCTCGGTGGTGAGGCCGACCTTGGTGTCGCTGGATATGCAGCCGAAAAGCAGCAGGATGGTTATGCCAAGCGCGAATAGGCCCCTCACCGCATCAACCGTGGGATCATTTCTTCTTCTCGCTGTATTTCTCTAGGAGGGTCTTGGCCTTGCGGAGCACGGTGCGTATGTCCGCTTCGTTCTTCGCTCCGGCGCATATGACCTTCCCGTTCTTGAAGAGGAGCAATGATGCCTTCGGTTCCTTGAACTTCAGTATGGCTCCGGGGAACTGCTCGGGCTCGTATTCCACGTCCTTGACCTTGTAGGCGATCTTGTAGAGGTCCAGGTCTATGCCGAGGGCGGCCGAGGCGACGATGTTGGTTATCTCTATCTTGGGCTTCTTGGTCTTGGTTATCCTCTTGGCGTAGGGCGTGAGGAGCTTTATGGTCCTCTCTATGGTCTTCTCTATGAGCGAGCGCTTCTTGCAGCCGACGCACACGACCTTGCCGTTCTTGAAGAGGAGCAGCGACGCCTTGGGATCCTTGAACTTCAGTATGGCTCCTGGGAACTGCTCGGGCTCGTACTCTATCTCCTTTATCTTCTGCGCAAGCGAGTAGAGGTCGAGCTCGAGGCCGAGCGACGCAGAAGCCACCATGTTCGTGATTACGAATTCGGGGTTTTTAGACAAAAAGACCACCTTACCTATTTTTAAATGGAAGGAATCGTTTTTAAAGGAACCTTTTAAAAGGAGCGGCTGCCTTTTAAAAACATTTCGTCATGATAATGGGTTGTGCAGGGCACGTGCGCAGGAGCCACAGGCTTTAATGGGCATCCGGTGCCATGCCGTACATACGATAAGGTGGGATAAATGGTCAAAAATTCCAAAGGGACATTGAGCGGCAATTCCAGGAAGCTCCGGGGCAGGATGAACCTCACGGTGTGCGATCAGGTCAAGACTTTCCAGGTCGGCACCAAGGTCGTCATCAAGCAGAGGGCGGCATCCTCGGGCCAGCCGCACATGAGGTACAAGGGCAGGCACGGCACCATCGTCGAGAAGAGGGGCGGATGCTACGTGATAAAGATAAAGGACGGCGGACTCGAGAAGCGGCTGATCGCCAGCCCGATACATCTCAAAGCCGCGTAGGGTGTTGCAACATGAAGATCGTGAAATCAAGGCCGGCTTCTATAGCCGAGGTCAAGGAGCTGCTCGAGGAGCGGAAGAAGGACAAGGAGCTCGAATACGAGCAGGCGCAGGCGGCCGAGCATGCGGAGAAGTTCTCCCGCTGGACGCCCTCGGAGGCCGAGAAGGCCGCGGACGGTCTGGTCAAGAAGGGCGTTGTGGACAGGGAGACCGCGGTCAAGCTCGTGGACCTCAGCCCGAAGTACCAGGAGACGCTCAAGGCCATAATAGCCAAGAACAAGATCGAGATGAAAGATGAGGATGCGGCAGAGATCCTAAAGCAATTGCAGAAATGAGATGTTCACTATGGAGGACTACGCCTGGGTCGTCGAATACATGCCACTTGGCCATGCGGCTGCCATAAAGAGGGAGCCCATGGTCCAGCTGCTGGGCACAAGGTTCTTCACCCTGCTCGAGGCGTCGGTCAAGCCGGAAGCGGCCATAGTGATAGGCCAGAAGGTGTGCGTGGGCAAGGAGGGCAGGCAGGAGGTCGAGCACATCAAGGGCAGGATAAAATACGAGGACCTCACAAACGGCGCGAGGGAATTCCTGCCGAACATAGTGAAGAAGGCGATAACGGAGCGGGAGAAGGAGTTCGTGGACTTCCTCAACAGGGCCAAGCCCATATCCATAAGGGTGCACACCCTGGACCTGCTCCCAGGCATAGGCAAGAAGACCATGGAGGCGCTGCTCACAGAGCGGGAGAAGACTCCGTTCGAGAGCTTCGCGGACCTCCACAAGAGGGTGCCGAGCCTTGCCGACCCGGTAGCGGTCTTCAGCCACAGGATACTCAACGAGCTCGAGGGCCACGAGAAGTACTATCTTTTCACCAAGCCGCCCGCCGAGCTGCTCGAGAGAAGGTTCGGTAGATAGAGCCCGGACGTCGATTGTTTTATCCCTTATTTTATGTGCAAGCAGCCCGATTTATGTGCAGCCCCTAGTTTATGTGCAAATCCCGAAAAAAGGGCATTGCACACAAATTAGCGATTTCCAAACGTTATCCCCTCCTTTATGTGCAGCACCGGAACTTTATGTGCAACCCCCTCGAACTCAGTAGAAATCCCGTTCTCGAACGCTTCCCGGATCAGGACGCAGATGTTGTGGCAAAGGATCATGGCAAGGGCTTCGTTGACCTGGGCGGGCTCGTTTTTCAGCATAAGCTTGGTCGAGAACTTCCTTTTCAGGGCGCTGAACGTGCTTTCTACGTTGCTCCGCTGGTGGTACCGAGCCAGGAAAGCCTCCCTTTGCAGCTGGTAGTAATGGTACATCTTGCTCCAGGCTAGGCTTCCGCCCGCGTTTCCCGTAGTATTGGACTTGAATGGGATGAGCGGGACGGCGCCGATCTCGAATGCCGCGTCGATATTCCGCCGACTTGAATAACCCTTATCCGCCGTGATTTCCTTGACGTCGAAGTTCTCCGCCGTGGTCTTCAGGAGCGCGGGAAATTGGGGGCAGTCACTGGTCTTGCCGTCGGTGACAACAATTGAGGTCACGATGTTTGACTTCACCCCGCAGACGACGTGGATTTTTATCCAGTCGTGGGCCTTGCTTTCCCTTCCGTCGAGATGCCCGAACCTGTAATCGAACCATCTCGAATAGAACGCGGAGCTGAGGCCGCTTGCATCCACCGCGAACGTGGTCTCGAAGTCCCTCAGAGGAAGCGATGAGAGCTGGATAAGCCCGGTCAGGAGCGGCGCCATGCCGGGATCGTTGAAGTACTTGAGGACAGTATTGAAATGCGGGACCTTGGCGATATGGCCCCTTTGGGCGGCTATTTGGAGGTCCGAAGACACCCTGCGGGAGGACAGTCCCTCGTAGAGCTTGGCTACCATGCAGAAGACCATCTCTCTTGTGGAAGCCCTGGGACGGCCTACCTTGCCCGGTTCTCCGTCCGGAAGCCTGGAGCACAGGTCTTGGAGGATTTCGAGGAACAGGAGCTTCTCGCGCACCTGAGCCTCGTTGTATTGGGACCATTGGATAGGCGCTGTAGGGCTGGGCGGAGGGAGGAAGGACTGGAAGCCTTCGGGTCTTTCGATTTCCATCTTTTTCTCGACCTTTTGGGTGAAGCTCCTCATGCATCGGCAGCAGGTGTATATCCCGTTCTCCCATTCGGCGGTTTGGATTACGCTGTCTCGGATGACGAAGGGAGAGCCGCAGTGCTTGCAGGGTGGGTTTTGTTCAGGCATTTCAATCATCCAGTGTATCATTTCATATCTTAGGTACCTAACAGCTTACAGATATATTAGGTACCTATTGATTTAAATACTATGTAGGTACCTACCAAGATATATAAATATTGGTACCTAAGACAGAGATATGCAATTACAAAAACAGCTATCCAGAAAGGTCGATGATAAAGAGTATACAAAATGGGTAATAACCATCCCACCCAGCGACATAGCATTACTCGGATGGAAAGAAGGCCAAAACCTCAAAACTCATGTAACTACGGAAGGACTTGTCGTAATAAAATCGGACGTATTGACGTATGAAGAGTTCAAAATTAAGATCACGAACTTATTGAACAAAACAAAGGCAGGCATGACGTGGCATGATATAAAAACCAAACTCGGTCTGCCACAAGAAGTCCCAAACAACTCATGGGTTAGGCGACTTGAAGAAGAGGTTAAGCTTCAAAGAAGGAAGGAAGGGACCTTGACTTACTGGTATCTCCCGCATAAAAGCGACACTGTAGTATTTACCATCGGATACGAAGGCAAGAATCTATTAGAATTTGTCGGTGTTTTGAAGGAAAATGGGGTTCAGCAGGTAATCGACGTAAGAGAACTCGCTTTTAGTAGGAAAAATGGTTTTGCAAAATCAGCGTTGTCGAAAGCACTTCAGGAAAACGGGATTGTATACAAACACTTCCCGCTTTTAGGATCGCCAAGGGAACTTAGACATAAGCTTTGGGAGGGGTGGGATTATCCTGAGTTTTTTAAAGAGTACGAAGAAGCACTATCAAAACCCGAATCTCAAGAACAGTTGTTGGATCTTGAAGGGTTGGCTCAGGTAAGGAAAACGGTGATGATGTGTTTTGAAAAGGACGTTAACAAATGCCATAGGAGCATCATAAAAAAGAAATTGATTCGGGATGGGTTCAGGGTGGTAGATATATGACATTCAAAAGAAGGAAGGTTCTTCTTTTGGTAAAAACATACCCCAACCTTAGTCGAAAATATGAACGAACGGCTTGTATGGCCGGAATTGACATTGACGCTAAAGAATGGATTAGGATATACCCGGTAAGATTTTTCGATTTACCTTATGAAAAAAGACCTCATAAATTCGAGTTGATCGAGGTAAATGCGGAGCACAACCCGAATGAAAAGTTCAAACGGAAAGAAAGTCATAAAGTCAAGGACGATACGATTGTACGTACTGGAAAGTATATCCCTACAGAAGGCGACTGGAAAAAACGAAACACGTTCTTATTACCATTCTTAATGCCATCAATAGAGGCACTTAAAACCGAGTATGATAAGGACCACACGTCTTTGGGATTCATCCACCCAGAATTTATCGACGACTTTTATGCCGAACCAATTGAAAAAGCAAGAGGTTGGGAAAAAGATTTGGTCGAAGGAAAGCAGAAGACATTGGGGGGGGAACCATACAAAAGTCCATTAGACAAAATCCCTTACCGTTTTGCATATAAGTTTAGGTGTGATGCTACCTGTCCTGGTCATGATATGATGGTAGAAGACTGGGAATTGTTGGAGTTATATCGGCAGATGCTAAAGAAATATGGAACTGAAGAAACCGCAATTCAAAAATGTGTCCAGAAGTATAAGACGGAATTTTTATCTAAAAAGGACGTGTACTTTTTTGTAGGAACAGAGAGTAATTGGAATGAGTGGCTAATAATCGGGGTCTATTACCCTCCAAAACCCGAGAAACCATAGCTCTCTTTGTGCCTTCTTCTGTTTTATGAGTTATAGCTAGTTCTATACATTCATCGATTAATATTTTGAAGTATTTATGGAAAGGTTGATTCATAAATCTATCAATATATACTTTTATCTATGGATGGAAAAAAGTACGGCAAAGAAGATCTTGTTCGTGAAAATCTTTATTCCATCATAAGAATGGCACAAGAACCTCTTGAAACTATGGAAATCGTAGACCGTTTTAAAGATAAGAAAATCACACGCACCAAGGTTTTTCATCGCTTACTTATGTTACGAGGCGATAACCGCATTAATGGTAAACAACTGAAGGCCGGGAGAGGTATCTGGATTTGGTGGATTAGGTGAGGTAAATGGGAAGTGACGAAAAGTTTAATAAAAAAGCATTTCTAGAAGGCAAATGCCCAAATTGTGGAAGCGGCTGTATCGTAGATGTAACCGGATGGTGTGGCACCCATGCTTCTCCTAGATTAAATGGAGGCGACTTCCCTTTTTGCAGCATGGATTCCGAAGGTGACGCGCATTCCGGTCTTGTTTCGATAATAGCTCATGCGTATATTTGTGATGATTGTGATATGCTCTTTGATGAGCACAAAATGATTGATTGGAGCAAAAAGGAATTTAGTAGTTGCCCTGTAGGACAAAAGGTTATTGAAGCGTCGAAAGATCGGATAAGGAAGGCGGGGAAATGAGCAAAAACAAATACTGCGCTTCGACAAATCTATCGAACGAGGCGTCAGTAGAACAGTTTTTTCTAAATCGATTGCTGCAAGATTTGGGCTTCAAAGACAGTGAGATAATCCCAAAAACTCAGATTAAGAGCGTCGTTGTTTCTTTGGGAAGCAAAAAGGTTCCATATACGCCGGACTACATCATAAAGTTGAAAACTAAACCTCGATTAGTAATTGATGCCAAATCCCCATCAGAGCCGATACACAAGTATCTGTCACAATGCGCAGGTTACTGCCTGATGCTAAATCAAACGTTCAAAAATGAAAATCCAGTTCAGTTTTTTCTCATCACAAATGGTGTTTTTACTGAACTATATGAGTGGGATTCTGATAAGCCACTCGTGAAGATGAACTTTGATGACTTTACTGACTCTAATCCCAAGTTCAAAGACTTGCAGCGGCTAATGAGCAGAGAAAACCTAGTAGCGAAAGAGCCAATGCCAGCTACGGACATGCACGAACTTCTTAAGCCCACCGCCCTCGAATCACTCAATGCCACTTTTGCTTGGTGCCATCAGTATATCTACAAGAAAGGTAATATCAGTCAAGCTGCGGGTTTTGAAGAATTTGTAAAGCTAGTCTTTCTGAAGCTTTTATCTGACCGCTTTATCAGAGCGAAATATCCTGAGTTAGTTAATCTAAAACAGTTTAATGTGAAAGCTGAGGATGTTCATTTTTCTTCTTCATGGATTAAAAGCAGAGAAAGTGATGCCCAAAATCCCATGGATACGATTCAATTCCATGAACTATTAGAAGAACTTGAAAAGGCCATCCGAGATGGGACTACGAAACGCATTTTTGAGGCTAATGATCACATCAATCTCAGCCCGGAAATCATAAGTGGAGTCGTAGGGAAATTAGAACACATCTATCTTTTCGGTATCGAAGCAGACTTGAATGGTCGTCTCTTTGAAAGGTTCCTGAACGCAACAATGCGAGGTAAAGATTTGGGTCAATTCTTTACTCCAAGAAGCATAGTTAAGCTGGGGACACGCCTTGCAGACATTCAACTCGAACGAAATCGTTGTGATGTTGTTTTAGATGCGTGTTGCGGAACGGGCGGATTCTTAATCGAGGCATTGGTAGAGATATGGGCTAAAATAGATGCAAACTCGTCGTTATCCCAAAAACAAAAAGCAGAGATGAAAAAAGCGATTGCCGATAATCAGCTATTCGGAGTGGATGCTGGCAAAGAACCCAACATGTCCCGTTTAACTCGGATGAATATGCATTTGCACGGAGATGGAGCAAGTAAAATCTTTGAAGCTGATGTGCTAGACAAAGAGCTGACGATACTGACTAATGATAGTTTAGAAGTCAAAGTTGAAAAAAAAGAACTAGCGAAATTAATCGGGCGCAAGGGATTTGCAGATGTAGTTATAACCAACCCACCGTTTGCTAAAACGTATGACCGAAAAACGCCTTCCGAGGCTAAGGTTCTTGATCAATATGAACTAGGTTTTAACTTAGAAAATGGCCAGAAAACTCCGAGAGAAGGTTTGAAATCAAGCATCATGTTTCTCGAACGATACTATGACCTCCTGAAAACTGGCGGAAGGATGGTAACAGTTATCGATGACGGCATACTTAGTGGTTCTGATATGAGTTGGGTTAGAGATTTTATACGAAAAAAGTTCATTGTCAAAGCAGTCATCTCCCTACCCGGAGATGCATTTCAGCGTTCACAAGCAAGAGTAAAAACCTCTCTACTATACCTCGAAAAAAAAGCTGATGAAGACGATGCTAAAACAGAGGGAGCCATGCAAGAGCAAGGTTCTGTATTCATGTATGGTTGCATACATATCGGACTTGATGACCCTGCACGTCAAAGAATTCTTCCCATTGATGCGATTAATCGGCAAAACGCCATTTCTGAAATAAAAACGGTTGTCGAACTATTCCACCGATTCCTAAATGGTGACCCATCAGTCAGGAAATTCGTAGTGCCGTCCTCCCGCATCGCCGATAGAATGGATGTAAAATCGTGCCTTGAAACTCCAGGCCGTCAGATTCGTAACTGGACTAATATGGGTCTTCGAGTAGCTAGTCTATCCGAACTTGTCGAACCTATTGAACCAAGTGAAGAAGATGTTATCGATACTTCTGAATCTAGTGAAAGTGTCTCGTTTCTCTTAGTTACATATGACGGATTTGCAAGAAAGGGAGATGAACAGTTAGCATCGGATTGCAAATATCCAGAATTGTATCGTGTTCATACTGGCCAAATTGTTATTAGCCACATCAGCGCAACGTATGGTGCGGCGGCAGTAGTTCTGCCCGAATTTGACGGTTGTGTAGTAGCTAAAGAATTCACTATTTTGAAAGCAAAAGCTGGTTTTGATCCATACATCGTATGGATGCTATTACGAACACCAGAAGTTCGGGCAGATTTACTATTAACTGCAACTGGAGTCAATAGAACAAGGGTTAAATGGAACACAATTTCTTCTATTAAAATGCCTCTACCCCCAGCAGATCTTTCTAGAGAGCTTGTTAATAACTTGATGGACGCTCAGAAGTTGGAGCAGGAAGCCAAGAAAAAGAGGATAGATGCGAGGCATAAACTAGAATCCACCTTAAAACTTGATACTGCCGAAGCACAATTCATTCTTAGGGCGTTTAAACCACCAAAATAACGACTGGAGTTCGTCAAGTCGTTGGGAGTAGAATAACCGCGCCTGGCTTCTTGTTAGTTTAGTTTTTGGTTACTTGGAGCCCGCATCGCCAGTCTTTTATAGACAAACAAACTAGCCGAATACCTTAATCTCGAACACGAATGTCCCCAGGGCGGTCCAAGCAGCGAGATTCCGGTCTTGGGTCAAAAGAATTGCCTTTTTTGTTTGCGCTAGATATTTGATTTGATCATCATATGACATGCCAACCCATGCAGACACATCCGCTTCTTCAAACCGAATAAGTCCTTCGTCGCTTTTCTTCTTCAGAAAATCGATTTCGCGAAGAGCCCCCCTTCTTTTGTCCGGTTCTTTTTTGTCTAATTCTTCATATAGACACGAAGGTAGTATAACCTTCATGCCCGCCGTTAACCTCGATGTCTCTAAGTCCTTTGAAAGAATCCGGCCAATCACGGCACTCGTATCTAGTACCAACGAGCATTTACCGAACGTCGTAGTAATCTCGCTTTTTCCGATGGGTGCACCGCATGCGCATAGCATTTCAGTCGCGTTCTTTATTTTATGAAAGGTAAAATACGATTTGCCCACCTTTTCTTTGCAGTTTGCGCAAGTATAAGCGTACTCGAAGCTGGACTTGGGGACTTCTTTTTCAATCCGAATTACATTAGCCCATTTTCTCCTGACAAAAGGCGGAAAATCTGAGTGCGGATTAATCTTCCTATACTCCCGAAGCCATTTTTCCGTGCTGGAATCTGAGGGGCTTCCGCTTGTGAAGGCGATGCTTTCGTTTGTCTCGTTATTAATCAGGACATTTTCTGCTGACAACTTCTCCATGTCCTCCAGGCGCGCATCCCTGGCAACAACAGAAGCAAGCATCGACGGTAGGTATGTTGCATCGGCTTTGTTGACCAATATTACGCGGGCGCCTTCTGCTTCGCATTTCTTCAAAAAATTACGTAAGTGTGGGCCTGCGCCGTAATCATCTATGATGATGCAGGAAGCGGGCAGATACTCTTTCAGCTCTTTTAAAAGCGAAACATATGTCTCGTCCAAAAGAACATTCTTGTTGTTTATGTCGAGCTGGTATGCCGTAATCGGGGTTATTCTGTAAGCTGACATGTGTTTTTTGGCAGCACGGAATAAGCTTCCGATGCCCTGCCTACCCTCATTTTTCACATCGCGCACTTTAATGAAATCGGCGAGCTGCTTTAGGGACTCTTTTTCGAATGCAATGACGCCGACAAAGGCGCTCCCAAACGTTTCTCCGGTTCCTGCTTCATCTCCTCCTATAAAGAACTTTTTATCTATTAAAAACAAGTCGATTGCCGCTTCTGCGGGGCTTTGCTTTTCTAGAGGTGTGAACGCCTTGTCCAACTCGGATTTCATTGCTATAAAAACCGGCATGCCTTCGTTGCCTTGTAAAACGAGCTTTCCGGACGCATAGTAATCGACCTTGAGATTGCCGCTCGGGGACTTGATTGAAAAAGAATCTTCCATGTGCTGTTTGGGCGCCAGACTATCTAAAGTGAAACGAGTCGAAATGCTCTGTTTAAAGGCGAGAAATGCATCCTTGCTGGGGATGCTGTAGACTTTGGATGCCATGAATACAATGTGGTGCACCCTTTGGCTCATTACCGTTGGCGATCTCATCGATCGAACCCGTTAGGGGCCTTGGGTTCCCCAAAGGTACCGAACACCAATAATCTTACGAAGAAGAGATTTAAAAACACTTTTAGACGACATTCTTTTTTATTGTTCTATTCTCAAAACTTGATAAAAATGATATATTTATAAAACAGTATATCTATACTATATAATATTAATAAGAAAATAAGTATGGCGGAGGAGGATTTTATGACCAAGGAAAAAGAAAAAATCGAGAAAATACAGGGACTGTTGGAAGAAGCGTCGACTCTTTTGGCCGAATTGCAGGTTCAGGAGGAGGGACTCGAAGCCGAGATTCCTAGCTGGATGAAGGACCGCATGGAGCTCTGGAGCCGAATCTACAACGAGGCTAACGGAGCTCCGATACCAAAAGAGCGGGTCGACGAACTTTGGGTCGAGATGGGCAAGGATAAGAAGGGATCTGCCGGATTTTTCACCGGAAAGCGTGCGAGCCTCCAGTGGACTCATGACAATAAGGTCAGTTTGAGCTATTGGGCAGACAAGCAAGTCAAGGATCTGACTGGCAAGTCTTTGGAGGAGTACGCGAAGAGCTTCAAGGCGAAAAAAGGGAAAGTTTAGAGGCGATTACATGAAGAGTACAATCGAAGTAAAAAGAAAGGGCGACATGCCGAAATTTGTAATCCGGCTTTGGGATATGAGCAAGGCTAAACTATCGGCAAGAGGGCACGACATACGCTCAAACGCCCTGAGCAAAAGGTTCACTAGACACTTTTGGGAAGGAAGTGTCGAACACGCCCAAAGCGGGGATAGCGCAATGTTTCACTCAATAGGAGAACTCCTTACCTTCATTGAGAAACACCGGATATGAAGTTATTATTTTTTTCCCTTAATTTATGTGCAAACCCCCCAATTTATGTGCAGGCCATAGTTTATGTGCAAGGCCCGAAAAAAGCGCAGGTATATAAACCCCGTCTGAGTAACATTTATAAAACTTATTATGCGAATCGGGAGGTTTTGACATGGCAACACAAGCAGCTACGACTGTATCAAAATGCCCTGAGTGCAAGGGGAGCAGGCTCATCAGGGACTACGAGAAAGGAGAGGTACTCTGCGCCCAGTGCGGGCTCATCATCGCCGAGAACATCCAAGACCTAGGTCCGGAGTGGCGCGCCTTCGACGCCGAGCAGAAGGGCAAGAGGGCCAGGGGCGGCGCTCCGATAAAGTACATGAGGCCGAACAAGGGACTCGTGACCGAGATCGACCAATATAACAGGGACATCAGGGGCGGGAAGATATCGCCCAAGAAGCAGGCCCAGCTCTACAGGATGAGGAAATGGCACAAGAGGGTGTCCATCGCAACGTCCATGGAGAGGAACCTGGTCATCGCGCTAGCAGAGCTCGACCGCGTGGCATCCTCGCTGGGGCTTCCGGAGAACATCAAGGAGTCCGCCGCGCTCCTCTACAGGAGGGCGGTTAAGGAGGAGCTCATCCGCGGAAGGCTGATCGAATCCGTGGTCGCAGCGGTCATCTACGCCATCTGCAGGATGCAGGGCATACCCAGGACGTTGGACGAGATATCCAGGGCGTCCGGCATAGAGAAGAAGGAGATCGGCAGGGCATACCGGTTCCTGAAGACCGAGCTGGACGTGAACGTCCCGCTCACCGACCCGGCGCAGTACGTGCCGAAGTTCGCGACCGCGCTCAGGCTGGGCGGCAAGGTGCAGGAGGAGGCCACCAGGCTAATAAAGAAGGCGCTCAAGAAAGGTTTGATCTCAGGCAGGGGACCGACCGGCGTGGCCGCCGCGGCGCTCTACATCGCGAGCGCGATGTTCGGAGAGAAGAAGACCCAGAAGGAGGTCGCCGACGTCGCAGGAGTGACCGAGGTCACCATCAGGAACAGGTACCGCGAGCTCAAGAAGGAGCTCGGCCTCAAGGTCAACCTCTGATTTTTCCTTTTCTTCCTTTTTACTCCTGTTTATATTCTCGTTCTACCTTATCTCATCCTACATGATGACTGTTCGACAGGCCGAGGACTCAGTCCGATGAGGAAATTATCACATCTGAACCGTCCATCATCGTTTGCCGCCTTCTCCCGGCGGGTTTATTTATCCTTAGCCCCCTAATAATAATCAGTGATGAAAATGCAATACCTCTGAGGGGCGACCCTGTGACGAAGATCTTGAGAGCTGACATCATTTAACGTGGAAATGCCGTACGGCCGGAAGGGGCAGTGGGCCGGAAGCGGGTCGTAAACTGCATTCTTATTAAATTTATCTCCGAATCGCTACGTGGGTGGTGTTTTATGAACACGGTCAAGGTCGACCTCAAAAGCGATGATAAGGCTTCGCGCGTAGAATTGATAGTGAGGTGGGTGTGGGCGATAATCACGTGCATCGTCCTGTTCTTCTTCGCAATAATAGCACTCATATGTTTTGCACTACAGTGGCTGTTTATCCTCTTCACGGGCAAGAGGAACGCGACCCTCACCGGTTGGCTGAAGAAGTACTGCGTTTATCATGCGCAGGCCAGTGCGTACCAGCTGCTGATCACCGACGAAAGGAACCCGCTGATACCGGAGTAGGATTCATTTTTCTTTTTTCATTCAGGGTCGTGACACATAATATTAAGTAGTTTTATGAGGCTTAAAAAGTTGGTACCACATGGTGGATCAGAAATTTTGCCCCAAGTGCGGCGCGGAGATGGACCTGAGCAACGTGTTCATCAGCGGCAAGGCTGACTGCCCCAGATGCGGCTACCAGGGCATGCCGACCGACAAGCCACAGTTCACCCAGAAGGCGAAGGAACTTCCGAAGAAGGAGATGCCCGAGGAGGCCGTCGCACCGGAGCCTGAAAGCACTGATGTGCTCGACATAAGGGGCCTGAGCGGCAAGCTGGCCATAGTGTTCGTGGGGCTCCTGATGATTGCCGTCGTATCGCCGGTGTTCAGGGTCTATGCGCCGGTGGCGGTGCTGGGGATGCTTGTTTTCGGCGGGGCCTATTGGCTCGCGGGAAGGAAATAATCAGTCATTCAGGAACGTGATTTTAGCCGTACCCCTATCGTAGTGTATGAGGAGTATCCGCTTGCCGTACTCTGTGAGGTCGCGTATCAAAGGGTAGTTATCCAGCAGATGCTTCTTGACGTTGTGGAGAGTTGTAGCGCATACATCCATGATGCCGAGTATGTGAGTGCCTTGACGCCCTCCGACTCCAGCCACATGGCCATAATTACCGTGGAAGTGGTCATAAGCGGCGTACATCACAGAACCCATGGCAGTGTTTGATATGTGCTTCTGCCGGGGACGCAATGACGGATCAAAGCTGCGGAAGTCGGCATTTACGCAGAATATCGCGTCGCCGAGCTCACCGAATACCTCGCGCGGGCCGTCAATACGGCCAAAACGACAAGCATCGCAGAGCAACGTGAGCATAGCGTACTGGGTGTTGAAATCCCTGCCCTCTGCCATGGCATATTCAGTCATTCTTTTGGCAGTCTCCTTCAAACGCGCGGCGCAAGGGGATTGTGGGGCACACTCAAGCCAATTGAAAGGCTCGGGTTGTGTCCAATCGAGATATGAAGGGCATACGATGATATCTTCCCTGCCAGCGAGCTTGAGCAATCTTGTCGCAGAGAAAGCGTGCGCAATCGCGTTCTCAGGATCGCGGATGGCCGGGTTTGGTTCGGCCCGCACATGGTATGGGATGCTGGTTATTAGGGATAGAACATATGGGTCTATGTCCGGTTTTTCATGGCCCACAAGCTTATGAGCAATATCGGTTGCGCCGCAGGCGAGGTGACTCGTGACAACCGCGAGGCCACCGGGAGCAAGCGTTTTGAATATCTTGGCCTTGCGGATACTACTGCCGGCAGTTCTCTGATGGACTGTCTCATATTCGAGCAGGAATGCCAAGTCGGTAGTCACCGCCCTGGAGTCGGTACATTCCTTTATTCCGATAACATAACCATTCTTTGATGGATTCGGATGCTGGAGCGGGCCGTGCGCACTGATGTGCTCGGCTACCTGGCGCACAATCACGTCATTGCCGCATGTGAGATAGTCTTTGAGCGGGTCGATCAGGAATGGTTGTTGCCTTGCAATCTGCAGCAGGAACTTTTCGGGCAAATCCCTTCTCCAGGGAGCAAAGCAGCTCCGATCCAGCCGCATGTCGCTGCGTTTCAATACAATCTGCCGGTTCGGACTCTCCATGCTCTCGCCTTGGGTATATTTGGGAGTTTCGTTGTATACATATATGTGCGCAAAAGAATATTAAAATGTGTGCATTCCGGCCAATCAGTCCAGCGACAGCTTGCCCTTGAGCAGCTTCTCTATGTCCTTGGGGTTGTGCCCGAGACGTATCAGCGTGGTATGGCCGCGTATGCCCTTGGACGACGGCGTGGTCGTTATGAGGCCGAGCATCTCCAGGTCGTTGAGGTACTCCTTGTACCAGCGCAGCGAGCGCGGCCTTTTCCTGAGCTTCTTGCAGAGGGCCTCGTATTCGTCGTATATCTCCCCGGAGAACAGGAACGAGTCGTCCATGCCCTCCAAACGGGAGTATTTCGAGCCGCTGAGAGACAGCTTGGCTATGGCATAGAGCACCACCTGGTGGTTCTCCGGCAGCGTGGACATGGTCTCAGCTGCCAGGTCAAGCTCGACCTTGCGCCGTGCCGCCTCCACGTCCTCGTCTGTCAGCTTCTTCCTGTTGCCCTGCTCCGCCATCTCGCCCGCCTTTAGCAGGAGCTTGAGCGCGTACCTGGCGTCCCCGGAGTCCTGCGCGGTTATGGCCGCGGTCAGGTTCACCGCTGACTGCTCGACCACCCCGTCTTGGAAGCCGTCCTTCACCCTCTGGGACAGGATCCTCTGCAGCTGGTCGGACGTGTATGGCGGGAACATGAGCTCGGTCTCGTACAGGCTCGAGAGGCTCCTGGGGTCCAGCTTCTCCTTGAATGATATCTTGTTCGATATGCCGACTATGGATATCCCGCCGGCCTTGAGCTCGTCATTGGCGCGGGTGAGCGTGTACACCAGGTCGTCCAGGTCCTTCACCATGTCTATCTCGTCGAGCACGATCACCAGCTGCCGGCCCTGGTTCGCCAGCTCGAGCAGTTTTTCATAGAGGAAAGGCAGCCCGAAGCCGGACTTCTCGATCTCTGGCACATGCTCCTTGAGCACCTTCTGGAATATGCGGTAGCGTGAGTTGTATATCCTGCAGTTGAGGTAGAACATGGGTATGCCGGCCTTCTGCGCCTGGAACTCCTCCATCACCCGCTTCATGCTCACGGTCTTGCCTGTGCCTGTCGCCCCGTATAGTATGAGGTTCCTCGGCTTCCTCCCTTTCAGGGCCGGGGACACGGAGGTCATTATCTCGGAGATCAGCATGTCCCTGAACGGCAGCACCCTGGGGACGAAGTGCGGCGAGAGCACGGACTGATCCCTGAAGATGGATTGCCTTGAGAGGATTTGATCAAAAGAAACCATGGGGTGATTTCTCACGCAAGGTTTAATAAGAATAGTGGAAGTCCGGGTTCCCTAATCGTTTTAATACCTTTCCTGGGATACGTATTCCACGAATCAAGGAGGGATAAATATGCCAATAACAGGAGAGAGGATACTCGAAGTGTCGAGCAAAAAGGACAAGACGGAAGGATACACCAACCTTAATGTCGACATCTCCATAATGGACGTCAAGGTCGAAGGCGGGGACATTGAGCTGAGATACCAGTACACGGCCAACTACGAGGATAAGATAGGCTACATCACCATAAAGGGCATCCTATACGCCAAGGAGGAGAAGAAGCTCGCGGACCAGATAAAGAACGAGTGGGACAGGAACCACAGGCTGCCGGAGGGCTATGCCGACAGCATCCTGACCACCGTGAACTATTCGGGCTCTGTCAACGGCACGCTGGTGGCCAGGGTGCTCGGGCTCGCGGCCCCGTACCTCCCGCAGAGGATACAGATGCCGAAGAAGTCGGACAAGAAATAGTTTATTCCTTTATTTCCGCGCTGCCCTTGAGCACATAGAAAAGGGCAGCGGATTTTTCGAATTCTTTTTCCTCGTCTTTCTTGAACGGTCCGACGCTCTCGCCCGCCAGAACCAATTGAGGAACGTCTTCTATAAACTTGAGTCTCAACGATCCGCTAGGCCCGGGCAGCATCGCGTCCCTGAACGGCTCGAACTTGTTGATATCGCTCACTTTCTTGGCGATCAGGCCGGTGTCGCCGTGCACGGACTCCGGCACCCTTATGAGCTTGGAGAGGTCCTGGGTCACGCCCGCGTCCGTGTTAACGCTGGACAATCCGAGTTTCGCCGCAATCGGCGCGAGCCGGCCGAGGAAATCATTGACCTTGAACGGCTGGCTGTTCCAGTTCCCGGCCGTTATGCCGTCGATGAGGCGCTTCCTCGTCTCCTCTTTCGCGAAAACGCGCGATAGGGACTTCGGATCGTTTTCAAGTTCCGTTATCACCGCGCGGCTGAACCTGCCCCGGTAGCCGCATTCGTCTGGCCTGGGACCGCGCTCTATCCTGTCGTTGGGCCTTTTGGAGTCAGGCTCGAAGAAAGCCCGATAATCCAGCCCGATGCCCATTATGTAGTCGACGATCTCCTTGCGCTCGTCCGACCCGATCTCGAGATACGACCTGTCCCGGACGTGGACGTGGTAGCCCCGGTTGCCGGAGAAGTTCACGTGGATCTCCTTCCCGGAGATGCCGAAATCGTCCTTCAGCATGTCCATGAGCCGTATCGCGTCCGCTTTGACCTTGTCCAATAACGCATATGCCCCGTATTTGCCTTCCGCGTGGATGTCAAGGTCGAAGACCAGGTCAGCCCCGGTCCACACCTTCTTCTGCATCGGGGTCGCCCCGGGATAGCGGTAATAGCCAGTGGAGAAGGAGACGAACAGCGGCGTGTTGGACACCAGATAGCTCCTGAACTCGGCCGTGCTGGCGAAATTCAGGTGCCTGGAGTCTATCTTCTTCCTGTTGCCTATGCCGAACTCCCTCTGCTCTATGGAGGGGATGTCGAATTCCGCGTTCTCGTAGTATTTGCGGAACGTGGCCAGCACGATTTCATTGGCGTTCATTTGGAAACTCCCTTCCCGCGCCAGTAGAGCGGCGAGCCGATCCTGCAGTCGGCGCAGCAGAAGCCCCAAGTCGTTATGGTCGCGCACGCCGGGACGGTGTACCCCTTTTTCCTGGCGTGCTGCACCTGGTAGGTGGTTATCCTCTCGGAGAAGTCCGGAAGATTGGAATACAGCCCGATTATCTCCTCGTCGCTCAGGCCCGCGGCCATGAGGTAGACGCAGAGCAGCCACCTGGCCTGGTGGTTGAGGTTCTCGTGCTTCTTCACGCTGTCGAGGAGCTTGATTATGCACGGCGGGTAATCCCCTGGCTTCACCTGTATCTGGGGAAGGTCGCTTTTCGGTAGCTCGGCGACGAGCCTCTTGCCGGCATCGGCCACGATCTTCGGCGGGTCCTTGAGAAGAGGAACGCGTTCTATCCGCTTCCTCGCCGCCTCCTCCATCAGCCTCACCCGCTCGTGCTGGTTCACCAGTACCCTGCCGTTGCTGATCTCGCGGTTTATGAGCTTGTAATTCGGGTCGCGCCTGCAGAACATCAGGTACACCGGGATGGGGACCAGATAGGAGGCGCCCTGCTTCTCGGCAACGAACCCCAGCTCGTGCCCGACGCGGATTATCACGGACTCGTCCCTCTCGCTGTCCAGGTACGCGCTCACGCGCTTGGATTCCGAGACCGCGAACTTGTTGGTGATGAACCTGTTGTTCAGGAACGCGAGCAGCATGCGGGCTGCTGCGAAGGACGCGATCTCGTTTATCTTGTCGCTCTCGTGCAGCGCTGCGCTCCTGCCGGACTCGCCCTTCAACGCCCGCCTTATCCTCTCGGACCCCATGAGCACGATGGACTCGTTGAGCTGGGTCGCCCTGGAATCAAGCGCAGCCTTGGCTTCTGGAGAAAAAGGGTAGCGTACCGCGAAATCCAGGTCATCCATATGTGGTATTGTGCTGGTTTTGGATTAAAAGGCTGACGGCGCGGGGCGGCGCCTCGAAGGCCCGGGCGCCGGGACCAGACGCCTGGCGACCCAGCTGAAGAGCACGTAGCCGACGTCGAACGCCAGTATGCCCACGAAGTAGGCGAAGCCGTAGAACGGTATGAGCAGCGCTGAGCCCAGGATCAGGAACACCCTGTGCTCCGTGAGCCAGCCCAGCTTCCCGACGAACACCATCTCGTCCACGAACGCGAGCAGGGCGAAGAGCACGAAGAGCAGCGGGTCGAACTGCGGGAAGCCGAGCACGAACGGCGAGAGCATGGCTATCGCGAACCCGAGCACGTGGGTGTGGGTGTCGATCTTCCTGGCGAAGACCTGCGCGAACAGGGCGCCCAGGAGCAGCATGGCGATGGCAGATTCGGATATTAGATAGCCGAGCAACGCCCCGTAGAGCACTGCCATGGGCCATTTCAGCAGGTTCTTGCCATTCCTCTCGTCGTCTATCCAGTCCACCGCCTTGACGGTGAGGCCTGCGCAGAAAAGCAGCGCCGCCATAGCCATGATGCTTATCAAGTCAATCACCCAAGAATTTCTCCATTATGAGCGGTAACGCGATGGTCGCGTCGCAGTCCACGGTGACGTGCCTCGCCTTCTCAGAGATCTTGCCCCAGGACACCGCCTCGTTGGTGCGGGCGCCGGAGAGCGAGCCGTCCCAAGGAGACGACGTAGTGACGTAGACCGCGTAATCCAGGCCTCCGCGTAGCAGGTTCACCCCTATGGTGTGGTGCTTGGATATGCCGCCGCCGAGCACGATGGCTCCGGTCCTGTCCGCGTTCAGCGCTATGTCGGCGAGCGATTTCATGTCCTTGGTCACATCTATGCCGAAATCCGGGTGCCTCTGCTTGAAGAAATACGTCTGGAGGCCGATGGCGGAGTCGGTTATGCCTGGGGAGAACACGGGAATCCTGTTCTTCGAGCACCAATAGAGGAAAGAACCCTTGTCGGAAACTGAAGAGCCGAGCGCGGCCGCGACCGAGCTCGGCGAGGTGACCACCTCGTCGTTGTAGAGGCGCTCGAAGACCGGCCGGACCGCCTTTTCCAGGAATTCGTAGCATTCGTTCTTTATCAGGACGTTGCCGAGGCGGTTCACGCCCTTCTTGTGGAGCGCGGCGTCGTCCATGGTGAAATCGCCGACCCCGTAATCCATCTTGGTGCGTATGACGTCGTGGTCCAGGGAACCGCCCGTGGTGATGACCACGTTGACGAACCTGCGCCTGCACATCTCGGCGAACACGCCTCTTAGCCCGCTGGCCACCATGTTCGCGGTGAACGAGAGGAACACCGTCGCTTTCTCCTCCTTCATGCGCTTGATCAGCTCAATGGCCCTGCCGACGTTCGTGGCCTGGAATCCGGTGGAGAGGTAATCATGCCTGCCGCTCTTGAGGTCTTCTACGTCCATGTGTTATCAATGAAAGACTACAAGACATATGTTTAAATAGAGTTTTGCGCTATAATATAGTGTTACGAAAGGGGGGACCAGGGTAATCCAGAGGATTGCACCCATGAAGAAAACAGAGTACGCGGAAGTCCATGTTCCCGATGCAGGAGAGAGGAGGCTGGAGCTCGACGCAGAGAAGAAGGAGGAGCAGGGCCTGCCCCAGTTCACGAAAGAGGTGCCGGTGTCCACCAGGACGAGCCGGAGCAACGACACGATCACCCTTGAGCATACCTGGAAGGACACGAAATGCGAGAACATCAGGGCCAAGGTGCTTGAATTCAGGCAGGGCGAGACCCTGGGCGAGATCCACATGCTCAACGCCAGGGATGGCATCGACACCGTGTCCCTCGCTCACGGGAACGTCGTCTACATATTCAGGAAGACCACCAAGGACATTGCGAGGGCGCTCTACAACGCCTATTCAAAGGTCCAGGCAGGGCTCGAGAACATCGTGGGCTGGATGGTGACCGTGCTCGGCAGCGCCTACGTGATCTCCAAGGTGGAGCAGACCGCCTGGTGCTTCGACCGGAGGCTCGCAAGGCACGACAACATAAACTTCGTGGAGTCCGACTCCCTCGGGCCGGAGCAGAAGAGGGACCTCTGCGACATGATAATAAACAACCTAGCGGCGCTGCATTCCAGGCGCCTGGTGCTGGGGAAGTTCACGCTCAACTCCGTGCTCATCAAGAACGACGGCATCAAATTCACCGACCTGAGGGGCTTGCGCGCCACCAGGAAGCGCTCCTTCTGCGTTGAGGAGTTCAAGTCCCTGATGCAGTACCTCTTCGCGCTAGGCATGATGGGCGCTGAGGACAGGTACCTGGCGATAGCCACCTACCACGCGGCGAACGAGCAGGCCTGCGTCGAATGGTACATGGAGAAGACGGGCGCCCCGGCGAAGGAAGCGCTCGAGATAACCGACAGGCTCGAGACCGAGATATTCAGCTGATTATCAGATTTTTTCGGCTTTGGTAGGCCCGGTTTCATCCCTCTTCAGACGGTACGCCGAAGAGAAGTCCGCGCCGATCAGCCCCTCCTCGTGAGTTATGACGAATGTCTGCTTCACCACGTCAGGCACCCTGGTCTGCAACGTGTCGGAGAGCAGCCGGACTGCTTCTGCGTCCAGGTTGTGGGTAGGCTCGTCGAGCACCAGCCACGAGAGGTTGGGCGTGAGGACCGCGGCGAGGGCGACGCGGATGGTGAGCGCCGCGCATGCACGCTCCCCTCCGGACGCCACGGATTCCAGCGGCTTCCACAATGAACGGTCCTCTATCTCTATGAGATAATCCTTTTCTGTGGCGCTGAGCCTTATTGAGGGATAATTCCGGTAAGGATAGAATATGGGCCAGACCTCCGCCATGGCCGAGTTTATGGCCGCCGCGAGCTCGGAACGCAGGGAGGCCTGGGTGTCCAGCAGCGCGTCCCGGTAGATCGTGAGCTGCTCCTCGAGCCTTGCGCAGCGTTCCGAACCCTTCCTCGCCTGCTCCAGCCGCGCGAGCTCCTTCTCCAGCTTCTCTCCGGCCGCCTTGTTCATCGAGAATTGCAATTCCAACGATTTGCGGCCGTTCAGCGCGCGGTCGAGGGCGAGCCGCGCCTCTTCTGCGGATTTCCTGCGCGCCTCGTGCTCGAGCGGGTCGAATCCGAGCGCGGAGAGCTGCTCCGTGGCGATGGCGAGCGCCTTCTCCGCTTCCGTGAGCCTGGTTTTCTTGGCCATCAGCTCCTCCATGCGGCTGCATTCGAGCAGCAGGTACTGGACCTCCTGGGCAAGGACAGCGAGCCCGCCTTCCAGCGCAGTTTTCGCCTCCTGCTCAAAGGACAGCTTCGCGCCCAGCTCCTTGAGCTCGGATTCCGCTGCCGCGCTCCCCGAGGCCTCCTTCTCCAGCCTGGACAGAGCGTCCTGCAGCGACGAGAGCCGCTTCAGCCTGAGCGAGAGGTCGGAGGCGAGTTTCCTCTTGTCCGCCAGCGGTTTGTCAAGCGCCTTCGCGCGCTCGTGCATGTCCGCGGCACGCGCCTTCTTCTCCTTGATCACGTGCTCGATGCCGCTCTCTCCGAGCGGGCCGCCGCACACCGGGCACTCGGACGCGCCCGGCTTGAGGCCGCGGACCAGCTCCTCCGTGTCCTTTATGGACGAGAGCAGGGACTTCTGCTCCGACGCAAGGACGAGGCACTCGTTCTCCGCCGAGCGGAGCGTGGACTCCATCTCCGCTGCGTTTTTCCCTTCGAGCAGCGATGAGAGCTCGTTCCCCCTCGCTTCCAGCTCCTTGCTGGCGCGCAGCGCCTGCTCCAGCCTGGCTTTCGCGAAACCCGCGCGCCTGGAGAGGTCGGATAAGCCGGTGTCGATCGCCTTGAGCCCTGATTTGCCGGATTCCAGGGCCTGCCTTTTCTCGGAGAGCGACGCCTTCGCCCGTGCGTGCGCCCCGCTGTCAAAGGGCTTTCCCTCCAGCTCGGCCCTGAGCTGGCCTGAGAGGACTTCCAGCCTCATCTTCTCCTTGGAGAGACGCTCGTGGCCCTCCTTCTTGAGCGCGAGCGCGGATAGCGCCTTCTCGGCCTCCTGGAGAGACTTCTTCGCAGTTTCCTCCTGCAGCGAGGCGGATGCGAGCGCAGCGCCCAGAGACACGAGCAGCTCCTTCTGCTCCGCATGATCCTTCCTCGTCTTTTCCAGCGCCTCCTGGCTGAACGTCCCGTCCAGCATCTTTTTCTCGGACCTCATCCTGTTTATGACGGAGACCGCGTTCTGCCTGGCGGTCTCGAACCTGTCCAGCCCAAGGAGCGCGTCCAGCTCCTCCTTGCGCCTGCGCGGGTCGAGGCTGAGGAAATAGTCTATGTTGTTCTGTTCCGAGTAGATGGCGCGGGTGAAGAGGTCGTAGTCCACTGCCAACAGTCCGGAGATGTAGGATTTCACGGGCTCCGGCCCGCTCTCGAGCATCGAAGAGCCGCGGAAGAGCCGCGCCTCGGATTCCACCCTGGATTTCCCCTTCGTGAGCGTGCGCTCCACCGTGTAGTCCGAGCCGTTGCATGCGAACTCCAGGATCACGGACGCCTTGTCCTCGTTCAGCCTGAAGACGTCCTGGAGCTTCAGCTTCCTGCGCTCGAGCGCGGGGAAAGTGCCGAACAGCGCGAAGGAGATGGCGTCCATCACCGAGCTCTTGCCAGCGCCCATGTGGCCTATGAGCAGGTTGGCGCCTTCGCTGAACTCGAGTTTCGTGTCAGCGTGCGAGCGCCAGTTGAGAAGCCGGATGGACTTTATCATCGTTGGATGTTATTGCGGGGAAAGGGATTAATACCTAGCCGGGGGCCGTGCGGGCAGCATGGAGCGATGCCGCGGCCCAAGCGAACGCCTTAAATATTGTGGCGGGCATAATGGTTATGGATGATGACCACGGTGATCACCGAGCTAGTCCCTAAGCCCTTAAAAGCCACGGACGAAACGATGAAGATTGATGTGCGGTCTGACAAACCTTTAAGGAGAAGAATCTGGGATGCTGCTCAGCGTTTTTCCTGCATAACCCCGTAAGCCACGGCACCGACGAGCCCCAGTTCTTTGATATCGTTCTTTAGAACCTCGGGCGGCGTAACGGCGTCGAAGTAATAATAACCTGGCTTATGCACAGGGGAACCCGGGGTTATCAGCGCTATCGCGGGCTCGAATATGATATCCCAATCATTTGTCATGCTTCCCATGCACACCAGCACTTCGGGCATATGGTAGGATGCAAGAATGCCGATCGAAGCCGCTATCATGTTGACCTGCGTGTCCCTGATGAATGCCTGCGGCATTTCTTCCGGAGCCAGCCGGTATGCTTCATATATGTGTTTAGCTGAGATATGGCTGACGATTACAGGATAGATGGAATCGTCTCTAAGGCTGGAGAAGGCGATATCCGTTCCGAATTTTTTATTATAATCCGCAAGCGCCATGAGCATGATTTTGTGACCAGGTGCGCGATTCAACAGGAAATGGCGCTGGGCCATCCAGGCAGCTCCATTGCCAGTGACAAGGGGTTCCAAATGCCCTTGGCCTCCGCAACCACAGAAGAAGCGCTTATCTGAAGCGAGTTCTGCGGCGCTGAGAGTCCTCTCGTTTAACACAATGTGGTCGGGATAGGTGTCCAAAGCGAACAGTGCACGCGCAAGACCGTCCTGTGTGGCCAAATCTTCCATTGTCAGAGGATGCAATCCAAATCGCGCTAACTCTGCTGGACTGTGCTTTGAATTGTAAGCTTCCATGCCTTGCATTGCCACCGTGGCAGAGCTGAAGTCCACGTCTCTCCTGAAACAGTATTGCCACACCTGGGCGGAGATGGGGACCTTATCCGGCCAGCCGGCTACAGCAGGCCCCTGCATATGGCTGGCCTCCATCTGAATCAGAAGATTTTCACGATATACTGCGAAATTGGAGCCAGAGGAGTACGTGCCGACGGCCGACACCCTGCGGCCTCTTCCGGGCCCCCATAGGACTACTGCGCTAATGGCAGCGCCCATGTCGTTGACAAGCGCGACGTGATAGCCGTCGCGCTTCAGGTCTTCCGGAAATGTCACTGGCCCGACTATGGAAGAATTCGGGGAATGTTTGATCTGCAGCCCTTCGATCTTGCCCGCTGCGCCAGTAAAAACATTGCACTTTGGAGGCAGCAGGTCGCGGATGGCTCTGGTAAGGCTTTCGTTGGTGCGGAATTGCCGTGAATCCATGGTTATTACCTTGTCGGTCAGTCTGCCGCTGCTGCGGTCAACAGGTCCGATCCGTACACTCGTTCCACCGTAATCTATGCCGAAGTCTTTTCTTGTAGCTTTGGTCATAATTAGCACCATATATCCGTATGGTTAGTAACTTTTATAAAACAGATGTCTACGGAATGCGCGGTCTGACAACATTAGCCTGCCCGCAGGGAGCCCGGGCTAATGATGGGTTTTCTTTTAGCGGAGAGGCACGCGGCACGAAAAATATAAAAATATTCGCGGCTGATTAAGAGCAGTGAGAATATGGGACTAATCTATACTAGCATACGGGCTAACGACCTGAAGAAGACCCTGGCTTTCTATACCAAGCTGATGGGCATGAAGGTCACGGGCACGAGGAGCCACTGGCCCGGAGAGACGATCGTGAGCCTGGTCAGCCCTGACACCGGCGTGCGCATGAACATCATGCATTACACCAAGAGCTGCAAGCTCTACACCCCGTACAAGAAAGACGGGGTGGAGCTCGACCACCTCATGTTCCAGGTCAAGGATTTCAAGAAGGCGTTCGACAAGTTGGTTAAGAGCGGCGCACCGGTAGCGATGGGGCCGTTCGAAGGAAAGGAACGCTCCATGGCTTTGGTGAAGGATCCCAACGGCATCTGGGTCGGGATCATGAGCATCAACAAGAAATAGACCAGTGATTCCGTCAGTTATCCATAGCACCGGGTTGGTGCGAGTCAAAATACCTAAACGATTACAAGGATGATTGATTTGTTCTCCAAGAAAACCAGGGAAGTGCTAGCCTCGATCGAGAGGTTCGACTACAAGTGGATCGCGCTCTCGAACACCACGCTAGGGGCATTGATGGCGGGGATAGACGCCAACATACTCCTCATCGCCCTGCCGGCCATTTTCCGCGGCATAGGCATCAATCCGCTGGCACCCGGGGAGATAAACTACCTGCTCTGGACGCTGATGAGCTACATCACGGTGCTTGCCGTCCTCCTCGTGGGCCTTGGCAGGATGTCCGACATATTCGGAAGGGTGCGCATGTACAATTTCGGATTCCTCATCTTCAGCATCGGCTCGATACTGCTGTTCTTCGTGCAGGGGACCGGGAACTCCGCTGCGCTCCAGATAATCTTCTTCAGGGTGATACAGGGGATAGGAGGCGCGATACTGCTCGCCAATTCCGCGGCCATCCTCACCGACGCCTTCCCCGCGAACGAGCGCGGGTTCGCGCTCGGAGTGAACCAGATCGCCTTCATAGCAGGCAGTTTCATAGGCCTATTGCTGGGCGGCTTCCTGGCCGTGATCTCCTGGAGGCTGGTCTTCTTCGTCAGCGTCCCGTTCGGCCTCCTCGGCACGATCTGGGGCTACATGATGCTCAAGGAAAAGGGCGAGATCAGGCCAAACCAGCAGCTCGACATAGCAGGGAATGTACTGCTAGCCGGAGGGCTGAGCGCGATACTCGTGGCGATCACATACGGGATTATCCCATATGGCAGCTCTGCCATGGGCTGGGGCAATCCTTTCGTCATCGGTGGCATATTGCTGGGCATACTGCTGCTCGGCATCTTCGCCTGGCACGAAACCAGGGTGAAACACCCCCTCTTCAACCTGGAGCTCTTCGGCATCACGGAGTTCGCCACAGGCAACGCCGCGGGATTCCTCTATTCCCTCGCGCGGGGCGGCCTGCAGTTCATGCTCATCATCTGGCTCCAGGGGATATGGCTGCCGCTCCATGGCTTTGCATTCGAGGATACGCCGCTGTGGGGCGCCATATACCTGCTCCCCCTGACGATAGCGTTCCTGGTGTTCGGCCCGCTTTCAGGCTACCTCTCGGACAAGCACGGGCCGCGTCTGCTCGCAACAGCCGGAAGCGTCCTCATGGCCATAGGCTTTTTCGGCCTCATGCTGCTGCCGGCCAACTTCGCCTACTGGGAATTCGCATGCGTCCTCGCATTGATCGGCGCCGGGACCGGCATGTTCGCAGCTCCGAACACTTCCGCGATAATGAGCTCCGTGCCCTCGCACCAGCGGGGCGTGGCTTCAGGCATGCGGGCGACGTTCCAGAACGCCGCGAGCGCCCTGAGCATAAGCATCATATTCACGCTCTTTACCGTAGGCATGGCAACGAACCTTCCGGCGACCATGTACGCCGGATTGACAACCGCCGGCATCAGCTCCCAGGCCGCAGCAGTCGTGTCGAATCTCCCTCCGACAGGCATGCTGTTCGCCACATTCCTGGGCTACAACCCGCTGGGAAGCCTCCTGCCCCAGACCGAACTGAACAACCTTTCAAGCGCGGTAAGGCAGAATGTGATAGGCACCACGTTCTTCCCCAACCTCATCTCCCCGGCGTTCATCGACGGCACCAAACTGGCGTTCGCCATCTGCGCGGTGGTCTCGCTTATCGCCGCGGTCGTGTCGTCCATGAGGGGCAAGGAGAAGAAGAGACATCATCACGCGCACGGGGCTTCTGCGATGCATTAATCACCGGAACGGATATAATTCTAGCACGGGCTAGCGATAGGTGGTGGGAGCATGGAAGTCACAAAGGGCATCCACAAAGTTGATGGGAATTGCGAAGTCATTGGCAATGCCATGGAGATCACCAAGGGCATCCACAGAGTAGACGGAGTGAATGCGAATTGCTACATCGTCGGCGATAAGGACCTGACGCTGATAGACACCGGGATGCCGAACAATGGCGACGCGATCCTCAGATACATCAAGGGGATGGGCAGGGAACCGCACGATGTCAAAACCATAATCATCACGCACAGCCATATCGACCACATCGGAAGCCTCAGCGCGGTGAAGGAGGCGACCGGCGCGAAGGTCGCGGTGCACCGCAGCGAGGCGCTCATCCTCTCGGGCAAGGAGCAGATGCCGATGCCAAAGGGCGCCATGGCGGTGCTCATCAAGGCCGTCGGCACGATTATGAAGGCGCCGCCGGTGCAGCCCGACGCGCTACTTGACGATGGCAGCGATATATCAGGCCTCCTAGTCATGCATACGCCCGGCCACACCCCGGGAAGCATCGCGCTCCTGGACAAGAAGCGGCGCGCAATCTTCGTGGGCGACACGCTGCGGGTCGGCAAGGACGGAGTCGAAGGCCCGCCGGAGAGGTTCACCCTTGATCCGGAGCTGGCTAAGAAGTCCATGCAGAGGATAGCATCCCTCGATTTCGACACGATGCTGAGCGGGCATGGCGAGCCGCTGATGCCGCGCGCGGCCGAGAAGGTGCGGGAGTTCCTCAAGACCAATTAGTTTATATGGAAGTTACGTTAACATACACGAGCCAGGCACGCTGGCGAAGAGGTGCCCACCATGGTGCATATGAGGTCGAGCGGTTCCCGACATCTGATGTTCTTTGCCCTCGCTATCATCTTGTTCTCGGCGCTTTCATACGCAACGGACCCGACGACGACATCCAGCGGGACTGCGAATAGCACCGCATATAATTTCGGCACCTGGACAAGGTATCCGGTGTACGTCACGCTCACGTGCGTCCCCGGAGGCTCGAACTGCGCGAACACTACGTATTGCACCGATACGACGAACATCTGCGATCCCACAAACAACGGGACTCTTTACAGCACGCCCATCATGGTATCGACCGAGGGGGTCTCCTATATACGCTACGCAAGCGAGAACAGCGCAAGCAACTGGGGCGACACGGGTTCCAGCACCGTGGAGATAGACACGACCCCGCCGGTCATCAATATAACCAGGGATGCGACCGGCACCTGGAGCAACCAGGATACGATAACAGCGAGCGTGTCGGACAACGAGTCCGGAGTGGCGAACACCGCCTGGGTGGCGGAGTCGAACTCGAACTGCGGTTCGTCGCAGGACAGCAGCCTCAATTCCGGAACGAACGACACGTCCATGGAGGCTAACAACGACACGCGCTATCAGGGCGATTACATCTGCTTCAGGGCGATCGACAACGTGGGCAACAAGAATTACGCCGTCTCCTCAAGGATACAATATCTCGACACCACGCCGCCGATTGTGAGCGCTGGCCCGAACCAGACCGTGAATTCGCGATTCACGCAGAACGGGATGGCGTCGGATTCCGGAAGCGGGATCGCGTCTTATCTGTGGTCCCAGAGTTCCGGACCTGGAACGATAAGCTTCGGAAGCCCTGGCTCGGCGAGCACCACGATAAGCGCGAGCAAGGACGGCACTTACGTGATAAGACTCACGGTGACGGATCTGGCGGGCAATGTGGGCAGCAGCAGCTTCACGCTGCAGTGGGTGACCACGGCGCCTGGCATAACCATCTCCAATCCGGACGCCTCCCCGGCGCAATCCAAGACCGTCTCGGCGTCCGTGTCGTCAGGGACAGTTTCGATGGCGGTCATCACCGGTTCGACGTGCGATTCCTCGCAGACGTTCGTGCCCTACGCGTCCGTCACCTTCAGCAATGAATCCGACAACGGGAAGCGGATCTGCTACAAGGTGAGCGACTCGCTCGGCAACACCGCGTACAATATGTCGAACGCGGTGGCTGGGATCGACACCACCAAGCCGGTCCTGACGCTCAACGGCGACGCTTCGGTCAGTCTGCAGGTGTTCTCCAGTTACAGCGACGCGGGCGCGGCGGCCACGGACAAGCATGACGGGGACCTGACCTCCAAGATAACCGTGAACAATCCTGTGAACACCAGCAAGCTCGGCAGCTACACCGTCACCTATGACGTGACGGATGCCGCGGGCAACAAGGCGGTGGAGCTGACACGGACCGTGGATGTCGTGGACACCACCAAGCCCGTGATAACCCTTTTGGGCAACTCCTCGGTCACGATCCAGGCCAACTCGAACTACACCGATGACGGTGCTACGGCCTGGGACAACTATGACGGCAACCTGACATCCAAGATAGTGGTCGGGGGCCAGGTGGATACGAATGCCTCAGGAGTCTACAACATCACCTATGACGTTTCCGATTCCTCTGGCAACAAGGCCGACGAGGTCGTCCGCACGGTGACGGTGCAGAGCGACATGACCGGACTGCTCGTATGCGGCATCTTCATCGTGGTCGTCGTCATCATAGCTGCCGCATGCGCGGCGGTCTATTTCCTGGTCTTCAAGAAGAGGCACTCGAAGCATCCGCCCCACTAGCACCGACGCGATCGCTGCTAGGATCCATGGCTATGTGGTCCCGTATGATTACTTTTTCCAGCCTCAGCCCGAAGCACGACCTGGCGAACTCCGCGTATTCGCCCGCGCTTTTCGTCCTGGCGACTTCGTCGGCGAAATTCACCACGAAGCTCACCGAGGTATCGATGCCCGCTGAGATGCAATCTTTCACGAAACTGCAGATATTTTCAAAAGCGTTGGCGAAGCGCGGCCTGCAAAGAAGTTCGTAATCAGACCGGTTCGTCTCGTTCACTGAAATCCGTATTTCATTAAGGTTCGCCGCAGCAAGCTCGCGCGCAGGGTCTATGCCCGCGCGCGTGCACCCAGGCCATTGCCCGGCTGCCATGCATTTTACCAGCCCGTCAGTATCCACCCGCGTTTTTCCCACGTGGCCTGCGCGCCTAAGTGCGCGGATGGTATCGCAGACCAGGTCGAACTGCGACAGGGGCTCGCCGAGCCCTACAAAGGCGATTTCTGGGACGTAGCCCACGAATTCCGGGGACATGCCGGGCGCCATGGCCTTGACCGCCCTGATTATTTCCTCCACTTTCGGCGCTCTTCCCAGGTACAGGGAGGTGCCCGCTTTCCTTTCATAGATGTTCGGCCTGTCTACCAGCGCATCGCGCCTGCCGCAGAAGCGGCAGTCGTTCGGGCAGAGATATTTCGGTATGACGTTGATGTAAATCGGCGTTGCGCCCTTCTCATAGGGGGTGGCGAATGAATAGGCGATGCTTCCATCTTTCCTCGCAAGCTGCATAAAACCACAATATCTTATGTATATGCGCTGAAATGATTAAGAATAAGCGTGACTTTCCATTGAACCCTGCCGTGAGGCCAGATTGCCACTAGCCCGTCGCCTTCTGCACCTTCGCCTCGCGCGATTTCGGGGCAGGCCATTTCTTCGGATAGCCGAATATCAGCGGGCAATAGAGCGCCTGTGAATCCTTTATGCCGAGGCTCCTGAGGGTCTCGCGGTCGTCCTGCAGCGAAGCCGCGAAGCCTATGAAGCAGCTCCCGAGGCCCAGGTCGTATGCACGCAGCATCATGTTCTGGGCCGCGAGCGCGCAGTCTATCGGTGTCCACTTGCTCTCTTCCGCGCAGACGAGTACGAGTAGCGGCGCACCGTAGAATATCACGTCCTCCTTGAGCTTCATCCTCTCCACGAATCTTGCACCTGAGCCGAGCGCGCCCAGCCTGCCCTTCACCTTGTCCGAGAGCTCCTTTATCCTTTTCCGGTCAGTTACGACCGTGAACCTGCAGGGCTGTGCGTCCATGGCAGAGGGCGCCATGGCGCCTGCCTTGAGTATCTGCTCCACCGCATCCTCCGGAACCGGCTTGTCCTCGTAATCCCGCACTGAACGCCTTCCATATATCGCTTTCTCAGTCTCCATGGCAAAAACCTCCTCTCACTATGAATCCGAGCACCTCGTCCATGGCGAGCATGGTCTTTCGCGCGAGCTTCGCGTTCTTAGACCCGAACCTGCGGCTTTTCGCCAGCTTCTCCACCCTGCGCACGTAGTGGCAGAAATCATCCATGGCCGCAGGGAAGTCGAAATCATCGGAAACATGGCCGCGGAACGAAGCGAGGCTATCCCTGGCGAGCTGGTCCGCGCCCGGGTTCTCTTCGCCGGATTTGTATCCGCAGATTATGGAGAGGCAGCGCCTGCACCTGCGCAGGTCTTCCGCGACCTTCCGCAGCCCCTTGAACGTGAAATCCATCCTCCTCCGATAATGGGTGCCGAGGAGGTGCGCGCGTATCGCGTCGTAGCCGAAGCCCATCTTGTGGATCTCCTCGACCGTGTAGAAGTTGCCGAGCGACTTGCTCATCTTCTTCCCTTCCACGAGAAGGTGGCGGCAGTGGAGCCAGTAGCGGGCGGGCTCCTTCCCGGTCGCGCCCTGCGTCTGCGCGATCTCGTTCTCGTGGTGGCTGAAGATGTTGTCCGCTCCGCCCTCGTGGATGTCGTACGGTACTCCGAGGAACCTCGAGCCCATCGCGCTGCACTCTATGTGCCAGCCCGGCCTGCCCTTGCCGAGCGGGGTCTTCCAGAAGATGTCCCCGTCGCCTTTGCGCCACGCCTTCCAGAGCAGGAAGTCGCCGGCCTCCCGCTGGTAGTAGTCGTCCTTCATGACGCGGCGGTCCAGGCCGTGGACGAAGCTGGAGCGGGAGAAAGCGCCGTAGCCGCGCACGCGCGAGACATCCATGAACACGTTGCCTCTTCCATCGCGGTACGCGAGCTTTTTCGCGAGCAGCCTCCTTATCATCCTCTCCATGAAACGGATGTTCTCGGTCGCCCTTGGGTACCTGGTGGCCTGGAGCATGTTGAGCCGCGACGCGGTGCGCATGAACTCCGCTTCGTTGCGTCTTGTGAGCGTCCGCATGCGCTTCATGCTGCCCCTGGCCGCCCGCACGGACTTGTCCTCTATGTCCGTGATGTTCATGATGTGCCGCACGCGGTAGCCGCCAGATAGCAGCACCCTTTTCACCGCGTCCTCGAAGACATAGGTGCGGAAGTTGCCCAGATGCGGGGCGTCGTAGACGCTGGGGCCGCAGGAGTAGATGCGCGCCTCGCCTTTCCGGAGAGGACGGAACTCCCTCACTCTGCGGGAAGCGGTGTCGTAGAAGCGGATCATGGGGATAATGGGGAAGCGGCGCTTTTTATTCCTTATCGGTGATAGGAAAAACGGTGGTTTTTATGGCGGATAAGAAATTGCTGGAGTTGTTGAACAAGGCGCTGTCAATGGAGTACCAGGCGATAATACAGTACCAGACTCACGCCGAGCTCATAGCAGGCGAGGATTACGAGCCCGTGAGGGCGAGGCTGCTGGAGATAGCCGGCGACGAGCAGAAGCACGCCGAGAGGCTGCGGGAGAGGATCTCCATGCTGGGCGGGGTCCCGGAGACCGTCCCCCAGAAGGTCGGCATAGCTGATGAGATCCAGCCGGTCCTGAAGATGAACCTGCAGGCTGAAAAGGACGCGATTGCGATCTACAGGCAGATACTGCCTTTGTGCAGGGACAACACACTCCTCGAGCACGCGATCCGCCACAACCTCATGGACGAGCAGGAGCACACCGAGGAGATCTCGCAGCTCATGGGCGTGAAGGGCGAGATAAAATACCAATAAGTTCTTCTCTATTTTTTCCTTTCTTCGATATCCGCTTTTCTTCGCGAACTGGCTAGGCTGACAGGATTTGTGCCGGGGAAACCGGTTTCGCTGCGACAGGCGCATCTTCCGACTCGTATTTCCTCACGTACCAGACCTTCACGATCTGTGTCAGGGCGACGTAGCATATCAGCGTGAGCAGCAGGAACGGCCAGAACAGGAATGGCAGGGATACGAACCCGAACGTGGCCGCGAACGGGGAGATCGTGAGCCAGATGCCTATGAGGCATATCGCCAATGACGCGAACAGCAGCTGGTTGCTGGCCCTGCTCTCTATGAACGGTATCTTCTTCGTGCGGATGACATGGATGATGAGGCACTGCGTAAGCAGCGATTCCACGAACCACGCGGTCTGGAAAAGCGGCATGTTGTTCCATGCCCCGAAGTAGAACACCATCACGCCCCAGGTCGTGTAATCGAATATGGAGCTGATAGGGCCGATGAATACGATGAAATTCGTGATCTCCTTGAAGTTCCACTTCCGGGGCTTGGCGAGCCATTCCTTGTCCACGTTATCCGATGGTATCGCAGCCTGCGACATGTCGTAGAGCATGTTGTTGGTCAGTATCTGGAGCGGGTTCATCGGGATGAACGGGAGCAATATGCTCCCTCCCAGGACGCTGAACATGTTCCCGAAATTCGAGCTTGCGGCCATCCTGGCGTATTTGATTATGTTGGCGAAGACCCTCCGTCCCTCGGTTATCCCGTCTTCCAGAACGAGAAGGCTCTTCTCAAGGAGGATGATGTCCGAGGACTCCTTCGCGATGTCCACCGCGCTGTCGACGGATATGCCGACGTCAGCGGCGCGCAGGGCCGGGGCGTCGTTGATGCCGTCACCGAGGAAGCCGACGACGTGCTTGTTGCGCTGGAGCGCCTTGATCACCCTCTCCTTGTGGATCGGGGACACCTTGGCGAATATCGTGTTCTTCTCCACGGCTATGGCCAGCGCGTCGTCGTCCATTGCTTCTATGTCGCTGCCCAGCAGCGTGCCCTTCACCGGCAGGTTTATGTCCCTGGCGATCTTGTTCGTGACGAGCTCGTTGTCTCCCGTCAATACCTTGACCTCGATCCCCTGCTCGTTGAGGCTCACTATGGCCTTCCTCGCGGATTCCTTGGGCGGGTCCAGGAAGGCGATGAAGCCCAGCAGCGTGAGGTCGTTCTCGTCGTTGAGCGAATAGACGGATTTGTCCTTCGGCGTCTCCTTGTAGCTGATGGCTATGACCCGGAATCCGTCGTCGTTGAGGTCCTTGACGAGCTGCCGCACGACCTCCCTGTCCTTTTCTTTCGGGGTGAAGACCTTCCCGTCGCATTCGGTCTGTTTGCAGACTTTGAGGACCTCTTCCACGGCTCCCTTGCATATCAGGATCCTGCGTTTGCCATTCTCATCTACGACGACGGACATCCTGCGCCTCTTGAAATCCCAGGGGACCTCGTCCACCTTCTTGTAACCCTTGGCCAGGTTGCCCAGCTTCTCCTTGTCCCCGTAGTCTATGACGGAGAGGTCCATTATGTTCTTGAGCCCGGTCTGGTAATAGCTGTTCATGTAGGCGTACACCAGGACGTCGTGGGCGTCATGGCCGTGTATGTCTATGTGCTTCTCCAATATCACCTTGCCCTGGGTGAGAGTCCCGGTCTTATCCGTGCAGAGCATGTTTATGGCGCCGAAATTCTGTATGGAGCTCAGCTTCTTGATTATCACCTTCTTCTTCGACATGTTGGTGGCCCCGTTGGCCAGGTTCACGGTCACGATCATCGGCAGCATCTCAGGCGTGAGGCCGACTGCGACCGATATCGCGAAGAGGAACGCCTCGAACGGGTTGTGCTTGTTCAGGGCGTTTATCACGAAGACGAGGGGGACCATCACCAGCATGAACTTTATCATCAGGCTCGTGAATCCCTGGATCCCCCTGTCGAACTCCGTGAGGCCCTGCTCGCTCACTACCCGCATCGCGATGGCTCCGAAATAGGTGTTCGTTCCGGTAAGCAGGACGACGGCGGTCGCGGTGCCGCTCTCCACGTTCGTGCCCTGGAAGACCATGTTCTGGAGTTCGAACGGGCTCTTCACCTCGTGGCCCAGCTTGAGCGCGTGCTTCTCCGAAGGTATGGACTCCCCGGTCAGGGCCGACTGGTTCACGAAAAGGTCCTTGGACTCGATTATCCGCGCGTCCGCGGGGACGAGGTCCCCGGCTGAGAGCACCAGCACGTCCCCGGGGACTACGTTGGCGAGCGGGATCTCCTTCCGCTTCCCGTCCCGGATAACGGTGGAGGTCGTCCTTACCATGGCTTTGAGCTTCTCGGCAGCTTCCTCGGCCCTCAGCTCCGGGATGAACCTGAGCACCACCGCGACCACGACCATGAACACGATGATGCCTGCGGAAGCCAGGTCCCCGGTCGCATAGGATATGATAGCGAGCAGGGTCAGTAGTCCGTTCAGCGGGTTTTTGTAGGCCTCGATGAGCCTCTGCAGGTTGGATTTCTTTATCTGATGGACCGGGCGGTTGTCCCCATAGTTCATCAGCCTGGTCCTGGCTTCCGAAGGCGTGAGGCCGGTCGTCCTGCTTTTCACCTTCCTGAGGACGTCCGCGACCTCGCTTTCCGAAGCCTGGATCATGCTCTGCGACAGCTGGGTGTATATCTTGTGCTCCGGCTTTTCCTTTTTCTTGAACATGGAAAAGAGGTCCGGCAGCTCCATGGCATCCCCTACCCTCTTATGCGCCTGGTCCGCCGGCATCGGGAACAAGAATCAGTCTGGCCTGCCTTCGCGACGAGCCTAATGCGGATTAGGCGTTTTCCAATCTTGCCAGGCATCAGAGCACCGATGTGTTTCGTATGCATGGAATGGCACGTGAACTTATATAATAGTTCTGGCGGCGCGGTTCTGCCGCTAGCCCCTGGAGCTCTCCAGCGCCTTCATCATGGCGCCGGCCTTGTGCTCGGTCTCGGCATACTCCCTTTCAGGCACCGAATCCGCGACTATGCCGCCACCGCTCTGGACGTATATCCTGTTCCTGTCAGCCACGAGCGTGCGGATGCATATCCCGAAATCAGCATTGCCATTGAAACCGAAATAGCCGACCGCGCCGCCGTAGGGGCCGCGCGCGACGGGCTCCATGGCGCCCAGTATCTCCATGGCGCGCACCTTCGGGGCGCCGCTCAGCGTGCCTGCGGGGAATATCGCCTTGAGGGCGTCGAACGCGTCGAGCCCGTCCCTGAGGTGGGCGGATATATGCGACATTATGTGCTGGACGTGCGAGAACTTCAGTATGCGCATGAGCTCCTCTACCCTCACGGTCCCGATCTCAGCGACGCGGCCGACATCGTTCCGCGTGAGGTCCACCAGCATCAGGTGCTCCGCCCTTTCCTTCGGGTCTGCGAGCAGCTCTTTCTCCAGCGCCGCGTCCTGCCGGTCCGTTTTCCCCCTGGGCCTCGTGCCTGCGAGTGTTGCGAAGCTGTCTATCCTCCCGTTCTCGACCCTGACCAGGTTCTCCGGGCTTGAGCCGATTATCTGCCTTTCCCCGGATTTCAGGAAATACATGTATGGCGAAGGGTTGATCTGCCTCAGCCTGGAATAGAAATCAAGGAGGCTTCCTGTGAACTCTATCTCGTATTGCTTGGAGAGCACCGCCTGGAATATGTCGCCGCACAGTATGTGCTCCTTGATTTTCCGCACCGCGTCCTCGAATTCCTGCTTCGAGAAGCTGCATCTCCGGGCACCGAGCCTGAGCGGCTTTGCCGGCGCTGCGCTTTCCGATAGCATGCTTTCCGCTTGTTTCGAGCGGTCGGGGCCCACGGATACGTAATATGCCTCCCCGGTGCGGTTGTTTATCCTTATGCCGTCGAGGTAAAGGCCGAACTCGAGGAGCGGGAAATTCGAGGGCGGCGCGGCGAATCTTATCGTCCTCTCCAGCTCAGCTATGAAGTCGTAGGAAACGTACCCGACGTAACCGCCCATGAATCCGGGCGGAACCGCATTGCTCACCCGCTCGTCCTGGAGCAGCTTGCGCATGATGCCGAGCGGGTCTTCCGTCTCGATGTCGCAGCAGTTGAACGACGCCGTTCCCCTCTTGCCTTTTTCCCTCCGGTAAGTGAACGTTTTTTCCGGCTTGAAGCCTATGAACGAGTATCGGGAGAGCTGACCGTCCTTTTCCGCAGACTCGAGAAGGAACGAGCTAGGGTACCGTGGATGGACCTTGGCGTATATCTCATGCGGCTGCAGGTTGGTCCTGAGTTTTTTCTGCATCGTGGTCATGACTCTCGCCTCGGGCCAGCGCCGTTGATGTAGCTGAGAAACGCGCTTATCATGAGCGGGCCTTTTTCAGTCATCACGGATTCCGGGTGGAATTGCAGGCCGAAAGTCGGGTGCTCCTTGTGGCGTATCGCCATTATCTCGCCATCGCCCCGGCTCGTTGCGATGACCTCGAGACACGATGGCAGCGAATCCTTCTCAGCCACGAGCGAGTGGTAGCGCATGGCTGTGAGCCCGCCCCTGATATCGGACAGTATCCCTTTCCGCTGGTAAGCGATTTGGCTGGTCTTTCCGTGCATGAGGCACTTGGCGCGCACGATTTTTCCGCCGAAGACATGCACTATGCCCTGGTGGCCGAGGCAAACCCCGAGCACCGGGATTTTTCCGGAGTACTCCAGGATCGCATCACCGCTCACCCCGAAATCCTTTTTCAATGACGGGTTGCCAGGGCCTGGGGAGATCACCAATGCCTGGGGATCGAATTCCCTTATCTGCGCGAGCGAAATCTCGTCGTTCCTTTTAACGAGCGGCTCGGCGCCGAGCATGCCGAACAGCTGGTAGAGGTTGAAGGTGAACGAGTCGAAGTTGTCTATGAGCAGCACGCGCGGCTTTTCCGCGAGCGGGGAGGCGCGCCTGAACGTGGGGACTCCGGAGGAATACGGACCGCGGCGCTCCGAGCGCATTTTTTCTGCCGGTTGCATAAGCAGTATTGGCATCAATGATATATTTATAGCTTTTACGTACAAAAATGTGCATTATGTATCCTATCCTGGAAGATGCGTTCCTGCGCTATCCGATGCGCAAAAAGGTGGCCGAGCTCCTCCTCAGGCAGGGCATGCGCGTCGACAAGAACGGACGCATATTTTCGGGCGATATCGAGATAAGCCCGGTGAAGATAGCGCGGGCTCTCGGCGTGGACCGGAGAGTCGTGTTGGAGACCGGCCAGCTGATATGCGACGTGCCGGAGCTTTTCGGCATATTCCGGGCGCTGGAACCCACGGCATCCATCCGGGGAGTGGCGAAGAGCCTTGGGTTCGAGGTCATAGAGATAGAGGCCGAGCCCCATGCCAGGGGCATAGTGAGCTCGGTGACCGCCATAATCGCGGACGCGAGGATCAGCATCAGGCAGCTGGTCTGCGACGACCCTGACATCTATCCGAACCCGAAACTGACCGTAGTGCTCGAAAAAAAGCTCCCTCCCGCCGCTTTCCTGAGGATCAGGGAACTGAAGAACATCGCGCGGCTGTCGATCGGATGATTGCCTGGGAAATATTGAAAAAATAATTCAGAAAACGAGATTTATCTGCATCTTGTTGTTGATGTCGAAGGACATCGGGAGGTTGAGCGACGCGTCGAGCTTCCACTTGACACGCGCCCAGGGGTCTCCCACGAGCATGCCGACCATCCCTGCGAGCGGATTGTCCGCCTGGGGCGTGATCCGTTGCGGGCTCGGGAGCGTGAACTCGAAGTCGTATTCGCTCGCCCCGGCCGGGTATTCCTGCTCCCCTGCGAGTTGTATGTCCTGCGGGTATATCCGCTCGACATTGCCTCTATTCGACGAGCCGGCGGTGTACATCGTTGGCCCCTTGACTCTCCGCTCCCCGTAGAAGAGTATCCTGAGCTCCCTGGCCTTTTTCGGCTGGTTCAGGGTGAGCGTCACCTTCCCCTTGAGTTTTTCCCCGGGCGCATAGCTCTGCTTTTCAGTGGTTATCTCGATCTTCCCTTCCCCGATTCCCAATACCATTCCATCACCTCGTTCATTTCACGTATTTCACGAACAGGAGCGCCGAGAGCAGCGCGATGGCCGCGGCGAGCGTGAATCCTGCGACAGGGCCAGAGAGCGCCCAGAGCGCGCCTACGATTATGCTCGCGGGCAGGTATGCTGCGCCGATAGCGGTGCTGTACGCGCCCAGGGCGGTGCCGCGCTTGTCCTCGTCGGTGATGTCCGCGATGAACGCCTTGTTCACGCTGTCGTCTGCGGCCACGAAGATCCCGTAGAGCGCGAAGAGGGCCGCTGCCTGCCACCATTGGCTCGAGAAAGCGAACCCGAGGCAGACCAGCCCGTAGAGCGCGAACGCCCCGGCTATCACCGGCTTCCTGCCGATCCTGTCCGAGAGCACGCCCGCGGGGACCGAGGCAAGCGCGTACATGATATTGTAGAGGACGTACATCAGCAGCACGCTCGCGGTGTTGATCCCCATGTCCGCGGCGCGCACGATGAAGAAGGCGAAGCTGAAGTACGATATGGAGAACAGCAGGGAGACCTTGAGGAACGTCTTGTATCTTGGCGTCATCTGGCGCAGCGCGTCCCAGAACCGCGGCCTGACCTTGGGGGGTGCCGCCTTCTCAGGCTCCTTCACGAAAAGGATTATGACCAGCACCGCCAGGAACGCTGGTATAAGGGCCGCGAGGAAGACCGTGCGGAACCCCGGCTCCATGCTGCCGAACTTCAGGAGCAGGAGATATGCGATTATCGGGCCTATCACTGCGCCCGCGCTGTCCATTGCGCGGTGGATGCCGAACGCCTTGCCCCGCACCTCCGCTCCGGTGGACGACGATATGAGCGCGTCGCGCGGCGATTCGCGCACGCCCTTGCCCACCCGCTCCAGGCCGCGGGCTATTAGGACCTGCCACCAGGTCGTGGACAGCGCGATGACCACCTTCACCAGCGACGATATCCCATAGCCGGCGATTATGAACTGCCGCCTTTTCCCGAGCCTGTCCGAGAAATAGCCGGAGAATATCTCCACCAGGCTGGCCGTGCTGTCCGCGACACCTTCTATGATGCCGAGGATGGCCGTACCCGCCCCCAGGATGGAGGTGATGAACAGGGGGAGGATCGGGAATATCATCTCGCTCGAGATGTCGGTGAGGAAGCTGACGACCCCCAGGATGTAGACGATCGGGCTGATGCGTTTCTCATCTGCCATGGCAAGGGATGGATTAGGCAAAAAATATAATCCCGCGTTTTTTTGCAGTTGGATGGAAGTATGCCGTCAGTCCCGGTTCTTCTCCATCAGCTTGATGTTGGTCTGTATCCTCTCGAGCGCATGGGTCAGTTCCATCTTCATGTCATCGCGCCTGTTGCTCTTGCGGGCGAAGAATTTTTTTATTTCCGAGGCGGTCCTCGCGTCCGAGACGTAGGACAGGTTGTCGACAAGCCCTCCGAGCATGTGGGCGCCGGAGTCGTATTTCTTCATTAACGCATGCCAGTTCTTCTTGGTCCAGCCCCATATGAGCGCTTTTCCAATCGTATTCTCGGAAAGCACCGCTGGGAGCAGGAAGGAGTCCTGCAGCCTCACCTCGCCGGATTTGCTCAGGTCGAGCGTCCTGCGGAGCAGGGCCGGATCGCTGAAAAAGGCCAGGGCCCTGAGGTTCCTTCTCTGCTCGTCCGGGGCTTTCTCCTCCTTGTACCTCTTGAGGAAGAAGCCGAAGGTCTTTTCATCCCCCTGCCATGCGTTCAACGCGTAGATCGCACCGCGTATGTTCACGTCTATCTCTTTCCCGCCTTTGAGATATGATTCGAATTCCTTTTTCGCCCTTGAGAGGGTGGCCTTGTCTCCGGCCAATCCGAGGCTTGATATCGCGGCGTTCCTGAGCATCACCTTGATGGTGTCGTCGCCGTCCTGTTTCTCCCATCCGAGCCTTGATAGCACCTTCCTATGGAAGCTGATGCTTGCCTTCCTCGCCTTCTCCCCGAAACCGTGGCCATAGCCCATGTTGCAGAGCCAGTTGAGATGCCCGGAGATGCTCGAGTTGGCCGGATAGCTCTTGTCCGTGCAGTAATCGCTCACGAAATCCAGGTATTCCTCGACGCTTATCCTGGCGGACCGGACGAATGAGAAAAGGTCGTTCTCTATGCCCCAGGTGTCGATGTCGCCTATCCTGTTTTCTTTTATTCGCTTCCCGACCCCGGCAAGCAGGACGGCTTCGTACTTCACCCTGTAGAAGCCCTTTTGCCCGTAGTTCAGCTTCACCCAGTCCCCCTTCACGCTTAGCTTCTGCTCCTTCTTTCTCATCAACGTGCTCGAGACCCCGGTCGATGCCATGTAATGCAGCGGTATCGGCCAGGAATCATCCTCCCTGCCGAGCAGCGTGTACCTCTCCTGCCTGAGCGAGAACCCGCCCGGCGCCTTCCTGACGTGAATCAGTGGGTGGCCTGGCTTAGTGACCCATTTCTCGATGACATCCGAGACCTGGATCCTCTTCCCGGATTCCTTCGCCGCCTGCTGGATCGCGTCCCAGAGGTCACGCTTGGTGGCATTGGAGTATGCGTGCCTCTTCAGGTAAAGATGGAGCCCCTTCCTGTAGACGGCTTTTCCGACGTAGTCCTCCAGCATGTACAGGATGCTTCCGCCTTTCTGATAGCTTATGGCGTCGAAGATGGATACGACCTCCCCGACCGTGTCGACCTTCACGCTTATGGGGTGCGTGCTCTTTAGGGAATCGGCTGCGAACGCGGTCCCGAAAGTGTTCGCGACGTATTGCGTCTCTATGCGCCACTTGGGGTAGATCTCGTTTATCGCCTTGTTGCTCATGAACTCCGCGAAGCTCTCATTGAGCCAGGTGTCGTTCCACCATTCCATGGTCACCAGGTCCCCGAACCACTGGTGGACGATCTCGTGCGCGACAACGGTCGCGATGTACTGCTTGTTGAAAAGCGCGGTCTTCTCATCGCAGAGCAGGGCGATTTCCCTGAAGGTCATCGCGCCCCAGTTCTCCATGGCTCCGGCGGCGAAATCCGGTATGGCGATGAGGTCGAGCTTCGGCAGCGGATAATCGATGCCGAAATAATCCTGCAGCCACTTAACCGACCGCTTAGCGTATTCCATGGGCAGCTTCGCGAATCGCTTTTTCCCGGGCGTGGTTATGACGCGGAGCCTGAGCTTACCGAGCCTGTCTTCGATGAACTCGAATTCGCCTACTGACAAATAAAGTAAGTAGCTCGACATCTTCGGGGTCTCGTCGAATTCCACGAGCTTCTTGCCTGAAGAAAGGGATTCTTTCTTTATCGGCATGTTCGAGATCGCGCTCAGGCTCTTGTCGATCCGCATCGAGACCTTGAACGCCGCCTTGAACTCCGGCTCGTCGAAGCAGGGGAACGCGGCGCGCGCGTTGGCGGCCTCGAACTGCGAGCTGAGCATGTATCTCTGCTTGCCGCCCACGCTGTACCTGCTCCTGTAGAACCCGTACATCTTCTCGTTGTTCGTGCAGACGAAATCTATCCGTATCTCTATCGGGCCTTTCACCGCGTTATCGAAGACGAGCTCGATCCGCTCCAGTTTCTCGTTTTTCCTTATGCGCGCGTTCTGAAGGCTGTTTTTCGATTTTATGGCTGCGCGCTTGATATCGATCTCCTTCGAGTTGAGCTGTATGGCCTTTGTCCTGTCCCGAACCGTGCATTCTATGACCTCGCTGCCCTTGGATTTGAAGGTCTTGAGGTCCGGCTCGAAGACAAGGAGATACCTGAGGGGGATTACGTTGTCTCCGAGCGTCTGATGCCTCTCGCTAGATGTTTTAGCAGACATGAAGTGTTATAGAACCGGAAAGCTATTTATTCGTTTCAATGGCTTTTGCGATTCTGGATTCAGGGGTAGGAGAACTGTTTGCGAGCGCGAATGCGAGGAAGGATTCGAGGCTGCCCCCATTTTGGTTCCATTGCATTGCGATTTTCCAGTAGGTGCGGATTTGGGATTCGTATCTCCTGCAATCCGCGATATAGCGCTTCTTTTCCGCAGCAGAGGGCTGCCAGCGTTCTGGACATACGCGCGATTTCATGCTCGGAAGGGAAGCGCCTTCCAGGTGGAACGGATAGGTCCTGCAGAGCATGGGCCGCGAATCGTAGACGCCGCAGCCTTCGCCATTGTAGAACATGCACACGTTACCTGCCATGCGCTTGAGGACCAACAGGCAGGGCTCTGCATCGATGAGTATCGCCGGCTCCTCGCGCTCGCGCTCGAGCGGCTCTTGGACCACGGATACGAACGATCCGGGCTTTTTGCCCGTGGCTTGCGCTATTCGGAGCACGTCCGAAGGAGTCACGCAGACCACGAAGCGCGTGCAGCAGTTCCCGCAGCGCATGCAACCGGTTCCCATAAATCGTTATATTGGCACATAAGCGATAAAAACCAGGCAGGAGAAAGGGATTGCATGAAGACCCTGATAATATATTACTCCAGGACCGGAACAACGAAGAAAGTCGCGGAGGCCTTGGCTGCGGAGCTCAAATGCGATATCGAGGAGATTTTCGACACCAAGGACAGGAACGGCGTGATGGGGTTCATCATGGCCGGCAAGGACTCGAGCACGAAGGCCCTGACGAGGATCAAGGAGATGAGGTCAGATCCGTCGCGATACGAGCTCGTGATCATCGGGACCCCGGTCTGGGGATGGAACGTCTCCACGCCCATACGGACGTATCTGAGCGCCAATAAAGCATCGCTGAGGAAAGTCGCGTTCTTCTGCACGCAGGGCAGCACAGGAAGCGAGGACGCGTTCCGCGAGATGGCCTCCGTGTGCGGAATCGGTCCCCTGGCCACGCTCGCGCTCTCCGCCAGCGAGGCCGGGAAAGACTCTTTCCGGATAAAGATCAGGGATTTCGCAGCGAAGCTCAGATAGCCTATTTCGCCTGCTGCAGGTTCCCGAAGGACATTACCCCTATTATCGAGGCCACGAAGGAGAACGCAACCAGGATGACGATGTCCAGATAGAACGGGAAGATGGACTGCCCGAGGACCACGGTCCGCAGGGCGTCCACAGCGTAGGTGACCGGGTTGATCAGGCTGATGGGCTTCAGGTACGCCGGAAGCTGGGAGACCGGGAACAGCGCGCCGCTGAAGAAGAACATGGGCCACATGACGAAGTTCATCACAAGCGCGAAGCCCTCCTGGGTCTCCAGGCTGGCGCCTATTATCAGGCCGAGACTGGTCGTGAAGTAGGTCAGCAGCGCGAGTATGAGCAGCGTCCCGATGAACTGCAGCGGGCTGAGGCTGACTATGAAAATCGCGCCTATGACCATGATTATGAAGCCCTGGATGAGCGAATCGGACATCCCTCCGGACACCTTCCCGACGAATATGCTGCTCCGCGAGACCGGCGCAACGAGGACCTCCTTGAGGAAGTCGAGCCTCCTGTCCCAGATGATGTACAATCCGTAGAACATGGACACGAAGAGCACGGACATCGTGAGTATGCCCGGGAATATGTACGCCTGGTAGCTTCCGGTTATCGCTGTGCCGGCGTACATGCTGGCGCCTACGCCGCTCCCGAACACAAAGAGCCAGAGCAGCGGGGACACGAAGGAGCCTATCACCCTCTCCTTCTCCCTAAGGTAGACCAGCAGCTCGCGCTTCCACACCGCGTATATGCCATGGAATTCAAGCACGGTTACCACCTGAGCGCGCCACGCGCTCGAACCAGCCGCCCTCGCCCTCCTCCTTGTGTATCTCCTTGCCGGTGTAATGGAGGAACACGTCGTTGAGCGTGACCTCGCGCACCTCCACGTAGTCGACCTTGCCTATGACTTTCAGCAGGGCCTGGAGATTCGCGGGCGCGTCCACCAGCGCGACCGTGGTCACGCCGTCCGACTGGGCGACCTTCTTCACGAATTTGAGCTTCTTGATCGGGGCCGGGTCCACCACCCCTTTCAGCCTGACGATGTCCTCCCCGATCTTGCTCTTGAGCTCGCGCGGGGTGCCGAGCGCGATTATCTTGCCTAAATCGATAATGCCTATGCGGTTGCAGAGGAGGTCCGCCTCCTCCATGTAGTGGGTGGTGAGCACCATGGTCGTGCCGTGCTCCTTGGACAATTTCTTGATGTAATCCCAGATGTGCGTCCTGCTCTGCGGGTCCAGGCCCAGCGTAGGCTCATCGAGGAAAAGCACCTTCGGCCTGTGCATGAGGCCGCGGGCGATCTCTAAGCGCCTGCGCATGCCTCCTGAGTATTCCCTGACAAGGTCGTCCGCGCGGTCGGTGAGCCCGACCAGCTCGAGCATCTCCTTTATGCGCGCGTTCCTGTCCAGGTCCTTCATGTTATAGAGCCTGCCGTGGAGCTCGAGGTTCTCCCTGCCGGTGAGCAAATCGTCCACGCTGGGCTCCTGGAACACGATCCCTATGTTCCGCCTCACCTCGGAGGGCTGCTTCTTTATGTCGAAGCCGGCCACCAGGGCCTGCCCCGAAGTGGAATGTATGAGCGTGCAGAGCATGGAGATGGTCGTAGTCTTGCCTGCGCCGTTCGGGCCCAGCAGGCCGAAGACCTCACCCTCCTCTATGTCCAGGTCCAGCGCGTCCACTGCGACGACCTTGGTCTCATACCGTTTCGTGAGGGCCTTGCAGCTGATTATCGCCATACGCTCACATGCCTCTTTTTGATACGATCATCCGTTTTGCATCGGGACTACTAAAGGAAGTCTCCAGTTAGGAATATAAACCATATCGCAGCGCTATGCCCCGCTCATGGGCGGCGTGGAAGACGCTGCAGTTTGCGCTTTCCTCTTCCTCTTGTGCTTTTTGCCAGGTGTTCCCCCGCCTTTGGGCTCTTGGGTATTGGTCTCCGCTTTCCCGCGCCCGATATTTATCATGGTCGCGATGCGGTACGCGAAGCCGAGTATTATGATTGCAACGATGGCGGCAATCGCGGGGTTGTACCAGCAGCTGCCTGCTATAGTCGGCGAGCCGGTCGGCGAGCACATCCCGAAGAGCCTGCATTGGCACGGCTGCTCCGTCACATACACCGTCTTGTTCTCGACCTCAGGCTGGACCTGGGGCGCCTCGTAGATGACGCAGGAGTTGTTGTTGCACTCGGAGTCCGTGGGGCACATGGCGTCGGAGCAGCATTGATACGAATTCCAGGTATGGTTGGCGGCGAAACCGCATGTGCCGTTCAGCTGCCTGCATATGCCGCCGAAGCAGGCATCGCTGCTATTGCAGTCTCTGTCAAGCTTGCACGCGTTTGCCGAAGGGATTGGATGCTCGAGTGTGATGTTCGCCGTGGGTGCGATCGCTGCGCCGCCGCCACCTCCGCCACCGCCTCCACCACCCCCACCGCCGCCTCCTCCGCCACCCCCGCCTCCTCCGGACGAAGGCGCCGGGGCCGGCGCAGGTGCAGCTATCGTGAAGCCGTAGGTCGCTGATGAGTTCGTATTATTGTAGATATCCTGGCAGGTGACGTTCCAGATATGGCTTCCGAGCTCCATCAGCACGATTATCTGGTTGGGGAAGCCACCTACGACGCTATCATTAGTGTAGTTGAGCAGCCCGCCCAGGTAAAGCGAGCAGTTCATTGTTGGAGTCGCCGGTTCAGTCGCCGTGAAGTTGAAGGTCACGTTGAGGGGCGCGCTTGACGTGTAAGAAGCTCCGTTTGCAGGGCTGCTGAGCGCTATGTTCGGTGGGTTTGTGTTCTCCGTCACGTTGAATGCCGCATTGGCCGTGTTGCCGTAGATGTCCGTCGCGCTGCAGTTCACATGCGTAGTCCCTATCGGGAAGAGTGACCCAGATGGAGGCGTGCATGACACGTTGACCGATGCGTTGTACTCGTCCTCCGCTGTGGGGGTGTAATTCTCTATAGTTCCGGCAGGAGTCACTGCGGTATCAGTTATGTTCTGGATGTTTGAGATTGTCGGGGCCGTTGCGCCCGGGTTCTCGGTCACGTTGAATGATTCATTAGCCGCGTTGTTGTAGGCGTCGGTTGCGGTGCAGTTCACCATAGTAGTTCCGATTGGGAATAGTGAGCCGGAAGCAGGTGTGCATGACACGTTGACGGAGGCGTTGTACTCGTCTTTTGCGGTGGGGCTGTAAGTCACGTTCGAAGTCAGGTTGGTCGCTGTCTGGATTATGTTTGAGATGCCTGAGATTGTTGGCGGAATCGTGCCGACGCTGAAGTTCCAGGTTGCGCTCGGGCCTGTGTTATTGGCGTTATCAGTGCACGCAACGTACCAGGTGTGGTTGCCGTCGCTTATGCCACTAATCAGAAAGCTGGCCGCTGTGTCGTTGTTCACCAATGGGTTGGTCGAGTTCAGGACGTTGTCTAGGAAAATCGAGCAGTTCATTGGTGGAGCCAGATTGTCCACCGTGGTGAAGTTGAAGGTTACGTTCTGGATGTTGAACAAGGATAGGTTGGCGGGTGAGTTGAGGATGATCATCGGGGCGGTCGTATCCACTGTGAAATTACTGGTCGCGCTCATATTGGTATTGTTCGCCTGGTCGGTGCAGCTTATGCTCCAGTTGTGCCTGCCGTCTGGTATGCCCAAGACTGAAAAATTAGTTAGCGTATTGTTCTGAGTCGTTGCATTCGACCGATTCAGGAAATTGTCGATGTACAACGAGCAGTTCATTATCGAGGCCAGGTTGTCTACTGCGGTGAAGCTGAAGTTTATCGTTGAGACGTTGGTGAGGTAGCCTTGCAAAGGGAATATTTGGATGGTGCTTGGGGGCGTTGTGTCCACTGTGAAATTACTGGTCGCGCTCATATTGGTATTGTTCGCCTGGTCGGTGCAGCTTATGCTCCAGTTGTGCCTGCCGTCTGGTATGCCCAAGACTGAAAAATTAGTTAGCGTATTGTTCTGAGTCGTTGCATTCGACCGATTCAGGAAATTGTCGATGTACAACGAGCAGTTCATGGTTGTTGACAGGTTGTCGACAGCTGTGAAGCTGAAGTTTATTGCCGAAGCATTGGTGAGATAACCTTGCAGGGGAAATATCTGGTTGGCAATCGGCGGGGTCGTGTCCACTGTGAATGAGACGCTGACGCTTGAGTTATCTCCGAGCGTATCGTTCGCGTATGCGATGAGGGTGTGTTGCCCGTCGCTGTAAGTCCGGTTCACCGTTCCGTTGTAGGTTTCGTTCACTGTGCCGTTGAAGAACCATGTCGCGCTGACGTTCGTGGGAGCGGTCACGTTGATGTCGATAGGGATGGAAGCGTAATTGTACGTCGTGTTGACCGGGGAGTTGATGATTACGTTCGGTGCTGCGGCTATGACGAACGTTACGTTCGAGCTGTTCACATTCCCTCCCGAGTCGTTGGCGAATACGGAGAGATTGTAACTATTGTCCACTACGGGGCCGATGGTCGTATTGGAACAGTTAGGCAGCGCGGTAGGGCCCGCTCCGTTGAGAGAATACCAGCAGGAATTCAGGTCGCTGTCGTTGACCTGGAAAGTTAGGTTGACAGTGTTAACGAAATAGGTCGTATTCGCCGGGCTGGAGATGCTGATGCTCGGCGCATCCGGGTCGATTCCGCCAATTACAACCAAAGAGAATGCCTGCGGTCCAATCGGCACACTATACCCTGAGACGTTCACGGTATACCGCCCGGGCACCGGGTTGAGCTCCACCATTTCCACATTGTTCTTCCTGTCAGGCCCTGCGGAACTGTTTCCCCTGCTGTTACCGTAGAAGAGAGTCCCGTTCGGAAGCGTCACGGCGAGGTCAAGGTCGTTCACCAGCGCCTTGGCGTCACAACTGCTTATGCAAGCAGGGTCCGTCCAAACAAGCGCGAATCTTGTTCTGTTGCTGGTCCTGAAATGGTACTGCAGAGAGATCGAAGTATTGGTGCTTATGTTCCCCAAAGTGAAGTTCATTACCTGCTTTCCTTGTGGAAGCGATTCCGAAAGGTTGATCCTTCCAAAACCGGAGTTGAAATTCGGGGAAGCGCCATAGGAAGGCAGGTCTTCGGCCCCGGCGATGAGAATAGCTTTAATCAGGGCGGACGGAGGATCTACCATGGACATGTTTTTTATCAGATAATCCCGGACCAGCGTTGCGCTTCCGGTTGACAACGGGGTCGCCATGGAAGTGCCTGAGCAAAACGCATAGGAAGACGCATATGAGGAATTACATGCGCTACCGCATGCCGTATTGCAGGCCCAGACCCCCGTGGCAGATGACTTGGTGGAAAGTATGTTGTCTCCCGGAGCCATGAGGTCTGGCTTGTACCTACCATCAGATGTCGGACCTATTGATGAGAATGATGAAACGACGCCAGGACCAGTAGAATATGGGTCTGAGGGAGTCGTTCGTGTAGTTCCGACAGCACCTACGGTTATGTCGTTCTTAGCTTGGCCCTCAGAGGATATTGTGTCTGCACCAGCCGATCCATTGTTGCTTGCTGCGAAAAGGATTAGGAAATCTGGATGTTGGTATGAAAAATCATCTATGAAATATGAGCTAGAGCTATCATAGTGATAGTAATTATCACCCCAGGAATCCGAGTGCAAACTAGCATTGGCATTGTACGATTCATTGAATAACAGCTCCAGGTTGTCTGGCGTGTAAATGCTATCGGTCCCGTCAGGATTAAGGCTTTGCATGAACAGCTTGGCCCCAAACGCCATGCCTTTGATTACACCGCCACTCGCGTTCCCGCCCCCGAGAACCGAACCGCAAACGTGCGTTCCGTGACCCATCAGGTCCTTGCCAGTCGGATTACCAGAACATGTATAGCCATGCCCTGCCCCGTCGCACCATGCGCTTATGTTGACCCTCCCACGGAAATCAATATGCATCGTGGATAGGTTTCCGGTGTCGAGGCCAGTATCCCCAATCGCCACAATCGTGCTGTTCCCGTTCAGACCGAGCCGTGACCAGACATCGCTCACACCAAGTACCGGTGCCGCGTAATTATTGAAGACTTGATTTGGCATCTTGGGATCGGCTCCTATGACCCCGGGAATGGAACGTATCTCCGAAAGCTGGTCCTCGGTGGCGGATGGGACGACTACAGTCTTTTCATCGTACTTTTCCGCGGGCGCTATGGCGCTTATCGCGTTCACCATCCCGTCGGCATCCTCGCCAGGGTAGAGAACCACGATTATGTTTTCCAAAAGCGTGCTGTTTGTCGCCAAGGCCATGCTTGACATGGCTTTCATCGGTTTGTTCCCCATCTTCTCGATGCTGAAACCCGAGGCTGTGGGGACGGCTCCGATGGGCGTCCTCGCGACATAGGAGTAGTCCCCGGCATAGCCAACGATTTCCAATCCCGAGGATTCCACGCTGGCCCTTTGCGCGTCGGTTATGGGCCCGTTGAAGCTGACGATGTAATAATCATGGGACGGTCCAGTGACATTGGCAGTGTTATACGCAGCATCCTGCGGACTGGTGGTGACATTGGACGCGAACGCGATGGATACCAATAACAACAGGAGGACGATGCGCCTCATAGACCTCGGACATGAGTCTCAGGCAATCTTTATTAACTTCCCCGAAGAAACAAATGAAGATGATCACATGGCCAAGAAAACCGAAGAAGAGGAGCTCGACAAGGAAATCGATGAGGAGGACAAGGAGATAGAGAAGGCCGAGAAAGGCGACGAGAGCCACGACGTCCTTGTCTGCCCGAAGTGCAAGCGACCGGTGAGCGAAGGGGACTACGAGATGGACTCACTCTCCCTCATGGGCACGACTTCCATGGCGAGCAAGATCAACTGCCCGAAATGCGGCTACAGCGGCATGCCCATAGAGATGAGCATGAAGGACTACCAGACGTGGATAAAATCGGATTAGGCGCGGCAGGTAGCCTTTAAAAAATCTTGCTTACACAAAGAACCAGTATGCAAGCCATGAGCGGAAAAATCAGCTCTAATTCCATCACGCTCAGCCTGCTCCTTTTGCTGGCCTAGCGGCCACACCACACTTAGAACCCCGGATTTATAGAAAAAATACCCTTAGCCTTGCTTTTTTCCTGCGTCGTGAAAAACAAAAAAAGAGGTGTGGTTCATGCAAAACGGACAAAGGATTGTTATGGCGCGCCCGGCAATCAGGGCGATGCCGGATGCGGTGAGGAAATTCGGGTGGTGGGAAGAGAGAAAGAACAAGTATCTCGAGGTGATAGGGCCTTATGCCGACGGATATGGCCGTGCCATGGTCGCACGGGACGGGGAGACCGTAGCAAGGCTCAGAAGAAAGAAGTTATTCGAGACCACGGCCAGGGACGGCATGCAGACCAGGGAGGCCTTCATCACCGAGCAGACCGGAAGGTCGGTGGTCGAGAACAAGGTCGACATCTGCATGATGCTGGCCCGCTGCGGCATACCTATAATAGAGGTCGGCAATGCAGTGAGCAACCCGGGCGAGATCGAGGCCATAAGGACGGTGAGGCGGATGGTGCGGGAAGCCGGCATGAAGACCGAAATCGTCAGCCTCGGCCGCATGGTGCAGAGGGACATAGACGCCGCGATAGAAGCGGAGGCGCACACTATGCACATCTACTCCTCTGGCTCCATCCCGCACGCATGGGTGAAATTCGACAAGATGCCGGAAGAGCTCATAGAGCATATCGTGGAATGCGTGAGATACGCCAGGGGGAAGGGCTTCGACCCCGGGCAAAGGGAGTTCGGCAACATCATAGTGTCGCTCGAGGACGCGGCGAGGGCGGACCCGGCCCATATCGTGGAGGTAGGGAAGAGGGTATACGAAGCAGCCGGTGGCCATGGCATCCAGTACAACATCCCGGACACCATCGGAGTGTGCGACCCGGCCTACATGTACGGCCTCATATCGTATATCCGCTCGGAAATCCCCGAACTGCCTCTCCAGGTGCACTGCCATAACGACATGGGCATGGCGGTGCAGAACACGATCGCGGCCATGCTCGCCGGAGTGGACGTGGCGCAGGTCACGATGCACGGGGTGGGCGAGAGGACGGGGAACGCGTCGATGGAGCAGGTGGCAATGTATATGTACCTCAACTACGGCATTGAGTACTTTGACGTGAGCCAACTGGCCAGGATGTCCGCTTTCGTGACAGAACGGTTCGGGGTCGGACCTGCGCCGAACGCGTCGTACGTCGGGATAAAGGCGGGGTCGCACACGGCGGGCGTCCACGCCGACGGGGTTTTCAAAAGCAAAAAGACCGTCACGCAGAACGCAGAGTCTGACAGAAGGGACAGAGGAAGTGTGTACATAGCTTACGCCCCGGAGATAATAGGCAGAAAGGAGACTGTCGAAGTAGGTGGGCTCGCCGGGAACAAGAGCATCGTCCTCAAGCTGGATGAATTCGGCATCAGCGTCCCGCAGGATACGGTGCCGGTCATCCTGGCTGCAGTGAAGGAGATGGCCGCGGCCAGCGCGGTGAGCGACGCGGACTTCCTCCTCATGACTTACGCCGCGGTGATGGACAAGCCGTGCAGCCTGGTCGATGACGTCCGCGTCGAGGAGGTCAGGACCGGAGATGCGGGGCGTTATGCGCGCGTGAGGGTCAGGGTCAATGGAGAAGACGTCGTTGGCGAGGACAGCAGCGGAGACGGTCCTGTGGATGCGGGAGTAAAAGCGATCCGGGCTGCCATAGGCAATGGCACGGGCGTGGAAATCTCGTCCTACGAATCCCACGGGATAGGCGGGGGAAGCGACGCCCGGGGAAGAATCACCATGAGCGTCAAAAAGGGAGAATCGGAGGTCGAGTCTTCAGTTGTCGGCACGGACACGGTCAGAGCATCCATCGAGGCCTTTGTGAAGGGCTACAACGCGATCCACGCGCTGGAAGAATTAAGGGCGCAATACCCCGCCGTATCGGAATGAATGCCAAGCCGGCCCTGAAAGGGGCCGGCTTTTTTTTTATTCAGCGGTTCAGGAAAAGGAGCGAGAGGTTGAGCAGAGCTGCGAAGCTAGTCCAAAGGATGTAGGGCGATAACAACCAGGCAGCGTTGCGGGAGAGTTTCCAGAAAAGAATCATCGTCCAAACTATGGAGAGCCAGAGCAGGGCTATGATGACCAGGCCGCCTGAGATAGAGCGCAGCCCGAAGAACGCTATGGACCATGCAGCATTGAACGCGAGCTGTATACCGAAGACCTCGAGCGCGGAGCGAACTTCCTTGTTTTTCAGCCCTTTTTCATAGACCAGGTATGCGGCCGAGCCCATGAGGATATAAAGAAGTGTCCACACCGGACCGAACACCCAATTTGGCGGATTGAACCAGGGCTTCTGGAGCGAGGCGTACCAGCCAGGTATGGATTGGAACGTGAAGAGCGAGCCGATGGCGCCAGCGAGAAGAGAAAGCACGATGAAACCGATAAGCACCCAAATGCCTGGTTTTGCCATGGGATAGGAACGCACCGTGGATTTATAAGGACTTCAATGTATGTGTATGGCAGGGATGAAATATGCATCGCAAACTCATGCAGAGGAAGAACCTCACTCGGGATGAGGCCAGGGCCGCCATGGACATGCTCATGAGCCCGGATTCAGAGCCCCTGAAGAAAGCAATCTTCCTTGTCGCGCTGCAGACGAAAGGACCGACCAAAGATGAGATCACTGCCTTGGCCGAAGCAATGAGAAGCCATGCCAGGACCATCCGACCCTTGAGAGAGCCGCTCGTTGACACATGCGGAACCGGAGGAGATTCGTCCGGCACGTTCAACATCTCCACCACCGCGGCGCTGATAGCGGCAGGGGCCGGCGTGGCGATCGCCAAGCACGGCAACAGGGCGGTGTCCAGCAGCTGCGGTTCGGCCGACGTGCTCGAGGAGCTGGGCGTCAAGATGCTGCAGCCTGAAGAAGTGGCCGGATGCATCAATGATATTGGCATAGGATTCATGTTCGCACCTTATTTCCATCCCGCCATGAAGAACGTGGCTGGTGTCAGGAAGGAGCTTAACGCCCGCACGGTCTTCAACATCCTCGGCCCGCTCGCCAACCCAGCCGGAGCGAGCGCCCAGGTACTCGGCGTTTTCGACTCCGAGCTGACCGAAATTATTGCCCGGGTACTGCTGGACCTTGGTACGAAAAGGGCATTGGTCGTGCATTCCGATGGCATGGATGAGATTGGGCTGGGACGCACGAGGATCAGCGAGGTCCGGGACGGTAAGATGTGGACGCGGGACATGCGTGCCTCGGATTTCGGCATCTCCCGGAGGGAAATCCCGAAGGCGGGCTCGAAGCAGGAGAGCTCCCGCATAACCATGGGCGTGCTCAATGGAGAGAAGGGCGCCGCCAGGGATATATCCGTGCTCAATGCCGCTGCCGCCATCTATGTGGCCGGTATGGTGGAGAGCGTCGGCAAGGGACTTAGGCTTGCATGCAAATCCATCGATTCCGGTGCTGCGATGGCCAAGCTGGAGGCACTGCGAAAGTTCACACAGCAGTTCCAGGACCATGCCTGATTTTTCCACTGGGGCAGCGCATTTTTAATGATTGCAAGTCATGATTGCCTAGGTGGTATCATGGCTTATGAAGCGAAGAATTTCGAGGGGTTGCTCGGAACAGCCGGATTCAGCGACACGCTGCTGAAGAACCATTTCACGCTATACCAGGGGTACGTGGCCAACGTGAACAAGCTCATCGACCTGGAGAAAACGCCGCCTGGGACTCCGGAATATTCCGAGCTTAAGCGGCGCTTCGGGTGGGAGTTCAACGGCATGAGGCTGCACGAGCTCTATTTCTGGAGCATGGTGAAAGGGGGGAAGGCGCTAGACAAGAACTCCAAACTCGCCAAGAAGATCGCTGAGGATTTCGGCTCGCTGGAGAATTGGGAGAAGGACTTCAGGGCGACAGGCGCGATGCGCGGCATAGGATGGGTGCTGCTCGTCTACGACCTGCATGCGAAAAAGACGTTCAACATATGGGTGAACGAGCACGATGTGGGCCACCTTGCCGGCGCCGAGCCGCTGCTGGTCATGGATGTGTTCGAGCACGCGTATATGGTAGACTACGGCCTGAAGAAGGCGGATTACATAGACGCGTTCTTCAAGGCCATCGACTGGGACAGCATCGGGCAGAGATACGCGATGTGCGCCGGCTGCGAGTGCGAGGAATGCAAGTAGGTGCGCTGCGATGTACGTACCAATAATGCTAGGCACCGCCCGGGAAGGCAGGGAATCCGAGAAAGTCGCCAGGTTCATGCTTGGGGAAGCGAGGAGTTACGGATTAGAGAGCGAGATTTTAGACGTGCGGGATTATCGGGTTCCGGCGACTGACAACACCCAGGCCGGATTGATGGCGAAAAAACTCGCGCCCAAGATAACGAAGGCTGATGGCATCATAATCGTGTCACCGGAGTACAACCACGGCTATCCCGGCGAGCTGAAGATGATGCTCGACCTCCTGTACCAGCAGTACTGGGGCAAGCCGCTTGGCATATGCGGAGTCTCCGGCGGTCCGCTGGGAGGCGCCAGGGTAGTGGAGCAGCTGCGGCTCGTATCCGTGGAGCTGCGTATGGCCAATATAAGGGAGGCGCTCTATTTCAGCGGAGTGAGCGGCATCTTCGACCAGAAGGGAGAACCGGTCGATCCGGCATGGCGGGATAGGGCGAAGGTGTTCCTGGACGACCTCGCCAAGCACATGAAGAAGGCGTGACCCATGGACAAGAAACTCTTCAAGGACAAGGCAGGTAATATCCACTTCGGCATCAACGCGCCGGACGGCTTCGCGCCGTGCGGAAAGGCGGACGTGGAGAAGGCGCTCGCCAAGATGGGGGAGAGAAAGCTCTGGCGCTGCAACGTGTGCAACGATCTGCACCTCAATTCAGAGCCGCCGGAGACGTGCCCGACCTGCATGACACCGGACTCCTATGTCGAGATAAGCCTGCAGGAGTTCAAGACAGTGATCGGACTATGAAGATAACCATGTTCTACGGGGCGGAATGCCCGCACTGCAACGCCATGATGCCGCTTGTCGAGCGCCTTGAGAAGGAGGAGGGGGTCAAGATCGAGAAGCTGGAGGTATGGCACAACGAGAGGAACGCTGACAGGATGCGCAAATACGGGAAGATCATAATGGAGGCTAGCGGCGGTATTCTAGGAACTCCGGCTTTCATAGACGAGAAGGGCAAGAAGGCGCTTTGCGGGGAAGTGCCATACGAGGAGCTGAAGGCATGGGCGACCGGGAAGTGAAGGGGCTCATCGCCATCTGGGAGGATTTCGTGGCGCGCCAGTCCCAGGACGACAGGTTCATGCTAAACCCGGACAGGGGACGGGTCGAGATGCTCGCGAGGGGAGTCCTGAACAACGAAAAGAACCACGGCCTCAAGTACTGCCCGTGCAGGATGACCACCAAGAACAGGGAAGAGGATTTGAAGCTCGTCTGCCCGTGCAACTTCAAGGTCCAGAAGACCTGGCGGGAGAAGGGGGAATGCTGGTGCTCGCTTTTCGTGCGGGCGAAGGAGTGATGGGATGCCGCTCATAGATCCGGTCCTGGGGATAAAGCTGGTGGTGCTGCTCGGCATCACGAATGTGATCTGCATGCTCGCGGTGTTCTTCACCTGCAGGTGCCTGGTGGGCCTGAAGTTCGTGAACGAGATGCTGAAAAAGCCATGGTACAGGTGGGTGTTCGACCACCACTGCTGGTACTGGAGGCTTTTCTTCCTCTCGGTCATCATACATGCCGCGGTCGCGATTATGACTTTCGGGATACCGTTCTGAACAGAGGGATTGAGAATATGAAAAAAATGATTTTCGCCGCATTGCTCGCGTTGATATTCATGGCCGCGGGCTGCACGCAGACTGTTGCGCCGCAGCAGAACCATACGGGAATGACGAACGCAACCGGCGCAACGCCGGCGTCCGTCATGATAACCAGCTTCGCGTTCCAGCCCGCCACCATCACGGTCGCAAAAGGCGCGACGGTGACGTGGACGAACCAGGATCCGGTCGCGCATACGGTGACCGGTACGGATTTCGACTCCGGAGCGATCGAACCCGGGCAGAGCTACAGCCACGTGTTCGACAAGGCTGGGACTTACCAGTACCACTGCGCGATACATACGAGCATGACCGGGACCGTAATCGTGCAATAGACCTAAGCCATGATTGCGTTGAAGAGCAGCCCCACGACCACGAACGAGACCGCCAGGATGAGCGCGAAAAGCGCGAGCAGTTTCGGCTTGAGGACTTTCCTCAGGATTATCATCTCAGGCAGCGATAGCCCCGTGACGCTCATCATGAATGCCAGCGCGGTGCCGAGCGCCATGCCCTTGGCCATGAGCGCCTGCACTATGGGGATTGTTCCGGCGGCATTGGAATAGAGCGGGACTCCGATGAGCACTGCGACGGGCACTGCCAGAGGGTTGCCAGGGCCCGCGATACCGACCAGGAATCCGACCGGCACGAATCCATGGATGAATGCCCCCAGCACGACCCCCAATACGAGGTAAGGCGCCACGCGCTTGGTTATGTCCACGGTCTCGCTTTTCGCGAAATCGATGCGCCCGTTCCAGGTCATCTTATTCTCTTTCAGCTGCTTCGAGCGGATTTCGTAAACGAAATCCTCCACTTCGCCTTCCATGTTCATCCTTCCAATCGCTATGCCTGCGAAAATCGCTATGAAAAGCCCTGTGCCAATGTACAGCGCCGCGATCTTCCAGCCGAAAAGGCCGAGCAGGAGCGCGGCCGCCACTTCGTTCACCAGCGGAGCGGATACCAGGAACGAGAATGTCACGCCAAGTGGGACACCAGCTTCCACGAAGCCGATGAACAGCGGCACTGCCGAGCACGAGCAGAATGGCGTCGGGACCCCGAGCAGGGCCGCAAGCACGTTGCCGATCCCTTCCTTTCTTCCGCCGAGCCATTTCTTGACCTTTTGCGGCGTGATGAAGGTGCGGAGGACGGAAACAAGGAAAATCATGACTCCCAGGAGTATGAATATCTTGGTTATGTCCGCAACGAAATAGACTGCCACGTCGCTGAGCCGGCTGCCCGCGGCGATTCCCATGGCGCCGTTTATCAGCCAGGACGCGAATTGTTCGAAGATGTCCATGGCCCATCACAGCAGTTTCCGTATCTCGTCGGCACTCGGGACCCTTCCTTCGGATTTTATCTCGCCGTCAATCACGAGCGCCGGAGTGCGCATGACTCCGTGTGAAGCGATTTTTGCGTAATCAGTGATTTTTACGATTGTTGCTTTCCTGCCGGATTCCGAAACCGCCTTCCTCGCGTTTTCGTAGAGCTTCGCGCAGTTCGCGCAGCCGCCGCCGAGAATCTCGATTTTCATATTACCACCCGTGGATGTCGCGCAGGACGCGCCTGCCAGTATCCGAAACGGAATATAGGCGCTTGGCCCCTTCTTTCCTCACCGACACGAGCCCTGCGCCCAAAAGGACCTTGAGGTGCTGTGATACGGCGGGCTGGCTCGTTTTGACCGTGCTGGGGAGCTCGCATGCGCATACCTCGCCCCCGGATATCTTTTCCAGGAGCTTCAGGCGGGTGACGTCCGCCACGGCCCGCAAAACTTCGTTATTCATATTATAAGTATGCACTTATATATTTATAAGCTTATATGTTATTTCAGTATCTTCCCGGTCTCGAGGTACCAGAGGTGGAGGTCCAGCTCCGCGAGGCTGACGTTGGCTTTAGCCGCGAGACGGGCGAGGACCTTCTCGATCTCCAGGTACCTCTTCCTTGAGAGGGATTTGGACTTCGGCTTCTTGATTAGCCCGTTGCGCGCGAGCACGTCTATTATGTGGAAATCGATTATCGCCAGGTCCGTGGCTCCTGTGTTCCGCAGGAAATGGCTCGCCTCCTTGTACCCCAATCCCTTGACGTTCCGGACCAGCCACTCGCGGAGTTCGCTGCTCGAGCAGGTGCTCCACATGCTCTCCACGTCCACCCTGTGCCTCCTGGCCTCGGAGATGTACCTCGCCCTGGTGTTCGGGAAGCGGTGGCCCAGGGATTTGAGCCTTTTCGCGAGTTCCTTTTCATCCAGGGTGCAGAAATCGTTGCCCATGTCCTTCTGTATCCTTATGCCGCCCTCGGCAGTGTAGTTGGCCGTGAGTATGCAGAAGCAGAGCTCGCTGAACAGGCGGCTCCCTGATCCCTTCCCGGCCTGCCTGAATTCCTTCATGCGCCTTCGCACTAGCGAGCCTGTTCTCCCGCGTTTGAGCGCTTCCACGGATCCGAGCAGTTCCTTTTCCATATGATGATTCTGGGCGTCGCATAATTAAAACATTAACTTGGAATCAACGGATCATGGCGAATCCCTTCCTGGAGGCGGTCGGCTCGATCGCAAAGAAGGACGCGCTCTGGGACGCGAGCCCTGACGAGCTCCGGAAATTAGCGAAGCCGGACGAGCGCACGACCGAGTACGGGAGCGCGAGCTACATAAGCGCAGTGCGCTCCAGGAGCGCGAAATTCACAGAGATAGTCTTTGAAGCGAATGCGCAACAGAGTGAAGCACTGGCCAAGGTCTCCGCTTATCTCAAAGGCAGGAAGCTCATCGCGGTGGACCGCGTGATGTGCATGCACAAGGGCTACAGGACGCTCATACGATTGTACGTGACAGAGAGATACGCGCGATTGGCGTACATGTGGGGGCAGATGCTCTTCATGCCGGAAACCAAGGACAGGAAGCCCGATTTCGTAATCGTGGACGTCCCGGAATGGCCGGAGCGGAAGGTACTCGTGGACCCGGTCTCGTTCACGACCTTCATACTCGGCTCCGATTACTGCGGCGAGATAAAGAAGGCCGGCCTGCGCATGATGATGTACCACCACAAGACGAAGAGGGGCGGACTCGGCCTGCACGCCGGCTCCAAGCTGCTCCGGGCCAGGCGCAAGGACGGCAGCATCGTGGAGAAAGGGATGCTACTCTTCGGGCTGAGCGCCACCGGCAAGACCACGCTCACCTGCCACCACCACTGGCTGGACGCCTCCGAAGGCGAGGGTGTGATCATAAGGCAGGACGACGTGGTGATGCTGAACAAGGACAGCTCGGCCATAGGGACCGAGGACAACTTTTACATAAAGACCGACGGGCTGGAGCCGGACTCCCAGCCTCTTCTATACAAGGGCGCGATCTCGTCCAATGCCATACTGGAGAACGTGAAGGTGGATGATACGGGCAAGGTGGACTTCTTCGATTCCAGCATCACGTCCAACGGGAGGGGGGTCGTGATAAGAAAGGAGCTGGACTTCACAGACGATTCCATAGACCTCAAGCGCGTGGACATGATGGTCTTCATCACGAGGAAGAAGACGATCGTGCCTCCGATCGCGAGGCTGACGCAGGAGCAGGCCGCGGCGTTCTTCATGCTCGGCGAGTCCGTGGAGTCCTCCGCAGGAGACCCGACCCAGGCCGGGAAGCCGCTCAACGTCGTCGGCACGAACCCGTTCATCATCGGGCCGCAGGACGAGGAGGGCAACAGGTTCCTCGAGATACTGAGGCAGAACCCTCACATCGAATGCTACCTGCTGGACACCGGATACTTCGGCGCGAGCGGGAGCATACACGGGAAGAAGATAACTGTCTACGATTCCGCGCGGCTGCTCGCGGACGCGGCACGGGGCACCTTGGTCTGGAAGAAAGACCCGGACTGGGGGTACGAGGTCGCGATCAGGGCAGAAGACGTGGACCTGGGCGTGTTCGATCCTTCGGTTTACTACGGCGAAAAGGAGTACAAGCGGATGACCGCGGAGTTGCGGGAGAACAGGCGCGCCTGGCTGAGGCAGTTCGAGGGGCTCGGGAAGGAGATTACGGCGGCAATCTGAGCGGGTGGCCGCGAGTCATCTTTATATAGGTTAACTTATCATTTGAATCCATGGCCAAGAAGGCGAAACCGAAGCACCGATCTCGATCCAGGGCCAAGAAGTCGACCTTCGGAGTGGGCAAGACCATCTTGGCGATCCAGGACTTCTGGCACTCTATGTCTAAGAAGCAGAAACCGAAGCTGAGATATCGATACGTGACCAAGAAACCGAAGCCGCATCCGCGATTTATGGCAAGGAAGGCGAAACCGAAGATGCAGCCTGAGGCTGATGCCCCGGTCCGGAAACAGGAGGCAGAAGTCATCGCCAAGAAGCCGAAACTGCAGCCTGAAACAGTGGCTGAGGTTCCGGTACGTGAGCAGGAAACAGAGGTTATTGCCAAGAAGCCGAAGACGCAGCCTGAAACAGTGGCTGAGCCGGTCCGTGAGCAGGAAGCAGAGGCAACCGCAAAGAAGGCGAAGCCTAAGACGCAGCCTGAGGCTGACATCCCGGTCCGGAAACAGGAAGCAGAAACAATGGTCAAAAAGCAGAAACCGAAGCTGCAGCCTGAAACCAAAGCTGAGGTCGCAATCCAGGGCCAAGAAATAGAAACCGTGGCGAAGAAGCCGGAGATGCAGCCTGAGGCTGATATCCCGGTCCGGAAACAGGAAGCAGAAGTCATCGCCAAGAAGCCGAAACTGCAGTTTGAAACAGTGGATGAACCGGTCCGTGAGCAGGAAGCAGAGGCAACCGCAAAGAAGGCGAAGCCGAAATCAGCCCGCAGCGACCGCGTTAAAACAGGCGTGCCAGGACTTAACGAGATGATCCAGGGGGGCCTGGAGCGCAACAACTCCATAGTCGTCAAGGGCACTTCTGGTGTCGGTAAGACCATCTTGGCGCTCCAGTACCTCTGGTACGGGGCCACGAAGTACAACGAGCCGGGCATGTACCTGTCATTCGCGGAGTCGCGCGAGGCCATATTCAAGCGGGGCATGCTCTTCGGCTGGGACTTCGAGAAGCTGGAGAAGGATAAGAAGTTCATCTTCGCCAGGTACGAGCCCCACGAGATAAAGGATATCATAAGCGCGGGCGGCGGCTCCATAAAGGACATGATAGAGTCCAGCGGCACGCAGCGGCTAGTGATAGACTCGCTGAGCGCGTATTTCCTGCTATTCAACACCGAGTACGAGGCGAACCGCTCGATACTGGAGCTGTTCGAAATGCTGCACGGCCTGAACTGCACCACCCTGGTGACCTCCGAAGATCCCCTCACCCCCAGCTCCGCGCCCCAGGGCAGGATGGGCTTCCTCACGGACGGCATAATACACCTCTACAACCTGAGGCGCGGCAACAAGAGGACCAGGGCCATAGAGATCGTGAAGATGAGGAACACAAACCACACCACGGAGCTGTGCAGCTTCAACATCACCAAGAAGGGGATTGAAATAAGGAGAGGATTCTGTTGGAGGAAGGAAGACGACTACGGGGACAGGCACCAGTCGAATTTCTGACCGGTGCAGCCCGTCCGCGCCTTCTGATGCGGGCGCAGGTCGCCGCGGAGTTCATGGTCGTGGTCAGCGTCATCCTAGTGCTTTTCTTCATGCTTTACATGATTTATAGCAGCCAGTTGGTCAATTCGCAGCAGGCGAACAGCAATATCGTCACCATGCGCGTAGCCTCCGCGGTCCAATCCGCGATAGACTACGTCTATCTCGCCGGGGACGGGACGGTGTACAACACCACGATAGAGACCAGCGGGACCAACGTCACGATAGCGAATGGGGTGGTCGAGGCGAGCTCCGTCTACGGGGCCGCATACCTGCCCCTTCTCACAGACAATGTCAATGCGACGAACATAAGCACCGGGAACATGATCGTCAGGAACAGCGGCGGGGTGATATCGATTGGATAGCACCCGCAAAGGCCAGATATGGAGCATGGATATGATGTCCGGCATAACCATCATGTCGATCCTCGTGCTCGTGTTCGTATTGGAATGGAACACGCTCGCGCTCCGGTGGAACGGCTCCGCGACCTACAGCGAGCTGCTGGGCAAGGCCCTGTTCGCCTCCGATGCCCTGTTCACCACGCCCGGGGACCCTCCGGGATGGGAACGGACCGCCAACCTCAGCGCCAACAACACCCATTCCATAGGCCTGGCAGACACGCGCAATTCGCTGGACGAGGAGAAGCTGGAGAAGCTGATGGCCATGAACGGCAGCCAGGATTACAGCCTCGTGCTATCGAAGATCGGCCTCTCCGGATGCCAGATGCACCTGGTCATCAGCGACATACACGACAACGCCACGTATTACGATTACGGCTACCCGTCGGGATTGAACAATTCCGCGGTGGTCGACAGGTTCGTCCTGCTCAATGGCACGACCGTCGCCGAAGCCACGCTGGAGGTGTGGCAGTGAACGCGCGGCGGGGCTTCGTGATAACGCTAGACTCCATAGCAGCGCTCTCACTGCTGCTGATCTCGCTCTATTTCGTGCAGTCCACGAGCTTCAACCCGGTGATGCTCAAGGGGACCGCCCTGAAGCAGATATCGCTGGACACCATGAGCGTGCTGGAGAAATCCGGACGGCTCGACGACATCTTTTTCGTCAACGGCACATCGGCGAGCGAGGTGCTGCTCGCGACCCCGCCGCAGGTCTGCATGGAGCTCAGCGTCACCCAGGCGAACGGGAGCGTGGTGGCCACGATAGGCAAGCCCGGATGCGGGCAGCCGGTCACGGAATCCCAGGTCGTGTATGGGACGTTCAGTTCCGGAGGGGTGATGTTCGGCACGACGCTGCAGAGCTGGTACAGCCAGGAGGTGCCCGCATGAATGCCCGAAAGGGGTTCGTGCTCTCCCTCGTCGCGGTGCTGTTCGTGATGCTGCTCGTCCTGATGGCGGCAACCATGGCGAACGAGTACGCCGAGAGCCAGCGCGTGGAGGCCGCGCCCGTGCCCAACTCGTTCGCATCCGCGAGCCTGGATAACGTAGGGCGGCTCACGGCGGACCTGCTGCTCCCGTCGGCCTCAGTAGCCGAGGACGACAGCGGCGCGACGGTGTCGGTCTCCGACGCCCTGCCCCGGCAGGTCAGCCAGGCCCAGCTTTCCGGCCTCCAGTACTACGCTGAAGGCGAGCTGGCTGATTCACAGCACGCCAACATAACCGTGAACACGTCGCAGGTGGAGAACGGCTCGCTTGATTTGCGCATCATGGACAATTTCGCGCTCCAGAGCACGATCAACAACAGCCCGGCTATGGTCTTCCGGAGCATGGCGAACGGAAGCTCCACGAACGCGACGGGCTACAACGTGACGATTTACGTAGACGATTACGATAGTAGCATCACAGAGTTCACCAACGATCCAAGCGGGACGGTCAATGCCACGCTGAGCTACAGCGACAGGAACGGGACCGTCGTGGACACTGTCTCCCTGAATCCCTCCGCGGCGAACTATTTTTTCATAAATTATATGTCCGGGGGATACGCCGACATCGTCATCGGGAGGGTGAGCCAGAACGGCTCCAATTACAACGGCGCGCTCTCCATCAGCCTCACGAACGAGACCGCGGCCTACTCCTTCAGCGCGCGGTTGCCTGCCCAGCCGCCGAGCGAATCCAGCCTGATCGTGTTCCCGGTGCAGATGACATACGCCCAGGACGGGGTGCAAAAAACAGCCAATGCCAGCAGATGAACCCTTCGGGCGTCAGTGCCTTCCGATGCTCTGGAAAATGGAGGTGAGCGTCGCGACGTTCGGCGCGAAGTAGTAGGCGCCATTCGTGATGTAGGCGATGTTCGTGAGCTCGGTGTCATCCACGTCGCTGCCGAAGCCTATCGTGTAGACCGTGACGTTGTCGGCCCGGCATCCGGCAGCCCCTTCCGTGTCGCAGCCTATGCACGCGCTGCCGCCCTGGGTGCACGAGACCGAGCCCGTGCAATAGTTGGACTGGCCGTCTGTCAGCAGGATCACCACCTTGCTGGCCGAGGGCCTGGAGCGGCTTGAGTTGAGTTCTGCGCAGGCGTTCACGAGCCCGCACTGGATGCATGTGGATGCCGCGGGGGCCAGGCTGTTTATCGTGCTGATCAGCGCACTCTGGTTCGAGGCGCCCATGAGCGCCAACTGCGTGTTCGTGGTCGCGGTCGTGGAGAATGAGACCAGGCCCGCCTGGATGTTGTTCCCGGAGATATTGAGGAACGTGTCGGCCCCGGTCTCGGCCGCGCTTATTTTGGGCGGAGCCTGCACCAGCGAGAGTATCTGGTTCGAGGCAGAGCACTGCGAGGTGCCGTTGGTCTTGACGCTGAGCACCAGCGTGAAAGGCGCCGAGATGCCTGAGAGGTTCAGGGTCGCGTTCAGGGTAACGTACGAGGTCGAGGTCGTGTTCCCGGTAGCCACCTGGACATTGTTTATCGTCGCATTGTAGAACGCCGTGCAGCTGGATTTCGTGGCCTCCAGCTGGGTCGTGAGATTGGCGGTATTGCCGTTCTCGTACCATACGCTTATGTTCTTGACGTTCGACCAGCCCGTGCTCGAAGCCGAGACGACGCTGGAGCTGGTGGAGTTGGTCACGTCTTCCGCCATGGAGCCGGATATGTCGAGGACCAGCATCAGGTCGACATCCACGACCCCGAAACTGTCGTTGTATATACCGCCCCAGTTGCCCACTGAGTCCTCGCACTGGTAGTACACGGTGTAGGAGCCCACAACCAGAGGGGCGATGGTGTAGTTGAAATTCTGGGTGATGCTGGTGTTCCACGTGCCGTTGACTGCGCTCGCGCTGTGCCAGGTGCCCGAAGCGCCCACCTTGACATTGCAGGCCGCCACGTTGCTGCCGCCGGTGTATGCGTCCGTCGCTATGCCGGTGAACGTGAGATTGGACAGCGTCGTCGGATAATCAGGGTGCGTCATCTGTATTACGATGGGCCCGAGCGTGTCGGATTCGTTCACCTGGAAGTAGTAGTACGACGGGGGGCCGACATTGCCCTTGGAATCCGTGCATTTCACGGCCACGAAGTGGGGGCCCAGGGAGAAGCCGCTCGTGAAATTGAACATCGCGGTTTCGGTCGGAGTATTGAAGGCGCCGTCCACGGGCAGCATGTTGTTCCAGTTGAACTGGTTGTCCGCATCGACCTGGCAGCCGGTTATGGAGCTGTTGCCGGTCGTCACGTCGCTGGCATTCGCGAAAATAGCCAGTGGCTGGTATTTTATGGCAGGCGCCGGCACCTGGGATATGCTGGTGACGAGAGGGCCCTGGATGTCCCATGATGGATAGAGGTTCTGGCCGCTCGGAATCACCTCCACGGTGACGGGTATCCAGTCGACCTCGGTGTTCCCCGCTGCGTCCGTGGCGGTGAAATCCACCTGGCCGGAGTAGAAGCCCGTGGAATTCGAGCCTGACGTGAATCCCAACGTGACGGTACGGGTAGCGTTCGCGCTCAGGGCGAACTGGGACGGCACGCCGCTCATGCCCACGCCGGTGTATGTCCAGACGCTGGCCGCGGTGACGTTCAGGCCCTGGCCCCACATGTTGATGACATTGAACTGGGCCGAGGCGGTGCTGTTGCTGTTCATCACCACATAGACCTGGGCGGGATTGAACTCCAGCATGCCGTTGCCGATGAGCACGTCGTTGCCTTCCGAGACCACCCACACCCATTGCGGCCCGTAGGTCTTTGGCAGCGAGCCGCGCAGGTTGAAGTTCTCGATGTCTACGTAGTCGCTCCCGGCGCTCATCTTTATCGCCTGGTTGCCTACGAAGGAGTTGGCCGGGTTATAGCTGCTCGGGATTACGATGTAGACGTCCTTCCTCGCGCCGACCCCCTGGGCGTACACGTCTTTCGCTGCGCTGCCAAGGTCCATGACCGCGTTGCTCGCGGAATCCTGGTCTTTCTGGGCGTTGATGCTGTCGATGTTCTGGAGGGCGATGGCGATCGTGGCTGTGAGCACCAGGAGGGCCACGGCCAGGATGATGAGGAACTCCACGCTCGTCTGCCCTTTTTTTCCAGCCATACCGCATCGCGCGGTTATCTCAAACTGAAAATATATAATGACTGTCTTTTCGGAGGCCGCCACCGGCGCACACGGCGTTAGACCAAATTGATTTATAAATGCAATCCGCGATATCCCGCCATGTTGCTCACCAAAATAGACAAGATGGTAGAGCTGATCCGCAGGAACAACAAGATAAGCTTCGAGGAGCTTGGCGAGAAGCTAAAGCTCTCCCCGCAAGCCATGGAGAGGCTGGCCAGGATATTGGAGAGCGCAGGCCTTTTCCAGATACACTACCCGCTCAATCCGCTGGTCAAGCCCTGGATAACCGTGAAAAAGACAGAAACCGAGAAGGAGGAGCAGCGGCCCCCGGGCAAGACCGTGGAGGCCTACAAGATAAAGGAGCCCTCAGAGGATTACGACATCGCGGATGCGGAGGTGTATTTCTCTTCGGAGGAGAAAAGGAACAAGTACTTCGTGCGGCTTCCCAGGCTCACGCCCTTCTCCCGCGCGTTCCTTGAGCATATCAAGAACGAGATAACCCGCGCGCTCTCCATCTCCGGGCTGGAGAAAACAAAGGAGGAGCTGCGCAAGGACATGCAGGAGCGCACGAAAACCATCCAGGAGAGGATCAGCCAGGAGATCGGCGGCGATGAAGAGGTCGTACGGATGCTGGCCAACATCGCCGTGAACGAGATGTACGGGCTCGGGGACCTGGAGACCCTGGTCGCGGACAAGGGGCTCGAGGAGATAATAATAAACTCCTCCAAGGTGCCGGTGGCAGTATACCACAGGAGATACGGCTGGCTGAAGACCAATATCGTCATCAAGGACGAGGTCGGCATAGAGAACTATTCCTCACAGATAGCCCGGGAGGTGGGGAGGCAGATAACCGTCCTGGAACCCGTGCTTGACGCGCACCTGGTCACAGGGGACAGGGTAAACGCGACGCTCTGCCCGATATCCACGGCAGGCAACACCATCACCCTGAGGCTTTTCGCGAGGAACCCGTGGACCATAGGCAGCCTGGTGAGCGACGAAGTGAAAGCCATGTCCCTGGAGATGGCGGCCATGCTCTGGCAGGCGCTCCACTACGAGATGAACGTCATAGTCGCGGGCGGCACCGCATCGGGAAAGACCTCGGCCCTGAATTCGCTCGTCGCGCTCATACCCCCGCACCAGAGGATAATCACGATAGAGGATACCAGGGAGCTGGTGCTGCCCAGCTACCAGTGGAACTGGGTGCCCCTGGCCACCAGGGAACCGAATCCCGAGGGCCTGGGCGAAGTGTCCATGCTCGACCTGGTGGTGAACTCCCTGCGTATGAGGCCGGACCGCATAGTCATGGGCGAGATAAGGAGGAAGAAGGAGGCCGAGGTGCTCTTCGAGGCCATGCACACCGGCCACTCGGTCTACGGGACGCTGCACGCAGACACTGGCGAGCAGGTGATAAAAAGGCTCATCGAGCCGCCAATCGAGGTCCCGCCCGGAGAAATAGACGATATCCATCTCATACTGGTGCAGTACCGCGACAGGAGGAAGAACCTGAGGCGCACCCTGGAGCTTTCCGAGGTGATACCCGGCGTGAAGGGCCCGGAGCTCAATTACCTCTTCAAGTGGAGGCCGCGCACGGACACCTTCGAGAAGGTGAGGCCCCCGCACCGCTACGTCGAGATAATGAACCTCCATACCGGCATGACGGAGAACGAAATCGTGGAGGACCAGGCGGAGAAGCAGGAGATCCTCTCATGGATGAAGGATAACAAGGTCATCTACGTGGACGACGTGGGGAGGATCATGGAGGCCTACTACGCGGACGGATCCACCCTGCTAGATGGGATTAGGAAGGGACAGAAACCGGGAAAACTGCTTGGAGGGGACTGAAGTGGCCGAAGCGCAGATCAGGGTTCCTTTCGTCCTACTTAGTTACGGCTCCATGGAGGAGATCGGCAGGAGGATGAGCGGCCTGGCGAACGTCCTCAAGACGTTCCGGCCGCGGCTCGGCGCTGAGTTCGATGCCCTGGGCATACGCATAAAACCAGACTACTACCGGGTCGGCTGTTTCTTCTCCGCGATGGTCTACGGGCTTTTGGCGTTCGGCCTCGTGATGGCGCTGCTCATGGGCGCCCACACCATGACCATGCAACAGAAGATATACATCAGCTTCCTCACGAGCTTCCTCTTCTTCCTGATATTCTTCAGCCTGCATCTTTACTACCCGAGGATGCTGGTCATGAACGTCGCCGCCAGGTCGGACAAGGACCTGCTCTTCGCGCTCCGGGAAATCATGCTCAGCATAAACAGCGGGATACCGGTGTTCTATGCGCTAAAGAACGTATCCCTGGGCAGCTACGGCCAGGTGTCGGAGGATTTCGCCCATGTCGTGCAGCAGATAGAGAGCGGCGTATCGGAGAAGGAGGCCCTGCGGACCCTGGCGCTGCACACGGAATCGGATTATTTCAAGAGGGTGCTCTGGCAGATGATAAACGTGCTGGAGACCGGCTCGAGCATGACGACCGCGCTTCCCGGCATAGTGGATGCTTTGGAGCTCTACGCCTACAGGAACATAAGGACTTACACCTCCAACCTGAACTTCCTCATGCTCATATACATGCTCATAGCCGCTGCCCTGCCGTCGCTCGGCGTGACTTTCCTCGTGCTGCTCTCCGCGTTCTCGGGCATAGGCATGACGGTGGAAAAGATACTGGTACTGATAATCGGCTCGGCCATAGGGCAGATAGTGCTCATCGGCTACATGGCAAGCTCCAGGCCCGATGTTTTCGGTGGTTAGATGGACTTCTCACACGTTTACAGAAGAATCGCTTCAATCGCTCCGAAAGGCCTCGTCAGCCACATAAGGAAGGAGCAGATGCTGGCAGGAGTGCACGCGGACCCGATAGACGTGGCGGGCGGCTGGCTGCTGCTCTACCTGCTCTACGGCCTGGTGACTGCCGGGGCGTATGCGGTCCTGGTCCACAGGGCGGGCCCCTGGAGCATGTCAGATTACATCATGCTGTTCGATATCTTCCTCGCGGGACTGGTCGCCTGTGCGATCGTCCTTGAAATGAGCACGTATTATTCCATAAGGGGCAGGGCGAGTAAGATGGAGTCCGTTCTTCCTGACTTCCTGCTGCTTGTGGCGTCCAACCTAAGGGCAGGAATGACTCCGTTCGTGGCGTTCACGAGGGCGGCCAGGCCTGAGTTCGGCGAATTATCCGTGGAGGTCACCCATGCGGCATCGAACCTGAGCTCGACCGCATCGCTCAACGACGCACTCGACGAGCTCTCCAAGCGCTTCGATTCCACCATCCTCCGGAGGGTAGTAGTCGTGTTCAAGAAGGGGGTCCGCTCAGGCGGGAAGCTCGCCTCCCTGCTGGTGTCCTCTGCCGAGGACATAAGGAGGATACACGACCTGCAGTCGGAACTCGTCATCTCGACCCGCACCTACGCGATATTCCTCGGTTTCATAATCATAATCATAATGCCATTCCTGCTCGCCCTGTCCGGCCAGTTCGTGGCCATGTTCCTGCAGGTGAAGGCGCAGACGGCGACAGCCGGAATCTCGGTCTCCCACGCCATCCCCATGTTCAGCGGCGACATCCTGGTCACGACCACGGACATGACGAACCTCGGTTACGTCTCGCTCGTGATGACCAGCATCCTGGTGTCCTGCCTGGCGGGCGTGATAATGTCCGGGAGAGCATTGGACGGGGTGAAATACGCCCCGGTGTTCATCATCATGTCCATACTCATGTTCATGGTGTCCAGGGTGCTGATAGGCGGGATGCTCTCATCTTTCTCCTGAAAGTCACACTTTTAAATAGTCCGCTCCTAAATAGGATTGGTGATAGGATGGTCCGGAAAGGGCAGGTTTCGACAGAGTACCTGGTTATTCTTGCGGTAGTGCTGGCTGTCGCCCTCGTGGTCGTGGCGCTGGTCGGCGGCATATCACCCATGAGCAGCGGGATAAGCGAGAGCCAAAGCGCCGATTATTGGGCCGGAGCATCGCCATTAGCCTTGACAGCGTGGAGGTTCAGCGGGACTACGCTTGAACTGACGTTCCAGAACGAGGGGGGCAAGATGGCCACGCTGAAGTCCATATCCAGCACAGGCGGTAGCAGCGCGTTCAACGCCACCCTGAACGCCACTATATTATCCATAGGGCAGACACAGACCGTGACGATAACCACTACCAGCCCGTGCAGCGGGGCGTTCGACTTCTCCAATGTCGTGATAGTCTACGACCAGGGCGGGCTGCCGGACCTCCATGAGGACGGGGCCAAGGACATAGTCGGCGCGTGCAGTTGAAGTCCGGGCGCATTCCCTTTTTCTATCTGGCGCCCTGCGGATTCTGCTTTTTTCACGGCAATCGGGTTTTGCGACCTGCTGGAAAAATATTTAAATGTACTTGTTGGAGTAACCTTGGTGATGTAATGTTTAGGAAAGGACAGGTTTCGACAGAATATCTCGTTATTCTGGCGGTCGTGCTAGTCGTTGCCCTCGTCGTTGTGGCGCTGGTCAGCGGCATGTCGCCATTGAGTACCGGGGTGAGCGCAAGTCAGAGCGCGAATTATTGGGCAGGGGTGTCTCCGTTTGCGATAACCGCGTGGAAGTTCAGCGGTACTACGCTTACGATGACGGTCCAGAACCAGGCTGGACAGCAGGTCACGCTGAAGTCCATAACAAGCAGCGGTGGTGCCAACGCTTTCAACACTGCTATGAACGCAACCACGTACGCAGTGGGCCAGGTCGGGACCGTGACAGCCACGGCAACCACTGGGTGCAGCGGCACGTTCGATTTCGCCAATGTCGTGATAGTATATGACCAGGGCGGGATTAGCGACCTCCACCAGAATGGAGCGAAGGACATGGTCGGATCGTGCTCAAACCCATAGGCATGATTAAACCAGCCAATCTTTTTTTCTTTCATTCCTTATTTTCCTATTCCGACAGGCTACTTCTTGATTAGCTTATCCAGTTCCTTAGGGTCAACCCTGGTTCTGTACTTGGACATTATCGCCTTCATGTCAGAGCCGAGTTCCTTGACTATCTTCTCCAGTTCCTTTCCGCTGATTACCGAATAGTCCTTCGCGGCATCGGAGAGCGGCCTGCCCTTGGCGACATCTTTCAGTATGTCAGGGATCGCGGCCTTCACGAAAGCGCCCTTGTTGTAGAGCGCGAAGAGCTCGGGCAGGGCCTTGTCCGGCTCCAGCACCACGCCTTCCCTTCGCAATGAAACAAGGGTGCTCTCCAGCGTGCTTGCGGCCAGCGTAGGCTCCGCGCCGTCCTTGACCAGCCGCTCGAAAAGCGCGAGGTTCCGCGAGCGCAGCATCCTCTCAGCCATCTCGGCGTTGCCCAAAAGCTTCAGGAGCCGCGCCTTCTTGTCCTCCAGCGCCTCGCCTTTCGAGACGGAACTGAGGAGCTCCTTGGTTATCCTGACCGGAGGCACGTCCGTCTCCGGGTACAACCTCGCCTTGCCCGGGAGCGGGCGCATGTAGCTGGTGGTCCCGTCCTGGTTGGCCCTCCTGGTCTCCGGAGGGATGAAGTCCATCCTGGCGCGCTCGAGCACCCTTGCCAGCGCGGCCCTCGCCTGTTCGGCAGGGGCGACGACCAGGACGAACGCGTCGCCCTGCTTCATGCCGAGCGACTGCTTCAGTGCAGCCAGTTCGTCAGCGCTTATGGAATATTTCCCCATGTCCTCGTCCGAATGGATGATCCCCTTCACGCCCGCGGACTTCGCGTAGTCGGAGAGCTCGGTGCCGTAGCGCCTGTTGGGCTGTGTCTCCCTGCCTATCAATCCGGCGTGTTTTTCAAGGACGACCCCGAGGACCGAAGCCCCGGAAGCGAGCCCTTTGGATACGAGCTGTGATTTGGTCGAGGCGAACGCGTCGGTCACGTCCACCGCCTTGCAGTTGAGGACGATCTTGGCGCCGAAACGCGTCTTCAGCTCGTCCATGATGGCGACAAGCGCGTCCTGGCGCCTGACCTCGTTCTGCGCCAGCAGGGGCAGCATCTTCAGGTCCTGCGCCCCTTTTATCTCCACGCGCGCGCCACGCTCTGTGGAGATGTTCACGTCCTGCCTTATGGTGCCCAGGCCGCGGGCGACCTTGCCGGTCGCGCGCATGATCATGCCGAGCTTCTCGGCGACTTCCAGCAAATGCTCCGGACTTTTTATGTCCGGCGTGGTGCTCACCTCCACGAGCGGTATGCCCAGGCGGTCGAGCCTGAAGGCGGCCTCGCTGCCTTCGGTCCCCATTATCCCGGCGCTCTCCTCCTCCACCGCGAGCAGGGGGATGCCGATCAAGCCTTTGGAGGTCTCGAGCGTCCCGTCGAACGCGGCTATCGCCGTCCTCTGGAACCCGGACGTGTTGGAGCCGTCTATCACCATCTTGCGCATGATATGGAGCTCGTCCACGGTCTTCATGTTCAGGTGCTGCGCCAGCTCCAGCGCTATCGCGAGCGCCTCGGGGTTCAGCGCGTGGGGCGGCTCCTCGTCTATCTCCACGAGGCAGTTGGACTTATTGAAAGCATGGTAGGAGAACGTCCTGCCTTTGCCGAACTCGGCTTTCGACGCCTCGTCTATCTCGCCCATCTCGCTCAGCACGGGATGGAGCCTGCGCTTGAGGACCAGGTCTGGCTTCGCCTCGGGCTCCGCGAGCTCTGAGGGACAGGAACAGAAAAGCTTGCCGCACGCGAGCCGCTGGTGGATTTCCAGGCCCATCTTGACCATCTAGTCCACCTCCAGGGGGCTGCGGCTGCTGAACTCGCCGGCCATGTTCGTCTCCATGAGCTGCCTGACCTTCTTCATGTCCTTGGTCTGGCCCAGGACCCAGGATAACTTCACATAGGCGCATTCAGGGGTCCAGTCCATGCCGTCCCCTATGACGCCTGCGTCCAGGAGCAGCCTGCCGTTGGTATAGACCTTGAGGTTCAGCCTGCCGTAGATGGTCTGGGGCGCGAGCACGACCGGGATTCCGGATTCCACGAGCCCGCGGACCTCCGGGAAAATAGGGGTCGCGTGCTTCTCGTTGGTCGGGTTGGTCGGCACATGCCCGAGCCCCGTGGCCATGAGCACTACTCCGTCATAGGAGCTGAGCGAAGAGATGAATTTGGGCTTTATGCTGGGATGGACCTGGATAAGGGCCACGTTGTCCGACATCTTGGCGTCGAGCTTGAGCGAACCCGGAACGGAGCGCTTCTTGTACTCCGTTAGCGGCTTGAAGCTGGATGCGCGGTAATCCAGTTCTGCTATAGGCGGCGAGTTTATGGACCTGAACGCGTCCCTTCTGGAGCTGTGCATCTTGCGCACCTTGGTGCCGCGGTGTAAGTGACATATGTCGTCAGACGGGCCTGCGTGCATGCAAACGCCGACCTCGCCGACATCCTGCTTCGCTGCGAAGACCGCGTTCAGGAGGTTGAGCCGGTTGTCTGAGGATGGCCTGTCCGAGCTGCGCTGGGCACCTGTGATGACCACTGGGACCGGAAGGTCCTGGAGCATAAATGAGATCGCTGCGGATGTGTAGGACATGGTGTCCGTGCCGTGCATGACGACCACCCCTTTGGCGCCGTCTTTCACCTCCTCGGCTATTGCCTTTGCCAGGATGCTCCAGTGCGGAACCGCCATGTCATCGGAGAAGAGCTCGAACAGCTGCCGCGTGTGTATGGTGGCGATGGAGTCCACGTCCGGGAACGCGTTACGCATCTCGCGCGGGGATATGGCCGGATAGACCGCGCCGGTCCGGTATTCGACCTTGGATGCGATCGTCCCGCCGCAGCCGATTATGGCGATTTCGCCCCTGTCCTTTGGCTCGGCTCCATGAGGTTTGGCTGGCTGGGTTTTCTTCACCAGGCTGAGCTCGGCCCCTTTCGCATCTATGCCCAGGTTGTAGCCGTTGCCCAGCTTTATCACGAAGGTGTCCTCTGCGCCTTCCGGCCTGGGCATGAGAAGGCCTGTGAAAGTCCCTTTAGGGGAGTCGAGCCTGACCTCGTCGCCGATGTCTATCCCCTTCTTTTTCAATAATGAGAGTATCTGCTTTGAGTACATTGAATGACCCAATGGAGATTGGCAACGAGGATTTTAAGGATTTCGCATGGCTGGCGCTGCTTGATTGAAAAACCAAAAATCAGCGGATTGGAAGAGATTTTACTTGCCCGGCTCTTTCGCAGTGGACGGGGCGCGGGGTTCCTGGCGTCTGTCGTTATCGCCCACCTGCATCCCACTCCCATAAGGAACAGATGGGGATCCCATGCCGAAGAATCTCGACACAGACGGCGCCTTATGCCTTGGTTTTCCGGTTTGCGGATTGTATTCCAACGAGGGAGGAACTGTATTTCCGAAGAACCTCGACACAGACGGCGCCCGGGGAACGGGGCCAGTTTCGGAAGAGCCAGACGCTGAACGGCGTTGCGCCAACTCACGAACCAGTTCTCTGGGCGACGGCAGTTGCCCTTCCCGGCGTTGTGCCAACTCTTCCGGAGGAACAGTTCTGTGCGCCGGGTCTGGGGCTAAGGGCGGCTTTTCATCCGATTTACTTGCGATTCGCCAAGGATATCGACCGAGAAGTTTCGATACTGGAGTGATCTGGCACTTGCGACCCGCTCCGTCTTTTCCATCATTTTTATGAGAAGGCAATATATCACCAAATATGATTACGCGCTGAAGGTTTAAAAAGTTACCGTATTCGTACATCTTTGGCTACTTTTAGCGTCCGCAAAAGAGGGCTTTTTCGGCAGCTATTTAAAGCCTGTCTGCGATATACCAACGCGACGGAAATGGCCGCAGATTCTACGTCGTGAAATAGTACAAAAAATCCATGGTAATTTTATGGCAGATAAGAGCGGGTACACAGCCGAATCCATACAGATCCTGGAAGGCCTGGAAGCGGTCCGGAAAAGGCCGGCCATGTACATCGGGGACACTGGCAAACGGGGGTTCCACCACCTGGTCTACGAGGTGCTAGATAACTCTATCGACGAGCACCTTGCCGGCTACGGGAAGAACATCAACGTCACCATACACAACGACGGCTCAGTGTCCGTGATGGACGAAGGCAGGGGCGTGCCCGTGGAGAAGCACGCCAGCGGGAAGTCGGCGTTGGAGGTCGTGATGACCATACTCCACGCAGGCGGCAAGTTCGAGAAGAAGGCCTACAAGGTGTCCGGAGGACTCCACGGCGTGGGTGTCTCGGTGGTCAACGCGCTGAGCGAAGAGATGACCGTCGAAGTGCACAGGGACGGGAAGATCTGGATCCAGAAGTACGCTAAGGGGATACCGCAGTGCGAGGTCAAGCCCATAGGGGAGACGGACAGGACCGGGACCACGGTGAGGTTCAAGCCAGACCCGAAGATTTTCCAGGTCGCGGATTTCGATTATAACTACCTGCGGGAGCGCATCATGGAGCTTGCGTTCCTGAACGCGGGCCTGAAGATAGTGATAAAAGACGAGAGGACGGACCAGCAGGAGGAATTCCACTACGAGGGCGGGATAAAGCAGTTCGTGGAATACCTGAACAAGTCCAGGGCGAGGCTCCACCCGCCGTTCTATATCGAGAAGACCACGGACAACGTGGAGATCCAGCTGGGCATGCAGTACACGGACGGCTATTCCGAGAACATCTACTCCTTCGTCAACGACATCAAGACAATAGAGGGCGGAACGCATGTCAGTGGTTTCAAGAGCGCCCTGACCAGGGTGATGAACGATTACGTGAAGGGCCACAAGAGCCTGAAGGAGGAGAAGCATATCTCAGGAGACGACGTGCTTGAGGGTTTAACCGCCATAATAAGCATCAAGATACCGGAGCCCCAGTTCGAGGGCCAGACCAAGACCAAGCTTGGTAACGCAGAGGTCAAGGGCATAGTGGATTCACTTGCCTACGACTCGCTCAAGACCTACATGGAGGAGAACCCCTCGGACTCCAAGGTAATCATGCAGAAGATAATGAGCTCTATGGAGGCGAGGGAGGCGGCTCAGAAGGCCAAGGACCTCATCCGGCGCAAGAGCGTGTTCGAGTCCAGCATACTGCCGGGCAAGCTTGCCGACTGCGAGGAGAAGGACCCTGCGAAAAGCGAAATCTTCCTCGTGGAAGGCGATTCGGCCGGGGGCTCAAGCAAACAATCAAGGGATCGGCGACACCAGGCAATTCTCCCGCTGAAGGGGAAGATACTGAATGTCGAGAAGGCACCGCTGCACAAGGTGCTGACATCCGAGGAGATAAGGGCCATCGTGCTTTCGGTAGGCGCAGGATTCGGTGACGATTTTGACCTCGCCAAATGCAGGTACCACAAGATAATAATCGCAAGCGATGCTGATGTGGACGGAAGCCATATCAGGACCCTTATCCTAACGCTGTTCTACAGACACTTCAAGCCGCTTATCGAAAAAGGATACCTCTACATCGCGACGCCCCCGCTCTACCGGATAAAAACTGGCAAGGCCATCCGCTACGCCTATTCGGACCAGGAGCTCCAGGAAGTGCTGAAGCAGGTGGGGGAGAAGTCCGACATCCAAAGATACAAGGGCTTGGGAGAGATGAACCCTGAGCAGCTCTGGGAGACCACCATGGATCCGGAGAGGCGCACGCTCAAGAGGGTGAATATAGAGGACGGCATGGAGGCGGACGCGCTCTTCTCCGTGCTCATGGGAGAGGAAGTGGAGCCCAGGAAGGAGTTCATCGTGCAGTACGCCAAGCAGGTGAAGAACCTCGACATCTGAGATGATCACATGCCCGAAACCATATTACCGCGGACGATCGAGGACGACATGCGCGAGAGCTACCTCGATTACGCCATGAGCGTGATAGTCGGGAGGGCAATTCCGGACGTACGGGACGGACTCAAGCCCGTACACAGAAGGATACTCTTCGGCATGAGCGAGCTTGCGAACCACCATGACAAGCCCCACAAGAAAAGCGCGCGTATTGTCGGTGAAATCCTAGGTAAGTACCACCCGCACGGGGACCTGGCAGTTTATGATTCGTTGGTCCGCATGGCGCAGTGGTTCTCGTTGCGTTATCCGCTTGTAGACGGTCAAGGCAACTTGGGCAGCATCGACGGGGATAGCCCGGCTGCCATGCGCTACACCGAGGTGCGTCTCGCCAAAATCGCTGACGATGTGCTCTCGGACATAAACAAGGAGACCGTAGACTGGACGGACAACTTCGATGGCACGCTCAAGGAGCCGGTGGTGATGCCATCAAGGATACCGAACCTGCTCGTGAACGGCTCCTCGGGTATCGCGGTCGGCATGGCCACGAACATCCCGCCCCATAACCTCACCGAGATAGTGGATGGCGCGATTGCAGTCATAGACGGCGCGGACGAGGACAAACTCCTGATGATAGTGAGCGGTCCGGATTTCCCCACTGGAGGAGAAATCGTCGGACGCGCAGGGATTCTCCAAGCGTACAAGACCGGCAGGGGCATAATCCGGGTGAGGGGCAAGGCGCATGTGGACACGAAACGCAATGCGATAGTGATAACCGAGATCCCCTACCAGGTCACGAAGACCGCCATCATAGAGGCCATAGCCGAAGCCGTCAAGGTGAAGAAGATAGAGGGCATATCCGGGGTGCACGACCGCTCGGACAAGGACGGCATCGAGGTCCTCATAGACCTCAAGAGGGGCGCCATCGGAGAGGTGGTGCTCAACCAGATATACGCGCACACGCCCCTGGAGGGCACGTTCGGCATCATAAACCTGGTGCTCGTTGGCAAGCAGCCGCGGGTGCTCGGGCTCTACCCGCTACTCAACGAGTTCATAGAGTTCAGGAAGGAGGTCGTGCGCAGGCGCTGCGTGTTCGAGCTCAAAGAGGCGGAGGAGCGGGCGCACATACTCGAAGGTCTAAGGATCGCTCTGGAGCGCATAGACGAGATAGTCACGTTCCTCAAAAAGACCAAGGACATCGCGGATGCGCGGGCTGGCTTGATGAGGAATTACACGCTTTCAGAGAAGCAGGCGAACGCCATACTGGACATGAAGATATCCCGCTTGGTAGCACTCGAAAGGCAGAAGATAGAGGACGAGTACGCGCAGCTGGTGAAGACCATCGCCTGGCTCAAAGACGTGCTCGCGGACGTCAACAAGATACTCAAGATAATCAAGGACGAGCTGCTGGAGGTCAAGGCGAAATATGGGGACGAACGGCGCACAGCCATAGTCGACGTGGAAGGCGAGATAACCGCAGAGGAGCTCATACCCAACGACCAGGTGGTCGTCACGATATCCGGCCGGGGCTACGTGAAGCGCGTCGGGTTGGACGAATACCGCACGCAGCACCGCGGCGGCAAGGGTGTGGTGGGCTCAGAGACCAAGGAACAGGACTTCGTGCAGGACGTCATCGTCGTCAGGAACCATAATCACATCCTCTTCTTCACGGACAAGGGGCGCGTGTTCTGGCTCAAGGCGTACCAGATACCGGAGGCCGGAAGGTACGCGGCAGGCAAGTCGCTCGTGAACCTGCTGGACCTCAAGGAGGAGAAGGTGAGTTCATGGATCCCGGTCCCGGAGTTCAAGCCCGAGGAATACCTTGTTATGGTCACGAAGAACGGCATTGTCAAGCGCACGTCGCTGGACAACTTCTCCCATCCGAGGAAGACCGGCATAATGGCCATCACCCTGCGTGATGCGGACCAGCTGGTCGAAGTGATAAAGACCGACGGCAAGGAGGAGCTTGTCATCGCTACAAAGCAGGGACAGGCGATCAGGTTCGACGAGAACGAGGCGCGCGAGATAGGCAGGGCGGGCATGGGTGTCATAGGCATAAGGCTCAAGGACAAGGACGACGCCGTTGTCGGAGTGGCATCGTGCAAGAAGTACCCGAGCATCCTGACGATAACAGAGAACGGCTACGGCAAGAGGACCGCGACCAGCGAGTACAGGCTGCAGGGCCGCGGCGGCTCCGGAGTCATAAACATGAAGACCGAGGGCAGGAACGGCGCGGTCGTCGGCGTCAGGGGCGTGCTGGACAGCGACGAGATCATAGTGGTGAGCTCCAAGGGCCAGACCATCCGCTCCCCTGTCACGGGCATATCCGTGATAGGCAGGAACACCCAGGGCGTGCGCATCATACGCCTGCAGGAGGAGGAAGGCGAGAAGGTGGCCAGCTTCGCGGTGGTGCCCAAGGCCGAGCAGGCGGCAGCGCCATGACGTTCGCTTCTACCGTGGGCCTTGCCGCGGGCGTGATCGGCTTCATCGCCTTCATCCCGTACATAATCGGGACCCTGAATCGCACCACCAAGCCTAGTAAAGCGACCTGGATAGTATGGGCCGCGGTCGGCCTGACAATCGCGGCGAGCTATTACGCTTCCGGAGCCAGGGAAACGGCCTGGGTCCCCATCTCCTACGCCATAGGAATGACGATAATCGCCATCCTTTCGTTGAAGTACGGGGAGGAAGGCTGGACCACGCTCGAGAAATGCTGCCTTGTCGGAGCCGGTGCGGGGTTGGCCCTCTGGGCGATCACGAAAGACCCTGTCCTGGCCTACTACCTCACCACGGCTGTGGATGCCATGGGTTTCATGCCGACGATAAAGAAGGCATGGGACAAGCCGGAGGAGGAGGCCAATCTCGCATGGCCGATATTCGTAGTGGCCAACACGCTCAACCTCCTCGCAATAACCCAGTGGAACTTCACGATCGCGCTCTACCCGGTCTATGACGTCCTGCTCAGCGGCGTCATAACCGCTTTCGTTTATTGGCCGGGACGGAGAAAAAACGCCAAGGCCTGAGGATGGGCGATTTCTATCAAAGTTGTCAGGTGCTACACGGTTTCATTCAGCACAAGATGCGTTATCTCCAGAAGCCGTAAGAATGGGACCCGCAAACGTGCCATCTACGCATGATTGCATCAGCTTGACAACGTGCGCTATCTCGTCCCGCAGGTGGGAGACCAGGTTCCCGCACGCCGGCCCCCTGTTGCACGCGCTCTTTGATATCTTCGTGCCATCGCGGTTAGTTATCATGGGGGTTATGAAGAAAGATGGCATCCCGGTTGCCAACCCGAGATTCAGCTTCGTTGCTTCCACAATCGCTGCTGCACGCATGAACCTCGATGCATTACTTTTGCCATGGGACATGTCATAGTCGCCTCCGTAGATATGGATAGTGCGGGACGGCAAGAGCAGGTCTCTTACGGTCTGAGACAGGTAGTACACATTGAAGAGTTCGGATGAAAGATCTGAGGCGTATTCACCTACGGCGCAGCCCGGATTGTAGCATTGCGCGGTGAACCGGGCGCGGGTTGGATTGTAATGTGCGAAATTACTGTTGGACTGGCCGCAGCCAGGGCATATCATGGATATCGGCACTGCGGCATGACAGCCTGGCGGGTAGGCGTGGCGGCGGCCCGGCCCGTCTGAGATGCAGTATTTGAGTGCGTCTGCCGTTTCCTTATCCTTGGCCAGCCCGAGAAACATCCTCCTGAGCTTGGAATCGCTTTCTTTGAGCTTATCGGAGAAATACCGTATTTTGACGCGTTCCGGCCCAACAACCAGCTCGCGGGAGAGGATGCCCACCGCAGCATCCAACTGCGTTATGAATTCTTTGGTGCCTGGCAGATTTATGAACGGGATGAACAGCGCGCCGCCATGGCTGTTGAAATCAAGGTCCATGATGTCGACATGGACCGTGGCGCTGCTGTTGACGCGCAGATAGTGCATGCACGATGCCAGGACGAAAAGATTGCCCATGTGCAGCGTGCCGCTCGGCTTTGTGCCCATGCTGACGTTGTCGAAATGACTATGCTCCAGGAGCCTGAAATCCCGCATCGGGTTAACATCCTTGCCGCTCAGTATGGATGTGAGTGCTGGCTTGATAGAGCTGAAGGTGGTCCCGCCCATAAGGACATTATAGAAAGACGTATTTTAAATAACTTCATTTTTTGACACCAAAAACAATAAGTTGCGCTTTTCAGGCCTTGTCTGCGAGAGGCGCAACGTTCACTCACGCATCTTGAACTTGAGCAGTGCTGCAATCTTGCCGAAGCCTTTGAGCTTCATGCCCGGCTCCTCTTCCGAAGAGATTATGATTATTGCGGCCTTGGATTTGTCCGCCCTCTCCACCAGATCCTCGGCTTCCTTGTCCGTCCGGAGGTATTCGTCGAGGACGAGGACCTGCTTCACCGCTGAGGCGTCGACCGACTTCGCGACCTCTTTGATTCCATAAGCGGCCAGCCCGCTGTCCTTGTGGATTTCAGTGATGAGCTCTTCGACAAGTTTGGTCTCGCGCTCGATGCGCTCCTCGCCCATGATCTTCTCCAGCACGCCCTGCTTCATCAGCTCGTTGACGCCCGCGCGCTCGGCATAGGAGCAGGACTCCCAGGAGATGCGCTTGAGGAGGTCCGGGTATTTCTGCGATATGAATTTCTTCAGGTTGTCCTTGGTGAAGCCCGGGCCCGCGACCACGTATTTCTCAGGGTGTCGCTCTATCTCGGCCGCGACGGCGCCGAAATAGGAGCGCACGCTCTCGTCGTGCTTCTCGTCCCTCTTGCTGGCGGAGGAGTACAGCTCCGGCCCGTACTCGATGCCGTAGGCGCGCACCATGGCCGTGAGCGCCTTCTCGTCGTCCAGCACGATTATGCGTATCTTGGGCTTCTTGGACTCCTTCTCCGCCTCCTTGAGCCGGTTGAGCTGGTGGGACTTCCACTGCTGGATGATCTTTATCTTGTCGCCCGGGGAAACCTCTATGGTATGGTGCTTGCCCATCTGCACGAACTCCTCGGGGTCCCCGGCCACTATCTTCCCTAATAGCCTGAGCCGGTTCAGGGACTTGCTGAACTCCACCCGCTCGACCTCTATGGTGATGAAGACGTGCTTCTTCTCCTCCTTGTTCCCGACCTTGTACGTCCTGGTGGTGTGAGCCTCCACGCGGGAGCCGGCGCCAAGGACCTTGTCCAGGTGCCAGAGGTCGTCCACTGTATCGGCTGCCACCTTGAGCTCGCCGGTCTTGGGATCGAAGTGGATGACCTTCATGGATGGCTAATCGGAGGCAAATGATTTAAAACAAGTGAACGCGCGCCCACCGCTCATTGCGGCGTGATGATCGATCCGTTGATTATCTGCTCCAGAGAATCGTTTATCTCGTATATTCCGACAAGCACGGTGTCGTTCACCAGGATGGTCGGCACCCCGGAGCGGTCCTGGTCCAGGTTCATCTGTTTGAAAAAACTGAAATAGGCGGACCTGCCTTGCGCTCCGTTTATGTCGTAGTCCTGCCATTCGGTTACGTTCCCGTACTGCTCCGCGATCCCGGCCACGAACGGGGCTATGATTTTGCATTTCTCGCAGGTGCTGGAATAGAAGAAGTACACCATGAGCTTGCCGTCACCGGAATAGACCTTGTCGAAGTCCGTGGAAAGGTTCTGCCCTGAGGAATCCGCAGGCGTTGTCTGGACGCTCAGGTTCCGGGTGATGTTCGGCGCCGGGTTCGCGGGCGGCGCGCTCGCGTTCTGGGCGATGCCGGGCGCCGGGCTGGCTGCCGGGGTGCTTGCGTTCGGGGCAATGTTTGGCGAAACGTTGGCAATTGGGGCGGTCGGCATCGTGCTGTTCTCCGCCTGCGCTTGGGGGTTTTGGGTGGCGCACCCGGCGATGAGGACGCATGCGAGCAGCAGGACCGTCAGAATAAAACCGCGCATAGCCCTCATATGGACTCGCAGGTTTTTAATGCGGGCCGGGCGCGCCGGCGGCGGTGGGTTTTGGTGCATGGGCATGTTTTAAAACGTATTGTTGCATATCAACATTATGAAAGCGGGCACTCTGAAGAGAATCGGACTTCTCAAAGGCATGGCGGTCGAATCAACGGTCAGGCTTCCGCACGTTTCCTGGATGTCGGTGCATGAAAGGGACCTGGCAAGGGTCGCCAGATATGAAAAGGAGTGCATGATTCGCAAAACGTACGCCGACCCGGACGGGATAAAGGCGCGCATTAACGGCATGACAGTGCACTTGGAAGCGCATAACCTCACGAACGGGCTTGTGACCGCCACGATACATGATCCCGACGGTGGTCTGATTTACGATGCGCATGAATACTCCGGCATAGTCCCGCGGCTTGTTGACGGTGCCAGGGTGATCTATAACCCGGTCACGAGGATGGCGAAGATCACCCAGAACGCGATCCTGGGGAACGGATTCATGCTTAAACACCTGGACGCGGACACGGGTCGGCTGAGCGTATACAACCGAATCAGGAAAGAGTACGCAACCGAGAGCGGCAGGGAGATGACCTTTGAATATAGCATTGTGCATTATGGAACAGGGGATGTCGTATTGCTCGAGATGCAATGCGTGGTCGCGGGCGCCGGAAGAACGGAATGGCTCGTTATCGATGCGGACGGTCAGGCGAGAATCAACCAGGTCCTGATTAACGGCAAAGTTAACGGAAAGTCGATGGCTGCCCCGAGATTCGAATCCATCGCAGAAAAAATGGTGGCGAAAATCATTAGCGCAGTGGCGAGGGGAGAGGATTTCACGCCTTGGGACCTGTCATATAGGGCATCCGCCTTCGATTGATAGCATCTGCATGGATGCCACGGCGGGATTAATCGGTTCTGCGCCAACCAAAAAGTTTATGTTGTTATAAGTGATAGAAAACATTTAAAATACTATGACGCATACGTTAACTCAAGTGATATCATGAGCCTCTTAACACATCCCAAGGAACAGAAGAGCGGGCAAACCGAAGGACAAAGGAGAAAAGAATTCGAACGTGCAGGGGAGCGCCCGGTAATATTGTCTCACACACGGACTGGGCAGCCGCTGATCACGAAAACGTATAGAACTTTTGACACTAGAACAGAAAGCGGCAGCGAGAACCTCGCTTGGTTGCCGAGAAGGGGTTTTCTGTTCCTCCGGTGCGTTAATGTCGAAAAGATCGGGGGTATCGTGGTTCTGAACATGGGCCCGCCCAGGAATATGAGTGTGAGAGAAGCGACTCCGGAACAGATAGTCGGATTCAAAAAAGACATTGCAAAGGCTGCAACGCAAAACCCGGAGCTTGCCGACCTCAGGAGACAATATTCGGAACTGATATGAGACCTGATCGACCAGGGAGATGCGAATCAGCTCCCGACCCCAAGGGAAGAAGGGTTATAACTTTTTCTTGTCCATATGGCATCAACTAATCAGGTGGGAGTTATGCTGAGGGTAGCCATATCAGGGTTCGGCAGGATAGGGAAGAACTTCCTCCGCGCAGCCGTGGCGAGCGGGGCGCTGGGCAAGGATTTCGATGTCGTCGCCATAAACACGAGAAGCAACATGGACATGCACCTCCATCTTTTCAAATATGATTCAGCCTTCGGCAGGTTCAAGGGAGAGGTGGCGGCCAAGAACGGGAACTTCTGCGTGAACGGCCACGAGATAAAATGGATACAGGAGGCCGACCCGCTAAAACTTCCGTGGAAGGAGATGGAGATCGACCTCGTGCTGGAGAGCTCGGGCGAATTCACCTCGCGCGCCGAAGCGGAGAAGCATATAAGCGCCGGGGCGAAGAAGGTGCTCATATCGGCCCCGGGGGACGAATGCGACGCGACCATAGTCATGGGGGTGAACGACCACACCTACAACAAGGACATGAGGATAGTGTCCATGGCCTCCTGCACCACGAATTGCCTCGCGCCGGTGCTCAAGGTCATCCATGCCAAATACGGGGTGCAGAGGGGCTTCCTGAGCACGATACACGCCTACACCAACGACCAGCGCATGCTGGACGGCTCGCACAAGGACTGGAGGCGGGCGAGGGCGGGCGCGGTGTCCATAATACCGACCAAGACCGGCGCAGCGAAGGCGATCGGCCTCGTGATGCCCGAGCTCAAGGGGAAGCTGGACGGCCTCGCGTTCCGCGTGCCGGTGCCGGACGGCTCCATGAACGACATGACGCTCCTGCTGGATAAGGAAGCAGACGCCAAGGAGCTGAACAAGGAGCTGGAGCGCGCTTCGCGTGAGGAGCTCAAGGGCGTACTCGGGTACACCGAGGAGCCGCTGGTGTCCTGCGACATAATAGGGACCAGCGAGTCGGCGATAGTCGATTCCAAGCTCACCAAGGCAGTGGGCAACCTCGTGAAGATATCGGCCTGGTATGACAACGAATACGGCTATTCCTGCAGATTGGTGGATTTTTGCAGGAAAGTGGCGAAAACCAACCCGTGAACCATCTGTTTCCGGAGGCATGAAAGCGCAACAAGCGGTTTAAAAACTCTTTTTCGCCTTACCAATCCATGGCAATAGGGCTTGAAACGACTGCGATCAACATAGCGGCTTTTCTCACGAACATCGCTCCGGTGATATCGCTCATACTGTTCCTGCTCGGAGGCATCGTCTACGGACTTGCTCAGACTCAGCCCCCTGAGATAAGGGGCAAATGGCAGACGACCGCGATATCCATGATAATCGGCGCCATCATCGTAGGCGCGATAGCCGGCGCCGCGACGCTGATACAGCAATGGAGCGCAGGGCTGCTGAAATGATGATCGAGGCCATAGTCGCGGTTCTCTCGATGTTCACGCCCATAGTGTTTTTACTGGCGCTCGCCCTTCTCGCGTTCGCTGCGATAACTTACCTATTAGCAGGAAAACGGCTCTCAGACGAAAAAACTAGATTGGAAAGAATTGCATTTTTGATGGCCCCGGCGGGCGCGATAGGATTTGCGTTCGTAGTGATCGTCCTCGCAGCCGCTGCGGTCAGCGGCGCGGCGAGCTTTGTTCAGCAGACGAATGGCGGCTTGCTGAGATAGGATCAGGAACGCGGTCTCAGAACCAGCAGCCCATTTTCGACCCCGACTTTCACTCCTGCGGTCTCTCTGACCGTCCGTATCACGAGCTCAATGGGGCGCGGTTTCTGCGCGCATACGTTCTGAAGCCTTTCAAAGGCCGTCTCCCATATCTCACGCGTCTTGGCACCGGCCTCGATGACCATGGAATCTGTCGACTGAACGCTGGAGAACGCTTTCTTCGTCTTGTCCGCGTTCGGCTGTCTGAGCGTCATGAGCGTCTGCAGGAGGTCGCTTATGGTAAGCGGCTTGATGGAGATATACCCTTGATCGCTTTCAGTCAGGCCGTGATGGTCGGCCTGCGTCACGAAGCAGATTGGCACGTTGGCTTCAAGGGCTGCGTGCATGAGCGGGACTATGTTCTCGACCGGTTCCCCGCCGAGCTCATTTGGGAAATGCACGTCGCTGAGTATGAAATCCAGCTTGAGCCTCTCGAGATGAAGAACCTCTTCGAGGTTGGTGGCAGGGAGCGCGTCGTGCCCTTTTCCGGCGATTGCTCTGAGGGCGTTTTCCATGAATTCGGGGTTGTCTTCCACCACGAGGATTCTGTATCGGCTTTTCCGTTCAACCATGAGTCCGTCTTCTGATGCCATGCATTTCACTTGGTATGATATGCCAGTCGCAGTTTAAAAGGTTTTGCAATATGGGAGAATGTGGTTCTTACTCAGAAAAGCAGCTCCTGCACGATCCTGTGCGTATTCAGCAGGTCCTCCTCCTTCACTATCACGATAAGCTCCGTATAGGTGGAGATGATCTCGACTATTCCGATATTGTTCCAGGCCAGCTCCTTGAGCACGTAGACGATAAAACCCGGGGTCTGGAACATCTTCTCGTCGAACTTTATGGAGAGCTGGGCCAGGCCCTTCATGTCGAAGATCGCCTTCTCGCTCGAGACCAATGCCTTCATCCGCTTCTCGAGACGGCTGCTGAAAACGAACGTAGTCTGGTTGTTCCCGTGCACGGCGTGCATGATGCAGCCTTCCTCGAGCTCCGGGAACTCGTATATGGACTTCATTATCTGCGGCAGGCGGCCGCTCCTGCCGATTGTGAGCTCCATGAGATTGGAGCTGGTGTTTAGCTCGAGCGCGTAGTACTCGCCCTTCTTCGCCTCGTATAGGCGTCCGGAGCGTTCTTTCAGCCGCTTGAGCGCCACGGTTATCGCCGCATCGTTGACCTTCTTGCCGAACTCCCTCTCCACCTCGTTGTGCACGTAGCGCGCGAGCTTCGAGTAGCTGACGATGTCCTTGGAAAGGGAGATCTCGAGCGAAGGGTTCTGCTTCACGAGTTTCTCGACGACTTTGGCTATGGTGACCATGTGGAACCTGTGTTTGGTTCATTTTAAAACATTATCTTCATTTTTTGTTCTTTTTCAGACATTCGATTAATATATATGAACATTTACCAATAGCCACATACAAAAACTTCGAGGTGCCATGATATGTCAAGTTTGATTGTCGCGAAATTCGGCGGTAGCTCTCTGGCTAATGCGGATTGCTTCAAAACTGTGGGGATGAGGGTTACAAAGAATACGGATATGAGGATCGTCGTGGTCTCAGCCCCGGGCAAAACAAAGGGATCGAACAGCGGGCAGGCGAATGACATAAAGGTGACGGACAGGCTTCTCCACATCGTCGAAAAAGCGCGTAAAAAACAACCCCTTGAAGACGATATAGCTGGTGTTGAGAGGGTTTACCGGGACATCGAGGGCGGGCTTGGCATGGGCGCCAAAATCAGCGGCAGGATAAAGGAGACTGTGCTTGGAAGGGTGAAGATGCTTGCAGATGACGACGCCCCAGTCGCGGCCTTAGGCGAAGAGCTCAATGCGCGCCTAATGGCGGATTACCTGAACATGATAGGGGTGAAAGCGTGCTATCTGGACCCCGCGGATGCGGCATTCATCGTCAGCCGCACCGGCAACCAGAATTACGTGCGGGACGAAGATTACCCCGCAATCAGGAGCAGGGTCCAAGACGTGCTTGGTAACGGCGGACGCATCGTGTTCCCCGGTTTCTACGGCTATGATTCCGGAGGAGCGATAAGGACGTTCGCGAGGGGCGGGAGCGACTATACCGGAGCGGTGCTCGCATCGGCATTGCACGCTCGGTTATACCAGAATTTCACTGACACGAACGGCATACGCGTGGTGGAGCCTTCCATAGATCCAGACGCGCCGGTGATAAGGAGGATGACGCACCGCAATCTCATAGAACTGACGCAGGGCGGGAAGTTCGGGGTTTTCCAGTATGAGGCGGCTGAGCCGATTTCCATATATGGCATACCGACTCAGGTGCTCAGCACTTTTGAAGAATCGTCGGAGGGGACCCACATACTGCCGGAGGTGGACAGGAGCGAGCACGGTATAACCGGCATAGTCCACAGGGGCGAGATCCTGGCTTTCGATGTCGTGAAATACGGGATTGCTAATGCTGTAGGATTCTTCGACAGCCTGCTAAGACCGTTCCGCGATGCGGGTATCTCGGTGGAGCACGCTCCGTCATCGGTAAACGACATCTCGGTGATAGTAAGGAGACAAAGCATGGAAAACGCTGGCATGGGCATCGGCGAGGTGGTGGCTAAGATAAGGAACGCGACCTCCCCGCGGGAGATAAGGGTGCGCGAGCTCAGCGAGGTCGCGATTGTAGGGGAAGAGGCCAGCGGGGCCCCGAGCCTGGCAAAGGGCATATTCGATGCGCTCTATGATGCGGGAATCGATGTGCCGTTCCATTCGCACCAGGGAGTGAGCTTCATTCTCTGGCTGAGGAACGGCGACGGCCAGAAGGCCGCGAGGGCGCTGTACGAGGCGTATTTCAAAAGCTGATAACCATTGAAAGGGATTGTTTCACAGGGATGGATTGGGGGATTTTGTTCACCGCGGAACCGCGGAAATCCACCCCCGAAACGCTTTTATACCAGGTTTTCCCCTAACCCCTTAGTATGTATACTTATAGTGTATAAGTATATACTCAGGCGATTGGTATGAAAGAAACTGAAGTGAATTTAGGCGATGAGGGATTCGAGGAGATTACGGGGGATGAGAAAACCGAGACCGCGCCCGTGAGCACGGGCTCCAAGCCGAACGTGGGCGGCCCGGCTTCAAGCGGCAACAGGCCGGATTTCCGCGTGGTGCAGACCGACCGCGACAAGGACGGAAAATCAGTATATGTGAATGTGGGCGGCATGTGGAAGAATGTCTCCAAGCAGGGCAACGAATTCTACACGCTCAAGATAGGGCAGCTCAAGCTCCTTGTGTTCCCGAACGCGAGCAAGTTCGAGACCAAGCAGACCGAACAGTGATTGATATGACGGAAGATAAAAACGACAAAAAGAAGAAATTCTACAAGGACCTCGAGGACCTTCCCGGGATAGGCGAGGTGTCAGCGGAGAAGATAAGGGCCGCGGGTTACAGCGAGTTCCCGAAGCTGGCGACGATGTCTCCGCAGGACCTCTCCGAGATAAGCGGGATAGGCGTGGAAGCCTCGAAAAAAGCAATCGAGGCCGCCAAATCCATGGTGGAAATCGGGTTCGAGAGCGGCGACATGGTCTTAGAGCGCAGGAAAGTGATTGGCAGAATCGCAACGAGCTCCAAAGCTTTAGACGAGCTACTGGGCGGTGGAGTGGAGACGCAGGCCATCACCGAAGCATACGCGAGGTTCAGTTCCGGAAAAAGCCAACTGGGGTTCCAGCTCTGCGTGAACGTCCAGAAGCCTGTGGAACAGGGCGGGCTCGGGAAGGGAGTCATCTTCGTGGACACTGAGCACACCTTCAGGCCGGACCGCATCGCGCAGCTGGCCGAGGCCCAGGGCATGGATGCGTTGGAGGTGCTGAAGAACATCCACGTCGCAAGGGCGGAGAACTCCGACCACCAGATAATTCTGATAGAGAAATGCGAGGACCTGATAAAGGAGAAGAACATCGGGCTCATTGTGGTGGACTCGCTCACATCGCACTTCCGCTCGGATTATTTGGGGAGAGGCGCGCTAGGCGAGAGGCAGCAGAAGCTGAACAAGCATGTGCACACCCTGCAGAGGCTGGCGGACAGCTACAACATCGCGGTCTACCTGACGAACCAGGTGATGGATGATCCTGGCATGCTGTTCGGGGACCCGACCAAACCAATCGGTGGGAACGTAGTGGCCCATTCCTCGACGTACAGAGTCTATCTGCGCAAGTCGAAGGATGACAAGCGCATCGCACGGCTCGTGGACTCGCCGAACCTGCCCGAGGGCGAATGCGTGTTCAGGGTCAGGAAGGAAGGGATATGCGACTGAGCGTGTCTCTTTTTTTCATATTTTTTATTAGCGTATGGATCTGATTTTGGGTCTGTGCCTGTCTTTTTATTGCCTTGCTGCCATTTCCACCGCATGGCGGAAGGGCGCATCGCATGGGTGGATATCGCGAGGATAATTGCTATAATCCTTATCGTCGGCTTCCACGTGGCCTATGAGTTCACCCTGAACAACGACCTACGTGTTATCGGGTTCTTTGGGGTCTCGCTTTTCTTCATAGCGAGCGGCTACATGCTCGCCATGAAGTACAAGGAGCTGATCAGCTTCGACCTCAACTGGCTGAAGAAGAGATGGCTGCGGATTGCGACGCTTTACTATCCGGCGCTTATCTGCGTATCGCTATTATTCGTGAGCGAGGACATCTACAGCAGGGTGAAGGACCTGGTCCTGCATTTCCTTTTCCTGAACTGGATGGTGCCTAGTCTCTCGTATTCCATAATAAGCCCGGCCTGGTTCCTCGTGCCCTTGATGGGGCTATACATCCTGTTCCCCATCCTGAACCGGTTCATCAGGAAGAGCCCCTGGTTCCTGCTCCTCGCGTTCATCCTGACGATCGCGAACAGGTACGTGCTCTATCCGGGGTGGGTCGACTTCTCGCCGGTATTCTTCCTCGGGGAATTCTGCTTCGGCATCGCGCTCGCCCAGGGCGAAAAAAGGCCGCTGGTGCTCTGCGCCACGCTGTTGCCGGCGCTCATCAACCCGGTGATGGTGCTCCCGTTCGTGGCATTCATTCTTATCGAGAAACTGGGCGCCGACATCGTTTCGCTGCCGAACGTCCTAGTCGTCATCGCCGCGAACACGTTCGAGATATTCCTGTTCCACGAGTCCGTGATGAAGACGGTCCTGGGCGAATGGAAGATACTCGGGCAGGGCCTCGTCGTCTCGTGCGCGATACTCGCCGCGGGCATAGCCCTATCGATCACGGTGAGCAAGCGGCTGGCTTTATATATTTTCAAGCGCTAATATACTAGTTGATGATTATGGCATCGGGCTGTTGCGCTGACAAGGCGCTTTGCGAGAATTGCGGCGAAGAGCTGCCGAAGAACGTCTGCAGCGTCAGCTGCCCGAGATGCGGCCATAAGAGGGACTGCACGGATTCATGAGGCGCGACTATGAGGCAGGCATGTTTTTTGCTGGTTTGCATCCTGTTCGTTTCACTCGCGTTCGCTGACGTCGGCCCGCCGCCAAGCCATGCGACGGTGCTCGTTTACATGCAGAAGAACGGAGCCCCGTACACATCCATGGATTCGATAACCTACCATTGCGACGGAAGCAACAGCACGGACAATGGCTCCGTGACCCAGAAACTGATTAACCTCTCATGCACAGCCGGAGTGTGCGATAACAGCAACTGGTTCTACAAGTTCAATCCGTGCTACCTGTCCAGCGGCTTTTTCTCATATGAATACGAAGGCAGGATGATGGAGACGGGTACTGTGGATTTGACCGACACCGGAACCCATTCCATAACGGTGGATGTGGAGACCGGGAACATGCAGGACCAGCACAATCCGCCTGGACCGGGATGCCTGCCGGCTTTCCTCCTGCCAGTGCTCGCATTTTCCGTCATCGCAACGAGGAAGTAGGATGGATTTCCTGCCCGCATGGTGCCTTACCATATCCATAGAGACAGCCTTGCTTTTCATCCTGCTGAGGAGAAGATACGGAATCTCGCTCATTGTCCGCAACTCGCTGATAGCGAACACGCTCACGCTTCCGTTCGTTTGGTTCCTGTTTCCAGCCCTGGGTCTCGGGTCCTGGGCATTGCAGACCGCGCTCGCGGAGATTTTCGCTTTTCTTGCCGAGGCAGGGGTTTATCGCATGCTGTTCCCCGGGATAGGATGGTCCGATGCGCTCAGGGTCAGCTTCCTGTGCAACGCGGCGTCATTCCTGGCCGGCGTCCTGCTTTTCTGAACCTTTTTAATCTCATTCAGTGTTATTCCTGCCATGGCAGAGGAAAAGTTCAGGGTGACCCCGTGGGAGGTCTCCGGGGCGATAGACTACGAGAAGCTCATCAGGCAGTTCGGGACCAGCAGGATAACGCCGGAGCTCAAGGAGCGGCTGCAGCACGATGGCGGGATCCACCACATGCTACGCCGCGATTTCGTGTTCTCGCACCGCGACCTGGACCTCGTGCTGAAGGACCACGAGCAGGGCAAGGGCTTCTTCCTTTATACGGGTCGCGGGCCGAGCAAGAGCATGCACATCGGGCACCTGGTCCCGCTGGTGTTCACGAAATGGCTCCAGGAGCGGTTCAAGTGCAACCTCTACATCGAGATAACCGATGACGAGAAATTCCTCTACCGCCGCGAATATGAGTGGAGCGAGGTGCAGAAGAACGCCAGGGACAACATATCCGACATCATCGCCGTGGGCTTCGACCCGGAGCGCACGTTCATATTCAAGGACAGTGAGTACGTGCGGAACGTATACCCGCTGCTCATGAAGACCGCACGAAAGATAACCGGCTCCACGGTGAAGGCGGTCTTCGGCTTCGACGACTCCACGAACATCGGCATGTCGTTCTATCCGGCATACCAGGTCGTGCCATCCTTCTTCGAGAAGAAGAGGTGCCTGATCCCCTGCGCCATAGACCAAGACCCGTACTGGAGGGTGCAGCGGGACGTGGCGGAGGGGCTGGGCTACTACAAGACCGCGGCAATCCACACCAAGTTCCTGCCGCCGCTCCAGGGCGTGAGCGGCAAGATGAGCTCCAGCGCGGGGCAGGAGACCGCGGTACTGCTCACGGACGACGAGAAAACCGTGAAGAACAAGATAAACAAGTACGCGTTCTCTGGCGGGCAGCCCACCGTGGAGGAGCACAGGAAGCTGGGCGGAAACCCGGACATAGACGTGCCCTACCAGTGGCTCTCCATCATGTTCGAGCCGGACGACGCGAAGCTGAAACGGATCCACGACGATTACCGCTCCGGGAAGCTGCTGACCGGAGAGATGAAGATGCTCCTCATAGAGAGGATAAACGCGTTCCTATCGGATTTCCGCGAGAAAAAGAAGAAGGCGGAGAAGGACGTCGACACGTTCATGTACAAGGGGAAGCTCGCGAAGGAGATGTGGGCGAGGACCTATGAATGAAAAACCGGTAAGGATGGAGATTTCGAGCCGGGCGTTCAGGAACGGGGAGATGATACCGGAGAGATACGCGTGCGGCGGCGACGGAATCAATCCGCCTCTGGAGATCAAAGGCGTCCCTGCCAGTGCGAAGAGCCTTGCGCTTGTCGTAGACGACCCGGATGCGCCCTCGGGCACGTTCATCCACTGGCTCGTCTGGAATATCGCGCCGAAAACCAAGGAGATGAAGGAAGGGGCGATGGGAATCGGTGTCGAGGGCGTGACGAGCGCGGGCGAGATAGGCTACACGCCCCCATGCCCGCCGAGGGGGAACACGCACACGTACAGGTTCAAGCTCTACGCGCTCGGCACTCTGCTCAAGCTCGAGCCAGGGGCGGATTCGGAACAGCTCGACAAGGCGATGACCGGGCACGTCGTCGCGCAGGCCGAGCTTGACGGGGAGTTCGGACGATGAGCAGGAGGAGGGTCCAGACCGGGACGAGGCTTCCGAAGGCGCTCGCCTGCGGGATGCTCGAGGACAACGGCAGGGTGCTTTTCCTGTTCCGCAGGGATGACAACGGGGCCGAGTGGCTGGAGATGCCCTGCGTGCTGGTCCTATCAGGCAGGAGCCCGTTCGCTGACATAAAGGAGGCGTTCCCCAGGCTGACGGGCATAGACGGCGAAGTGCACGAGATAGTCCTGGAAGGGAGGTACAACGCCGGATCAAGGAAGCGCAGGGTCATGGTGCCGTGCCTGGTGTTCAAGGTGACGGCCAAAAGCATGAGGGCGAAGCCGTCCCCGGAGTTCTCGGGCTTCAGGTGGCTGTCCCTGGAGGACGCGAAGGGGCAGCGGCTATCCAGGACCGCGGCATGGCTGCGCAGCGGGAAGCCCGTCTGATGAGTGTGGGAATTGCCGTCCGTATGGTATTTAAACCCTTCTTACATAATATGACAGCACGGGACAAATTATCTTAATGAAAAATGGAGAGGTGTAGATATGGCTGAAACGATGAAAAAGGAATCACCGATAGAAAACGCGGTCGCAAGTGCCGGGCAGAGACTGGCACAGACTAAGAAGACGCTGAAAGAAGGCCTTATTCATTGCAGTAGCTCGCATGCGTTCATGTACGAGGCCGAACAGAACTTCGACAATGCGTATCTGACGCTGGCAACTCTTAACACCAGGATCGCTGGCCTGGGAGGGTTCAAACAAGCTAAAGACATGTTGCAGGAGTGCATAGAGGGTATCAAGAGGGATGTCAAAGAGCTGCGGCTGGCCAGGGAACGTGTTTCAGGATATAAAAACCGCAGCGACGCTGTGCTGGGTGACCTGAGGGCGCATTCCATAAGCATGGTCGAAACCGTTTTTGGAGATGCATTGCAGAAGCGCAAGGCGCCGGCCGGTTCATACCGCATCGATCTGAGATTCGATGAGCCGGAAGCGGAAGTCGTTGTTCCGGAACTCACGCTGAAGCCGATTGTCGTGCACGAAGCCTCAGACGCGCCGATGGGATCTGGATTGGATACGGACATGGAGCCGTTGAAGGTTGCGGTCAGCCTGCTCGAAGAAAGCGGCGAGTACGCGGCTCACGCCAGGCAACGCCTTGGGTTTGCCTCGACGATGCTGGAGAAAGCGAGATTGAACTATGCTGGTATCCGCGATTCCATAGAGGGCGGCGATAAAATGCCCCGGTTGACAAGCGCGAAGGCCGGCATCAGCGCGATTGTGAATGACATGGAAGCAGAAAAGGGATTGCTTGCCGGGCTCGGCAGCAAGATTGATGAAGCCATAACCGACGTGCTCCGGACCATGAGGGATTGCATGGGAGAGGCGTACGCCAGGGCGCTAGACCCGAAAGGCGCAGGAGTGTTTTCCATGGAAGAACCAGAAGAGACCAAGGGGCCCGATCCGGCAGGAGGAGGCACCGGGCCTGCATCTGGTGGCGCAAGCGCCGGTGGAGCGACGAGCACCCAAGCTCCGGGAACTGCGCAGAAGACCCCCTTGGAGAGCTGCTTAGCTGGGATAGAGAATCGGAACCCTGATGCGGCTGTGGAATATTTCAAGGTGCACGGGGACCAGAACGCGAAGGCGGTGTTTGGTTGCCTGGAGAACTACGGCTTGAAAAGCGAAATAGAGGCGCAGGAACTGGTTGGAACGCTTGCGAGGCTTGCGGCGGACAGCGAATGCCCAACATCAGTCTGCGTTGCCGCGCTGGAGTTTTCGCGCAGGATTTACCAGAACTGCGGAGTCGAGGTGGTCGTCGCCAAGGTGAGCCAAGCATTCCCGGACTTCGCTGCGGCCGAAGCCGGAAGCATCAAGCCATTGGAAATCGACGAGGCTTTGAGCTTGGGGCGCTGCCTTGAGGCGATAAGCAAGGGAACCACGGACGCTGCCCTGGATCATTTCAGGGAGTATGGGGACCTAAGGGAGGGGTCTGTGTTTGCACAGCTGGCCACCTACGGCTCGAAGGGGCAAAAAGAGGGACTCGATGTCGTAGGCACTCTCGCAGCGGTCAAAAATGGCCCCTACGCGGAACCCATTACGCAGATGGCAGGAGACGTCCTGTATGGGATTTCCCAGGACCACGCAGACGCAGAGGTTAAGGCCGCAGCAGGTCGTGCATACCACGAACCGCCCAGCACCGGACCAAGGGAGTAGCGACCATGGCACAGACACAGGGAAGCGGTCCTGGCAACGCCACCATACCCGACGGGCGCGAGCAGAGGAGAGACCCGCGCAAAAGAGCGGAATTCGCAAGGCGGGCCGCGAGTTCGGAGTTCTCCGTCGCATTCAGAAGTATGGAGATTGGCCAAAAGCCGGTTGCTGAAGTTCTTGCCATACTCAGGCAGGTGAACGACAGGAAGACCCCGGGCATGGATTATTCGAAGGAAGAGGCAGGCGTGCGGATCATTTTCCAGACATACGGCAAGATGCAGTATAGCCCCCAGGCAGCCGAATTATTGGAAGCAGCGGCTTTGTCCATCCCTTCGCTCAGGAGGAAGCTCGCGGACGATGTCACCACAGGCCTCGAGAAGGCCGTTACGAACCCTTGGTATGTCGACACCGCGAAGTCTGCGTTAAAAAAATTATTGGAACCGCCGGTCACGCTGCCGGAACCGGTAATGAAGAGGCTGCAGGCCGTGCAGGCGATGGCGAGCACGAGGAGCCTGCCGCCTGATGGACTGATTGTGGAACCAGCGCCCCTAACGCGTGATCCGGCAACCGAGAAAACCGCGGGGAGAAAGGCGTGGAAGGGGTTTGCGATCGCCGCTGGGGTCGTTTTGGCGCTAGGGTTGACGGTGTATGGTCTTTCAAGACCGAAATATAAGGACACGAAACCCGAAGCCGCGGAACCGGCCGCAGCTGTTGCCGCGCCGGATGCTTCGCCGCAAGAGCGTGATGCGGGGCTTGCACCGCAGGATGGCGCAGCTGCCCGCGAGACTGTTCTTCATGTAAAACCGAGGCAGAAGGCCGCTAAAAGCCCGAGGAAGCCGGCGGCTGCGACTCCCTTCAATGCCTTGAATACAACGAACCCGCCGGCACCGGTTTCAACAGCCAGGGCTGACGAAGGTGTTGTAGACCAGGAAGCTGAGAGGATCGCGGCTGCGATCATAGGCGCATCCAATCAGGAGGATGTGGATTCGTTGTTCGGGCTTCTTGGACCTGTCGCGAGCCCGGACGCTGGAAGGACTGCGGTCCCCCGCGATGCCGGCGCCACGTGCCAGGAACCGTGCCGCATAACGGCGTTGAAAAACATCGCATCCGGACCTGATGACAGGAAAGCCGTCACGGCGATCGGCAAACTGGCTGAATTCGAGAGGCAGGGGACGGACGCCGCGAGCGCAGCACTGGATGAACTTGGCCGGAACCCATTCGTAACAAATAGCCCGAAAAGGCTGGACGCCCTGCTTATGGCGATGCCGCCGCCTGCTCAGAGAAAACCGGCCCAGAAGCGGCAGTGAAACCATTTTATTACTTGTCTTCGAATGCCATGCCATGGCACGCACGATAATATTCGCGGTTTTGGCTCTTATTGTGATGGCTTCGCTATCATCCGCAGGCTGCGCGACTACTGCTTATCAGCAGGCGTGCACTTTATGCAACTTCGACGCGCAGGGGAAGATCAACCAGACGTGTTCCCAGCAATACCAGGAGTCAGGGACCGCGTGCGTCAGCGCGCAGTATCCCGTCGCCTCGGCTGCGTTCGCTGCGGGAAAATGCCCGGGCATACAGACGTGCGCGGACACGCTCCAGACGTGCAAGGCGGCAATAGCTTCCGGCAATGACTCCGAGGACTGCCAGGGAGGCGTCATGACCCAATGCTTCAAAGACGCCGACTTGTGCGTGGCTAAGGCGGCGGCGGACTGCGGGGACAAGGTGCCCTGCATAAACGCGCCGGCCAGCTTCGTGCTCCTGGCCGCGACCATGTTCTTCTACGGGAAACAGAAGAAATCAGACTAGCTTGAACTTGAACCCGTAGTGTATCAGCCCTTCCGGGTCGTCGCGCTGGATTATGCGGAACACCTGGTCCACGCGCGAGCCTATCTTGACGTCCGAGGCGCGGGCGTCCACTATCTGGCCCGTGATCTTCGCTCCTTCGTCCAGCTCTATTATGGCTAGCACGTAGGGGGCCTGGTCCTCGAAGGCGATCGGCGGCGAGGCGATCTCGGTGAACGAGCACACCTTGCCCTTGCCCGAATAGCGCACCTCTTCTATCTTGCCCCTGCGCCTGCATTTGGGGCAGATCGAGCGCTTCGGGAAATAATACGTGTTGCAGGTGGTGCATTTCACCCCGAGCAGCCTGTAGCGTGCGGGTATCTTGCGCCAGGTCAGCGGTATGGATTCCTTCATGGCAATCACTTGTTTGCAGCGGTCTTCTTGTAGTCCTCCTTGAACTGCATGATCCCCTTGTCCGTGAGCGGGTGCTTCCACATCTTCTCCAGCACCTCGGCTGGTATGGTCGCGATGTGCGCGCCGGCGGCTGCCGCGGTGGTCACGTGCAACGGGTGCCTAATCGATGCGACTATTATCTCGGTCTTGAAGTTGAAGTTCAGGTACATGGAGATTATCTCCTCCACCAGCCGCATCCCGTCCTCGGAAACGTCATCCAGCCTGCCGACGAACGGTGACACGTAGGACGCGCCGGCCTTGGCCGCCAGGAGCGCCTGGGCCGCGGAGAACACGAGCGTGACGTTGGTCTTTATGCCCTTTGCCTCGAGGAGGCGGACGGCCTTGAGCCCCTCTTTGGTCATGGGCACCTTCACCACTATGTTCGGGGCCCATTTCGCGAACTCCTCGCCCTCCCTGGCCATGCCCTCTGCGTCATCGGCGATGCCCTCCACGCTTATGGGGCCGTGGACGACCTTTGCTATCTCTTTTATCACGGTCTTCTGGTCCCTGCCGGACTTCATGATGAGCGTGGGGTTGGTCGTGACCCCGTCGCACACGCCGAGCTCCACCGCCTTCTTTATCTCTTCGACATTGGCTGTATCAAGGAAGAATTTCATGCAAACACCCGCGTATTCATTAATGAAGGAATAAAGCTAAAAACCGCTCCTACCGCGTCGCGAACTGCGGATGAAGCGGATGAGCCCCTATTTCTTCGTGACCTTGTCCTCCTTCATCACAATCTTGGCCATCATGAAGACCACTAACGCGATTATCACGAAGTTGAGCACCGCGGACAGGAACGCGCCGAGGAGCAGTTTCACCGGGCCCAGCGAATAGACCGCGGTCTGCCAGTTTCCGTTGGGTATGAGGACGCCAACGAAAGGCATGATTATGCTGTTCACCAGAGACTGCACCAGCGTGGTCGTGGCCGCTCCGATTATGAACGCGATCGCGAGCCCCATGACCTTGTACTCCTCGAGGAACTCCTTGAACTCCTGCATCACACCCAAAAAATCACCCCTACTGTTTTTTTCTCTCCATCGCCTTCCTGACGACTTCGGCTATCCCGGCGCTATCGAGCTTGTATTTCTTGAGCAGCTCGAGAGGCTCGCCGGACTCGCAGAACCGGTCGTAGATTCCGTGGCGTACGACCGGGACGGGATACGTCGATGACACGACCTCGGCCACCGCGCTCCCCATGCCCCCGTTCACCTGGTGGTCCTCCACGCTGACGAGCAGGCCCGTCTTCCTCGCCCATTCCTCTATCGCGGCCGAATCTATGGGCTTTATGGTGTGAAGGTCTATCACGGCGGCGTCTATGCCTTCTTTGGAGAGCTCCTCCGCAGCCTTGAGCGCCTCGTAGACCTCTGCGCCGCAGGCGAATATCGCGACGTCGGCGCCGTCGCGGTAGACGTTCGCCTTCCCGACCTCGAAAGGCGTCTTATCCGTCGTGAAGACCGGCATCTTCTCCCTGCATGTGCGGACGTACACAGGGCCTGGCAGCTTCGCGGCCGCGAGCGCCGCCTTGCGCGCCTCCTCAGCGTCTGCCGGGGCGAGCACGACCATGTTCGGCAGCACGCGGGTGATGGCTATGTCCTCCAGCGCCTGGTGGGACGCGCCGTCCGGGCCCACGGTGAGGCCGCTGTGCGAGCCGTGGATCTTCACTGGCACGTCGTTGTAGCATATCGAGACGCGCACCTGGTCCCAGTTGCGCCCTGGCGAGAAGACGGCGTAGGCGGACATGAAGACGGTCTTGCCGCAGGCCGCGATGCCTGCTGCCACACCTGCGAGGTTCTGCTCCGCGACTCCGGTCTGGACGAACCTTTTCGGGAATTTCTCCGCGAACCAGTGGGTGCGCGTGGATTCCGAGACGTCCGCGGTTGCCACCCAGACGTTCGGGTCCTTCTCTCCGAGCTCCACGAGCGCCTTGCCGAAACCGTCGCGGCTCGGGGCTGCCTTGGGCGCAGGCTCGAAAAGCGGGTCGACCAGGTTCATGTCAGCGCGTATTGCCATGCTCATCAGCTCAGTAATCCTCGGTCTCCACCGCGTCCCTCTGCTTCTGCAGCTCTGCCAAAGCGGTGTCGAGCTCCTCCTTCTTGGGGGACTTGCCGTGCCACTCTGCCAGGAATTCCATGAACGATATCGCCTTGCCCGGGATGGTGTGCGCGATTATCATGGTTGGCTTCTCGTACACCGCGCGCGACTCCTCGCAGGCGTCTATGATCTTCTTGATGTTATGGCCGTCCACGTCTATCACGTGCCAGCCGAACGAGCGGTATTTCTCCGCGAGCGGCTCGAGCGGGCACACCTCCTCGGTGTAGCCGTCTATCTGGATGTTGTTCCGGTCGAGGATGGCCGTGAGGTTGCCCAGCCGGTACTTGCCCGCGAGCATGGCCGCCTCCCAAATCTGGCCCTCCTGGTGCTCGCCGTCCGAGCACACGCAGTAGACGCGCCACTTCCTGCGCTCGGACCTGGAGACGAGCGCCATGCCGACTGCCTGGGAGAGGCCCTGGCCGAGCGGGCCAGATGTGTTCTCTATGCCAGGGAGCATGCCCCTGTGCGGGTGGCCCTGCAGCCTGGAGCCGAGCTTCCTCAGGGTGAGCAGCTCCTCCTTCGGGAAATAGCCCGCGTTCGCGAGCGCGGCGTACAGGACCGGGCAGACGTGTCCGTTGCTGAGGATCATCCTATCCCGCTCAGGCCAGTTCGGATTCTTCGGGTCATGGTAGAGCACGTTGAAGTAGAGCGCCGTGAATATGTCGGCCAGGCCGATGGAGCCGGCTGAATGGCCTGATTTGGCCTCGAAAAGCATGCGCACCACGTCCTGCCTTATGGTGTTCGCGATGAGCTTCAGCTTCTTCATGCTCGTTATCCTGAACCGGTCCGGCATTCAACCACCCTTGCAGCCCTTCAATATCATCGCGATCGCGAGCTTCTTGTCCTCGTTCTTGAATATCGCCGAGGACGCAGCGAGCTTGTCCGCCCCGGCCCTGACCGCTCTCGGCGCGGTCTCCGGGGTTATGCCGCCGTCGACCTCGATCTCCATGTCCGGGAACCTGGAGCGCAGCTCGCTTATCTTGCTTTCTACCTCGGTCATGTACTTCTGGCCGTCGAACCCGGGTATCACTGCCATCACGAGAAGCCGCTTGGCCTTTGGCGCGAGCTTGATTATACCCTCCGTAGGGGTCGCGGGGCTGAACGCGATGCCGAGCGTGCCCCCTGACCTGCGCACCGCCTCCTCGACGGCCTTCCAGTCCTTCACCGCCTCGTAGTGGACGATGTGGAGGTAAGGGCCCGGGAGTTTCACGATGTAGGATTCGGGGTGCTCGACCATCCAGTGGAACTCGTAATGGACGCCAGAGGGCAAATCGAAGAAGGATTCGAGGCCCACGGTCTTGTTCGGCACGAACACGTTGTCCATGACGTCGATGTGGACGGTTTTCACGTGAGGCGAGACGGCAGCTATCCTGCGCAGCATTTCGCTGCGGTCTTTCACAAGGATGGCTGGAATTACCTCTAAAGGCATACGCTCAGTCCCCCAAACCCAGAAGCCCTGCGTCTTTGTTACGTCTTGTGAAAACCAGGGCCTTGCTGGGAGCTGGAAACTTATTGCTCCTCCTCACGTGTGATTTGATTGTATAGAAAAGAGGTTATAAAGGGATATGCGGGGCGCTGCTTCGGGGCCCTGGGAAAAGCTGGGCTCGTTTGGTTCCATCATCGGCCCGCTGCCACGATCTCTCGGTTGCTAGGGGCGCCTGAATTGCCCTCGTTCTATGGTTTCGAGGCAGATGTGCATGCCCCAGGTCGTCCTGCCGAAGCAACCCCGGCTTGTTTCATCTGCGATGTGCTCTCGGATGTCATCGCTGTGAAAGCTGCTGCGCCGCCGGGGTGTCGAAGAACCTTCCGGAGCCGGCGGTTTTTTCACGTCTAATGTTTTTTGTAAGACCGTTGCCATGGAATCACCAGGATATTCGATTTGACCGGATCAGTTCCCCTTCCCGAATATGTGCACGACCGCCGTGGCACCCGAGCCGCCGACGTTGTGCGTCATGCCGATCTCCGCGTCCTTGACCTGCCTTCCCTCGGCCTCGTTGCGCAGCTGCCAGGTCACTTCTATCGCCTGCTTCACTCCGGTCGCTCCGACCGGATGGCCGCACGCCTTGAGGCCGCCGGAGGTGTTTACAGGGATCTCGGCGCCGATCGCGGTCCTGCCTTCGAGCGACGCCCTGCCGCCCTCGCCCTTCTTGAAGAACCCAAGGTCCTCTATGGCCATTATCTCAGCGATGGTGAAGCAGTCGTGGACCTCGACCACGTCTATGTCCTTCGTGGAAACGTTCGCCATCTTGTACGCCTTGTCCGCCGCGATTTTCGTGGCGTTTATGCCGGTCAGGGTCTGGCGGGAATGCAGCGCGATGGTGTCCGAAGCCTGGGCGGATGCGAGGATCTCCACCGGCTTCTTCGTGAAGCTCGAGGCAATCTCCAGCGGTGCGAGCACGAGCGCCGCGGCGCCGTCGGTCACAGGGGAGCAGTCGAAAACCTTGAGAGGCGAGGCGACGGTCTTGGATTTCAGCACTGTCTCCATCGTGATCTCGTTCTGGTACTGGGCGTATTTGTTCTTCGAGCCATTTTTGTGGTTCTTCACCGCGACTGAGGCCATCATCTCCTCGGTGGTGCCGAACTCGTACATGTGCCTCCTGGCCATGAGCGCGTATATGCCCGGGAAGGTGGCGCCCATGAAAAGCTCCCACTCCTGGTCCCCGGCGCCGCCGAGCACGTCGGTGACCATGCTTGCGTCCAGGTCGGTCATCTTCTCGACGCCGCCCACGACCACGATGTCATGGAGCCCGGAGGCCACTGCCATGAAGCCCTGGCGCAGGGCGAGGGAGCCGGAAGCGCAGGCGCCCTCCACGCGGGTGATCGGGATGGGGTTGAGCCCCATGTAGTCCGCGATTAGCGCGCCTATATGCTCCTGGCCTATGAACGAGCCTGATGCCATTGTGCCGATGTAGCCGGCGTCTATCTTCTCGCCCGGGAGGCTTGCGTCCTGAAGCGCCCTGAGGCCGGCCTCGACGACCATGTCCCTCAGGCCGACGTCCCAGTGCTCCCCGAACTTCGTCATCCCGCAGCCTATTATCGCGACTTTTCTCATGTGGATACCTTTGAGTGGTAGATTCGTCTATGTGGAAGATTATCGTCCGATGTAATTTAAAACCATGGCTAGGCAATCGTTTGCATGGCAGGCAAGACAACAAAGGAACCGGAAGAGAAGATAGAGAAGAAAGTCGAGAGGCATGAGATGGCACGCGAAGTCCGGGACGAGGTGAAGACCCGGATGATAACCGTGATAACGACCGCGCTGGCGCTGGTGGCGGCGCTTTTCTGGCAGACGGCGATAACAGACACGATAAAGACGCTCATACCGATCAGCGGCGCCTGGAGCTACGAGATCGTGGTTGCGCTCGTGATAACGGTCCTGGTTGCAGTCGTCATATACCTGCTCACGAACACGGTTCCGAAAAAGGAGCCGGAGACTGGCTGACAAGGCGCGGATTTTGGACGGACGGCGGAATGCGCGGTCGTTGGAACATATCTTTTTAAATATAACCACACTAAGTATACTAATCGCAGGGTTCGGATGGTTCGATGCAGAGGAAACTGGCTATTGCTACATTAGGATTGCTTCTCTTATCCTCAAAGCCCTCAGCGGCCGTGCCGTCCGGCGGGATGAAGATTTCAGCGAGCGCGGCGATATCCGGAACCCCGATGGTGGATGGCAAGATCGGAAAAACGGGCGGCCGCAAGCTATCTTCCAAATGGGAGGGCGGCACGTGCGAGATCGATAAAGGCAAGCTGGTCGTAAAAACAAACGCGGAGGCCAGGGCAAGCCAGCTGCCGAAAACAGGGGCCGGGGCTTCGGGGGTTGCCCCGATAGAGTTGTCCTGTTCCCAGGGCTGGGTGCGGATCGCCTACCCGGGCGGCATAGATGTTTATGGCCCTCCGGCCTCGTTCAAGGACGGTGCCATCCCGAGCACCGTGGATTTTGACAGGCTGGCGATAGGGGTCGCGTTTTTCGATGGAGGCAGGGAAGCGGAAGCGGCTTTCACGGACGGGCGCACGGCGTCCTTTGATTTCGATGACGACGGCACCGTGAGGAAATGGACCTCTCAAAGGCCTCCGGAAGCAACCCCCATGACCCAGGCCGCCATCGGAAGGAGCGGACCGTATACGTACGTGCTTTTCCCCCAGACCGGCCGCGTTACGCTTTCATTCAACGACTGCCGCGGTAAGCCCACTGTGATGGAGGATAAGCTGAACGGCGGCGCCGTCTCGATCGAATGCGGGCGGACTAAAAACACGAAGAGGCAGGAAGACGTATGCGCGGGACTCGACAAGGACGGGGAATCCGTCGATGCGCTGCTAATCCGCTGCCTGCCGGAGCAGGAGACTCCGGTGACGAAAAAAATCAGATAGGTTTGTTCAGGAAGAAAGGAAAAAGACAGTCCAGGAAACAAGCACGCTCAACCGCTTATTTTTTCGGTCTTGATGTGGCGTATCTCGGCGGCTGTTGCGTCGGGGTTCATGAAATCGTGGGCTGCCGCCGCGACACCGAATTGCTTCTCGTGCGCCATTTTCAAGGCACGGGTAGCGAGTTCCCGCTGTTCCGCAGGTTTCAGGGCGTCGTATGGCTTGGCGCTCCTAAGGGTAATCTCTGTCGGGCTCATGCCAGTCTCGCTCACGCTCAGGGTGATCTTGTACGCCACCTGCTCCGTGGTTTTCGGCTTTTGGCTGGCTTCGCGGGCCGCTATGGCCGTAGGTTCAGGCACCACGCCGGCGATGCGCCCAGTCGCGTACTCGCGGCTGCCAACGCCGATGGCTTTCACGCTTTCGAGGCTTTTCTGCGCAATCGTCTGCCCCTGGACGAACTTGTCGTTCCGGGCATCGGTGCTTTTACCCCATTTGCCGTCCAGCTTCTGCACGCCGAGGGCGACCTGGGCCGACTGCACGTTCGCGACCATGTTCGGGTCCGCCACGCCGGGCTTCATCGGCATCGTCATATTGAAGCCGTACGTGTTCAAGACCTGGGTCACCTTGGCTTGGATCTGGTTTATCTGTTCCGTAGACATCTTGGAATAGAATCCAAGCGCGGATTCCTGGGGCGACATCTCTTTAAACACACCAATCATCTTTTCACCATATATACTATGGTAACGAATGTTTAAATAAGCTGGCATTGGAGGGGATTCCAACGACGCTGCGGCTTATCGCGCTGCTTCGCGTTTTCCGGTTCCCGTGGCATTTTAAAAAAGGGTTGCGGCTAATTAGCCTTATCGGCGGTGAATCTGTGGAAGATACCAAGGAAGAATGCGGGATGGTAGGCGTAGTATCCAAAAAAGGGCTGAGCGTCGCCCCTCTGCTCTACAACGCGCTGATGGCGCTCCAGCACAGGGGCCAGGACGCGGCAGGCTTCGCGGTGGTCGCCCCGGACGGGAAGATAGAGGTGCGCAAGGGCCTGGGATTGGTGCGCGAGGTGTTCAAGGAGGAGGACCTCGAGATAGAGGGCAGGGTCGGCATCGGGCACACGCGGTATCCGACCAGCGGGAAGTGCGAGCTGTGCGACGTCCAGCCCACGCTCTATGCGGGCATCGCGGTGGCGCACAACGGCCACCTCGCCAATTACGTGGCGCTCAAGAAGAGGTTCGCCAAGATGGGCAGGAACTACATGAGCACCGTGGACACCGAGCCCATTGCCATGCTACTCGACGAGAAGAGGAACGAAGGCGCGGAGAGCGCGGTGCGCCATGTTATGAAGATGTTGGATGGCGCTTATTCCAACACCGCGATATTCGAGTCCAAGCTGCTGGTCTTCAGGGACCCGCACGCCATCAGGCCGCTGGTGTGGGGCGAAAGCGAGGATTTCGTCATGTTCGCGTCCGAGACCGTGGCCCTGGACATAAACGACATCCCGTACAAGGGCGTGCTCGACGGCGGCGAGATGGCGCTGCTCGACGGCGAGAGATTCATCAGGAAGAAGATCATGCCGAAGGAGCCGCACCACTGCATGTTCGAGTACGTCTATTTCTCCAGGCCGGATTCCATCATAAACGGCCTCTCGGTGTACGACGCGCGCAAGAGGCTCGGCGCCGAGCTCGCGAAGGAGCACCCGGTGAAGGCGGACGTGGTGGTCCCGGTGCCGGACACGTCGCGTCAGGCGGCCGCGTCGTTCGCGGAGGCGTTCGGGCTTCCGGTGGAGGAGGGGCTCATAAAGAACCGGTACATCGGAAGGACGTTCATAATGCCCAACCAGCAGGCCAGGAGCGCGGCGGTCAGGCTGAAGCTCAACCCGGTCAGGGAGGTGCTGGAAGGAAAAAGAGTCGTGCTTATCGACGACAGCATAGTGAGGGGCACCACGCTGCGCGGCATAGTGAGCCTGGTGCGGGCCGCAGGCGCGAAGGAGGTCCATCTGCGGATAACCTGCCCGCCCATAAAGGCGCCCTGCTTCTACGGCGTGGACATGTCCACGTACTCGGAGCTCATAGCCAACGAGAAGAGCGTAAGCGAGATAAAGACCTATCTCGGCGCCAACAGCCTCGGCTACCTCTCCATCGAGGGGCTGAAGAAGACGCTCGGGATCCCGCTGTGCACCGGCTGCCTGAACGAGGACTACCCGACCGAAATGGCCAAGCAGCTGGCCAAGGAGAGGAAATGGCCGAGCCAGTGCGGATGAGCGGTGCGGATCGATGAAAGCGACTTACGTCCTCATCATACTCTGCGTCCTTGTCTTCATCCTGCAGCAGGCGGCGCCCGACACCGTGTACCCTCTGGTGACGCTCAGCCCGATAAACCTGCTCTACGCCCCATGGACCGTGATCACCTCGATGTTCGGCCATGAGGATTTCCTGCACATACTGTTCAACATGATCGCGCTGTTCTTTTTCGGGACCATGCTCGAGAACCGGGTGGGCACGACCAAGTTCCTGTTCATCTATTTCGTGTCCGGGGTGCTCGGCTCCGTTGGTTTCATGCTCTTCAGCTCGCCTTTCAGCGGAGCGCTCGGCGCATCCGGGGCGATATACGGCGTGATAGGCGCGCTGGTGCTCCTGGAGCCGAACGTCACGGTGTATTTCTACTTCATACCCATGCCCATGTACGTGGTCGGGGTGATATACGTGCTCATAGAGCTCTTCTACCTTGGCAGCGCGGATTCCATAGCGCATTCCGCGCACATCGTCGGGTTCTTCGGAGGGCTCGCGATAGCAGCCATGGAGGGAAAGGCGAGCTGGCCGCCGAAGCCTCAGATGGAGTTCTGGAAGGCGCTGGCGATACCGATAGCGCTGTCCCTGGTGGTCGCCATCGGGTTCGGGGCTTACTACCTTTCGGACCAGCTCAACGCGAAGATCCTCGGTTGCACGAACGCGGCGAGCATCGATGCGGCGCGGACCTGCTTCCTGGACCTTTCGAAAGACTATAAAAACAGTCCGCAGCAACAGGCATACGTCTGCAGCGTGTACGATGACTATTTCACCGACGCGGCCTGCACGGGTGTTTAGATGGCGGTCGTTGAGTTCTCGATAGCGGATTTCGAAAAGCTCTGCGGGTTCCCCAAGGAGAGGATAATCGAGGGGCTGACAGAGATCGGCGCGCCCTGCGAAGAGGAGAAGGAGACGAAGAAACTGCTCGTGGAGCTCACGCCGAACCGCCCGGACTGGTTCGCGCTGGAGGGCCTCTCGCGCTCGCTGAAATCGTATTACAGGAACGAGATAACGCATTACGCGGCGAAGAAGGGCGACTACGCCGTCGACGTGGACGCGTCCGTGGAGAAGGTGAGGCCGTACACCGTGTGCGCAGTGGTGAAGGGCCTGCGGTTCACGGACGAGCGCATAATCGACATGGTGCAGGTCCAGGAGAAGCTCGTCGCCACGCTCGGGAGGCGGGCGAAGAAGTTCGGCATCGGCATCTACCCGCTGGACAAGATCGCGTTCCCCGTGGGTTACACCACCATGAAGCCCGAAAGCATAGTTTACCGGCCGCTGGGCTGGGAGAAAGAGGCGTCCGGACCGGAGATATTGGAGAAGCACCCCAAGGGGCTGGAGCACGGGCACATAATCAAGGATTTCGCCAGGTGGCCCGTGTTCGTGGACGCGAAAGGGAAGGTGATGGCGCTGCTCCCTGTCGTCAACTCGGCGGAGACCGGGCAGGTCGGGTTGGGGACGAACGACATCTTCATAGAGGTCAGCGGCATAGACGGCAATTCCATCACGGCCGCGCTCAACATACTCGTCACGATGTTCGCGGACATGGGGGGAATAGTCTATTCCGTGGAGGTCAGGTACCCGCACAGGAAGATAGCGACGCCGGACCTGAAGCCGAAGAGGATGAAGGTCGACCTGAAGCACGTGAACAGGCTGCTCGGCCTGAAGCTCTCTGCCAAGGACCTCATCCTGCTGGCCGGCCGGATGGGCTACGTGATGGAAGGCAGCTGCGCGCTGGCCCCGCCCTACCGCGCGGACGTCATCCACGAGGTGGACGTGATAGAGGACATCGCCATAGCCTACGGCTACAACAAGTTCGTGCCGAAGCTGCCGGACTTCTTCACGCCAGGCAGGCGGAACATGGAATACAACGCGGTGGACGCGGCCATGCGCGGCATGGGGTTCCTGGAGATTACAACGTTCATACTGACGAACAAGGAAAGGCTGGCGCGGATTGGCTATGTGGGCGAGGTGAAGGAAATAGTCAACCCGTCTGGGGAGGAGTACACCTGCTTACGGCCAACCTTGCTAGCCGACCTGCTGGCCGTGTTCGAGACCAATAAGAACAAGGGCCTGCCCCAGAGGCTCTACGAGCTCGGGGTCGTCTACGAGGCGGAAGAGACCAAGAAGAGGCTCGTTTTCGGCATCATGGACAGGAAGGTGGAGTACTCGGCCGCGAAGGGGCATTTGCAGTCCCTGATAGGGGAATGTGGGAAAGAGCTCTCGCTCGGGAAGACCACCCACCCTGCTTTCGACCCGGCGCGTGCCGGCGCGGTTTTCATCGGGAACAAAAAGATAGGAGTATTCGGCAAGATCAAGGACGAGATATTGAAGCAGCAACGGCTGGAGTTCGAGGTCTACGCCTGCGAGCTCGACGCTGAAGCGCTGATCTCTCAGTAGGAGGGGCCCCCCATACTTCCACTATTGGGCTTTGTGTTCTTGTGATCCTTTTATTCAAGCTCCTCGATCGAATTCAGGTCGACCTTGTAAGTGATGACCGAGCCCTTGAAGGAACGGAAGAAGTCGTCCAGTACGCGGGTGTGCCTTCCAGTCACGAGAATCGCGGATTTGGTTTTCCATACGCTGCGATCAGGGAATAGTTGGTTCAGCCTGTAGTAGAACCTCCTTTTGACGCGGTTGAATCTCTTCTTGTCTTTCGCATGGACATCGTAGATGTAGAGGAACGGCAAAAGATCACCTTTTTTATTGATTTGGTCGGAGTGAAACCGACACTCTTTGTTCTTCCGTGATTATCCCTTTTTCTCTTTCAAGTGTTTGCTTTCCACGATTCAAGTCCTCCTCCTGACGACGAAATATGCTATCGCCCCAGTCACCCAAGAGATCACGAGCCCGACACCCACACCACGGAAATAGAGGCTCCCGAAAACATATGAGAGCGAAAGAAAGACCACGCTCAGAACGAGCTCGAGTATTGTGATCTGGGTGTATGTTGAGAGCCATTTGTCCATACCATTTCCCCATATCCACTGTCCTTTCCCTGTTTTGTTTTCTTTTGCCATATTCCTCAGCTCTTAAACCTTCTACGGCGCCGAAACGTTCCGCCCTAAAACATAGGAGTTTTACTTTTGTTCGACGCAGTTATTGTATCTATAGATACAAAATATTTTTATTTTGATAGGTTGACTTATTAGTGGAACTATAGGGTCCCCTCCCCCTCTGTTTTTTTTAAAAATCAGGCCTTTTTGGCCGTCTTCCCCTTCCATGCCGAGTAGTTGGTGAGCATGTGCAGGGCCTTCACCGCGGAAACCGGCGAATTGTACGACGGCACACCTTTGCTCTCGAGCGCCCTCTGGTACGCCTCGGTGTAAGTTCCGCCGACAGAAATGGTAACCACAGCCTTCCTCTTGTCGTCGGATGCGCGGGTGAGCACCCCTATTATGCGCTCATCTATTGGTGGGGTCTGTGTGAGCAGGACGATAGCTAAAGAATCCACATTCGGGTCCGCCATCAATACCTCGATGGCCTTGTCATAGGCCTCGACCCCCGCGTCGGCCACCAGGTCGAGTGGGTTGCCCACATTGCCGTAGGACGGCAGTATCTTCTTCAGCGCAACCTTGGAATCGTCGCTGAAATCCGCGATCTCCATATTTTCCGAGTTTATCGCGTCCGCGGTCAGCACGCCCATGCCGCCGCCGTTGGTTATCACACCGACGCGGTTCCCTTTGGGCAGGGGCTGATTGAATATCTTGACGAAATCGAAAAGCTCCTGCAGGTCGTCTGCCTCGGTCACCTTGGCCTGTCGGAATGCGGCCTTGTAAGCCATATAATTGCCGGCCAGGTTACCGGTGTGCGAGCGCGCTGCGGCCATCGCCTTCCCGTACTTGCCGGCTTTCATCGCGATGATGGGCTTCTTCGGATTCACCCTCTTCATCCATTCCAGGAGCCGCCTGCCGTCCTTCACACCCTCCAGATACAGTATTATCATCTCAGTCTCCTTGTCCTTCTCCAGGAACTCGAGCATGTCGCATTCGTTGAGCACCGTGCCATTGCCGTATGAGATGAACTTGGATATCCCCATGCCGTAGTGCGCGGCCAGGTCCAAGACCGTGGAGCCGACAGCCCCGGACTGGGTCACGAACGCGATGTTGCCAGGGCCCGGCCGCTCCAGCTTGTACGCTGGGAGGAATATGCTATCGATCCGGGTATACGGATCGAAGACGCCGAGGCAGTTCGGACCGATCACAGGGAGCTTGTACTTCTTCGAGCTCGCTATAACCTTGTCCGCCAAATCGTTCCTCGAAACCTCCTCGAAACCGCCACTAAGCACGATGACTCCCTTCACACCCTTCATGCCGCAATCTTCTACGATGTCCGGCACGGTCTCGGCCGGGGTCGCGATTATTACGCAGTCCACGGGTTTTGGTATGGCGCTCACCTTGGGGTAGCAGGGCTTGCCGAGCACGTCCGTGTACTTCGGGTTCACGGCGAAGATCTCGCCCATGAACCTGCCTTCTATGAGATTCTTCATGAGCACGGTGCCTATCTTGTTGGGCACGCTGGAGCCTCCCACCACAGCCACGCTCCTGGGCCTGAACACATATGCCAGTTTCCTGAGGCGTTCGTCCATCGCAGTCACCTTACCTCGTGAACCTCACGTCAACTATGTCGCCGCCGTCCTCGTCGAACACCACAGGGTTCAGGTCCAGCTCCTTTATATCCTCCTTCTCCATGAACCTGCAGACGCCCAGTACCATCTTCTTCAGCGCCGCCCGGTCTATTGGCTTCGCGCCACGCGCGCCTTCGAGCAGGGGGTGGGCCTTGAGCTCCATTATCATCTCCTCCACGTCCTGCTCGGCTATGGGGCATATCCTGGCGGTTATGTCCCTGAATATCTCCACATAGACCCCGCCCAGCCCGAGCACCACCATGTGCCCGAACTGCGGGTCCTTTCTGCCCCCTATGATGAGCTCTATGCCTTTGCGCGCCATCTTCTGCACTAGGATCCCGTCGACCTTGTAATTCTTGGTGCTGTCCATTATCTCCTTATAAGCGAGCCTGAGGCCGGCCTCGTCCCTTATCCTTATCTTCACGCCGCCCACGTCGGTCTTGTGGCTTATCTCCTCAGAGACCACCTTGAGCGCTATCGGATAGCCGATCTTGAGCGCCGCAGCCACAGTCCCATCCTCGTCAGTCGCGAGCTTGTAAGGGAGCAGCCTGAACCCGTTCTTCTCCAGAAGCCTGAAATCCTCGAGCATTGCCATGGGGTTAATCAGTGCTGTTTATTTTTATTGCTTTCTGAAGCTGCCGAAAGAAAAAGTCAGATAAAAGAAAAAATAAACCGGCACCTTGGTGCCAGCTCTACTTCAAGTCAAGCCAGAAATAGTCAGTCTCTGTCGCGCCCACCGTGTTGTTGGTCGGCATGAGGAGCTGGTAGTTCCCGGTCTGGTTGTTGAACAGCGTGCCATTGGTTGAGATGTTCACGCAGAACGCGAAGTCGCTCTTCGCCGCTGTCGCGCCATCATCAATTGCGCAGGTCTCGAATGTGCCCAATCCGCTGTAGTTGCCCACTGTGCTGACCGTCACGCCACCAATTGTCATGGCGCAGTTGCTCTGCCCCAGCGTGTTGGTCGCGCTGTCAGGGTCGGTCGTGGTGAATCCCCACATCGTGTCCACGGCGCCCACCGTCGTGGCCGCGACATTCACCCAGTTGAACCCGGTTGCAGCGGCAACAGAGCACACTTCGCCGCCTTTAGACGCGTTCCAGGCCCAAGTGTAAAATGTATACGTCCCGGTACTCGGAGCAAGCAGCAGTCCGCCAGTGACATTGCCCCAATAACCAGCCCACTTGGTGGTGGTGGTGTTCGAGCTCAACGCCAGGTTCGTGACATTGCCGCCCTGAGTCAACACGCTCGCGTTGGTCGTCGAGGTGTAATAACTCGTGCTGAGCACAGTCCAGTTCCCTGCAGGGGTTATGGCGAACGCCAGGCCAATCCCGAGCAGGATCGCAATCAATCCAATACTTAGTTTCATGGTCGCACCTTTTTTTACTCCTTATTAGCTTTTACCTACATTTTATTTATAAATCTTTCTGTGGCTTCACTGGAAATCAGCGCACGGAGGGCATCGTCCTCTTCTGAAAGGAAAAGTTTGATAAAAGAAAAAATAAACCGGCACCTTGGTGCCAGCTCTAACGGAGGTCAAACCAGAAATAGTCCGTCTCGGTCGTGACCATGCTGTTCGGAGTTGGCACGATGAGCTCGTAGTTCCCGGTCTGGTTGTTGAACAGCGTGCCGTTGTCCGTGATGTTCACGCAGAACGCGTAATCGCTCTTCGCCGCGGTCGCACCGTCATCCACTGCGCAGGTCTCGAAGCTGGTGTCCAAGCCGGTGAAGTTCCCTACTGTGGTGATTGGTACGCCACCTATGGTCATGGCGCAGCTGCTGTCCATCAATGTATTAGCCGCGCTATCCGGGTCGGACGCGTTGAATCCCCACATCGTGTCCACGGCGCTCGTAGTGGTAGCCGCGATACTCGCCCAGCTGAATCCGGTCGCAGCTGCCACTGCGCATACTTCGCCGCCACTTGATGCGTTCCAGACCCAGCTATAGAGGTTACCCTGCCCCGCACCCGGAGAAAGCACCAACGCACTACTGACGTTGCCCCAGTAACCAGCCCACTTAATGGTGGAGACATTCGAGCTCAGTTCCAGGTTCGTGACATTGCCGCCCTGGGTCAGCACGCTCGCATTGGTCGTCGAGGTGTAGGCGCTAGTACTAATCACCGTCCAGTTCCCTACGGGGGTCACGGCGAACGCCAGGCCAATCCCGAGCAGGATCGCAATCAATCCAATACTTAGTTTCATGGTCGCACCTTCTCTGTTAAATATATTAGCAAACCTTTTATTTATAAACCCTTCCGTGGCAAATTAGCGCATGAAAAAACTCTTCTTGGCTTGTCTGCTAGTGTTACTCTGCGCTCAGTGCTTCAGCATCACAGTGGTGAACTCATTCGATGGCAGGGACTTGGTCTCGGGCATCTATTACGCCGCAATCAAGAACGACACCATAATCTTCGCCACCCCGGCATCCACAGCCCAGTCCATCTACGCCCAGGTGGGCGGCAACCAGAACGTCCTCCTGGTCCAGTCCACGACCACGCCCATAGTAGCGGGCTTGGCCAACGGCCTGACCAGCCAGGGCGACACGGTCCAGACCATCCAGTCAGGCGACCCGATGCAGACCAACATGAACCTGGCCGCTCTCAGCGGCGCCAGGAAATTCGTCATCGTGGACCCGGTCTACGGCTACAACACCGTCTCGGCCCTCGCCTATGCGAAGCTGAACGGGATGTACCTGCTCTTCGTGGACCAGAGCGACTCTGATTCCGCAGCCAGTTTCATGAAGAACCAAAGCGCGAACGGCGTACTCATCTACGGTTACGTGGACCAGGCGGTCATAAACTCGCTGAATTCACAAGGGCTCACCTACACGCAGATAAACAACGGCGACAAGTTCGCAGACAACATGCAGCTGGACGACATGTATTTCGCCATGAACCCCTCGAAGAACCAGATAATACTCTCGGACGGGAACGCGTTCGATTCCACCATAGCCGCGGGCGACGACCCGGTGCTCCTCATAAGCCCGGTCGTTCCGACCTCCGTATACCAATACCTGGAGAAGAAGGTCTCTGGAGGGCAGATCAGCGCCGCCATGCTCGTGGACCAATCATACGCACAGACCGCATATAACCTCAAGACCTCGATCAACAAGGATCTCGGATCCGACAAGCTCAGCGTTTTCGTGAAATTCGGGCAGACCACCGGGTCCGGAGGCATGGGCCAGGTGGAGCTATTCCCGCTTCCCGGTCCCACACTCGGCCTTGACATAGACGCCGTCCAATACGACACCCAGAGCCAGGAGCTCGAAGTGACCTACAATAACACCGGTAACGCGCTGGAGTACGTGAAATCAAGCATCATGGTCTATGCTGACGGCGCTTACACCGCGACGGTGGGCGACCAGCAGCCATTCCCGGTCGAAGCCGGGCAGGTATTCGGGGTGGCCTACCCTGTCACGATACAAAGCGGCAAAGTCACCGCCAACATAACCACCTACTTCGGCTCGTCCAAGCTCTCGTTCGAGAACGGGATCCAGACCATGCGCGACGCGGGGAACGTGCAGTTCAACGACACCTCGCAATTGGGCATCAGCGGGTTCAACAAGGACCAGGTCACAGACGACCTTTACGTGACCTTCACCAACACCGGGGACGTGACTGATTACTTCACAGCCAGCGCGACGATAGTGGCCAACGGGACGTCTACGACCATAAACGACGGCAACACCTACACCCTCGCGCCTGCGCAGGGCAAGATGGTGAAATTCCCAGGGATCGCGACTGACGGCGTGAACATAACCGCCAGCGCCGACTACGGCGCCAGGCAGGCGTTCCTTGACAAGACAGTGCAGAAGGAATACGTTCCAGAAGCGGCTGCTGCCGCGGCCGCGGGCATAGACCCGGTACTGGTGGGCTCGGTATTCATCATCCTGGTAATCCTGGTGGCGCTTTATCTCTTCTTCAATAAGAGCAAGGAGACCAAGGAAAAGAAGAAGTAACCTCATCTTTTCTTCTTCTGTTCCGTTTTCCCTACTACGTCTGGTTTACCTTTAACCAGCTTCTTCCATGCTATCAGCGCCAGCTCTGCGATTAGCTGCAGCGTCACGACGTTCGACATCAGGCATATGCCGAAACCAGTGCCAGGGATGACCGCGATGAGGAGCGGTACGCCGGCATAGGCGAGCTGTAGCAGCGTGCTGGTGAGCGGCAATCCCCTGGCTTTCCGGCCCATCAGATGCCTCAGCAGCAAGAAATTGGCTACCGCGAGCAATATGCTGAGGAGCCAAAGCTGCCAGATGCCGATGATGCTGAACGACAGGAGGCCGAAGACGATGGGGTAGCCGCAGGAAGTCGCTTGGACCACGTTCAGGGTGATGCCGGGTATGTCATACCCCGCGGCCTGGGCAGTCACGCTTTTCTTGCCAGGGGAATCGAAGGTGTAGTGGAACACGCCCTTGGAATCCGTGGTCAGCATCGTGCCGTCCACCTCCACGGTGGCCCCGGCTATGGGCAGCCCGCGGCTGTCCACGAGCTGGATAGAAGCGTCCACGCCCACCAGGATCTCCTGCGGAACGACGAAGAGGCCTTTTTTCACGACGCTGAGCATCAGGCCCTTGTTCGGGTAGCAGTCGGCGGACGCGTACACTATCCCGTCATAGGGGACAGGTATCGTGGCGTAGCCGTTCGCATCAGTATACACCTCTGAAACGCTCGTGAAAACCCTGGCCCCTGGGACTCCCTTGCCATCGTTGCCCAGTATCTGCACGCGCACGGGCTGGCCTTCTTCCATCCCCGTCTGCTCGCCGGTCGCTATCAGGATGCTGAATTTCTTGTCCATGCACGAGTTCCCGGAGCATATCTGGCAGCTGCCGCAATCCGTGTCCGCGCAGCAGGCGTAGCTGACGCAGACATGGTCGCTCACCCTGCCGCAGGGGCACTGGACATTGACGCAGGAGCCGCCAGAGCAGGCCTGCTCAGAGGGGCAGTCGGAGTCCGCGGCGCAGTACCCGCACACGGTTCCGTTGCAGACCCCGCTCAGGCACTGGCCGCTGTCGTTGCATCGCTCCCCGGGCTTCTTCTTGGGTTCGCATACGCCGCTCTGGCAGAAGCTTCCGGCCCCGCAGTCGCCGCTGTCGTTGCATTGCGGCCCCACGTTCACGATGAACTCCCTGCACGTGGAAGTATCGGTATCGTTCGCGCACACGGTGAGCACGTATTCGCCCGCCCCGTCGACTGTTATGGGGAGAGAGACGCTGCCCTCGCGTCCGACACCCAGGTGAGGGATGGAACCAGATCCGCATGAGAACGCCGCCGGGCAGCTCACGGAGACGCCTATGCCGTTCTCGGCGAAGGAGCCGGTGTTCTCGACCGTGAAGTCCGCATCGAACGTGCCGCCGCTCGGCGCCGTGAACATCTGGGGCGGGAGTATGTACAGCCTGTGCACGATGATGATTGGGGCAGGGCCCGGAATGGGGTTCGGAATGGGGCCCGGGGGCGCCACGCAGGAATAGACGTCATCCACGAACAGCGTGTAATTGGTCCCGATCTGCGGCAGTATCATCTGGTAATCGGCGCTCGTGCCGTTCCAATCAGGTCTGTCGTTAACCACGTCCGCCACGAACACGAGGTCCCCGCCCGCGTCGTTCAGGTAGCCCTCCCGGAAATCGCCGGAGGTCAGGTTGCCCGGGAGCGTGTAGAGTGTGGGCACGTTGGAAAAATTGCCGTAGGAGAGCCAGAACGAGCTGCTCTGGGTGAAGGTGGCGCTCCCATTGTCCTCACCGGTTATGATGCTGTCCAGGACGGACACGTTCCCGGGCTCCAGGGGAAGCGCCAGGTCGGTGGCGTTGACCGCGATGACGTTCAGGGATTGCGATGCGACGGTGCACGGTGGCTCCTGGACGATGAGGTCCATCTGGGTTATCGCGCCTCCGATCACGACGTAGGAGAAGTTCGTTTCCGCGCCGATGACCACCTGCCCGTAAAGCCCGTCCCAATGGTCGGAGAAGTTGGCTTGCAGGAAATCGAGCTGTGTTACGTTGCCGCCGCTGCTGATGACTTGGGCGTGGCTGGCGGAGAGCACCAGCAGCAGTAAGACGAGTTCACGCCCCATATCAGCACCTGCAAGGGAACCAGCAATTCCAATCGTCGTAGGAATCGCGGAGTTCTGCAATCTTTTTTTTCATCCTTGTTAATATAATACCCTATGCGAGATTCCGGGGCGCCGCCCACAAGACGAAAAAGTTTCACCGGCCCGCTCTTAGTCCATCTCCACCCAGAACTGGACCGTGCCCGACCCGCTGCCATAGGTGCTCAGGCCGCTCGGGACCCTGATGTCATACTGGCTGGAGCTGGTCTGGTTCACCTGGGTCACGAAGACGACGTTGCTCCCGCTGGCGAAATGGCCTCCGGTATTGGTGGAATCGTCCCACAGGATACCCGTCGTCGAGCTGGAATTCGAGGACGCCGAGGATGAGTTCGCGAGCGGCACGTACGTCACGGGCCTGCCATATATCGTCATGTTGGCGGTCGCCTTCGGAGCGCTTCCGTTGCTGTAGAGACCCGTGATGTTGTCAGGGCTTCCGTTCATGCTGAGCAGCGTATCAAGAGTCGTGAAGTCGGTGGTCGAGCTTCCCCCGGTGGTGTTCTTGCCTAGGGCGGTGATGTTCGCCCAGTTGATGCTGACGCCGCTGTTGAAGGCGAAGATCATACCGCTCGTACCATTCCATATCCATGAATAGAAAATCTGGCTGTGGTTCGGGGCCAGGAACTGCTTCCCGGTGATGTTGCCGAAGAATTCCTGCCACACCAGCGAGCAGCTGTAGGCGCAGCCAGCATGACTGTTTTCGTTCCAGTTGCTCCAGTAACCGCAAGCATCCAACGAGCCGCTGTTGGAGGAGCCGCTGTTGTTGATGTCGCTCACATTGTTGAAGCAGAACCTGTCGGAAGCGAAGGTGTTGGAGCCGCTCAGGCTATCTATGGCCAGCCCGGTGTTGGAGTTGTTCGTGAAATTGCTCAGGGAGATGTTCACGCCCGACGAGCCTGTGAGCTGGATGCCGTAGGTGTTGTTGTAGGCGCCGTCGTTCGTGATGTTGGTGCTGTTCGACTGGTAGACGTAGATGCCGGTGGTATAGCCTGATACGCCCGGGCAGTTCACTATCGTCACGTTCTTCAGGGAGCCGTTGACGAGCATGCCGTAGGTCGTTCCGTTGGTGCCATTGTTCGTGATATTGAATCTGTTGCAGTTGAAAATGACGTTGGATGCGGCTATCTTCACGCAGGTGAAATTGTTGAGTGGAGTGGCATTGTTCGGCGCTCCTATGTAATTGGTAGATTGGGTGTATGTCCCGGACGTGGTTACCACCGGGCAGTTGCTCTGCACAGTGAAGTTCCAGATGGCGGAAGTCCCGGTATTGTTGGCGGCATTCTCGCATTGGACGTACCAGGTGTGCTTACCATCGCTTATGCCATTGATTGTGAAAGTCGTGGCAGTGTTATTGCCCGTCGAGGTATTGGTCTGGTTGAACACCCCATCGAGGTAGATGGAGCAGTTCATCGTAGTCGAGATATTGTCCACCGCGGTGAAGTTGAACGTTACAGAAGAGGTGCTTGAAATCGAGTTGTTGCCCGGGGCGTTCAAGGTCACGTTGGGAGTGCTGTTGAGCTCCAGGATGCCGTATATGCCGCTCGCTGTGAGGTTCGTGATCGACAGCGTCTGGGTCGTCGTATTCGGAGAGTTGTTCAGGAGCTGCCAGGTCCCGTTATAGTCGAATAGCCCGAACCAACTCTGGTTGTAGCCGCTGAGCTGGCTCGCGATCCAGCTCCAGGTGACGGAGTCTATGGATGGACTGCCGCTGGTCATGGTTATGTTCACGAACTCCTGCGCGAAGCTGATGTAACCGGTTGGCAGGGTCGAGGTGTTCATGGACCAGTTGATGGAATATGCTTCGCCGCTGTCCACGCTGTCGTTGATGCTCAGGTTGGTGTAATTCTGGTAGTTCCCCAGTGGATTGTCGAATACGATGCCGGTGAAATTCAATACGCTAGCAGCCTGCGCCATCAGGTCAAGGCTGTTGTTGAAGAAGTGCATGCCCACCGCCGTCAGTGTCGGGCCGGAGTTGTTCACCAGCAAGCCGGCGATGGAATTGCCGTATGCGCTGTCGTTGGTGAGGATGTTCTCCTCGGAGCTGGTATTGATGACGAAACCATATGCGTCGTAAGACGCGGTGTTGTTCGCGAGCTGGTTTCCGGGGCTGTAGGCCAGCCTGAAGCCGTACGCGTTGCCCGAGGCGTTATTGCCCGTCAGATTGTTGAAGGCGGCGGTATAAAAATCGAAGCCCGCCCGCGAGTTGTTGTAGGCGCTGTCGTTGATGAAGTTGTTATCGGAGCTGCCTGCATAACCGCCTAATAAGTAGAAGCCGTCCGCTGAATTATAAACGCTGTTGCTGGTGAAATTGTTGTAGTTGGAACCGTCGCCATCCAGGAAGAAGGCGGCTGTCGAGGCATCGTGGGCGGTGTTGTCCGTGAAGTTATTGTTCGTGCTGGTAATCAGGTGGAAGCCGTATGGCGAGCCGTAGGAGGTGTCAAAGACGAAGGTCACCAAGGTCGAAGATGGAAGGGCGAAATCGTCTTGGGAATTGTTATGGGCCGTCACATTGCTTATCGTGCTGCTGTTGTCAGCGGACAGATAGACTCCGTGGCTGTAGCTCGATATGCTGGGGCAGTTCTTCACCGTGACGTTGGTGAGCGACCCGCCGGTGGACACAATGACACCGTAGGTCGTGCCCCCGGTCCCGTTATTGGTGATGTTGTACCCGTTGCAGTTGAAGACCACGTTGGACGCCGTGATTTCCACGCAAGCCGTGCCTCCTCCGACGGTGTTGGGCGCCCCGACGTAGTTCGAATTCTGGGTATAAGTGCCGCTCGCGCTGACGACCGGGCAGTTATTATGCATCGTGAAGTTCCAGGTCGCAGACGTTCCCGTGTTGTTCGCGCCGTTCTCGCATGCGACGTACCAAGTGTGATTGCCATCGGTTACATTGTTGATCATGAAGGTCGTCGCAGTGTTATTGCTCGTTGAAGTGTTGGTCTGATTGAACACTCCGTCAAGGTAGATAGAGCAGTTCATTGTCGTTGAGATATTGTCCACTGCGGTGAAGTTGAAGGTCACGGAAGATGAATTCAATGTCGAGTTGTTGCCCGGGGCGTTCAAGGTCACTTTCGGGGTGCTGTTGAGCTCCAGGATGCCGTATATGGCGCTCGATGTGAGGTTCGTGATCGACAGCGTCTGGGCCGCCGTGTTCGGAGAGTTGTTCAGAAGCTGCCAGGTGCCATTATAGTCGAATAACCCGAACCAGCTCTGGTTGTAGCCGCCGAGCTGGCTCGCGAGCCAGCTCCATGCGGTATAATCAATGACAGGAGCGCCGCTGATCACACTTATATTCACGAATTCCTGCGCAAAGCTGGAATAACCGGACGGCAGAGCCGATGAATTTGTCGTCCATTTGATCGAGTACGTCTCGCTATTATTCACGGTATCGTTGATGCTCAGGTTGGTGTAATTCTGGTAGTTCCCCAAGCGGTTGTCGAAGACCATACTAGTGAGGTTCAATACGATCTGGGAGCCGAAATCATCCTGCACCTCCAGGTCAGGGCTGTTGTTGTAGAAGTGCATGCCCCGCACCGTGGTCTGGTTGGAGTCGTATACCATCAAGCCGGTACTGGGGTTGCTGTATGCGGTATTGTTGATGAGGATGCTGTTGTTGGAGCTGGAGCCGAGGTAGAAGCCAGAAAATGTATCGTTGTAGGCAGTGCTGTTGGTTATGGTATTGTTGTTGGAGCCGGACTCGAGGTAGAAGCCATAATAGGAATTGCTGTAGGCAGTGCTGTTGGCTATGGTATTGTTGGAGCTGGAGTAGATGTCGAAACCATAAAGGGAATTGTTGTAAGCGGTGTTGCTGGTTAAGATGTTGTTGGAGCTCGAGATGATGGTGAAGCTGCTAGGGTTATTGTGGGCAGTGCTGTTGGCTATGGTATTGTTGGAGCTGAAGCCGAGGTAGAAGCCATAATTGGTGTTATTGTAGGTGCTGCTGTTGGCTATGGTATTGTTGGAGGTATAAGCGAGGAGGAAACCATAGGCGTTATTGTAGGCGGAGTCGTTGGTAAGGGTATTGTTGGAGCCCGAGTACATGGCGAAGCCGCTACTAGGGTTATTGTGGGCAGTGCTGTTGGTTATGGTATTGTTGAAGCTGGATTCGAGGTAAAAGCCATAATAGGTGTTATTGTAGGCGCTGCTGTTGGTTATGGTATTGTTGTTGGAGCTGGAGGATATGTCGAAGCCAGACTGGGTATTGTTGTAAGCGGTGCTGTTGATTATAACGCTGTTGTTGGACTTATAGACATAGATGCCGTAGCTGTAATTGGATACCCCGGGGCAGTTCTCCACCGTGACATTAGTGAGGGAGCCATTGAGCACGATGCCATAAGTCGTCCCTCCTACGCCTTTGTTCGTGATGTTATAGCCATTGCAGTTGAAAGTGACATTGGATGCGGTTATCTCCACGCAAGCAGTGCCGCCCAGCTGGGAGACGACATTCGGAGCTCCTGTGTAACTTGTGTTTTCGGTATAAACCTGGCTTTTGTTTATGAGCGGGCAGTTACCATCATACTGGAGGATGCCGTAGATAGCTCCTGGGTTGAAATTGGTCATGCCCAGTATATTAGCGGCGGTGTTCGGCGTGCTGTTCAGCATGGTCCATCCACTTGAGTTGTAACCCCAGAGCTCGAACAGGCTGCTGTTGTATCCAGTGAGCTGGCCGCTGGTCCAGCTCCAGACGATGCTGTCTATTGACACCGCACCGGCTATGGTGCTTATGTTCACGTAAGTCTGGGCGAAAGAGGTGTATGGAGGCGCGGTCTGGTTGGTCGTCCAGTTGATGGAATATGTCTCGCTGTTGTTCACGGTGTCATTGATGCTCAGGTTGGTGTAGTTCTGGTAGTTCCCCAAGGGGTTGTCGAAGACTATGCTCGAGAGGTTCAATATGAACGAGGAGCCCTGGTCATCCTGCACCTCCAGGTCAGGGCTGTTGTTGTAGAAGTGCATGCCCCGCACCGCTGTAAGGTTGGAGTCGTATACCATCAAGCCGATACTGGGGTTGTTGTATGCGCTGTTGTTGATCAGGGTATTGTTGTTGGAGCTGGAGTAGACGTCGAAGCCATACTGGGTATTGTTGTAGGCGATGCTGTTGGTGATGGTACTGTTGGAGCTGTTGGAGAGGAAGAAACCATACGTACTGCTGTAGGCGGAGTTGTTGGTTAAGATGTTATTGTTGGAGCTGGTGGAGAGGAAGAAACCATACGTACTGCTGTAGGCGGAGTTGTTGGTGAAGGTGTTGTTGGAGCTGGAGTAGATGTAGAAACCAGTGGGGTTGCTGTAGGCGGTGTTGTTGGTGAAGGTATCGTTGGAGGTGGAGGAGAGGAGGAAACCATAGGCGTTATTGTAGACGGAGTTGTTAGTGATGCTATTGTTGGAGCCGGAGTAGATGGAGAAGCCACTGCTAGGGTTATTGTAGGCGATGCTGTTGGCGATGGTATCGTTGGAGCTGGAGGAGACGTCGAAGCCATAATTAGTGTTATTGTAGGCGGTACTGTTGGTTATGTTGTTGCCGGAACTGGTGATGAGACAGAAACCGTACTGGGCATTGTTGTAGGCGATGCTGTTGGTGATGCTATTGTTGGAGCCGGAGTAGATGGACAAGCCACAATTAGTGTTATTGTAGGCGGTGCTGTTGGTTATAATGCTGTTGTTGGACTGATAGACGTAGATGCCGTAGGTGTAATTCGATATCCCCGGGCAGTTCTGGACTGTCACGTTTTTCAGCGAACCATTGACCAGTATGCCGTAGGTCGTCCCCGCAGTAGCATTGTTGGTTATGGTGAATCCGTTGCAGTCGAAAGTGACATTGGATGCGGCTATCTCTACGCAGGTGAAATTCGTTAGCGGCGAAGCGTTGTTAGGAGCGCCGATGTAGTTCCCGCCCTGTTTGTAGACACCGCTAGAGTTGATGATTGGGCATTTGGCGACTTGGAGTATGGCATATATGTTCTGAGGAGCAAGGTTGAAGAGGCCGAGGGTGTTCCCTACGGTGTTAGGAGTGCTGTTCAGCATTGTCCAGCCGGTGGCGTTGTAGTTCCAGAGCTGGAACAGGCTGCTGTTGTATCCAGTGAGCTGTCCGCTGATCCAGCTCCAGACGATGCTGTTTATGGACACCGCACCGGCTATGGTGCTTATGTTCACGTAAGTCTGGGCGAACGAGGTGTATGGAGGCGCGGTCTGGGTGGTCGTCCATTTGATAGAATATGTCTCGCCACTGTTCACGGTGTCATTGATGCTCAGGTTGGTGTAATTCTGGTAGTTGTCCAGCGGGCTGTCGAAGATCATGCTCGAGAGGTTCAATATGAACGAGGAGCCCTGGTCATCTTGTGCCTCCAGATCAGGGCTGTTGTTGTAGAAGTGCATGCCCTGCACAGTTGTAAGGTTGGAGTCGTATATGAGCAAGCCGATATTGGAATTGCCATACGCGCTGTTATTCGTGAAGTTATTGCTGTTGGAGCTGGAATTGATGACGAAACCGTTTGTGTCGTTGTATGCGAAGCTGTTGGTGAACTGATTTGAGCTGCTGTTGACCAGGTAGAAACCGAAGAAACTGCCAGATGCATTGTCGCCCGTGAGGTTGTTGCTGTTGCTCTGGTTGAGGAAGAAGCCATAGCTCGTATTGGAATTCCCCGAGGAATTGGTGATTGTGCCGTTGGAGTTGATTGTCAGATAGATGCCGTAGCTGGAGTTGGAAGTTCCGATGCAGTTGGTGATAGTCTCATTGGAGCTGTTGGCCAGGACGATGCCGGCCTGGGAGCTGGACGATCCGGTTGAGTTGGTGATTGTGAAGTTGGCGCTTGATTGGATGTAGATGCCGTAGCCTGAGATGGCCGAGCCTGTGACGTTGACGAATTGGCTGTTGGTGGTCGCATTGAGGTATAATCCGAAGCCTGAGGTGGCCGATCCGGTGGAGTTGGTAATCGTGTCATTGGAGCTCGAATTGAAGTCCATACCGACAAAGGAGTTGTTGAATGCCGTGCTGTTGAAGATGTTGCTGTGGTTGGAATTATAGACGTAGATGCCGTAGGTGTAATTGGATACTCCGGGACAGTTCTCTATGGTGACGTTGCTGATAGAGCCGTTGAGCAGGATGCCATAGGTAGTCCCGTTGGTGCCGTTGTTCGTGATGCTGAACCCGTTGCAGTTGAGGGTGACGTTGGAGGCCGCTATCTTCACACAGGTGAAGTTGGTGAGGGGCGAAGCATTGTTGGGAGCGCCTACGAAATTTGTTACCATGGTCTCTGTGCCGCTCGCATTTATCACAGGGCAGTTGTTCTGCACCGTGAAGTTCCAGGTGGCGGAAGTCCCGGTGTTGTTGACGGCATTCTCGCATTGGACGTACCAGGTGTGTTTTCCGTCAGCGATGCTGCCAACGGTGATGTTGGTGGCGGTATTGTTGCTGACGGACGTGTTCGTCCCCTTCAGCGTCCCATCGACATAAAGAGAGCAGTTCATTGCGGAAGAGAAGCTGTCCACCGCGGTGAAATTGAAGTTTGCGGAAGAGATATTCAAGATCGAGTTGTTGCCCGGGGCCTTCAAGGTCACGTTGGGAGTGCTGTTGAGCTCCAGGATGCCGTATATGCCGCTCGCTGTGAGGTTCGTGATCGACAGCGTCTGGGTCGTCGTATTCGGAGAGTTGTTCAGGAGCTGCCAGGTGCCATTATAGTCGAATAACCCGAACCAGCTCTGGTTGTAGCCGCTGAGCTGGCTCGCGAGCCAGCTCCAGGTGACGGAGCTTATAGACGGAGCGCCGCTGATCACACTTATATTCACGAATTCCTGCGCAAAGCTGGAATAACCGGACGGCAGAGCCGATGAATTTGTCGTCCATTTGATCGAGTACGTCTCGCTATTATTCACGGTATCGTTGATGCTCAGGTTGGTGTAATTCTGGTAGTTCCCCAAGCGGTTGTCGAAGACCATACTAGTGAGGTTCAATACGATCTGGGAGCCGAAATCATCCTGCACCTCCAGGTCAGGGCTGTTGTTGTAGAAGTGCATGCCCTGCACAGTTGTAAGGTTGGAGTCGTATATGAGCAAGCCGATATTGGAATTGCCATACGCGCTGTTATTCGTGAAGTTATTGCTGTTGGAGCTGGAATTGATGACGAAACCGTTTGTGTCGTTGTATGCGAAGCTGTTGGTGAACTGATTTGAGCTGCTGTTGACCAGGTAGAAACCGAAGAAACTGCCAGATGCATTGTCGCCCGTGAGGTTGTTGCTGTTGCTCTGGTTGAGGAAGAAGCCATAGCTCGTATTGGAATTCCCCGAGGAATTGGTGATTGTGCCGTTGGAGTTGATTGTCAGATAGATGCCGTAGCTGGAGTTGGAAGTTCCGATGCAGTTGGTGATAGTCTCATTGGAGCTGTTGGCCAGGACGATGCCGGCCTGGGAGCTGGACGATCCGGTTGAGTTGGTGATTGTGAAGTTGGCGCTTGATTGGATGTAGATGCCGTAGCCTGAGATGGCCGAGCCTGTGACGTTGACGAATTGGCTGTTGGTGGTCGCATTGAGGTATAATCCGAAGCCTGAGGTGGCCGATCCGGTGGAGTTGGTAATCGTGTCATTGGAGCTCGAATTGAAGTCCATACCGACAAAGGAGTTGTTGAATGCCGTGCTGTTGAAGATGTTGCTGTGGTTGGAATTATAGACGTAGATGCCGTAGGTGTAATTGGATACTCCGGGACAGTTCTCTATGGTGACGTTGCTGATAGAGCCGTTGAGCAGGATGCCATAGGTAGTCCCGTTGGTGCCGTTGTTCGTGATGCTGAACCCGTTGCAGTTGAGGGTGACGTTGGAGGCCGCTATCTTCACACAGGTGAAGTTGGCTAGGGGTGAAGCGTTGTTGGGAGCACCGACGTAATTGCCGGTCATGGTCGTGGTGCCGCTCGCGTTTATCACCGGGCAGGTGTTCTGCAGCGTGAAGTTCCATGTCGCGGACGCTATGCTGTTGTTGTTCGGGTCTATGCACGTTATGCTCCAGGTGTGGTTGCTCAGGGCCAATCCGCTGACGCTGTAGTTGGTCGCGGTGTTGTTCGTGGAGTTGATGGCGCTCACGTTGAGCACGCCGTCAATGGTGAGGTTGGCCGTGAACAAACTCGAGCTGCCGGTGCACGTCCAGTTGAAATTTACGCTGGTGGAGTTGAGGAGGGAGCCGTTCGCAGGGCTGTTGAGAGCAACGCCTGTGGTGGGCCTGGTCTGCGCGGCTCCGAAGACGATCCACTTGCTGTTGTTGTACTGCATCTGGTAGCTCTGGTTTATCCACTGCGCGCTCCTGGCCGCGTTGGAAAGCTCCACCTCGTCTATCCCGCCTAGGTAGGCGTTGCTGTTCGGCCACTTTATGCCGAAACTGATGTTGGATTCGAAAACCGAGGTCAGGGTCGTATTGTAATTCGTCGTGTTCACGACCACTCCGTTCAGGTAATCAGTGACCGCGGTGCCATTGCACACGAATGCGACATAAGCCCAGTTGTTTATGGTTATGCTGTTGTTGGCGCTTCTTGCGACGATGGTATTGTTGACGACAGCGCCCATGCTGCCGGCACCGCTACTGGTGTTCGTGCGGCTGAATACAAGGGCGTACTGCTCGACTCCGGTGTTGTTACCTCTCTGGAAGACATAGCTGTTGCCTCCTGTCTGGTTGACCGGCTTTATCCACGCGGAGATGGTCAGAATGTTCCCGGTGATATCGGTAGACGTGCTGTTCGGCACCACTACTGTCGTGGTGCTGCTCCCGGTGAAATTCAGGCTTCCGTCAATCTGCCCGCTCACCTGATTCGCGGCAGTGAGCCCTGCGGCGGTTCCGTTATTGCCATTGGAAGTGCTGTCCTTCATCTGCGGCGCGGCCCCTGCCGGATTTTGGTTCAGGTGCCATACGCCTCTGAAGTTGGCGTCCCATACGCCCGTGGCGTTCTGCCCCGAGCTCACCGCGGTGTTGTTCTTGTAATAGACTGAAATCGTGGTGTTCGCCGCGTTCATGGTCGGAATGCCCACCCAAACGATGGCGTTAGCCGCAGTGTAGTTTTCTATCTCGTAGGGCAGGAGTGTTCCGCCATTGTTGCATCCCGCGCTGTAGAACCTGAGGTCGGAGTAATTCGACTGCATGTCGGTGTTATACGCCACGTTGATCAATGCCGGGAAATTCGCCAGGCTGGAGCTACTGACGTTGATTATGGTTATGTTCATGCACCTGTCGAAAGAGGCGCTGGTCCAGATTGCGATGCTGAAGTTGTCGACTCCGGTCCCGTTGGATTCGTTTACCGGAGGAATCACGGGATTGCCGGTGGCGTTGTCCATCACCGCGTTGAGCACGTCGATGCGCGGGTATGTCACGCCCTCATACGAGATGGGGATGCCGGTCGTCCTGAATATCCGGGTTATGTCGACCGGTTCCAGTGTCGAATTGCTTTCCACGAGCAGGGCTGCCGCGCCGGAGACGTCCGCCGCGCTGATGGAGGTGCCGGACCGGGTCTGAGGGCCGCCCAATCCTTCCGCGGTTATGCCCTCGCCCGGCGCCAGGAGGTCCACCATGCCGTTCATGCTGGAGAAGGAGGATATCAAATCCGAACCAGATGTGGAGGCCACGGCGGTCGCGTTCATGGCGCAGGCCGGCAGGGTGATCGCCGCGCCTCCGTCGTTGCCCGACGACGCGACCGGAAGTATCCCCGCGTCGTATGCGTCCTCCACCGCCATGGCCAGCGGGTCGGAGTCGCAGTAATCCGTGAAGTTCCCGCCCCCGAAGCTCATGGATATTATCCTGACGTTCTGCCCAACCTGCCTGCAGTAGTCGATGCCCTGTATTATGTCCGACGAATAGCCGTGTCCGGTGGAATCCAGCACCTTGACTGGTACGATGGTCGCTCCAGGGGCGATGGAATGGATGATGGACGCCATGAGCGTGCCGTGGCCGTTGTCGTCCATGGCGCCGGAAACGTTATCCAACAAATCGTAGCCCTGGAGGACCTGGCCCCCGAACTGGGACTCGTTGTAGTCCACGCCGGTGTCCAGGAGGCAGACGGCGATTCCCTGCCCCGAGAGGTTGAAATCCTCCGCAGCCTCGTCCGCGCGTATCAGCGGTATGCTGTCGTTGAGCAGCGCCTGCACCGGGGTGTCCAGATATATCTTGCTGGCCCCTGCCTGAAGCAGCAATGCAAGGGACCGCTTGTCTACCGTGACCACATGCAGCCCCCGCGAGGGGATGTTTTCTACGGTGCTGATATTCCGCCCGTACCGCGAAAAACCGCTTCCTCCCTCCACGATAAGCCTTACGCTGGCGTTGTCCGCTAGCATGTCATAGGCGTCCGCGCTCATCTCGGCTTGGGAGCCGTTGTAGGAGAGCTGGATGAGCTTCGTCGACCCGCGTTCGTGGGTTCCGGCGCTGATGGCTTCGAATGAACCGGCTTGGTTGGTGGCATTGAGGAACGCGCCGACATCGATATATCCCGAAGAAATATTGCGCGTCTGATTGACGGTGATATTCGACTGGTTCATGAAAACGCCGATATCCTCGTAGCCGGACGGCACGCCGCTGCCATTCACGCTGGCGTTCGTGGTATTGAGGGACGGACCGGCATTCACATAACCCGAAGAGCCATTGATTGTCTGATTGACGCTGATATTCGACTGGTTCATGAAATCGTTTATATTCTCATAACCGGACGGCACGCCGCTGCCGTTTTCCGGGGCGCTAGCATTGGAGAGCGTTTCGTTATACGCGTACCCCGAAGAATAAGCGGCCTGCCCAATCGCGGCGCTCCCTGCATTTGCGGTCTGGTTTCCTGCTCCAGTGCCGTTATAGGAGTAATCAGGATACGCGGACGCGACAAGCGTTCCATTGGCGCCTGGCAGCGTGGCATTGACCATGGCCCACTGGCCATCCTGCATGCCGACTATGGTGTAAGGGACCGTGGTGGTCCCATTCTCGTTCACGACCTGGAGCACGAGGTTCGAGAAGTCATCATTGAGCCCGGCCATATGGCTTATGTTAACTAGTTGCGTGAGCGAAAGTATGCTTAGGAATAGGGGAAATAGCAATATTGGTAGCATGCCCCGGTATCCTTTAGCCATCCGAACACTTCTCCACGGCCCCTGACCTCTGTATTCTAATCTGCACTAATATATATAATGGTAAAACCTGTGTCAGAGACAGGCACTTGCTGGCCGGACAGCCCGCAACAATAAAAAACCAACGCTTGCTTAGTCCATCCAGTGGTGTCTATGGCAGTGAAGATCGTACACGACCGCCCGGTTTGCATAGGCTGCGGCGCATGCACCGCAGTGTGCCCGGAGTCATGGGAAATGGGAGACGACGGGAAATCGCATCTCAAAGGCTCGAAGCCCGCAGGAGACAAATTCGTGCTGGAAGTCCCGAAGGCGGGATGCAACAGCGATGCTGCCCAGAGCTGCCCTGTCAATTGCATACATCTAGAAGACAACGGGAAGAAGCTGATCTGATCGCGTTTGCTTGAATGACCCTGGCTTGCGCTAAACGGAAAACGAGGCCTTGCGCCCCCATCAAGCAGAAATAGAGAAACTCCCATCCTTTTGGATGGGATGATCCTTCCCAAAATCGGGAAACCGTTATAGAATGAGCATTGATTTTTTTCAGCTGCAGTAACATCCGTTACCCACGCCAGCCTTTTCCCTCACCCAGCTCACAACAGAGCCGATGACGCCGGTTGGCTTTTTGCAGGTACACTTCTTACTGGTCGCTTTAATCTTCTTTTTGACCATACCGAATCACCTGTATATATAGTGTTAGGAAGTATATTTAAATGTATCGTTTTACGGACGCTGCGCGGTTTTCGGAGCATGCGGCCAGGACGATTCGAGACCCGACAAGCACCCAATGAGACCCGTGATTACCTCCGCGATTTTGCGGCTCACGCTCGTAACATTCACCACGACTAAATTCGGCCCGCACTTAGCGGTCGCGCTCATGCTTATCGCGTCAGGGTGCCTGGCTATATGATGCAGGCTCGCGATCATCCTCGCGGTTTCCTTGTCGACATTCGTGACGTCCACTATGACCAGATTCTGCCCTCGTGTAGCGGTCATTCTCACGCTTATATCCCCGTCATGTCTGACCTCATCGTACGGCAGCAAAAAGCCGTGTTTCAACCTCATGAACTCTTTCACTGCCCTCCTCCTCTCTGTCCCTCGGTTAAGATGTGGCGTATGCCTGGTTCTTTTTGCCCGGTGCTGTAGCTCCTTCGTAGTCATGTCGTGTCACCTGTACCCATTATCCCTTAAATGTTATTTAAATGTATCGTTTTATGGTTTTTTATGAGCGCCGTCTTGTTTCTCTTCGGTTATCGCAGCCTCGTCGTCTCCTGCGAACCGGCAGGAGCAAGGGAGTAGCAACCCAGCCGGGACGCGCGTTCCGTTGCATCACCCGCGCTGGCCGCTTGTAATCACACATACGCGCAAAATCATTAAATCCTTGCCTGATTCATACTACCATGCCGATTTACACAAGGCGCGGGGACAAGGGCGAGACGGATTCTCTCGGCGGCAAAAGGGTCGCCAAGGACGACCTGAGGATAGAGGCCCTCGGCCAGCTGGACGAGCTCAACGCGCTGATCGGCGTCGTAATCGCCTTCTCGGAGGACGATCAGACCAAAACGCTCAAGGAGTTCCAGAAGGACCTGTTCGTGATAGGCGCGGAGCTGGCCGGCGCGGCAAAAGGCAAGCTCTCCAGGAGGATAAACCCGGACAGGGTCTCGGAGCTCGAGCTCGGGATAGACAAGATCGAGGCGCAGCTCTCCCCACTCCACCATTTCGTGCTTCCGGGCGGGTCCAAGGCCGCGTCGCTGCTCCACCTCACAAGAACTATCTGCAGGCGGGCCGAGCGCTCCGTGGTCGCGCTCTCGAAAAAGGAGAAGACCGACCCGCAGATCGTCACCTATCTGAACCGCCTCGGCGACCTGTTTTTCGTCATGGCCAGGGAGATGAACAGGAAAAAGAGGGTAGAGGAGCCGCTGTGGCGCGGGCGCTGAACCCCTAAGACGGCGCAACCGCCCTGCCCGCTTCCCTCACGAGCTCGTTCAGGACCTCCTTAACGAAGCCCTGCTTCGCCCTGATGGCGCCAGCCTTCGCATGGCCGCCGCCTCCGTCCACGAAATCGGCCATGCTGCTCTTCACCCTCTCAGCAAGGAGGGTGGCGCTCAGGCCGGCTGAGAGCGCCTCGTCGTTCAGCCTCATTATTATGGAGCGGTCGGTGTAACCCATGCATAGCAGCGGCCCGCCTTCCTTGAGCTTGTCGAAGACCCGCGTGGTCACCTTGCCAGAGGGGGGCCACTCGCCCTTGCGCACCACGTTCGCGAGGCTGAAGATGCATATCCTCACCCCGCCCTCCTTCGTATTCTTGGCCCCGGCAAGCGCCTTGTCAGCGGCTTCGTCTATGGACTCCTGCGCCTGGCCCGCGATGGACGCGAAGAGCTCCTCCTTGGTGAGCACGTTCTTGTAGAATCTCAGGTTGTTCCCGAACCCCGAATGGGCAGCCAGGTAATCCAGCACCAGCGCCGTCTTCCCGTCCTCCTCGCTTGCTTCCAGCAGCGTGCTCCTGTCCCCTGCGCAGGCGATCCGCGCGTACCTCTGCGTCTGCGCGCCCATGGCCCTCGCAATCTCCGAGGCGAGATAACCAGCCACGTACCTGGAAGTGTTCGCGGCTGTGGAAACCTCCCAGGGAGTGAGCGTGTAATCCGCCATGGACATGGCATCACCGGACGGCGGGTGGTGGTCCACGATCATGAGTTCGATGCCTGCGGCCTTTAGCAGCCTAAGCCCTTCTTCGCTCTCCCGGTTCATCCCGAAGTCCAGAAGCACCGCCAACGGCTTATCTTCGTGCGAGAGCGAGGACAGGTCCTTGACCGCATCTTTGACCGAGTAGACCGCGGAATTCTGCTGGTATGCCTGGAACCTCAGCACCTCGGAAAGAGCCAGAGCGCCCGCGATGCCGTCCGCATCGTGGTGGAAACGCAGCAGGATGAATGTATTGTTCTGTTTAGCCTCGATGAGCCGCTTGGCCAGCTTCTTTATCCTGGGCATGAGCTCCTCCATTATCCCGTCGTGGACCAGTGGACCGAGAGCCGGGCCGGAAGTCGCCGTTTCCATGGGTGCACCTAGCCTATCCTCAGCACGACTTCGTCCCCGCTTTTCTTATTGAGCCTCTTGCGCAGATTCAGCGGGGCCGTGAGCTCGATGACATCCTGGCCGTGGTGGGTCCTCAGCGGCACAACGACCGCGCATTCCACGCCCTCGGCCTTCGCCCGGTAGGCGAACAGGTCGCCGTAACGCCTGCCTTCCTCCGTGAACCCGGCTATGACAACAGGCTCCAGGTGGAGCAAGCGCCTCCTTTTCTCGGCTTCGCCGCCCTCCAATCTCAGGTTGAGCGTTCCTGGGTAGGGGACGAATCCGAGCTTGTCCTCCATCTGGCGCGCGTATCCCGGCTTGGACAGGTAGAACTTCCCCTCGCCGAGGCCGTCCGCGACCTTGCCCCTGATCTCGAGCCTGGCAGAGAAGGCGTTCTGCAGCACCGCGAGCAGATCCTTGATATCAGCGACCCCTTTGTCCGTGAGCGTTATGCCGGAAGGGTCCCTCCTTATCATGCCCTCCTTCTCCAGCATGCGCAGCCTCCTGGACACGTTCTGCTGGGACATGCCCAGCAGCGCGGCTATCTCCGTGGTCGTGAGCCTGACCGCCGAGCGGTGGGCGCCGTTCCTTAGAAGCAGAAGCAGAAGTTCGTCCATGGCATTAGCTGTGTCCGAATGTATTTAAAAAAGAACTCGCCATCTTCCTTCACATGGGGCTTGTCTGCGAAGGCGTCGAGCTTTCTATCCAGGATTCGGTCTATGAGCCGGCTGAGGATTCCCTGCTTCTCGCGAAGCACGCTACGAAGTTGAAGGGCAGGGTCCTTGACATGGGCACGGGCAGCGGAATCGCCGCGCTCGCCAACGCGAAGGCCAATCCGGGCAACGAGGTGGTCGGGGCGGACGTCAGCCCGGAAGCAATCGCCTGCGCCTCGGAGAACGCGAGAAAGAACGGGATCAGGAACGCACGCTTCCTGGTGTCGGATTTTTTCAGCAGCGTCCAGGGCCGGTTCGACGCCATGATGTTCAATCCGCCCTACCTGCCTACGGAATACAACGAGAGGGTCGCCGGCTCGCTGAACCTCGCCTTCGACGGCGGGAAGGACGGCAGGAAGGTGCTGGACAGGTTCCTGAAGGAATTCGACTCGCACATGAATCCGGGCGGGACCCTCCTCCTGCTCCAGAGCAGCCTGAACGGCCCGCGCAAGACGCGCAGCGCGCTCGAAAAGCTCGGCTACAAGGTCAGGCTAATCGGGCGGCAGGACTTCTTCTTCGAGAGCATATGGGTCGTGATGGCCGTCAAGGCCTGAAAAAGGAATCAGACGCTGTTGGTTTCTTCACCAATGCCTCCCTGGAAAATTGCGGAAGGCATCTCAGAGGTTGTTCACGTCATCATGTGAAAGTGATTACGCTTTTGTTGCTTTTAAATGCATCAGGTCCGGGAAATCCCACATTTTCAAATATGGGGCGAAAGGGCCTAATGTGCCAGCTTCGTCGTGAGCACCGCGGAAATCCACCCGGGAAATGCTTATATACGACCTTTCAGGCAACTCTTTATGAAAGTAATGCGAGCCTGGAAGTACAGGCTTTACCCTTCAAGAAGCCAGGAAAAAATCCTGGACCGCCACCTCTACGAATGCAAAACCATCTGGAATTCCCTGCTGGCATACGCAAAGGAGAATTACGAAGAAACAAGGAAATTCCCTGCCAGAAAGCAGCTTTACCTACGGACAAAAGAAACCAACATGTTCTCCCAGGTAGCCCAGAATGTTGCAGACCGGCTTGCAAAATCCCTGAAAGGATTTGTCGCAAAGAGGAAAGCCGGCAGGAAGGCGGGATTCCCACGGTTCAAGTCAATAGAGCGTGTGAGGTCTTTCACCTATCCACAGTTCGGCTTCAAACTCAACGACAGGCTGGGGCTATCAGGAATAGGGAACGTGGCAATCAGGAAACACAGGGAAATGGACGGTGAAATCAAGACCCTGGTCATAAAGAGATCCCCTTCAGGGAAGTGGCATGCGATTTTTACGACCGAATCCGAAAGAAAGATGCCGGAGAGAAACAAGACGCCTCCAGTCGGAATCGACTTGGGGATAGAAACATTCGCGTATCTGAGCGATGGCTCAAGGATAGAGAATCCGCGGAATCTCAGATTGGCAGAAGAACGGCTTAAGCTCGCCCAGCGGAGGATGTCGAATAAAACGAAGGGCAGCTCGAACAGGGCCAAAAACAGAAAGGCGGTTGCCATCGCCTACGAGAAACTAACGAATAAGAGGAGGGATTTCCTGCACAAGGTCAGCAGTAACCTTGTGAAGAACCATTCGCTCATAGCCATGGAAGCGCTGAACAACGAAGGATTGGCACGGGGTTTCCTGGCAAAAGAGGTATTGGACTGCAGCTGGGCGGAGTTCGTCAGCATGATCAGCTACAAGGCGGAAGGAGCTGGTTGCGAAGTCGTGCTGGTAAATCCCGCCTACACATCCCAGATGTGCAGCAACTGCGGTCTTATACAAAAGAAAACGCTTGCGGAGAGGTGGCACGATTGCGCCTGCGGTGCATCCATGCACAGGGACCTCAATGCGGCGCTGAACATACTCCAACGAGCTACCGGCGGGACGCCGGGAAGTAAAGCCTGCGGAGAAGAGACCTCTACTGGTCATAAACATAACTGGCAAGTATCTTCAACGAAGCAGGAAAGCCATGCCTTTGGGCATGGGTAGTTCACTACTGCTGTTCGGGCGTTTTGGGAAAATACGGGGTTCCGATGCCCATGATATTTAAACCGTTCTGTACATCCATCCTTCTATGGGCGAACCATTCAACGAGGCTGAGATTCTCTCCAAGATAAAGGGGACCGGGGTGTCCACCCACGACGCGCCGGTCATCGCGGACTGCATAGTCACGCGCAAGTCCTGCTCCTGGGTCAACACAGACCCGGTGAACCACGACATAGTCCGCAAGCTGCTTGCGGTTATAAAGGAGAACGACTACCGGATCAACCTCAGCATAAAGACGGTCACCACAAGGGACAAGTTCATCTGGGAAGTCAAGGCGCTGCCGTAGATCCTAAACCTTTTTTTTGTAATCAGTAGGTTCAGTCCTTTTTCTCGATCAAAGCCAGGTCCCCGAGCGCAACCATGTCTTCCTCTGCAGCAGCCGCGGCGACCGCGCTTCTCTTGGCGACCATCCTGGCAGCCTTGGCATCGTCGTAGAGCACCCGGAGCTTCTCGCGGATGTCCTTGAGCGCGTTCTCGATGTCGGCCATCTCCTTCTCGCCCTGCTCGATGTCCTGGTCCACGTACTGCTTCTTGCGCCTCGCCCGCTCGACCTCGCGGACGCCGGCCAGCTGCTCGTCGAGCTTCTTGACCTCCTTGAGCAGCTCCTTCTCCATCCTCGGCGTGTACGCCGCGGTGGCTATCCTGAATTCGACCATGTTCCTGCGCTTGCGCAGCGGCGCGATCTGCACGCCCTTGGTCTGCTCGAGGTACGGCTCGAGGGCCTTCTGTTCGAACTTCTTGTACCTGACCCTGCGGGTGAGGTATTTGATGCGCTCGATGAGCTCCATCTTCCTCGTTTCGAGGTCCTTTATCTTCGTTTGCAGGGTGTCGAACCCATCGGCAGCGTCTGTCATGCGATCACAGAACTAATCTTTCATCAAGATAAGTGGACGTTTATACGAGCACTTCTGTGGTAAAATGTTTTTAAAGGCTTCGTAAGTTATCTAATCCAAGATGATTACTATGGGAGAGAGCGATAAGCCACCTGTGAAGAAGCCTTCAGAGACCGCAAAACCGGTTCCCGCGGCCCCTGGGAGTGCCGATGCCCCGAAGAACAACATGCTGCTCCTGGTTCTCGGATGCGTCATTGTCGGCATCGTGATAGGCTACATAGCCTACGCGGTCTTCGCGCCCCAGCAGCCGGCGTCGCCGTCCCAGCCGAACTTCAACGTGTCTCCGATACAGGTGCCGCAGCAGAACGTCACCCCGACAATCCAGATCACGGTCATAAACGACAGCCGCTGCACCACGTGCAATTCCACCGACCTCCTCCTTTCGACGCTGGAGGCGGATTCCTCGCAGCTCGGGGTTGTCATCAGCAACGTGACCGTGTTCGACGCCTCCTCACCGGAAGGCGCGGCCCTGATCTCGAAATACTCGCTGGATGCGGTGCCCACCATGGTCATAACCGGGGACACGAACGCGTCCGCGAACCTCATGTCAGGATGGTCCAACATCGGCTCGGTAGAACCGGATGGTGCCCTGGTATACACGAACGTCTATCCGCCCTACTATAGCCTGTCAAGCAACAGGGTGGTGGGCATCGTGAATGTCACGGAAGTGACCGCGCCATCCTGCGCCGACTGCTTCAACATCTCCGACATGGTGGACATGCTCTCCGGAGCGCAGATAGGCATGCGCGTCGGAAGCGTCACCAGCTATGGCTACAATTCGTCGCAAGGCCGGGCGCTCGTGGCGGAGTACAACATCTCCAAGGTCCCGGCGATGATACTCTCGCCGGACGCCGGAGCCTACTCGACGCTCGCGAAGGCGTGGTCCAACGTAGGTACGGTGGAAGCGGACGGCTCCTATGTCTACAGGGACGTCTACGCGCCCTACGTCAACCTCACGAACGGCGCGGTGGTGGGCGAGGTATCGCTCATCGAGCTCACCGACCTGAGCTGCACGAGCTGCTACAACGTGAGCACGCAATCCGCAAGCCTGCGGCAGCAGGGCGGCATGGTGTTCACGAACACGAGCACCTATGACCTGAACTCCACCCAGGGCAAGCAGCTTGTCAAGGAGTACAACATAACCGCGGTTCCGACCATCATACTGTCCCCGGAGGCCCTGTCCTATGCGGGCTTCGCAAGCTACTGGGACCAGGTCGGCAGCGTGGAGAGCAACGGCTGGCTCGTTATGCGCGCGGTGGGTAACTTCGGGACATATATGAACCTCACCACCGGCAACGTGACCGCCGTAGCGCCGCCCGCCGCGGCAACCGGCGGCTGAGCCGGCCATCAAATCAGATATCGGCGGTGAGCAGGAAGTCCTCATCTATCTTTTCTATTTTCATATTCCTGAGCCGCAGCGCCCGGCCCATCTTCCCTACGCCCCTGCCGCCGACCGGGCCCTTCGCCTCCTTCCCGCCGACTATCTTCGGCGCGATGAAGAAGCATATCCTGTCGACTATCCCGGCTTCGATCGCGGAGCCGTTCAGCTCGCTTCCCCCTTCCATGAGCACGGACTGGATGCCAATCCTCCCGAGCTTGCGCATGAGCATCCTGAGGTCTACGTCATCCTTCCCGCAGAACAAAAGCCTGGCTCCGAGCGATTCGAGTATCCTTGATTCCTTCCTCGGGGTCCCGGCGGCCGCGATGATGACCTCGCCCGGCTGCCGCATGAATTCCGCCCTGGTGTCGAGGCACAGGTCCGAATCCACTACTATCCGTATCGGCTGGTGAGCGCCCCTTATCCGCGCCGTCAGCCTGGGGTCGTCGGCCTTGATCGTCCCGGCCCCGACCATCACGGCATCGGACTCAGAGCGCATGCGGTGGACGAGCAGCCTTGACTTCCCGCCGCTCACCCACCTGGAATCCCCGCTCCTCGTGGCCGTCTTCCCGTCCGCGCTCATGGCCATCTTCATCAGGACGTAAGGCACGTGTTTCGTCATCCATTTGATGTACGGTCCGTTCAGCTCGCGCGCCTCGGCTTCCAGGAGCCCGACCTCGGCCTTGATCCCGCGCTTCCTCAGAAATGCGATTCCGGAGCCAGCCACCTTCGGGTTCGGGTCCCTCATGGCAACTACCAGTTTCGAGATTCCGGAAGCCGCTATCGCGTGGGTGCACGGCGGCGTGCGCTTCCCCTCGTAGGCCCTGCAGCACGGCTCAAGGGTGAGATACATGGTGGCGCCGCACACGCCGTCGCCTTTGCGTTTCGCGTCTGCAAGCGCCTCTATCTCCGCATGGGGGAGACCGGCCTTCCTATGGTAGCCGGCGCCGATTACCCTATTCCCCTTCACTATGACGCAGCCGACCTTGGGGTTCGGGCTCGTCCTCCCCTTCTTCGCGAGTTCGAGCGCGAGGCGCATGTACCTTTCGCTGTCTCCCATGTCCATCACCCCAGCATATGATTCATCTTCCTCTTCTTCGTCTCAAGGTAGCCCCTGTTGTACCTGTTCGGCTTCGTGAGCAGCGGTATCCTCTCGAGCACCCTTATGCCGTGCATCTCCAGGTCCGCGATCTTGTGCGGGTTGTTCGTGAGCAGCACTATCTCCCTGACGCCGAAATACTTCAGTATGTCAGCGGCGACGTCATAATCCCTGAGGTCCTCGCCGAACCCCAGGTGGGCGTTCGCCTCCACGGTGTCCATGCCCTTGTCCTGCAGCGCGTAGGCTTTTATCTTGTTGGAAAGCCCTATGCCGCGGCCCTCCTGGTCCAAGTATATCAGGATGCCGCACTCCCTCTTCTCCAGATACGACATCGCCGCCTCCAGCTGGTCCCTGCAGTCGCACCTCATTGATGTGAGCGTGTCTCCGGTCAGGCAGCGCGAGTGCACGCGCACCGGCATGGAGCCATGGGCCTTGTGGTCGCACCTCACCAGCGCCACGTGCTCCCTACCCTCGTCGTCCACGAAGGCATGCACCATGAACCTTCCGTGCCTGGTGGGCAGGAACGCCTCGGCGACGTGCTTCACTGTCATTGGCGCAGCACCTTCGCAAGGTCCACGGCGGCCTTCACCGCGCGCTCGGCGTATTCCTCGGCCCGCTCCTCGGCAGCGTCATACTCTGCGTCATGCCCGATTATCCCCAGGCCCACGGGCTTGCGGTATTCCAGGGCCAGGTCCCCGAGCTGCCTGGCGGTGTTCTTCACTATGACCTCGTCATGGCCGGTGTCGCCCTTGACCACCGCGCCCAGGGCGACGACCGCGTCCACCCCCTTGTCCATGAGCAGCTTCTTCGCTGCGAGCGGTATCTCGAACGCCCCCGCCACGAGCGTCTTGCCCGCGAATTCGGCATCGTCCAGCCCCTTTATGGTCTCCAGGGCCTTGTCCTCCATGACCTCGGTTATCTCGCGGTTGAACTCCGCGACGACGATGGCGACGCGCACAGGCCTGGCCCCGCTCTCCACCGGCCCCTCGTCCTCCTTCCCCTGTCGCACGCCCTTTCCCGCCAGCTTGGTCAGCTCCTCGGGCTTCGTGACCAGCAGCACGGCGTTGTGCGCGTGCTTCCTCACGCGGTTCTCGCAGATTTCGCGGAACTCCCTCCCGCTCCATGCCTCGTTCTCGTGCACAAAGACCTCTATGACGTGCTTTCCTGTGAGCAGCTTGACCTGCTGTATGCCTTGGCTGGCCTCGTGGGCGCACACCTGGTCCACAGGGGCGCCCCCGACCATGCCTATGGCCATGCAGGAGTCGCATCCCGAATCAAGGAGCCGCTTGCATTCCACAGGCAGGTCCTTCACCCCTGGCACGGTCCTGCGCAGGAGCTCGACGTCATGGTAATTCCTCCTTATCTCGTCAATCGCCATGGAGCCCATGTCCACGCGGCTGAACATCGTGTCGACTATCCCTATTTTGGCCATAGCTGTCTTCCCTCCAAAAACGCGAATCCGTTCTTCTTTGCGTACTGCCTGGCGCTGCTCTTTGCCAGCGCCTTCCCCGAGCCGAGCATCTCGCACAGCACCATGGCGCCGCTCATGCCAGCGCGCCTCGCCAGCTCCAGGGTGAGCTCGGTGTGGCCGTGCCTGTTCTCTATGCCGCGGCCGATGAGCAGGAACACGTGCCCGGGCGAATAGAAGTCCGTTATGAATCTCTTCGTCATGTGTGTCTTGTCCATCCCGCTTTCCACCAGCTCGGCAACACTCTTTATGGTGAGCGAGCGGTCGTTGTCCGTTATCCCGGTGTAGACCTTCTTGTGGTTCACAGGGATGGCGAACGCTGGCTTGTCCCCGTAGGCAGCCTTTTTGCAGTCCATGGCCGCGAGCGGGTGCTTGGATGCCGTCAGTATGTCGCTGTAGAACGGCAGGCTGAGCTTTTTGGCGATTTTTCCTTCCAAGGCGAGGCAGATGAGGCCGCCCGCGTCCTTCCTGAGCCTCTGGATGCGCTCCGGGGCAGCGAAAGAGGCGTGGAAGCAGAGGTCAGCCTCGCCCTCCCGCTCGTCGCCGTCGTATATCAGCACGAAACCGCCCTTCCTCAAACCCGCCGCTGCGGCTGCCGATTCGTCCATGGCTCCATATTGAAGGTCTACCTATAAATTAGTATTTACTAAAAAACTGGTAAAATGACTTATTGACGCGCGGTGTTTCTTTTGGTGGTCGTGCTGTTTTTATAAAGCTAGCCGCATAATCCCGCATATGACCGAAGCTTTTTCGTCTACCAAACCCAAAAAAATAGAATTCAGCATCGGCCCGGCTGAACTATTCAAGAGGCTGAACAACATCGGTTACGACGAGTTCAACGCCGAGATCCGTGGAAATAGCACGGTTCAGATCTATGCGAGGCTGAAACCCGGCGAGCCCATGAACAGGTTCCCGCACCCAGACGGCGCATTCGATCTCAGCAAAAAAATAGAAGTCACTGTATTGAAGGACAAGATCATAGTGCATTCGTCCGACCCCGGGTTGCTTGCAGAGATAAAAAAGGGCGTGGATGAAAATCTCACACTGGCGGAGTACAGACCCAAAGCCCCGGACAAAATCCCCGCGCCGGAGCCAAAAAAGATCTCTGCCGTCCCGGCCCGCGTCGTAGAAGCCGCTCCAGCGAAAGGCGCGTCCGTCACAGCCATCAGCGAAAAAGAGCTTCGGTTTAACGCCCCTTTTGAAGTCGTTTCCAGGAAATTGGCCGACATAGGATACCAGAAAGAGGATGAATACCGTGATGAGGGCGTGAGGGTGCAGCTATTCAGAAAACCGGGCATGCAGTTGTATGTCGAAGTCAGCGAGAGGAACGGTTTCACGATAGTGATGTCGGAAAACAGGAAACTGCTCAGAGACCTCCAAGACAGCTTCTAGCCGCAAGGCCATGTCCATGCGCCCTATAGCGGGCTGTCGAAATCAGCGAGCGCCCGCTTTGCTTCGGCCCTCATCTTTTCCAGGACCGCCCTGCTCTTCGTGTCAAGCCTTTTCTCGAGCATCCCGTCAGCGAACCCCAGGAAATCATGGTAGTGCGCCACGGGGTTCTTGCACCGCGTGCCCCAGTCGAAGACCGCGCACTTCATATTCTTCCCTAGGTATTCCCCGTATGTTTTGAGTATCCTGGCCCGCGTCTCATCCGGCATCACGCAGTCGTCGTAGAGGAATCTCAGGTCGGTCCCGTCCGGCATGAGGTGGAAGAGCTCCTCTGCCACGAAAAGGTGGACCCGGGCTCCTGGGAAGCGCCGCCCTATCATCCCCTCCAGCTCCTTCATGAGCCGCGCCCCGTCCACAGAGCAGGCGAGAGAGCACACGACCAGGTTCTCGGGCTTGCGTTTCTTCTCTTCGAAGGCGTCCAGCAGGCGGCCTATCCCTATCCGGAGCGTGGCTCCGGTCGCGGTCGTGTCCCCGATTATGACCGTTGCGTTGTCCGGAAGGGATTCGAAATTGTCATACGTGGCCGCCGCGGTGAACGTGCCGTCCTCCAGCCGCTGCCTTTTTATCCCGAGGAAGCACTGCTGGAGCGCCTTGCCGTACCTCTCCTTGAAGCCGTGGTTAAGCTGGTAATATAGTCCGCCGGAAAGGAAAATCAGCTCAGTCACCTGGCTGGCCTTCTTGCCGTCGACCGTGGTACTTCCGATAGCGTCCAAGAAAACCTCGGCCACCTTCTCCATCCTGTCCTGGAGCTCCTTGCCCGCGATCTGGGGCTGGTAGAGCACGCCGCTGGCATGCCTTGAGCAGATGATATATGAGTTGCGGGGCATACTTTCTTCAGAAACTTTGTACATCCTGTATCCTTTACTATGGACCAGCTCCATGGTGCCCATTGGCCTGCCAGATTTTATAAACTGTTTTGAGATCGACGCGTCTAAACGATCAGATGCTCTTCCGCGCGCCGCTCGCGTCTCTTTTAGTTTCCCCGAACTCCTTTATCGCGAGAGCCTCGAGCGCGTCGAACACCGGGCCGTCCCTGCACACGCTCCTGCCGCCCAGGTCGCAGGAGCCGCACACTCCGAGCCCGCACTTCATGTGGCGCTCTAGGGAGAGCTGGCACGGGATATCGTGCTTCATACACAGCCTCGCGATAGCGAGCATCATGCGCTCCGGGCCGCAGGCGAACACCGCCGCGGGCCTGCGTTTCCTGTCAGCGAGCAGCCGCCCGACCTCCACCATCACGCTCCCCTTCGCGCCCTTGGAGCCGTCATCGGTCGTCACGAAGGTTTCCGCGGTGACCAGGTAGAGCTTGTCCTCGTAGATGATGTCCTTGGCGCTGCGCGCCCCGACGACGGCCAGCGTCTCGACGTCGTTCGAGGTGGCCATCTTCGCGAGGAAGTAGAGCGGGGCGACGCCGTAACCGCCTCCCACCACGAGTATGCGCTTCCATTTGTCCTGGACCTTGAAACCGTTGCCGAGCGGCCCCCTGAAGGAGAGGAGCGAACCGGGCTTCAGCCTGTGCAACTCCGAGCTGACCTTCCCCACGTTGGCGACCGAGATGGTGAGCGGGTCGTTGTTCGCTATGGACATCGGCCTCTCGCCTACGCCTGGCGCCCACACCATGAGGAACTGGCCCGGCTCGCACACGAGGCGCGTGTCCAGCTCTATGGTCTTGACTTTGCCGCTCTCCACCGACACCCTGCCGACCCTGGCGGTCTGCATCGGGACCTTTTGCTGGAACGTCTCACTCATGGGCAACACCGACGAGCTCTTCGATCCTTTTGTATCCACGCCCCTTCATCCAGGCGCGCATCTCGCCTTCTATCTTGATGAAGGCGTCCGGGCCCCTGAAATACACCGCGCTCCCCACCCCGACGAGCGAGGCGCCGGCCATCAGCATCTCTATCGCGTCCTGGCCGCTGTTCACGCCGCCGGTCCCTATGACCGGGATCTCCACAGCGTCGTAGATGTCATAGACGCATCTGACTGTAATCGGCTTTATCGCAGGCCCGCTTAGGCCCCCCATCTTGAAGCCCAGCACCGGCTTGCCGCGGTTTATGTCTATCCTCATCCCCGGGCCGAGCGAGTTGCCCATGTTTATGGCGGATGCGCCGGCCTTCTCCGCGAGTCTGGCTGCCTCCACCTCGCCCGGGACGCTGGGCGATAATTTTACTATGATTGGGAGCTTGGTCTCATTACGCACGGCCGCGGTTATCCTGCCGGCGGCCTTTGGGTCTGCCTGGCCGGCCATGAGCCCGAATCCGGGCGTGTGGGGGCAGGAAAGCGCGATCTCCACAGCGGCACAGTTGAGCGTTTTTCTCACTTGCTCGAGCCTGGCTGCGAGCCGCGCGAACTCCTTCTCGTCCTTCCCGGCTATGCTGATTATGAGCGGCTCGTCCCTTCTCCATCCCGAGAACTCGGCTATTCCGTCGCTTATGCCAGGGTTCGAATAGCCCACCGCGTTCAGGAGCCCGCATTCGGTCTCTATTATAATGGGACCCTCGTGCCCCTTGCGCGGCTCGATCGAGAGCGATTTCGTGGTCAATGCACCTGCGCCGTTCTCCGCGACGGCCTCCAGCCCTGCCCTGGTCACGCCAAGCACTCCGGATGCGAGTACGAGGGGATTCTTCATGCGCTTGCCGAACAGCGTGCGCGAGATATCTAGTGGCATGATGACCGTTCGGATTTCCATCTCAACCATTTTAAATAATACCGTGCCAAGTGCTATTCAGGAGGGATAATATGAACAAACTGATTGTACTAATGGTTTTGGCAGGATTATTGATTTTCGGCTGCACCAGCCAGCAGCCCGGGCCTTCTGGCACGGTGAACACCACCGCCCCAGCGGCCTCTGGCGCAACCGCCCCAGTGGCGAACACCACCGGCGGCGCAGCAGCTCCGAGCGGAGGAACTCCACCAGCGCCAGCCAATACGACTTCAGGCACGGCGAGCGGGACGCCCTCTGGCACCGGAGCAGGGACGAACATCGGCTCGATCGAGAGCTACGTCGCAGCGATGACAAGCGGGCTTCCGCTGGAGTGCACGGCCATGGTGAACGGCCAGCCGCTGACCATCGAGATAAAGGGGCAGAACATGTACATGAAGATGACGTCCGCCGGCCAGACGTACGAGATGGTCTACAAGAACAGCACCACCTACATGAAAGTCTCCACGCAGATGCAGGCCACTTTCGCCCAGATGGGGAAGAACTGCAACTGGCTCACGTTCGCAGCCAACAGCACGAGCACATCTGGAACCGCGGCCTCATCGCCTCCGGTGTCCACCTCGAGCGTGGAGTCTTCCAGCGTGGTCTGGAGCTGCAAGCCGGGCCTGTTCGGTGACGACATATTCCTCACGCCGGGAAGCGCCTGCAGCATGAGCGACCTATACTCTGGCGCATCGGTCGGAGTGCCTCCGAGCGTCCCGACCGGAAGCGGAGTGACATCCCCGGCCGTACCAGCCGATACGTACTGACCTTTTTTTTCTTTCCATATTTTCTCTACGGGGATGCCATGGGATTGACCCTTTGCTGCTGGGGCGGGCCCCTATTGATAATCGGGCTGGGCGTCCTCTATTCAGGGATACAAAAGTACCTGCTGGTCCAGAAGATAACAGACACCCCGACCTCCAAGGCCCGCTCCGCTGCGGTCGGGCTCATCGAGCTTTTCGGGAAGGCGGTGTGCAAGGAGCCGCAGTTCAGCCCCATATCCAACGTGAAATGCATCTATTGGAAGATGAACGCCGAGTGGTACCAGCCCGGGAAGAACGGCGGCTGGCGCATGATCTCATCGGGTTTCTCGCACAAGGATTTCGACCTCGAGGACGACACCGGGAAGATGCTCGTGGACCCGACTGGAGCGACCATCGAGATCCCGGTCGACTTCTCCTCCACCGGATATCTCAGCAGCAAGGGGTTCCTCGGTATTCTCCCCCAGAAGCAGCTCGACCAGAAGGTGCTCGCCTATCTCGATGCCAATCCAGATGCGAAAGCCCTGGCGTACCGGTTTTCCGGCTACGAGCTGCGGTTCACGGAATGGTACATAGCCGAAGGCGACCCGCTCTTCGTGCTCGGGACGGCCGATTTGCAGGAGGGCGTTTCCAGCTCCATCGGCTCTGAGAACCTGATAGTGAGGCAGGGGAAGTACGACAAGGTCTTCTACATCAGCGACACGGGCGAGAGGAAGATCGTGGACAACATCCGGGGCTCCATGTACTGGTACATCGGCGTCGGCTTCGTCCTCGCAGCCGCAGGCGCGTTTGTATGCATAGCATGACCGGCTGCGGCAGGTTTATTAGGGGTTATGCGAAATCTATCTGCATCTAGCGACGTGGTTCCAATGGCATTCGAGGGCTTAATCTGCTGCGGCGGCATCATTCTCGGCCTGCTGGTGCTTTTCGTATTTTACCTCTTCAGCGTCTACAACGGCCTGGTCTCCCTGCGCAACAACGTGGACAAGGCCTGGGCGAACATCGACGTCCTTTTGAAGCAGCGGTCCGATCTCATACCCAACCTCGTGCAGACCGTGAAGGGCTACATGAAATACGAGAAGCAGACGCTAATCGACATAACCGCGCTCCGCGCGTCCATCATGACGGCCCATGGCCCGCAGGAGACCGCGAAGCACAGCGAGGCCATAACCGCCTCGCTCAAGACGATATTCGCGGTCTCGGAGAAGTACCCGGACCTCAAGGCTGATGACAATTTCCTCGACCTCCAGAAGCAGCTCACCGAGATGGAGAACGGGATCGCGGACCGGCGGGAGTTCTACAACGACTCCGTCATGCTCTACAACACCCGCATAAAGTCACTGCCGGACAGCATCATCGCAGGGATGTTCCACTTCACCGAGACCGAATATTTCAGGGCGGTGGAGGAGGAGAAGGCACCCGTCCAGGTCGATATTGACAAATGATGCTGGTGAACCAATGCCCGACCTCGTTGTATTTATAGGATGTTTCATAGGCTTCGTCTTCGGCTTCGTCCTATTCCAACCTGGGGTTAAGCAGTTCCTCTTTATCCAGAAAATCAAAGAGCTTCCTATGTCAAAAGTAGGGGGAACTGCAGTCGGGCTGGTAAAACTATCCGGCGCAGCATTGTGCCGAGATCCGATGCGCAGTCCGATAACTGGAGTGAAATGTGCATACTGGCGTTTCGAAGCGCAATATTTCGTAAGAAAAGGTGGCTGGCGGAACTTCTACACGCTAGATTCGCACAAACCGTTCTATCTGGTGGATGGCACAGGGAAGATGCTCGTGGATCCTGCCGGAGCCGATATCGATATCCCCCCAGGCGCCAGCTTCGAAGGAGATATATCCGCACCCAAGTTGTCGGGCGGAGTCTATCCTACGACCATGGATTCACGTGTGGTGGAATTCATAACTACACTAGACGAGGCAGGGAAAAAGAAATTGCAGGATGCGGCGTACGAGGGTATGCGCGTTATCGAATCGTACATCGTTGATGGCGACCAGCTCTTTGCCTTGGGGAGTATTGAGCCAGCGGAAGGGCTGTCGAACACCGTGGGGTATGAGAACCTTATCCTCAGGAAAGGGGATGTGAATAAGACGATGTACATCAGTACTGGTGAGGAACGAAACGTAATCGAAAAAATGTCCCGCGGCATGTACCCGGAAATCTTCGTCGGTCTCATAATTTTAGTGATATGCCTCCTCCTCACAATAATTAACATACTGCCCTATCTGGGAATGTGAGGCGTCATTCCCGCTCCGTCTAGATGAAGACGAGCAGGCGCAGTCCCGCCGTCGTGATATCTGCTATCCTTTTATTCCTTATGTGACATGCTCCCACCCTTGAAAGGTGTGGGCTTCTTGTTTCCTAGACGGCGTAACCGCCATCTCCGCAAGCGTTACTTCCCGTCTGCCCGACGGTAGCTCTTGCAAGTATATTGATTGCAGCGTTGAGATCTCTATCCATGCTTAGACTGCAAGAAGGGCAATTATGTACTCTCTCATGCTCTTCTTTTGGAACGCAGGTTCCACAACGGCTGCAATCCTTCGTAGTGTTCTTCGGATTCACAAATACCACCTCGCAACCAGCTTCTTCCGCTTTGTAGGAAATTATATTTGTGAATATGCTCCATCCTGCGTCTGACGTTCCTTTGCCATGCTCCGATGATACTCCCAGCACGTCAAGGTCTTCAAACACTATGAGGGAGTATTGTGATAGAAGATTATTCGCTGCCTTATGCAGCCAGTCCTTTCTCGTATTCGCTATCTTCGCATGGATTTTGGAAACGATTAGCTTCTCCTTTTTTCTGCCTTTGCTTCTCAGTTTCTTTCTGGATAGATTTATTTGGACTTCCGCCAACTTATCCTCGTATCTTTTGAAATGCTTTGGCTTTCTTATTTGCTCTCCGTTAGAAAGAGTTGCGAAAGTCATCAGACCGAGGTCTATTCCAGTTGCTCCGCCGTTGTTTTGCTTGGGAATCGTAGGAGGTAATTCTGCAGTCAAAATCGCATGCCATTTGTCTGCTTCCTTTTTGAGCGTCAAAGTCTTGATTCGACCGAGGACTTCACGATGCAGATTGATGTTGATTTCCCCGAATGGGCTGACTTTCAACTTCTTGCCAGTCAGAGAGAACCCTGCCTGTGGATACGTCAATGATTTTATCCTATCCATGCTCTTGAAGCGAGGGAAGCCAGCGTCTATGCCTCTCTTTCTTCGTGCTATCATCCCATAGATGGATTTATTCAACCGCGCCTCTATATCTTGTGCTGTTTGGGAAAACAAACCACTATTCTTAGCTATTTCCCGCAATGCCTTAGTAGAGGCAAAATACCCGTATTGGCTATACATCTGCTTAGTCAATTCCAGCATATCGTTCCAGAGATTTTTAGAGAGCCATAGATGAGTTTGCATTTCCTGTCGTTGTAGTTTATTCGGATACAGACGGAATTTGTAGGCTCGATTCATTATAAAATCATTGAAATGGCCTTTATAAAGAAGAACCAGCACAGTGCATTTCCGCGGAGGTATTTCCGCGGAGAATAGACCTCTTGTCCAATGACGAGAATGTCGTATCGTACCAGTGCCTTGAACTTTATAGTGTTTATCCCACCCCTAAAGGGTGTGGGTTTTCTCGGCACACACTTTATAAGTAAGGTGGCACGGAACCGGAAGGAGTAAACTCGTTGACAAATTTGCCGAGCTGGCATTGCAGCTTTTTGTTTTCCTTTTCAAGCTGCTTCACTCTTTTCTCCAATTCTGTTATCCCGATTTTGACGGAGCTCTATTATGCTGTAGAGCTCTTCTGCAGTTTTTTTGGGCAGTTCTGGTCGCTATTTCAACTCAGGAAAAATTTATGACGTTATCGGTAAATTTTTAAGCGCTTACTAAGATAATGCGAAATAGGTGTTCTAATGTTCGATGACATTATCAAAGCGGCAAAGTCGGATTTACCAGCAAACCAACGGGCCCTCGAGAAGGAAGTGTCGGCGGCGACCGCTGATCCTGACTCGTCCACTTCGGTGAGGATAGCATGCCTCGGGGTGGGCGGCGCGGGGTGCAACTGCATAAACAGGCTCGCCACGTCGGGCATAAAGAGCGCAAGGACGGTGGCCATAAACACGGACGGCAAGCACCTCAACATGATAAAGGCGGGCAAGAAGATACTCATCGGAAAGACCATAACCAGGGGGCTCGGCGCCGGAGGCGACATAGAGCTCGCGAAGAAATGCGCTGAGGTCGACCGCGACATGCTCAAGAAGGAGATCGGCGAGAACGAGCTGGTCTTCCTCACCGCGGGCATGGGCGGAGGCACAGGGGGCGGGGCAGCACCCATCGTGGCCGAGCTCGCCAAGGAGATGGGCGCCATCGTGGTCGCCATAGTCACATATCCGTTCGCGCTGGAGCGCGTGCGGCTCAAGAAAGCCCAGGCATCGCTGCAGGCGCTGGTGTCCAAATGCGACACCGTCGTCGTCATAGACAACAACAGGCTCGCATCCTACGTCCCGAACCTCCCCATAAACAAGGCGTTCGAGCTCGCGGACTCCATAACCACGCGCGCGGTGACCGGCATATCGGACACCATCACGTTCCCGAGCCTCATGAACGTGGATTTCGCGGACGTCCGCGCGGTCATGCAGGGCGGAGGCCTCTCCCTCATCTCGCTAGGCGAAGGGGTCGGGCACAACAAGGTGGACGACGTGGTGAAGGACACCCTGGCCCACCCGCTGCTCGATGTAAACTACGAGGGGGCCAAGGGCTGCCTGCTACATCTGGAAGGCGGACCGGACCTCACATTGGGCGACGCCATAAGGACCGGCGAGAAGATGACGGAATCCTTCGATTCCGTGGCCAACGTGAAGATAGGCGCGAGGATAAACCCGTCCTGCACCGAGAAGATAAGGGCGACGGCCATAATCACCGGCGTCAAGTCGCCCTACATACTCGGCGCCTCCGATGAGGAGTCCAAGTACGCCGAGGAGCCGGCAGTGGAATACTTATAATATCTTCCCCTGATGGTGGATGACGATGCTCGTAACCTTCAACCCATACGTACTGCTGTTCTGGGCGTTCGTTTCGTGTTTCCTCCCAGGGGCAATACTCTCGTTCGGGTTGTTTCGCGGCTCGCGCTTCAACGCCATGGAGAAGATATTGCTGGGGTTCGGCCTCGGCATCGTGATCGTCCCGATCGCGCCGTTCCTGCTGTTCTTCCTCGCCGGGGTGAAGTTCTCCTACGCCCTCGCGCTCTTGTCCGTGGTGTTCCTCTATGCGGTGGCCATCGCGGCTTTCGTGCTGAGCAAGGCCCATGAGGATTTGAAACTGCCATCCAGCCTCACGCTCTCGCCGTCCACGCTCCTCTCGGCCGAGGTGCTCCTATCCCTCCTCATCCTTGTCATCGTGGCGCTGACCTTCATAGTCCGGTTTTCCACCTATTCACCGGTATTCATGGAGCTGGACCCCTATTACTACACGTACATCAGCCAGCAGGTGATTGTGAACGGGGGCAATTTCCCGAATGACATGACCGCCTGGTATCCCTACGTGGTCGCGAACCATAGGGAGACCTCGGAACTCTCTTATCTGGAGGCCATCTGGTACTCGCTGTACACCCAGGGGGGAGCATACGACAACATGCTCCTGGCAGACCTGGCATCGATATACCCCCCGATAGCCGCCGCATTGGCGGTCTTCTTCGTCTACATGTTCGTGGCGGCCTATTACAAGAAGGAATGGGGAATCCTCGCCGCAGGCATCGCCGCATTCCTGCCGATATTCCTGATGAAGACCGTGGCCGGCGAGATGGACGTCCTGCCCTACGCATTCTTCTCCATCTCGCTCTTCCTGGTCATGTACGTCTACATGCTCAAGGACAAGAGCATGAAATTCGCGTTCCTCTCGGCCCTCGCATTCATGGCCGTCAGCCTCGGCAGCGTCTCCGAGATCGTGCCCCTCATCATGCTGGTGGTATTCATCCCGCTCCAGTCCCTTTTCATATTCCTCACGAACAAGGACGACTGCAAGGAGGAGCTCAAGACGCTTCTCATCAACAACGCCATAATCCTCGTGTTCGGCGTGTTCCTATTCTCCGGCGTGATACAGGGCGTGTTCAGGGACGGCAGGATATCATTCGGGAACACCGCCATGGTCGCCATCGCAGTCGCGGTCTGCGGGGCGCTCTACGCCATCCGCATGTACGTTCCGGATGCCAAGCGGGCGCGGAACCTGTTCATCGCACTGGTCGTCGCGGGGGTCCTGCTATTCTTCTTCACACCTTTAGGCAACCCTATCAAGAGCACAGGCAAGAGCGCCCTCGGCCTGGCGCAGTTCAACATACCCCTCGATCGCACCATAGCCGAGCAGTCCCCTGCAGGCACGGATTTCTCCAGCAACTTCGGTTTCATCGCGGTGGCGTATCCCGCGCCGATAGCCGGCGTGATGAACGTCATAACGTCCATAGTCAACACCATCTTCGACCTGGTGATACGGATCCTTAACTGGATCTTCGGCACCGCACTACAATACGACGGCAAGGTCAACAGCCTGCTCATGCTGTGGCTGTTCCTGTTCGGCGTCATGATCGTATACTCCATCTATCGCATGTTCAAAGGCGAGGCGACGCCAGTGCTCATGTTCGCCGCCATCGTCCTCCCGCCCATGCTGGTGGGCCTGCTCAAGACCAAATACACTACATACGCCGGTTTCCTGATCGCGATCGCGATAGGTTTCGTGTTCGCCGAGTCCTGTGAGCTGGTAAGCCGGCTCATCTCCGACATGACCAAGAAGGAGGACGAGAAGAAAGAGTACCTCTCCTACGCCTACTACGCATTCGTCCTCATCGCCGCCCTGCTCATCGTGTTCCAGTTCACAGCCAGCGCAGGGGGCGTCGCAAAGGCCCTCACGGTCTCCTTCTTCACTGCGACCAGGTTCCAGGACAACCCCGCAGCGCTCCAGGCGAAGTTCCAGTCCATGTGCAACAATTTCACTGCCGAGAACGTAAGCGAGCAGTCGATCTGCGACCAGTACGGAAATTCCGGAGTGGGTTTCTGCACGGTGTACGACCCGTCCATATGCACGGTCGCCGCAGACCCAGTCGCATACGCCAGCCAGGGCACGAACAGCCAGTACGACACCAAGCTCTGCTATTATTCGCTCATCTCAGACATCACGAACCCCCAGCCCGAAGAGCTGCTGGCCGCGAGCCTCAGGTGCGAGCGCGTATCTACGTACTGGATAGAGGCCATGGAATGGATCAAGGGCAACACCGAGAACGATTCGCGCATCACGTCCTGGTGGGACTACGGCCACTGGGAGAATTTCTTCGGCCAGCGCGCCGCGGTCATAAGGAACGACCAGACCGCATCGCCGTTCATGGTGGGGGAGGTCGCCTATGACTACCTCGACGGTACGCCAGCGGACCTCGCGACGTTCATGCGCAGCGTGAACAGCTCCTATGCGCTCTTCGACATGGAGCTCATAGAGGGCGGCAATCCGTTCGGCGGCAAATACGGCGCGCTTAACTACCTCGCCTGCGCCAGGGAGAACGAAACCAACGTCACGCTCCAACCGAGCATGTCCCAGTGCGAGGCGCAGCACCTCTGGGAGATGGTGTACATACCCAAGGACAGCAGCGGCAGGACCTGCACGATATCGAAAGCCGGAAACCAGACCGGGGTGATAGGCTACGAGGCCTACTGGACCTGGGACCCGTCGGTGCAGCCGCTTCTGAGCACCACCTACCCGGACATCATGGGCTTCAACTGCTACGGGGACTACCTCAACGACCCCGAGACCCTGGCGGTCTGCCAGAACCTGGTCACGCTCAGGCCCATGTACTGCGTCGGGGAGGTTCTCCTCGCGAACGGGCAGAAGACCTACGGGACATACCTGCTCAACGAGACCGAGCCCAACGGGGACCTCAAGCTCAACAAGGCCCAGCTCATATCGCCGACATCCTATTCGCAGACCTACCATCTGGGCGATGCGTACAGCGTGGCGCTCATGTACACCAACGACCCCGTGTTCCTGGAGAACGGCCAGGCCACTTCGGGCTACGGCGACAGGGGGACCGCGTTCTACTCCTCGAACCTCTATCAGGCGCTGTTCCTGGACGAGCTGCCGGGCTTCACCAAGGTCTTCGCATCCCAGGACGGCATGGTCAAGATATACAAGCTCAACCCCCAGTGAAGGAAGAGCCATCCTCCAACCTGCTTACGCGAGGCTGCCGCTCCTCTTCTAAAAACAGGAAAGACTACTCCAGCAGCTTGGACTTCTTCTTCCACTCGTCGATCGTGTCCTTGAACTTGTCGCGCGGGATGAAAAGGACGCTCTCCATGTCGGTGTCCTTCATGATCACGAGCACCTGCTTGTCGCCGACCGCGGCGAAGCTCGAGAGCTCGGCCCGGCCGAGGGATTTGGCGAGGGAGCGGAGGTAGCTCCTGAGCCTGAGCGAGAGCGCGGCAGGGACCGTTGCTGCGCCGCTGGCCATGTGGGCCGCAGCCAGCTCGTCCTTCCGGATGACCACGGCGCCCTCGAGCATCCCGTGGGCCACCATGCCGGCGATGAGCGATTCGGAGGTCATCTTCTTCTTGGTTATGGCATCGTGCTCGAACACGAGGCCCTCCGCGGCGTGCTCCTTCGCATAGCGCGAGAGGCACCATGCCCTGAGGGAGGCGGGCACCGTGATGAGCGCGCTTATGTCGACCTCGTCCTGCTCCGCGAGCAGCGCGTTTATGTGCTCCGCCCATTTCGACCAGCTGGCATCCGCGGTCTTCTTCCTCTCCGTGAGCCGCTCGATGGCGCTCTCCACGTCCGCCAGGTCCTTGTCTATCATCTTCTTGCTGTCCGGGGTCATCTTCTTGGCCAGCTCGTCCACCCTCTCAGGGGATATGGACGCCAGTATGTCGTACTCCGCGCTCACATCGAACTCCTCTTTCGAGGATGTGTCCACCAGCTGCTGCAGCTCGACGATCTTGTCCTTGACGCTGGCAGCCCTGGCGATGAACAAGTCCTTGTCCTCCCTTATCGCAATCCCGTATATCCTCTCCAGCACCATTATCTTCAGCCTGTTCTCCAGCGACGTATAGAGGAGGAATAGGCCGATGAACATGCAGCCCACGCTCACCAGCGCGGCCGCCGCGGTGAAGGTGAGCGCGAGCCCGGTGTAATAGTCGAGCGCGCCGAACAGGGAATTTGGTGCAGTGGGGTCGGGCGCAACGAACACCGCGATGTAATATCCGGCGATGAGCAGTACGATGCCGATTATCAGGTCGGTCTTCCAGCGGGGCTCTGCCTTGCCGATCGCCTTGCGCAGGCCCGCCATCACGCCCAGCTTGTTCATCTCGGCCCATGCCACGTTGTAGGCGATGACCAGCAGGTTGACCACTATCATGAGGATGATGAGCGTGAGGGAGAACGACACTGCGAGCGCTATGAAGAAGCTGCCCGTGATGCTGTAGAGGACATTGAATATCGTGTTCGGCACTATGAATATCCTCAGGTCGAGCCTGTTCACCACGAGCGATGGGGACTGCATGCCCGAGACCACCTCGTCGGGCGGTTCGGTGGAGGTGAAGCGGTATACCAGCATGCTGCCGGCAGCCGTGGTCCGCCCCGAGGGCCAGTCCACTGAGTAGGCGGAGCCGCTGCCCGCGACCTTTATCATCTGGTTGGAACTCAGGTCGGCCTCGGTTGCCAGGATCCCCGGGGGCACGGTGTCAGTGAGCTCTATGGTGTCGCCGGCCTGGCCCTGCGCGGCCAGCGTGACGAAATAGTCGTAGCTCACGGGCTGGGGATCGTAGGCGCCTATCTCGCCGACCGCAGCCGCGAGCTTGGCTTCCCCGAAATTCGTCCTAGTGCAGAGCAGCAGGTTCGGGTTGTTGTATATCGGGTTGCTGTATACGTCGGCCATGGAGCCGACCAGGTCGAGCATGTTCGCCAGATAGGCGTCCTTCCCGCTATGCGACGCGTTTATCTGGTCGATGGCCTGGTCGCGTACCTGGAAGAAGTACCCGTCCATGCGGTTCCTGTCGTTCACGAACCCCACCAAGGAAGACGGCACCGCGTCAGCGTATTTGTTGAAGAGGGCGTCGCACTGGTAAGCGCCCTTGCAGAGCGCGGAACAGGTGCTCACGTCCGTGCAGTCGAGCTTCAGCCCGGCGTTGGCCGCACAGGCGTCGAATTCGAGGCTGGAGTCGCTCGAGACAGTGTCGAGGCTCGAGCGCATGTTCACCAGCTCTAGGTCGCTCAGGTTCTTGAATGACGTGTAATTGGCCGCGTTGTGCACCGCAACCGTGACCTGCCTCGTTATGTTGTAGCCGTCCGCAGCGACGGGATAGAAGTTGTAGACCATCAGGTCCGTCGCGCCGTCCCCGTCCAAGTCGTACTTCTGCACGCTGGATATCGTCTCATGCTGCGTCTGGGGGTAAGCCCTGGTCACGGTGCAGCCATACATCAGCGACAGTGCTAGCAGGGCTAGGATAAGGATGGCTGGATTGCGCATGGGAAGCCTTTATTAGATTACGTTTAAATCCTTTACCATGTCTTCCCGTTTGTTCAGAGATATACTCGCAAGGATACGGCCCTCCCGCAAGGAGCGCGAGGCGGAGCTGCTGGTCGCCAGGCGCCTGATGCGGAAGGTCGCGTCCGTGCGGCCCAAGGGCTGCAGGGTGGTGCTCACAGGCTCGGTCGCCAAAGGCACGTTCCTGCGCGATTCCAGGGACATAGACGTCTTCGTGCTTTTCCCCCGCACCTATCCGAAGTCCGGATTAGAGCCGGCTATAGAATCCATCGTGAAGAGGGCTTTTCCGGGCCTGGGCTACAGGCTGAGCTATGCCGAGCACCCCTATGCGAGGTTCCATTTCGAGGGCAGGCGCATCGACCTCGTGCCGGCGTACGCCATAGCCGGGGCGCAGGAGCGGCTGAGCGCGGTGGACCGTTCCGTCCTGCATACGCGGTACGTCCTTGACGAGATGAGCGGCAAGCAGAAGGACGAGGTGCTCCTCCTCAAGCAGTTCCTGAAAGCGAACGGACTCTACGGAGCGGAGATAAAGGTCGAGGGCTTCTCCGGCTACCTCTGCGAGCTGCTCGTGCTGCAATACGGGTCGTTCGCGAAGCTGCTCTCCGCCGCATCGGGCTGGAAGCTCCCGCTGCTCATCGACCTTAAGAAGCACTACCTCAAGGCAGGCAGAAAGGAGAGACAGGCGCTGCCCGAGCGTTTCGGCTCGTCATTCCTCGTCATAGACCCGACCGACGCGAACAGGAACGTGGCAGCGGCGGTCTCGGCGGAGAACGTCGCGCGCTTCATGCATCTGGCCAAGCTTTTCAGGAAGAGGCCGTCCGCGGATTTCTTCTTCAGGAAGCCGCCCTCCTTCGCGGATAAGGCGGCCGCCCTCGCCAGCAAAGGCCACGCCTACGTGGTCACGCTGATGAAACCCGACGTCGTGGACGATGTGCTCTGGGGCCAGCTCAAGAAGACAATGAAGCAGATGTCCGCCAAGCTCCTCGAGGACGGTTTCAAATCCAGCCTGCCCGGCTTCGGGATGGAAGCGGACGATTCCGCAGGACTGGCCCGCATCGCGTTCAGGGTGGACGCCGAGCTGCTCCCGCCCTCCATGATGGTCGAGGGCCCGCCGATATCCATGCTGGAGCCCACGCTCAACTTCATGAGGCATCACAAGCACGCGAAATTCGCGAAAAGGAAAGGCAGGATATTCGCGCTCATCAGGCGCACGATACGGACTCCGGAGCAGTCGGTCGAAGCGTTCTTCTCCTCGCTACGCGGGAAATCGCACCTATCCTACCCGCTCTCTGTCACGAAGCTGCCAAGGAACTTATAGGTCGAGCCTCTCGCCGATCTTCGGGGCGACCGCATCGTAGCCGAAGTCGTCCCGCAGCTCGGTGGCGAACCTCTCGGATTCGTCCCCGTGCACGAGCACTATGCGGCCCGGGTTCGCCCATTTTATGAAGTTCAGCAGGTCGGCCCTGCCCGCGTGCGCGGAAAGGTCGAAATACTCCACCGGCAGGTCCACCTCGAGGTCGCGCTCGTCCACGGTGATGTAGCCGTCCTTCTGGAGCTTGAAGCCGTTGGTGCCGTCTATGCAATAGCCGGTGAACACCACTCTCGAGTCCTGGTTGACGTTGAAGAGGTAGCTGAGCACCGGGCCTCCGGAGAGCATGCCAGCGGATGAGATTATCACGCCGGGCGTCTGGGCCGCCTCGCGTTTGTCGTTCGGACCCTGCACCATGGTCACGCTCCTGACCGCTTTCTTGAAGGAGTTGGGGTTCTTCAGGTACTTCGGGTGCTTCATGTAGATGTTGGTTATCTTCCTGCCCATGCCGTCCACGTATATCGGCACCCTCGGCTCGCGCTCCCGTATGAGGGAGAAGAGCTCCTGGGTCCTGCCCAGGGAGAACGCCGGGAACAGCACGGTGCCGCCCTCCTTCACGGTCTCCCTCACCTCGTCCATTACCTGCCTTTCCACCTCGGCCCTGGGCGGGTGGTCCCGGAACGCGTAGGTGCATTCGATTATCAGCGTGTCCACGTCCTCCACCGCTTTGGCGCCGCGGTGCAGGCAGGTCTCCTCCATCTTCAGGTCGCCGGTATAGCAGATGGTCTTGCCCCTGTGCTCTATATTCAGTATCGCGGCTCCGGATATGTGGCCCGCGTCGCTCATGGTTATCTTGGTGTCCCCGGTGTGCAGCGTCTGTCCGTACATCATCGGGTTCCAGTCCTTGAGCGCCTTCTTGAACTGGGTCTCCTGATAGGGGAGCTGGGGCCCCATGATCTTCATGGAGTCGGCCCAGAGCAGCTCGCAGAACTCCACCGTAGGCGGGGTCGCATACCAGCGCAGCCGCCTGCTCCCGCGGTAGAGCGCGGGCACGAATCCGCTGTGGTCCAGGTGCGCGTGGGATATCACCGCGAAGTCCGGATCCACGTCCATCGTCGGGAACTGGGGCTGGCCGCTCTTGTCGAATATCTTCACTCCGTAATCCAGGAGGATCTTCTTGTCGGTGTGCAGGAGGAACGCGCTCCGGCCAACTTCCCCAGACGCGCCGTAGCAGTCAAGATGGATGGTCATATACCACAAGTAGCTGTGCAATGTTTATATTGTTTTCCGAATCTAACTCCGAATATGCCAGACCTCCGCGACATAGTAAAGAACCTCTACATCTCCATAGCGCTCATCGCGATACTGTATGTTATAGGCACTATCTTCTATCACAAGGTCGAGGGCTGGTCTTATCTGGACTGTATCTACTTCATCACCACGACCCTCAGCACCGTGGGCTACGGGGACTTCTATCCGACCAACGACATCAGCAGGATATTCACCATATTCATAATCCTCATAGGGGTCTCCATATTCCTCTCCCTGGTCTATTCCATCGCCGCATACAGGGAGAGGACCGTGGACCAGCAGATCATGAACCGGCTATCCATACTCCGGAACCTCACGGCGCTCCACGGACTCCGCCACGAGGACAAGAAGAAGCCCAGGTTCCTCCAGTCACTTGGCAACAAAATCGGCGAAATCTGATGCTATACGAAGAAAAATTCTCCAGGAATCTGCAGACCCTCAGCGCCGGGCAGCAGGAGAAGCTGCGGCGCTCGGTCTTATGCATCGCCGGCCTAGGCGGCACCGGAGGCTTCGCGCTGGAATGCCTCTCGCGCCTCGGCGCAGAGCGGCTCGTAGTCTTCGACCACGACCGATTCGAGCTGACCAACTTCAACAGGCAGCTGCTCGCGACCGACGCGTCATTAGACACGAGGAAGGCCGATGCCGCAATCCTGAGGGCGCGCTCCATAAACAAGGGGATAAAGATAAGGAAGCACGGCCGCTTCGGCCCACGGAGCGGAGCGTCACTGTCCGGTTGCGCCGCGGTTCTGGACTGCACGGACAATTTCGCCACGAAGCTCCTCATCGCCGAATCCTGCCGCAAGGAGAAGATCCCATACATCTTCTGCTCGGCTCAGGGAACCCGCGGCATGGTGAGCGTCTTTACCAACTATCCGTTCAGGAAGGCGTTCCAGGCAGGCGCGGGGAAAAAAGCCTTGAAATCCTGCGCATCGGTGGTCTGCCCCGCGGCCGCGCTCGCCGGCTCGCTCGCCGCAGTCCAGGCGCTCAACCTCGTGATCGGCAACAGCGTCGTCCGCGCCCCAGATGCGCTGTTTTTTGATATCTTCGACAGAAGGTTATCCTGGAAAGCGAGGCTTGGCTGATGGAATTCTACACCGTGGAGCCCTGTGCGACGTCCAATGCGTTCGAGGTCAGGTCCAAGAGGAACGCGAGGATAGACCTTGACAAGGCGGAGAAGGCGCTCTCGCGGCTGGGCGAGGTGCTGGCCAAGACCCCGGTCGTGCTCGTGCTCAAGCGCGAGGACTGCTCGGCCAGCCTCTACGCATCCGGGAGGATGATGCTCAAGGGCGTGACGAAAGACGAGGCCGAGGCGCTCGGAAAGAAGCTCTTCGCCGCGCTGGAGAAAGGAGGCGCGTTCATATGATGAAGGTGGATTTCCACGTGCATTCCAGATATTCCATAGACACACTGACCGACCCTAAAGGCATCGCCGAGAAAGCGAACAAACTCGGGATGGTCTTCGCCTGCACGGACCACGACACCATAGAGGGCCATAGGGAGTTCAGGAAGCTGAGGGCCAGGTTCATCCCAGGCGAGGAGGTGAGCACCGATGCAGGAGACGTGATCGGGCTTTATCTGAACGAGCTCATCCCCAGGAAGACCCCGATGGCGGAAACCATCGACCTGATACACGGCCAGGGCGGCCTCGTATATCTGCCGCACATGTTCGACACCTCGAGGCACGGGACGGGAGGTCATCCCGACGCCGCGAAAGCCGACATAATAGAGGTCTTCAATGCGCACTGCCTCATAGCGAGCTTCAATGAGAAGGCGCGGGAGTTCGCGGTGAGGAACAGGAAGCCCATGGCGGCCGGCTCGGATTCGCACACGCTCTGGGAGTTCGGGCGCACCTACACCGAGGTCCCGGATTTCGACATCGGAAGTCCGAAGGCGCTGCTAAAGGCGCTCAGGAAATCTAAAATCGTCGGGGTGCCGGCGCCGTTCTACGCAAGGGGTATAAACAACGCCACCAAGTTCTGGAAGAAGCTGACAGGCAAAGCGAAGAAGGAATAGGAACCGAGCCCGACGGGATTTGAACCCGCAACTTCCAGGTCACTCCTGCCATCAGGAGAGTGCATTCGAAGCCTGGCACTCTATCCAAGTTGAGTTACGAGCTCGTTTCGTTTATTCTTGCTGTGTTCCAATTATTATGCATTTCGTTGTCACAAAAAGGGGCGCTCATGCCGAGCAGTGAGAGACTGGAAAATGAGGAATGGAAAAAGAAACGCCTCAGTGGCTTCTGAGGAACCTGCCTTTCGAGGCCTTGAATCCAGGATATCTCCTGCCCGGGGCGCTCCTGGACCTCCTCGCAGCGCTACTGAAGCCGCGGTACCTCCTTTTCACGACCTGCCTTCCGGTCAGTCTGCAGTACTGCTCCCATTCGGACGGCATCCCGGTTATCGGCTCGCCCTTGTTCCCCTTGTCGACCATCCACTTCACGAAGCGCTCGAGGTCGTCCACGTCGACGTGGCTCTTGCGCCTGGCATAGAACCTCGCGGCGCTGCGCAGCGTGACTCCCGCGTCCGCGGCCTTGAGATTGCATATCGCGGCTATGGACGCCATCGCACCGAGGCCTAGGCTGTTCCTCTCGCGGACGCTCGCGAACACGACGGTGTCCACCGGCCTCTCGGCGAGGTTCTTGAGCACGTCCACGGTGTGGAGCGTGTCCCTTATGCGGGTATTGTCGTAGCCCAGCATCCTCAGGGACTGGTGCGTCCTGGCCGAGCATGCCAGGTGGTCCCCGCCTTCGGACAGCGTTGAGAACTCCAGGTTCCGGTCATGCAGTTCGTGGCTTTCAGCCTTGAATTCGGGCCTGTGCACGGGTTTCTCGTTTTCTCTCTCAAATTCCAGACTCTTGGTCCGGAAGATTCTGTTGGGACTGGTCATGAGGTGATTCCGAGGAAAAAGTTAAAAAGGGTTTCTCTAGCCTCAGGCAATGGTTTCCACGTTTCCATCCTCATTTCGTGAGGACTTCCACGCCGTCCGCGTTTATGTAGATCGTGTGCTCTGTCTGGGCCACCATGCCGCCGTCCGATTCGCGCAGCACGGGATAGGCCCTTATGAAATGGTTCTTGAGAAGCTCTTTCAGCCCCATGCTCACCATGACCTTGGACTGGAACTCCTTCATCACCCACCGCTCCGCGAAAGGCAGCATGCCGAAGTTGGTGAGCGCGTACTCCACGATCTTCCTGGACTGCTGCATCCTTATCTTCGCCGGGGCGAAGAGCGAGTATATCTCCACCTGGTTCAGGTCTGCCACGTAGCCGCCGCCGGTGGTCGCGAACGGCTCCACCGCGAACACGTCGCCTTCCATGAGCTCGAAAGGGTCGTCGCTCTTCACGTTCGGTATCTCGACCCCCGCGTGGAGGTCGTTCGATTTTATCATGTGGCCGGTTAGGTTCGCTATGGGCTTGTAGCCGTACTTCTTTATGGAATCCTCTATCACGCCGCCTATGCTGCCGACCGTCACGCCAGGCTTCATGATTTTAACCGCCTCGTCAAGCGCCTCTTCCGAGGCCTTCACGAGGTCGCCGTTCTCCCCTCCGAGGTCTATGGTGTAAGCCGTGTCGCCGATCGCGCCCTCGAACTCCACGCCTATGTCTATCTTCACCAGGTCCTTCTCGCCGAGCATCTCGGTGGAGCCCAGGCCCGGCGTGTAGTGGGCCGCTATCTCGTTTATGGAAATATTCACAGGGAATGCCGGCTTCGCGCCCTCCTCCACTATCATCTGCTCCGTAGTCTCGGCGATGTCCAGGAGCGAGGCGTCGACCATTATCAGCGATTTGCTGGCCTCGCGTACCTTGGATGAGATCCTGCCAGCCTGCCTGAAGTTTTCCAATTCCTTCTCGTCCATGGGCACTATTTACCAGCGCCCTTTTTAAAAAACAGTGGTGTTACATATATTTAAAAATAGTGGCTGCGTAATATATACATGACCTTCCAACTGTCGCGACTCCAGCGAGGTGGGATGAAATGCGTTGCGGCCGACCCGGCCAATGGTGCATTCGGTTCCAGGCAGGCATCGAACAAACCAGGAACGATGCGATGCGACACCCCGAAATCCAAGTTCCCGTTCGATCCGGTTACAGACGACATCTCCGGTTTCGACGTTCCGGATTCGGACATAGAAAAAATACGAAAGAGGCACGAAAAAAGGCCCGCTTCTCGTCCGCAGCTGGACATACGCGATTACGAAGACGAGCCCCGGGAAGAAGAGCGCAGGCCCTCTGTCACGGAGCCCGAACACGGCGTCTGCATCATGTCCATGTGATCCGGCGCTTCCAGCTTCTATTTATGCCATTCTAACCATTACAGATACCTATGCCAGACGTAGCCGGCCTCGTCAGGGAAAGGTTCGGCGAGCTTACCGAGATCCAGAAACTCGCCATGCCCAGGGTCCTTGCCGGAGAGAACGTGCTCATCCTGGCGCCAACCGGCAGCGGGAAGACCGAGACGGCCCTGCTGCCAGTCCTAGAGAAGATACGGGATGAGAAATCCGGCATCTGCGCGCTATACATCACCCCTCTGAGAGCACTGTCCAGGGACCTGCTAAAGCGTTTCCACTGGTGGTGCGAGCGGCTCGATATCTCCCACGACGTACGCACCGGGGATACGACGCTTGCCGAAAGAGCGGCACACAGGAAGGACCCGCCTAAAATCCTGCTTACCACCGTGGAATCCCTCCAGGCGCTGCTCCTGGGCAGGGTGATGCGCAGGCACCTGGCCAACGTGAAGTTCGTCATCGTGGACGAGGTGCACGACGTCCTCGACAACAAGCGTGGTTCGCAGCTCTCCATGGGGCTCGAACGGCTCGGGCTCATAGCGGATTTCCAGCGCATAGGCATAAGCGCGACAGTGGCCAACGAGATGGAGGCCAGCCGCCTGCTGTTCGGGGACAGGATGCACGCGGTCTGCGAGGTGGGCAAGAACCGCAAGATGGATGTCTCGGTCGAGATGGCCGGCGACATGGAGAAGCTCACGGCCAGGATGAAGGAGCTGTCCGAGAAGCACAGGGCGCTCATGTTCGTTAACACCAGGAGCATGGCAGAGGAGCTCTCCGCATCCCTGAAAAAGGCGAGAGCACCGATAGACGTGCACCACGGCTCCCTTGCCAAGGAGATAAGGCTCGCCGCGGAGGACGGGTTCAAGTCAGGCGCGGTCCGCTCCCTGCTCGCCACATCCTCGCTCGAGCTCGGCATAGACATAGGGGACGTCGAGCTGGTCGTGCAGGTCGGCTCGCCGCACCAGGTGTTCAGGCTCATACAGCGCGTGGGCAGGTCAGGCCATTCCCTGGACAAGACGCCCAAGGGCATAGTCCTGGCCTCTGATATGGACGATTACCTCGAGGCAGAGGTCATCCGCTCTTTAGCCGAGAACGGCTGGATGGAGGACAAGAAGGCCGAACGCGGGGCGTTGGACGTCATAGGCCACCAGGTCGTCGGACTTTGCCTGGATATGGGCAGGCTGGAGCTGAAAAAGGCCCATGAGATCCTCTCCAGGAGCTACGCCTACGGCATCTCATACGACCAGCTCCGCCGCGTCGCGCTCCAGCTCTACGGGGAGAGCCTGGTCTACTACGACGAGCGTCCAGACGGCGGCGTATCCATAAGGATCAGGCCAAGGGCCCGCGAGTACTACTATTCCAACCTAAGCACCATCCCCAAGGAGAAGCGCTACAGCCTCAGGGAGATATCCTCGAACAGCATCATCGCATCCCTGGACGAGGGCTTTGTCGCTAACCTGGAACCTGGGGCGTCCTTCCTCGCCAAGGGCCAGCCATGGCAGGTCATAGACATAAGCGAGAAGGAGGTCCTGGCGCAGCCCAGCTTCGCCTCCGACATAGCGATACCGGAATGGGCCGGCGAGGACATACCCGTCTCCTTCGAGGTCGCCCAGGGCGTCGGCACCCTCCGCAATTCAGTGAAAAAGGACGTCAAGCCGCTGCCCGACGATAAGACCGTGGTCGTGGAGATAGTATCCGACATCGTCATAGTCCATGCCTGTTTCGGCACCCGGGTGAACGAGGGCCTCGCGAGGCTGTTCTCCGCGAACCTCTCCAGGATAATCGGAGAATCCGTGCGCGCAGTTGCAGACCCCTACAGAATAATGGTGAAGCTCCCGTTCCCGCTCGGCGAGGAGCACATCCTGCGCGCCTGGGACTCCATAAAATCCGTGCGCGGCCCGCTGGAGGAGGCGCTCTCCGAATCCTACCTGCTCAGGATGAGGTTCATCCACGTGGGCAGGCTGTTCGGCATGCTCTCCGAGGATGCGACCGTGAGCGGAAGGTTCATATCCGCCCTGCGCTATTCCGCGGTGTACGACGAGGCCGTACGCTCGGTGTTCTCGAGGTACTTCGACGTCAAGAGGACGGAGGACGTGCTCGGGAGGATAGCCAGGAAGGAGATACTCCTGGTGGTAGACAAGAGGGCGAAGCCGAGCCATTTCGCCAAGCTCGGCCTGGACCGGCTCTCCAGCAGGGAGGCCATGGGCGGCTTCGAGCCCAGGGAGCAGATGGTCGCGGCCTTCAGGGAGCGGGCGCTCTCAAAGACTCTGCAGCTGGGGTGCATGAACTGCGGCGCTACGCGCTATCTCCACCTGGCAGGCGCCCCGGACCAGCTCCCCTGCCACAAATGCGGCGAGAAGGCGTACGCGCTGATCGAGAGGGAAGGCGAGGACGAGGCGGAGCTGAGGTTCAAGGCCGGCCTGATACGGGCGTACGGGAAGAAGGCTCTCATCGCGCTCAGCACCTACGGCGTGGGCGCCACGACCGCGGACCGGGTCCTCAGGAAGCTCCACCGCGACGAGCAGGGTTTCTACCTCGACCTCATAGAGGCGCAGAAGAATTTCATAAAAAACAAGAGGTTCTGGAAGCCGTAACCCTCTTGGCCTAAGGTTTTTAAATTCATCCGAACAAAGTTGTCTTAGGTGTAACTGGATGCACAACAACCGAAAAACATCCGAGACTGCCATACGCGCCGCATCCAGCATTATCCCCATTATTATTATCCGCTGATTTTTTGCTCCGGCAATAATCCGGGCAAAAGCGGGCGGAGTAAAGAAACCCGCTTGATGCCTGGTGAAAAACCGGAAAAAATCCCGCCAGAGAGCTGGCGCCATATTTCTCTTTTGGGCTGGAAAAAAAATCAACGAGGTGTTCATACATGGTAAATGTCTTGGAAAATGCTGAAAAATCCGGAAAACGCGAACACGGCAATGGTCAGCCGGGCCCGAGACCCCGGCGGCCAGAGCCTTTGGTGTCCCTAGCCGCAAGAGAGCGGGTAAGGGATGCAGTGCAAGGAAAGCCTGCAGAAGCAGGAAAGAGTGCAGCGGAAGGAATCGCCAGCGCAAATTTCGACAACCGGCTCGCTGCTGGCGCCCAGTCGGCGAGAACCGCGTTATCCGGCTTCGCTCCTGTCCTGGTCTTTGTCGAAGCCCTCGCGGAAAGCACCGAGGCCACTGACCTGGAACTCGCGAAAACTGCGCTAACACTGTTCGCTGGAAAAGTCAAAAGGGCCGAGGATTGGTATCCTGGCCTGAGGAGAGAGTTAACCCCGTTCATGCGAACGGCGCAAAAGGTTCTCGTCTCTCTCGGAGAACTCGACCTTGGCAAGGTGCGTGAGTCGGTGTCATGCGCGGTGCAAAGAATGGACAACAGCACCTTCGACACCATGCTTCTGGAGGGCACTGGAGGGGTCGGGCCGGTTTTCAGTGGATTCACTGACGCCCTGCCAATGCTGGACATGCTGGTGCATAGCGACCAGCAAGACGATTGGCAAATCGCCCGGAGGGCGCTCAAGATGTTCTGTGACAAAGCCAGCAAGGCTCACAGATGGTGGCCGCTTAGGCCATTGGTGCCAAATGGCGCTGTTGACCAAATGGAGCACCGTCTCGCTGTGTTAGGGCCGGAGTCCTGAGCATGGCAGCCACTGCTCGTTCTTTTAACTTTTCTTATTCAATCCTTGTTCCATGTACAAACAGGCCATCGTGGTGCGCGCCGATCTGGGCATGGGGAAAGGTAAGCTAGCTGCTCAAAGCTCACACGCCTCGCTCAGCGCATACAAGAAGGTCCAGAAGGCGGACCCGGAAATCGCGCATGCATGGGAGATGGAAGGCCAGAAGAAGATAGTGCTGAAAGTCCAGAGCGAAGGCGAGCTCCTTGATTATTTCCAAAAAGCGAAAGCAGCTGGCATACCCTGCGAGCTCATCCGAGACGCAGGCCACACCCAGGTGGAGCCCGGCACCATCACCTGCTTCGCAGCAGGCCCATGGGAAGAAGGCGAAATCGATTCGGTCCTCGGAAAGCTGAAGCTGCTGTGATGGCATGAAATTCTTCCTTTTCCATTGCTGGGGGGCGAATGGGAAAAGCTGCTGGAGCGGATGGCTTGGGGAGCAGCTTCTGGCATCAGGCATGGCATCCACGGTCCTGACCCCTGATTTCCCGGACTCGGAGAACCCGAAACTCGGGGAATGGCTCGCCACCGCCCGCAAACTCGTCCCTCGCTTCGACCCGAAAGACGATTGGGTCCTTGTCGGTCACAGCCTCGGCTGCCCGGCCATACTGAGGCTGCTCGAGACTTTCGATGACAAGGAGCGGGCCGCATGCATAATCCTGGTCGCGGGTTTCGCAAAAGACCTCGGAATACCTGAGATCCGCAACTTCGTCGATAAAGATTTCGACTGGGAGAAGATAAAGAAGAAAGCGGCCAAAATCATAATCATAAACTCGGACAACGACCCTTACATAAAGCTTGAGGAAGCCAAGAGGATGGAAAAGCTCCTCGGCGCCGAACTCGTGGTAGAGCACGGAGCAGGCCATATCAACGAGGGGTCGGGATTCACCGAATACCCGCATCTCCTCGAGATAATCAGAGCATGGCAAGGGAAAAATCCAGCTCCCTCCTGGCGTTCCTAGCCGTAACAGCGCATACTAGCTGTTGGCGTATGCCGCATCAGCCCAGGTCTGCTTGCCAGGATTCCATACGTCCAGGTTTCCGAAATAATCAAAGAAGAGACGCTCGGAGAAGTCCCCGTCCGACTGATCTGCCTGGTTGTCCGGCTGCGAATAGGGCGGGACGTAGAAGCTGGTGTTCGCGACCGTGTTGAGCATGTTCGCGAGCCACTTGTAGTTTTCGGTCCTCTCCTCGGTGGTGAGGCCGGTTATGCCGTCGTTCTCATAGGCTTCCAGGTGCACGGTAGCCAAGAGCATGTTGCCATCGATTATTATTGCCGGAAGCTGCCCCGGGATAGCCGTGAAATAAGCCACCTCTGTCCCCGGGAAAGCCGAAGGCGTTTGATTCCAGCCCCTTGTCGGGCCGCCGGAATATACGACGTTGTTGCCGTTGCTGAGGCTCGTCATGGTGTAGCCTGGGGGCACATCGTAATCGGCGATGGTCGTTATCGAGCCCTCGACGGTCGGGAACTTCCCCAGCAGGTAAGGCGGATTGGAATACGCGCCCTCCCAGTAATAATCCGTTGCGGCATAATAGAATCCGGCGCACACGCCATAGTACGCTTTGCCGCTGTTTATGAACCCCAGGATATTGCTCTTTCCGGCCGGGCCGAGCTCTTTCTGCTGGTCGTAGGCGGTCCCGCCCGGCTGCACGTAGAGCTTCAGGTTCGGATAATCCATCAGCTGGCAGTCGCTCTTGATGTTCGCAGCGCTCAAAACCGTATAGTTGAGCGACGGGTCCTGCGATTTCCACCAGTCGAAGAAACTCTTCATCCACAGCAGGCTAACTGGTCCTACTCCTCCTGCACCGGTCTGCCCGTATATCACGACGTTCGTGCTCGAATTTATCGGGCACGTGCCTGCGAAGGCAAGCGGCATGAGGCAGACACCGGCCAAAGCAAGCAAAACCAGTCTCATCCCAGTATCCTCCTTTCCGGCGTAACCGGAACGATATTAGTATACGTGCGGGCAATAAAAGCATTTATCCCCGCGGCGGCAATGGGCTCGCAGCGGGTTTTGGCGCGCATCCCACCGCTCAGACCGCAGCCTCAGCGTTTATAAGACTTTTCTACCTATCATATATGTTATAATATGAATATTTGTGGAAAAAAAATGTGGGGTGAGATGAATGACAGAAGCACAGAAAACAGAAAAAGTTCCGCCGATTCGTATTCTAGAAGACAAGATATTCGATCAGCTCAAGCGCGATGGGTATAAGGCTGGCGAGGCCCTTGAGGTAATCGCCACTGCAAATCGAGCCAATGCAGAGCGTCTATCCCACAAAGGTAAACCCACCAATATAGACACTGGCAGCGTATTCGGTCGGAATATACGAACTGACGACGTGAACAAAGTGGCCATAGTGTTGGCTGATTTCAAGAGCCATCCCACTGAAACACTGCTGGACTTCAAATTCAAAGGGCCTATAAAACCCGTCACAAGCGAGAAAGACGCGGGTCCGCTGGCCGGGTACTCATGCGAGGTCCAGATCGGTGTGCATTCTTACGTCGTGCAGCTCAATCCGTCCAATGCAGCGTCACCCCTGATTCTCGGGAAGACCGAAGGCCGCAAGGAAGCGCTTCCAGACACTCCTGGCACCACCCTGCGGATTACCCACCCGAGCGAGATACGCAAAGAGCAGCTTTCAGACCTTCTGAAGAATGCAGACAGTATAGGACAGGTCACTGAAATCCGTCCAACCGGTGCTGCACTCGAAGTTTCAAAAGCCGACTTTATAAAGAACTACCAGGACAACTTTTCCGAGAATCCGGAGGCAGTGACTGTAAAGAAGCCGAGGAGAATCTAGCGGTCTACTTTGGGACCACCCAATTGGTAGACAATCCTTCCCTTTTCAACTTTTATTTCAGTTATCCCTTCTTTTCCTCCATAAAAAAGTCGGCCATTCTTTATCGTGAACTCCGCTCCACGGTACGCGTTGATAAGCAAAGATTTGTGGTCTGCTTTCTCATTGAATCTGAACGCCATGACGTTCTCGTCATCGACCGCTAGGAAAACCCAGCCTTTGAATTCGGCCATCTTGGCGCCATCTACCGGGAATGGCATCGTATACACCGTTCTCCCCTGGTTCTTTTCTGTCTCATCCACGAATATCGGAGCCAATTTCCCGTCTTTGGTGAGTATATAACAGGTATCATATGAGTGCGCCCACGCGACGATGCCCTTCTCGTACGCTTCGGATATATCGAACCAAATGGTGCCAGCCAGCACCTTCATCACGCCGCTCTCCTCATCCATCGATGTCGTGGCGTATAGGCGCCTGTCTGTCAGCACGAACGCCCTATCCTGGATGCACGCGGTGGCCAGGACCTTCTCCCCTTTCGCAAGCATAAGCGGCACTGTCTTGAGGCCCTTCGGTGTCGAGTATTCCACGCTCCCATCATTGACAGTGCACCTCGGCTGGCCTCTATCCGGTTTCGCCACCAGCTCGCCTTCGGGCGCGCGATCAAGCATGGGAGTTATCATATCCCGCAGCGCATTCGGAGTCTTGGAACCCGAGAAATCATTTGATGCACGCCCGTACGCTCGCAGCGGCATGGCGAGTGAGAACAAGAGCGCGGCTCCGGCTAGCGGCTTCGCAAATCCTTCTCTGAAACTGAGCCTTCGAATGCCGGCCATAGATACCGATATATCACTTTGTTTGTTATATTTTATAAAACTATGTGTACTCATCTGAAAGGTCTCTCCGCCCTGCGCAGGGGCCTGGCAGCGCCTCCGGTCAGCGCGAAAAGCGAGCGCTTGATCTTGTCCATCTCCAGAGGCCCGAGCGCAGCGCACATGTCCGCCTCTATTAGCGCAGCAGGATAGGCGAACGCCCTGCTTATGGACGAGAGCGCGTAGATGGCAGATGAGACGTCCGTGGCGCTCCTCTTCTGCGCCATGAACTCGATGCGCAGCGGCATGTCCCCGCCGGAGGGCTTCATGTAGAACAGCTTCATCCTGATTCCCCATTCGCCAAGGCCCTTCTGGGAATCGCTGGCATGGGCCATGGCGGAGGTGCGCTCGCCTTCTTTAAGGAGCGCGTCGGCGAGCACGGCGTCGGGCACGTCTGAGAGCAGCCGACCCTTCAAAATCTCGGCCAGCCGCTTCCCCCTGCTGTCCTTTACCACTCCGACCAGTTGGCAGTCGAGCGAGCCGCACTTCTCGTATAGTTTTTTATAGGAAGCGAGCAGCGAGTCGTACTCCTCGCGCAATGCCGAGCCCTCGGCCGGCCTGTCGGATGCCAAAGGCATGAGCGACCCGTCCAATAGCAGATAATCCGGCCTGAACCTGTCCAGGGCTTCCGCCGCAGTGCTGATCTCCCCTCTCAACCTGAACAGCGAGCGGAAGACCAGGGCCTCATGCTCGTCCAGGTTGTTGCGGAAATCCACCTCGTTCTCAGGGAACTTCTTCGGGTGGTGCTCGACAGAGACCAGTTTGCCTCCTTCATAGGTGAAGGACACGGCGACCGAGCGCCGCACCAGGATGTCGGAGCCCACGAACCTGTCGGCGAGAAGCCCGCCATCCACCGCGCACACCGAGATGTCAGCCCGGGCCTTCGTCATTGGGATCACGAGCCTTCCCTCGTCCAGCCCGGGCAGCGGGCCGTCGTCCTTCCTTATCTCCGCGGCGTTCTCCGCGAGCCGTTCCCTGGCCTCCCGGATGCGCTGCGCCAGCGGCTTGAGTCCCTCGAGCATGGGTGTAAGGTCGTCGGGAAGTGATTTTAAATCATGGCTAAGAAATAAGCCCATGACGTTTTCAGATGTCGACATAAGGGAGTACCTGAAGAAAGGTATGATAAAGATCGAGCCGCTGGAGGACGCCCAGATAGGGCCGGCGTCCGTCGACCTCACGCTCAGCGACGAGTGGTATTTCTTCAAGAGCAAATACCTGGGCAGGCCCGTGGACCTCTCGAAGACGCCCTTCACCGAGGCCTACGAGATGAGGAAGGCGGCCAGGATAGAGCTGAAGCCCGGGGAGATGTGCCTGGGGAAGACCGTGGAGAAGGTCACGGTCCCGGCGAACCTGGTGGGCAAGCTCGAGGGAAGGTCGCGCTACGCGCGCATGGGGCTCATAATCCACATCACCGCAGCCGTGGTCCAGCCAGGGAGCGACAACCACCAGATACTGGAGATTGTCAACCTGGCGCCGTTCCCAGTCGTCCTGACCGCGGGCATGAGGATATCACAGATACTCTTCGAGGAGCTCAGGAGCCAGACGTCCAAGCCCTACGCGAAATACGGCGAGATCGCCAAGAAGCAGTGAGGACGAATGCCAGAATTCAAGATCCCTAGTTTCAATCCCACGGACTGGAGGCTCGTAGGCTCCGTCCTGATAATGATCCTCATACTGGGATTCGTGGCTCTTGTATTCAGGCCGCAGATTGAGAACCCGCAATTCACAGCCAACGAAGCGCCGCTTGTGAAGAACGTGAACCTGCAGATACTGCCCGGCGAGATATACACGTACATGTACACCATGGGGAATACCTCGGACAACCTCACCTATATCGTCCTCTACGGCGGCAACTGCACCGTGGTGCAGCTACTTGGCGGGGGCCAGCAGGACGCGTCCGTGTGCCTGGACGAGTGGGGGAACGACGCCACAGGACAGAACGCCAGCTACGGAGTGCCAGCCATAATCCTGACCCGGCCATGGATGCTCGCGCTGCAAGACGGATGGAGCTGGAACGTCTCAAACTACATGATGTTCGATTCCTGGGCGCAGCACATCGTGGACACCAACTACACCGTGGTCAGGGAGGAATACTACGAGGGAAGGGAGGCATACGTGGTCAAGATGCAATCGAGCCAGGGCGACGTGGCCATGGACTGGGTGGACGCGGACAAAAGGATACTCCTGAGGGAAGTCGGCCAGAACTATGAGATCGTGCTCACGGACGGGCTCCCTATGAGCCCTAGCCCCTCATGACGGATAGCGGAAGGACCTTCTTGTCGAGTTCCAGCTCCGCCACGTTTATGAAGCTCAGGTCCCCCTGGGCCTTTACCAGCGGCGGTGCTCCGGCAGCGAGTTGCAGTGCCCGGGCGCCGATTATGCGCGCGAGCTCGTATTTCGTCAGGTCTTCCATAAAGTTCACTACTCAATTAGTGGAATCAGTATATCTACAAAACAATATAAACATTGCCCTTTTTGCTGATGGTGAGCGCGGTCTCACCTGAGAAGTCGAATGTCTTGACATAACCCCTCACTATGCGTATCTTCTGGCCGGGCTTCACCTGGCCGCCCCTGCCTTCGAAGAGGTACACCACGCCCTCGTTCCCTTCCTCGTCGTTCACCACCATGCGCGTGACAGTGTCCTTCACCTTCTTGCTCTTGTCGTACTCCATGGTCTCCGCTTCCTTGATGACCAGGTCCTCGGTGTTCACGTTGCGCATGCCATTCCTTATCTTCGTGATATGTGTGATGTCGGTCTCCTTGAACCTCTTCCTGGCCAGCGTGTAGGCCAGCTTGACATCGTGCTTCGCGTTCTTGATGGCGCGCTCCATCTCGTGCTTCATTATCTCGTCATCGCCTTCCGAGAGCATCATGGCCTCGTAGGCCTTCTTGAAGACCGTGTCCGGCAGCTTTTCCACCGTCACATCCTGCTTTCTCTCCGCCACTTCGTCAGCGGCCTCTATCTCACCGACCTCCCTGGCGACCATCTCGAACTGCCTCTCCTTGGTCGCCACCTCGCCCAGATCGTCCGCCAGCTCCTCGCGCACCTTGAGCTCGTCCGTCTCCACCTTCTCCTGCGTCCGTGCCGGCGCCATCTCGCCGACGTCGGAGACCGCCTCGAGATAGGACGTCAGGAACTCCTGCATGGCCTGCCTGCCGGATTCCTCGGTCGGCTCCCTCTCGCGGTCCTCGACCGTCTTCATGTATATCTTCTCTATGGCGGGCATCATCTTCTGCCTCACGCGGTCGGCCTTCTCCTTGCCCAGCTTCTTCTCGAACAGCATGGTTATGGGCTGGAGCACCTTCTCCTTGGTCTCCATGGGCTGGGCGCCGTCGCCCTCCTCCTTCTTGCCGCTGGAAAACATCTCAGCGAAGGACATGACCTCCTTCTCGCTCCTCTTTTTCTGGTCCAGTATGTCCTGTGCGATCGTCTTCACCGAAGGGTCCTTGTCATAGCTGAGCTCCACCAGTGCGAAAAGCGCCGCCGGGTCGTCCAGCGCGCCGAGCGATTTGGCGGCCTCCTTCCTGACCTTGGGGCTTTCATCGAAACTGAGCGAAACAAGCTTGTTGAGCGACGGCGGCGCTGACTGCATGAAGGCACCCTTGTGATTTCGGCATTATATCCACGCTTAACTATTTAAGTGTGTGTGCGTCTTCCGCGTCTGTTGCCGCGGGAGAGCCGACAAGCTGGCCAAATTGTTCGAGAAGAAGTCTCAGTCTCGCATAGTACCTGCCAGCCTTTTCCTGCGTTTCGGCCCCGGCACCGTACAGTTCGATGAACTTCGCGGGGTTAATCCGCGCATCCATCGCGGAAAGCACATGCAGCACCCTATCCTCGAACCCGCCTGCCACGTCCTGTAGCATGGACATGACGCTCTCAAGGGGACTTCTCAGCCCGGCATTGTCTCCTCTCTCGAGCCTTTCCCGGAAGATTCTCCCGTCTACCGGTTCGAGGAAGAATCTGTACAGTGTCACTAGCGTGTCAAACGACCCGATGACCGCCCTTTCCTCTGCCGAGAGCCCCGAGTCGCCATATTCCGCATCCCTCAATATCGGGGTGCAGAACAGCATGTTGTTGTACAGCGTATTCAGTACGAGCCCCGCCTTTTTCATGGCGTCAGCGTTTTTCGGGAACACCAGCGCCTGGTTCGCGCCCCTGAAAACCACTATCTCATTGCCGTCTTCGTCCTGCACGGTGCGCTTATCCACGTGGCTGAATCTTTTCCGGATGTCAAAACGCGTCCCCTTGTTGGCAATCTGGCTGTTGCACGCCAGACCGCTTTCGCGCACGACCCTGAAGCCCCTCTCGCCGAGGAACCTTTCCAGCCTCTCGAAATCAAGGCCGCAATCGAATCCGACGGCAATGCATTTGGAATCCTCCTTTATCGTGACATATCTGACATGCAGGGGTGTGAACTCCCGATCTATCACGAACGTCCTCTGGTCACGGCCCCTCCCCCCATACCGCCTCTCGGTTTCAGATCTTCTGGACTCGTGGAATTGTTTGGTGGAATCTAGTTTTCCCTCGATGGCGCTCGTGTATGCCGTTTCCAGGAGGTTGCTCATCGTGCTGCCGAACATCCCCGGGGTCAGGATTTTGTAGAGCGGTTGGTAGTCGTTTATCCTCACCAAGGAGGTGCCTACCGCCCACCCGGGCTTGTAATCAAGGAGGCACACGAACTCGATGAATCTTGTCAGCGACTCGTCGAAACTTTCCTGGGTCGCTTTCCCGAAAAGGGAGTGCTCGAAGCTGGCATAAATCTGCCCCACGGTGAATCCCCACTGTGAAGACGAGCCGCCCACCCTGAGAACCCTGCGGTTCCATCTGTCCGTGTCTTCGGAGCTGTCCAGTCCGAGTTCGTGGCAATGTTCCGATATCTTCCCGAGGTCGAGGACGTGCGTGAAATAAGCGCAAAGCTTGGCATCTGTCACTATCAATGTTCTCAGGGACTCAGCCCCGCTTATCATGCTCTGCAAGCCGTCCACCGCGAAACCGTGACCCACCTTCCTGAGTATCCCCAGCTCCTTTATCGACCCGGAGGCGTAAAGTTCCCGCTCAAGCATGAGCGCTATCAGAAGGGTCTCCAGTTCCTGGGTCTTGGGCATGGGGGTAACGGCCTTAAGCGAAAGCCCGACCCCGGACGATTCCCGTTCTATTTCCAGTAAAACCTCGCGCAGGAGCAGCGTGCCGCACCTCTCGTGCATCTGCTTTTCCGAAGCCATGCTGAGCCTTTCGGTGAGATGGTCTATCTTCCTGAATCGGTCTTCGGTCAGAGTCCTAGGTGCCGTCCGCTCGCGCTGCCTGCTTTTTGGCATGGTTAAATATATACATGGAAGCTGTTAAAAAACCACTACTTTCCGTTCAGCTCCGCCACCTTTTCCAGCACGAGCTCGAGTTCCTGCTGCGTGAAGTTGCCGATGTGGCAGATGCGTATCATTTTCTCCTTCGTCTCGCCCATCCCGGTCGCTATCTCTATGTCGTACTTCTCGCGCATCTGCTTCTTCATGTCCTTCGCCTTGTCGGTCCAGAGGGCCGTGATCGTGTTGGAACGGAAACCCTGCTCAGCGACGACTTTCATGCCGTTCTTCTCCGCCCATCCCTGCGTGAATTCCGCTGCTTTCATGTGCCGCTTTTCGCAGCCGGCAGGTCCTCCCTCCGCGTCCAGGTGGTCGAAGGCCGCCTTCAGGGCGAAATAAATCGAGACCGCTGGCGTGAATGGCGTCTGCTTCTTCTCGGCCATGAATTTCCTGTATTTTTTCATGTTCATATAATACGACGGGATCGGGTCGGTGCGCTTCTCGTTGAACTCCGCGCCCTCTTGGCTCACTGCCAGCATGGTGATTCCCGGCGGCGCAGCGATAGCCTTCTGGGAGCCGGTTGAGAAGAAGTCTATGCCCATGGCCTTCATGTCCAGCTCCGTGGCCGGCCAGGCGGACACGCCGTCGATTATGGTCCTCATGCCCTTCTTTTTGGCGTAGAGGCACATGTCCTTTATGTGATTGCGGGTGCCGTTGGAGGTCTCGTTATACACCATGCCGAAGACGCCCACGCCTTTCGCAGCGTCGATAATCCCTTTCGCGCGCTCCAGGTCCCACCCCTTCCCGACCTCGTTGTTGTGCTCCTCCACGTTATCGCAATGCACGCGCGCGATCTCCGCGAACCTCTTCCCGAACTCGCCGTTCGTGAGGACGAGCATCTTGTCGTTCCGTTTCACGCAGTTGAGGATATTCATCTCTATGCCGAGCGTGCCCGAGCCCGTGACGAGATGAGCCTCCTGGGCGTTGGTGTATTTTTTGAAGCGCTCCACGAGGCTGCCGTACAGGTCGCTCCACCGCTGCTCGCGGTGCGATATCATCTCCTGCGACTGCGCCATCCTTATCTCGTCTGTTAGCTTGACCGGTCCCGGAGTGAAAAGCATAGTCATCTTATCACCTGGATGGGATTAGAACAAGAAAACGATAAAAGGGGGGTGGTTGGAGTCCGGGTCGCCTTCAGTATATGACAACGACGGGCTCGTAGTACTTGCGCACGTTGCCGCTGTAGGCGCGGCGCTTGAGAGTCTCGATCATCTCCTTCTTGGCCGCCTCGCGGTCCAAGTGCAGCCAGCCGAGCTTCATATTGAGCCTGATTATCCTGCCCGGGATCAGGTGCCTCGTGGACTTGGGCGGGAACGGGGCGTGGTCCCTGGCGGATTTCACTATCTCCTCCTTGGTGTAAGGCCTCCTGTAGAGCGCCGTGTATCCCATATCAAGCCATTGGTCCAGCTCGTCATCATTGATATACTTCACTTCCGCATCGTTGAACATGGAGAGCAGGAGAACCTGCTCCTCCACCATGTCGCGTAGCTTATATTTGCCCGGGTTGAGCAGGAACGCGGCCTTCGATTTCCTGCTCAGAGCAGCGAAAGGCGCCCGGGTCGCCGCGATGGCCTCCATGGCAACCGGGCGGTCGGCCTTCTCGGCCTTGATCTTGCCCATACGGATCATCTCCTCCGGCTCCATCTTGACCACCGGCAGCCAGCTCCCGACTGTTATCTTGGGATCTTTGTAATCCACCATCTGGCATGCGGAATTCGGGCATTCTATTATCTCCAGCACCTTCAGCCTGTGGTTGCCGTCCAGCACGACGTTGCTTTCCTTATCCACTATCAGGGGGTCGACCAGGTGCCCCATGTTCAGCATGCCCTCTTTGAGGCGCTTGAGGTTCTTGGGTATCGTCTGCTCGTGGCTGAGCAGGTCCTTGGTCGGCCTCACGTCCAGTACGGACATCAGTTCTTCAGGCAGGTCTTCCATGTAATGCACCGCGACTATTTGAAAAATTACGTCTAACGAGCATTTATATTAGTTTCGCGTCGGCGAGAAGAATTTTGGCGATTGACGATATGACAAGAGAAAGAAAAATCCGATGCGACCGTCGGGAATCGAACCCGATCCGCGAGATTGGCAATCTCGAATCATAACCGGTAGACTACGGTCGCTATTTAGAAGAAGACAGAATGTTGAGAAAGTTAATTAATAATTGGTGTTGTCCGCCCGGAAACCGGAAAAGAACGGGATGACCTTTATTAAGCTTCGCATTCTATTTAAGGCACATGAATTTCCGCTATCTGCTATTACTCCTATTGTTGCCTTGCATGGTGTGCTCAGCGCTCAGCACAAACACTCCCCCGTGCAACACGTCATTCCACGAAACCCTGGTGATACGGGCGCTTGACGCGGGTCACAGCCCCATTCAGGGCGCGGCGGTGTACGCCTCTTACCAATACTCCGGTTCCGTCGGGACTAACGGCAAAGGCACCTACTACAACGTCGGTCCGCTCATCACGAACGATTCCGGCACGGTCCAGACCCTCGTACAGAACATCGAGACCAACCCGTCCCTGGTGAACTGCCAAATACAGATAAGCGCCCTGGTCGGCGGAGTGAACGGCAGCACCAGCATAACCGCGATCTACCATCCGCCAATCGTCGACGTGAACATCCCGGTCTATCCGGTGGTTTTCCATGTGACCGATTTCACGGCGGCCCCTCTCGCAAACGCGACCGTATGGTTCGACAACCAGACCGAGACCACCGACTCCAAAGGTTTCGCCGGATTCTACGCGCCTGCCGGCGCGGCGAACTACCTAGTCAGCTATCTAAACGGCAAGCAGCAGGGCTCCATGACGGTCTCCAACGCCGTCAACCTCGGCGTGGTGATCAGGTTCTATCCGGTCACGGTGCAGGTGGTCGATGACAACGGCAACCCGCTCAACGGCACGCTGGCCATCGGCACGAGCCTCGTCCAGCTCGGTTCCAACGGCACCTATTACGACCCGAAGGTCTTCGGCAACACCTTCCAGTTCAACGTCTCCTACGCGGGCGTGGTCAAGAGCGTCGTGATGAACCCGCAGACCGACAGCCCAAAATTGGTGGTTTTCGATTTCACATCACCCACCATCGGATCCATCAGCCAGTCCCAGGTCGGCAACGCGACCAGGCTCACCATACCCGTCGCCGACCCCGGCGTATATCCGAGCGGCGTGGACCCCGCAAGCATCGCGGTCACTTATAAGGCGGACAACGCGACGCAGTGGAGCAACGCGATCGTTTTCACGCAGCAGAAGAACGTCTTCGTGGCGGACTTCCCGGCGTTCCCTCCCAACAGCGTGGTCCAGTTCAAGATCGGCGTGGCGGACATGGACGGCAACAAGGCTTCGGTGGCCGGCACATTCAGCACTCCGCCAGCCCCTGCGCCGCCCGTCAACAGCTCCGTGTCGCAGTCCCAAACGGGCGCGGCAGGGCCGAAGCCGGAGGGCCTCCCGCTGCTCGACATAGCAGGCGCGATCGTCCTGTTAGTTTTCCTGGTCTACATGTTTTATCGTCTGAAAGGGGGTGGTAAGTCATAAGTGGTAAATGCGGTCAAAACAGGCAGATTTAAAAACGCTATGTTTTATAAGTAAGTACATAAGTGTTCATAAAATGCAATATGCAGGTATGAAGTAAGGTGATTATTATGCCCAGGGGGAAAAAGATTGTTATCGAAACCGAAATAGAAGATGAGTTCATTGACAAGTACAGGTCCATCGACTTGGCGGGTATAAAAACCCGCAGGGATAATGTCGAGAAGGGCCTCGCGGGCTCCGTGGCAAGCGTGTTCAAGGTCGCCCAGAACCTCTACAAACAGAAGGCAAGCGAGGACGAGCTGGAAGGCAAACACGAGCTCTACTCCGTCCGGTCGGCCTACGACTACCTCAAGGAGAATGGTGTATATATCTCCTTCAGGGCGTTCGGAGGCAGGATTGAGCGCGGCACCGTGCCCTTCGTGAAAGTCGGCAGGAAGAGGTTCATCCCGAAAGCCATTCTTGAGGACGTGGTGAACACCAAGAACGACTTCTACACCGTGAAGGAGGCTTACCAGGAGTACAAGAAGTCGAACCCCCAGATCAACTTCCGCGCCTTCATCGGCAGGATAGAGAAGGGCTCAGTGCCGTCCGTGAAATTCGGCACCAGGAGGCTCGTGCCGAGGGACGCCGTCGAGGCGCTCACGCACATCAGCAAGAATTACTTCTCAGTGAGCCAGGCTGTCAAGGAGCTCCACAAGAACGGCATAAGGCTGAAACGCAACGCCTTCGAGCGCAGGCTCGACCGCGGCAGGATACCGCACGAGAAGGTCGGCGGCAGGCGCTTCATCCACGAGGACGTCCTCCAGGAGCTCGTGGACAAGGAAGTCGCTCTTCGCTCCAGGCAATAAAGCCCGGAGTCCCTATTTTTTATTCTCTTTTCTTCTAATCCCCTCTGATTCTGATGGTTATCCGCAAGGCTTACCTGCTGGACGTCGATTACATCGTGAGGAACGGCCAGTCCTACGTCCGCCTATTGGTGAAGGGGAAGAAGGCGGTCCGGCTCTACTACCGCTACGACCCCTATTTCTATACCGAAATCCCCCTGGAGCGGAAGGAAGAGCTCCTCAACATGGTCGCCATTGCCAGGGACGGAAGCAGGGTCAGCCCTAAGGACGTGGTGGAGGTCGAGCTGCAATCCGGGCAGAAAAAGAAGCGCCTCGCCAAGGTCGTCTGCTGCCAACCTTCGGACGTCCCGGTACTACGTGGGGCGATACCGTTCCCCTGCTACGAGGACGGAATCCCGTTCGGCCGCAGGTTCATATTCGACATGAGGCTCACCCCGCAGGGCATCATCCATTACGAGCGGGAAAAGCAGCTCATAAAGCGGATAATCTCCTGCGAGCAGGCGAACCCCCAGCTGAGCACCTTCGCATTCGACATAGAGACCTACAACCCGAAAGGGGCGCCGCGGGAGAAGGTCGATCAGGTCATCATGATAAGCTGGTCCGGCAGGGACGAGGGCGTGCTCACGACCAAGCAGGACAGGAGGCCGTTCGTGCGCACGGTGGGCAACGAGAAGGCCATGCTCGAGGAGTTCAGTAGCCTGGTCAACGAGCAGGACCCGGACGTGATCTTCGGGTACAACAGCGCGAACTTCGACCTGCCCTATCTCGCCACACGCTCCAGGACCACCGGCGCCGGTCTCCAGCTCGGCAGGTTCAAGGCGCAGCTCAAGCAGACCAAGCGCGGCCTGACCACCGGGGTGAGGATAGCGGGCAGGATCCACATAGACATATACCCCATGCTCCGCTTCTTCGGCCACATCGGCATGATAAAGGTCCCTGACTACACGCTGCGCACGGTCGCAGCCGCGCTAACCAAGAGCGGCAAGAAGGACATAAAGGGGGACGACATCTGGAGGCACTGGGATTCCGGCGACATCGGGGAGCTGGCTGAGTACTCGCTCATGGACTCCAAGGTCACCAAGGAGATAGGCGACCGCTACCTGCAGGTGGAGACCGAGCTCTCAAGCCTGGCCAAGCTTCCGCTCTACGACACCTCTCTCGCAACATCTGGCCAGCTGGTGGAGAACCTGCTGATGTTCGAGGCTACGGGCAAGGGCATGCTCATCCCCCCGAAGCCGTCCGGAGGCGCGATAGCCGACCGGCTAGCAGCCCCGATACAGGGCGCGTATGTCAAACTGCCAGAGCCCGGCGTGTATGAGAACATCGCGGTCCTGGATTTCCGCGGCCTGTACCCATCCATAATAGTCGCGTACAACATAGACCCCGGAACCGTAGTTACAGACGACGCTGGATTGAAAGAGGGGGACACCAACGTCTCTCCGATAGGGACGATGTTCCTCAAATCCCCGAAAGGGCTCATCCCATCCGTGCTCGATTACCTCATCGATTTCAGGTCCAAGATCAAGAGGCAGCTCAAGACGCTGGACAAGGATTCGGACGAGTACAGGATGCTGCACGCGCGCTCCAATGCCATCAAGGTCGTCTCGAATTCTTTTTACGGGTACCTCGCGTACGCGCGCTCAAGATGGTACTCCCGCGAATGCGGGGAATCCGTGACAGCCTACGGCCGCAAGCACATCATGGAGACGATGGAGCGGGCGGAGAAGGCGGGCTTCAAGGTGCTGTACGGCGATACTGACAGCGTCATGCTGATCTACAAGGACAAGGAGGACGTCATCAAGTTCATGAACGACATGAACGCGTCCCTCCCGGAGAAGATGGAGCTCGAGCTCGAGGGATTCTACCCCCGCGGCGTGTTCGTGTCCAAGAAGGGCGGCGGGGAGAAGGGCGCGAAGAAGAAATACGCGCTGCTCGGGGACGACAACCGCATAAAGATACGCGGCTTCGAGCTCGTGCGCAGGGACTGGTCGCAGATAGCCAAGAAGACGCAGCTCGCCGTGCTCGAGGCCATACTCCGCGACGGCTCCAAGGAGAAGGCGGTGAAGATCGTGCGGGACACGGTGGAACGTGTGATGCGCGGCGACGTCTCCATGGACGAGCTGACGATAGTCACCCAGCTCAAGAAGGACCCGCGGGGCGGCTACGAGGTCGCATCCCCCGAGCTGTCCGCCGCACACAAGGCAATAGCGCGCGGCATAACCATGGAGACCGGAAGCGTGGTCTCCTTTGTGATAACGAAGAAGGGCAAGTCGATATCCGAGAAGGCGGAGCTGGCCGAATACGCGAAGGACTACGACCCTGACTATTACATCAACAACCAGATACTCCCGGCGGTGATGAAGATACTCAAGGAGCTTGGCTATGACGAGTACAGCCTGAAGGTCGGCGGCAGGCAGAAGACACTGGACCTCTTCGTCTGAGGCCCGATATCAAGCTATTTTAACCTTGCCGGAGATATATAAACGGCGATTATATGGCGGGGCCTGCACCAGAGCAAAAAACCAAGAGAAAAACGACAGACTTGGACCAGCAGTTCGCAGAGCTTATTCGCAAACCTCTCTCGAAACCAAAGGCTACGGAAGCCGAGCTGGAGGAATACATGAGGTTAGCCACGAAGGTGCCTACGGCGCTGTCTTGGCGCACGTTCCTCAAGCAGGTCCTTGAATCTCCTCTTCCAGCGGAGCCGACACTGGAAGGCTATGTCAAGGCGGCAGTCGCACAGACGCCGATTCCGGTGAAGAAGGCGGAACCTGAGAGCGTCCGGACGATAAAGGACCTGGTCGCGATGAAGACCCCCAGCAGCGATGCCAAGCTTGACAAAGAGGCTGTCGCTGACACGTTGAAGCTGGCGCTCCTGCTCGAGGCGCAGGACATCAGGAAAATGAACCTCCGTAAATGGTGCGGGGAGGAGGGAAAGGAGGCGGTGGTCTGAATGGTTGATTTCGATTACGTGAGCGAGGATACGAAGCGCACGGTGATGGGCATCTGGAACTCCATGTCCGAATCAGACAAGACGCATTTCATAAACCAGGTGGCGCTGGCGCTGAGCGTGTGGGGCGACGACGTGCGGGGCAAGCGGCTGGTGGTCGAGGTCCTCGAGCGCATGGCCGAGAACGGCACCAAGACGCTCGCGGATTTCGGGATATACGCGAAAAAGGCCGAGGATTCCAGGCTGGCCCGCGACCGGGTCGCCAGGATGAAGCGGGCATCCCTCGTCCTGGACGGCTACCGCATAAAGCATGGCCTGCCATCCATGCCGCACAAAGAGCTAGGCATATGAAACAGCCCAGAAGCCTCTCATCGCTTGTCAAGAAGGCGCTGCCCATCCTCTCCGGCGCATCCTCGTTCTCCATATCCACTAAGATACCGAAGGAATGGCTCGCGGCAGAGGAATCGGACTTCGACCGGAAGCTCGCCGGGGCGGAGTCGGTCAAAAGCGCGCTCAACAAAAAACTGTCCTCAGCGCTCGCGAAATCGTCCGGCATCCCGTACGACGCCGAAGGCGACATCCGCGCGGTCTTCGATTTCACTGGTGACAAGGCGGTCATCTCGAGCGAGCCAATCCCCATATTCGTCTTCGGCAGGTACCGGAAGCTCGTGCCGGGGCTCTCCCAGAGCAGGTGGCTATGCGCAGATTGCGGCGGCAAGGGATGCGGCAAGTGCGCGGGCAGAGGCAGGCACTACGACTCCGTGGAAGAGCGCATTGGGGACGTGATGAAAAAACATTTCGCAGCAGAGGACTACACGATGCACGCGTCCGGCCGCGAGGACGTCGACGCGACGAACACCGCAGGGCGGCCGTTCGTGATGGAGATGAGGAATCCGAAGAGCCGCAAGGTCGACCTCCGTGCGATCGAGGGCGAGGTCGCTTCCGGCAAGGAGGTCTCCATATCGGATTCCATCATAGTCGCCCGCACGTTCGTCGAGCTAGTCACGGAATCCCATTTCGACAAGGAGTACGAGGTGGAGGTCGAGTTCGGGGAAGACGCGGCCGGGCCGGAACTGGAGAAGATCCTCTCGCTCGCAGGCACGGTACTCGAGCAGCAGACTCCGGAACGCGTTGTCCACAGGAGGGCGGACCTCGTACGCAAAAGAAAGGTGATCCAGCTGGAGCTTCTAAGGGCGGTGGACCGTAGGCACGCCGCATTCAGGATAAAGGCCGAGGCTGGGACCTATATCAAGGAGCTCGTTTCAGGAGACAAAGGTAGGACCGTGCCGAGCTTCGCCGCCGTCCTCGGCTTCGGAGCCAGGTGCACGGGGCTCGCGGTAACGAAGATAGAAGATGGTTTCCTGGACACCTGCCTCTAGACCCCGTATTTCTTCTTATACGCCAGGAAAGAGTCGTAGCTCTCGTTGTCCACGTAGACCTTCCCGTCGATGTTCCTGCCCTTCAGGTGCTCGAAGATATCGCTGATCGTGGTTATGGCGAAAACCGGGATCCCGGTCTCCTCTGTGAACTCGGTCACCGCGCCGCCCCTCCTGCCGCGCTCCATCCTGTCCACCGCGATGACTATGCCGCAGACCTCGGCCTTGAGGCCCTTCTGGAGCTTCTCTATGGCCTCGAGTTTGGTCTCGCCCGTGGTCATCACGTCGTCCACTATCACGATCCTAGCGCCATGGTCCACGGAGCCGACGAACGCGCTCACGTCGCCGTAGGTCTTCTTCTCCTTCCGGTCGAACAACCAGCTCTTGTTCACCCCGAAGTCCTTCGCGAGCGACATGCTGGCGCACACCGCCAGCGGTATGCCCTTGTAGGCCGGGCCGAAGACCGCGTCGAACTTGTCCCCGAAGGACTCGTTTATCTTCTGCGCGTAGTACTTGCCCAGCTCGTAGGACGCCGCACCGGTGGACAGGTCGCCCGTGGATATGAAATAAGGCGACTCCCTGCCTGATTTGAGCACGAAATCCCCGAACTTCACGGCGCCGGTCCTGGCCAGGAATTCTATGAATGAGGTATTCAAGACATCACCGCACTTATTCACCAGTTAAACTTATTTACCTTGCGAGGCAAAGGTCCGGTGATGGAAGGGAAACTCGGAGCGGCGAAGCTGTCGTTTTTCGTGAACCTCAGCCTGCTCGCCAGCAAGATGATTGCCGCGTTCCTCACCAACAGCATCGGCCTCTACGCCGAATCCGCCCACTCCCTCTTCGACCTCCTCGCATCGGCGCTCGCCTATCTCGGAGTGAAAAAGGCGGAAGAGCCCGAGGATGCGGACCACCACTACGGCCACGAGAAGTTCGAGACGCTCTCCTCCATGCTCCAGGCGCTGCTCATAGCCTTCACTGCGCTCGTAATCCTCTTCGAGGCATGGCAGAGGCTCTCCGCCCCGGGAAAGGTGGAGATGTCTGAAGTGGGCATAGCGCTCATGCTATTGTCCATCCCGCTTGCGCACTTCACCTCGAAAAAGCTCAACGACGCCGCCAAAGAGTCGGGAGGCAGCCAGGCCCTGGAGGCCGATTCCGCGCATTTCAAGACCGACATAATAAGCTCCATCGCAGTCCTGGCCGGCCTCGTGCTCGTCCGCGTCGGATATGGCGCGGGAGACCCGTTATCCGCGCTCGTGGTCGCGCTTGTTATGCTCTACATCTCTTTCCAGCTGCTCTCGAGATCCTATACGGTCTTCATGGATTTCAGCCCGGACCCAGGCACCATGGACCAGATCAGGGGCGTCCTGAGCGTCGATAAGACGATAACCGGGTTCCACAAGCTCAAGGCGAGATACGCCGGGAGCAGGATCCTGGTGGACGTCGATATCCAGGTCCCGCGCGATACTGCCATAAAGCAGGCCCACGCCATCGCCCACCGCGTGAAGGGGAACATAATCACGGCTGTGCCCGCGGTCAAGGACGTGAACATACACATAGAGCCGGACTAGCTGAAAAATCGTATCCTGCTATCTGGACTTCGCTCCTTCCCTGACAGCCTTCACAATCTCCCTTATCTTGGAGACCGAGCCTTCCCTTTCGAACGCCGTGCCCACCTGTATGATATCCGCGCCGGCCTTGACGACCGCCCGCGCCTCGTCAGGGGTCCTTATGCCCCCCGCGGCGATATAAGGGATCGTTATGGAAGACTTCACCGCCTTAACCATGTCCAGGGGTATGTGGCCCTCTGCGGGGTTGCTTCCCGCATCTGTGACGAAGAACCTGAAGCCCATGCATTCGGCTGCCATGCCGAAGGCGGCGGCGATCTTGGGCTTGTCCCGCGGTATGCGCTTGGCGTCCCCGACCCATCCCACGGTGCCTCCGGGGTCGACGACCACGTAAGCCACGGGAAGCGGCTCCACGCCGTAGAGCCGCACCATGGGCGCGGCCAGCACCTGCGCCTCGCTTATCCAATAAGTGTTGCGTGAATTGAGCATGGACATGAAATAGACCGCATCCGCGTATCTGGTGAGCGTGCCTATGTTGCCCGGGAAAAGCACCACCGGCTTGGACACGTTCTCCTTTATCTGTTTCGCGACCGTGTCCAGCGCCTCGCCCTGCACCCCGGTGCTCCCCCCGATGAGTATTATGTCCGCATCGGCCTCATCCGCGTTCTTCGCGGTCCTGACAGCTTCGGCCGGCGTCTTGTAATCCAGCGGATCTATCACCGCGAACAAGAGGCCCTTCTTCCTCTCGAGCTCGTCCAGTATGTACTTCTCCGTCTTCCCTTTCATGGGGATGTATTAGGTGCGCTACCCTTAAAAATAGTCATTCCATCCCCGCTAGAGCCCTCACAAGGTGCGTGAGCATCTGCGGTTTTATCATCCTGGTGGGCTTGTCCATGCTGCCATGCTTCGATAGGTAGCTGTCCAGCCGCAGCCGCTTCAGGTGCCTCGCAAGGCCGGCCAGATGCTCGTCAGGGAGGCTGTCCAGATGATCCCTTATCTTCCTGTGCAAGAACAGGTCCGGCCCGAACCGCGTCCGCCATTCCAGCTCGTAGCCGTGCGGGTTGTCGGCATGCTTCCCGGCGATCGCGGCGCAATTGCCCCCGAATATCACTCCCCCTCCGGTCGTGGCCTTCACCTGGCCCGCGGCGTCGCCCGTAAGCAGCACTTTCCGTTTGCCATGCTGCATGGAGGTCATCCTCCTGGGCTCCACCGGTATGATGTCAGAAGCGACCTTGCGCGGCTTCCTCACCCCGTACATGCCTAAAAGGTGGTCCCAGGCTGCTCCGGCCGAGCCGGGCAGCGCCACTCCGACGCCGAACTCGGCCAGGTCGTCAGCGTGCGGTATCATCCACCCGAAAAACCCCGGGAAACGCCTCTGGGAGAGGTGCATGCTGATTATGGAGCGGTCGGTTTTCGCTGCCACGTCGTATTCCATCACCGCCTTCATGGTGCATACGTACCTCGCCATGGGCGGGAAATGGAACTGCTTCGCCACCGAAGAGCTGGGCCCGTCCGCCCCTATCACGCAATCCGCTCTGAACGACCCGTTCACCATGTCGTTGTAAACTACCTTCGCGCCTTCGGACTCCGCATTGGCGGCGAGCGTCGCGTCGAACGCATGCCGGTCGCATACGTAGGCCACGGGCTCCCTCGTCCTGACCGAGAGCACCTCGTCCGCGAAATGGATGTCGGCCCCCTTTATCCGGTTCAGCACCAGTTTCCTGTAATCTATGAAATCCGAGAGCGACATCAGCCCCTCTGACGAGAAAAGCCCGGAACATGTGGCGTGCCTGCTCCCTTCCTCATGCTGCTCTGATACCACGACCGCATGGCCCCGCCTGGTCGCAGCCATGGCCGCTATCGAGCCTGCTGGTCCAGCGCCTATCACATGGACGTCTGTCATCTTCTCATCCTTGTCTCTATTGCCTGGAAGGATATAAAACAAGCAGCCCGAGGAGGATGTACGCGGGCAGGCAGGACTGCGCTGGCTGGCTCGTCCCGCAATTCGTGCATGAGGCCGATCCTGTCACGTTCAGGCTCAGGTTCCCCGAGGCCATCGCATCGTCCAGCGATGCCGCAAAAGGCATGGTGTACTGGTAGCCCGGCTTGAGCGCGGAATAATCCAGGCCGTAGCTGCGGGTCAGGTCCTCGTGGGGCGAGAGGAGCACGATCGTGCTCTCGTTCACTCCCCCGGCGCCCGAAAGCGCAGCCTGGTACGTGCCGAAAACGTAATCATTTCCTCCGTTCTCCAGCGTGACATTGAGCACGCCGGCCGGCCCGTCGAAAGCATACGACAGATTGAGGCCGTCCGGATTCTGGCTCTGGTTCACGAACTCCGCGCTGCCGCTGGTGTTGAACTGGAGCGTCCCGTTCCCCGGCTCCATCGATCGCACGAGGTCGAAGATGTCATCCTGGTCCCTCCCCTTCGCCTCGGCCACATGGGAGTCATCCAGCACGCCGATTTCGCCGAAGGTGGAATCCACTGGCAGCCAGCCGTACCCAGGCACGTAGACCTCGGCCCAGGCATGCGCCTGCCACTGGCCTCCGTCCACGAAGCCGCTCACGAACCTCGTGTCAAAGCCGAGGTAGCGGGCCATGGATATGGTGAGGTGCGAGTACTCCACGCACACCCCCTGGCGCACCGCGTAGGTGTCGGTGGCGTTGAGCACCCGGCCGAAGTAGCTGATGTTGTAATTGATATAACCGTGAACGAAATTCGCGATGTTCCGGATGGTCTCGAGCGTGGTGTTCGCGGTGAGGTTGTCCGCCGAGGCGGCGATGCCCTGGTCCCACATGGTTAGGTTCGTCGCGTTCAGCTGCATGCCCTTGAAGAATGTCGGATCCGTTATGATGCTGGTGTTGAAATCCACGGCGATTATGGCGACCGCGCTGAGACTGGTCGCGGTCCCGTTGTACTGCACGCGGACGTTGCCTTGCGGGTCGGTGATGATCTTCATCGGCGGATCCGTCTCTATGCTAAGCACCTTCTGGTTGGAGTCGTTCAGTGCGAGCGACCCTTCGAAATAGTACTGCCCGGAACTCACCACGGTCCAGTCGCGCTCGACCCTCACCACCGATGGACCAAAGCTTATGCTGAAGCAGCAGGACACCATGATTAGGACGAACAGTGCAGCAGCCTTCATACTCTCAACTCCTTCATGTGCTCCACGCGCTTTTGTATCAGCTCCGGAGTCCCTATATCATGCCTGTGCCACACCGGGCCGGACACGCATTTGCATCCCTTCTCGGCGATCCCCTCGGCCTCGGTGAGCGTCTTGGCCATGCCCAGGATTCCGATGGTGCGGGAGCCGGTGGTGTAGACTCTCCCATCCTTCTCATAAACCGAAGCGTAATACGCGCTGGCGCCGGTCCCAGCGAGCGCGGCCTCGTCAACCCTCACTTCCGCATCCGCCACGGACTTGCCCGGATATCCCTCGGGCACCAAATATTTCACTACGGTGCACTGGTCGGCGAACTCCGTCTTAACCAGCCTGCCTTCGGACATGGAGCGGAAGACCTCAGGGAGCGGCGTGCGCAGCAGGGCGAGCACGTTCATGGCCTCCGGGTCCCCGAAGCGCGAGTTGAACTCTATCACCTTCGGCCCGTCCGCGGTTATCATGAACTGGCCGTAGAGCACGCCGGTGAAGGGTGCGCCCTCCTTCCTCATGGCACCGATCACGTGGTTCATGATATCCCGCGCCTTCTCCAGGTCTGCTCCGTGCATGAACGGCAGCAGCCGGCCCGTGGAATAAGAGCCCATGCCACCGGTATTGGGCCCGAGATCACCTACGAACGCCCTTTTATGGTCCTGGACCGGGGGCATGAATGCCAGGTTCGTGCCGTCGCAGAACGCCTGGAGCGTGAACTCCTCGCCGATTAGCTTCTCCTCTATCAGCACGGAGCCATCTTTCGCTATGAGCTCCTGCGCATAGGCGAACTTCTCCTCCATGTTCTTGAAATGGTCCCCCGAGACTTTCACTCCCTTGCCGCCGGTGAGCCCGAGGGGCTTCACGGCCACCATGCCGTACTCCCTTATGGTCGCGATGGCCTCGCTCTCCTCGTTGACCACTTTGTGCCTCGGCAGGCCGGCTATCTTGTGCCTGACCATGAGCGAGCGCATGAAACCCTTGTCCCACTCTATCCTGGCCGCGGCCTTCAAAGGTGATGCGGCTGCCATGCCCCTTTCCACGAGTACGTCCGTGACCCCGGCGGCGAGCACCGCATCCGGGCTCGCGAATACGACGTCCGCCACGACGTCCACCGCCTTCGCGACCGCAGCCGCGTCCGTGGTGTTCGCTATCCAGTATTTCCTGCACAATCTCGCTATGGCGGGATTCTTCCTGGACATCACTGCATAGAGTTCGGCATCCTTGGCCAGCTTCTCCGCGATTATGTGCTCCCTGGCGCCGTCGCCCACGAGTAGTACTTTCATGATTTCTTTTGCCCGACTCCAGTTTATAAAGATTATCCGACTACGATGTCCGCATGCAAGAGCACGACTCGGTTCCAATCCATAAAAAACTCCGCGGCAAGATCTCCATAGCGGCGAAGGCGCAGATAAAATCCATAATGGACCTGGCCACGCTCTACACGCCGGGCGTCGCCAAGCCCTGCCTCGAGATAGCGAGAGACAAATCCCTGGTTTATGATTACACGATGAAAGGCAACAGCGTCGCCATCGTTACCGACGGGAGCCGTGTGCTCGGACTAGGGAACATCGGGCCGGAGGCCGCGCTCCCGGTGATGGAGGGCAAGGCGCTCATCATGCAGCAGTTCGGGGGCATAGACGCGTTCCCCATCTGCCTCGCCACGCAGGACGAGGACGAGATCGTCAGGACCGTGAAGGCGATCGCGCCCGTCTTCGGGGCGATAAACCTGGAGGACATCGAGACCCCGAAGGTCTTCGACATAGAGAAGAGGCTCACGGAGGAGCTCGACATCCCGGTCTTCCACGACGACCAGCACGGCACGGCCATGGTCACGCTGGCCGGGCTTTACAACGGCCTCAAGGTGCTCGGGAAAACCCCGGACCACGTGAAGGTCGGCATTATAGGGGCCGGCAGCGCCGGCAATGCGATCGCGAAGCTCCTGCACGAGGCAGGGTTCAACGACCTGGTGGTCTTCGACAGCCAGGGGGCGCTCTCATCAGCCAGGAACAATCTGGACGAACACAAGCAGGTGCTAGCGGGATTCAACACGTCGGGATTCACCGGGGGAATCGGGGAGTTCAAAGGCGCGGACATCATCGTCTCGGCCTCAAAGCCCGGCGCGCTGCCTCTGGACGCCATCCGTGCCATGCGGAAGCCGAATATCGTGTTCGCCCTGTCCAACCCCACGCCGGAGATATGGCTCGAGCAGGCAAGGGAGCTCGGCATAGACATCTTCGGCACGGGCCGCTCGGATTATCCGAACCAGATAAACAACTCGCTGTGCTTCCCGGGTTTCCTGCGCGCACTGCTCGACCTGCGGGTGAAAAGGATTACGATGCCCATGAAGATAGCGGCTGCCAAGGGCATAGCGATGAGCGTGAAGGAACCCACGAGGGACAGGATAGTCCCGGACGTTTTCGACAGGAATGTCGTGAAGAACATAGTGGAAGCGGTAAACAAGGCGGTTTGAGCCCCGCTTCGTTTTATAAACATTCTCCGACTAGATTATGCCATGGAGAAGAAACCGGATAAGCGCAATACGGGTTCCACGCCATTTTTCACCAGCGCCCTCAATCCGAACCAGCTCGCGACCGGTCTGGAGCCTGCGCAAGTACACACAGCCCGGATATTCGAGACCAGGAGCAGCGTGGTGAAGGAGCATTTCGACAACGACATGGAACGCCTGCGGCAGTCGCTCGCGCCCGGAAGGCTCGAGGCCAAGCCCGCAATGGCAGATTCAGTCGTTGCACCAGACCTTCATCTGAGAATGAAGCAGAACATCGACCCGAGGAGCGGGCATGTGATGACAACGAAGCTCGTCCCGAACGCAGCCGCGCCCAAGGCGCAGATAGATGCGAACCACCCCATGCATCCGGAGAACCAGCTCACCGCTGCGATGAAAAAACTGGGGCACAGGCTCTGACCTACTTCCTTACGCCCAGCATCTGCGCGAGGCTGTCGAAAATGGATTTCTCCATCGGCCTTTTTATCAGGAAGCGCCGCTCGGAAGGGTAATTCTTCAGGATATCGAAGGAGTATCGCCTCACGACCATTCATTCCACCTTCCTCTTGATGTAGCCTTCCTTGATGAGCATGTTCAGACCCTCCTCCACGCGCCCGGGAGGCACGGTGTGGGCCTTGCCGAACTCCACGATGTCTATGTCCCCGTTGTGCATCTTCAGCCAGTTGTAGAGCTCCTCCCTGAGCCGCTCGTCCGACATTGCGCGCATCTTCTCCAGGAGCTCGCGCAGCTCGTCCCTGCGCCTCTCGCACTCCAGCAGTATGCGTGCGTTCTCCTCGCTCGAGCCGACAAGGTCCTGATACCTGGCGTTGAGCGAATCGGTCTTCGACCTGAGCTCCTCGAGCTCGGCGGAAAGCTCCACAGCGTCCCTGCCAACGACCTTTGATATGTCCGAGAGCAGGGTTATCAGCTGCGAGAATATCGCAGAGGGCTTCACGTCGTAATATCCCTCTGAGAGCGTTAGCACGTTCATGAGCACCGGCAGCAGCTCCAGCATCCGCACCCGTTTCGAGACGTTCGGAGGGATGTCGTAGACCATCTCTATGGTATTCTCCAGGAACGTTATCCGGTAATCCAGGTTCGGCTTGCCCTGGAGGTCCTCGCCCTGGATCCTCTCGACCACCAGCCTTTCATTGGTATAATTGATGGAGGTGAACCCGAGCTCGCCCAGAGCCGAAGCCAGCTTGGAAAGCTGCTGCTTCCTAAGCGCCGGCACCACAATCTTCTCTTCAGACATGCCTATTCCTCCAGCACAACGTCGACCAGGCCCTTGGTCGCCTTCCTCATCTTCACAAGCGAGAACGTCCTTATGAGGTTCCTCTCATCCATGCCCAGCTGCCTCAGGAACGATATTATGGCGGACTTGCTGTAGCCGAACTTCTCCAGCGTCGCCACGAACTTCTCGCTGTCCATGAGTCCGTCGCTCTTCTCGAATTCCATCTTTATCAGGTTCAGCTGGTCCTCCGTGAGGCCCAGCTCGTAAAGCATCTTCACCAGCTGCTCCCTTTCCACCTCTATGTCCATGCCATCACCCGTTATCTTCATCAGGAAAAGCGGCTCCTCGCCGTCTATCTTGTCCATGAGGAAGGTGTTCACCTTCGACTGCCTCTTCGCGAATATCATGTTCACCGCAGCATCGCCCACCCCGAACTTGCCTATCTCGCCGTCTATGAACTGGGAATAGCCGATGGAGCTGCGCACGTAGTCCCTGTACTCCTTGAGCACTAGCCGCATCACGAACATCGTCCCTATGTTCGAGAATATGGTCTTGTTCATGTCCGTGGGGTTCTGGGTCGCCATAAGGAGCGCGAAATTGTACTTGCGGCCCTCGCGCACTATGCTGATGACCTCGGAGCGCTCGTCCTGGGCGATTTTCCACGCCTCGTCCAGCACTATGAAGAGCCGGACGCCGGCCTCCTCCGCCGCTCCCTCCGCCCTCATTATCTCCTTCACATACTGGAGTATGGTGAGCCCGGCCAGCGAGCGCACCTCCTCGGTGGGCAGGCTGTGGAGGTCCAGGCACACGAGCCCGGAGCCGGTGAGCGCCTTCATGTCCAGCGTGGAGTCGCCGGCGAAGAAATCGCAGCCCTCGGACGTGAATCGCTTGAGCAGCCGCGCGGCCTTCTTCCTTTTCTTGCCGTCAAGCCACTTGGCCACATCCGAGAGGTTCGCCCTCTTCTTCGACCCGTAGACCGCCTCGAGAGCCTCCTCTATCTCGTCGCGCTCATGCGGGAACGATTTCAGGTCCACCAGTATGTCCAAGGCGGAGACTATCTGCTTTATCCTCGAGCTTTTCGGAAGCCCGCCGACCAGGTCAAGCAGGTTGAGCCGCTCCTTGCCCAGGTCGATCACCCGGCCGCCGGCCTGCCTTACCCAACGGTCGTACTCGCCCACCCAGTCCAGAATCAGTGCGTTGGAGTTCCAGATGAGCGCGGCCCTGGTGAGGAACGTCTTAACCAGGTACGACTTCCCGGAACCGGTTATGCCGACCACGGCCATGTGCGGGTTTATCAGCTTGCGGTGGTCCCAGAACACGGGCGCATGGAGGAACCTCGTCTTGCCGAGGTATATGCCCTCGCCGGGCATGGAGAGCAGCAGCTCCTTGCGCGGCTCCGGCGGATGGACCAGTATCATCTTGCGCGCGAGGTCCTTGGAGAAAAGGTAGGAAAGCTTCATCTGACTGCCACCACAACTCAGAATATCTCGTCCTTGATGTCCTCTTGGGACGTGGGGAAGAACTGATCCCACTCGAAGCACCTGAGCATGTCCAGGTCCGAGAGCTCGGAGATGTCACATCCCAGAGAGCTGGAAAGTACGGTCTTGAGCTCCTTGGCCTGCCTGCTCACCCTGGAAGCCGCCTCGTCCCTGGTGAGCCCGAAGGATGTCGTGGAAGCGAACGCGATGAGCTCCACAGGCCTCTCCCCCCTGGTTATCCTATCCAGCATCCTGTTCCACATGGCGATCTCCCGGTCCAGGCGCACTATCTCGTCCGAGGAGGAGCCGGACTTCGCCTTCTTCGCCTCGGCCGCTGAACGCCTGGTCTTTATGTCCTCGAGCTCCTTGGAGAGCTCCACGGCCGATATCAGCAGCGATATCTTGACCACGTACTTGAGCGCGGCTATCGCCTTCTCGAAGGACTCGAACATCATGGTCTTGTCTGCCTCGGATTTGTCCATGGAGCTCTCGTAGAATCGGATCTCCAGGAATTTAGAGGCGTAGTATCCGGACGAGGTCTTCTTCATTATGTAATCCCTGGTCGCGGGTACCTCGTAGCCGGACCGGACCTCCACCACGTTGGCTGCCCGGGTTATCATGGGTATGAGTATGTACCCGTATTTCCACACCACGATACTGATGCAGAAAAGGAATGCCGCCGCCAGCGCCACCATGGCATTGCCATAGACCAGCGATGCGGCAAGCGCCAGCAGCCCGCCGGCGAGCGCTGTGACTGTGATTGCTCTGTTGACAAACATGGTTCTCCCACAGTGCTTTTGACCTGAATGTATTTAAAATACCACTGGGAAAGCGAAATCATGGCAAGAACCGTCAGAGAGGCCTATGCTGAGATAATGGAGAACGAGCCGCACGCGAAAAACCAGGAGGGCACCCTCCTCCGCCAGGTGATCCTAGGCGGCCAGGACGGGCTCGTCAACGTGCTGGGCATAATCCTCGGCCTCGCCGGGGCAGTGCTCGTGAATCCTAACATAGGCTCCAGCGTGATCCTCGTGGGCGGCCTGGCGGCCACGTTCGCGGAATCCGTCAGCATGGCCGCGGTCGCCTACACCTCGGGGAAGGCGCAGCGCGATTACTACTACAAGGAGCTCGAGAACGAGAAGAAGGAGATGAGGGAGATACCCGAGGTGGAGCGGGAGGAGATAAGGCTCATCTACATGAAGAAGGGATTCCGCGGCAGGCAGCTGGAAGGCATCGTGGATAAGATATGCGGAGATAACGAGCTGTGGCTCGAAACCATGATGGTCGAGGAGCTGGGGCTCGCGGAGAGCAAGAACATCAATCCCTTGCGCGAGGGCGCGGTGGTCGGAGCCGCGGCCTTCATCGGTTCGCTCATACCCCTGGCCCCGTTCTTCCTCACGAAGGCTGCCTCGGCAGTCGTGCCTTCGCTCGCGGTGAGCGCGCTGGTGCTTTTCGGTGCCGGGGCGTACAAAGGGACGACGACCGAGGGCGAGTGGTGGAAAGCCGGGCTCGAGATGCTGCTCATAGGCATGGGCGCCGCTGTCATCGGGTATATCGTCGGCAGCTGGGCAGGGAAAGCGTTCTGATCGTCTCAGACGTCTATCACGGAAGAGAGCCCGATCTCCGAGCCCAGCAGCTTCCCGGCCTCGCTCACGAACACGACTGTCACGGCGAGCGAGAGCAGGGGCGCGAGCACGGAATAGAGCAGCACCTGCGCCAGGGCATCGGAGTTGGATTCCGAGATGAGCGTGAGGTCGCCGGTGAAATCCGCAGTGCCTCCAGGTACCGCCATGGCCGCGGTGAAGTTCGCGCAGGACGAATTAGCCGATGGGTTGTAGGTCATGTTCCCAGTCAGGTTGCCGGACAGGTTATCGGTCAGATTGCCGGATGATAGCCCCGAGAGATTGTCGGACGAATTACCGGCCGCGCACCTGCCGGACATCACGTCGAGCTTGCCCGCGATCGCGTAGTTGCTGTTCAGGTCCACCACCGGCACGGTCGCATAGAGGCTGTTGGAAGTGAAATTACTCATCAGGGCGGTGGAGTTGGCGAGCGTCGGCCCCGGGTCCGGGAACACCAGCACGAACGCCGGATAGAATATGTAGAGCCCTATCGCGAGCGCTATCAGGAAGCCGCCCGCCTTCCTGGTGGCGAATACCGTCCTGAGCACAAGCCCGACCGGCAGCAGGAGCAGGAGCGAGTTCTGGGCAACGAAATTGAGCAGCTGGATGTTGAGCTCCACGAGCATGAGCAGCAGCTGCATGGTGAACATCTGGCCCGAAAGGATACCCGCCATCCCGGACAGGTTCACGAACGGCTGTATGGAGAACGCCGCGAAGTCCAGCCTGAGCGTCTGGTAATAGCCCACCAGCTCCGCGGCCCTCGACGTGCCCTGGAGCAGGGAGAAGAGCGATGCCTTCACGCCGGTGAGCATGCATGCGAGCTGCGTCGGGGCGTCCCCGGCGCCGCATTGGGTGGTGACCAGGGTAGAGCTTATGCCTGACATGAGTGCTATCACGGACGCGAGAGCGCCTATTATCGCGGCGTTTATCACGGACTGGGCGAGCTCCTCCACGCCGAAGTTCTCCAGCCTCTTGTACCCGAAGGCCCTTCCGACACCTATGAGTATGCCTGCGAGCGCTATGGACGCGGCCACTATGATGACCGCTATGGACATCCCTATGTATTGCTCCGCCATCCAGTTGATAGTGTTGAGATAGTTAATTAAATGCTTTAGGCCCGGGAAATAAAGCCTGCGGAGAAGAGACCTCTACCTATTACAAGCATTTTGGGCAAGTATCTTCTATGAAACAGGAAGCCCACGCCTTTAGGCGTGGATAGTTCACTTAAATGTTAGTGGGCAGCCCCTCACGGAAGAATTATAATCCATGGCATGTTTCACATACCATGGACGCGTTCCTCAAAAAGCTGTATTCCCCGCCGAAGCTTTCGCACAAGGGGCAGAATGGCAAGCTGCTCGTCATAGGAGGGAGCAGGCGCTACCACGGCGCGCCGGTATTCTCGCTCCTCGCGGCCCGCAGGTTCGTGGACCTGATGTACTTCTACCCCGGGGAGAACGACCCCCAGCTCATCAGCGCGGTCAAGCGCATACCCGAAGCCATGGTGGTGGGGGACCTTCGGCACACGGCGGAGATGGACTGCGTGCTCTTCGGCATAGGCCTCTCTGATGCGAAGTTCGACGTGGATTTCGTGCTCGAGTACGCCCGCTCCGTGGTCGTGGACGGGGACGGGCTCAAATTAATCAAGGGCCGGGTGCCCGCCGGCTCCATACTCACGCCGCACGAGGGCGAGTTCAGGATGCTGTTCGGAATCGAGGGCACTAGGAGGAACGTGGAGTCCATGGCCAAGGAGAACAGCTGCGTCATAATCAAGAAGGACCCCCTGGCGGACATCATAAGCGACGGCAAGCGGACCGTGCTCAACAAGGTCCACAACCAGGGCATGACCAAGGGCGGAACCGGAGACGTGCTGGCAGGGCTCATAGCCGCGTTCGCCTGCAAGAACGACATCTTCACCGCGGCCGTCGCTGGCGCGCATCTCAACGGCTATGCCGGAAACCGGCTCGTCAAGAGGTTCGGCTACAACTTCTGCGCGAGCGACCTGGCGGACGAGCTCGCCCCAGCGCTTAAAACACTTTCTAGGAAATAAACCCTCATGGCAGGAAAGAAAGAGGAGATAAGCCACGAGCAGAGGAAGAAGATAAAGGAATGGCGCCAGCCCGAGGAATACGGCGACGGGTATTCGGACGGGCTCCAGCCGCTCGCGCCAATCGACCTCTCCAAATGCAGGACCGTGGACGACCTGGTGACCGCCATGGGGAAGGCGTCCTTCGGCGCCCGCGAGGTCGGCGAGGCGGCCGATGTCCTCGAATCAATGGTGCGCGACCGGAAATGCTTCAAGGTGCTCACGCTCTCCGGCGCCATGACCATCGCGAAGATGGGCCTCGTTGTATGCGACATGATCGACCTCAGCATGATAGACGCCATAGTGAGCACAGGGGCGCTCATCACGCACGGCTTCGTGGAGACCGTCGGCGGCAGGCATTTCAAATACAAGTTCGGGACCATGGACGACAAGCAGCTCTATCGCAAGGGCTACAACCGCGTCTATGACACCCTGGAGCTGGAGAAGAACCTCGACGACACCGAGAAGATAATCGAAGCCGTGCTGGAAGACTGGCCCAAGGACAAGGAGCTCTATTCGAGCGAGCTAAACCGGAGGCTCGGCGAATACCTGGCCAAGAGCGCTTCCGGAAGGGGCATACTCAAATCCGCATACCAAAAGGGCGTCCCGGTCTACATCCCTGCCTTCACGGACAGCGAGATGGCGCTGGACGTCGGGACCTACAGGCGCAGGCAGATAATCCGCGGCGAGGCGCCCCTCAAATACAATCCTTATTACGACCTGGAGGACTACACCGAGCGCGTGCTCAAATCCGAGCGCATGGGAATATTCACTATAGGCGGTGGTGTTCCGCGCAACTGGGCGCAGCAGGTGGGCCCGTACCTTGACATAATAGAGAGCCGCATAGGCCAGGGAGGCGGGTTCAGGAGGTTCCACTATGCTGTTCGGATTTGTCCAGAACCGGCATTTTGGGGCGGTTTGTCCGGGTGCACGTACTCCGAAGGGGTCAGCTGGGGTAAATTCGTCCCTGAATCCGAAGGCGGCAGGCAGGTCGAGGTCATCGAGGACGCCACCATCGCCTGGCCCATGGTCGTGAAGGCGGTCATGGAACGGCTGGAGAAGAATCCGATAAAGTAATTTTATCTCCGGTAGACTTTGTCGTGGTGGTCGAACTGCACAAAGAGGACGTGCCTCTCCTTTTTGAAAACCTTGAAAATCAGCACGAAGCTCCGGTCTATATGTACGCGTTTGTAATCGGACAGGTCGTGCCTGAGATTCTTGTAGTGGTCTATCTCGTTTCCGTCACTTTCGACTATCTCCTGAATCTTCCTGCGGATTATCTCCGAGCGTCGCGGATCCTTTTTAGCGAGTTTCTCCAGCGTCTCGCGCAAGTCGTCAGTCAAGTCGAAGGTGAAAGGCATCATTCCGCCCCGGTCACTTTCCTCAGCTGGGCCATGGACATCCGGCGCATCCCGTGCTTTCTGATATGCGCTTCTGAGGACACGATGATATCCTTTACGACATCCTCTCGGACCTCTTTGTTTATGAACTCGTCCCCGAACATCTCCACGAACTTGTTGAGAGCTTCGGATTTGTTCCTGAGGCCGAACATCTCCTTTATCACCCCGAGCACCCGGTTCGTGTAATCGTTCACATGAATATTCAGCGTAGCTTCAGCCATATAACCACCACTAACTTCGTATAACATCTTATAACTAAAGGTTATTAAACCTAATTATCGGAGCTAATTATAAAATCCAGTCCGCATCATCTCTCCGGCGCGTGCCTAATGGCTCTCCGAGCTTTTAGCGATGAAGGATGAGTTGAACAGCACGCGCCACTTCTTCCGGCGTCGATACCCCAAATGATTATAAACTTCCCTCTCCAATATAATATTCTAGTTCTATATGGCACGAGGCGGAATGCGAGCAGTTCTGCTGCTTCAGGATGGCACTGCGCTCCATGGCGAAGGATTCGGAGCGCGAGCGATTTCTCAGGGAGAGCTCGTCTTCAACACCTCGATGACCGGGTACCAGGAGGCGCTCACGGACCCCAGCTACGCCGGGCAGATGCTCCTCATGACAAACCCGCTCATAGGCAACTACGGGATAAACGGCAAGGATTTCGAGAGCGACAAGGTCCAGCCGCGCGGCTTCGCGGTGCGCAGCCTGAGCCCGGACTTCTTCCATATGGAGGCGACCGAAGGAGTGGACGCGTTCCTGGAGCGCCACGGCGTCCCTGGAATAACCGGGATAGACACGCGATTCCTCGTCCGCAGGATAAGGACGAAGGGCGTGATGCCGGCGCTGCTCGCCACCTACGAGGGAGATTTCGACCTGAAGAAACTGAAGGTGGATTTCGATTACTCCGGGAAGGACTTCGTGCGAGAGGTGACCACGCAGAAGCCGAAGACGTTCGGGACCAAGGGCGCCAAGGGGAAGCGCGTGGTCCTGGTCGACTACGGTGTGAAGATGGGCATCGTCCGCGAGCTCGTAGCAAGGGGATGCGAGGTCATCCTCGTGCCAAGCTTCTCGACCGCCAAGCAGATAGACTCGCACGAGCCGGACGGCATCGTGCTCTCCAACGGGCCCGGAGACCCGGCGATACTCACGGAAGCGCACGGCACCATACGCGAGCTCACCAAAGAATACCCGGTTTTCGGCATCTGCCTTGGCCACCAGCTCCTGGCCCACGCGTTCAAAGGCTCCACATACAAGCTGAAATTCGGGCACAGGGGCTCGAACCACCCGGTCCTGGAGAGGAAGACCGGACGCGTCTCGATAACGACGCAGAACCACGGCTACGCGGTCGACCAGGAGCGCGTGCCCGAAGGCTTCGAGATCACGCACCTCAACCTCAATGACAATACGGTCGAGGGCATGGAGCACAGGGAGCTGCCGGTGTTCAGCGTGCAGTACCATCCGGAAGCCAGCCCCGGACCGCATGATTCGAAGAGGCTATTCGACAAGTTCATCAAGAGCATGGAGGGGCGGAGATGAAGGCGAAGAAAGTGCTTGTCATAGGCTCGGGCCCCATAGTCATCGGCCAGTCCGCCGAGTTCGATTACTCCGGCACACAAGCCTGCAGGGCGTTGCGCGAGGAAGGCATAAAGGTCGTCCTGGTCAACTCCAATCCGGCCACGATTCAGACCGACAGGGAAACTGCGGACCGGATATACATAGAGCCGCTCACAGTGGAGATACTCGAGCGCATAATCGAGCGCGAGAAGCCGGACGGCATACTCGCTACGGTCGGCGGCCAGACCGGCCTCAACCTCGCCATGGACCTCCACCGAAAGGGGATCCTCAAGAAGCACGGCGTCGAGTTCATGGGCACGGATGCCGAAGCAATAGAAAAGGCCGAATCAAGGGAGAAGTTCAACGAGACCATGCGCTCAATCGGAGTCCCCCTCCTGCCAGGGCAGATAGTCCATGATTTCGAAAGCGCGAGAAAATTCGCCGAGAAGATCGGATACCCGGTGATCGCGCGCCCGTCATTCACTTTGGGCGGCACCGGAGGCGGGACCGCATACGACGAATCCCAGCTCAAAGACATACTGGACCTGGGCTTCCGCCTGAGCGCCACAGGAGAGGTGCTCATCGAGAAATCCGGCATAGGCTGGGGCGAGTTCGAGTACGAGGTCATCCGCGACGCGGATGGCAACTCCGTGATAATCTGCACCATGGAGAACTTCGATCCCTTGGGGATACACACGGGCGAGTCCATAGTCGCGGCTCCGGTGCAGACTCTCTCCGACAGGGACAACCAGATGCTCAGGGACGCATCCATCCGCATAGTGGACGCCGTGGGGGTGAAGGGCAGCTGCAACGTGCAGTTCGCGCTCAACCAGCAGACCGGAGATTACGTAGTCATAGAGGTTAACCCGAGACTGTCCCGCTCATCAGCGCTCGCCTCCAAGGCAACCGGATATCCGATCGCGCGCGTCGCAACGAAGATAGCGCTGGGAAAAAAGCTCCATGAAGTGAAGAACGCCATAACCGGCACGAACGCGGCATTCGAGCCAGCCCTGGACTATATCGTCCTGAAAATACCCCGTTGGCCCTTTGACAAGTTCTCCAAGAGCAACCGGACGCTAGGAACCATGATGAAGAGCACGGGCGAGGCGATGGCCATAGGTCGCACCTTCGAGGAGGCGCTCATGAAGGCCATGCGCAGCCTGGATGTGAAGCCGCCAAAGGCCATCAGGCCCCAGTGGCACCTCAACCCGGCGACAGACCAGCGGCTCTACGCGATCTTCGAGGCGTTGCGCAAGGGGATGAGCGTCGACGAGCTGAACAAGGAGACGAAGATCCACAAATGGTTCCTCCAGCGCGTGGCAGCGCTCGTCTCACTCGAGCAGGATATATCCAAAAGTGAGCTCACGGAAGAGCTGCTGCTCCGCGCCAAGCGCGCCGGATTCCCCGATTCGCTAATCGCGGATCTGAAAGGCATGAAAGAGTCAGACGTCCGCTCGCTGCGCAAGAAACTCAGGATACTCCCCACGTACAAGATCGTGGACTCCTGCGCAGGCGAGTTCGAGGCTGTCACGCCTTATTATTATTCCACATACGAGCAGGAGAACGAGGCGATAGCTGAAAAGTCGAGGAAGGTCCTGGTCATCGGCTCCGGCCCGATACGCATCGGCCAGGGCATCGAATTCGACTATTGCTGCTCGCACGCCGCCTTCGCCCTGAGGGATTTGGGCATAAAGAGCATAATGGTGAACAACAACCCCGAGACCGTGAGCACGGACTTCGATTCCAGCGACAGGCTATACTTCGAACCATTGGTCTTCGAGGACGTGATGAACATCGTGGAGAACGAGGATCCGGAAGGCGTCATAGTCCAGCTGGGCGGCCAGACCAGCCTCAACCTTGCCCACAAGCTCTCGGATGCTGGCGTGCGCATACTCGGGACCCAGCTCGAGGGCATAGACATAGCCGAGAACCGCGAGCGCTTCAGGCAGCTCTCCGAGAAGCTCGGCATACCCCAGCCTCCGAATGGCACCGCTACCGGAGACGCAGAGGCGCATGCGATCGCAAGGCGCATCGGCTACCCGGTGGTCGTGCGCCCCAGCTACGTGATCTCTGGAAGGGGAATGGCGATAGTGAACGACGACAACGAGCTCACCGCCTTCATGGCAGGCGCCGCGGAGATAAGCGGGGACTCGCCCGTGCTCATAGACAAGTACCTGGACAACGCCATAGAGGCGGAAGTGGACGCCATAGGGGACGGGAACGACCTGTTCATAGGCGCGGTGATGGAGCACATCGAACCTGCAGGAGTGCACTCGGGCGACGCCAACATCGTGCTGCCTCCGCTGCGCATGAGCGAGGATGCGAGGAAAACGATAGTGGACTACAGCGGGAGGATCGCAAAGTCGCTGACGACGATAGGCCTCATCAACATCCAGTACGCCGTCAAGGATGGCAAGGTCTATATTCTGGAGGCGAACCCCCGTGCCAGCCGCACGGTCCCCTACGTGAGCAAGGCCATAGAAGTGCCAATGGTGAAGCTCGCAGTGCGCGTCATCCTGGGCGAGAAGCTCAAAAGCCTCAACCCATCCCCGCGCGGCAAGGCTTTCGCGGTCAAATCCGTGGTGTTCCCGTTCCTCAAGCTCGCTGGCACCGACATCTCCCTCGGTCCGGAGATGAGGAGCACCGGGGAGACCATGGGGCTCGGCAAGACATTCGAACTCGCCTATTACAAGGCGCTGATGGCCGCGGGAATCTCAATGAAGCAGGGCGGCAACGCGCCGGTGGCCTTCCTCAGCCTGCGGGACGAGGACAAAAGAATGGTCCCTGAGTTGGCGAAGGTACTGGAATCATTGGGCTTCGAGGTGTGCGGCACGAAGGGCACGGTGGAGGGCATCCCAGGCGCCTGCATGATCCCGAAGATCGGCCAGGGCTCTCCGGACGTGCTGGACACCATACGCTCGCGGAAAGTGGGCATAATCATAAACACGCCCAGAAGGGGCGGAAGCTCGAGCACCGACGGCTTCAAGATAAGGCGCGCCGCGATAGAGCAGGGGATACCCTGCCTGACCAACATAAACACGGCATTCGAATTCCTAAAAGCATTGAAAGAACTGAAAGACAAGCCGCTGGAAGTGCGCACGGTCGAGGAATGGACGAGCTAGTCGGTCTCTATCCTGGGCGCGAGGTAGTACGTGACCTGGGCGCCCTCAACCTCGTACTGGAGCTTCATGGGCCTGTCGGTCTCCAGGTTCACGGTGACGATTGAGCTCGCGCTCGTCGCCTTTATCATGTCCTCGAGGTACTGGAGCGGGAAGGTCGCCCTGGCGCCTTTTTCGGTCTTTATCTCAGAGACCTCGCCGCCTCCTGCCTCGAATTCCTCCTTGACGTCGCCGTTCTCGCCCCTGACCTCTATGAGGAACGTGCTCTTGTCCAGGAGCAGCTTGACATGCGAGCTCACGAGCTTCGCATCCTTGAGCGTCTCCTTGAGCGCGTCCGCCGTGACCTTGGCGTAGCTCGTGTATTCTATCTTAGGCTCGCGGGACAATCCCTCGCCTATCTCGATGAGCGGTATCTTGAACATCCTCTTGCGCTTGTCCGCGAAGAACTTCACCACCAGCCGGCCGTCCTCCAGGCTCAGCTCCGCCTTCTCGCCCCTCTTGCCCCTGGCGAGCACGTTGCTGAGCTGGTTGATGTCCAGGCCTATCTTCCTCTCCTCTGGGACGTTATACTCCACGAAAGCTGATTTGGGCATGTGGAACGACACCATGGAAATCTGCGACGGGTCCATGGCCCTCAGGTGCAGGCCGTCCGCTTTCACCTCGAACTGACCCTCCTCCACAAGGCTGACTATCGAATCAATGGCTGACTTTAGCGCAGGTGCTTCCTGTACAACGAGTTTCATAAAAACGCCTCCCGATGCTCCTGTGATTGAAAGATAATAAAAGACTAGCGGAACCGCGGAATGGCCCGCTCCGATGCGGCGCTAAAACATTCCACGAGAAAGGCAACTCAATAGCTACTCTTGCGGTCATTGCCTTTCGGCTCTGCTGGGACGGTGATTTCATTGTTGCCAATGGTATTATGGTGCCTCGGGCTTATAATTGTTTATCTGCCCGCCTCGGTGTTCCCAAGCTGACATTGCCGACCAGTTCGCCATTCCTGATCAAGGTGACTACCATCCTTCCATCCGGCTTATCACCGCAACGTTCATTGACCAAAAGCGGTGCAAAGGGCCTCGGAAGACGCCGGCGCCTTGGCCAGGCATCACCCTGCCGGCATTCCCTTCCCACTGACATATCTATATGCGTAACCCTCATTCCTTTCACCTGTAAGTCCCGGAGTCCGGCGGCGGCGCGGGCGGCATCGGAGGCTCCTGGGGCACCTGCGGCTGCATGCCTATGGTGACATTGGTCCTCGTCCTGGCGATCAGCGCAGAACCGACTATGAAAAGCACGGCGCCGAGCAGGATCTCGCCTGAGCCTGCTATGCGCAGGAGCGAGCTGAGGAACTCCCCGACTCCGAGCAGAACGAGCACGATGCCGGAGATTATGGCGAAATCAGCCAGCATGTAGAAAACGAAGGACCGCATGCCCTTCATGGCGCTTTCCGCCATCTTCCTCTCCTGCGCCTTCTTGCTGTCCATTCAATCCACCTTGTGCTGCCGCGTCATCACGCCAGCCTCGCGCAGCATGGCGAGCGGCTTCTCGCCTATGGGGTAAGCCGCGTTGTAGATGACCTCCCCGATGCCGGCATTGATAATCATCTTCGTGCAGAGCAGGCATGGCGAGAATGTGGTGTACACCGTGCCGCCCTTTATGCTTATGCCGTGGTATGCCGCCTGCACTATGGCGTTCTCCTCGCCGTGCGAGCAGTAGCAGTCCTCCAGGTTCTTGCCCGCCTCGCTGAAGTTGTTGCACCTAGGGCATCCTCCGTCATCGCAGTTCCTTGTGCCCCGGGGCGTGCCGTTGTAGCCAGTGGACACGATCCTCCTATCCTTGACTATCACCGCGGCCACCTTACGCTTCACGCAGTTGGAGCGGGACGCGATCACCTTGGCTATGGACATGAAATAGTCGTCCCAGCCCGGCCTGTTCCTCTTGAAATCGGCCGACACCTCGCCCAGCGACTGGTCCACCCGGTCGTAGAGCTCCACCAGGTTCGCGTCGTTGCCTATGACCCTGTCCGCGAGCTTCACGGTCTCCTCAAGGTTCTGCTTGGTCTTCTCCGCGTTCCTGGCCTCCATCTTCTCGATCTTCATGAACGCCTCGAAGGTCTTCGGGTCCTCCTCGCGGTCCCGCGCCCTCATCCTGGCGAACCGGATCTCAGGCGCGGCGCTGATGTGGAAAAGGAAGAACCCGTGGAGCTTCTTCAGCTCAAGCGCCTCTGCCGGGTTGCGTATGGAGTCTATGACGTAATTCCTGTCCGCCTCCACCTTCGCCACGGTCTTTATGGCGAGTATGGCCGGGCCGAATTCGGAGCGGAGCGTATTGCCCTTTTCGATGAGGTGCTCCCTGGTTATCTCCTTGCCGTCCGCCTTCAGCTCCTCCCGTATGACATCCGAAAGCGAGAGGTAGTAGAACCCCTTCTTCTTCAGGTAATCCGCCACCGTGCCCTTGCCGGCGCAATTCTCTCCCGTAAGCCCTATGATCATAGCGTCACCAGAAACAGCTTGAAAAGTTAATTATCAGGAAACCTTATTATCCTTTCTTCATGCCGGCCACGCTCCAGTGCAGCGCCGCGAGCGCGACCGGAACCACCCAGAGCAACCCCGGCTCGCTGAATTGGCAGAGCGGGAGGAACCAGCTGGAGAACCCGAAGAAGTGGCCGGCAGCCAGACAATAGAACGCGCAGAGCGAGACGAACTCCGAGATCCTCCCGGGCCTGGCCTTGTTCATGGCATAGACAATCCCTGCCCAGAGGGATATCCAGAGCACGCTGGCGACTGCTGCTCCCAAAGGCCCGAACTGGAGGAGTATGAGGCGCGTTGCCGGGTCGGCTTCCTGCAGCGGGTTCGCATAAGTCCCCTTCACTGTTATCAGGATGTCCAAAGTCCCGAAAACGAACCAGAGGCAGATCGGGATCAGGAATGATCGCAGCTGCGGGCCGAGCCTGCCTCTTATGAAGAGGTATACCCACGCGCCCATCGCGATCAGGATGGAGAAGAACGTGACCAACTGGAACGTCAGGATCTTTCCGCTTCCCAGGACTCCGCTGAATACGCACATGGCAATCAGAAGAACCTTCTCTGCATCTGCTTGACTTCCTCGAACACGGCCTTCTCGTCACCGGCCAGCATGTCCTTCTTCTCCTCCCACATCTTCAGCTCGTCCGGGGTCAGATATACGTATAGCACGTCGTTCTCGTTGACGTTCTTGCCATAGTTGATGCCGTCGCAGGATATGGCCAGCTGCTGGCCAGCCGACGCCTCGTTCACCTTCTCTTTCTCCTTCTGTATCTCCCTGACCTCGCCGACGATCTCGCCGGCTCTGTTCATGAGGCGGTAGCCGCGCTTTATCCTGCCGCCCAGGACCTCTATGCCGAATATGGCGGGCTTGCTCACCCTGAAGCAGAAGCCTGGCAGCGCCTTGATCTTCCCGGGCCAGGTGAAATGCGCGAGCGCCTCCTTCTTCTCCTTGTCCTTCTCTGCGGCAACCCACTCCTTATAGCGGTCGAGCAGATGGTATATGATATCCGACCAGATGACCGGGATGCCCGAATCCGAGGACTCCTGGCTAGCCTCGTCCAGGATCTGCACGTTGAAGCCCAGGACCGCGCCCAGGTACCTGTCCTCCGCTGCCACGGTCTTGGCAGACACCACGTCCTTCCTGGTTATCTTGCCCACGCCCGCCTCCTTGACAGGGATGTCCGCGTCGCCAAGCAGCTTCACCAGCGCTTCAACGGAGCCGAGGGAATCCGCACGAAGTATCACTCCGGCCTCATCCTTCTTCTCGAACACAACGGACTTGAACTTGGCCTCTATCTCGGCCTTGTCCCTCTCGAAATCCTCCACCACGTCGAGCGGCGAGCCCGGCATGGCGTCCTCCAGGTCTGACGCGAATATCTTCACCCCGGCCGCGGCCACCACTTCGTTCACGTGGCTGAACTTCTCCGTGCCGGATACGTTCGGCACGAGCAGGCCCCTCACCCGCGTCTTCCTAGCGCCTTCGGACGTGAGGAAAAGCACATCGTCGTTCTTGCGCAGTATGCCGTCGAACAGGATGACGTCCAGCGTGGTGCCCATGCCCTTCTCTTCCTTCACCTCGATTATGCTGCCCCGCCCCCGCCCGGCCTCCTCTATCTCCAGCTTGCCCTCCAGGAACCGCTGGGACAATCCTGCGATGAGCATGAGCAGCTCGCTCAGCCCTTCCTTGCTACGCGCGCTCACCGGGACTATGGCTATCTGCTTGCTGAAATCCGTGATGCGGTCGAAGCGCTCGGACTCGAAACCCTGTTCTGAGAGCTTTCCGACGAGCTCGTATATCTTCTCGTCAAGCCTCTGCTGCACGTGCTCCGGCTGCTTCGCGAGCGAGGATAGGAACGGCTCGTCCTTGTAGGATTTCCATCCCTGCACCATGTCGATCTTGTTGGCTGCAACGACGAAAGGCGTCTTATACTGCTTGAGAATCCGTATGCTTTCCATCGTCTGGGGCTGGAAGCCCTGCATCACATCTATGACAAGTATTACTATATCCGCGATGGAGCCGCCGCGGTCCCTCAGATTCGCAAAAGCTTCATGACCGGGTGTATCGATTAAAAGCAACCCTGGAATCTTGAGCTGAAAGCGTAAATTTTCCGAAAGTTTTTGTGCCATGCCATTGATGGTTCCCTGTGTGATATAGCTTGCGCCTATCATTTGGGTTATCTTGCCTGCTTCCTTCGCGGCGACGTTGGAACCTCTAATGGAATCAAGTATCGTCGTTTTTCCATGGTCTACATGCGCCAGAACAGCCACTATCGGGGATCTTATCCTCTTTCCCATCTAATTCACCGCCTGTTTTTCTATAGATGTGTAAACCGCAAGTTCCCTATCCCCCTTTTCAGTCAGGGTATGAACAAGGGTGTTATTCCTGAGCTTTCCCTTAAGATACTTATTCTCTCTCAGTTTTTGCAAAAATGCCCTACTTGATATTATTGAAACGCTGCATGCTTTCGAAACCTGCCTTGAAGTCATCGCCCCCCCATTGACTGCTTTGAGGTATTCACAAAATCTATTACCTTTCATCTTAAGGAAGAGATTTACTAATTTCTCCTTCCTTTTAGAATGCGCTATTGCGCGTTTCTTAAGCAGCATCCGATAGTTTTCTATTCCAAAAACCTGCACGGTCCAAAACCCCTTTATCCCTTTTTGGAAATACTCGCCTCCAGTGCTAACTCCAATTTTTTCACAAACTCTTTTGAATAATTCTGTGCCTTCTCTTTTTTCTGAGGTGAAATTTACCCCGCCAATCAGTCCTCCGCTTCTTGAAACACCGAGGTCACCTCTCGAAAGGCCCCTAAAAAAACTAACTGCATAATCATCTTTTGTCGCCGCCATGCGTTCGGCGATTTTTAACAATTCGTAGAACAGCTCACCTGCAGTGGTTCCAATTACGCTCAGAATGCAAATTCCCTTCTCGGATTTAACCGTGTTGTTTAAGTAAAACCTGATTCTTTCTTTCGGGAAGTTCAAACCCCAGTACCTTCTCAAAACATCTACTTTCTGTTTTTCATTGTGCAATATCTGCAATCTGAATTCGTTTTTCGTAAAACCAAAACCTTCAAGTGATTTTGCAAACCATAAAATCTGTGCAGGATCCCCGTTACTGAACGTGATGGAATCCAGGTTCCGCTTACCCGTTTTCCTTGCTTTTTTGCCCTCGCAATGAAATGCGCCCATCACTTCGAAAAAATCAAAATTCTTATCGAGTTTAAAAGGTATGAACCTGTTTAGAAGAAATCCTTTCGATCCTCTGCTGAACACCCACGCATACGTTTTCTCACCAAGATCAAAAAGATAAAACGGCTGCCCCTGCATCGTTTTGTTCGCAATATTCCTGAGGAGGTCGATTCCTTTTTTTGGTTTTGATACAATCCGCTCTCTTTTTGCTACTCTCGTAATTTCAAATCTCAATACTTTTGTCTTTTGCATATCGCCAATGTTCCTTGGAACCGTAAATGCATATGTAAAACTTTTTGCAGTTTTATGTTTATGAAATACAGTCGGGAATGTAAGATTACCCGTGTTGAGAAGAAGGCCATCCTTCTCCTTCAATTTGAGTTTTTCGGCAGTATCCCTAGAGATAAAGCATTTGTATGAATGGGATTTGCCCTTGCCTTTCGAAATCCTCAGTAAGTTACCCGCTGCCTCCATGCGATTAGTTTTACCGTATTTATTTATAATATCATACTCAGACATATGTTTACGGGGTAATTAGAAAAGAAAATATAAGAGCTAATCCTAAGCGAAACTTTGTTCACAAGTGGTTTTTCACCATCCAATTAACACACATTTATAAACACTTCCATACACAATTAACATATACAAGGACTGCGACCAGCATGCAAGGAAGTGACCACTGATGGACATTGAATTCAGGCAGGCTATGCATTTGCTATCCGTGAAAGCGGTGCTCAAGAGGATGGAAGGCCTCAGGATGCTCCATAGGCGTGCGCAGGCAGGCGACCAGCTTTCCATCCTGGCTTTGGAATACGTGCTCGAGCACGATCCCAACTCGGCAGTGAAGAACCGCGCCTCCCTTGTCCTGAAGCGCTCGGCGTTGAAGCCCCGCGAAGGGCACTGGGAAAGGCACGTCGCGTTCTGACGTCGTCTCCGTCAGATAGGTTTATATTCAGTTACAATCATTATACTTATATGACTCATTACACCCAGTCAGTGGCACGTTTCGCCCATCCGCGCCTGGCGATCTCCTCCCTTAAGCGCCATGCGCATCCAGAGCCACGGCCGCATCCCCCGCATCTGGACCGCATAGAGAAAGCATTCCGCTTCAAAGCGCACCGCACGGCCCAGCGCCGCTTCGACCCCGAAGATCACATATGCTCCAGGGCCCTTACCGGTCCGGAAAGGACGAGGATGCTCGCGCTGCTGAAACCGGATCAGTCCAGCCTAACAAGATGCGCCGCGGCCCACGTGATCGCGGAGCTCGGCATGGTAAAGGCGCTGCCGTTGCTCAAGAGGATGATCGGCAGCGGCATACGCTCTCCGCACGTCAAGGCTGCGTTTGAATTCGCCGTGAGGCGCATAGACGTCATGAAGGCGCAGGACGACTGCCCCAACAGCCATGAGCACCTCGCCATACTGCGGAAGATGATGAGCTCGCACCAGTCCGTAGTCCGGTTTCTGGCTGAAAAGGTGCTGACCGAAGCCAACATAAAGCACGGGACCATCCCAGGCTGGACCATACCGGGTTGGGCCTCGGAAAGGGATTTCAGGGACGAACTGCCTGGCTCACGCTGATTTTTTTCCAATGGGCCCGAGAGGAATCGAACCCCTAATCTATACCATGTCAAGGTAGCGTCTTACCATTCGACTACGGGCCCTAGACCAGAGTAGAAACCATTTGACGGGTAATAAATAAAAAGCGAATGGGAGCCTTGCCCGAAGGAAAAACAGGCCACTACAGGAAAACGGCTGAAAACAATACATCCCCGCAGCATTTTCTTATTTTGTTGTTAAATAGCACAACATATGGTTTTAAAAGATGTTTGTTTGTATATAATACCATGGTGACCAGCTATCCGCGCTGCCGCGTGCATTCCTCTCCGCCCAGCGGATCCCCCGCCGAAGAGAGGAGTCGCCGGGTATCACCGACTCGACGAAGCGGCAGCAGCGGACTTTTTTCCTAATCCACGGCAAAACACCTCCCACCAATCCGTTTTAATACTCTTTCTACCATAATATATACAGACAAAGGTCTACCCTGGGGAGGAAATGGCAGCAAGATTGGCATTCAAGGATCGTCTCGCATCCGCGATTGACTTAGCCCTCAGGGACAAAGGCTTCGCCAAGGCTGATACCACAGGCATCGTGTCATCCATGGCGAAGTGGAAATGCCAGCCGCTCGCATACCCGAACGAGGACATCCATATCCTCAACAGGGACAACGGAAAGCCTATTTTCGCGGTATTCGTGACAAGGGACGAGTGCCGGGACACGGTCAGCGTGCTCGCCTCCAATCCGCGGGAGGACGCGGTAGCCGGCCGCCTCACGCGCGCAGAACAATATTTCAAGAGGACCTTCTCTGAGAAAAGCGGCAAACCGGACGTGATAGCCGAAGGGATTGCCGTGGAACTTTCGAGATTGGCCAGCCTCAAGACAGCCCACCGCATGCAGGTCCATGACCACATGGGCCGCATAATAAACGGCTCCAAAGCCCATGACGACGGCGTCTCGCACGTCGCGTCTTCCATACGCAGGGCGCTCCTCCATCATGTGGACTTCTTCGTGCCCACGATGCACAACTCATGCGGAGCCAGCAACAGCGATAAGATGGGACCGTTCCTAAGGGAGTTCGGCATGGTGGCTCCGATCGCAACCGAGATGACCATGCCGCTGCTGCCCCACCACCCGAGCGGCCCGCACCACATAGTGATCGCAGCCGACTACAAGGCGGCAAGGCATGTCATGAAAAACATACTCGAGCACGGGGACAAGTCGCTCAAAATGCCCTCTTATTTCCTTGGCATGACCATGGACGAAATGTATCGCGCGTTGGAACCGCTGCGGGCGAGCCACGACGCAATTGTTGGCATCGCGCACCCGGTGAATTTCAACAGTCCTTCGTTGCCCATAAGGGGCGTCGGGCTGTTCAGCGCGGTCGAGCACGGGCATATCACTTACGAGCAGGCGATGGAATACGCTGCTAGGACCGATTTCGTGGAACGCTGGAACGATTCGATCCACATGGGAGAGATGTCCTTCGAGTCACCCGAATTCAAAGAGACGATGCTGGCGCTACTCGCCAAACATGCCTCAGCGCTTGGCGTCCCGCAGGACATGAAACTCTCCGCCAACCTCTGCAACATGCTCGTGGCCGCGGAACTCACGGATAGGTTCGGGCTCGGGCAGAGCTTCGGCTCGGATGCGCATACCGAGGTGCCCCTGGAGCGCGATTACTGCGTGGGCGGCGACTGGTTCAGCAGCTGGACCCGCCTGGAAGTTCCGGAAGCCATGCAGACTCATAAGCTCAGCGCAGAAGACCTCGTGCGTGGCACCTCCAGGAAAGAGATAAAGATGAGCGCGGTGGTCTTCACCGAAGTCGTGGACGGCATCATCAGAGTAGTCGAGAGCCGCACTAAGCGGCCTCCTGAACTCGAACGCAGCATCCGCAAACAGGCCCGCGAGGTGTACGTAAGGTATGCCACCGAACTCGCCATGGACCTGGCCAGGTTCGCCACGCATGGGGATTTCCAGGACATAAAAAGGATGAGCGAGTAATTACTTCCTCTTATCCTCGTACTCTTTAGCCGCCTTCATGAACGCCACGAAGAGCGGGGCAGGGGTCTCCAGCCTCGATTTCAGCTCTATGTGCGCCTGGGTCGCGACGCCGAACTGCTCGCCCGGCCATTCCACGACCTCGACGACGTTGTTCTTCGGGTGCACCCCGGATATTATCAGCCCTGATTTCTCCAGCCTTTCAACGAAATCCGGGTTCGCCTCGTACCTGTGCCTGTGGCGCTCGGAAACGGAATCGGTTTTGTAAGCGTTGTAAGCCCGCGTACCCTTTTTCAGGATGGCATCATACGCGCCGAGCCGCATGGTCCCGCCCATGCGCGATATCTGCTTCTGCTCAGGCAGGAAATCTATTACCGGGCTTGTCGTGTTCTTGCTGAACTCCGTGCTGTGCGCGTCCTTCATTCCCGCAACATTCCTCGCCCATTCCACGACCATGAGCTGCACGCCGAGGCACAATCCGAGATAGGGGACCTTGTTTTTGCGCGCATATTCAATCGCGCGTATCTTCCCTTCTATTCCGCGTTCGCCGAACCCGCCGGGCACTATTACGCCATCGTATTTCGCGAGCATTTTAGCGACATCGACATCCTTCCCTTCCAGGTCGCTCGCCTCTATCCATCCTATTTCCAGCCCGCAGTCTATAGCAGCCGCGGAATGCACCAATGCTTCCTTGACACTCACGTAAGCGTCCTTCACCGCGATGTACTTGCCCACAATGGCTATCTTGAGCGGTCCGTTCTTCGGCTCGGCTATCTTCCTCACGAGCGTCTTCCATTCCGAAAGCTCGGCATCGCGCTTCGGATCGAGCCCGAGCGCGTTCGCGATCTGGACGTAGATGTTCTGCTTCTCGAATGCGAGCGGCAGGTCGTACACCGTGCGCACCACCGGGTCGTCGAAGACGCAGCCCTCCTGCACGTTGCAGTATTGTGCGATCTTCTTGCGCGACTCCTCTGTGAGGTTCTCCTGCTCGCGCGTGATTATGATGCTCGGCTGGATCCCCATGGACTGGAGCAGCCTGCTCGCGTGCTGCGTGGGCTTGGTCTTCTGCTCGCCAGGGCTCAGCGAAGGCACGTAGGTGAGCTGAACAAAAATCAGCTGGTCGTGCTCGAAGCGCAGCTGCCTCATCGCTTCGAGGAAATAGCCATTCTCGAGGTCCCCGGCCGTGCCGCCGACCTCCACCAGGACTATGTCCGCGTCCTTCTCCTTCGCGACGCCCATCACCCATTTCTTTATCTCGTCTGTCAGATGGGGCACGAACTGGACGTCCCTTCCCAGGTATTCGCCCCTGCGCTCCTTCTCTATTATGCGCTGGAACAGCTTGCCCCCGGTTATGGAAGAAGTGCCTGACATGGAGGTGTTGAGAAAACGCTCATAAGTGCCGAAATCCATGTCGACTTCAGTGCCGTCGTCCAGCACGAAGACCTCGCCGTGCCTGAAGGGGTTCATCGTCCCGCAGTCCACATTCAGGTAGCCGTCGAATTTTACCGGCACGACGTGATAGCCGCGCGCCTCAAGAAGCCTCCCCAGGGAGGACGTCACTATCCCCTTGCCGAGCCCGGACATTATTGACCCGGTTATGACTATGTACTTAGTTTTTTTCTCAGACATAAGGAATCATATGTGGGCTCAGGTTATATAAATATTTTCGCTTTGCCGCTCATTGCACGAAGTGCGCCTTCACCCGCTCCAGCACGGTTTCAAAGAACCCTACGGGGAATGATACGTCCTTCTTCGGAGGGCATCCGTTGTTGTACTGTCCGGCATAGATACGGCGATTCTCGCTCTTCTCCCAGATCTCCCGGAGCGAGCGCTCGCGCAGGTCCCCCTGGATGCTGATGTCGTCCCCCGGGCATCTGAGGACCTTTCCATCCCCGCGGAGGAACAGGCCCACGGCGACCTGGTTGCACGGCGCGGCACCCGAGTAAGCGGTGATGCCGACAGAACCGATCTCCTCCAGCGTCGTGATGCCGTGCTCGATATTGAAGAGGTTTATCTTCACATACAGCTCTACGAGGTCTTCTGGGGAGGGAATCATGTCGCAGAGCCTGTCGAGCGCCCTCCCGGCGACCATGGTCGGAGCCAGTATTGGCTGGGCGTGGATTGCGCGCGCGAACTCGTATATCGCGAACGCTTCGTCTATGTTAAGCGGAGTGACGGGCGTGCAGACGAAAGCGAGCCGCGTCGGTTGGTTCTGGGTGAAAGCATTGAAACCCGCCTCGCATATCCGCTCTATCGCCATGTGCCTTCTCTCATGGTAACTCCGGCGGCCGACAATCGCGTCTTCGGTCGCCGGGTCGAACGAGGTCGTGCCAAGGAGGATGGAAGTATCGAGGTCCTTGAGTGCCGCGCAGAGAGCCTGTCCATCCATCCCATGGCGGCCCTGCGAAAAATCGTCGTCTCCGAGTACGTGCCCCTTGGTGAATACGAGGGGAGTAATATCCATCTCACGAAGCATCCTGAGGAAACCCAGCAAGCCCCTGTCCTCGAGCGGCTCTCCCGGCCCGATCAGCTTGACGCTCCGCAGGCCGAGCCCCTTCGCTTCACGCAGGTGTGCCGTCAGTTCGGCAAAATCCATCCGCTTTTCGTTCTTGAACTCCGCGGTCCTGCGGAAGCAGTGCCCGCATCTCAGGCTGCAGGCCCCTTTGCCGGCCATGTCTATGTCCATAGTGAGCAGCTTTCCGTTCTTCGCTGCATCTTCGACTTCCAGGCGGCCGAAAGTCCATCCGCGGACATCGTTGACGAAACCTGCAGGAACTTTTAGACCGGTGAAGACCGGTTTCACTTCCGGGAACATAAGTTTCTTGGTTCGCACGTCGTCAACCTCCATATGTGATAAAATATGGAAGTTGGTACATAATAAAGTTAATTTGAAAAAATGAGCTAAAAAGATGATTATTTAAACATTTTCAATCAAAAAGCAAAATCATGGCATACGACTTCAAGAAAAAAGCTAGTCAGGACCGATAGGGTAATCCTGACCGATTAATCTCGTGAGCGCTTCCGCAGCTGCTTTCATTACATGTATGTCTGGGTCCTTAAGCGCCCCAAGCAGCGGCCCGACCGCTTCCTTATTCCCGATCCATCCGAGTGTTTCCGCCGACCATGCCCTCCGCATACCCCTGCTAGGATTCTTCAGTATCCTGATTAGCGGCTTGACCGCAGGTTTCCCCAAGCGCCCGAGCGCCCATACTGCATGTTCTCGTACGTGACACTCTTTATGTCTAAACAATCCGATCAGTGGTTCTACCGCTTCCTTATCGCCAAGCCGTACGAGCGCGTCCATTGCATTGATCACCAAGCCTTCACACGAGCTTTTAAGCAATGCAATCAGCGGATGAAGCGCTGCGACATCGCCAATCTCCCCGAGCGCAATCGCCGAAATGTACTGCATCTCCACGTACGGGTGTTTAAGCCCCTCAATCAGTGGCCCGACTGCTTCCTTATCGCCAAGCCGTCCGAGCGCTTTTGCCGCGTAAATATGTATCATATATGACCCATAATTCAGATACCGGTAAGGATGGTCAAGGTCCTCAAAAAGAAAATGCGCAATGAGCGGTTTGACTGCCGGCTTCCCAAGTGCGACAATTTTATCAATACTGCAATTTCTCTCATAGAACAGTGCCGTAACTTTCAGTCCATCGGAATCGGTGCAATCCCTCGGCATTTGCTTACCCGTCTTGCACACGTTCCACATCAATGCCGTGAAATCGAATCTGGTGCCATCCTCTGACATTGGCGCCTTCCCCCGGAATCCGTTCTTTGCTTGCGTCACTGCCACTTGTTGTGGAAGCGGGTCTGCAAGCTTCTTTGTCGTGTCAACCATATCCAACACCTCTCAATCGTCTCTCGTGAACACCACAGTTATCTGTGGTTGTTCGTGTATTAGTCGTGTCTGAACTTATATATTAATTAGTGGTTGAAATTCTTGGCAAAAAGTTAGGTTTAATAATATAAACTAATCAAAAAGCAAAATCATGGCACATACATTCAAGGAAAAGCTCGACAAGGCCGACAGGATAATCCTAACCGAACTTGACAGGAACTGCCGCGTGCCAATGAACAGGCTCGCGAAGCTCACGAGGAAATCCCGCCAGAGCGTGGAATACCGTATCAGGCGCCTCGTGGAGCGCGGCATCATAACCAGCTTCAACACATCCATAAACCCGCACAGGATGGGCTGCAAGATATACAAGATCTACCTCCAGCTCAGGAACGTCGCCGAGGAGAAGCAGAAGCTCTTCGACTACCTGCGGAAATCCGGCATAGTGTACTGGATGGGCGAGTGCGACGGCGCATGGGACCTGATATTCGGCATTTTCGCGAAATCCGACTACGAGTTCTACACGCTCAAGAACGAGTTGATGTCCGAGTTCGGGAAGATAATCGTGAAGAACTTCTACGACGTCCTGGTGGACGTGAAGCAGTATCCGAAAATGTATTTCACAGGGGAGCTGCGTGAGCCGGTGATGTTCGCGGGCGAGATGGCCGAAAGCGAACTGGACAGCCTGGACCACGCGATTCTCGGAGAGATAGTGAACAACGCGCGTATTCCGCTCACCGAACTCGCTTCGAAAACGGGCTCGAATCCCGCTACTGTTTCCGCGAGGATGAAGAAGATGGAAAAGTCCGGCGTGATAATCCAGTACCGCATCGGAGTCAACTTCAAAATCCTCGGGCTTGAGTACTACAAGGCGATAATGCATCTTGAGAGGTACACGCACGATGACGAGACGAAACTTCTGGCCCACATGTCCGGGCTCCCGGGCATCCAGTACCTCATCAGGAACATCTGGGACATAGAGCCGGAAATCGTGGTATCCGGTTATCCCGAATACCGCGAGCTCATGGACGTGGTGAAGGCGGAATTCCCCTTCGTGATAAAGAACATCGAGTCAGTGGTCATGAAGACCGATGAATGGACGCCGGGGTATAGGAATTTGCTCAAGGCGAAATAATTTTTTTCACCGCTTCCAGGAATCCCCTCGCTATCGCGACCGCGCTCTCCGCCTCCACGGTTTCTACCTCTTTTGTCTTTATGCCCTCGTCCCCGTACATGATGCGGTGCCTTTGCTCCCTGAGGACATTGAACTCGTTGAGGTATTTCTCCTCGATCGCCCCGCGGTACTTCTCTTTGACATAGGCGCAGAGGCAATAGTGGCTCCTTTCTTTCACCCCGTCCCGGTAAAGCAGCGCCCTGGCGGCGTGGAACATCGAAGTGTAAGCGGCTATGAACGCCCACTTGGCAAGCCCTGCATTGATCTGGGTCGCCGCGTCATCGAGATTCTGCTCCGAGACCTTCAGTGAGAGCCTGGCCTTTCCCAGGTCTGGTTTTCCCTTCTTCAGCAATCCTTTGACAAAGCACTCGGCAACCTCGCTCACAGCACCACCGGTTTCTCCCCATGAAGCGCTATGGAGTTTATTATCACGTTATCGTAGAACGCTTTGTCCTTCTGCGCCTTCCTTCTCCATTCCATCGGACTGTACGTGCTTATGTTAAGCTCCCTGCCGCCTATGGCTGTCCTGCCCGCGGCAACAGGCTTTCCGGCATCCATGATAACTAAAATGTCCAGATCGCTCTTCGCATCGTCCGTTCCCATGGCCACGCTGCCATAAAGAGTCACGCTGCTCGCATGGGGCGCGTTTTCCACTATCTCATCCACTAACCCGCTTTTCCGTATCGACTGGAGAGAGAACAGGATTTTCCACTGCCGCGTAAGAAAGCCCCCCAGGTCAGCGGCATATTGGTGCGTGTGGCCAATCACTTCTTTTCTTACCAGCCCCTCAGCGAGCATATACTCCAGCGAATATTTCGCGGCGCTGGGAGCTATCTTCGCCTCCTTTGCAAGCGATGCCATGGAAAACTTCCGATCCGGTTCCGAAAGCACGATTCGCATCGATCGAAGGATCACGTAACTGTCGAGCTTCTCATTTGTCATACTATTAATAGAATATATATTCTTTATAAAGTTAGTGTTTAGTTTAAACTCTTTTAATAGAATTTAACTTCTTTTAAAAAACGGCTCAAATCCTGTTCAGCGCGTCCTTTATCTCCTCTATGCTCGCCTTCGTAAGAATAAGGGGTATGCGCTCCTTCTCGGATATCTTCACCGCGAGCCTATCGACCTTCGAGGCGTCTATGTTGTGGAGCACGACCGCGCTCGGCTTGGACGGCGAGACGCGGATGACGACCATCGGGCTCCTTCCGGTCGAGACCCCGGTGAATATGAACACCCGCTCGTTAACGTTGCCGTAGAGGTTCTGGAAGTAGGAGAAGGGCATCTCGAGGATGACCTTTATGCTGTCTATGAGCGTGTAGCCGTAAATCCGCCCGGAATCCACCAAATCCTCGTTGGAGAGCACCTGGCCCTTGATGAGCCCCACGAAGTCCCGGAGCGTTATCGCCCTCGCGAACTCGTGCACCTCGAAGAAGTCGCTCACAGGCTTCTGCTTCTCCGCGAATTTAGCGGTCAATACCCCGCCCTTGAGCTGGTCTATGTCGAAGAGCGCGTTCACGAACCTCTTGATGACCCCTGCTCCGGGCGACTTCCTCCTGTTGCCCTCGTAATCCGAGATGGTGGACACGGTTATCTTGAGGTGCCTGGCGAGCTCAACCTGCGGGATTCCGAATATGTCGCGCCACTTCTTCATGGTCGCGCCTGGGTCGTCGGAAAGCGCGATCTCGCCCGCGATCTCAGCCTTGATCTTGTCCATCGTCGTTCCCAGCTAGAATAGCCAGCCAACTGTTTTAAAGCATTACGTCAATCGCACAAGCGGGCTTCGTTAGTCCAGGATGGCGTCGGCTATCTTCCTCTTGTCGAACTTTGTGATCACTTCGCCCTTGAGCAGCATGCACACTTCGCGGCCTTCGCATGCCTTCCTTGCGACCGCCTTCGCGATGGGGTTGGTCCGCACATCCAGGGCGACATAGTCCGCACCGACGCTGTCAAGCAGCTTCTTCGTCTCCTTGCACCAATCGCAGTCGTCGTTCAGGAAAATCAACGGCTTGTTTGTCTTCAAAATATCGCCTCCACATATACCAAGTCCATAAAAAGCATTTTAAATCCCGACCGACAACCTCAAAGCATGGCATTCGACATCGTCTTCTACGTCCTGCAGTACCTCACATTCGACGGGCTGGCATCCGCAGCCGTGCTTTTCCTGATCACATTCGTCATCTGGGAAGCGCCGCGTTTCTTCAAGATACTGGACGACGACGTGACCAAGGGGTTGTATCCCGGGTACGGGAAGGCCGTGGACATCGCTGCGCTCGTGGTCGGGCTCGCCTCATTCGTGTTCCTGCTCCTCAACATGTACAGGCTGGCGCCCCTGGCGCTGTCCCACGATTATGGCCTTCTCCTCGCAGGAGGGCTCCTCGGCCTGCCGGTGGTCCTTCTCCTGGCATACCTGGGCCGGCTGTTCAACCGCATGGACGCGAAGCACGAGCCGCACGTGTTCATGCTGCACATGCTCCTCGACCTCGTGCACACGGTGTTCTACATGCTTTTCCTAGGGCTGCTGGTGCCTGCGGCCATCCTTATCTTCTCTTCGAGCATGTGATAAAACCGCACCGCACAGTTTTCAGAACATTTAATAACCTTTCCCATCAAAATAATAATGTGTATAAGAGTATTTATGTGGGGTGATGTGGTGACCAGGAAAAAGAGATCGAAAGCAGTAAAGAACGCAGCCAAGTCATGCTATTGCGGCAGTTGCAATCATCCGCATGCGCACGTGCCAGGGTACATAATCGCATCTTTGGGCATAGTATCCCTGCCCTTCACCATGGGTGTGGTGCCGGGATTCTCGTGGGTGGGCACTGTAGCATCGGGCTGGCCGATACTGCTCATACTGCTCGGCGTCGTGCTGATCGTGAAAGCGGTCATCTGCTCGGGCAAGAAATAGAACTATTTTTTTCTTATTTATCTTTCCAATACTCTGCTGCGTTCCTGAAGACGCGCAGCCCTTGGGCTTCTTTTATGAATCCGGTGCTCCAGTAGGGGCAGTTCTGCACGGTGTTGAAGGCCTCAGGATGCGGCATGGTCCCGAAGATGCGGCCTGATTTGTCGCATATGCCGGCTATGTTCAGCTGCGAGCCGTTCGGATTGTATGGGTAGCCGCCCAGCCCTCCCTTCTCATCCACGTACTGGAGGCAGACCTGCTCGTTGTCCACCAATGACCTGAGCGTCTCGCTGCTCTCGGCCACGAACTTTCCTTCCCCGTGCCTGACCGGCAGCAGGATGGTTTTCAACCCCTTGGTGAAAACGCACGGGGAGCGCTCGTTCGCCTTCAGCGCGACCCAGCGGTCCTCGAAGTGCCCAGAATCGTTGAACGTGAGCGTGACGCGCTGATGGAAATCCGGCTCCGGGAGCAGGCCCATCTTCACGAGGACCTGGAACCCGTTGCACACGCCGAGCACGAGTTTCCCCTGCTTCGCGAAATCCAGGAGACTGTCCGCGATGCGGAACTTGATCCTGTTCGCGAGCACCTTGCCCGAGCCCAAATCATCCCCGAACGAGAATCCCCCGGGTATGAAGAGCATATTGTAACTCTCGAGCATCTTGGGGTTCTCGACCAGTCTGTTCACATGGACGATGTCAGCGACGCCGCCCGCGTTCTCCACGCAGTATTTCGACTCGGCTTCGCAGTTTATGCCATAGCCGGAGAGCACCAGCGTCTTCAGTTGCATGGGATGTTCTTGGAAGGAAAAAGAGTTAAAGGTTTGCGAATATATGATAGTACAGTGATTCAAATGGCAGAAACACATGCTCCTAACAGGAGAACGTCCCCAAACCTACGAAAATTAGTGGATGCGGCCCCGCCGCTCCAGAAGGCTACTCTCAGGTGGGAAGCCCGGCACCTTGAGCCTTACAATCTCGCTGCGCTGGAAGCAAACATCACGAATGATACCGTGAAGCCTGAAACATCCGAAGCAATGTCAAAATGCCAGCACATGGACACCGTGCTCCGTTCCGCCACCCCTAGACAGAGAGCCGTAATCTTGTGGATGGCAGCCAAACTCAAGCCAGACGAGGTCGCTCAACTGGACAAAATGGTCGGGCAAAGTGCCTTGGCTCAAAGCAAGCCCGCACCAGGTCGCAAGCCGCTAGCGCCTGCTGAACATGAAGCGCACACGTAGCGAGCGCTTTTGATGCAGCATGCGCGTTCCTCTCACGCGCTGAAGCAACCCAAACGCTCCTATTTTTATTCTTTTTGCAACATCATATCTTCATGGGATTCCTAACAATCGATGCACTTGACAAAAGTAGCGTTTCCAAGAGGACTGGCGGAGCTGCGGTGATGAACAAATTGCCCGCTCTGGACAGAAACAGGCTATGCGCGCACATCGCCGGAGAACTCGGGATAAGGGTAGAGCAGGCGCGATTCATAGAGATGGCAGCCCAATGCCGCCAAGATGCCCGCGCTCCAGATCTGGCTTCCATGTTTAAGCGCATCAGAGACGAGCCGCGTTTATTCCAGGCGGAACTATCCGATTTTAAAGCGGAAGCCCATGCGGTGGGCAGGGATGATCTCGTGGCTTCAAAGTACGAGGAGTACCTCGGCAGCAGAATCAAGCTTTGCGAGCAGCTCCTAAGACTCAGCTGTTTCGCGCCATATTACACTCAACACGGCGTGCAGCACAGCTTTGCGCCAGACGAGGTCATAAATAAAGATCTCTTGGTGGTGTTCACTTACGACAGTCTGGCCCCTCTTTTGCTGCCCAGAGAACCGAGCAGAGCAGAACTGCGTATCATGCACATGAAAGACCTCGGCGCCATCATACTGCTTGGCGAAAAAACCAGCCTTCATGATGATTCACGTCTTAAATGCGAGCAAATTGAGCGGGTGTACATCCCGGCGCTCACATATCTGATCCGCATGGCAGCCGAATACTCTGAAGGCAAGATGCCCCACGGCTACACCATCGACCAGGCACAGAGAAAAATCCAAGCAAGGCTCGAAACGATCATGCGGTTAGCCTCCCCACTGGTCGGTCCCGACCAATTGGCAAAGGCGTCTTTAGAAGCGATAGAGGCCTGCCTACAGAACGGCGATTACGGCCAGGGGATAAAAATCGCGCAGGCCCGCAACCTTCCCGAGCAGTTGAGTATCCTGGAGGAACTCAAACGGCTTGTCAGACCGAACTCTGCCTAAGCACCGCGGGACTAGAACTAATTAAAACTTTGCGGACTACGTTATAAAAGTGATGGAATGGCAGACGAACGGCTTTTACATCAAAGAATGGCAGAGCAAACGCGCCCCCCTCGAAATCCCGTTCCAACAAGATTCACGCACGTCTGGACGCTGGTGGACCGAGCCAAGCCGTTACAGCGGCGCGCGCTGGGCTGGGGCGCCGTGCAGCTTTTGCCAGGCGACCTTGCAAGCCTCGATCGGCAGATTGCGAGCCTGAAAACCGAAGATAAAGAATCCGACGCCATACGCAGGCGCCCGCATATTCACGACATGTTCGCCGTATCCAGTCCGGAGGAGAGGTTCGCCTTGCTGTTGTTCTCTGCGAGATTCCGTCAGGACAAGCTGGATGAGCTGGACAAGATGTGCACCCCAAGAGAATTCGAAAACCTCAGGAAGCTGGTGGACGACGCCAAACCGTTTCAGAAGATTCCGCTGAGGTGGGGCGCCAGGGAGCTGGGGAAGAAAAATGCCGCGGCTCTTGACGAGGCGATCGCGGTTCATGACAACAGATATGAAAAAAGCGACGCCATATGCAGGCGCGAGCATCTTAGCAGAGCATTCGGCCTATTCACCTCGGACGGGCAGCTCGCCTTGTGGTGGTTCACGCTAACACTCCCTCCGGCCAAGCTGGATGAGCTGGACAGGGTGATTGGAAGAACCGAGACCCTGCTTCCCGCGGAGGTAGCCAGAGCAGCGCAACGCAGCCCGTCGCCAGATAATACGATCACCTGGATTCCTGAGGACGGCATGCCACATCAGGTGCGCAGGCCGCACTAGACTCTTCTAAGTCCCTTTATGCCCTCGTAGTTCGCAGGCGACCTGGTGAAAAGGAACGCGTCGTTGGCCATGCATATCGACGCTGTGACAAGATGATCCATGGTCTTGAGCTGGCGCTCCCGCGCCTCATCGATGAGCCTGCAGAGGATGTCCGCGCATTTCTTGTCGAACGGAAGGACGGTCACGGAGTTCGTGAACCTGCTCACCAAGTCCGGTTTCTTGATAGCTTCCATTAGGTGCGCGACGCTGAAAGCAGTGATGCACAGGTCCTCCCTGTCGGCGTACCATCTTATCTTCTCGATGGTGGCCGTCTCGCCCCGCAGGAAATCCAGGGCCGCTTCGAAATCCAGACATATCTTCTCCATCAAAGCACCTTCAGTCAGACATGCTCTTCCAGCCGAGCACGCCCCTTCCCCTCCTTATCATGCTCACGGCTCTCCTGTCTATGTCCGCCTCGTTCACGCTGCCCGCAAGGCCGATTATGGACCTGCCCTCCTTGGAGCGCTCGTGCAGGAGGTAGCGCATCACTTCCGAGAATGACATCGCCTTGGATGTCTTGAGCTTGTACAATTCGGCATACACGTCGTCCATTATCGTTATCACGCGTACCATGTGCATGCATTCACTAAATACATTTATATGATTTACCCCTTCGGACGGTCTGTTGTGGTAATACCGCCTCTGACACGGCGCAATTGCTCAGGCGTAAACGCTCAAGTATTTAAATGCGGAAAAGTCCAAGCATTGCGTACCCAAAATCCTCCCGAAAAATCATGGGTATGAAAGCCCGATAATGGTGCAGAATTTGGGTAAATTGGGTGACCAAAAAGGTGGAAACATGGAAGACCTTGTGAAATCAGTTATGGGGGAAAGCGTTGTGGAAGAATCCAGCACGAGCGAATCGCTCAGCTCTGAGACGATAAAGATCGTGACTGTGGGTGTCGGTGGCGCTGGCAACAACACCATAAACAGGCTGATAAAGTCTGGCGTCAAAGGCACGGAACTCGTCGCCATAAACACGGACAAGCAGCACCTGAACATCGTCCACGAGAGGGCGAAGAAGGTGCTCATAGGCCGCTCGGTGACCAAAGGCCTCGGCGCAGGAGGCTACCCGGACGTGGGCGCCAAATCCGCTGAGGTGGACAGGCCGCTCATTGAGAAGGAGCTGGAAGGCGCTCACCTGGTGTTCATATGCGCGGGCATGGGCGGAGGAACCGGTGGTGGTGCCGCTCCGGTCGTGGCGCAGATAGCCAAGGAGCAGGGCGCTATCGTCGTCTCGATGGTGACCTACCCGTTCTCGCTGGAAAGGGCGAGGAAGAAGAAGGCCGACGAGGGCATCGGCAAGCTCAAGAAGAGCTGCGACTCGGTGATCATCCTCGACAACAACAGGCTGGTCCAGTTGGTCCCGAACCTGCCGATGGCGGAAGCGTTCGCGGTCGCTGACGAGATCCTCGCAAGGGCGATATCAGGCCTCGTATGGACGATCACACAGCCGTCGCTCATCAACATCGACTTCGCTGATGTCCGCTCCATCATGGAAGGCGGAGGCGTGGGCTTCATCGCGGTCGGCGAGGGCAAGGGCACGGACAAGGTGCGCGCAGCTTCCGAGGGTGTCATAAAGAACAGGCTGCTCGACGTGGACTTCGAGGGCGCAAAGGGCGCGCTCATCCACATAACCGGCGGCTCGGACCTCACGCTCGGTGATGCCATCAAAGCCGGTGAGATGATCACCGAGAAGATGGACGCCGAGGCCAACGTGAAATGGGGCGCCAGGATAATGCAGAACTACGAGGGCAAGCTGGAGATCGTGGCCATCGTCACGGGCGTGAAGGGCGCTTCCATAGCAGGGAGCTCCTACAGCGAGGAGGAGCCGTCGGCCCTCCCCCAGACCTACGGTGACCTCGAAGTCCTGGGCTGAAGAGCGTTCATCCCATCCCCCCTTTCTTTTTATTTATTTTTTCCTTATCCTTGTGAGCCGCAGGGTTATCATTTAAAACCGTACTCAGCAATCTTCCATCAATGCGCTCCAAAAACAAAGCCACAGGATACTGCACCGTGAAAGTCATCGCGAACCCGCTCAAGCACTGGGCCAAGGAGACCGCGAAGCAGGTGAGCAGGCACCTCCGAGCCGCCGGCAAGCGGGTCGTGGTGAAAGGCGCGGAGCTTACGATATGCATAGGAGGGGACGGTACCATACTCTATGCGAACCACCGGAACCGCATAGAGGGCGATGTGCTCGGGATAGGCGGCGAACGCTCCTTCATATGCCAGCTCACGAGGAGGAACTGGAAGAAGGGTCTGCTGCCGCTCATGCGGAAGGCGAGTACGGAATCCCGCCAGATGCTGGAGGCGCGCTGCGGAAGGATGCGTTATTCGGCTATAAACGACTTCGTGGTCCATGCCAACGACTACCGCGTGATCGAGCTGGACGTCCGCATGGCCGGCAAGGACCACTGGTTCGAGGCAGACGGCATAATCGTCTCAACCGCGACCGGCTCCTACGCGTACGCCTATTCCGCCGGGGGCAGGAGGCTTCCGCTCGCCTCGCGCAGGATCGTGGTGGTTCCCATCTGCCCCTACAAGCAGCTGTTCAAGCCGTCCCTGCTCCAGGGCAACGCAACGGTAGAGATAAAATCCAACCGGCAATCAGGTTTCATCGTGGACGGCATATTCATCCGGAATGTCAAGGCGGGCGAGAAGGTCCTCGTGCGCGCAGGTAATACCATCCGGTTCCTCAAGTGAGAGAATGAAAACAGAGGAGATACTCAAAACGGGCTCCGTGGAGGTGCATGCCAAGGTCGGCGGCATCAGGCAGCTCCATGTCCTCAAGGTGACCTACGAGAAGACCGTATGGGGGATGGTGCCGTATCTTGTGAGCAAGCACAAGCTCCCCACGGCCGAGCTCCTGCGCCTCGCTGAGGAGCTCGGGCTCCCGATAAAATGCCACGGCGTCACCGCATTCCCGAAAGGCAAGGCCGCGCAGGATTTCGCCCGGAAGGACGGCGATGATAAGAAGGCCGCCGCGGCGAAGGACGACCCGAAGCCGGAGAAGAAGATGCGGAAGAAGGTGCTCTCGCACGATGCGATAACGAAGGGCGGGGAGGAGGGCGAAGAGCCGGCGGAGGAGGGCACGGAGGAAGCCGGCACCGCGACCGAAGGGGATCCAGAACCGGCGGAAGAGACCACGACCGCTGAAGAGGATGAAGCGGCGGAAGCAGCGCCAGCCGAACCGAAAGGAGAGTCCGCACCGGCCGTGCTGATATCGCCCCCCTCAGAACCGCAGGTAATAGAGATCGAGGGCGCTTCCCATCCGGACTCGAAGAAAGAGGCGCAGGAACAGAAAGAGGAGGCGCCGAAGGAGAAGAAGCGCACGTTCTCGGACGAGCTTCTCTCAGAAGGAATATTGCGCTGATTCTATTTCTCCTATCCCAACTCCTTCTTCAGTATCGCGACCAGTTCGTCGCCTATCCTCGCCTGCGCATCGACCGTGCTCGCTCCGAGGTGCGGCGTGAAAACGATGTTATCCAGCCCGAGGAGTTTTCCGGTGTAGGGCTCGGATTCGTAGACATCGAGCGCGGCCCCGGCAATCTTGCCGCTCTTGCACGCCTGATAAAGCGCTTCCTCTTCGATAAGCCCGCCCCTGGCGGCGTTGATGATGTAAGCGCCGTCCCTCATCCTCGAGATCGCCTCTTTGCCTATCATGTGCCGCGTTTCCGGAGTGAGCGTGGTATGGAGGGTGATGACATCGGATCGCGAGAGCAGCTCATCCAGGGTCTCCACGTATCCCACGATGCCGTCCTCGTGCCTTGGCGGAATGTTGTAGGCGATTATCTTCATGCCCAGGGCTGCGGCTTTATGCCCCACGGCGGAGCCTATCCTTCCGTAGCCCACGATCCCGAGCGTCCTGCCCGCCAGCTCCTTCCCCATCAGACCTTTCTTGTCCCAGGTACCATTCCTCATCTGGAAATGGGCCTTACCGACGTTCCTCAGCAGGCAGATAATGAGACCCAACGTGAGCTCCGCAACGGCGTTGGTGGATGCGCCGGGCGTGTTCATGACCTTTATACTTCTCTCTTCGCAGGTGCTCACGTCGATGTTGTCAAGGCCCACGCCGGCGCGCACCACGAGCCTGAGCCTGTCCGCGTGCGAAAGGAGGTCCTTCGTGACCTTGGTCGCACTGCGCACGACCAGGGCATCGGCCCCGGTGACGGCTCCGGGGAGGTCCTTCGGCTTATACTCCACGATCCCGAGTTTCCTTATCGCCTCGACGACCTCGTCTTCCATCTGGTCGGCTATTACAATCCTCATAAGGCTAGAATAGCCGGAAAGGATATAAAAAAGATAGGGCGGGCTGTTATAACAGCTAGGCATAGGTGCTTTTACCTCGATGAGTTCCCGGATAATGTCCAATTCTTGTTTTTTTTAGCATAATAACTATAAGAAAATGTTTGTTTACACATGAAATATGGCGTAACCTATATATACAACCTTAATCCTAGTAGTATCTGGTGGGGGGATGGATATGTTCGGAATAAAGAACCTGTTTGGGTTGGGCGGAGAGGACGCGACTGAAAGAAGGAGCGACCTGGTCGATGCCTTGGAAACCGCAGAGTTCTCCGAGTCAGCATGCTCCGACATTGTAGGCAATGCGGCACGGCTCAGAAACATCTTACGGCAGCAGGGCATGGCCATCTCCAGGACCGAGAAAGTACGCATAGTGAAGGCCTTGAACAAGGCCAAGGTCAGGGCGCTGATGCACGGCGGCAATGAGTGCTACGACGCCTTCAGGAGCCTCGACTCGATAAGCAGCGACGTGGTCCAGCTGCTTTAGTATTTATTTTTTATATATCTTTTATAAACCAAAGTTTAGATTGACCAGAGAAAAAAATGAATGAAGGTGTTGGAATGAAATCGGTGACTGTTATCGCGGAAGACAGGGTGGGCTTGATGGCGGATATCTCCTATGTGCTCGGCAAATCGGGCGTGAACATAGAGAGCCTGAACATCGAGGTCGTGGGCGCAAAGGCGGTGATATCCTTGCTTGTGAGGGACCCGAAGAAGGCGAAAACCATCCTGGAAAGCAACGGCTACAACACGGCCGCGCTCGACGCGATAGTGATAAAGGTCTCAAACCACCTCAACGACCTCTCGAAAGTCACGGAAAAGCTGACAAGGGCCCGGGTGAACATAGACGACCTTTCGACGATCTCCACTTCGACATCGGAAGGAGTGTTCGCGCTGAGGGTGGACAAGCCGAGGAAAGCGGCGAAGCTGCTGGGGCAGAACGTGCTCCTGAACTGCAACAGCGACTATTTCTAAGTCGTTACCGCTTCCATCATCTTCTTTTTTTCAGCGTCCCTTATCTCCATGGCTATCCTGCGGCCGAATGAGATGTTCTCCCTGAACAAATAGCCGGAGTACGGAGTGAAGCGCGTGCCGGGAGAGCCCGGGATGCGGAGCGAGACGTCGAAGCAGACGAACTCCTCCCTGCCTTCCTCTAAGAACGCCCCCTGCAGCGCGAAGGGCCCGATTATGCCGGGCGGATACTCCTTCTCTACCGCATGCACGAACCTCTCGCCGAGCTCGAAGACCTGCTCCAGGAGCGACTCGCGGAGCGTGCAGGCGATGTGCCCGACTTCAATCGTAGTCGGCTGCGCGACCTTGAGCGTCTCCAGCTGCTGGTCCGCGGGCATCCTCAGGAATCCGTCGAGATTGGTCTGCCTGCGGGTGTCCACTCCCATCAGCTCGAGCTCGCCGTGCAGCGGGGAATAGAAGAAATTCAGGTTGAAGTGCGCGCCTATCACGTACTCCTCTATCTTCGCCTTCCTCAGCCCGTCCTCGGTGATCTTTCCGGACTTCAACAGCTCGCCGCTTTTCTGCCGGTATTCATCCGGATTCCTGGCGAGGAAGAAAGCCCTCTCGTAGCTCCGCTTGGCCTCGGACACCTTGACTATCGCTAGCCGGTCTATCTTGTCCGGGGTCCTGATCTCTTTGGGGAACCGCACTCCGGCCTTCTCCATGAGGTAATACTGGTTCTTCGGGGCATCGCGCTCCTCGGCCCTGAGCAGGCTCCGGTTGCCGAAGATTGGTATCGGGAAGCCCTTCTCGATATTGTCATAGCCCACGTAGACGCAGAAGGAGCGGTTCGGGACGAATACAGCGTCGCGCTCTTTCATGAATCCGACCGCTTTCGGGCCGGCTATCTCGGAGAATTTGTCCAGCAGGAGCAGCTCGTCCACCACGCCGATCTCGTCCTTGCCGCGCATCCTCGTCTTATAAGGGCCGAGATAAGTCCTCTCCCTGCCCCTCTGGCATGCCACGAGCGTCTTGAACCCTTCCGCCTTGGCGCCCTCGCACACGTCGAGGGCGGAATGGCTTCCTATGGTAGCGATGGTGTGTTTCACAGTTTCACCGATGATCTATCGTTGATATTTCATTCTTCTTGCCCGCCGCGCTTTAAATAACTTTTTATACGTTACCAGTCACATTACATCCATGAGAGGCCTGTTGTTTTTCGTCATAATGCTCTCACTGGCAGCACTGGTCAGCGCTGATTTCACGCTCGAATCCGTCCATGTCAACATATCCAACATCCAGGCCGACGGCTCGGCACAGGTCGTCGAATCCATCAAATTCATCGTCAGGGGCAACCTGTCAGAGCAGCTCTATGACAGCGCCCTGGAGTCCTCCAGCGGCCTGGACAGCTGGTCCACCCTCATCAATCTAAGCGACGTCAGGGAGCACGTCAACCCGGCGCTGGTGGTGATAGAGAATTTCGGGCTCCAGCCTCAGCCCATGACGGAGTGCAACCCGTTCCTGGACCTGTGCCACGGCGAGCTGAGGATGGCATATACCGTGACGCCCGTATACAACAATTCCGTCCCCATAAACGGCACCGGCCTCTTCGCGATGTATAATTACAAGCCGAGGACCACGAGGTACTCGCTCAACCCGGACGCCCTGTCCTTCACATCGGTAGCCGGCGGCACCACGCTGCTCGGTCCCGACATCTGGCTCACGCTGGAGCTGCCCCAGGGAAGCAGCATCGTGGAGATCAATCCCTCGCCGACGACCTCCCAGGGCAGCGCCAACGGGGAGGTCTACTCGTGGAACGACATGGTGCTCGCGCGGTTCTCCGTGGTCTTCGACGTGGAGAAGACCATAGACCAGGAGGTCGGGGATTACTTCACGAATGCGTTGCAGAATCTCCAGAACACGGTCAACAGCCAGCACGGCATGGCATTCCTCGCGATCATCGCCATACTCGTGGGGAGCTACGTGTACATAACCATAGCCAAGAAGAAAAGGGAGGAATGAGATGTACAAGGGAGAGGACACGGTGCTCAGGATTCTCGCCCAGAGGAACGAGCTCGGCCTGGAGCAGCTCGCGCAGGAGTCGGGCCTGAACGTCGACAGCGTGCGGAGGATAGTGGAGTCGCTCAAAGGCGAGGGATACGCCACGGTCGACACCGTGGAGAGCCTGGTCATCACGCCAACCGAAGAGTTCAAGGGCTACGCCGGAGGCGGCACTCCGGAAGCCAGGGTCTACAGGGCAGCGGCTGCAGGCAAGCCCGTGTCCGCCCTATCCCAGGAGGAGAAGCAGTTCGGCCTGCCCTGGGCCAGGAAGAAGGGCTTCGTGGAGATCGACAAGGGCGCGCTACTGGCCAGGAAAAGCCAGGAAGAGGTGCTCGCAGCAGAGCGCAGGATGTCCGAGGCGTTCGCAAAGCTGCAGGAGTCCGGGTCCCTCTCAGACACGGCGATGCTCGACGAGCTGTTCATGCGCAACCTGGTGAGGAAGAAGGCCGAGCGGCGCACGGTGGTCAAGTACAGTGGCAAGCCGCTCCCGGAGCAGATGCCGGAGTTCGACATCTCCGCGCCCGCAGCAGACGCCCAGCTGGGCAAGGCGCACGTGATAAGCGCCTTCAAAGATCGCCTGTCCTCCATAATGACGGAGATGGGCTTCGAGGAGATGGACGGCTCCATAGTGGAGTCCACATTCTGGAATTTCGACGCGCTCTTCCAGCCCCAGGACCATCCCGCGAGGGACCTGGCAGACACATTCTACCTCAGGGGCGAGAGCCCGCTCCCGTCCGACAAGGGCCTCGTGAAGAAGGTGAAGGACGCCCACGAGAAGGGATGGAAATACAGGTGGAGCGAGGCAGAGGCCAAGCGCACAGTGCTCCGGACTCACACCACCGCGCTCAGCGCCCGCTACCTCTCATCCGTGAAGCCCGGGAAACCGAAGAAGTTCTTCGCCATAGGCAGGGTCTTCAGGAACGAGGCCACGGACTTCAAGCACCTGGCGGAGTTCCACCAGGTGGAGGGCATAATCGCCTGGGAGGGGGCGACCTTCGCAGACCTGCTGGGTGTCATCAAGGAATTCTACCGCAAGCTCGGCTTCGAGAAGATACGCTTCCGTCCGAGCTTCTTCCCCTACACCGAGCCCAGCCTCGAGGTGGAGGTCTACTACGAGCCCAGGGGCCAGTGGCTGGAACTCGGCGGCGCCGGCATATTCAGGCCCGAGGTCAGCATCCCGCTCGCAGGCGTGTACCCTGTGCTCGCCTGGGGGCTCTCGCTCGAGCGGCCGCTCATGATCACGCTCGGGCTAGATGACATACGCGCTTTCTACAGGAACGACATAGACTTCCTCAAAAGGACAAGGTTGAACCGATGAAACTCAGGTACGCGGTGCTGGCAATCCTGATCGCCGCCGCAGCAATAACAGTGCTCGCGCTTTTCGCGCCTCCCAGCCAGCCGGCAGCGGCCGGCAACGGGAGCGGATACTTCACGATAACCGGGCTCGGTCGCGCCGGGGATTACGGCTACGCGTATCTGGACCTGAACGGCACCGTCAACGTCACCCTGCTCTCGTACCTGTCCCCCCCGCTCGCCCGCGTCGTGATATTCAACGACTCGGCCGCGCCGGGGAACGTATCGCCTTTCGTCCAGGACCTCATGCCGCTCGAGGACTACGGCATGAACGTCTCGGTGACCGGCGCTGAGATGCTCGTCAACGGGACCGTTGTCGTGGCTGCGACCGGCGCCATGCCATACTACATCCTGGAGGACCTGCGCTACGGAACCACAGACGCCGTGATAGTCTATGTCGGCAAGCCCGACCTCGTGCTCGGCAACGGCGTGACCCAGGAAGACTGGTACTCAGAGCTCAATGCGTCGCAGAGGGCCAGGGTCGTCCTCTACGACAAGAGCCCGGACGAGTTCGTGGACGCCAACCTCTCGCTGCGGAACGACATCCTGGAGAACAGCTGGGCCGTGGCCCAAAGGGCGAACGCCCTGGTCTCCGGCAATGGCATGCAGACCTACTCGCTTGACATGAACGGTTCGGAATACCTGCGCGCCATAGCGGTGACCGACGGCCAGGAAGGTTTCGTGGACTCGGGCCGGTTGCCTGCGCCTAAAATAGCCGTGGACATCTCCCCGCAGTCGCTCTTCCCATGGGAGAAATGCGACATCTCGTTCTCCCTGGGCCAGACATTCGGGGACGCGGTTATGAACGTCACCGACGAAGGGGCCGTGGTCTACACCAAGGACCTCGGCAGCGTCACGGAGACGAACTATTTCCCGGAACGGATCCAGCTCAGCGAGCCTGGCGACAACATCCTGCTCATATCGGATGATTCGGGCGTGCTCGGGGGCGGGATCATCCATGTCAAGGACCTGGAGATAGGCTACCTGGGCCAGGAGGGCGTGTCGTACCTGTTCAACGTGACCGTGGACGGCGCGCCGGTGGACAACGAGGAGGCCACGGTCCACCTCGGCAACTCGACCCTGGAGAAGGAGTTCTACGTGTCCGAAGGCGTGCTCATGGTCCCGGCCCAGCTCCAGCAGGGCAACAACACGTTCCACATGTCGCTGCTAGGCACGGAAAGGGACGTAAGCGTAGGGTATTCGCAGCTCTCCCTCGAGGGCGTCTACATCACCTACGGGATACCCTGCCTGATCCTCGTCGTGCTCATCTACTTCGGCGCCAGGATGACCCGCAGGCCGGTCTACGTCCTCAGGGTGGGCGAGACCGTCGGGGAGATCAGGAAGGACGTCGGGATGGGCGTGGACACCGCGCTCTCGCTCTTCAAGTCCGCTCGAAAGGAGCTCGGCATCGGCCACAGCCCGATAACCGCGCACGAGTACTCCGTGGCGCTCAAGCGGTTCGTCACCGACGGCGCAGACGTCACGGACGGCAACGTCGAGGAGATCCTTCAGCGGCTGGTGCGCAAGGGCTTCCTGGAGTCCTACAGGCAGCACTACCAGCTCAAGGGCGAAGGCGACGTGAAGCGCAACGCCATGGTCCGCATGATACGGGACCGGCTCATCCAGGCAGGCGTGGCCTTCAGGATGCGGGGCAGGCACTTCGTGACCGACAGGATGGAGATAGGCTTCTTCGGGGACAAGTTCACGAAGAACGCTGCCGCGGTCATAGAGGACCAGCGGGAGATGTCCTCCATACTCGACGCCATGGACGCGAAGTCGCTGGCGGCATTGCGCATAAGGATGGCCAACGGCACGTTCAGGTTCATCACGCTCGAGCAGCTCGACGAGGTACTGTGAGCCCATGCGGACGGCGATCGTTCTCCTGCTCCTGCTTTCCACGGCCTTCAGCGCGCTCTACAGCGACCCGCCATTGGCCAATGTCACTGCGCACAACCTCGCCATCGCGGCGTCTTTGAACGATTCCTACATGCCAGCCATCGGGGTCAACGGCACCGTGGATCTCAACGGCACGGTCCTAAGCACGATGGCCGCGTCCGTGAAGCTGGTGGCAATGGAGCCCTCGGTGGACAATGCGACCTACCCAGCCTCGTCCATCCTGATCTTCGCCTGGGGAGCCGGCGCCCAGCTGGCTCCGGGCGGCAACTGCACCCAGCCGTCCGTGTCACGCTCTGCCGCGGTGAGCTTCGCCTTCCAGAATGCCAGCGATGTCGTGGTCACGGATTCAAACGTCGTCCCCGTGCCGCAGGACATAGTCGCGGCCATGGCGAACACCAGCGGCATGGACCCGCTGCAGGTGCGGATCAACGCGACCTTCGACTTCCTCTACGGCGACCAGGCGCCCGGCTGCTCCGCGAATTCCTCACTGGTCGTCACGGATGCCATGAACTGGACCGTGGAGGGGAACCGCACGCTTTTCTTCCTCAGCGCGCCGGTCCTGGGCGAGCAGTGGTACATGGACAACGAGTTCGACACCGTCCTTTTCTCCGACTCCAGGGTCTACAAGGGCGCGATCACCGGTCCCGGAGATCAGTCCTACCAGTTCCGGCTCTACGCGTTCAACGTCACCAACGACAGCTACGGCGCATGGCACGTGGTCTCGGTCCCGCTCGGACCTGCTGGCGGCGTCGCAGGCTACCAGGCCTTCAACACGCCGACGGCATTGGCGCACGACAACTTCACCTATGCCTACCTCTACGGCTTCAACTATTCGTACCAGGGCATCGGGGAGAACACGCTCTCGCTAGAGGAGGAGTCGTTTTTCGGTGACAACCACTCTTTCCAGCAGGAGCTCCTTTCCAGGATGCTTTCGTATTCGGGCAACACCACTGAGCTGGGAGGGCCCTCATCGCCCTCGGATTCGCGGCCGTCGCTCGCCTTCAGCACGGAAACCATCCGTACGGTAGCGCTGAGCCTGGGGCTGGTGGGCGTGCTTTTGGCGGTAGTGCTTCTCAACCGCATCCACTACAAGTGAGGCCCTTTTGTCAGGACGCAGGCTGTTGTTCTGAAGGCGCCTCGTGTTTCCTGTGCCATCTCTTGGTCCCATGGTACGCGAGAACCAGCAGGCCGGCCTCCACCATCCTCACGGCATTGCCGAATATGCCGTTGATACCTATCATAAGCCTCGTGAACTCGTCAGCCGGCTGCTTCTCCACGAGTTTGAGCGTCATCTCAATCGCACCTGCGGTCAACGGATTGAGGGCCGGGCCCGCCACATCCCCCGTTATCCCGGTCTTTTTCCATGCCCACCTCTCAGTCCATATGCGGATGATGCACATCGAGTATTCGAGCGCCTGGACCGGGTTCGCATAATGCGGTGGTATGGAGCTCGCTATCGCGGCGGAAACCGTCAACGATGTCGGGCTGGCGTCTGTGAGCATGCGACCGGATCCCTGCTGGAGAGTAGGGTCCCATGCGCCCACGCCGACACATGTGGCGGTGGCGCGGTTGATCGCAAGCGACGCGAGAACCTGCGCCCCCCAGATGCCGCATTCGCTCCAAAAGCGCGTGGGCCTTCCTGCCTTCTTGTCCGCCCTGTATTCCTGGATTATCCCGACCAGGGGAGGCTTGAACTCCCTCGCGACCTTCTTAGCGGCCTTCTTCAGCCTGCGGAATTTCTCATGCCTGAGCTCCTTACCGGTTAACATAAAAGTATAATTAATGGAACAATTTAAAAACATCCGCCATGCCACCCCAGCCATGCAAAACCAGTTTTGATGACGATACCGAAAAGTATTTAAACTCCGGAAGGGTAACTTAATTATGGCAAATTTAATCGGTCAAGGAACGCTCGGATGGGCTGGAGTAGCTGCAGGCCTCGGTGCAATGGCAAGCACTCTCTTGCCCGGTACTATCAACGCGACTGCAGGCTCAGGGTTTACATCCGGAATGGTGCTCGTAGGCGGTATGGGTCTGGTCTTCGCCGGTGGCGCTCTGGCAGCAACTGCACCGAAAGGGTAGCCGTTTCTCCAGCCTGACAAAAAACAGCGGATAAGATAAAAAAAAGGAGCGCGCCTACGCGTCGCCCTCGTCCTCTTCTTCTGCAGTATCCCCTTCCTCAGCCTCGGCGCTTTCCGGCTCTTCGGAAGGCTCTCCGCCAGGCGCGGACGCCTCGCCGACCTTCTCGCCTATGGCGTAGGTCCTTTTCAGGTCCGTGATCCTGATCTTTATGTGCTCGTCCTTCTTGGCGCCCTTCACGAAGACGACGAAACCGCTCACCTTCGCGATGCCATCCCCCTGGCCGCCGACGCTCTCTATGGTGACGTCCACCTCGTCCCCCACTGCGACGGGTTTCGGAATCTCGAACCTCTTGGACGGCTTCTCTCCCCTTCCTCCTTTCCCTTCATCCACGTTCTCACCCTGAAAAAGTTCCTTGCCTGGTTCTAGAGTTCGTGGGGAATGTTTTTATTGTTATCACGCGTTTCCGGTCAGGTTCGCGAATATCGGGCTGCTCCGCGGGACGAAGATTGTGCTGACTGACATGTTTCCACACGTATTTGAGTCCACCCAACCGACAGTCACGTTATTCGCCGGGTCCTCAAGATCGATCTGGTCAGTAAGATAAGAGAGATCGACATAGTACGGACCAAATTGATATGTGCCGGAAGAGCTCCAGATTCTCAGATAACCGTCTTGGAATGGAATCGTTTCCCCATCTGTCATGTCGAAAGTCTGATTTCTATAGCTAAATGTCTCAATGTTATTTGCTCCATGATACCCGTTTTGTGGGTTATCATAATCTTCGAAGGTTAAATTATCCCCATCAAGGAGGACGCTCTGATTCAGTTGATTCGCAAGCAGAACTGCGCCGGTTCCTTCTTTCGCAAGAACAAGACTGGTATCGTTCGGACCATTTTCTAACTTTGATATCACCCAGACTTGCCCGCTGATGTTGATGCGCACATGGTCATCTTCTGTTAACAGTCCGATTGCCGCAGGGTTATAATCCGAGCATACCTCTACGGGTGGATTGAATCGCAAGGTCATACCATCCGACCCGGTTGACTGCGTAAGATTATATACCTCTTCGCTGAATTCATCTGTGAAATTGGTATTATCTGTTTCAACAGCATTTGTGGCGCTCTCAACGGACTGATTGCTCGTATTTTGGATTGAAGTGTCTTGAGATTGTCCATTCGCATTCTGGGTTATCCGAGGCGCTTCGGGCAGTTTCGTTCCTATCACTTCGACTACCGCGGAAGCCTCCAAACCGTAGAATTTAAGGAGAATGGTATTGTCGTTCCTGAAAAGCGGTATGGTCTCGTTGTCCTTCAGGCCGTAGAAGTAGCCGTCCAGGTAGATGATGACCCTTTTCGGGCATCCGGTGCTCGGGTCACGCTCTATTTTCCATTTGTCGTCGCCTTGGAAGCCGGTTCCTTGGCCGAAGTCTGAGAGCGAGTAGTTCTTGCCAAGGATGCTGATCTGGCCGGAGGTGCAATTCACCGCATCGTTCTCATAAACCGCGTTGAACAGCACACCACTCCCATTGCTTATCATGGGGGTGAGCCAGATGGATTCGCCATCGCCCAGCCACTGTATCTGCGTTCTATTGAGCATCACGAACGCAGAGCTGTACAACCCCATGGTTTCGAACTGGCCGTTGTAATCCGTCGTGGGAAAAAGCCACTTGCCGCTGGATTTTTCCGCGTATATCTCTACTACGCCGACGTTCTCATCGCCGCTCGCTTTTATCAGCTCCTCCGCGCCCGGAACGGTGGCGTTCTGCAACTGTTCCCCGACCTGCTCCTTGGCCGGCGCCGCTGGCTGCACAAAAGGCGTCGAAACGCATCCAGCGAACATTACAAGCATGAGCATTGCAATTGCGATAATATTTTTCATACATTCACCTCGTCAGCAGCCATTTCGTATGCCACTGAAACAGTATAATCCGCAATGGTTTCCGGTACGAAATCCATAACATCATCCAGCGGCAGGGTGGAACTACCATATACGAAACTATACTGCTCACAGCTATATGGATCATAATTCGAAGCCATGCTGTCGCGGGTTTCAAGGCCGCGATCTTCTATCTGCTTTATCTCTCCAGAATCTCCGAATGTATAATTGAACTCTCCAACGGCATCTTGCAGCGCTTCGCTTCGAAGCTTTCTTGACAATTCTTTTTTTGTCGCATCTTTAAGCCCCAGCTGACAGATGGAAGTGCTTATGCTTACGGAATAACTGCCAACGGCCTTGTTATTTTTACTGAGCTCGTAGAACATTCTCGTCAGGTTTTCCACATCCCCCGTTCTGACGATAAAATCCTGTTCAATAGAACAGCTGCCCTCATAAAATGATTTCGTGCTCATGTCGCTTTTATTTATGCCGTAGGAGCCTAATATGTCAATAACCTCCTGTTCGGTCTGCACATAAACCTCTTCCAATCCCGATTCGTTACTGCATGCTGAATCGTCCACGACCGCAAGGTCCACCTCGAAAGAGGCTGTATCATATGGAACCGTTTCCGTAGCAGTGCCTATCAAGGTTATCAGCGTGGTATTTTTTTGCATCGTATCCCCAGACGCGGTTAAGTTATCCGATACAATCACCGGACTCACGCTCACGTTCTCGGGTGCCGCATTCTCTTTCGTGTCACCCGTCCCAACAACGAACCCGATAATCAATACGGCAGCCAGAAGCATTGCCAAAAGGATTATTACAAGCACGTTTTTGATTTCCATTTCAATCACGCAATCATCCTGTTTTCGCTTATTTAAATAGACTTTTTGGCAGATTGTCTTTCTAAAATATCTTTATAAATAAGGGAATCCCATCTACGTCGTATGAACCCTTTACGGCTGCTGTTCGCGCTTTCGCTCCTGGCAGCCACGGCTTCAGCCGCCTTCGTTTTCGGCGACATCTACGGGAACGGCCTGGAGAGGCTGAACAAAACCGTTTTGAGCGTGGATGGGGAATTCACCTACCAGCTCGTAACGGACAAGGGCAACTACTCGATTTTCCTCCCTGATGGGGATTACAACATATCCGCGAGCGCATTCGGCGCGGATGGAGCGCTTGCTTACTACGCCGAGGAACCGATCAAGGTAGGAAGCAACGACCAGCGGGTGGACCTCGTGCTCAAACCAGTGGGCGATGGATACGTTGTTTACATCGTCGGAGGCTTGCTCGTCCTTGGAATCCTGCTGGCATTCTTCTATCTCAGCCGGAAACCGGTCTCGATGCCTGTTTCGGAATCAACGGAAAAAGCCCCCGAACCTAGGAAAACCGAACTGGACAACGACATGAAAAGCGTTCTGGCCGTGCTCGAGTCCCACGAAGGCAGGGCGACGCAGAAGGAGCTGGGCGAAGAGCTGAGGTTCTCGGATTCGAAGCTGAGCCTTATCCTGAGCGAGCTGGAGGAATCCGGCCATGTGAAGAAGTTCAAGCGCGGGCGCGGAAACATAATCCGGAAGCTATAGCCAGAACAAAAGGTAGTTATATAAACTTATATGCTATATAATATTATATAGGTGAAAATCACATGACTAGATCAGTTCAGCAGGTGCTGCATTACCCTAGGTTAGACACCGTGATGATGGTAGAGGAAGCTTTGAAGAAAGCCGGGGAATATCCGACGAAAGCCGAGCTTCTCAAACACCTGCCGAAGCAGATGATGTACCAGACGTTCCTGCTGATACTGGATTATCTGGAGAATTCCAACAAGGTTTACATCGACAGAAAAGACGGCAGGGTGGTCTGGATTTGGAATCCAAAGGGCGTTGAAGACGTGGTGAAAAGGAACTTAATGGTCCGATGAACGCCCCTAAAGAGACCATGGTCGGTTTTGCAGACGAAAAACTGAAACGGGCATTTGACGAGCTCAAACAAGGGAAAGGAGCCGAGCCGCATCTGTACGAATTTCTCAATCGTGCCTTCGACGACTTGAAGAAAGACCCATTCAGCGGCATCAAGATCTCAAAGAAGCTGTGGCCGGATGATTACGTCAAGAAATACGAGATTGACAACCTTTGGAAATACGATCTTCCAAACGGCTGGCGGCTGATTTATACCGTACGGGCCAACCAGGTAACCATACTGACAGTTGTCCTCGAATGGTTCAGCCATAAGGACTACGAGCGAAGATTCGGATATTAGATCTCTTCGTACCCGACGCCGCACTTTTCGCAAAGGGCCCTCACTTTCTTCTTCTGACTGGCGTTACTGCCTTCTTTAAGGACCATAACGCGCTTCACGGGCCCGGTGCTCTTCTCTATCGCCTGCCTGAATGTGTCCTCTTCGAGCGAATCTATGGCGTACTTGGGGCAGATATGGCCGGCGCAGAAGTCGTCGCGCTCCAGGACCAGCTTGGTGAACTCCTTCGCGTAATGCCCCCCTCCAACGCAGAAAAACGTCTCCGGGGCCCCGGGCTCCCTCGCCTTCCTCATCGCATTATCCACCGCCTCGGCCACGACGAACGCGGCCTTCTCGTCCCTCCATTCCTTCTCCGTGCTTCCGATCTCCACGAAAATCATCGGCACTTTCGCGCTAGGGCCGTGGTGGTCTGCCTCGATGAATACCGGCCAGCCAAGGCCGTGCCTCTTGTCCGCGGCGTCCAGCTCCCTGACGATTGTCTTCAGCAGCGCCCCGTGGGCGATATTCAGCGTCCTCGGCCTGCCGCCCATGTCCGCCTTGTCCCAGTTCCCCGGGAAGTGCGCAGTGAGCACCGGGGTGCCGGATTTGCTCCTGTGCGGGCTAAGGACGATTATGCAGTCCGTGTCGAAATCGGTCGGAACGCTGATTGCGCTGTCCGATCCGGCGTCCACTGGCTCGATTTCCGGATGCGGAGCGATTTCGCTCATCCTCTTCGCGATAGCGATGCTAGCCTCGTTGCTCCTTGTGAAAAGTATCACTGGCATGTCAAAGCACCGAAAGCACGATTGTGCACACCATAGGTATCACCAGGTTGTCATCTACGCCCAGGTCCAGGCTCTCGCCGAGCGCTGCCAGGGCTGCAAGGGGCACGGAGACAGGGCCGACGAATACCCACGCTACGAGGCTTCCTGCGAAGAACGCACCCGTGCCCTCCAAGGTCTTCTTCCGGTTCCAGGGCAGCCTGTGCGAGCCCATCCTCCCGACCAGGGTGGAAAGCCCGTCCCCGATGCCCAGGACCACCAGCCCGGCAGCTATCTGCGCCGGCTGCATCATGTAGGCCGCGAGTATGAGCACTCCGGTGGCGAGGCAGGCCGAGCCCCAGCCCGGGAACCGCACGTCCTCGCGCTCGAATTCGCTCACGAACCATTCGACCAGGTGGATCCTCTTCTTACGCATGGTCATGTTTATCAGCAGCATGCCCACGACCAGCACGCTGAAGGTGATGCCGAGCAGCCAGTCCCTGCTGGAAAGGAGCAGCACCGCGAGCGCAGCCATGCACACGAGGAAATGGATGGCCTGCCTCTTCTCCTCCCTATCCATCCTTCCACCTCGAATCCACGATATGGTACGCCAGTATCGCGACCGGCAGCGCGCCGGCTACGTCCTCGAACGTATGGACGCCCAGATTGAGCCGCGTGAAAGCGACGAAAAGCGCGAAGACCAGGAAAATCGGGTATTCCCTCTTGTCCAGGAACGCTATCATCAGGGTGAAGGCCGTAACGGCATGCAGGCTGGGGAAGGAGTAGTCGCTCGGGCATCCCACCCCTGAGCACGGGCGCTGGATGGCGTATATGTCCTTGAGCGCGAAGCCTGCGATGAACGCCAGGGCGATCGCGGAGACTATCTTCAGGCGTTTGTCGTTCCTCCGCTCCGCCAGCAGTATCATCGCCAGGATCAATACGGCGAAGAAGAGGTCGTTGTCCAAGAGCAGGGACACGGCCGTGAGTGCGGGGTTGTTGATCCCCATTGCCGCCCTTGTCAGCGCATCCATGGCTACACTACCGTTCAAACGCTTTTAAAGAAGAACGGCGGTCCCGCCCCAAACCTTTTAAAACCTACACAACATAACATATAATGCGACTATTATGCAAGGAAAACTATTCGGCCCGCCGCCACAAAAAGCGGCTGCCGTGGATGCTAGAACCGAAACAGGCCGTGTCAGGCGCTGGCTCAGAAAGAATGCACTTCCTTTGGTCGGCGGGTTGGCACTATCCGCATTCGCAGGGACCATGGCAGTCGTTGGAACGGACCAGGTCAGCTTGGACGCCAAGATAAAAGCATGGCATTCCGAACTTGGTTTTAGCAAGGGCTGCGACACCGGCACGTACCTCAAAGTGCTTGGCGAAGTGCGGGAGGAAGTAAGCCGTCGTATGGAAGCAAGGGACTCCCGAAGCCTGGAGAAGCTTTTCGATGTGGAGCGCGCAGCGATGGAACTCTACAACTCAGATATGAGGGATCCCGCATGCGCCAAGGACGCCGGTCGCTGATGTTCCCGCGACGCTTACCGCGTCAGTTTCTCTCCCATCTCCTGTTCATACCTCTTCTCCACACGACCAATTGCGAGTTCGCCTTGGGGCTTGCGCCCGGCGGTCTGATTCGCGGATGCCACGGCATCTGCAATCCGTTTGTTGCCTTCGAACTTGTTCCCCACATAAGTTATCAAGTCGGCTTTCTTATCCCGCTCCTTTTTGTCTAAATCGGGGAAAGACGCAGCCAGATTGTCTATGGCCTTGACGACGGCCGATTCCTGGCCTAACGCTTTCATCACTTCCTGGAGTTTCTCATGCCTGTTGAGCGTCTTCAAAAAAGCCTCGCAATCATCGGGTTCGCTGAGGTGGAATTTGGTTTCGTGCGGGTTTCCCAGTATGTCCGGTTGGGAGTTGATGGTGATCGTAGGCGGAAGGGGATTATACTTCCAGATTCCGCTTGTTTTAACGCTATTTATGTCCCTGCTAACTTCTTCTCCGTCAACCATGTCAGTACCACCCATTATCACTATAATTATCTCACTTCCCCTTAATAACGTTACTGCGGCTGCCTCTGACGGATTACCACGGCGATTCCGCCAAAACCCTTTTAAAACCTACACAACATAACATATAACGCGACTATTATGCATGAAAGAACACTAACCCTGCCGCGACAAAAAGCGGCGGATCCCGCGAGGACCGAAACAGGCCGTTTCAGGCGCTGGGTCAGGAACAAACTGCCTTTGGTCGGGGCATTGGCAACATCCCTGGCGTTCATAGGCGCCTCCTACGTCATTGAAGCGAACCCGGATTCCGAAAACGTGCGTCTCACGGAGAAGATGCGGGCCTGGGATCAGGCTCTGGTTCAGGGCGGGGAATGCGGCGACAACTACCGCAAGGTGCTGGATGACGTCCGGAAAGAGCGGTCCCGCCTTATAAAGACCGGAAACACGGAAGATGCGGGCAGACTACTCAACATCGAGAACATACTCGAAAACGCCCATCAGTATGATCTAAAGCGCGGCATCTGCCCTGGAGATGCCTCTCACTGAAGTCAAAACAATCGCATTACCTTTCAAGGTTTTTTGCGATAACATCGTCTCTTCGTTGCCCCGTCAGTATGGGCTTCAGGTCCGTAGGCTTCTCTATGCCTCTCTTGGCCGCACTTTCGTTCGCAGCCAGAACGGCATTGTTGACTGTTTTATACGCAGAATAGATTTTTCCGGCGCTATTTATCGTTGCGAGGTCCTTTTTTATCAGCGCTTCGTTGGAGTCGCCAAAGCTGCTGGTCAGGTTTTTGATTGCCTTGGTGACCACCGGATGCTGGTTCTCAAGCGCAATCCTACTCCCGAGATCCGGGGTTTCATTTATCGTCCTCAAAAACAATCTGCACTCATTCGGATCTGCGAGGTCGAACCTGGTCTCATGGCGTGCCGTCATACTGGGTTCAGAGACCACTACGACAGCGTCACCATCAGTTTTCACAGAAAGCACACGTTCGTCTACGCCATGAGTCATACCAACACCATCCGTTATCACTATGGATATGTCACACTTTCTTAATAATATTATCATAAGCGCTGTCTTTCCGTTTTAGCAGCGCGATCCGCGACTGCGCGTCGTCGTCCTCCAACCTGTAGGCAGACATCAGTTCAAGGAGTCTTCCAGCCCACTCCAATATGTAATTGTGCTCCGCCATGTTCTCCCTTTCGAGCCGCTCCCTGGAAAGACCAAGGTGCATGTAGGATTTTATCTCGATGAAGTCGGCCTTGCTTTTCTCCAATAGACGCGCATAAGGCAACAGATGCTCTTCTGCGTCGTTCACGCCTTTTATCAGCGTCAGCCGTATCACGCGCCTGCAATCCAGGGAAGGGAGCAGCTCCAAAGTGCGGTTCAGCCTATCCCAGCCGTCCTCGTACCTTGAGCGATTTATCTTCTTGAAGAAACCCTTGTCCGGAGCGGTGAGGGAGACGTAGAGCTGCGTGGGTAGCGCACATTCCCTCGCCATCGCCTCCAGCCTTTCCGGCTCCTGACCATTGGTGACTATGAACATGCTGCGCACCTCCGCGTGCTTCTTCAGCGCCTTCACCAGCTCTCCGAGCCTCGGATACACGGTCGGCTCTCCGGAGAGGGAGATCGCCCAGTGCGATGGAAATTTTTCAAATGACTCGTCGAACGCGTCCCTCCGCACATCCTTTGCTCCGCCTATCCCGCCAATCAGCTTCCTGCGCTTGGCGACGCACTCCCCGATGATAGCCTCCGGCGCGTCGACCTCCGAGCTTCCCATGCTCGTCCGCTTCATCCACTCCATGGGCCTCCAGCAGAAGATGCATGCCTGCTGGCACCAGGCAAGGGATGGGGACATCTGGCAGCAGCGATGGCAGTCCACGCCGTAGAACTTCTGCTTGTAGCACACGCCCTGGCCGCGCAGCGCCTTCTTGGTCCAGGTGCATATCTGCACCCCTGAGTGCCTCCCGGCTATGCCGTAGACAGCCTTCTCGTAGCGCTCGCGCATGCCATCGGGCAGCGCTATCTTCTCTTCGTTATCCATCTTCTTCCCACAAAACAGATGGTCAAAATGTTTTATTAAGAGAACGCACCAACTTCTTCTCATGAAGCTAGTGGTTACCGGAGGCGCAGGTTTCATAGGCTCCCATATAGCGGAGGAGCTCCTGCGCCAGGGGAATGACGTCGTGGTCCTGGACAACCTGGCCTCAGGCAGCACTGCCAATGTCCCGAAAAAGGCGGGTTTCGCTAAAAAAGACATAGCCCGCGACGAGCTCACCAAGGAGCTGCAAGGCGCCGACGCCGTGTTCCATTTCGCGGCGGATCCCGACGTGCGCCTCAGCACGGACAACAGCGAGGCGACGTTCGACAACAATGTCCTGGGCACGTTCAGGGTCCTGGAGGCGTGCAGGAAATCCGGGGTGGAAAGATTTGTCCTCGCCTCGACCTCCGCGGTGTACGGAGAAGCGGCGGTCCCGACCCCGGAGACGTGCCCCTGCGTGCCGATATCGAACTATGGCGCGTCCAAGCTCGCATGCGAGGCCTACGCTGGCAGCTATGCGCACAGCTACGGCATCAAATCCACAGTGATGCGGTACGCCAACGTCTTCGGGCCCGGGAGCACCCACGGCGTGATATTCGATTTCTACCAGAAGCTCAGGAGCGACCCCAAGAGGCTGGAGATCCTGGGCAACGGCAGGCAGGAGAAGTCCTATCTGTACGTCTCGGACTGTGTATCCGCGACCATGGCCGCCTTCAGCAACCAGAAGAGCGTCTTCGAGGCCTACAACGCCGGCAGCCGGGAGAAGCGCACCGTGAACGAGATCGCGCAGTTCGTCTCCAGGTCCATGGGCGTGAAGCCGGAAGCCGTCTACACCGGAGGCGAGCGCGGCTGGGCCGGGGACGTGAGGCTGATGCTGCTGGAGTGCTCCAAGATCGAGAAGACGGGCTGGTCCGCGAAAATCGGTTTCGAGCACGGCGCAGGGTTATACCTGGACTGGCTGCGGAGCCGATAGTCTATTCCAGGTCCTTCCTCTCGTATATCCTGAAAACGTCCTGCCCCTGCGACTGTATGGTCTCCTTGAGGTCGAAGTATTGCAGCAGCTGCGGATTGTAAGGGGTCTGGATATCCATTTGGTATGGGATGGCTATGAGCAACGGGTAGACCGGAGCGCCGGGCTTGGGCGTAGGGTCGAGCACCATGGTCTGGTTCAGGTACTTCACGCCGTATTCGTCCCAATAAGCCCTGTTGCTCGCATTGTTCGGGATGTCCAGCGGATCGAAGAACCCCTGGAAATGGCCCTGCTGGTTGAAGCTGAACTCGGTCGTTATCCAGTCGGTGCTCCAGAGCAGGTATTTCACATTGTATTTCTTCAGCAAGGCGTACGCCTCGGTGGCGTTCGTGCCGTACGCTATCACGGCCTGGTCCGCCATCCTCGCGTTCACGTCTGTGTAGGGGCTGGAATGCGTCCGCCTGTAGGAGAGCACCTTCCTCCCGGTGAGCGCGTTCATCATGAAGCCGTTCTCGTTGGTCGTGAGGAACACGTTGTTGACATTGGTGTTCGAGTCTATCCATGTCTCGAGCTGGGCGTACACCGGCTCTATGGGCTGCGTGCCAACGGTGTACCATTGATCCGCCTTCTTAGCATCGAAGTAGCCCAGATACACCACGAAGGAAAGTACGAGGAGCGCTCCGATTAGCGCGAGCTGCCCCTTCTCCTTCGTGACCTTGCGGAAGACCAGCAGGAGCCCCATGGGTATGAGCGCGGCCTGGAGCAGCGGCTGCACCTGGCCCACCAGCTGGTAATTGATGAGCTGCATCCCCAGGAGCGGCATGGTCACGAGCGGATGGAACGCTCCCAGGAGCACGGTGGCCAGTAGCGCCAGGATGAACCTGCCCTCGTCGCTCTTCCAGTCCAGCACGGCATAAGCCACGCCCGCGAGCAGGAGCAGCGTCAATATTATCCCCAGCCCGCTGGTGTAGGGGGCGACCATGGGCATGAGGGAGTAATTTATTATCGTGTCCCAGAGATAGGTCGGATTCGTGGCGTCAGGTGTGGCGAACTGCTGTATCGGGTTGGCGGTCTTGCCGTGGAAGACGAATATGGGCCAGAACCAGAAAAGCATGGAGATCGCGAAGCCGATCACGAACACGACTGCATAGAGCTTTATCGTCTCCTGGGCGTCCTTGTCTATCACGAGCTTCTTCTCCCGCCACAGCCTGGGGAGCACGAAGACCGCGAACACCAGGAAAAGCACCATGAACGCCACGAAGAACGCCTGCGTGTTGCTCAGGCCCGCGAGCCCGAGCAGGATCCCGGTTATGGCCGCGTTCCTGACGTTCTGGTTCTTGACGAACTCATAGAGCATGAGGAAGAAGGCCGGGATCACTAGGTAAGCGGCGAAATCCGAATATTTGAACAGGGGGAACTCGATGAGCAGGACGATCGTTCCAGACAATGCGAGGTACTTGCTCTTGGTCATCCTGGACACGAACAGATAGCAGACTATCGCGCTCAGGAGCGTCACCGGCAAGGAGAACCAGATCAGCGCGGTCATCGCGTCCGCGCCCGTGAGCTTGCCGTAGATCGACACCAGGAGATGGTAGAGCCACGGCACCCACGGTATCTCGCCGGTCATCTGCGCGCTGGAGAATATCGAGCCGCCCGCCATTATGTGGTTCACTCCGCCGAGCCCGTTGTACAGATCGCCTCCATAAAGCGGGCTCGGGATCTCCTTTAATGTGGAAAGCATGCCGAAGTTCAGGTATAGCACGACCAGGAGGACCGCTGCGAAGAGCAAGTCGGCATTCTCGACGTCTTTTCCAAGTATCTTCATGGCGCCACCTGCGAGGGCAGTTTCTTGGCATGCACGAACATCTGCTTTCCGAAGATGCTCCAGGCCCAGGGAAGCCTCAGGTAGGCTTTCAGCAGGAGGGGCGATTTCGGCAGGTTCGTCTTCGTGGAATACGGGAGGAACCGGGGTATCACATCCACGGACCTGAACCCGTTGATCTCAAGCGCTTCGCTCATGCTCTCGTGGTCCAGGGGCGTTATATGGTCGAAGAAGCACCAGAATATGTCATAGGAGTATCTTATGTTGGGGCCCAGGACGAGGAACGAGCCGTCCTTGGCCAGGACCCTGTGGACCTCCTTGATGACTTTGATGATGTCCTCCTTCGTCAGGTGCTCGAAGAAATTGCTCGTGAATACGACGTCCACGGACCCGTCTTCGATGTCCTGCAGCCTGGTGGAGCTGGAGAAGATGAATTCGACATCCTTGGCCGCATGCTCTTTGGAAGAAGGGTTTATGTCTACGGCGATCTTCCTCTTCGCCTTTATGTTGTTTATGAATTCGCAATAGCCGGAGGCGATCTCCAGGACCCTCGCGTCGCTTCTGATGTACCTCTGGAAGAAATCCTCGCACAGGACCTTCCAGATCTCGTTTCTCATGCCCTTTGTCTCGTCGAACCGCCGCGAATACATCCTCTTTATCGTCTCGCTCTCTTCCAGGCAATCACCGCGTTACGGAAAACGTCACATCCCCCTGTCCGCCGCCATGCCAGCTGAGCCCGGCCTGGTCTTGATCCACTCATAGGTCCTTCTCAGGCCGTCGTCAAGGGTGACCTTCGGCTTCCAGCCAAGCGCCATTATCTTCTCCGCGCTCGGTATCCTCCTCTGTACGTCGTCCCTGAATGTCGGCATCCTCTTGGTCTTCAGCGGCTTCTCGTGCTGCTCAAGGGCCCAGATGCGCTTGAGCAGGTCCATCACGGTCAGCGCCTCTGGGTTAGCCACGTTGTAATCGTTGTTGTCCGTCCTCGGGTCCATGCCCAGCTGGGCCACCGCATCCCCGATGTCCGTCACGTAGGTGTAGGCGCGCACCTGGTTGCCCTTGCCCAGTATCTGGATCGGGTACTGCTTGTCGAAATATATCTTCTTTATCAGGTCCGGTATCACGTGCGCGATGCCCACCTCGTTCTCCGGCACCTCGCCGGGGCCGAAGGCGTTGAAAGGCCTGAATATCGCGTACTTCATGCCGTACTGCTCCTTGTAGGCGGTGCAATAATACTCGCCTATGAGCTTGGAGAACCCGTAGTGGGTGATGGGCGGCGGGGAGGTGAATATGTCCTCCTCCTTGGACGGGAACTTCTTCGTCCTCTCGAACACCATGGACGAGGAGATGTACACCATCTTCTTCAGGTCCGCGCGCCTCCCCTCGTCGAGCAGGTTGGAGAGCATGAGCGTGTTGTCGCGTATGATCTCGGCCGGGTACTTGTGGAAATATCCGATCCCCCCGATCTTGGCCGCGAAATGGAAGCAGAACTCTGCGCCTTCGAGCAGCCCTTTCACCGCAGACGCGTCGCAGAGGTCCGCCTGCCTGAACGTGACCTCGTTCACATCTATGTTCTTGACGTTCCCCTTGCTGAGGTTGTCGATCACGGTCACCTCATGACCAGCTCCCAAAAGTGCCTTGACGACCTGGCTTCCTATGAACCCGGCCCCTCCAGTGACTACAGCTTTTGCCATGCATACACCTCAATCTAGTTTGAACACCGCGGATTTCTTCCCGAATACGTTCCACACGTCTATGACCACCGCGTCCTTCTTCATGTGCTTCCTGTACTCCTCGAGCGGTTTCTTGTACTCCTTGTGCGCGGTCGCTATGACAAGGAAGTCCGCATCCTTCACCGCGGGCCAGAAATCCGGCCCGTTCTGGTAGACGTCATGGGTATGGACGTCGGAGAGCTCGCGCTTGAAGACCTTCTTCAGCTTGTAAGAGAGAGAAGCGCGGTCGTCGTCGTTGTCAGCCTTGAACGCCATGCCCAATATCGCGCATTTCGTGCCCTTGGTTTCCTTGAGCTTCTTGGCCCTTTCGATGAGATAAGCCGGCAGCCTCTCGTTTATCGTCCATGCAGTCGAGATGAGGTCAGGGAACGGGATATTGCTTGTCAGGAAGAACCCGTCCTTGAACAGGCACGGGCCGGCGGCGAATCCTGGCTTCTTAGGGCCAGCCCTGGGATAGTTCTTGTTCGAGAGCTCCACAATCTCGTAGATGTTCGCCCCCCAGTCCTCCGCGATCACCATGAACTCGTTGGCTATGGCGAAATTGATGTACCTGTACATGTTCGTGAACAGCTTGAGCAGCTCGGCGTTTATGGACGTCGTGATGTAGACCTCCTTGCCTATGGACTTCCAGAGCTCAGCTGCCTTCTTCCCGCTCTCAGCGTCCGCACCGCCGACTATCTCAGGGAGAGTTTCCAGCTCCTCGAACGCCTTGCCCTCTGCTATGCGCTCAGGGCAGAACGCCAGATAGAAATCCTTTCCGATGCTGAAGCCTTTCCTGCGCTCGAGCAGCTCCTTCACGTACTCCGTGGAACGCGGGGAGACCGTGCTCCTGAGGAGGAGCGTCTGGCCCTTCTTAAGGTGCGGGAGCAGAGCGTCGAAGGATTTCTCCAGCTGCGAGAAATCCGGGTTGAGGAACTCATCCACAGGTGTGCCCAGGGTGAGGATGAGGTAGTCCGCGTCATTGGCCTTCGCGAAATCAGTCGTGGGCTCGAAGCTCTTGCCGATGACCTTGCCCAGGAGCTCCTGGCCCCCGTTCTCCAGGAACGGGAATTTCCCCTGCTTGAGCTTGTCGACCTTCGCCTGGTCGATGTCCAGCCCGTAGGTGAACACGCCCTTCGAGCCTAGGAAAAGCGCAAGCGGCAATCCAACCCTTCCGATACCAACTACGCATGCTTTCAGATGAACCACCCGTCGAACGGCCCCGCCAGCCTCTATGATTAGCGTTTCAACAAGCCGTCTATATACGCTAGTTTTACCATCCTCACTAGTAGAAGAAAATAATTATAAAAGGTGTTGCGCAGGCGGAATTTGGCCGTTCCCTCGGTCCGGTCGGTCCAGGTCACAGGGACCTGGCAGATTTTATGGCCTGCTATCTTCATCCTGAGCATCATCTCAGCCGAGACCGTGAAGCTCCGGGACTCGACCGGGAGCCCGCGTATCAGCTCGGTCCTGAACATCTTGAACGCGTTGGACGCGTCGTTTATCCCGGTGAGGAAGCAGAGCTGGACCGAGATGTTGAAGAGCCGGTTGGAGAGGTACTTGAGCGGCCGGTAGCCGTAGATCTTCGAGCCCTGGAGGAACCTGGAGCCGACCACCACGTCGCAGCCATCCTGCATCCGGGCGAGCATGTCCGGCAGATAGGAAGGGTCGTCGGAGAGGTCGGCCATCATTATCACGACCGCGTCGCCCTTGGCCATCCTGACGCCATCCCTGATGGAATATCCGAAGCCGGGCGGAGGCGGATGCGCTATGAAGCGCACTGCGGGCCGTTTTTGCGCGAAATCGTTCACGACCTTGTCCGTCCCATCCTTGCTCGCATCGTCCATGACCAGTATCTCGTGGGAGATGCCCGCCTTCTCCAGCACACCTGTTACCTGCTCCAGCGCCTTGCCTATGTTGCCGGCTTCGTTCCAGGTCGGTATCACCACTGTCAAATCGGTCTTGGGCATGCTCTCAACAGGTTTTATTCGTTCAATTTGCTTTTAAAATCATTTGAGTCAGATTCCTCCAGGTGTGATTTTTGGAAAACAAGGGAAAGCTCATCATCAGCGCCTTATTCGCTATCCTGTTCATAGCCGTGCTCATCTACATCGTCAGTCCGCAGCAGATCATAGGAGTCCTCTCCAAGGCGGACTGGCGCTACCTGCTGCTGGCCGTGCTCTGCTACGTGGCGCTCAATGCCATGATGGCATACAGGATACAGGCGCTTCTAGCGGAGGTCGGGCACAAGATATCGTTCAGGGCAGCGCTGGACGCCAATTTCGCAGGCATGAGCGCCTCGGATTTCACGCCCGCCCGCGGCGGCTATTTCTTCACCGCGTTCGTCCTCTCCTCAAAGCACGACATCCCGATCGAGAAGTCGATGCTCGCCATATTCGGCCCGCAGATGCTGGAGTTCGCTGTAAAGGCGCTCGGGCTCACGCTCCTCGTCTTCTTCGTGCTCGGGCACATGGACCTGCTGGGGAACGGCAATCCCCTGCTCATATTGGGGCCCATCCTCGGCATCTTCGTGATCATCGGCTTCTTCTCCGCGCTCCTGTTCTCGCCCGCGCTGCTGCAAAAGTTCTCCTTCATCAAACGATTCTCCATCGGCAGGAAGTTCTTCTTCCTCTTCCACCTGATGCAGAAGAACTCAAAGGTGCTCGTCGACAAGTGGGGGACCGTCCTCGGAGTGACCCTGACGACATGGTTCCTAAAGGGGCTGGAATGGTTCTGCCTCGCCCGGGCGCTCGGCATAACCCTGTTCCCGAATCCTTTTGTCGAGCTGGGTTTCTTCCTGCTCCTGCATCCTTCGGTAACGCTCATCCAGTTCATACCGATACCAACGCTCGCAGGGACCGGGACCTCGGAGGCGGCGTTCGCAGGCCTGCTCGTGCTTTTCGGAGTGCCCCTTGGAATCGGGGTCCCATTCGCCCTGCTCACCCGTGTCCTGATGATAGTAGTAGACGCGATAGGCGGCATATGGACCATCCTTGACTATATCCACAGGGAGAGCATCGCCGGCATACTGGATGACATAAACGGGGTCGAGGACAGGGCGACCGAAGGCTCCTGAACGTCTTCAGGAACCCATTGCGATAAATTTATAGAACAAATACCCGCTAAGATAACGCGTGTACGACTTAGATAAATATAGCTCTGGCGTCGCCTCGTTACTAGATAAAATCTCAAAAAACAGGCGCCTGGTCGGCCTTGCGCTTCTCATAATCCTGATCCAATTCGCCGCCATAGCATATCTCCAGACGTTCAAGCCGCGGGACATCATCATGGATATCAGTTTCTTCTTCGCACCCGCGTATAACCTGGCTAAGTACGGAGTGCTCACCAACAGCCTGAGGCCGGACCTGACGGGTTTCGGCTCTAACACCTACTGGATGCCCCCGCTCTATTTCGTCTTGGAAAGCCTGGTCTACCACCTTTTCGATCCGACCGATTCCACCCTGCGCTTGATCGCCCCTGTCATACTGCCAATCATACTCTCTCTTCTCGGCTTATGGCTGCTCTTGGACTTCCTCACGAAACTCAAGCCGTCCGGGGAGGTGAGCAAGCTCCTGCTCGTAGCCGCGATACTCTCGCCCGGGTTCATCTACACTGCGATAACGAACCGGCCCGAAGCGCTGATGGGAGTAATCGCAGTCGCGATGCTGGTGGTCAGCTCGCCGGTGCTGCTGGGCCTGTTGTCCGCGATGGCCATCAGCACGCACTTCGCCGCAGCGCTACTTGTCATCTACGCCGTGGCGAAATCATACAAGAACAAAAATCTAATCACCATGCTGGTGTTCTGCGGCATCTTCCTCCTGCCGTATCTCTACTTCATAAGCCTGCAGCCATCCAGCGCAATAGAACAGATCCTCGATAACGGGCTCTCGGTAGGCGTGCAAAAAGCATACCTCCCGTCATTGCTCGGCCTGTTCAAATTCTTCCCCATGATACTTCCGACCCTCTTCTTTGGCTGGAAGGAGCTGAAATCCAAAAAAATCCCAGGGCTCGAGTTCCTTTTCGGGGTCTTCGTATTCATCGCAATCGTCCCGATGGGGGCAGAATCCAAGTACGCGATAATGGCGGTGCCGTTCCTGCTTTACTGGATAATAAAGAACCATGATTCGCAGGAGGTGCGGGCATACCTGGTCTCGATAATCGCCCTGAACATGGTTTTCGGTTTCATCGCCGTGGGCCAGGAAGCACTGTCCACGGGGAATCCCACCAACATAATCAATATGACTTCGACCCTACCCCCGGGCACGTGCTTCTCTTTCGAATATTTCTATATGCTAAGGGACCAGGTCAATTACTTCCAAAATGAGATGATTCCACCGAACGGGTACACCTACAACGCATGTAAATACGTCGTGGCCATGAAAGGCTTTGTCCCAGTGCAAGTGCCCTGCCTTAAGGAGCAAAAGACGCTGATCGAAGTTAAGCCGTTCCTGTTCGCCCAGCTCGGTTTTGTGGACCATTCGACTGTGCTATACGAAAACCAGTGCCAAAACCTCACACAGTGACTGATTTCTGGAGGGAGCGGGCCGGTGTCCGTGCATTCGGAATATTTTAATCAGTTGCCTACCAAAGCACCCTCATGAAAGCTGTGATACTGGCGGGTGGCCTAGGCACCCGCCTGAGCGAAGAGACAGTGGTCAAACCGAAACCCATGGTCGAGATAGGCGACAAGCCCATCCTCTGGCATATCATGAAGACGTACTCGCACTACGGCATCAAGGATTTCGTGATATGCCTGGGATACAAGGGTTACATGGTAAAAGAATGGTTCGCTAATTATTTCCTCCACAATTCCGATGTCACCATGGAGCTCAAGACCAACAAGATGACCGTCCACAACACCAACGTGGACGACTGGACGGTAACGCTGGTCGACACTGGGGACAAGGTCGAGACCGGCGGCAGGGTGAAGCGGATCCAAAAGTACGTGGACGGGACGTTCATGCTGACCTACGGCGACGGCCTGTCCGATGTCGACATTTCCAAGCTGCTCGCTTTCCACAGGAAGCACGGCAAGAACGCGACCATCACGGCAGTCCAGCCGCCGGGGCGCTTCGGGACCCTCGATGTCCATGATGACCGGGTCCTTTCATTCCTGGAGAAACCCAGGGGCGACGGGGTTTGGATAAACGGCGGTTATTTCGTTTTGGAGCCGGCAGTGTTCGATTACATAAAAGACGACCGCACGCTCTGGGAGAGGGAGCCGCTCGAATCGGCTGCAAAAAAAGGCCAGCTCATGGCCTACAAGCATTCCGGCTTCTGGAAACCGATGGACACCCTGCGTGAGAAGAGAGAGCTTGAAGAACTCTGGACGTCGGGGAACGCACCGTGGAAGGTGTGGAAATAACCTCATCTGTGCAGGCGTAATTCTTCGAAGGCAAAAGAACTATAAACGAACTAAGTCGAAGGCGTTCGCATGATTGTCCGAAAACTCGAAGGCGAGAATCTGCCGCTCAAAGATGCATTCGTCCTAAAACCCCAGGAGTTCCGTGATGAGCGGGGCACGTTCTACAAGCTTTATACCGAAGCCGTGCTCAAGGAGTTCGGCATGGAGCCGTATTTCCCAGAAGAATACCTGACAGTTTCGAAAAAGGGCGTGCTACGCGGCCTGCACTACCAATCCGGCAAATACGCGCAAGGGAAGCTGGTGCGGTGCTTGAACGGAGAGATATACGACGTAATCCTCGACCTGCGGAAAGGCTCGCCGACTTTCGGCAAGTGGACTGGCATCGTGCTTTCAGCCAGGAACATGCTGAGCCTTTTCGTGCCCCGCGGCTTCGCGCATGGGTTTGTGAGTCTCACAGAAGACGCCGCGTTGCTCTACAGGGTCGACAACGGATATTCCCCGGATAACGAGCGCGGCGTCCTGTGGAACGATCCGCAACTCGGAATAAACTGGAACGTGACAAACCCGACACTATCCGAGAAGGACAAGAAGTGGCCGCTTTTCAAGGATGCCGACTACTTCGAGTAGTCATCATCCTCTCCAGCCCCTCATCCACGGAAAGGAACCGCACTCCGCTGACTCGCTCAATTTTCTTATTGCTCAGGGAGCAGTTCGAGCGGCGAGCCGGGAGGCCGAGGACCGAGGAATCTATAGTCCTCACCAAAGATCTGTCGAGCGTGAATGCATCTGCGATGCGGACAGCCCATTCGTACCTGTTGATATACGTGGGCCCAACCGCATGGAAAACCCCCCAATGGCTGCCCGCGAAGAGTTTCACCAGGGCGACAGCCAGGTCGTCAGCGTAGGTAGGGCAGTTGAACCAATCCCTGCATACCTCCACAGTCTCCCCGTTCTCAAGCTTCCCGAGCGTCTTCTCCACGAACGTCTTTTTCTGTCCTTCTCTGGTCCAAGCATATACCTGGTCGGTTCTCAGTATGATATGCCGCTTCGCGCGCAGAGTATACTCCTCACCGCGGAGTTTCGTCCTGCCGTACGTGTTTATCGGGCCTGGCCGGTCATCCTCACTGAAGGACCTATCCGAAGGTCCGAACACGTTGGAGGTGGATATAAACGCTATGCCGGCGCCAGTCCTGTTGGAAAAGTCAGCCAGCAGCTTCTGGGGTTCGGCATTTACCTTGAAGGCGAGTTCCTCGTCATCGTCGCATTTGTCCACCGAAGGGAGTGCCACCGTGTTTATTACGAACCTAGTCTTTTTGGTTTCAAGCAGGCTCGTGAGCGCTTCGGAATCGGATATGTCCATCCTTATGCCTTCCGCTCCCTGGATATCCAGCGCATTGCCCAAGTAGGTATATGCCATCCGGAAGCCTGCGCGCTGCAGCGCCATCACGATTCTTTCTCCGACAAGGCCGCTCCCGCCTAGCACCAGCGCATCCAAGGATAATCACCGCGAACCGCTCTTCATTCTTTTTAATTGTGATTGTTTAATACTGCTTCCAAGCATCATAAAAATATTCGTAATCTGGTATCTGTTCGTAGGATGGTGATTTATTGCACTGTCGCATCTGCAAGGGTAGCCGGCTCAAGAGGTTCCTGGATCTGGGAGTTGTCGCGCTCGCCAACAGCTATCTCACCAAGGAGGACCTGGGCAAGCCGGAGTACAAAGAACGGCTGGATGTCTACTTCTGCGAGGATTGCGGCCTCGTCCAGCTTGGCGAAGTAGTTTCTCCAGAGAAGCTGTACAGCAACTACCTGTATTTTTCATCGACCTCGCCCACGCTCATGAAGCACTTCTCGGATTATGCTGACGAAGTGGCCGCGATGCACTCTGACAAATCCAATGCATTCGTTGTCGAGATAGCCAGCAACGACGGCATATTCATAAAAAACCTGACCAGGCATGGTATCCGGTTCCTGGGCGTGGACCCAGCCGCCAACATAGCCGAGAAGGCAAACAAGGAAGGCCTTCCGACGCTCAACGATTTCTTCAATTCCCGTTCTGCCAAATCCATTGAGGCGAAATACGGCAAGGCCACCGCGATAGTAGGCAATAACGTGTTCGCTCACGTCAATGACGTCCACGACCTCATCGAAGGCGTGAATACGCTTCTCGCGCAAGACGGTTTCCTGGTCCTCGAGTTCCCTTACCTCGCGGAGCTGCTGGACAAGGTGGAATTCGATACGATTTATCACGAGCACCTCTCCTACTTCTCGCTTGGGCCCCTGGTCCGGTTGTTCGCCATGCACGACATGGAGATCTTCAACGTCAAGAGGACCGATATCCATGGCGGTTCGATACGCATCTTCGTGCAGCGCAAAGGAGGCCCGCGACCCGTCCTGCCAGCTGTGCAGCGACAGCAGGAGCTCGAAAAAAAGCTGGGGCTCGGGAACTTTGAGACCTACAAGGGCTTCGCAGACAAGGTCGAGCGGCTCAATGAAAACCTCGTGTCCATGCTGAAGGATCTCAAGAAGCAGGGCAGGAAGCTCGCTGCCTACGGCGCACCAGCCAAAGGGAACACGCTGCTTTGTTTCTGCGGAATAGACACGCGGCTGATAGACTTCACCGTGGACAAGAGCGAGTACAAGCAAGGCCTTTACACTCCTGGCACGCACATACCTATACTCGCCCCGGAGGCGCTCTACTCAAGCAAACCGGACGTAGTCCTCATACTGGCTTGGAACTTCGCTCCCGAGATAATCAAGCAGCAAGAGAAATTCCTCGAATCGGGAGGAAAATTCATAATACCGGTCCCATCCCCGCGCATCATCGCTTCTTTGACAGACGTGGTCGGATGAGCCCTAGGGACCAACCTCCCGTCGCCATAGTCATAGTACATTACAATGGAGAGGGCCTCATACGCGGTTGCCTAGATTCGCTCAGGAAAACCGACTACCCGAATCAGAGGACATTCGTTTTCGATAACGGCTCCACCGACCATTCGAAGGATATAATACAAAAGGAATACCCCGAGGTCACGCTTTTCGGCGTAGCGAAGAACATCGGCCTGACCAAGGCGGCGAACCAGGCATTCAGCCTCGCGATGCGGGAGTTCCCCTGCGATTACATCGCATTCCTGAATGACGACATAACCATCATAGCTTCGGATTGGCTCTCTTCGCTGGTGTCAGTCGCGGGGAAAAACCCCTCGGCAGGCATCCTAGGCTGCAAGTTGCTCTATCCGAACGGCACGATCCAGCATGGGGGGATATCATTCTGGCCGGACCGGCACCGGGGAAGAGGCGGCTCGGCATCGAGTTTGGGAGACATCGAGGAACTTGACGCGGTCACCATGGCGGCATGTCTCATCAGGACAGAAGTTCTTGGGAAAATCGGCGGCTTCGATGAAATCTTCTCCCCATACTACTGCGAGGATGTAGACCTCTGCTTCAGAGCCAGGAAATCCGGTTTCAAGATAATCTACGCAGGCAACGTATCTCTTTACCATCTGGAAGGCGGTTCGATAACCGCCAGCGACGAACGAGACTACGTAATCGCGAGGAACATCATAATATTCTACGCACGCTATGCGCCTTTGCCGGAGCTCTTGAAGATGATGGCGCGGATTTACGCCCGGCTCATCGTCCGGAGGGCGGATAAGCGGAGCGACCTCAGCAAAAGCAATGTGGCCTTCTTACTCTCCCCCGCCGACCTCGTCAGGCTGCCTTATCGGATCCTGCTCATGAGCGCAGCAATCATGAAAGGCTTGCTTTCATACAGACGCCATATTATCCCTTCCATGACAGGTCCGACCATCCCAAAGTAGAAGACATACTGGTCATCACCCTCTTTCCTGCCCAGAAGAAAATCACTAAAGAAACAGAGCGACTTAAGGAGGACTGATCCGTCAGAACACTCCTAAGAGCTTAAGCCCGAACACGACAAGTGTGGATACCACACTCGTCGCTACGATTGCGTCCATCACCAGTTCGTCCAGGTCCAGATTTAGTGAATCGGCGATCACGAAACTGGTTATCGCGACGGGCATGAAGGACAACAACAGCATCTCTCTCCCCGGTGCTGAGCCCCAGAGCCCGCTTATCACGAGCAGGATGGCCGTTATCAGCGGGAAGAACACAATTTTCGCAGCCATGATAGAAACCAGGTTCCCGTCAAGTTTCACGCGGAGTTTGTCCGAAAGGAACAGCCCCATGGCGACGAGCGAGATCGGCGTCGTGAGCGATGCGAAACCCTGCAGGTACGGCACTACAGCTCCAATGTCTAGCGAAAGGGCAAGGACGACGATGCCGATGAACGTGAAAATCACGCACGGATTCCTGAGCGCTTTCACGATGCCGTCCTTTCCGGTCTGCTTTCCCCCGGCTTGCGTGGATATGAATGGGAGCAGGAGCGCGAATATGAAGAGATTATACGCCGCTACGTAGATGCCCGCTAGCGGGAGCGCGCCATTCCCCATGAGCATCTGGACGAACGGAAAACCGAAGTAGATTATATTCCCGAAAAAGCCGCAGATCAGGATTGCGTAGAACATGCGCTTGTCGAGCTTCAAGAACGACGCCACCGCGAGCGTCGATACCGTGAATATTATGAACGTCGCGAAAAGGATGCCGATGGCGAGATATAACGAACCGGTTATCACCACCCCCGCAAAAGACGAGAGTATGGAACAGGGCAGGCAGACGTAGAAGACGAAATTCGTTAGCAACTTGTAATCCGTGCCTTTGGCGAGCCTGAACTTCGGGAGCAGGTAGCCGGAGATCAGGAAAAGAATGAGGAGAAGTAGTTCTTCCATTTTTTCGCCTTTGATCCTAGTTCTTGAGCCTCAAATCTCCATCCACCCTGTTCTCGGCTATCAGTCGTTTCATAGTATCCACGTCGTAGAATCTCTTGGCCGAGAATGTCTCATACTCCAGGTTTATCTTCCTGAAATGCTCATAAAGCTGCCTTATGCCCATCCGCACCGTCCATGACGGCTTGAACAATTTGATGCGTTCATGTATCTTCTTGAATGAAACCCTGTAGGACCTCGGATCGACCGGGGCGTCCTTGCCGACCTCGAGTTCGCAGTTGGGCACAATCTCCCTCACCATGCCGGCGATTTCAACTATCTTGAAATTCTCGGAATCCATGCCGATGTTGAACGCCTCGCCGCTCACGCCGTCTTCCGGGCTCTCAAGCACTGCCATCACTGCCTTGCAGCAGTCTTCGACGTGGAGGCTGGGTCGCCATGATGTTCCCGCGCTCAGGAGTTTGACTTTTCCCGTGGTGTATGCCCATCCGGTCAGGTTGTTGACTACGAGGTCGAATCTCATCCGGTATGACAAACCGAAGACAGTCGCGTTCCTCATGAATGTAGGGTGGAAGCTCCGGTCTTTCAGCCTGCCGACATCCTGCTCGACCCCTATCTTCGCTTTCGCGTATGCCGATACGGGAAGTAGCGGCGAGGTCTCCTCCACCATGCTGTCTCCGGACTGCGCCCCATATGTCGAACAGGACGAGGCGAATACGAAACGGCGTATGCCGCTTTTTTTCGCCAGATTGGCGAGATGGACGGGGGAAAGGTGGTTTATCTGGTCGGTCCAGAGCGGATTGAGGTCCGAGGCAGGGTCGTTCGCGAGCCCGGAATAGTCCACGACCGCGTCGCAGCCTGCGATGTCTGATCCATTTATGTCCCGGACGTCCTTGGTTATCTGCTTCTTCACATACTCTTTCATGAAGCCCTTCAGATCTCCTTGAATGAAGCCATCGTTGAAATAGGCGCAGTCGCAGCCTACAACCTCATGGCCCGCATCATGCATCATTTTCGTCATGGTCGTTCCGATATACCCCAGATTTCCAGCGACAAATATCCTCATGAATCCACCCCTTCCGCAGTTGAAGCTTCGTACCCGGCGGCCTGCCCTTGAAATCGCCTATGCGTCCATCTACCATAAATATCTCTGCCAGGACGCCATTGGCCTGAAACGCACCTGTTCAACTTATCGACGCGTATAAATATAATCATTAGCGTCCCATACAACCTCATAAAAATTCATTCTGCCAAAGTCGCGTTTATCGAGCCGCTCGCCAGAGCCGAAAGAAAGGGATACGATGTTAACCGATGCATGCAATCTCTGCGGGAGTAAAAATTCCAGTCCCCTCTTCGTCAACCATGACAGAATGTTCAGAAAGGGGAAGGAGTACCAGCTTGTCCGGTGCGCATCGTGCGGCATCATACGCCAGGATCCCATCCCGACCCAGCAGGAAATCGAAGGCTTTTATCCTAACACATACTACTCGCTGTCCAGTGGCATGTACGAGAAGCGTGCTCTTGAACTAGCCAGGATACGCCAGGGGCAAGGGCTCAAGGACAAGATTTTCGCTGCATTGTCGCTGCCATTCTTTCGTATCTGGTTCAACCGGACCCTGCCTCCACGCAAAGGCAAGATGCGCCTTCTTGATGTCGGCTGCGGCAACGGCGCATTCCTCTCAATCGCCAAGAAGCTCGGATTCGAAGTGTACGGAGTGGAACCTTCCGATTTCAATCCCACCCTGAGCCAGAAGGAGGGGTTCACCATACGCAAAGGACTCTTAGAGGATGCCGGATTCGGAGATGAGTTTTTCGACGTCGTCACCTTGAACCATGTGCTCGAGCATGCGCCAGACCCAGCAGCCATGCTCGCTGATGTGAAAAGAATCGTCAAGCCCGGAGGGTTCGTGATAATCGCGGTGCCTAATACGGGTTCCCTGGGTTTCCGTCTCTTCGGGAGGTACTGGCAGGACCTGGATACACCCCGCCACATCTACCTTTTCTCCATCCCGAACCTCATCGAATACGGGAGAAAAAACGGCTTGAAAGTCGAGAAGGTGAATTTCAACGATATTCCAGAGTCGTACAAGAACAGCGTACGGTACTTCATCGAGGAGAAGCTAGGGAAACCCATCGAATATCCGCCAATTATCCGCAAATTGCTTACAATCCCATTATTTATTCCGGTGGAGATAATAAATCTGGTCGGACTTGGAGAATATGTCGAAGTCGTATTCAGGAAGTGAACTCGCGACATTCTCGTTGATGCTAGACAAACATCGGACCGTTCATCCCTTCCTCTGGTAGCTGACGCCGTCCTTTATTATGTCCACCACGGTGGTCGTCGGCGCCCAGCCGGTCTTCTCCATGAACTTGGAGTTGTTGCCTATGAAGCCGTCCATGAGGGACTCCCCCCTCTCGTAGGAGCGCAGGAAGGCCTTGTCCACGAACACCTTGACCTTGCCTTCGAGCGAATACAGCCTCAGCGCCAGCTTCACATAGTCTCCGGTGGTTATCCCCTTGCCGGAGCAGATGTTGTAGGCCTCCCCGCGGTTGCATTTCTCCACCGCGAGTATCTGCGCCCTGGCGGTGTCGTGCACATGCGTGAAATCACGGACGGAATTCGGGTTTCCCATGACTATCCTGTCCGACTTGCCGCTTAGGCAGTCGGCCATCTGTGTCGCTATGCGTGCTGTGAAGAACTGCGGCCCGCGCCTGGGGCCTTCCTGGTTGAACGTCCTCGATATCAGGACCGGGGTCTTGTACATGAAATAGTAGGCCAGGCCTATATACTCAGTGAACACCTTGGTCGCGGCGTATGTGGATGTCGGCCTGAGCGGGTTGGTTTCCTTCACAGGCAGCTCATCGAAGCTCTTCACGAAGCCGTACTCCTCTGAAGAGCACGCCAGCTGTATCCCCTCGAGCCCCTTGCCGTCTTTCGTAGCAGCCTCGAGCAGGTTGACGGTGCTCACGCAGTTGTTCTCCACCACGTGGCTCGGCTGTTTCAGGCTGGTGGGCACGAACGATTCCGATGCCTGGTGGAAGATAACCTGCGGTTCTATCTGCTTTATGAGCTCGGTAACCCTTCCGTAATCGCGCAGGTCGACCTCCACGGCCTTGACCTTCCCATCTTCTATCTGGTGCTTTATGTTCGGGTAATCCGGGGCTGCGTGCCTCTTCACGGTCCCATAGACGTCCGCTCCGAGTTCGACTAGCGAGTCCATTATGGTGCTTCCCACCATCCCAGCTGCGCCGGTTATGAGCACCCTCTTCCCCTTCCAGTATATCTGATCAGGCATGGCCGTTTTCCTGCCGCCATGTGCCTTCACGTGCTCGTCTATCTTATCGATGTCTATAACATGCCCCGAGCGCTTCAGCTCCTTGAATCTGCCCGGCTCGAAGACCTGCTCGAAAGGCAGCAACTCCGCTTCTTTCTGTTCCATACAATCCTCTCTCCGCCTGAAAAAGATGGCATCACTATGCCCGTAAGAGTTTAAAATATGCGCGCAGCAAACCCCCTTTCAAAGTGATCCGATGGGCATCTACTTTCTGATAACGACGCCGTCCTCCAGGGAGAGACGGTTCATCCGGCCGGTGGGGCAGTGAAAGTCACCCTGGTGGCCCATTACCTGGACGAGTCCACAGGCCACGGGATAGACCGGTATTGCCTGAAGCTGATCCAGGGCCTGCGGAAAAAAGGGATAACCGTCAATTCGGTCAGCTCCCCGCCAGCCCTTCCAGGCCCTTTCAAATCAGCGTTCGATTTTCTGCTGTATCTCCCGCTCAGGTCGTTGTATCCGTTCGGGACAGGAGACCTATTCCATTTCGCAGCTCCGCAGGCTGGCATGGCGATACCCGTCCTGAAAAAACTATACGGGAAAAAAGTGGTAACGACCATCTACGACCTCAACCTCTACAATGTCCGGAACGAAAGCAGGTACATGCTGCTCGGAAAAGCGTTCGCAGCCGCAATCAAGCACTCTGATATGCTGCTCGCCATCTCCTCCCAGACGAAAACCGATATCCTCGAACATTTCAATGTGGACGAGAAGAAGATACGCGTCATACCACTGGCGGCTGATGAGAAATTCAAGGCGTCGAAGGAGAAAAAAAGCGGTATATTCACGATTGGGTATCTTGGAGGATTCAATGTCGGCAAGAACGTGTCGTTTCTCATACGCGCCTACTCGATATTCGAAAAGCGGTGCGCGGCACCATGCCGCCTGGTCCTCTACGGCAAGGGCGTGGATTACGGGAAGTGCATCGAGCTGGCAAAACAACTGGGAGTGAAAAACGTGGAATTCCGCGGTTTCGCTGATGAGAAGGACATCGTGGACATCTACAACAGCTTCGACGTCTTCGTGTTCCCATCCACCAGCGAGGGTTTCGGCCTCCCGATGATCGAGGCCCAGATGTGCCATGTGCCCACGATAGTCAAGGAAGGGGCGCACGTGCCAGGAGAGGTGACCACATACTGCCTGAAAGCGAAGGACGAGGAGCATCTCGCAGCGCTGCTAGAGAAGGTGCGATCCGAAGGCTTCGTCTTCTCCAAAGCGCATCTCGAATATCTCAAGCAGTTCACCTGGGACGCATGCATCGATAGCACGATATCGGCTTATGAGGACGCCCTGCGGAGCCGATAGCCCCATCACCTTTAAAATTGGTTTTACGAAGGTTATTCCCATGAAACTGCTTGTCACAGGCGGCGCGGGTTTCATCGGTTCCAACCTCGCGCTCGAGCTGGAACGGCTGGGGCACGACGTCACAATCTTCGATAACATGTCGGTGGGCACGTTCGCGAACCTCAGGGGCTTCACCGGGACCGTCATCGCGGACGACCTCTCCAGGCTTTCCCACCAGAGGCTGCTCGAGATCGCGCCGGACGCGATATTCCACGAGGCGGCCATAACCGACACCACGGTGTATGACGAGAAGCTCATGCTGCAGTCCAACCTCGATCCCATGGAGCCGCTGCTCAGGTACAGCGGCGAGAAGGGCACGCCGCTCGTCTACGCCTCTTCCGCGGCGGTCTACGGAGCGGCCAAGTCGCCCCAGCAAGAAGGCGACGCCGGCGTCCCGCTCAATGTCTACGGCTTCTCCAAGTGGATGTGCGACTGCGTGGCCATGCGCTTCATCAAAAAGCACCCGAAAGCCCGCGTCATAGGCCTTAGATACTTCAATGTCTTCGGGCCAAGGGAGCAGAACAAGGGCAGGATGGCATCCATGATATACCAGCTGGCGTTGCAGGTGAAAGCCGGCAAGAACCCCCGCATCTTCAAGTTCGGAGAGCAGAAGCGGGATTTCGTATACGTCAAGGACGTGGTGAAGGCGAACCTGCTCGCGCTGGAGAATGGCAAGAGCGGGATCTACAACGTCGGCTCAGGCAAGGCGCGCTCGTTCAACGACGTCTGCAACGCGCTCACAGGCGCGCTGGGGGTCAAGCGCGAGATCGAGTACTTCGACAATCCCTTCACAGACAAATACCAGGACCATACGGAAGCGTCCCTGGAGCGCAGCGGCCAGGGTCTGGGCTACAAGCCCGAGTGGGATCTGGAAAAAGCGGTAAAGGATTACGTCGCTTTCCTGAAGGCGAACGGGGAATGACAATGCAAAAGGCAATGGCCTTCATGGTCCACAACCTGGGGCTCGGGGACGTGATGTGCTTCGCCCCGCTGTTCCTCCTCGCCATGAAGCAGGGCTATAAGGTCGACATAGTCTTCACGAGCGGAAGCCCGCAGAAGGTGGCGCAGCTGATATTCGCCCGGGAGATGAAGAAGGGCGACCTGAGGCTCATCCCACCGAAGCAGGTGCTCGCAGAAAAGACCAGGTACGATATCGCGGTCGTTGGGGACAGGCGCTCATTGGGGACCATCATGAAAATGGGCAAGGACAGGCTCGGAATGGTCCTGCCACAACCCTTCCACGCCAGGAGGAAAAACGAGATCCTCTTGTACAATTGGGGGGCCAGGCCGCTCCTGCGTCTCTCCGGGATACGCTCCAGGCACATGGTCCCCAACCAGGGCGAGGCTGTGGGCGCCTCGGTCTTCGGGCTGTTCTGCGATGCGATCAAGGAAAAAGGCTCATATCCGGACCAGGCCAGGGAAGTCCGTGAAAGGATGCGCTCCTCCCTCAAGGCCGGCAAGGGGAAGAGCGGCAAGACCATCCTCGTGCACCTGTTCAGGGATTTGGATTACAAGAAGATCGAGAATGCGAAGCTGGACATCATAGCGGAATGCTTGAGCAAGCAGTTCCCGGATTACCGGGTAATCACGCTGCTGGATGCGAAGAGCCAGTGGGAGAAGGAGCATGCGGAGCATTTCTCAGCTTCGTGTACGAGCCACGGGATGCGGTGCAGCCTCCTCTCCCCATCGCTGGAGGAGGCGGGCAGGCTCGCATGCTCGGCTTCGCTCTATCTCGGTGTGGACCACGGGATATCCCACCTCGCATCCATGTTCTGCGCCCGTTCCATAGTCGTCTACGGAGGCTCCGCGAGGCAGATGGGCGTCCATGCCCTCTGGCCACCCCAGATAACCGGCAAGAGGACCGAGATATCGAAGAACATATCCCGCATACAAGGCGAGGGGCGAACTGCGGTCCTGCTCCATCCTTCGGACGATGAATACTTCTCGAACCCGAAGAACGATTCCGTGCTCATAAACAGGATAATCACGCGCGAGAGCGTGGAAACCGCCCTCGGCCTGGCCAGATAGGCGCCAAACTCAAGTTTATATAAACCTCCGGCGAAATAACCATGTGGTGTTCAGAGTGGACTGCGAGATAGATGCCATAGAGCAGAACGGCGGGAAGCTGAAGATCCTGGTTCTCGGGGACGTGATGATAGACGAGTACCATTACTGCCGCCTCGAGCGCAAGACACCCGAGGGTCCGTTCCTCGTATGGGACCTGCAGCGCATCGAGAAAAAGCTGGGCGGCGCAGGAAATCTCGCCCACAACATAAAAGCGCTGGGAGCGGAAGTAGTGCTGGCAGGGATTGCATTCGACGGAGAGCTTGACCGCCTGGCAGTGGAAAACAAGATACCGACCGTCGTGGAGAGGGACGGCCGCCCGACTACGCTCAAAAGAAGGTTCTTCGATGCCGAGACGAATGCCCTGCTGGGCAGGGAGGACATCGAGGACCGTACACCCATCACGAAAACGACATCCGGCTTCCTGGTCAAGAGGCTGAAAGATGATTTCGACCTGGTGGTCTTTTCCGATTACAACAAAGGCATCTTCAATCCGGACACGGTGCCCGATTTCCTCAGGATAAAGGCGAAGAAGAGGATGGCGGACGTGAAGCCGGGCAACGCGAAGCTCTTCAGGGGCAAGGTGGACATCATAAAGATGAACTTCAAGGAGTTCAGGGAGCTCTCGAAGGCGTACGGAGAGAAAGTAGAGAACAGCGACGCCGACATAGAGCGCGCAGGAAAAAAGGTCAGGGAGGACCTGAAGGCCGACGTTCTCGTCACCAGGTCGGAGAAGGGCATGAGCTACATCGGGGACGTAACGTCCCACTCGCTGGTCGAGAGCAAGGAGGTCATCGACATAATCGGCGCTGGGGACACAGTGACGGCGGCGTTCGCCGTGGCATTGGCATGCAAGGTGCCGGTCCAGGGCGCCCTCCGCATCTCCAACATTGCAGCGGCCGTGAAAGTCACGAAACGGGGCGCGGTCCCGGTATCGCTCGACGAGATAAGGAAGAAGCTCTCAATGGAGGAGAGGAAGATCCTCGACGAGGATAGCCTCGCGAAAGCCATAGGCAGGCAGAGGGCGACCGGGAAGAAGGTAGTTTTCACGAACGGGTGCTTCGACGTCCTGCACCACGGCCACCTGTATTTCCTCAGGAAAGCCAGGGAGCTCGGCGACATATTGATAGTCGCGCTCAACAGCGACGCTTCGGTGAAGAAGCTCAAGGGGCCTGGCAGGCCCAAGATACCCCAGCACGGGAGGGCCGAGATGCTGGCAGCATTCCCCTTCGTGGACTACGTCGTTGTGTTCGATACCGACACGCCTGAATACCTCGTCGAGATGCTAAAGCCCGACATCTACGTCAAGGGCAAGGATTACACCGTCGGGAACCTCCCAGAGGCTAGGATCGTGGAGAACTACGGGGGCAGGGTGGAGCTCATCGACCTGGTCAACGAGGGCGGGAAGAAGGTCTCATCGAGGGACCTCATCGGGTGATCCTATGGCGCTTGAAACCGATCTGGAGGAGCACATCTCCGTCTGCAGGAAACTGCCATTGAAGCAGGTCAAGGACGCAGCGGAGGCGGCGATAGCCACCCTGAGGAGCGGCAACAAGATACTCGTATGCGGGAACGGTGGGAGCGCGGCGGACGCGCAGCACTTCTCGGCCGAGCTCGTCGGCAGGTACAAGAAGGAGCGGAAAGGTCTTCCGTCTATCGCGCTGAGCACCGACACCTCTGCCATCACCGCGATATCAAACGATTACGGCTATGACAAGGTCTTCTCGCGCCAGGTGGAGGCGCTGGGTAACAAAGGCGACATGCTCTTCCTGATAAGCACGAGCGGGAACTCCCCCAATCTCCTGGAAGCTGCGAAGAAGGCGAAAGAGAAAGGGATGAGGACCGCAGGTCTGCTCGGGAAAGGGGGAGGGAAGCTGCTTCCGCTGTGCGACAAGGCGCTGGTCGTGCCCTCTGACAACACCCCAAGGATACAGGAGATGCACGGCATGGCGATACACATGATGTGCGAACTGATTGAAGACGAATTGTCCAAGTAGTTGATCAGGGATGAAAGCAGTTTTTCTCGACCGGGACGGGGTCGTCGTAGAAGACAAGCACTACCAGTTCAAGACCAGCGACATGAGCATACTCGACGGCGTGCCAGAGGCCTTGGCCAGGCTGAACAAGGCGGGCTACCTTGTGATCATCGTCTCCAACCAGTCCGGCGTGGCGCGCGGCTATTTCACGGAGAAGGACGTGCGCGCTTTCAACGACCACCTGGTCGCGGAGCTGAAAAAGAGGGGCGCGAAGGTCGACGCGGTATACTACTGCCCGCATCATCCGACCGAGGCGAAGGTGGAAAAGTACCTGGTGGACTGCGACTGCCGCAAGCCCAAGCCAGGCATGCTCATAAGGGCGGCGGAGGAGCACGATATAACGCTGTCCGGCTCATGGATGGTGGGGGACAAGGATTCCGACGTGCAGGCAGGCAAGTCCGCCGGCTGCCGGACGGTCTATATCGGAGAAGGGAAGAACGCCGCGGACGCCACTGCTCCTGATATAAGGAGCGCGGCGGACATCATACTCTCAAAAGGGTGAAACTGTTGCTGTTCGAGATAGAGAGGTTCGTCGAGAAGAAGGTCCTGCCATCCATGTGCAGCCTGCTCTCCATATTCAAGAGGAAAAAGCCGCTTCTGGAAAAAAACAAAGAGATGGTCGTCATCCGGCTCTGGGCGCTGGGCGAGTCCATCCTCTGCCTGCCCATGATCAAAGCGTTGAAGCAGGCGAATCCGGATTCCAGGATAACCGTGCTCTGCACGAAGAAGAACTCCGACGTCTTCAGGGGCCAGGATTTCATAGACGCATACAAGGAAACCAGCTCGTCGTCCATCCCGTTCTTCATCCTAAAGAATTTCAGGAGATTCGACCTGGCCATAGACACCGAGCCGCATTTCGCGATCTCGGCGATCCTCTCATTCTTCTGCGCGAAGCGCTCCATAGGCTACGACCACGGCCCGAGGGCGAAACTATACGACGTGAACGTTGCTTACAACGACGCCCAGCACGCAGTATGCACCATATGCGACCTGCTCAAGCCGCTCGGGATAAACGCAAGGCCCAAAGAGCTGGTCAGGCTGAGGTATAGCCAAGACGCGGCAAGGTCGCTGGACGCGAAGCTCAAGGCCATGGGCATAAATCCGGACAAGCATCCCCTGATAGGCATGCACGCCTTCACAGGCCCGAGCGCGACCTGGAGGGCATGGCCGAAGGAGAGGTTCGCCCAGCTGATAGGCCGGATAAAAGAGAGATACGGCTGCACATTCATCCTCACCGGCTCTTCGTCCGAAGAGCCTGGCAACCTGGGGATAATAGGCATGCTCAAGGACAAGGGGGACGTGTTCTGCATGTTGAATCTCAGCCAGACCGAGCTTTTCTGCCTGGTGGCAAAATACGACCTCATGATCGCCAACGACACCGGGCCCATGCATGTGGCCGCGGCCCAGGGCGTGCCCACGATCGGCCTGTTCGGCCCCAACCTCCCGCAGCGCTTCGGCCCGTTCCCGCTCGGGCGGAACCTCGCCTTCTACCATCCAAGCCCAGGGCACCCGGTGATAAACATACATCTCAACGAAATGCGCAAGTGCGACGGCGAATGCATGCGCCTCATAAGCGTGGACGAGGTCTTCGAAGGCGCCCGGAAAATGCTCGAGAGAACAGCAAAATGAGACCGGCATATTTATATACCTGCTAGGTATAATACCTGATAGGTATATATGCTGTTCGTCGACAGGGAAAAGGAATTGGAGCTATTGAAGGGCCTGAAACGGCCGAGAGTCGCAGTCGTAGGCAGGCGGAGGGTCGGGAAGACCACGCTTGTGGAGCACAGTTACAAGAACATCCTGACGCTTTTCATCCCCGCGGAGAAGACCGAGAACGAGATCATCTCCGATTGGGTCGACGAATACCCTGACCTCGGCCTTCCCAGGCTCTCGAATTTCAGGGAATTCTTCGAATACCTGTTCCTGAAGGAGAAGGGCAGGCTTGTCTTCATAGACGAGCTGCAGAACGTGGCCAAAGTGAACCGTTCCTTCATATACGACCTCCAGAGGCTCCTCGACAAGCACAAGGACTGCGGCATCGTGGTATCGGGATCTTATCTTTCGGTGATGAAAAGCCTTATAGAGGACTACAAAAGCCCGCTTTACGGCAGGTTCGATTTCATCATCAGGCTGAGAGAGCTGGATTTCCGCGCGGTCTTCGTGCTTTGCAGCGCATCCGGATATTCATTCGAAGACGCCATGCGGTTCTACCTGGTCTTCGGCGGCATACCGAAATACTACGAGACGCTCGAGCGCATGGGGAACCCTTCGTTCATGGACGCGGTCAAAAGCCTCTTCATGCTCTACCCGCGGCCTCTGAACGAAGAGATACGCGCCATGCTGAGGGAGGAGTTCGGGACCGAGCACAAGATGTACTTCACGATCCTGACCGCCGTGGCTGCGGGCAAAGACTCGCTCAAGGAGATAGCGGATTATAGCGGAAGGAAACCCACGGAGCTCACAAAATACCTCAATGTGCTGAGGGATGAATTCGAGATCCTCCGCCGCGAGATCCCGGCGACCGAGCGTAAAACGAAAAAAGGGAAGTACGCCATAGCATCCAACGTATTCTCATTCTGGCTATATTTCGTCTGGAGGCACTATTACCTTCTCGAGCGGAACCTCGATGCCGAGATCGCGGATATCTTCGAGAGGGATATTGACGCTTATCTCGGAAGAAGGTACGAGGCTCTCTGCGGGGAGGCTGTCATGGAACTGGACCGCGGGGGCAAGCTGCCTTTCCAGGTGTCCAGCATGGGCCGGCAATGGGGTCAAAGCCTCGAAGGGGAGGTCTACGAGATAGACATGGCCGCCCTGAGCAGGAACAGCGGCGAAATCCTTTTCTGCGAATGCAAATGGAGCGAGGATGTGGACGCGGCAGGGGTCCTCGCCGGGCTCCGCAGGAAGGCCTCGTTCGTCGGATGGAACCACGGGAAGCGGAAAGAATACTTCGCCATATTCGCGAGAAGCTTTAAGAAAAGGACTACGGAAAAGAACGTATTGCTATTCGATTCAAGAGATTTAGAGAAGTTGTTTTCCGGAGAAAGACCGGCAACAAGGTGATATGATGAAAGTACTCGTAACAGGAGCACTCGGATTCATCGGTTCGAACATAGTGGAGAGGCTGGTCCGGGACGGGCATACGGTCACAGCATTGGACTGCATGCACACGGGCAGCGAGGACAACGTAGCATCGGTGAAGGGGAAGATAAAGATCGTAAAGGCGCATTCGGGCGAGCTGGGGAAGATCGGGGAGAAGTTCGACATAATCATACACGAAGGCACGTATTCCTCGTCCCCGATGTACAAGAACGACCCGCACCTGGTGGCCAAGGCGCTCGACGACTGGATATCCATACTCGAGTACGCGAAGCAGAACAATACGCGGATCGTCTGGGCTGCCACCTCTTCGGTCTACAGCGGCCAGGACCCCCCGCACAAGGAGGGCATGGACGTCAAGGTCACGGACTTCTACACAGAGGCCCGCTACGAAATGGAGCGCCTCGCGGAGCTCTACCACAAGCTATTCGGGGTGCAGTCCGTGGGCCTGCGCTATTTCAGCGTCTACGGGCCGCACGAGCGCTCCAAGGGCAAGTACGCCAACCTGATCTCCCAGTTCCTCTGGGACATGCAGAAGGGCGAGCAGCCGGTGGTGTACGGTGACGGCAGCCAGACGAGGGACTTCACATATGTCGATGACGTGGTCGAGGCGAACATGCTCGCCATGAAGTCGCAGATAAAATTCGGCATCTATAACGTGGGTACGGGCAGCTCCATCACCATCAACGACATGATAGCCATGCTGGCCAGGAAGCTCGGCAAGGACATGAAGCCCAAGTACGTGGAGAACAAGATCAAGAACTACGTCCAGGACACGCTCGCGGACACCAGCAGGGCGGATAAGGAGCTCGGCTTCAGGGCGAAGGTCAGCCTGGACCAGGGGATAGACAGGCTCATCAAGGCTTATTCCTAGGTCAGTCCGATGGCATCCGAGCATTCCAAGGAGATGGCGAAGGGCGCCTTCTGGAGCATCGCAGGGCAGCTCGGCATAAAGCTCATAGGCTTCTTCTACCTGGTGATCCTGGCCAGGATGGCATCCCAGGACGACGTGGGCACCTTCTATCTGGCCCTGAGCATATTCGGGGTCCTCTCGGTGTTCTCCGACGCGGGGTTCACGTCTTCGTTCTCGCGCTACGTCCCGTACCTGCTCGCGAAGGGCGAGAAGGCGAAGCTGCGCGCGCTGCTCAACATCTCCTACGTCATAGTCACAGTGCTGTGCGTGGCGCTCGGCCTGATAAGCCTCCTCGCGGCGGACATGATAGCCGGCTATTTCCACAACCCGCAGCTCGCGCTTCCCCTCAAGCTGCTCTCGCCATATCTCCTGCTCAACACGCTCTTCACCCTGGACACGAGCTTCCTCAGCGGCAGGAAGATGATGAAAGAGTACTCCACGCTGCTCAACGCGCAGACCCTGGCCAAATTCGTGCTCACGTTGCTCTTCTTCTTCGTGATCGGGGCCACCATGTTCTCCATCGCCGCGTCTTTCCTGCTCTCGTTCATCCTGGTGCTCGTGCTCTCCTTCGTCTACCTGAGGAAACCGTTCGAGGACCTCGGCCATGAGATGGCGAATGTCGACATGGGTGCGTTCCTGCTGGAGGTGGTCCCGTTCGGCCTGATGATGACCACCATCAACTCCCTCTGGATGCTGGTGAACTACACGGACAGGATACTGATAGGCTACATGATGGCCCCCTCCGTGGCTGCGCAGATGGTCGCGGTGTACTCCCTGGCCACCGGCGTCTCCATGCTCGTTATGCTGTTCCCGAACGCCATAAGCCTCATATTCTTCCCCATGATATCCGAGCTTGTCGGCCACGGCAAGAACGAGGCTGTCATAGAGCTCTGCGAGACGTGCATACGGTGGATCATCTTCGTAACGTTCCCGCTCACGCTGGTGATGCTCGTGTTCCCTGACAGCATCCTCCGCATGTTCTACGGCGATTCCTACGTAGTCGGAGCCACGGCGCTGGCGATATTCACCCTCGGCCTGTTCTTCCGCGCGCTTTCCACCGTCGAGTCGCTGGTGCTTGGCAGCCTGCGCCTCCTGGACATCGAGCTCAAGGTCGCGCTCGTGTGTGCTGTGCTCAACGTGATCCTGAACGTGCTTTTCATCCCGTCCTTCGGCATAAACGGCGCCGCGGTGGCCTCGGCGATCGCGTTCCTGGCATCCGCCCTCATGTTCATATACTACGCGAGGAAACACATGGGCTTCCGCTTCCCGCCCGAGATGCTCAAGTCCCTGCTCGCCGGCGTAATCGCGCTCGGCGTAATCCTGCTGATAAAGCCGTACCTCACACAGGCGATCTCCGCGCTCCCGGCCCTGGGGACCGGCGACACGGCGCTGCTCCTGGCCAAGACAATGCGCCTCTCAGCCCTGGCCATGCTGTTCGTCATATCCGGGCTGGTCTATGTCGGGCTGCTCTTCGCGCTCAAGTCCTTCAGCCACGAGGATATCTCAATAATGTCCGACACGCTCAAGAGGGCGAAGGTCCCTGCCGATTGGGCGGACCGCATCACCGCCGTGTTCCAGCGCGGCGTGCATTCGTGAGTCTTAAAAAACCCTACCCCCCAATATCCTAATCATATCTCATTCAGGGGTCCATTATGATTACAGACGTCCTTTTCGGGAATCTCACGATGCCAGGCGAGATGATACGCCTGGCGGTCGCATTCGTAGGCGTCGCGCTCGCGACCTACTTCGACCTGTTCAACAAGCGCAACGTGCCGAACTCCCTGCTCTACGGGTTCCTGGCGATCGCGTTCGTCGTAGACCTCGCGCTCTTCCAGCAGGACATATTCGTCTTCTCGGTCGCGCTCGCGCTCTTCTTCGCGGCCATAGGATACGTGTTCTACAGGTTCGGCCAGCTGGGAGGCGCGGACGTGTTCATAATCGCGTCCGTGATACTGCTGCTGCCGTTCCATCCGTCGTTCGTGTCGCTGCCCTTCAACCTGCCCTACATATTCTCAGTCATGGTATTCGCCGGCATCGCGTTCGCGCTCTACGTGGTCTGCTATTTCGGCCTCAAGCTGCGGGACGCGGGCGCGCACCCCAAGCGGATGTACGCGCTGCTGATCATACCCTACCTGCTATTCGCCTTCGTCTACGTGAACTCGATAATCTTCTCGCCGATGTATTTCATCTTCGTCTCCATCCTGATGCTGGCCACGATATTCTTCATGGCATACAAGGAGGACATCAACCTGCTCCTGGCAGAGAGGATGAGCCCGGCCGAGCTCGAGGACGAGGACGTGCTCGCGCTCGAGATGATGGACCAGGACACGGTCAAGAAGTACGGCCTCAAGAGGCTCGCGACCAAGTCCGAGATAGAGCGCATGTCCAAGCTCCAGCTGGCGGAGGTCTGGGTGTACTCGAAGATGCCGCCTTTCCTGCCGTTCTTCCTGCTGGGCATGGTCCTATCGCTTTTCTTCGCCGGCTCGCTGCTGGCGGTATGAGGCTGTGGGTAGGATGGACGCGCTACTGATATTGAACTACTCGATAGCATTCCTCTCCCTGTTCACAGTGTTCTTCTTCGTCCTCCTCTTCCTAAGGTACCGCAGGCAGGTCACCGAAGCGCCTCCACCGGACGACGGCTGGACCCCAAAAGTGTCCATAATCATCCCGGCCCACAACGAGGAGGACGGCATAGGGGCCACGATAGAGAGCGCGCTGGCCCTGGACTATCCTCGCGCGAAGCTGGACGTCGTGGTGGTGGACGACGGCTCCACGGACAAGACGCTGACAAGCGCCAGGCGCTACGAGAAGGACGGCGTGCTGGTGCTCACGCAGCAGAACAAGGGCAAGGGCGCAGCGCTGAACAACGGGATCCGCAGCGCCAAGGGCGAGCTCATCGCGACCATGGACGCTGATTCCATGCTCAGCCCGAACGCGCTACGGGACATGCTCCCGTTCTTCCAGGACAAGGACGTCATGGCGGTCACGCCCGCGGTGAAGGTCAAGCCGGACCGCAGCAAGCTCATCGTCGAGCTCCAGCGCATAGAATACCTCATGATACTCTTCTCCCGCAAGCTGCTCTCCTTCATCGATTCCGTGCCGGTCACGCCAGGCCCGTTCAGCCTGTTCCGGGCCGAGGCGTTCGACAAGGTCGGTATGTTCGACGAGCACAACCTGGTGGAGGACCAGGAGATATGCCTGCGGCTCCAGGCCGCGAACTACAAGGTGCGCAGCTCCATGACCGCGACGGTCTATACCAGCGTGCCCGAGAACATGAAGGCGCTCCTGCGGCAGAGGGTGCGCTGGCAGCGGGGCGGCCTGCGCAACTACTGGAAGTACAAGTCCCTCATGAAGCCGGAATACGGGGATTTCGGCGTGTTCTTCGTGCCCCTCAACTACATCTCCATAATCGCCTTCTTCCTCATCCTGGGGCTCATGATAAACTCCGTCTTCGCCGCGCCCTACTACACCAGGTACATACTCGTCGACTCCTATGTGCTCGGCCTCGGCCTGATCACCATAATAGGCGCGCTGGTGCTCGCATCCACGCTCCTCTGGCTCTGGCTCTCGGTACGCGCGTTCAACGAGAAGATCCCGCTCCGGAACCTGGTGCTGTTCCTGCTGTTCTACTGGTATCTCATGCTCGGCTACAACCTGCTCACCGCGGTCAAGGAGATAAGGCGCGAGCCCGCGACGTGGTGACCATGGAGAGGAAGATATCATACCAGCTCTACGCGCTCGCGCTCGTGGTCACCGTGATGGTATTCTGCATAGGGATATACGTGGGCGACCTGATAGACCAGTACAACCAGCAGGCCATATCCGACCAGGTGGAGAACATCTCGGCCGAGGTCGCATCCACCCAGCTGCTGCTGCTCCTGGACGGGAACAGCTCCTCCTTCTGCCCGGTGTACAGCTCCCAGCTGGACTCCATAAACTCCCAGGTGGAGACCATCGGATACAAGCTCAGCTACCTTGAGGACGAGAAGCACGTGTACGACACGCCGCTGAAGATGAACTATTTCGTGCTCGAGGCCCAGTCCTACCTGCTCTCCAAGAGGATCCAGGAGCGCTGCGGCGAGAACAGCACCATCCTGATATACTTCTATTCGAATACGAACTGCTCCGGCTGCCTGGAGCAGGGGAACGACATACTCACGGCCCGCGACCAGACAGTCGGCAAGGTCCCGCTCGTAAGGATATACTCATTCGACGGCGACCTGGGGAGCCCGATCGCAGACTCGCTCAAGGCGCAGTTCAACGTGACGCAGTACCCGTCCATACTGATAAACGGGGAGCTTCATTCCGGAGCGATGAGCGAGGGCGACATTGTCCAGGCGCTGGGTGGCTAGCATGCGCATCCAGGTCACGGTGGTTCCGAAGTCAGGCCCTTTCCGGATAGAGAGGAAGGCGGACGGGAGCCTCAAGATCCATCTCAGGAGCGCCCCTGAATCGAACAAGGCGAACATGGAGCTCGTCAAAGAGATGCGCAGGCTGCTCAAGGCCGAGGTCCATATCATCTCCGGCCTGACGTCCCGGCGCAAGGTCCTGGACATCTCGCTTCCGGAGGCGGACTTCCTCTCGCGATGCTCGCCGAGCATTACTATTTAAAAAGAATGCCGCAGATTCAACATCGGTGTAATTATGGCATCTGATTTACTTGGCGGAGTGGGATTGCTAACCTGCGTCGGCCTCATCGTAATCGCCGGCATCGTCGTCATCTTGCTTTACATATGGATGACCTATAACCGGCTGGTAACGCTGCGCAACCGCGTGGAGAACGCCTGGGCGCAGATAGACGTGCAGCTCAAGAGGAGGTACGACCTCATACCGAACCTCGTGGAGACCGCCAAGGGATACATGAAATACGAGAAGAGCACCCTCGTCGAGGTCACGAAGTACAGGGCAGGGCTCATGACCGGCAGCGTGCAGGATCGGGCTGCGGCCAACAACATGCTCTCACAGACGCTCAAGTCGCTCTTCGCCGTAGCCGAGAACTACCCGGACCTCAAGGCCAACGAGAACTTCAAGATGCTCCAGGAGCAGCTGGAAGGGACTGAGAACAAGATCGCCTACATCAGGACCGCGTACAACGACTCGGTGCTGGAGTACAAGAACGCGAGGGAGACGTTCCCGACCAGCGTGATCGCCGGTATGTTCGCGGCGACGTTCGCTGCCAAGCCGTTCTTCGAAGTCGCCGAGGCGGAGAAGGAGCCGGTGAAGGTGTCCTTCGAGGACACGCCCGCGCCCCAAGCCGCTCCGGCGGCTCCGCCGGCCGAAGACGAGCCTGCCCCTGAAGCGGCTCCGGCAGCTGCCCAGGCAGCGCCGGCCCCGAAACCTACCAGGGCCAGGAAGAAGGCGGCCGCCTGAAGGTTAGGGAACGCAGTTGCGGAGTTGTGCCATGGCCGACGCCAAAATCAGCCTCTTCGATGCGATAGACGACAACAAGCGCAACTCAGCAATACTCATCCTCGTCCTTTTCATCGTATTCATGGCAGCGGTCTGCGCGCTGTCCTACGTGCTCGACATAGGGATAATCGGCCCAATCATCGGCTTCATCGCGCTCTCCATATACGCGGTGGTGATGTATTATTCCGGTGACAAGGTCGTCCTGGGGGTCAGCGGCGCGAAACAGGTCACAGAGCAGGAGCAGCCGTTCCTCTACAACGTGGTGGAAGGATTGGCGATCGCGTCCGGCATACCCATGCCCGCGCTCTACATCGTCGACGATCCGAGCCCCAACGCCTTCGCCACGGGCAGGGACCCGAAGCACGCTTCCGTGGCCGTCACCAGCGGCCTGCTCAAGACCATGAAGAAGGAGGAGCTGGAGGGCGTGCTGGCCCACGAGATATCCCACATCGGGAACTACGACATCCGCTTCATGATGCTCGCCGTGGTCTTCGTCGGAGCGATCTCCCTGGTATCATATATCGCCTGGACCTACATACGGGTCGGGGCTTTCAGCGGCGGCAGGGGCGACCGCAGGCGCGGGGGAGGCGGGGCCCAGGTCATAGTCCTGGTAATCGCCCTGGTGCTGATGATAGTCGCTCCCATATCCGCCGAGCTCCTCAGGTTCGCCCTCTCGAGGCAGAGGGAATACCTCGCGGACGCCAATGCCGCCAAGCTCACGCGCTATCCTGAAGGCCTCGCATCCGCGTTGGAGAAGATAAAGAACGCCGCCATGCCTGTGCAGAAGGCTTCGGACGCCACGGCGCCGCTCTATATCGCGAGCCCGTTCACAGGCAAGGTGTCGACCCTGTTCTCCACCCACCCGCCCATAGACGACCGGATAAAGCGGCTGCGGGCGATGTGAACATTTTAAATACTTCGATAGGATATGCTAACAATCCTATGAACGATTAGAGGTGAATTTGTTATGTATGGAGTATCCCCACAGGCGTATGATCGTGCGATCACTGTTTTCTCCCCGGACGGACGGCTGTTCCAGGTGGAGTACGCGAAGGAAGCGGTGAAAAGAGGAGCGACGGCAATCGGCATAACCGCCAAGGACGGGGCAGTGCTCGTGGCGTTCAAGTCCATACACTCCAAGCTCGTGATGCCGGAGTCGCTCAAGAAGGTATTCGAGGTGGACAGCCACATCGTGGTCACGGCTTCGGGGCTGATCGCGGACGCGAGGCGGCTCGTGGACGTCGCGAGGATGGAGTCCCAGAAGCACAGGATAACTTACAACGAGGCGCCCACTGTGGAGAACATCTCACGCTCCGTGTGCGACCTCATGCAGGTGTACACCCAGTACGGCGGCATCAGGCCATTCGGCGTGTCGCTGCTCATCGCGGGCGTGGACAGCTCGCCCAGGCTTTTCGAGGCCGAGCCGAGCGGCGCCATGACTGCATACAAGGCCGATTCCATAGGCGCCAACAAGAAGGAAGTTGACGACCTGCTGGAGAAGCACTACAAGGACACCATGAACACGGACGAGGCGGTCGAGCTCGCGCTCGAGGCCCTGCGCAAGACCCAGGACGAGAAGCTCCAGCAGGAGAACGTCGAGATCTCAATATGCGACCTCAAGACCAAGAACTGCAGGACGCTCTTCGACAAGGAAGTCGCCAAGTACCTGAAGTGACAAGCCTTTTAAATTCTATGTTATAAAACATAGTTATGCGTGTTACTAGTTACAGGCTTCTTGCGGCTTCGTCCCTGGCGTTGGTGCTGGCAGCGCAGCCATGCAGGGCCAACGTCGGGAGCGAGAACCGCGGCTTCCACGACAGGACCCCAGCAACCGACAGGTTCATGGAGCCCCAGTCCACCGTTGAAAAGCTCTACAAGTCCATGCTCACGATGGACATGGTCCGGGGCAAGGGCATCGAAGACGACATCCAGAATAAAGACAAAGAGAGTCTTATGGGGATCATCAACTACGTATTCGATAATGAAACCAAAGGGAAAGAACAGCGTCACGTGGCTAGAAAGCTGGAGTGCCTGGTCAAGGGAGGCCATATGTTCACAGCAGAGCAGAGGCGCCAGATCGTGCTTGGTCTGGCAGTGACCACGGCCAGCGAGATGAGGGCAATCGCCAAAACTTCCGGCGGTCCTGCCTACGTTGAAGAGGTTTTCAGCACGTTCAAGAAAACCACGCCTGAGAACGAGGGAAGGCTCAAGGAAGTCAGGACCTGGGTGCTTTCCGAAGAGAAGCCAGAGGGACTTGCAGACAGGCTGATCGGAACTGCAACTAAGAAGTAATCCAGTCACTATCATTTTCAGATAAACTGCACCATGAGTCTTTCTACTGTTTTCTTATTCAGCCGGTAAAGGTCGTCGATGTGCCTCTTCCTGGTCGTCCAGCGCCGGTATTAAAAGAGCCGCGCAAGCTCTTCCGTGTGCTTTACTCCCTCGATGGCCTTTAGCATGTCAAAGCCGTATGCTGAAGGGAATTGTTTTAAGCCTTGTTCGTCTGCGTCCTCTGACTACCTTACCACGGTCCCCCCATGCCTCTTGCCTTCCATCGCTGCCTTCACGTCGTCCATGCTTTTCCAGCCCACGAAATGGGTCTCTATTTTCGAGCGGGCTATTAGCTTGCAGGCAAGGAGGTCGAACACGAAGTTCATGCCAGCGGTCCTCTTGTCCGAGGACATTGCGAGCGACACCAGCTGGTCGTAGCCCATAGTGTCGAACTTCTTCGCCTTCGGATCCTTCTTCGGGTCTTTATCATAAATGCCGGTGACGTTGGATACGTTGACCAGGCGTTTCGCGCCAGTGGCCTCTGCAAGGAGCACGGCATCTGTGTCCGTGGTTATGCCGGGAATCGTCCCTCCCATGACCACGACTTTGTGCCTGCCGGCCAGCTCCCGTGCCTTGTCGAAGCTCCGGATGACCTCCGACGCAGCCACGTCACCGAACGCTGCCAGGAGAAGCTTCGCATTCTGCTTCGTGGACATTATGGCTATCTGGTCCGCGTCGAATTCGCCAGCGCCGAGTTCGCGCGCCGCGTTGGCGTACGTCCTCGCGGGCGGCCCTCCGCCGACGACGATGCCGAACTCGTTCTTGCTCGCCCTTATGACGCCAGCGAGCTCCCTGAGGAACTTTATATTCGGTTTCCCATCAGGCACCACCGCGCTTCCGCCTATTGAGAGGACGACATGCATACACGCACCAGCTCTTTACTCTCATATTATCCTTTTTAAGCAATGCTGCTCCAATTTATAGCCATGGCAGAGCAGCAAGCGAGCCCTGAGGAAGCGACGATACGGAAGATGCTGACACTGGTGCCTTCTCCTGCCCGCAAGGAAGTCGAAGGCGTGCTGAGGCAGTATTCAGAGCGCTATGGCGGTGCGCTGTCGAGCGTCAACGGCGAGGTTGCAAAGACTCTCGAGGCGGCGCTGAAAAAAGGCACGCCTGATGCCGTGAGAAATGCACTTTCTGCAGCCCTGAAAAACCAGCCAGAAGGCATCGTTCCAAGAAAAGTTGGCAACCTACCCGCCGAAGCATTCTTCGGGCAGCTTTTTGCTGACAACTGGAAGCAGTTCTTTGAAAATCACAAGGACGAGTATAGTCTCTTCCTCAAGCAGAGCGGAGGCCTCGCTGACAACGAACAGGTGCGCAAGCAATGGTCTGTGGCATGGATGGTCTACAGGATGGGCCGCTATGGCGGATCCATGGGCGTGAATTTCAAGTACACAGATAAACGCGTTACTTTGAAAAACGTAGGGGAGGTCCCTCCTTCTGTGCGTGACGACGCCAGCATCCACGGGAAAGCATTCAGCTTCCTCATGAAGGATGTCGTCTATGGATCGCGCTATCGTGACGGGGCGAGCAAGCAGGATTATCTCACATTCGGGGACTGCGACGAGGTGTCCCTCATGATGGCCCAGATGCTCCGCTACATGAGCGATAAAAACAATTTGGGCATGGATATGATGGTCTACCGACTCAGCGGCCCCTCGCATGCCGGCGTGGGTGTTACGATTGGAGAGAAATGGTTTTACCTGGAGCCATCCCTCTACGAAATCGAATATCCGAAGAATCTGGCAAGGGAACTGACGGAACGCCGTGATTTGGAAGGCTCGTCTGAACTGGACAAGAAGCTGGTCAATGTAGCGCTTTCAGCCCTGTCCAAAGGCAAGCCGCCAGCCTCGATTTTCAAGGACGACTACGAATCCGGCCCTGCCAGGCGGCTCGAAGCCGCGCTAAAGCAGAAGCCTGAGCTCTGGCCAAGATGGCGTTCTATGTCGGATAAAGACAGGGATAAAGTCATAAAGACCATCTCCCTGCCTTCGATTTCGCCTTCACAGCAAGAGATGGTTACGGCAGCTGCGAAAACCGCAGTCGGAATGTCACCAGAGGAAGCCCTGGTGAGGCGCGAAGCGTCGCGGAGGCGCTGGGGCAACAGCTTCGTAAGCATCTCGTACCGCCTCGATAAAAACGTGCTCCCCAAGCTGCTCAAAGAACCTGGCGGAACCGCGAGGGCGATAAGCATGCTCACCGACCTGGTCGCGTCGTCGCTAGACGGCCCATACCGCCAGAATGTCGAGGAGCTGCAGGCGGCCATCCATGAGAGGACCGAAGCTCAAAAAATCAGCATCCTCAAGGACATGGCTATGGACATGAAGAGAACCGGGTATTCCATGAGCGAGGCTAAGAAACGCTTCGCTATCGCATGACTTCGTACGAATTGCGAACATTTTTAAACAGTTTGTATCACCTATTATATGATGGCGCACGTGAACAGCTACTGTCAGGTAACAAGCTCCGGATTCAAACAATTCCGGCTTGCAACAGCCTTAGCGGTAGGCATCGGCCTTTTCAGTTCCAAAGACGTGTTTGCTGAGGGATCGAGACCGCAGGTTGCGCAGTGCGTGTCTGCTGAAGAATCGAGGCCGCAGATTAAACAGTGTCGGGATTGCGTGTCTGGATTCGTCAGCCGCCTCCTGTCCAGCAAGGCGAAAGCCTATCTGGAACGTAGGAGAGGCGAATTCGAAGCTTTTTGCCAGGAAAACGACCTGAACCCAGATGACAGCTCGGTTAAGAGAGAATACGCGACCGCCAGGCTGCTCCATGAGATGGTGAAGCACAGGGGCATTCTTGATAATCATTATGTGATCGTAGAAGAGCGTGACAGCCGGCTAGCCAAGGTCGCAAAAAAAGGGACAACCAAGATAGGTGCCGATGCGAGCCAACGGTATCCGGGCAAGATGACGCGGGACATGTTCTCAGAAAAAGCAAGCTATGTCATGGCCATCTCTGATCAGGATGGTCAAGGGCCGAAAACCGTGAGGATATTCTCATTCGGGGACTGCGACGAGCTCGAGATGGTATACAGGCGGCTGCTGCTCTATTCGGGGCTGCATGGCAGGATAATCATGACCGGGAGCGACCATGTGGAAACCGTGGTGAGCATCGGCGGCAAAGAATTCCGCGTAGACAACAGCTTCAATAAATTTGGGAAGAGATACGATTGCGCCGGATGTACGGAATACAAGACCGGAAGAATAGGATATACGAATCCGGAGGACGCGAAAAAATACCTCGCTAGAATCAACAGGCTCGCAACCGGGCAAATAGATATGTATGTCAGTGCCGCGGCAATGCGGAGGATAACGCAGGCAGTCGATTCTTTCATCGAAGAATAGGCGTCTTCCCAAACTGCGGCTTCAGTCGCCCTCTTTTCCGAGAAAACGGGAAATCAGCTTTTGAGCAGCAAAACGGTTCAGCCTTATAAGCGTTTTCGCATGTTTGAAACTCGCTGATTCTTCTCCAAGCGTAGCTGAAAACGCTATAAGCAGCTTCTCGATGCGTTCGTTGTTTGCGTCTTCGAAACGTTTGAGCAGTTCATAGCCATCGGAGTATCTCCCGAGCATGAATAGGGCGGCAGAAGCGATAATGGCTGAAGATATCCTGTCTTCTTTTTCAGTAGCCAGATTGAGCGCCTTGCCGGCCTCTGAAAATGATTCTCCGTACAATTCCAGTGCGAAAGCTGATTTGGCCAGCAGGAAATGCGATATCATCATGCGTGGAAACGCCGCTGCCATTTCCTTTGAGGTCTCATACGCTCTCTTGCTGTCCTTTTTGTCTATGAAGATGGCTATCTGCTTCACAAAACTTTTTGGATTATCGAACACAAGTCTCTTTACTTGAGAAAGGATATAAATGCTCTTTTCCTATTCTCTTCGGTGCATACATGCCATTACATCTCGGTATAGAAACGATAGACAAATCACTCCGGAAGAAAGAGGAGCAGCTGGACAGCGTAATGACCGGCAGCAGGCAGATCGTGAGGGACTGCTCCAACGCCATAAAGGCGCTCCACGCCTACGACCTGAAGACAGCTAGGGCGCATCTCAAGGATGCGGAGAAGGACCTCAAGGAGATCCGTGCATTATCAGTGTCCTTCCCCGGCCAGCTCAACCACATACTCCAGGAATACGCGGAGGCGAGGATCGTGCTGTCCGCCATAGAGAAGAAGAAGATCCCGTCCTACGGCGAGCTGGACGTCGGCGAGATACCCTATCTGAACGGCCTGCTGGACGCGATAGGCGAGCTCAAGCGCGAGATGTACGAGTCGCTGCGGCGCGGGAACCGCCACGAGGCGAAGTACTACTTCGCGATGATGGAGCAGGTCTACGACGAACTCCTGCCGCTGCGCTTCTCGAACGCGGTGCTGCCGGATTTCCGGCACAAGCAGGACGTGGCCCGCATGCAGATAGAGCAGGCGAGAGGCGAGCTGCTCGAAGTCAGTTATATAGTCGAGAAAAAGACCTAGAACTCGCCGACTATCTCCTCGAGCACGTCTTCCGTAGTCGCTATGCCTGTCACCTTGCCTGCAGGGTCGGTGATGTAGGCTATGTGGGCGTGCTCCTTCTTCATGAGACCGAAGGCGTCGTCTATCATTATCTCCCCGTCCATGAACAGCGGTTTGTCCGCCAGCTCCGCGATTTTCTTGTTCCTGCCGTCGTAGGCGTGGTGGAAGAGGTTCTTCACCCTCAGGCTGCCGGTTATCCTCCCCGAGGCATCGACTATCGGATACCTGGTGTAGTCGTGGATGGACACCTGCTTTATGGCCTCCTCCACTGTGGCGTCCTCGGAGAGCTTCGCCACCCGCTCTATCGGGGTTATTATGCTTTTCACCGGGATGTCGTTGAACAGGAGCACGCGCTTTATCATGCCCACCTCGTTCTTCTCGAGCACGTTCTCGTCCATGCCCAGCTCCATGAGGTCGTGTATCTCCTTTTCGGTGACCATCACCCTGCTGTGCTCCTTGGAGGTGCGGAATATCACGTCTGGCACGGCCCTGAACATGAGCACGAACGGCGAGAGGACGAACGACAAGATCTCGATCAGCGGGGCGGAATAGAGCGCCGCCTTCTCCATGTGGGTAGTGGCGAAGGTCTTGGGGAAAACCTCCCCGAAGGTCAGCACCAGCAGGGATATCACCCCTATTGCCAGCCCCACGCCCACGGAGCCGAAGGCCTCTATGGCCAGCAGGGTGGATATGGACGATAGCACGATGTTCACGATGTTGTTCCCTATGATTATGGTGATTATGGTGCTCCTCAGGTTCTGTTTCAGCCTGCGCAGGCTCTCGGCCCCCCATCTGCCCTCCTTGGCGAACCTGTGGACTTTCGGGTAGGGTATCCCGATTATCCCGACCTCTGCCAGCGCGAAGAAGGCCGACATGGCCAGCATCAGTACGAGACCCGGGAAGTATACTATGTCAATCATGCTTTATCAGCTCAAATTCCATTTGAAAGGTTAAAAATGGTGCTGGAGGAGTGCGATCCCGCCTGCCTGACTTGAACAAGCAACCTGTCGGTATCTACTGCTGATTACAGTAGTGAAGCTCCAAAAAGGAGCCGGACCAAGCTACAGCCGACCGCTCTACCATTGAGCTAAGGCGGGGATGGAACATGAAAGTGCTGAGAAGTCCTTATAAATCTCGCGCCTCACTGGCCGCCCCCGCCTCCCATGGTGCCCAGCAGCATCTTGCGCATCTCGATGGGTTCCAGCTCCTCCAGGGCCTTGAGCGTGAAATCCAGGGCGGTCTCGCTCTCCGCGTAGATGGTGAACAGGTCGTCCCCGGTGTTTATCCGGTCGCCCCTGAGCTTGTAGAGGTCTATGCCAGCGCCCTGGTCCCTGGGCGCGCCCGCTATCCTGGCTATCTTGGACATCGTATGGTTGTCGATGTGGAATATGCTGCCTCCCTGCTCGGCCTTGACCGTGAACTTGTACTGGCCGATGGGCATGTCCGAGGATTTCACCTTCGGGTCCCCGCCCTGGAGCTCGATTATCTCCTTCATCTTGGCGAGCGCCTTGCCTGATTTGAGGAGATTCTCCGCAGCCGCATAGCCCCCGTCCTTCTCCACCTTGCCGCAGAGCTCCATGAGCTTGCCTGACATGAGCAGGGACTTGTGCCGCAGGTCCTCAGGTCCGCCGCCTTCGAGCACCTGGAGCACGTCCCGGCATTCGAGCGCCGGCCCTATGCCATTGCCCACGGGCTCGGCGCCGTCAGTTATCAGCGCCTCGATGCCCATGTTGAGAGACTTGCCTATCGTGAGGAAGTGCTTAGCCAGGTCCCGCGCCTTCTCGACATAGGGCACCTTGACCCCGCGGCCGACCGGTATGTCAATCACGATGTACTGCGCGCCCACGGACTTCTTCTTGCCCAGTATGGACGCCAGGAGCATGCCTTCCGGGTCCAGGCTCAGGGGGTGCCTTATCTTGATGAGCTTGTCGTCGACAGGAGCCAGGTTCATGCCTCCGCCCCACACCACCGCGCCCTTGGCCTTGAGCACGATGGTCTTCATCTCCTCTATCTTGAAGTCAACGTCGCAGAGAACCTCCATGGTGTCCGCGGTGCCGGATGCCGAGGTTATGGACCTGCTCGAGGTCTTCGGTATGTAAAGCCCTGCCGCGGCGATTATGGGGACGAGTATCATGGTGGTCCGGTTCCCGGCGACTCCTCCGATACAATGCTTATCCAGCACCGGCTTGACGCCCAGGTCCAGCGATTCGCCGGATTCCACCGTCGCGTTGGTGAGGGCGATTATCTCGCTGTCCGCCAGCCCGTTCACGTAGGTGCCGGTTATCCAGGCCGATGTCTCTACGTCGTTCAGCTTGCCGTCCATCACTTCCTGCACCACGGTCCTTATCTGGTCGGTGGAGAGGGTCCCGTTGTCGAGCTTCTTCTTGATGTACTCTATGGACGCGGGCCTGTCCATGTGGACTATCTCCACGCTTTCGCCGTCCTTCAAGCCGTAGGCGTCGGCGATGTCCTTGTACACGCCCACCTCGCCGGGCTTCACCAGCGCGTCGCTCACATCCACTATGGCGATGACGTTCTTGCCCCCGAAGTGCATCTCGGTGCGGTAGCCGCCGTAGATGTCGTGCTGCTTGGCCTCCGCGGTGTTGAGCACTATGATGTTCATGGTGGTGAGTATGTTCACTATCCTTGCCCTGCAGATGTACTTCTTGTACCTCCACACATCAACCTTCTTCATCTCCTTCTCCACGAACATGGGCTCTTTCTCGTCTTCCTTTTCGTCTTTCTTCGCCATGTGAACACCTCATATGTCTATTCCGAGCTTCTGCGCAGCAACATTGAAAAACGACTGGGCCGGTATCACGCCCAGTTCGGTCACGTATCCGCTTATGTAGGACGAAGCGGTGACGTCGAAGGCAGGGTTCCTTATCCTCACCCCGCGGGCGGGCATGTCCCAGACCTCGGCGCGGTCCCTCTCCTCTATCTGCTCCCGCGCGCCGTACATGGTGAAGCGGCTGAACTTCGAGAGCTCGGCCGCCGAGAAGAACGACACATCGTGCATCCTCGCCAGGTGCGCTATCATGCTGGTCCCGACCTTGTTTATCAGGTCGCCCTTGGATGTGATGGAATCCGCGCCCACCAGGCAGAGGTCCGCCTTCTTCATCATCATGTTCGCCGCCCCGTCCACCACGAGCGTCACGTCTATGCCAGCCTTGGCGAGCTCGGTCGCGGTTATCCTTCCCTGCCACCTGGGCCTGGTCTCGCATGCGACGACGCTGAACCTCGTCCTATTCATCTTGGCCCTTTTGAGTATCCCGGTCACGGTGGAGGAGTGGCAGTGGGTGAGCACGACCGCGTTGTCCGGGATTAGCCCCGCGCCGTACTCGGTGAGCTTCTCGAATTCCCTGACCATGCGCTCGAGCTGTGCGTTCTCCCGCGCGGCGAACGAGCTTTTGAGCCGTCCGATGGCCTGTTTCTTCTTCGCTTCCCCTGCGAGGTACCGGTTCGCATCCTCGATCGCGTTCCTCATCATGGGCTCGGTGGGCCTCGAAGCCGCGAGCGCGTCTCCGGCGAGCCTTATCTCGCGCACCAGCGCCGCGGGGCTCTTCGCCTTGGACCCATCGGCTTCGATGATCAGCGCGCCTATGGCTGACCTGGCGACATTCCTCGCGCCCTGTATCTTGAGCGCTTTTATGTCACTCACTATGCGTCGGACCCTGGTCTGCATGTTCGGGATTCGGAGCGCACTAATAAATAGCTTGCTTTACTTCCTGCGCAGCATCTTCTTCGCGAGCGCGATGAGCTTCCTGACCTTGGAGTGCTTGTCCTTCCCGCTCGCGCTCCTCCCGCCCTTCCTGTTCGGGCCAGGCTTCGCTTTCTTCACCACACGGGAGGCTTTCTTCTGTTTCTTCGCCATCACACACACCTAAAAGAATCCTTGGGGCTCTGTTATCTGGACTCGGTGAAAGAGTTCCCCGAGCGATTGCGAATATCAATCTTAACCCGATTCGCTCGTTCTAGAGGTGATCTCTTTCGGAACGCCGGAAGCATGACAAGCCGGGGTTTCGTGTGGTGAGTTATAGTCCAGTCACCGCATTAATGGCCGATCACTTGACAGAGGCTGAAGCGTATCCATCCTTTTCAGGACAACCGAAATGTCCTCCTCAGAGCCCTTCGGAGGCGGGAAGGTATACTTCACCAACATTTATAAATTTTTTGGCGAGCATCACGTTGAATGCCGTTCTGGCTGTGGGAATCCCCACTCATCGCCTACCCGCTGTGGGGAACGTCTACTCGCCGCGCGCTATCCTCTGGGCATTCTCGTATATCCTGGTTATGTTCCTCCAGTGCGACCCTTCCCAGTAGGCCTTGTTGCATTTCCTGCACAAGTAGAACTTCTCGTACTCCTTGAGCACATTCGGCTGCACGAGATCAGCGACCTGGCCGGGCAGGACCGCTTCCAAGGGGGTGTTGCACGCCGGGCACCTGCTCTCCTTCGGGAAAGTGAACTCCAGGGCCAGCCCGTTCTTCATCTCGGCTATCTGCTCCTCGATCGCGTCGCTCTTCACGAAGAAGCCCCTCGCTCCGGCTTTGAGGCATCTTGAATAGAGCTCCGCGTCCCGCGTGACCAGCACAGCGCCGGAGTCTCTGGCCGCTTCAAGGAGCTCGTTGTCGTTCCTGCCTTCCGCGAACTCCGCGTCCATGCCGAAAATACGCAGCAGTTTCACTGCTTTCTTGAGCATCTCGTCCAGAAGGAGTTTCATGATATCGATATCTTCACGAACACGTTGGTCGGGACTTTTATCCTGAGTATCTGCTTTATGTACTTCTCGTCCCCCTCGATGTCCACGAGCCGCTTGGAGACGCGCTTCTCCCATATCTCGTAGGTGTCAGAGCCGTCTCCGCAGGGCGTGCGCCTGCACGCGATGTTGAGGCGCCTGACCGGCATCCTAACCGGGCCGTGGAATTTCATCTGCAGCGCGGTAGAGAGCTCCCTGACCTGGCCTATGACTGATTCAAGGGCCTTGGGGTCCTCGCCGCTCAAAGTTATCCTTACCTTTGTCATCATATCAACTCTGTGAGAATTACGTAGAGATGAGATTTGGGCGCAAACATATTTAAACGTTCGGGGACGACTTTTAAATGCCTTAGGCCCGGGAAGTCCCATATTTTCAAATATGGGATGAAAGGGCCGAATCTGCTCAACTGCGTCGTGCGCACCGCGGAAATGCACCCGGGAAACGCTTATAAACAGCCTTTCCGGCAAAGCTTTATGAGACTGACGCGCGCTTGGAAGTACAGGTTATACCCTTCAAGAAGCCAGGAAAAATTGCTGAACCGTCAGTTCTACGAATGCAAAACACTCTGGAATTCCTTGCTGGATCACACGAAGGGATATTACGAGGAAACAAAGAAATTCCCGACTCGAAAGCATCTCTATATTCTGGCAAAGGATACGGGGCTTTATTCCCAGGTAGCCCAGAACGTCGCAGACAGGCTTGTGAAATCCCTGAAAGGGGTGGTCGCAAGGAAAAAAGCCCGCAGGAAAGCAGGATTTCCGCGGTTCAAATCATTCGAACGGGTGAAATCCATGACTTATCCCCAGTTCGGCTTCAAGCTCAAAGACAAGCTGGAGCTGTCAGGAATCGGGAGCGTGGCAATCAGGAAACACAGGGAGATGGATGGTAGAATCAAAACCCTTACCATAAAGAAATCCCCTTCAGGGAAGTGGTATGCGATTTTCACGACCGAATCCGAAAGAAAGACGCCGGAGAGAAATAAGGCGTCTCCAGTCGGAATCGACTTGGGGATAGAAACATTCGCCTATCTGAGCGACGGCTCAAGGATAGAGAATCCGCGGAATCTCAGATTGGCAGAGGAACGGCTTAAGCTCGTCCAGCGGAGGATGTCGAATAAAACGAAAGGCAGCTCAAACAGGGCCAAAAACAGAAAAGCGGTTGCAATCGCCTATGAGAGGCTCGCGAACAAAAGAAGGGATTTCCTGCACAAGGCAAGCCGCGCCCTTGTGGAGAATCATTCGCTCATAGCCATGGAAGCGCTGAACAACGAAGGATTGACGCGGGGTTTCCTGGCGAAAGAGGTATTGGACTGCAGCTGGGCGGAGTTCGTCAGCATGATCAGCTACAAGGCGGAAGGAGCTGGTTGCGAAGTCGTGCTGGTGAATCCTGCCCACACCTCGCAGAGGTGCAGCAACTGCGGTCTTATACGAAAGAAGTCGCTTGCGGAGAGGTGGCACGATTGCCCGTGCGGGGCATCCATGCACAGGGACCTCAATGCGGCGATAAACATACTCCAACGAGCTACCGGCGGGACGCCGGGAAGTAAGGCCTGTGGAGAAGAGACCTCTACTGGTTATAAACGTAACTGGCAAGTATCTTCAATGAAACAGGAAGCCCAGGGCTTTAGACATGGGTAGTTCACGCGGTTGCCGGGATGATGCTTTCCAGGATACGATGATTACTATGAACGTGCTGACCATGCGGGACATGCCCGAAGACTTCATGAGGGAAGTAGTTGACCTCGCGATGCAGCTCAAGGAGGAGAACGATCGGGCGCGGGACGACCTGAGGGGCAAGGTCCTAATATCGCTCTACGAGAAGCCGTCCACACGCACGCGGCTCTCCTTCGAGACCGCGATGGCTAACCTCGGCGGCCAGTCCATAGTCATGGATTTCAACAGCTCCCAGATCAGCAGGGGCGAGACCCTGGCCGACACCGCGCGCGTGCTCTCCCGCTACTGCCATGCCATAACCGCGAGGCTTTCCAAGCACTCGGACCTGGAGGAGCTGGCGAAGCACGCAACGGTCCCGGTCATAAACGCGCTCACGAACCTCGAGCACCCCTGCCAGGCGCTCGCTGACATGCAGACCATAATCGAGCACGGCAAGGACAAGGGCAAGCTGGTCTTCATAGGGGACGCGGCGGACAACGTGGCGACCTCGATAATGCACATAGCCGCGCGCTATGGCATGCACGTGGTGCTCTGCGGCCCGAAGGGATACCTCCCCAAGGGCGAGACGCTGGAGTCCGCATGGAAATCCGGGGCCAAGGTCGAGGTCACGAGCGACCCGAATCATGCGGTCAAGGACGCCGACGTGATATACACCGACGTCTGGGTGTCCATGGGCGAGGAGGCCAGCCAGGCCGAGCGCATCGAGAAGCTCACGCCATACCAGGTGAACGACGGGCTGTTGAAGCTCGCGAAGCCGGACTGCATAGTGATGCACTGCCTGCCCGCGCACAGGGGCCAGGAGATAACGGATTCCGTGCTGGACGGCGCGAGCGCCACCGCGGTATGGGACCAGGCCGAGAACAGGATGTGGGCGCAGGAGGCGCTGCTGCTCAAGCTGCTCGGTTCCGGGGCGAAGCCCAGGGAAAAGCCTAAGAAAGAAGGCAGGCAGTTCTGGAACCTCGGCTTCGGCGGAGAGTCCGCGGAGAGCCCGGCTAAACCTGCAGAAGAGGAGAAGGAAGCTCATGAAGAGAAAGAGCCCGAGGAACAGCCGAAGAAGGAAGGCAAGCCGTTCTGGGGCCTAGGCTTCGGCGATGAATCCGGGGAGGGCGAGCCGGCTGAAAAGGAGAAGCAAGAACCTGAGGAGAAGAAGCCAGAGCCCAAACCCAGGAAAAAGCAAAAGAAAGAAGGGAAGCCTTTCTGGGACATCGGCCTAGGCGACGAATCAGAGGAGAAGGAGGCCAAGAAGGAACCAGAAGAGGAAGAGCCTGAGCCGAAACCCGCGAAAAAACCTAAAAAAGCCAAAGGCAAAAAGACCGCCAAGGAGGAGGAGCCTGAAGAAGAAGAGGAGACCGGCGGCAATGCGGTGGGTATGGTGAAGGACCTGCTCGGGTTCTAGGCATCGCCCAGGTTAACGCCCATCTGATTTAGCTAAAACCCGCTCCCGGAAACATCCTATTCCATTGTTTCATCTGGTTCCGGAGCAGCAGCCGGAAGCGTGGTCTGCGCCTCGGCGTCCTGCGGCTTGGGGGCTACGGCGGCGACCTCGCCCTTGACGAAATATTTGTGGAACTTGTCCGTGAGCCAGAGGCTCGAGCTCCTGCCCGCCTTCTTCGGCTTCACGAATCCGGCTTCCACCAGCTCGCGTACATCCTCGTAGATGGACGAGCCGATGCGCCTGGCAATCTCGGATTTGAGCACCCCGTCGTGCTTGGATATATAGGCCAGCGTGCGCAGCGCGGGCTTGGATATCTCCGTATCCTGGGCGAACTGCTTCACCCTGCCCACGTAGTCCTGGCGCACGCGCATCTCGTATTTGCCGTCAACGCTCAGTATCTCTATGGCGCTGTTGCGCCCGGCGTATTCGGACTGCAGGTCCTCCACGACCTTCCTCAGATAGCCCAGCGCCCCGATGCCTGTGAGCGTGCGCAGCTCCTCAAGCGCCATGGGCCTGGCTGAGATGAACAAAGCAGCCTCGATTATCCTCGTTTCCTCTTTCTCGCTCATGATCGTAGCCCCAGGAAGGATTCCAGTTCCGATGAGTAATCTGGTGCGTCAAGCTTTTTTTTCTTTGCCTTCACGGCTTTTAGCATAACCTGCGCGGAAACCAGGGCCGTGCGCTCCGTGGTGTCGAGCTCGAGCGGTCTTATGCCGTAGACCGACTCCACCCTCTGCACGCAGTAATCGAGCATCTCGGCTTCGAGGTTTTCGTCTATTTTCTTCCTGCTATAACGCCTCGGTGCGAGCCTTTGCCTGAGCTTTTTAGGGTGGGTCCGGAGCACGAAGACGAAATCCGCAGGCAGCTTCATCTCGCAGGCGAGGTGGCCTTCCACCACGTAGCCGCCTGCCCGCCCGAGGCCGGTCAAACGCGGAAGGAGCTTTCTCCTCAGCTTTCCTACATCGACCGTCTTCTCACCCTTCTCCATCCTGAAGATACGGTTATCGTTCACGAATTCCTTTATCTCGACGAGCGGGAGCCTCATCCTCTTGGCGAGCATCCGGCTGATCCTGGTCTTGCCGGTACCTGGGGTTCCAGTTATGATGATCCGCATCTTAGGTCACAGTTTGCTTGCAAGGACCTTGAAATACTGCCTCGCCGCCTTGAGGGTGCCGTCGCCCTTCTTCGTCATGCTGTAGTACTTCCTGCGCTCCTCGAACTCGGACTTTATGAGGCCCTCGTTCTCGAGTTTGTAGAGCACTATGTAGACCATGACCTTGGAAGGCTTGAACGCGAACTCCTTCTCGATGCCGGAGTCGAGCATGTAGGCGTAAGCCCTGCCTTTCCTCTTTATTAGCGAGAGGATGTAGAGCCAGAGGTTGCCGAACGTGAGCAGGTTCTCGAGGCGCTTGATGGGTTTGGTGCCTTTGGCGCCGCTTTCATGGGAGAGCATCAGGATTCCTTCTTGCCGCCCCTCTTCCTGGGCTTCGTGGTTTCCTCTGCTTCCCGCTCCTCGGGCTTCTCGACTTTGACGGGTTCGCTGGGGGTCACTGTCTCTTCACGTTTGGCCCGCTTCGTTTCTTCCGGCGCCTCTGGTTTGACGGGTTCGCTGACGGCCGGGGTCTCGGGTTTGGATGGCGGTTCGGATCCCCCGCCGCCTGTCCTGACCGGTACGACTGCCTGCCGGGCCGTTGCTTCGGCAGCTTCGGGAGGTTTCCTTTCTTGTTCCTCCTTTTGGAGACTCGCTATCGCGGAGTTGAGCATGTCCACCCCTTTCTGCGGCTCGGTCGGGCCCGTGTTTTTGGCTTCTGCCTGCGCGTATACGCCTATCTCGTGGATCCGCACCTCGGTATCGCTCCTGGCTCCGGACTGGAGCTCGGTCGCCGCGGCCGCTGCCATCGCCGCACCATACGGCTTCGTATCCGCCTTCATTTTCGCGATCTCATCGTAACTGAGGCCCTCGCTGATCTCCGGCTTGTTGACGAGTTCGGCGTATCTCGCTCCCTGCGAGCTTGTCTCTTCCCTGACGGACCTCGCTGCAAACTCTTCGAATGGCTTTTCCGTGACCGGCTTCAGATCCTTGTCGTATGCCGCCTCAGAACCCATGGTCTGCCTGTCCTTCTCAAACTGCTGGTTCGCTGCCCTGAATTCATCCGCCTTTTCCGGATAATCCTTCCTCGCCATTGTCTCTATCGCATCCTCGTGCGCTTGCTGGATAATCGTCGCGTGCACCTCGGGGTGCTCGCTGAGGTAATCCCTCACCTCTTCCGGTGCCCCTCCGTTGGCGCTGCTCACGGAGTCGGTCACGCGGATGTCGTGGAGCGACTTTTCGAGTCTCATGGTATCGTTCGCCAGGTCCTGGCCCGCCATCTGCACCTGCACCACGGATGCGCCGAGTGCGGCCACCTTGTCCGGTATGTATCCGGGTGCGCCCGAGCCCACCTTGATCCCGGTCGTGCTGTCTGCCTTCAGGGACTCGCCGGTGCTATTGTCGGTTATCGTCTTGACCTTCCCATCAACGACCTCGAACGCCACGCCTTTCAAGTCGTCATTGTCTCGGGGCCTTATGACCGTATAGTCGTCCGGCGAGCCGAGCGGGTTCGTCACCACCGTGACCGCGCCGCCGTACTCGTTTGAGCTGAACCTGCTTTCCATGGTCACCGCAGCAGTGAGCGTGGCGGTGATGGCAGGCATGCCCAACTCCTTCCCGGTCGCGGCCAGATCACTGGCTCCGGTTATGGACGTGCCCACGGATACGATTGGATCCGGCTTGCCAGTGTTCGGATCCTTCTTGCTGGTATCGACCACCACTATCTTGTCATCGTCTGTCTTTATGCTGAACTTGCCGCTATCCAGGGAAGCGACATCCGCGGCTATGACCGTCACCTTCTCCCCGCTTTCCAGCTTGATCGTGGTCTTGCCGGATTCCGCGATATCGCTCATGGCGCCCTCGCTCCTCAGCTTGCCCGTGATCTCGGTCATGTCGAGTCTCTCGCCAATAGGCGTCGTGGGTTTGCCGTCTTTGACGAAGGTCACCCGCTCATCCGAGGTCGTTATGGTGAAACTGCCCTTGGTGCCTTTCTCATCGCTGATCGCGGATGCGCTGAACTTGCCTTCCTTATCGGCAGCGACCGAGACCTTTATCGTCTCTCCACTGCCCAGCGTGACCGTGGTCGTGCCAGTTTTCTCGAGCTCTTTTTTGGCGGTCTTATCCCCATCCACCAGCTGCCTGACCTCGCTGATGCTGACCCTGTCTGTCACCGCGTTCCTGTCCTTGCCGCCCAGCTCGTTCCAGCCGCTTACAACCTTGCCTTCTTCTATATTGACTGTCTTGTTTCCGACAGTCACAGTCCCGTTGAATTTGCCGAGGCGCAGGGAGGCCTCATCGAGCGTCGCCACCACCTTTTTGCCCCCTACTGTCATCTCGTATACGACCTTGTTCACATTCTTGCTATTTGGATCCGCGGGGTTTTCTTTCACCGTCACTGTCTTGGAATTATCTATGGTTGTCTTGGCGCCTGCCTTCCCTTTTTTGACATTCATGAGCTGGGATACGATCGAGCCCAATCCGGCCTGGGTTTTCTTCCCATCATTCACGTCCTGGGCGTTCTTCAGCGTTGAGATGAGCATCGCCCATGCCACCGGAGTGTAGACGATGGGGTTGGCCGAAGCGGCATTCGCCATAGCCTTATTCACGGCCCTGTTGGTATTAACCATGCTCTTGATGCCGCCCACGCTCTGGGATATCATCGAGCTTTTCATGAATGTGGCTTTCGCGCCGGTGGTATTCCCGCTTATGGCCTGTACAGTCCCCTTGATCCCATAACCGACAAGGCCCAGGACCTTCCCGAAACCGCCAAACCTTTCAGCAGGGCTTCCCGTCGCCATCGTCCTGCCGCCGGCCATCGTGACCATGCCGCCTCCTCTCTGTCCTCCTGCTTGCTTCATTTCTATGTGTCCTGCGACAGACGCGGATGCGGCCGCTCCCTTTTTGCCGCCTCCTGCCATCAGTGAAGCGGCTCCGCCAGCTAATTTCTTCGCGCCGGCTGTCGCGAGCTTGTTTCCGGTTTCGTGTATCTTCTGGGTGACTACGTTCGGCGCGCTCACCCCGAGCCCCCTGCCTTTGGCCTCGTACCTTATGTGCTTCCCGGTCCTCGGAGTGGTGAAGTCGAAGCCCCCGAACGGATTCTTCCCGCTGAGGAAAAGCCCGCCTCCGAGCACAGCGAATATGAGCAGCAGCGGGAAGCATATCGCCGGCACGCTGCTGATCGGGGGCGGCGGCGGGCAGTAGCTCGCGGTGTCCATGGTCGGTAGCAGGATGTAGCACTGCGGGGTCTGCGGAGCTTGGATGTTAGGGGCGTCCAATACGCTCCCTGCTGTGCATGAGGCCAGGCACGTGCCCGGGCTGCACGGTATGCCGGAGTAATTGAGGCAGTTCTGGAACCCGCAGTCCGACTTTGAGGGACCGGTGGTGCATGCGAAGGGGCAGTACATGACCTTGAAGTTCATGCATGCTCCTGCGTACGCCGAGAAGTCGAACACCGCCTTGCCGTTCGCGTCCGTGTATATGCGGTATGTCTTGTCTACGGTGTTGTTGTACATCTCCACTATCACGGGCGCGTCCACGAGCAGCGGCCTGGGATTCGCCTCGTCGGAGATGTTCTCGTAGAAAAAGGTGCCGACGAGCGACTCATTCGCGGAATTCACCTTGAGGAACATCTGCGCCTGGGGCACGCCGTTCGTCTCGCTGCACGCCGGGCAGTCGGTGCCAGGGATCGTGCAGTCGGCCATGATCGGCCGGGCCATCAGCGCTACTAAAACCAGCAATGCCACAAAAAGCAGTCTCGTCCGCATAATGAACTATCAGGAACAAGCATTTTAATCATTACCATGGAGATGTTAGCATGCGTCCGTTCAGGCACCTATTGCTATTGCTAATCGTGCTCGGACTCTCATTCGCATCCGGCCCCGACTTCACGTCAATAGTGCCGATCACGGCCGTGCTGGTGGCCATATTCCTCGCACTGATGATGATGCTCTCCACCGCGGTCTCATCGCCCCAGCTGGAGGCCTGGTCCAAGAACGAGCTCCGGGAGCTCATCGCCGGCGTGATACTCGCGGCGCTCATATACGCGTTCTTCGTGGGCTCCACGAGCCTGACGAAGGCGATAACCGGTCAGGGAGATTACCTGACCGCTTCGCAGGACGTCATAACCAACCTCATGACTAACCAGACGACCGGGTTGGACCGGTCGTTCGACGACATCATAAGGGCCGCGACCAAGATAAGGGCCGCTGCGACGTATTCCCCATACATCAGCGTCCCCCTGTACGTAGTGGGCCTGACATACTCGACGTCCCCGCTGGGCGGCGTGGCCCCGCTTTTCTCCTCGCTCACCTCAGCGACCAGCGGCATCGCGAACAGCATCTTCATCTACGAGGGCCTGCTGTTCATCCTCAAATTCTGCGCCACTGCCGTGCCCGCGGTGCTGCTGCCCGTCTCGCTCTCCCTCCGCATGATCCCGTTCACGCGGAAAACCGGGAACACGCTGGTCGCCATCTGCCTCGCGGGCATGGTGCTCGTGCCGTTCTCGGTCATCCTGATCGGAGAGACGAACAAGGTCATCGACTATCCGAAGGCATACCTGACCAGCTCCCAGCTGGACCAGCTGGACCCGGGCACGTGGGCGATGACCGTGGCGCAGCCGTTCTGCGAGCTCATGCCCATACGCGTGCTCCTCTCGCTCAACGACCTCCTCTTCTCCATAGTGGTGTGCCTGCCGCTCCTTCTGACCCCCTGGACAGCCGGATTCTTCCTGCCATGCCAGGACCTGGTGCAGTACGTCGTATACCCCCTCCTCATGATAGGCCTGCAGGTCAGCTACGACACCGCCCTCGGGGCCTGGATCGCGTTCGCCGGGGAGGGCGTCGGCTACACTGACCAGGCGTTCGGAGTGCTCGTGACCTTCCTGAGCAACGTTAACAACGCCATCCTGCTCAGCTACCTCGACACCATAGTGATAGCGATAATAACCATGTCCGGGGCGCGCAGCATCTCGACTGCGCTCGGCGGCGAATGGTATCTAGCCGGGATACAGAGGTTTGTGTGATGAGGCGCCTGCTGCTGCTCCTTCTCCTGATGCCCGCGGTGTTCTCCGCATCGTCCTGCATAGGCAATGCCACCCAGGCGATACTGGATCCGGTGAACGGCCAGGGGGCGGCGATAGTCGCGGCATTCAGCCTGACGGTGATGATAATCGCGGTCGCGTACGCGGGCGGCAGCATCACGAGCAACTCCGGGCTCACCGTGCTGGCAAAGGACGAGCTCTACCATCTGTTCTTCTCGATCCTGCTGCTCATCGGCTTCTCCGGCATACTGCTCGTCTCCTGCCAGACCATGAACTATTTCTTCGATTCCACAATGTCCAAGATGGGGACCCTCTCGTGCTACGTGCAAGGCAACATGAACGCGACCTCCATGTGCTACATCAAAATGGCGCAGGACGACGCGGACAACATCGCCCAGTACTACATCAACCAGAACATACAGCTCATGATGCAGTCCACATTCGCATTCACGGTCCAGATTCCCTTGATGGACGCGTACACCGCGGTGGCGGACAGCTACCTCAAGGTGCATGCCCAGCAGTACGACATGGTGATGAACAGCTTCGTGCTGCCCGCGCTCATCAGCATCAACATGCAGAAGATGGTCCTGGAATTCATAAACAGCAACGTGATAACCTGGGTGCTGCCCATAGCGTTCCTCTTCAGGGTGATACCCCCCTTCCGCAACATGGGCAACATGCTCATCGCCGTGGCTGTGGGGCTCTACGTGCTCGTGCCCTTCATGTACGCGTTCAACCTGTCCATGTACGACATAATGGGCCAGAACTGCAGCACGTTCGCCGCCGGCGTCAACGATTTCGTGTTCGGCCCGGGCTGCGCCACCTACGGGTTCTGGAACGTGGGGAGGCTGATACCGCAGGCGTTCTTCCTGCCGAACCTCACAATGGCAATGTTCATAACCTTCATCGCTGCAACTAACAAAGCATTGCGGGCACTAGGGTGACATGATGAAGCACAGACTCACGCTGGCGATCGTCCTTCTGCTGCTATCAGCCACGGCGCTCGCCCAGAACGTCACCCAGGTCGTGCAGCAGGCTCCGTCCAGCTCCGCGTTCGAGCTGTTCAACAACTGGCAGTCCATCTCGGTGATCGCCCTCGTGTTATCCACCGTGCTCGTGGGCATCGGCTACATGGTGGGTATAGGATTCGAGCTGCCCGAGATGCAGGCCTGGGCTAGGAGCGAGCTTGGCCAGGTGTTCGCGAACGCGATCATCGTGATCGCGCTCATAGGCGTAGTCGCGCTCATGGATGTCACGACCATGACCATGGTGAACGCCTCCGGCATAGGAGGCCTCCACTGCGTCCCCGGCGAGAACTGCCTGAACAAGACCGCGAACGCCTACCTGAGCGACTACATAGGAATCGCGCAGGACGGTGCGAAGAACGTGCTGCACCAGGACCTGGTGGCCACCGCTTGGGCGAACAGGCGCTTCGGGATCTACTGCTACTCGGTATGGTGCGCGGAGGCCGGGGTGACATGGTCGCTCTGGGCCAATTACATACTGGATGCCGACAGGTACGGCCTGGTCTTCGAGTACTACCAGGGCGTGCTGTCCTCGCTATACTCCCAGGTATTCTTCGTGAGCGAGATATGCTTCAAGGTCGCGCCGCTCCTTCTCGCGCTGGGCATAGTGGCGCGGTCGTTCTTCATATCGCGCAAGGTAGGCGGCCTCCTCATAGCAATCGCCGTGGGAGTGATGTTCTTCTTCCCGGCCATGTACATCTTCGACTGGATGAGCCTCGACATGACGATAACCGGGGACGCGAGCAGTACGCTCCCCAGCTTCTGCCCAGCGGAATGCAGCTACGTGGCTCCGATCGCCTTTTACAAGCAGGGCGGCGAGACGGTGGCCCTGAACACCACCACGCAGGTATACGCCCTGTTCGACGACTCGCAGACAGACGCCGTCAGGGACCTCATACTCGGCAACACCCACTCCATGCTCAACAACTCCGGCGTAAACGTGACCTCCTGCGAGAACTGGACCGTGCATATAACCGATCCGAGCTGCGGAGGAAACGGTCAGTGTGACATTGCTTGCGACCGCTCCTGCAGGGATCTTCCCTACCCGGCAGGCTCCAACCTGTGCGCGAACTACACCCAGCAGTTCGCATGCGCGGCGCTTCCAGCGGAATGCAAGGTGACCCGCATAATCGTGCATATCAACACCACCGAGGCGGCCGCATGCCCCAGCGAGTGCAAGATAGTCCCGCCGCTGAGGAGCGACTGCGATCTGAACGCCAATAACGGGAACAAGTCAGGAGGCAACTGCCTGCAGTCGAGGTTCGACTGCAGGGTGGCGGAGGTGAGCGACCTGAGTTGGAGGCCCTCCGTGGACCCGAGCGTCGCGAACGCCAGCCGCTGCAACACGTATCCCAAGGACTGCATCGCGAGCCTGGACGCGAACCAGAGCTGCGTCTGGGTGATGCCCAATTTCGGCTCGTGCGACGACCTGTGCACCGGATGCCCGGAGGAGTGCAGGATGAACAACGGCACGTCCGACATGTCGAAGATACTCCCGGAATACTGCAGCAATGACAGCGAGGACGGCGTCTCGTGCAAGCAATGCCCTGACACGTGCAAGGTGCCGCTGGCCGCCATAGAGGCGAAGGCCCCCACGGACAGCATCAATTGCAGCACCTGCCCGGAGGATATGAGGATAATCGGCACGAACCTCCCGGCCCTATACCTCACTGACTTCGACTTTTGGGTTATACACGAGGACTGCTCCCCCACGAGCTGCCCCCTGGATTATCGGGTGCAGGTGCCTTACAGCTCATGCGACACGTGCGCGACCAGCCAGGAGTCGTACACCTACAACCCTCCGATAGACACCGAATGCACGAACCTGTGCGCGCCTTCGGACAGCGGGCCGTCCAAGACGTCCGGCGCGTATACCCAGATAGGGGCCGAGGGCATGGTCGGCGCGCAGGAGATACAGTCTGTGGCCAAGTTCATGGGGCCGGCCTACCTGCTTCCGCTGCTGAACATAGCAGCGACGCTCATAGTGATAAAGTCCCTCTCCGAGATGCTTGGCGGGGACGTGGAGATCCCGGGCATGTCAAGGATATTCTGAGGCGATATTATGAAGGGAAAGGCATTGCTGGCGCTGTTCCTGCTGGTGTCCGCCAGCTTCGCCGCATGGCAGGACACGGCAGCCCTGGCCATCCTCACATCCCTCATACTGGTCGCGGTGGTGTACATGATAGGGTTCGGCTTCGGCGTCGACGCCCTCACCGCGCTGGCCAAGGACGAGGTCTACCAGCTCATCGCGCTCGCCATCATGATCGCGGTCTTCTACGGCGCGAACAGTTTCATAGACGGGCTGTCAACGAATTCGGACCTCACCCAGGGAGCGCCCACGCTGCAGCTGGCCGCCCTCGACAGCCTGAACACCTCCATAACCGACTTGTCCTCGGCATATGACGACGTGCGCGCGGTGGACAAGAACGCGGGCATACAGGGCTCCCAGATGCTCTCCTGCAACCTCCAGGGCATAGGATACTCCGTGTCCGGATGCGGCGGGTTCTCCATGCTCGCGGGCCCGTTCTCGCTGGCAGGCACCATCATGGGCTTCGCGCTGGGCGAGCTGAACGCGGCCTACCGGCTGATAGACATCGCGGTCAATTACGGGCTGAACCTGATCCTGCCGCTGGGCATCGTGCTGCGCACCTTCAGGTTCACGCGCGGCGCGGGCGGCTTCCTCATCGCGCTGGCCATCTCCCTCTACCTCCTGCTGCCCATGGGCATAGTCTTCGTTGACATACTCGGCAAGTCGTTCCTGGCCAGCCCGGACGCGGCCGGCTACCAGCCCGGGAGCGGGAGCCTGAGCGGCATCAGCCCCTCATGCACGCCGGGCGACGTCGGTGACGGCAATTCGGACGCCGCCATAAAAGTGTACAATTCGCTCAGGACCGCGATAAAGTCCTACATGTACCTGATATTCGTGAAAGCCACGCTGGGCCCCGTCGTCGCGGTGCTCATGATGAGCGCTGGCATAAGGGCCATAACCTCGCTCGCCGGAGCGGAGGTCGACGTGAGCGCGCTGTCGAGGGTGGTCTGAATGGCGAAACACATCCTCCTCCTCGCGTTCCTCCTCCTGCTGATAAGCGCCCTGCACGCGGCCGTGCCACCGGCTACGCCGCCGATCGAAGGGACCGAGGTGTGCTCCCCGGGATTCGACACGATCCTCAACGGACCGATACTGGACATATGCGCGATCGCAAGCGCGGCCGGCATAATGATCATAGTGTTCGGCTATTACATAGGCCAGATCATAAGCAATCCCAAGGTGACCGTCTGGGCCAAAGGGGAGATAATCCAGATACTCATGTCCGTGGCCTCAGTGGCGCTCCTGCTCTTCCTGGTGGACTCCTTCTGCGCGATAAACATGGGCGACGTGGCGTCCATATTCGGGGTGCCCATCGGTTCGGACTACTCCGGCTCGGTGTACTCCGCGGCGCAGGCGTACCTCACCAATACGCTGATCTACAGCCATACCGCGCTCATGATGGTGCGCTACCATCTCGAGGCCTTCACCATCCTGAGCCAGATAAGCATGTTCAGCTGCGACCTGAGGCAGCCGCCGATAAGCGTCTTCGGGGTCTTCACGATCCCGGCAATAGGGTGGGGCTGCTTCTTCTCCTATTCCGGCACCCAGGGCCCGGCCCTCGGCGCCTATTCCTCGGTCATGGGCCCCCTCAACCTGTTCTTCAACAGCACCCTCGTCGCATACCTTACGACGCTCAATTTCCTGTTCATACTGATGTTCATATACAAGGGATTCGTGCTGTTCCTGCTCCCGTTCGCCATATTCATGCGCTCCATGCCCTACATGCGCTCCTTCGGCTCCCTGCTCATAGCCCTGGCCCTCTCGTTCATGGTGATATACCCCCTCATGCTCGCGATACTCGGGATGATGACGGACGTGCTGCTGAGCCCGCCTCAGAATGTGGCGCCCTTCCTGGACGAGAACGTGTTCCCCAACAATGCCGGCGCCAGCGCGCTGGGCGCATCCACGGCGGCCGCGTTGAGCAGCGGGGCGGCCTACTTCGAGAAGTTATATTTCCCGGGCGGCGTCGATAACGCCGCGGGGGCGATAGCATTCGCGGCCTACGCGTTCATAGCCGGAGTGTTCCTGCCGACCGCCGCGCTGCTCGCGGCACTGGCCTCGGTGAACTACCTGGCGAGGATTTACGGTGAGGAGATAGACCTGAGCAGGCTGCTCCAGATGGTGTGATGACTATGTTGCCTGTTATGCCGCTGCTTGACGCCATGGATTTCTTCGGGAGCTGGGCCAGCTGGCTCCCCATGTGCATACTCGCCACGCTGATAGCCGTCACCATCTACGCCCTGTTCATCGCGTTCGCCAAGGCATTCAAAATGACCGAGCTGGAGCATTACGCCGAATCCGAGATACTCCAGGCGATCGCAACCGCCCTGATGGCGATGTGTCTCATCGGCGGCGCCACCATCGTCACCGGCGCGGGCTCGTTCGTGGCCGGCGTCCTGGGGAGCAGCAGCTCCTACGTCACATGCGGCGGCACGCAGATGCCGGTCATGGCCGGAAACATAAATGGCCCGTCCGATACCTCGGACCAGGTCGCAACGCAATCCTTCCAGGATATGCTCGCGATAGTGCAGTGCAGGCTCCAGGAGAAGGCGATGGCCATAGCGAAGATCCAGGACGCCATCGTCAGCGGCAGCGCCTTGGACTTCAACCTGCTCAACATGCAGGTATCGTTCTTCGGGATCACAGTGTTCAGGGGCGACTGGATAGGCAGCATGTTCCAGGAGACAGAGTCCATACGCATATCGAACAACCTCGCCACGGTGCTGCTCATAGGGCTGGACGCCCAGTCCTTCCTGGTGCTCTACGTGAAGAACACCATGCTGACGATGTTCATACCGCTGGGCATACTGCTCCGCTCGTTCCAGTTCACGAGGGGCGCGGGCGCGCTGTTCATCTCGCTCGGCGTCGGGCTCTTCTTCCTGTTCCCGGTCTTCTTCGTGCTTCTGGACCCGGGCTTCGTGAAGGTGGACTCGCCCCCGGTCATGGGGAGCCCGCAGGTCCTGGCGCAGCAGCTCTGCTATCCCACGCTCAGCGCAGCGGTGGCGATGGTGTCCACCAACACCGCGGGCGCCGCGACACAGTCGCTCAGCTTCGCCCGTATCAGCGACCAGCTCTCGCAGGCCTACATAGGCCTCATACTGCAGCCCCTCGTCGCTCTCTTCCTCACGCTCGCCTTCGTGCGCTACATGATGACCCTGCTGGGCGGAGACCCGTACACGCTGATGAGAATGGTGACCAAGGTGATATGAATGAAGCCCAGGACCGCACTCGCAATCTCGCTCGCGATCGCCTTCGCCATGCTGCTCTCCGCGGGCTGCATAACCAAATCCAAGGAGCTGGGCTGCTGCGTCAGGAACAACGCGACCAAAGACGGCAAATGCTACTGGTTCAACATGTCCAACGACGCCTTCATCGACATGTACCCGCAGACCATCTATTGCAACCAGACCAGCGAGATGTGCAACGTCACCATCGATTCGGTCGACTCTGCCATACCATTCTGCACGGACGACAACCTGACCGAGTGCATAAAGCCGGACTGCCTGGCCATGGCGTGCGGCGATTTCGCCTATGCGCCCCAGGTCGCGCCCGGGGTGGCCTCGGTGCAGGAGGCGGCGAACGAGATGCCGACCAGCAGCACCAGCACGAAAACGCAGGCGCTCTACAACGGCCAGTGCAGGTTCCTTCCCCTGGACTCGAGCTTCGAGAGGATCATGAAGACCTCGAAATCCGCGGTAGGGGACTTCAGGTTCGGCATAGGAGCGAATTTCGACGAATACGACTACTATCATTATTACTTCCCCATATCGGACAAGGACTGCATGATCAACCCCACCGGGACCATAGACAGGTACATGAATTACCTGCAGCCCGGGACCGCATCCGGCACCTACGTCGCCTACGACCCGACGAAGATGAACACATCATGCACGAGCGACGCGGCGCCGGTGCCCCCAGCGAGCATAACCCCGACCGCGAGCATACTGCCGCTCACGACCGCAGGAACCAACGCGTTCTTGAACGTCACCATCACGAAGGCATTGAGCATGAACCCGAGCTTCATCACGGATTTCAAATCCTACAAGTACATAGATTATCTCGGTTATGCCTGGACGGTTACGCTTCATCCGACGACCGGCGTAGTCGACTGGCCCAATTCCAATTCCTCGAGCAGGCTGAACAAATCTGCCCTTTACTACTACGAGAAGCTGGATAAAGGATTCTACAGGGAGGCGCTCTCCACCGCTTACATACCGGAGTTCTACAACACGACGGTGGGGCGCGCGCCCTTCGAGTGCGACAAATCCGCGTACGAGTGCCTCTCCGGGGAATGCTCGAACGATTTCTACAGCAGGGGCGTGAACGTCGTGACGGACGCGGCCGGCACGCAGAGCTACGTGGTCACGGACTGCAAGAGCACCCAAACGGTGACGGGCCAGAATGTCGTGGTGTGCTACCCGACCATCAACGCGAGCAACGCAGGCGGTACCGCCAGCTTCGTGTACGCCAACGTAACCTACAGGCCGGTCCAGTTTACGCTTGCCACTGAGGACTACGACAGGAACCAGCTGCAGGACGCAGGCAGCGACACCGAAAACGCTCCTTATGTCCAGGATAACGTACCGATCGCTGGCATTCCGAGCTGTGCGGCGAGCGGCGAGCAGAAGCACGACAAGTGCCAGCTCGACTGGATGTGGAACAACTTCTTCACTACGCCTCTTACATCTGGGGGCGGTTACTTCGATGGTACGAACACCTACATCCAGCTATGGGACTCAAATGATGGTTCCTTCTATAATACTGGATCGTACCAGGATCAGTTTGGCAATACGATACAGAACGAGATGTTCGGCGACCCCGCGACCGTGAGCCTGCTTCCGTCGGATTTCAGCGTCACCTGGGATTCGACCAACAATGTGGTGGACTCCTATGTGGACACGACAGGCGCATACCCGCCCGCGGGCCAGATCGTGTTCTTCGACGACCAGAACGTGCAATACGACGGCCAGACCATAGTCGGCTATGCGGTGGCGGACCCGGGGCAGTTCGAGCAGACCTATTTCGCCAAGAGCTGCATCTTCGCGTCCGTGAGCACAGTGCTGAACTACTCGTTCGACGCTATGCCGGGGGGCCAACCCATTTATAATTCGCCAGTGACCCCGAACCAGATGGTAACCATCTGCCAGGACGATTGCGCGGGAACTCTAGGAAAGTCAGGAAAGTGCCCGGCTGACGAGTTTAATTACGCCAACGGCGCCTATTCGACATTAAGCAGATGCCTCGCTTATTGCAGAGCTTACATCAACACAACCAACCCCGACACACCGGTAGACGCCCCGACATTCAATCCTGAGCCGCCCTCGCCGTGCAATTATACGGTTACCAGCTATCCTTCCACCGCCAGCTACATAAAAGTCGACCTCTCGGGCACCGGGCAGGACTTCTATGACACCTATCAAGGCCTTCTGACCGCGTTCGCGCCGCTCTACAACGACACCATGGACGGCTATATGAATGACGCTAACGAGTGGAACGAGCACTGCGACCGCTCGAATTCAGTCGACATCGATGACCTGTTCTTCGCCTCCATGCCGTGGATACCCGAGTACAAGAAATTCGTGGCCATTCCAGCGTACTATTCTTCTAGCGGGGACGATTCTGGTGATGGCGGCGGTGGCGGCGGTGGCGACCCCAAGTATGGCGACCCTGAGTACGACATCCTGAACTCGCCAGCGCTGAACTTCTTCAGGGACCAGGACAACATATACCAGCAGACAACCTCGCCCTATTTCGCAGGAAACAACCTCTGCAACCTCCAAAAGGCGTCAATCAGGCAGATAAATCTGGGCCAGGGCAATGGACTTGACTGGCAACCCATGGCTTACCAGGCTCTGGTCCCGAGCACCATATACCTGCTCGTGGGCACGAAGGATTCAGGGGGCAACATGAAGATCGGCAGGTGCGACATAGAGCCGGGTTCGACCCTGCCGCAGATCCAGAGCTTCGGTTGGTGCGAGCCGTGCACGCTCACGACCCTGGCTTACCAGAAGATAACAGCGGGCACGAAATCCGCAAACAGCGACAACAGGGTGGCAATCCCATCGATGGAGCAGGAGCTCTGGCAGGGAGTGAGCCCGACCACGATATGCAGTATCACGGCTAACTCACCGAGCAACATTACCACCTCCTGCGGCGACCCGTACGTGACCGACATCGGAGATTACAGCAACCTGTTCATCTATCACGTGACGTCGACATCCGGTTATGAATCCGTCAGCAGTACAGACGGCTACTCGGGCACCAGCGGCAGCGTCTATGTGACGAACACCACCTACGACGTCACTCCGGAAGGCGCTCCAAGGACCGACCAGGACCCGACCCTGATCAAGGAGCGCATGGGCAACTACCTCAAATCCGGCATAATGCCCGTGATCGACATCTCGGATAACAGCAACTGGAACCTCACCGCGCCCTATGTGATAGTACGGGTTGATAGCAGCTTAGTATCGGGCCATCAGGACTCGAGCCTGTACCAAGAGTACGATTTCCAGCGCCTCCTGGGCAACAGCGGAGCGATAGTGGTGGTCGTGGACACGTTCAATTCCTCCTCGGCTTCGTTGTCCAGGAACAGGATATTGAACAGGACCGCGGTGGTCAGGGCGGCCTGTCCCAGATGCCTGACCGCGGTTAGGGTGCCAGGAAGCAGCGTAGGGTTATCGACCTACGATAACGACCTGAGCCAGCTATTCGGCTTCGACCCGAGGCTGAAGGTCAACGTCGACATGATCGTGACCGACTACGACACCTCGAATTACGGCAATGGGGCGGCCACAGCAGGAGGATTTTTGGGCTTGGCGGGGTACATAACCCGGCTGGCGAACACGGTGATATACTCAGCCAGTTCGATCACAGCGGACACGAGGGCCTCATTCGTGATCAACGACGTGATGACATATGGCGAGGCCGCGCTGAACTATAGCAAGCCGGTCATCATAACCAATTTCACCGTGACCGACGACCAATACTGGAATGGCAACACCTACGGGACGCTCTTCAGCAGCATAGTGAATAACGAGGACCAGCTGGTGAAAGCCGGCATCATCGGCCTCATATACCAGCCCGTCCGCGTCGACAGCTCGAATACGGCCGGGCAGAAGGAGAGCCTCGTGAGCACTGTGCTGTCGTTTTCCCTGCCGGGTACTAGCACCAGCATCGCACTGCCATACGGAATGAAAACCACGAAATTCTGCGCGCTCGAGAGCGCCATAAACAGGATGGCCGGCACCAACCCGTACGCGACTTTCGTCCAGGTGTTTACCGTGCCGTCCGTGAACTGCACGCTCTGCACCTCCCTGGAGCTGGCCCAGGGGGAGTGCGGCAAGACGTGCGACAACGGCGTCCAATGCACGATGCCCGGGGGCGTGCCCTTGGAGGACGTAGGCAAGTACAAATGCCCGGATGAGACCGTGGTCGAGCCATGCACGCCCTGCAACATGACCAATACGGTATACAACTGCACCGAGAGCTTCGGGAACGGCACCCAGGAGTCAGAACCGCTTGTGAAATCCGTGAACATGGTCTCGGACGCCTACGAGGACGTGATGGCCGGCATGAGCAAGCCCGGCAAATGCTGCCTGACGGATTCGACCGGGGCCAACTACACGTACTTCAAGCAGATGTACTACACGTCCGTGACCGCCCCGGCGGTGTTCTCCAGGACCGGAAACGCGAACCAGGACTGCGGCATCGGGACTGGCAATTCGCTCACCCAGCTGGGCGGGTTCTGCGGCATCAGCCTGCCTGTGAAGAACTATGACATAAACTGCGTGCCGTCCCCCGGGTCAGGATAGGTGGGTGCATGGGAATCCTCCAGATGTTCAAGGACGCGCTGCGCGGCCAGTCCGGCTCCACGCATAAGGGCCAGTCGCAGAACTGCCCGAACTGCGGCGCCCCGGTCACGCTGGACATGGAGCGCTGCCCGAAGTGCGGCACGCACATAAAGAGCATGTTCAGGCGCAAGTGCCCGAACTGCGGTTTCCTCAACGAGCTGGACGCCCCGAGGTGCGGCCAGTGCAAATACAGCTTCGAAGCCGAATTGGAAAGGGCTAAAAGGACTTATTACATATGCCCTATATGCGGGTACAGGAGCGAGGCCTTCCTCACCCAGTGCCCGGCATGCAACACGAAATTCATGTGAGTCCGGAGGGTATTTGAGATGAGCGAGTCGTTTGCCTTGAAGCAGGAGGAGAAGAAGCCGGAAGCCCAGAAGAAGAAATTCCTCTACCTTCTCGACGAGGACCAGGTCGAGGTCAAGAGGCTCACGCGCGAGGATCTGGAGGAATGCGTCAAGGTGATGCAGAAGTGCGCCTTCGACGTCACGCCTGCCGAGGTCGGCGGCATAATAGACTACAAGACCTCATTCGGCTGCTGCGTCAACCGCATGCTCATAGGCGTGGGCCTCTCATGGCCCGCGGTATACGACCCGGAGAGGCGCACGGTGCGGGGCGGGGAGCAGACGAACGCCATATATCTCGAAGACCCCGCGGTCCTGCTGTCCTTCGAAGGCAGGGACATAAGGCGCATCCTGCTCAGGCAGAGGGAGGAGGACGCCAGGTCCATGGGGAAGTCCTACGCAGTGGCCTACCTCTACGAGGATCTGCCGAGCGGCAGCATAGTGGACTCGATAAAAGGGGCCGGCTCCCAGCTCGGCAAGCTCTATCTGGCGGAGGAATACGAGTTCTTCAAGACGGACAAGGGCATATTGGCAGCCAAAAGGCTATAGTGATCGCAATGGACCCACGATGTTTTCTGTTCCTCATCCTGCTGAGCGCCCTCTGCGTTGCGCAGTGCAACGGCAGCGCGGGTATGAGCGTGCCGGCCGTGGTGGGCTCGGGTTCGGATACCGTGAACATCTCCGTGACAATCGTGCCCGGGAGCGGAGGGGCGTATCTTTCCGTCTATCCCCAGACCAGCACCACAACCCAGCAGTCCGTGCATGATGCCGTGGAATACGGGCTGGGGAAAGCCAACGAGTCCGGCTGCGATGCGATCGTCAGCATCAGCTCGGGTTCAGCCAGCTACGTGGACGGTCCCAGCGCGGGCGCCGCGATAGCCGTCCTCACCTATGGCGCCGCGACCGGCATGTCCCCGAGGCAGGACGCCATGATGACCGGCGCGGTGGACCCCGAAGGCGGCGTCGGACAGGTCGGCGGGCTCTATGAGAAATCCCTGGCTGTGGCGGCATCGGGCGCGAAGTACTTCATGACTCCGAACGACAGCATCTTCGACACCCTCATGCTCAGGAACAGCGAAGCGGCCACCGGGCTCAGGGTGGTCGAGGCCGGGAACATGGACGACGCAATCGGATTCATGCTCTTCAACCAGTCCCTGCCCGCCCCATCACTGGAACGCGAGTCCGAGCCGGTCCCGGACGTGCCGCAGTACGACCCATCCGCCGCGGCCGGTTTCTACAACGTGGCAGCCGGCATGATGTCGCTGGAGAACCGGACCGTCCAGGGCCTTCCGTCATCGGACAACGATTCCGCCACCATAAAGAAGTACTACTCCTCGGAGCTCTCTAGGCAGGAGAAGATCCTGGGGAAAGGCTATCTCTTCAGCGCTGCCAACGAGGCGTTCGAGGATTACATAGAGGCTTCCACGGTGGGCGCCATGCTCACCCAGGACACAGACCTGCAGACGGAGAAGGAATCCGTGGCCAGGTGCATAGCATCGCTGCCAGACATCCCAAAGACGAGCGAGAACTTCCAATGGCTGGTGGGCGCGGACGCGCGGAGATCCTGGGCCGAGAACCAGCTGAACTCCACGGACATCTCTGGCGCGGACACGGTCGATGAGAAGTACAGCGATTACGACGCGATCATGTACGCCTACGCCTGGTGCTCGGTGTCCGGCCTGCTCAGCGACGCCGCTGGAAGGAACGGCACGGAGCTCAACGAATCCGCATGGAAAGGGCTCGCGTCCGCAGAGCTCGCCCAAGCCGAGGGCCTTGACAACCTGGATGCCGACCTCGCGCAGCATCTGGATTCGGCCAGGCTGTCCTTCGACCAGGGCAGGTACGGCGCGGCGCTGTTCGACTGCACCTACGTGATCGAGACCTCCCAGGCGGACTCCGACATGGTAGGCATGGGCAGCGCGGACATGAAATCGCAGGTGCAGGCGATGCTGGCCGAGAAGCGGATCTCGCTCTGGGGCGCGGTCTACCAGTCCCACGCCGCATGGCTCGCGGCCCAGAACAACACGTCCCTGGAGCCAGAGGCGTTCACCACGCTGCGCTACGCCGAGGGATTGGACGCGCTCTTCGCGCGGATGGAATCATCGGCGCGCCCCGCGGCGCAGCCCCAAACCCAGCCGTCGTCCGGCCTCCAGACAATCCTCGTCGTGTTGTTAATGTTTTTAATATTGATAGTGCTAATCTACATATTAGTCAGGAAAGCCTACGACCAAGGGTTATCCGATGGCGCCAAGCGTGGAATCAAAAGACCTCGTCACGTTCCTAGAACTGGCCAAAAGCAGGGCTGAGCTGTCGTTCAAGCTGGACGTCCGGAAGTCCGCTGGGGCAGAACCCGCCGCGCTGGAGCAGGCGGAGGCCGCCCTGCGCTCAGTGCAGGGTCAGCTCGACGCGCTCTCGGCCAGGATGGACGCCGCAGGGGTGAAGATCGCAATTCCCAACGAGCAGGAGATAGCGAGGCTCAACCAGCTGCTCTCCTCCTGCCCGCCGAAGGAGCTGGCGGATTGCATGGCGAAGCGCGCGGGCGGCAGCTACGAGCTCCTCTCCAGCCGCGGAGCGCTGCTCAAGCGGAACTACGAAGAGCGGGAGAGCATCGCCAAGCTCGCGCTCCTGCTCGCGAGGCTGCAGAAGGACGTCCGGGACTCGCTGGCCGAGCAGGTGCGCAAAGGCAAGCTCGATGTCCCCATCCCTATACTCAAAGGCGAGGAGCCTTTGGGCAGGGAGATCGCTCTGGTCCTTGGAAGGCTGGGCATGCCCGCCGAGGTGAGTAACGGCTCGCTATTCCCAGCGCCTACTCATCCGGAGGTAGCGGTCCAGCTGCAGAACCGCAGGGTCTGGGTGACGCCGGATGTGCGGGACAAGCTGAGCGAGAACCTCAAGCTCATAGCGGACATCTCGCCGAAGATACAGGTGAAGAACGCCGTGCGCCATGTCAGGATATTCAGCGACGAGGAGGAGAAGGAGTTCGCGGACCTGCAGAACGAGTATCTGAAGCTGCTCAAGCAGCAGGACGAGCTGCTCAAACCCCCGGAAGGGCTGCCCTGATCATATCTTTTTCGTCATGTAGCCGCCTTCGAGGCGGTATCCCCTTTTCCTGTAGTAGTCCCTTGCGCCTATCCCGCTTATGACAGCCATCCTCCTCATATCGAACTGATCGCGCGCGATCCGTTCTGCTTCCATGAGCAGGCGGCTCCCGACGCCCCTGTGCTGCACGCGCCCGCTCTGCCTGAGCCGCGTCTCGGCTCCGTAGACGTGGAGCTCCCTGAGGAGCCCGGTCCCCTCGCTTATCTCCCTGCGGAACGGCTCGTGCGGGATGCGCAGGCGCAGGAACCCGGCGATCATCGAATCGCCGTTCTCGTAAGAGAGGAAGACCTCCTTGCCGGAGCTCGCTTCGTACTCGAGCCTTTTCGTCCTGAAGCCCCTCATGCTGCAGCCGCCTATCTCCCGCATCCTGATCTCGTGCGACCTGATCCTCTTCTCCCCTATCCTCTCCTCGACCAACTGCCTCAGGTTGCTGTTCCTCACACCGGCGGCTATCAGGCCGGCGGGTATGTCGCGCTGTATGCGCATCACGCGCACATAAGAGGGCAGATGGCGGTAGAACTCCGATATCGTCTCCACCGCCTTCTCGGTGTCGTACGGTTCGTAACCGCCCTCCCGCATCATCCTCTCCAACCCGGTCCCGGGCATCACCAGGGCTGGATATATCTTCAGCATGTCCGGCCTGAACCTCTGGTCGGAGAAGAGCCGCTTCACCATCGATACGTCTTTCCTGGGGCTGGACCCCGGCAGCCCCGGCATGATATGGTAGAGGACCTTGAACGCGCTGTCCTTGAGCAGCGCGGTCGCCCTTATCACGTCGCTGGTCTCATGCCCCCTGTTTATCGCCTTGTATATCCTGTCGTCCGGGTGCTGGACCCCGAGCTCGACGCGCGTCGCACCGAAGCCGAGCATCTCGTCTATCTCTTTTTCCCCGCAGACGTCGGGCCTGGTCTCTATGGTCAGTCCCACGGCTCGGCTGCGCGCGTGCTCATTCCGTTTCTGGGAATCCGCCAGTGTCCTGCCTCTCCTGCAGTTCAGCGCGTCGTATATCCCCTTCACGAAGGAGCGCTTATAGGCCGCGCCCATCCTCAGGAACGTGCCGCCCATCACTATGAGCTCGCATTTGTCAGTAGGATGTCCGCATTCGGTGTAATGCCTCAGCCTGTTCCGTACCTGGCCGTAGGAATCGAAACCCTCCTCCCTCGCCCTGAGCGCCGCAGGCTCGAAGCCGGTGTAGCTCTTGGCGCCGAGCCCGGTCGGGCAGTATGCGCAGGAGTAGGGGCAGGAGCCCTCGGGTCTGACCATGACTGCGACCGGGGTCACTCCGGAGAGCGTGCGCATGGGGCGCTTCTGTAGCAGCGGAAGCAGCTCCGGGTTCCGCGCCCTCACCCTCGTGATGAGTTCGCTGTTCCTCACCACGCTTCCCATGCCGAGCTTCCTCGCGGCATCGAGCTTGAGGCTGGAGACGTCCCTGCGGCCTTTCCTGAGCCGGGCTATGATGTAATCAAGCGCCTTTTCTCGGTCATCCATGCAGAATCAGGATTATCTTTCCGTCGTCAGTTTTATAATCCGAACAGCTTAGCGGCAGCTCCGATAAGGCCTGCCAGGGCGTATATAGGCGCCTCGAAGATCGGGAAAAGCAGCGTGCCGTCGCTGGTCGCCCGATAGTCCCCGATGAGGCCTGATCTCACGGTGAGCGTGACATTCTGCTCCTGCTGTATTATGCCGCTCGACACCGAGACCACGCTTATGCTCGGGTTGTAAGTCTCCTCCTCATTGCCGGCTATCTCGTAGGGGACCGTTATCGAGCTCTGCGCCGGCACATAGACCTGCTTGACGAAATCCCACTGGTCCACCCCGCTCGCGTTCACGATATAGGTGTCGCTCGCAGAGCCCTTGTTCATAATCGTTATCCCGAACTGGGCCGGCTGGCCCGGCCCGGCGATGGCCTGCGTCGGGGAGACGCTCATGCCCAGCACGTCCCAGGTTACGTTTATCCTCGCCGTGAACGTGACGTTACCGAGCTCCTCGCCGTTGTTCTCGTTGATCACCGTGATGTCCACGTTGTATTGGCCCGGGGGCGCTGCCTTGTCGGCGGTTATCTTGACCTGGAGCGGGTTCTGGTACAGCTTGCTCTGCTGCGCATTCCAGCCAGGCGGCAGGTTGGAGACCTGTGCGATGTCGTACTGGCCTCCTGCGCCGTAGATCCCCCCTGTGGTCACGATGGGGTTTATCTCCACAGCCAGCGTCTGGCCAGGGCCTATTGTCCCGATGAAGACCGTGTCCCCGGTGTTGATGGTCTGCTCGAACGGGGATGTCATCTGCACCGGAACCGCGGAGGCTAATGCTGCCAACGCAAAAATCGCTATCAACAGGGTACTCGGTCGCATGTTCCTGTTTTTACTCTCAAGAATTATAAAGTTGGCGGTTTGCGCGCGATGTGGCTAAAGGAACGCCTCGACCTGCTTCCCCTTATCTTCCTTGGCCATTTCGTAGTCCAGCGCCTGCTGCTGCAATGGCGCGCCCCTCTCGCGCTTGAGCGACTTGCGGTTGCGGATGCTGACGAACACCGGATAGTTGACCGCCTCGCCCACGATTATGGCCTCACCGACTTTGAGGCCGGTGATGCTTTTCGCAACCCGCGAGTCTATGCCTTCGCTGGACATCTGTATGTGGTCCAGGTCATTCGGGTTCGTGATACGTAATATGATGTGCGTGTTGCATTGTGAAAGCGCGGTGGTGCTGAGGTTCACCGGCCTCTGCGATATGAGGCATAAAGATGCGCCGAATTTCCTGCCTTCCCTGGCTATGGTCTCTATGACGCTCCTGGATATCGCCTCGTGCGCCTCGGCCTTCTCACGGGCGAAGTTGTGCGCCTCCTCGATGAGCAGGAGGAACGGCGGTATCCTGCCCTTCTTGCGCAGGTTGAACAATCTTCTTGCGAGCAGCGCCACGAGTATCTGCTTCTTGCGCAGCGAGTCGATGCTGCTGAAATCCAGGATCAGCAGCTTTCCGGGCTGGATGTCCGAAATCAGCTTCGGGTTCTCCTTGCCCTGGGAGAGGAACCTGTACCTGCGCAGCTCGTTGAGCGCCCGGGCGAGGGTCTTCTTCGTGTCCTCCTTCGCGACAGCCGCCGCGTTCACTCCGGCTAATAGATCCTTTAGCGAGTACCCGTCCTTTCCCTTGCTTTTGCGCAACTCGTGCATGGCATGGCGCAGCAGCTCGCGCTGCGGACCCGAAAGATTCGGCAGCCATTCCTCCACGAATTCCGGAGGGACCTTCCTGAACGGGACCGCGATGTCGCTCCCCTCGACTACCTTCGTCAGATGGCCGTATCTTTCATCATGCGCGAAGCCGTTGTACTCCCCGTGTATGTCCACGACGATGACCGCAATCCTCCCCTGCTCCTTCTTGCGTTCGAGCAGCTCCTCGAGGAGCACGCTCGCGAGATGGCTCTTCCCGGCTCCGCTCATGGCGAGTATGGCCAGGTGCTTCTGCAGCAGCCTAGTCATGCTCAGCTTCGCCGCGACGTCGTGGTGCTGTATCTCGCCCATGTGCAGTCCGTTCCCGTCGAAGCCCAGGAACTCCCTGAGGACGTCGTCATCGGCATTCGAGACCGCCGCGCCCGGGCACGGCGGCGTGAAGGTCCTCACGAACTTCCCGTTCTGGCGGTTGCCCAGTATCCTGACCTGGGCGAGCACGTACTCCCAGCCATCCGAAGGGAAGGAATCGGCTATCCTGCCGGACTTCTCGTACTCGGCCACGGATTCCACCTGCTCGAAATACCGGTTAGCGCGCACAATCTCGGCCACGAAGCCGAAGACCAGCTCCTTGCCGCTCTCCACCTGGACGTATTGGCCTTTCTTGACGTCAGCCCCGCTGTTTATCACGAACGAGAAATCGGACGTCGAGGGCGAGCCCTCGAGCGCCACTATCGTACCGAGCTGCTTGTCCATGTCTTCTCCCAAACCGATACACGTCGCAACTTAATAAGCTTTCTCGTACCATTGCAATCCATGGACTTCACGTTCGGGGATTCATCGAACTTCACCGAGATCGTGTCGCTGGCAATCTTCGCATTGTGCTTCATCATAAGCATCATCACCAGCGGCAGGTCGTTCAAGCGCGGCAACACCGCGCGCGAGGTCCGCTCGGAGTACAGGCGCAGCTGGGCGGCCGCGGTCCTCAAGGCAGGCAACGTCTCCCCGGTGGCGGACCTGTTCAGGAACAACCTCACCATACTGACCGCGATGCTCGGCGGCCTCGTGGTCGCGGCCGGCTTCGTGCTCAGTGCCATCGGCTCAGCCGCAACGGCAATCTCCCTGCTGCATCTGGGGCTCATCCTGGTGGTCATGATATTCGCGTTCTTCCACCTGCTCATGGAGATACGCACCAGCACCTACATACCGCTGATATTCTCGGTGGACGGGAAGCTCATAGAGAAGCACGAGAAGATGAGCAAGGAGGAGTACCTTGGCCGCCTGATGGACAACACCTATGACGACTTCTCCAGCACCATAAACGCGCTGTTCTACATCGCGGCGCTGCTGTTCTTCCCCATCAGCCCGCTGTTGTTCATGTTCATCACGCTGCTGCTGACCTACCTTTTCGTGAGAAGGGACATATCAGAGAAATCCAGGATAGAGATATTCTGAGCTATTCGAAATTAGCCCTTCCCAGCTTGATGAACCTGAGCCCGTTCGGTCTGACTACTGCGATCACCAGCTCCTTCCGCAGCTTGCCGGCGAAATCCAGGGCCTCGTCCAATTCCCCTGGCTTGGGCACCCACGAGTCGGCCACGACCTTCACCAGGTAATAAGTCCTGTCCTCGCCAGGCCTGAAGCCCTTCCTGTGCAAACGCAAAAACTCGTCCGTGTCGAGCGAGACGCGGGTGATATAACCCCTGCTCCTTAGGTGCTCGATGACCAGGTACTTCTCCTTCGCGAGCGGGTCGTTTTCGGACGCACGGGAGAGGATTTCGTCTTTTGTGAACGGCAGCTTCCCCTTTTCCGCGAAATACGCCGCCTCGATGAGAGGAACCTTCGCTTCCTTCCCCTCCTCCACCGCAGCGCCTATGTTCCGCAATAAGAGCATGAGCGGCTTGTCCTTTATGACCACGAACCTGTCCGTGAGTTCGGCCTCCTTGGTTTCTTTCATTTCTTCGCCCCGCTTCCGGTCACGCTCTGCATTATCCCCTTCACGTCATCGTAGCGGACCGAGGGTATCATGAAGGCCAACTGGCCGGCGGTCTCCACATCCAGCCTGCCGACGCCGAAGAGCCTGTCGACGAGGGACTGGTTGTAGCGCGTGTTCGTCACCTTGTCGTACGGGACCAGCACGGTCTTCACGGCCAGCAGGCCCTTTTTGAAGACCAGGTCGTCGTCCCCTATCTCCAACGTGGTGAACATGACGGAGACGAAGGCGGCCAGGCACGCAAGGATCGCCAGCCCCCAGATTATCGCCAGCACCTGTACGAAGATGCCCTGTACGTAATCCCTCATGGCGTAGAGAACGATCGTAAGCAGGACCGCGAGCAGGATGGCCTTCGCCACCTTGACCACGGGCGTAGGATGGATGACCTTGACCATGCTATTCTACCGCCACAAAGCATTTTAAAAACGAACCCCGCCGAAGCTCTCCATGGCGCTCACCATCTTCACAGACGGGGCTTCGCTGGGCAACCCCGGGCCCATGGGCATAGGCGTCGTAGTGCTCCGTCACGGTAAAAAAGTGAAGGAGATAAGCGAATATATCGGGGAAGGGACGAACAACATAGCCGAGTACAGCGCCGTCATCCGCGGCCTGGAATACGCGAAGCATGAAGGCGAGAACGGCGTCCATATCAAGTCCGACAGCCAGCTCATCGTGCGGCAGCTCAACGGGCAATACAAGGTGAAGGACGCGAAGCTCAAGGAGCTCAAGCTCAGGGTGGACGATCTCCGCACCGGCATGGCGGTGAAATTCGAGCACATCCCAAGGGAGCAGAATCAGGATGCTGACGCGCTTTCGAAAGCCGCGGCTGAAGAGGGTAAGGCGCATAAAAAGAGGACAGGGCAGCAGAAGCTGGTGTAGATTCCGATGAAAATCACGAACGATTTCTCCCTCGGCCCCTACATGACCTTCGACCAGAGCAAGGAGCTTCCGTTCCACTGCTGGTTCTGGTACAAGGAGGGCTTCTCGCCAGAGCTGGTCAAGTGGGCTATCAACAATGAGAGGACGTCCCCGGAGCGCCTGCTCGACCCGTTCTGCGGCGTTGGAACAAGCCTTCTCGAGGCTAAGGAGGAAGGGATTTTCGCGACAGGTGTAGATGCGTCTGACCTGGCGGCGTTCGTCTCGAAGACGAAGACCCGGAACTATTCGTCCCGTGATATAGAGATAGCGAAGGAGTTCAGCGCCAGCATCTTCGCTGAGAGCAGGCCCCCAGCCCCGTTGCAGTGGGAATTCGAGCTTTTCGACCCCTCGAAAGCGTTCCCCAAGCGTAATCTCAATGACATACTCTTCCTCCGCGAACGCATCGAGTACCTGGAGCCGGGGCCGAGGAGCCTGCTCCTGCTCGCCCTGCTCTCCACTCTGCCTCAAGCCAGCCTCATCATCAAGGACGGAGGCGTGCTCAAGATCAGCAAGGACAAGAGCGCAATGCCGGTTAAGGACGCTTTCCGTAGGAAGGTCAAGCGGATGCTCGCGGACCTGGAAGCGAGCGCTAATCAGGCTGCGCCAGAGCCGGAAGTCTTCCTGGGAGATGCGCGGTCCATGGGGCTTCCGGACGCGAGCGAGGACATCATTGTCACGTCGCCGCCTTACCTCAACAATATCGATTACTCCAAAATCTATGGCATGGAGCTCAGCCTTTTTGCAATGTCCAAGGCCGCTGCCGAAGAGGTCCGCATGCGTAGCGTGCGCTCGTTCATAGGCAGGAAGATGCGGGTTCAGGAGATGCCTGTGGAAGTCGGGGAGATAGGGGAAAGGATTCCGATAATCGGGACTTATTTCGCGGACATGGAAGGCGCGATCAAGGAGATGCACCGTGTGCTCGTCCCGGGCGGAGCAGCCTATGTGAACGTCTCCAACTCTGTCATCCACGACACCCACGTGCTCGTGGACGAGATATTCGCAGAGATGGCGCTGCGCATAGGATTTTCGGATGTCGAGATAGTCGTGGGCGCGGAGCGCATCGCGGACGTGAAGCCGCAGAAAGTGAGGACGCGCGAGAGCGTAGTCATAATTAGGAAATGAAGCCCTGTTCTGCCCCTATCTTGCGGTCCAGGAACTACCCGCTGGCACTCCTTTTTCCTGTGAATGGCTCTGAACGGAATCGCTGAAATGGAGCAGGTCGTCATAGGGGACTTCGGAAAAAATAGCCGTCCAGTCCCTGGATATCTCTTCCGGGTCTGGATTCTCATGGCCGAGCCATTTTTTTGGCATGTGATGAAGCAGATCAACATCCCTTAATTCGAATCCCTCCAATTCTGCATACCTGGCGGCAAGCGCAGGACTAGTCAATAGTCTTCCGGCTTTGGTGTTCAATCCCGGGAAAAGGGGTTGCACCTCTACGCCATCCGCTAAATTTCCATCGATGAGCCATCTGATGAATCGTCCCGTGTTCTCCAGGCTCTCCATGGTCTCACCCGGTCCGCCGATGACGAAAGAAGCGTAAATCCTTATGCCTGCTTCTGCGAGAAGCATGGCCGACTCTTTATTCTGTTCGACGGAATCACGAGGTCCCTTCAACCTTTTGAGCATGTTCACATCCCCGCTGTCGAGGCCCACGTTCGCCCTAAAAATACCCAGCCGCTTGTACGCCTCTACCAGCCTTTGGTTCACCTCCCTGGCAGATGTGTAGACAAAAGCGCGAAAATCCAGGTCTTCGGGCTTCGCGTCCGCAAGCTGCTCGAGGTACCCCGGCATGGCGGAAAAGCTATCGCTCGCTTCCATGAGCCTTTCTGCTCCGGTTTCCCTCGCGTTCCGGACATCATCCCAGAACACTTCTGGGCTGGAACTCCGTATCGCAAGGTCCGCTATCCCGCAATACACGCACCTGGCATTTGCCCTTGCGCAGCCTCTGATCCGGTCGATAGTCGCTGTTCCGGTGACGCCTTCATCAGGATAAGCTGCGGCGTAGTTTTTCTGGTAAATGGATCTGACCGTCTCGGGCAGTAACGACCTGTCGGGAATCGGTATTTGATCGAGAACAAACCTTCCAGGGTTCAATTCCGGCAAATTGGAATTATGCATTATAGCCCCGTCATCGGCCCGATACATGAGCTTGGCGACATCGGCTATCCTCCGTTTCCCTTCAAGGTATTCCAAAAATTGGACCAGCGGCATTTCCCCGACATCCGCGGTGCAGATATAGTCGATCTGCTGCCTGGCGGCCAGTATGTTCCGGCCCGTGCTTGCAGCCTGGTCGTTGCCGAGTATGGTGACAGCATCGAACTCCTTCGCGGTTCTTGCCAGTCTCAGCGCAGTTTGATAGGAAGTGGACAGGACGCTGATTCCGACCACGCCTGGTTTTTCTTTGCGCAATTCTTCCGAGATCCCTTTTTCATCCGTGACTACCCCGTCCAATATCCTTACGTTCCATCTGGGTGCCATTTTCCCGATATACGTCGCCAGTGAGACAACGCCCAATGGAGGGAAACTGGCGCCATGCACCACGTTCCCATACTTCCTGTCGTTTCCTGCGTTGATGAGAAAAATCTTTTTATTCATAAAAAGACCTTGTGAAGCGCGTTTCTCCTACCGCAGCACAACCAGGTCTTTGCAATGCATGCCCTGGCCTTCTGTTTCCCTCTCCTTGAGCGCGTTTTCCCTGGGCGGGCATTCCCGGCGGCCGCAATGGCTGATGTAATCCGCGGTCGTTTCCCTGATGCGCGTCCAAATCGCTGCAAGAGGCTCTTCCCGTATGTTACCCACCGCTTCCTTCTCCCCTACGCAGACCCTCGCTTCCCCTACGATGTTTACGTATGGTCCCAGCCCCCGCTGGAAGCATTCCGTTCCCCCGAGGTAGATGCTTCCATTGCCAGCGTCGATCCCCATCCGGGTATCCTGCTCCTTTGCCTGCCGGAACAATCCCTCGACATCCTTCTGTGCCGGAGTCAGTCCGATTTCCTTTGCCGTCTTTCCCATAGGAATGAAAGTATTGATGAAAGGGGCGATGTTGCGTTCCCGGCAGAACTTCAGGACGTCAAGGAGTTCGTGCTGGTTGAGGCGCGTTATCATGCAGCTTATCGCCAGCCTCGTCGTTATCGCTCCGCTCCTGCCAATCTCCTCCCTGTTGAACGAATTCCTGCCCAGCAGTTTCTCCAGCACCTTGTTCCGCATACCCGCGTAACCTGCTCGCCCGGTCAATTGTCTTTCAACATCCTCACTGAAGCTATTCAGTTTCAGGAGTACGGAGGCCCCGGATGCATCCAGCGTATCCATAGTACGTTCGGATTGCAGCCCGATCCCGTTGGTTGGCACCATGACTTCCATCCCGAACTTCCTTGCTTCTTCAAGCTGCCTTGGGAAATCCGGGTCGTCCAGTGTTTCTCCAGCTCCTACGATCTGGTATGTTATGGCACCGAGTTTGGCTGCATCCCGTATGAGGGTCAGCCTCTCCTCCAGGCTGAGTTGCCGGCCTTTTTGCGTCCATCCTCCATCAGTTTCCTGTCGATAGCAATTGATGCATCTCAGGGAGCATCTTGCTATGGTCTCAGCCATGATAGTTGGCATCCTCCCCTTACGGGAAACATCTGAAATGTCAGCCTCGCTGAAATCCATCGGTTTGAACCGGACCCTTTTCGTGGTGTTCATGTGTTATTTAGGGGATTTAGATGTTATTAAATACTATTATTGATTATTTTAACAAAATTATATATATTAATAAATTTACTTAATTATATTAAACATTATGAAGGATTTGGACCTGATAGACCGGAAGATACTGTACCAGCTCGACAGGAACGCAAGGGTTCCACTGAGCACGCTCTCGAAAAAAGCGGGCATAAGCAAGGAGTCGGCCCACTATCGGATCAAGCGCCTGCTGGAGAACGGGCGCATCTCCAAGTTCTACACCATAATCAACACCGCGAAATTCGGGTATTACTTCTTCAAGATATACATCCAGCTCCAGAACACGACCCCGAAACTAGAGAAGGAGATAATAGAATACCTCTATGCTCAGCCCCGCTACGGCTGGCTCTGCTTCTGCTCCGGGAGGTGGGACATGGTAGTGGGCGCCTGGGCCGAGGACCCGGTCGACCTGGATGACTCGTTCCTCATGGATTTCATGGGGAAATTCAGCGATTACATACTTTCCAAGGAAGTCAGCACGACTAAGCACAACATGCTGCAGAACCGGCGTTGGTTCTATCCCGTTGACGAAAAGCCGGTCAGCGTGGATGTCGGGGGAAGGGCGGAGAAGACAGAGTTGGACGATACGGACAAGGAAATACTGCGCATAATCGCCAACAACGCACGTCTCCCGACCACCCGCATCGCGAAACTGGCTAAAACCACGCCCGCAGTAGTACGCCATCGCATGAAAGCTATGGAAAAACAAGGGGTAATCCTATCCTACCGCATAGGCTTGGATCTCAACCGTTATGGCTATGAGTTCTGCAAATCGTTCATATACCTCAGGAACATAAACCGGAAAAGGTTGGACGCCTTTATGGCGTATGTCCGACAGCACAGGAACATCCTTAACATGGTCACCGCCTACGGAAGCTGGGACGTGGAGCTCGAACTGGAGGTGCCTAATTTCGAGTATTTTCACAGCGAGATGAAGAAGCTCCGGGAGCACTTCGGCGACATCATAAGAAGCTACGACTCCATACTGATATCAAGAGAGTACAAAGTTGATTTCATGCCCGGATGCTATCCTCCTTTGAACCAGGAGGCGCAAGGAAGTCCAGTGGAATGATCTTTATGGAACCCGAGGATGTAATCAAGAAACTCAAGGCCCTCTCGAAAAACGCGAAACCGGGCTTCAGGGAGGGGATGGCCAGGTACGGGATAGTGTCTGACACCGCGCTCGGGATTCCGGTTCCCGAAACCCGAAGGCTCGCAAAGGAGATAGGCAAGGACCACGCTCTCGCGCTGCGCCTCTGGAAGGAGGACATCCACGAGGCTAAAATACTCGCGTCCATGATAGACGATCCGGAGCTGGTCTCGGAGAACCAGATGGACAAGTGGGCCGGCGATTTTTATTCCTGGGATATCTGCGACCAGTGCTGCGGCAACCTGTTCGACAAGACGCCGCACTGCGAGAAAAAGATCCGACAGTGGGTGGCGGACGAGCGGGAGTTCGTGAGGCGCGCAGGTTTCGTGATGATGGCCGCGCGCGCGGTCCATGACAAGAAGGCGAAAGACGCGGAATTCCTCTTATACTTGCCGTTAATCGAAAAATATTCCACTGACCAGCGCAATTTCGTGAAAAAGGCGGTAAACTGGGCGCTGCGGCAGATAGGGAAGCGCAATGCGAAACTCCACAAGGAAGCGCTCTCCATCGCCCGGAGGCTAGCTTCGTCTTCGGATCGGGCTGCGAGATGGATCGGCTCGGATGCGCGGAGAGAGCTGGAAGCGAAGAAGGTGAAGTAATATGACGAGACAGATATTCCTGCTCAGGCATGGGGAATCTGACGCAAATAAGACGAATACGTTCGGAGGCTGGAGCGACACTCCGCTTACCAAATTGGGCAAGGAGCAGGCAAAGGCGCTCCAGAAGCGACTGGATAAGGAGGGGATAGGCATCGCCTATTGCTCCGACCTGCTGCGGACGAGGCAGACCGTTGAGTGCGCGCGGCTAGGTTGCGAGGTGATATATTCCCCGGCGCTGCGGGAGAGGAACTATGGGACGCTGGAGGGCAAGCCCTGGGATTCCGTGCCGGATCCCGAAAGGTTCCACCTCGACCCGTATCTGAGGGCGCCAGGAGGGGAGACGCCGGAAGAGGTGCAAAAGAGGGTGGCGGATTATTTCGAGGCTACTATCTCGAAGGACGCGCATGAGAAAATCCTAGTGATCTCGCATCACGGCCCGCTCGTGCTCCTGGCAATGCACATCCTCGGCATGCCCCTGGAAAAATGGAGGACGCTGGCGCTCGGCAACGCCGGGCTCTCCATCCTCGCCTGGGAAGAGGGAATCTGGAGGCTCAGGCTCTGGAATAGCGTCTCCTCGCTGGGGCTAAGCTCGCTCGAGGACAGGTTCAAGGGCAAGTGGTGAAGCATCGAACCGGCTTCATTGGTAGGAACCATTAAGAAAAAAGCTGCACAGAGATAGACCTATGCTAATTGGAATAGTCGGAAAACCATCCACGGGCAAAAGCACTTTCTTCGAGGCGTTGACAGCCGTGCCGGTCGAGCGCTCGCCAAGGCCGTTCACGACAATCAAGCCGAACCACGGGGTCGCCTACGTGGAGATTGAGTGCGTGGACAAGGAGTTCAACGTCCAGTGCAACCCCCGCACCGGCTTCTGCAAGAACAGCCGCAGGTTCGTCCCGGTGGAGCTGCTCGACGTGGCAGGTCTGGTTCCGGGAGCGCATGAAGGCAAGGGCCTGGGGAACAAGTTCCTCGACGACCTGCGCCAGGCGGACCTGCTGATACACATCGTGGACGTGTCCGGCTCCACGAACGAGGTGGGCGAGAAGGTCCCCATGGGGAGCTACGACCCGGCCAAAGACATCCGCTTCCTGGAGGACGAGCTGAACTACTGGATAGAGGGCATACTCAAGAGGAACTGGGACAAGCTCAAGCGCGAGGCGAAGCTGAACAAGAAGAACGAGGAGATGATAGCGAACCAGATGGCTGGACTGGGTTTCACGAAGGACGTCGCCATCCGCGTGCTGAACAAGCTCGGCCTGCGGGAGAAACAGCTCTCGGACTGGACCGAAGAAGACATCCTAAGCCTGGCCCGGACGCTAAGGGAGCTGGGAAAGCCCACGATAATCGCGGCGAACAAGTGCGACCTCTCGACCGGCTATGATAACTACCTGAAGCTGAAAAAGGAATTCCCCAACTATTTCATCGTCCCCTGCTCCGCAGAGGCAGAGATCACGCTAAAGAACGCGGCGAAGACCGGTTTCATCGAATACATCCCCGGAGACGCCAGCTTCAAGGTGCTCAAGGAGCTGAACCCCCAGCAGGAGAAGGCAATGGCGATAATGAAAGCCTTGATGGACAAGTTCGGGGGCACCGGCGCGCAGAAGTGCCTGAATTCCGCGGTATTCGACTATCTCAAGTACATCGCGGTGTTTGCCGGCGGTGTCGCCAAGCTCTCCGACGATCAGGGCCGGGTTTTGCCGGATGTCTGGCTGATGAAGCCTGGCTCCACCGCGATTGATTTCGCGGGAGCAATCCACTCGACGTTCGCGGAGAACTTCATCAAGGCCATAGACGTGCGGACCAAGCGTGCCCTGGGCGCGGATTATGTCCTCAAGCACAGGGACGTGCTTGAAATAGCATTTAAGAGGTGACATTCCCGCATGATGCTTATCCTGAACACCTGCCCGGACAGGAAGGCCGCGGAGCGCATCGCGAAATCCCTCGTAAAGGAGAAGCTCGCGGCATGCGTCTCTATATTGCCTATAAGTAAATCCGTCTACAGGTGGAAGGGGAAAACAATAGAGGTCGGGGAATGGCTGCTGCTAATCAAGACTAAAGCCGCCCTCTACAAAAAAGCCGAGGCGCACATCAGGGCGATCCATCCGCACGAGGTCCCGGAGATAATCGGCCTGTCGATAAAGAGATGCGAGAAGAACTATTTCGACTGGGTGGAAAAAAGCACCACCTGAGTCATTGCTCGCCCATGCCCTTGTGCATCTTCTTCCATATGCCCGCTGCGGGATACCATATGAAAAGGTAGCAGACCGGTATCATCACCAGGCCTTGGAGCAGGCCGTAATCCATCACGAAGCGGGGGTACGTGGTTGTTTTCGGGACGAAAGTCAGGTTGCTGGTCAGGTTCTGGTCCGCCATGTTTATGTCCATGGTCGCGTGCCATTCATACGAGTTGGTCTGGCCCGGAGTGGTGCGTGCGCATTTGACGGAATTCGGCGGGATGTCGAGCGTGGTGCTGTTGCCGAACTGAACGTCCCAGTCGAAATTCGGAGTGAAGTCGCTTCCGTCCGGCAAGACCACGTAGCTGCCCTGGTCCTCGAAGCATATCAGCGGGTTGTTGTGTACGACAAAAGGCGGGAAATCCAGGTAGTCTGCTAGCGGGAATATCGCATTCACCTGCTGTAGCATCGACACATCCGCAGTGTTGTGCGTGAACGTGTATGTGATGCTCTGCGACGAGCCGCTTTGGTTCTCGGACGGGGTGCTGAGAAGCTGGCCGTCCATGTATGTTGTATGCGGAAGCACCCATAAGCCCACCAGGAACGGCAGCATGACGAGTATGCAGAACCTGTAGAAGTGCCTGGGCGTCAGTTCCGCGAGCCATGCCTTGAAATCAAGCGTCAATGAAATCTCCTCGCTTTAGCTCATTACCATCCTAACTTATGCACCGTTGTATTCTTTATGCTATCACGGTTCCCTAAACCGGCTTATATCCTGGGCTTCCAGCGTCTCATGAGCAGGCTGTTGCTCACCACGCTCACGCTCGAGAACGCCATAGCCGCCCCTGCTACGACAGGGCTTAGGAGGAAACCGGATATGGGGTAGAGCACGCCCATGGCAATGGGAATCCCGATGGAATTATAGACAAAGGCCCAGAAGAGGTTTTGCTTTATCTTGTCCATCGTGTAGCGGCTGAGCTGGATCGCGGCCACGATGTCCCGCAAATCGCTTTTCACGAGCACGATCCCGCCGCTCTCTATCGCCACATCCGTTCCCGTGCCTATGGCGATGCCTATGTCCGCCTGGGCGAGTGCAGGGGCGTCGTTTATACCGTCCCCGACGAAAGCGACCTTGTGCCTGCCGCCCTCCTGCAGCACCTTCACCTCGTTAGCCTTGTCCTCGGGAAGCACATGGGCAAGGACCCTGTCGATTCCCGCCTGCTTCGCAATCGCCATAGCGGTCCTCTCGTTGTCCCCGGTTATCATGGCGGTCTCGTAGCCCATCTCATGCAACCTTCCAATAGCCTCTTTGGAGTGCTCCTTTATCGTATCTGCGATGGCCATGAGACCGGCCATCTCTCCGTCCGCAGCGACCATCACAACGGTCTTTCCTTCGTGCTCGAGGCCATGCATCCGTTCCGTCGTGGAGGCGCTTACCACGACATTTCCCTTCTTCATGAGGGCGGCGTTCCCGACCAATACGCGGGCGTTTCCTACGCTGGCCGACACGCCATAACCTGGTATGGCCTTGAACGATCTCGCCGCGGGAACAATCACCTTGTTCTGCTTCGCCACCTGCACGACCGCTTCCGCCAGCGCGTGCTCGGAGCCCTTCTCGGCCGATGCCGCAAGAGACAGCAATTCGTTCTTGTCCATCTTATACGGGACTATGTCCGTGACTACCGCTTCGCCCTTCGTTATCGTACCAGTCTTGTCGAATACTATTATCTTGGCCTGGTGCAGCAGTTCCAGGCTCTCCGCATCCTTGAACAGCACGCCGTTCTCCGCGCCTTTTCCCGTCCCCATCATCACCGCGGTCGGAGTCGCAAGCCCCATGGCGCACGGGCACGCTATGACAAGCGTGGAAACAAGCACGGTTATAGCGAACAGGAACGCCTTACCAGCCACAACATACCAGTATCCGAACGCGATAAGGGCGAGCAGGATCACCCCTTGCACGAAATAGCCGGCGACGATGTCCGCAAGCATCTGTATCGGGGCCTTGCTCCCCTGCGCGTCCTCCACGAGCTTGATTATCTGCGCGAGCATTGTGGCACTGCCGATTTTGGTCGCCTTGAACGTGAACGAGCCAGTCTTGTTTATAGTCGCTCCGATGACAAGAGCCCCCTTCTTCTTATGGACCGGGATGCTCTCCCCGGTTATCATGCTCTCGTCGACGCTGCTTTCCCCTTCGATGACGGTCCCGTCCACTGGAATCTTGTCTCCGGGCTTTATTATCACCATGTCTCCGACAACGACCTCCTTTATCGGGATTTCAATCTCCTTTCCATTGCGCACGACTAGCGCGGTCTTGGGCTGCAGCCCTATCAGCCGCTTTATGGCCTCTGATGTCCTGCCCTTGGCGACCGACTCGAGATATTTCCCGAGGACTATGAAAGTGAGCAGCAGCGCCGCGCTCTCGTAATAGACACTGCCGCTGATGAGATCGAAGCCGACCAGCACGCTGTAGACGTAAGCGGTTCCCACGCCGAGCGCAACGAGCGTGTCCATGCCCGGCATCCTGCTGACCAGCCCCCTGAACCCTCTCACGAAGAAGTCGCGGTTCAGATACAGCACGGGGCTCGTGAGGAGGAACTGGAGTATCGTCATGTTCCTCATGAAGAATTCCGGGTACTGGAGCGCTACCGCGCCCTTTAGCATCCCAGGCAATCCGAGGACAAGCACGGGCACCGTCAGGATGGCGGACCATGTGAGCCTATACTTAAGATTCGACATCTCCCTCTCCCTGGCGAGTTTCTCCCTGTCAATCCCTTTTTCGAACTCGGATTGCTCCTCACCCGCGTTCATATTTATCTTCTTCTCTGCGTCTTCCGGGATGTCCGCACCGTAGCCTATGCTTTCTATCGCGTCCTTTATGTCCCTGAGTCCCAACTCCTTCTCATCGTACTCGATTGTCGCCTTATTCGTGGCTATGTTGACATTGACGCTCGCGACCCCATTGAGCTTCTTCACCTTGCGCTCGATGTTCATGGCGCAGCTCGCGCAGTCCATCCCGGTGATGCCTATGGTGGTCTTCGTCATGCACTCACCCGCCGCAACCGCAGCCCCCGTTTTTCTGCACCACGGGCGCTGCCGGGGCCACGCTTCCGGCGGACGAGGAATCGTAGACTAGGAACTGTCCGCGTATCATGCCCATCCCGCAACTGAACTGGATCGTCCCGGTATTCTGGGGGGTGAACTGCACGGTCTGCATGCCCGGCTTGAGCCTTATGTCCAACCCGTAGTCGTGCACTACTACTTCGCTGTTGCATCCGTTCAGTTCGAGCGCGTCTATCTCCCACTTCACAGGAACGCCCTTTTTCAGCACGAAGCTGTTCGGCGCCCACCCGCTGCCCGTGACGTTCATCTCTATCACCTGGAAACCCTCCGGGTCAAGTTTAATATCCGTTGTGTTGCCTGCCGGCGCCGGGCCGCCCGCAGCCAGGCTCGTCACAGAACCCACTGAGAGCGGAATCCCCGTGCCGAGAAGGGCGAGGCCATTGTTAGCCATGAGCAGGCCGAGCACGATCACCATCACTCCGGAGAGCCTCACTACGTTCCTCGTGAACGCGGCGCTGAGGTAACGTGCAACAACTCCGAAAGTGAGCATCGGCACAAGCGTCCCCAGTCCGAAGAAGAAGAGGGCCTTGGCTCCTGCGACCGGGCTTCCGGTGCCTGCCGCGAATATGTAGAGTGCCATGAGAGGCCCGCATGCCAACATCAGCCCGTTGAGCAGGCCGGTCACCAGCGGACCTTTACCTCCCCACTCCCAGTTCGGCATGAAGGACGGGAGCCGTGGCTGGAGCTTTCTCAGGGACGGCAGGAGGTTGAGCATGTTTATCCCGTAGAGCACAAGGAAAAGCCCTGCGATCACCGCTATCGAACCGCGCAGCTCGGTGGTGAATGCTATGATTGAGCCAAGAAGCCCGAACACTGCGCCAATTATGGTGTATGATATGGTCTTGCCGGCGCCGTACTGGAGATGGGGCATTAGGTCGCCCTGCTTTTTTATCTTTCCGGAGTAGGAAAGCACGAAGCCGCCGCACATGCCTATGCAGTGGAATCCCGTAAGGAAGCCAATCACCAGAAGCACGGCGATTCCTGTGTTCTCGTTTATGCTGCTGAAATCAAGGCTGACGGACCTTACCAGCAAGAGGTACAGCCCCACCAGTATCGCGATGAAACCCAAGACCAGGGATAAAGTGCCGAAGTTCAGCCCTGAACCCTGGTTCGTTCCCTCGCCGTTCGGCACTTTATACGGCATTTCCGCTGACCCGGGCTCGGATGCAGGCTCTTCAACCTGCACCGTCACTGTTGTCCCGCTTTCCGCTACAGCTGACTGCACCTCTGTCGTATGCCCTTCCTTCTCTATAGCCGTTCTGATGGTCGCCAAGTCTGTTTCGGCATCATCATATACAATCTCGGTCATTTCCGTGCTGTAATCGGATTTGACGGACCTGACACCTTTGACGTCTCTCGCAGCCCGTTCTATCAGCTTCTCGCAGGAAGCGCAGTGCATATCCCCGGTCTTGAGCGTAATATTCCTTTCCATAGCCCCACCTAGTCAGCAGCTATACCCGAGCCCTGCAATCGCGGCCTTTATCGCTTTCGCATCCACTTCGGCATCTTCGTATACTATTTCAGTGCTTTCCGATGCCCGGCTGGATTTGACGCTCTTCACTCCGGCCAAATCCCCCACCACCCCTTCTATCAGCTTCTCGCAGGAAGCGCAATGCATTCCCTTTGTTTTTAGCGTAATTTTCTTTTCCATGCAAACCACCTGCAGGTTCAAGGGCTGAAACCATACTTATTTTTGAGCGCAACCATGGTTTCATTTCCTGAAACCAAACGTCATATTTATATACCTCATTTGCGCAATTACCACTATGGAAAACAAGAAAATACTCCTAGGGCTTGTGCTGCTCGCCGCAATCGTGCTGGCGGTGTACTACGTGCCGCAGCTCGTGCAGTCCAACATGCCGCAGCAATGCATCAGCGCCAGCGGTCAATGCGAGCACGAGTCGTATCTGCAGGAAGTCATCATGTTCCTGCCATTGATTATCATCGGCGGATTCCTCGCAGGCGTTGGAGTGTCCTACCTATATTTCGAGAGGAAAGTCGAGTTGCCGAAAACCCCTGGCCAGGAGCAGGCAATGCTCGGCATGCTCCCTTCGGATGAGAAGAAAGTGATATCCAAGCTCGTCGCAGAAGGCGGAAGGGCGACCCAGGCCGAGCTCTCGCGCATAGAAGGCATAGGGAAGGTCAAGGCACACCGCATATTGGAGCGGCTTGAGAGAAGGGGCACGATTTCCAAGGAATCCAGCGGCAAGACCAACATAATAAGGCTGAACAAGCAGATACTCGAAGGCGTCAAGTCGTCCTAAGCCCGCTTCAGCGCAGCTATCGTCCCGCTGGATTTTAGCGAGCGCACCCGGGCGGGCTTCCCATCAAGTGAGCCCAGGAGCGCGAGGAAGCCGAGCACCTCCTCAAGGTGGGAGCGCTCGCACCGGATAATACCCTGATTCGTCTTCGGGTCGAATCCGACGAGCTTGAACGCTGCCCGGGACATGCCCAACTCTCCGAAGAACCTCAGCGCCTCGGCATATAGCGCGCGCTTGAGCGTTTCCTCTTCCGCAGGCTCGCCCTGCAATTCGAACAGGATGTACCTTTTCCTCATCGCCGCCGCCTTGACCATGGAGTGGATTGGTAGTGAATGTTTTATAAAATCCTGCAAACCAATCACCTTTATGGAACGCGTTCTGATAATCGCGGGAAGTGAGAGCGACAGGAAGATCGCCGAGAGGGCAGAGGAAGTCCTGAAGGAATTCAGCGTCGAATTCCGGACCGAGGTCGCAAGCGCGCACCGCACCCCGGAGAAGGTCGACAAACTGGTCTCGACCACGTCTGCAGACGTGGTCATCGCCATAGCCGGACTGAGCGCCGCGCTCCCGGGCGTAATCGCCTCGAAGACCCTGAAACCGGTCATAGGCGTGCCTGTGGATGTCAAGCTCGACGGCCTTGATGCGCTCCTTTCCATGATCCAGATGCCCTCAGGAATCCCGGTGGCTACGGTCGGGATAGACAACGCCAAGAACGCGGCCCTGCTCGCGGTCTCCATCCTCGCGCTCAAAGACGGCGCGTTAGAGAGGAGGCTGAAGGAATACCGGGAGAAGATGAAGAGATAGGAACACGAGTTGAACACATGGACAAGCCAGATTTCCACTTCCCCGAACTCCTCAGGAAATGCAAGCGCGGAGGCCCTGCAGTGACATTGCCCAAGGACGCGGGCCTCGTCATCGGATATACCGGTATCGGCCGCGAGTCCCGCGTGCTCGAGCTAGGCACCGGTTCGGGATTCATGACCATCCAGCTGGCCAATATCGCGAAGGAGGTCACGACCTACGAGAAGCGCTCCGAGTTCGCGGACCTGGCCGAGCACAACATAAAAGAGAGCGGCCTAACGAACATAATCCTCAAGCGCAAGGACGTCCTGGAAGGCATAGAGGAAGATGGCGGGTTCGACCTGGTGTTCTGCGACATCGCAGACAGCGAGAAGGTCGCCAAACGCAGCCACGAGCTCCTCAGGAAGGGCGGCTTCCTCGCGGCGCATTGCCTGAACATAGAGCAGGCCAAGGCGCTCGTGCTCGAGGCTAAGAAGCATTTCTCCGGGACATTCATGCTGGAAGGCATAGTCCGCGAGTACGAGGTGCGTGATTTCGGCGTCAGGCCGCAGCACTTCGGGCTCATGCATTCTGCGTATCTGGTTTTCGCGAGGAAGTGAGCGTGCTGGTTGAGCCGCTCAGAACATGGTCTCTATCTTGGCCGCGACCCTTTCAAGGTCCTCGGTGCTCGTCTCGTTCTCGTACTTCGGGGGCATGTGCATGTAGAACCCGTCTCCCCTGTATCTGGGTATGAGATGGAGGTGCACGTGGAAGACCTCCTGCCCGGCCTCAGCGCCGTCGGCAAGAAGGTAGTTCATCCCCTTGCACCTGAGCTTCGATTTCTTGAGCGCAAGCGACATCTTCTTGGCCACCTTGAACATCTCGCCCACCCGCTCGTCGTCCAGCTCCGTGAGGAACTCGGCGTGCTTCTTCGGTATGACCAGCAGATGGCCGTTTGTTATCGGCTTCCTATCCATTATCACCAGCGTCTTCTCGTCCTCGTAGACCTTGACAGCCGCCGATTCTCCCTTGATTATAGCGCAAAATATGCATCCTGACATATCCATATTATGGCGCACCTTATACTTAAATAGTATGGGCAAGCCCCTATTTTTTCCTGAGCACCGCCCATGCGAAGATGGCAAGCAGCAGGAGGAGCGCTCCGTAATCCACCAGCGGAAGGAGTATGCAGAAATAGGCGAGGCTGCCGCCAAGGCCGAACATGTCCGCTAGGGGCGCGCCGGAGTTGTGGATTGCGTGGAGCACGGACGCGATGAGCACCCCGGGTACGAGGCCGAGGGCCGGAGCCGCGTACCTCCTTTCCTTGAGAAGCCCGATGATGCCTCCGGTTATGGCGGTGTACACCCCGTGGTCCGCCGAGAACAGCACGGAGCGCAGCAGGAACACGGCGAGCCAGCCCCAGATGTCCGCGCTGAATGGATTGCTTAGGAGGTACATCCAGTTCTCTATGAACGAGAATCCCATGCCTATTGCGAACCCGAACACCAGGCCGGCCTCGACGGAGCTGTAGTCGTTGTGCTCGGAGAGCAGGGCGAGCCCGCTGCCTTTGAAAAGCTCCTCCGTGAACGGGGCGACCACCACGGCGCCGATGGAGCCCAGGCCCAGGAGCTCGAACGCCGCGCCCCAGAAGGTGTTTATGCCCACGGCCATGAGAGCCGCCATGCAGCCCCACAGGAAGAACGTCATCATCATGCGCAGCGGCGCGCGCCTCCTGAAATCCGCGTACCAGAATGCCGCGCACCAGAGGAACGGGACGACGAATGCGATGAGCCCGGAAAGGACGAACGAGGCGAAGACCGGGACGCTCCTCCAGGCATCCGCAGAGACGAAGAGATAAAACAGCAGGACCACTACGCCGACGACCTCGAGACCCCAGAAGTAGGGGGACACCAGGAACGACTCGAATTTCTGGAGCATCGTGGCGCCGCCCTTGAACGGGTGGAACAGGGACTCGAGCGTGTACTCGCCTTCCCACGCCCCCGGGTGTTCCGTCTTCATGCCCTGGTCGAAGAGCAGGAAGGCGACCGGGAACACGAGCAGCAGGTACGCGCAGCACACGATGGCCAGCATGAGCACGGTGGCCCTCTCCAGGTTCTGCTCGTATGCGGACCATCCGACGTGCATGCGATAGGGGCCGGAATACATGTCGCCTTTCGCACCGTGGACCAGCGCGTAGATGTCGAACTCCTGGCTGCTGTTGTAGCCGTAGGGGAGCCCGAGTCCGCAGGATATGTTCGTCATGCCGACATAAGCGTCCGTCTCATAGCCGGAGTCGTTGATGCAGTCACTCTCCGTCTCCAGCTTCCCTCCGGAATACGCCTCAAGGCTCACCCGGTCCCCGCGTTCCAATCTGGGAGTGAGCACGGTGATGTTCAGGTTGTAAGGGGAGTCGGCTGGCTGCGCGGACGGCAGGACGGTGGCGATCGAGACCGCGGTGCTCAGCTGCATCGAGCTGAAGCCGCTCTCCGTTTCTGCGCCGAGGAAATCCGTGGCTATGACGAGCAGGCTCATGCCTATGCCGCAGAGCGCAAGCGCGACGAGGACAGCCACGAATACCCTGTTTACGGACGCGAGCATGGATGCTTCTCGCGCGCGGGCGTTATAAACATTGGCTGGATCCCAGGGTCAGGGAAACAAGGAGCCTATCCCAGGGCCCGGATTATCTCATCCGTGGTCCTCACCCTCCCCATCCTCTTTAAGACGAAATTGACTGATGCCCTGTGGGCTTCCTCGGACATCGCAGACATCGCATCCTCCGGGAACAGCTGCTGGTAGCCATACTCGTAGGCGAAACGGGCGGTGCTCTCCACCCCGTAGTTGGTCGCTATGCCGCAGAGGATGATGGTGCGCATGCCCCTCCTCCTGAGCTGGAGGTCCAGATCCGTGCCGTAGAACGCGCCCCATTGTTTCTTCGTAATCACTATGTCGGATTCCTTCGGCCTCATCTCGTCCACGAACTCGTTCCAGTCTTTCGGCATTCCGGCCGGCATGGTCCATTTCTCGTCGGTCACAGGGTTGAGCCGCTCCGGCCCAGAGGAGGATACGTGGACCAGGAAGACTGGCATGCCGTTCGCCCTGAAGGCGTTGACGAGTTTAGCAGCGTTGGCGACGACCGTTTTCGTGTCGTGCGGTACCGTGGTCCTCGCGACTATCCCCTTCTGCAGGTCTATCACCACGAGCGCCGTGGTCTTTTTGTCTATGTCGAGCTTTTCCATGGATGGCTGTTGGGGTGTTCGTTTTTATAATATTGCCGCAGGCAGAGTCCTCCGCTGGCCGGAGATGAATCAGCACCTTCTAGTACCATCTGGCCGCCATCCGCCTACCCATCCCGAAGCAGACGACTATGAATCCGAAAAGGAAAACCACCAGAACGGCCGGATCCCTGTTGACGAAGAACTCCCCGGCCGCGACCATGGCGATGGCGAACCCTGCCAGGACTATGAGGGTATCCATCGCGAGATTGGCTAACGAATCCTTCTTCATTGTCTCTTCCCTCTGCCAATCATTCTTGATGCGCTATGCTATCTAAAAGCCTCGCATCGCTCATGGCCCGTGCCTCGAAGCGACGCGGTCCGGGGAATCGGAATGCAGGAGGAAGATGCCGAGACCAGGACTCGGAACAGAACCGATTTACTGTCCCGAACCTTTTGGTTCGACTCTCACGAACTGCATTGAACCTCAGGTTCGAGTCTTAGGAAACTCCCTGACCTCACAACCGAGGACCACTCTGATGAGAGACGCATATAAAGCTAGGTCTTGCCAGTTTTTCTAAAATTCAGCTGTTTTTTACTGAGTGAAAGGTGAGCCAATCAAGGCGAGTACAAGGGTAACGAGAGACCGAGAGGTGTTTTGCCGGTCCGTCGAGAATTATTACATACATTTAAAAACATTTATTGACATAATAACTTTTATGCCAAAGTATATGGACGACCAACTGAAAAATCGAAAAGTCCACGCATCAGAGAAACGTCATTGCACTAAGACAGAACGTCCCATGGTGGATCATATGGGCAGTACTGAAGAAAATATTGAAAGATTGCCTACTTTTGAAAATCCGAAAGGGTTTATGCGTTATGGAAGAATTCCATATAAAATTTATAGAAGTTTAGAACACACCGAAGGCAGATTAGTTAATCAAGACAATCCAGGATTATACAGAATTACAAGCGATACTGGTAGGGGTCAAAGCCTTTCTATTTGGGTGTGGGAAGGAGTACCTAAAGATTTTCGAGACATAGTATTTTTCCACGAATTAAAAGAAGCGGAATTTGTTTTTGCAGACCAGTTCTCACTAGACGAGGCCCATAATAAAGCAGTACAGTTACACACAGCATATGCAAGAAAATTTCTTCCGGAAGATAAATTTACGGAATTTATAAAGTGGCAATCGCAGTACATGAATTAAGAGTATGAATGTCTATTTTTAGGTCCGTGCCCCTTTGGGCAGAATTCTGCCCAATGGCTACAATCCCGAACCAAAATGATGATGCAGGAGGAAGGATTTGAACCTTCGAAGGCGCTAGGCCAGCAGATTTCCCATCTCCCGATTGAAACGGGAACACGGAGTCAAACAGATCTTGAGTCTGGCGCGTTTGACCGCTTCGCTACTCCTGCGGATGGATATGTTGTTTGTCGCTTAGTTTTATAAACCATCGAACGTCCCGCCTATTCTATTATCCTCTTGAAGCTCACAGTGGCGAGCCCGATCAAAACCGCGTCGAAAACGAGGATGACCAGCATGTCGGTACCCAGCCCGGACAGGTTGCCCGTTATGAGCAGCCCCCTGCAGGCGTCCACCATGTAAGTCATGGGGTTCAGATGCGCCAGCGTCTGGAGGAGCGGCGGCATAGAAGATATCGGGTAGAGGGCGCTGCTCGCGAAGAACATGGGCAGTATTATCACCTGGCCTAGGCCCATGAAGCGCTCCCTGGATTTGAGTATGGACGCTATGAGTATTGAAAGCGCCGCGAACCCGCTGGACGCGATGAAGACCACTGCCGCGGCCCCTAAGAGGTAGATGGGGTTCAGAAGGACGCTCACGCCGATCAATATGGCGAACGGCACGATGAACACCGCCTGGAACATCGCCCGCGTACCGGCTGCCATGGACCTGCCCGCGACTATGGCGAATTTGGGTGATGGCGAGGCGACCAGCTTCTTGAGTATGCCGGATTCGCGCTCCCATATTATTATCAGCCCGAAGAATATGGCGATGGTTGTTGTGGATTGTATCAGCACGCCGGGCATTATGTAATCCGTGTATGGGATATTGCCGGTCGGGATGGTGTTTAGCGAACCGACCACGTGCCCGAAGATCAGCAGCCAGAGCAGGGGCTGTACCGCCCTGAGGCATATCTCGGTCTGGTCGTGGAGGAGCCTCCTGACCTCGAGTTCTATCATGGAAAGGATTATGCGTATGGTATCCCTCATGCTCAGCCCCTCACTATCCTCCTTCTCGTGCTCTTGAGCTCCGCGAGGGAGCCCCGCTGCCCGCCCTCCATGTCCTTGGTGCCGGCGTATTTCAGGAATGCGTCGTCTATGGTCGGCTTCGAAGCGTTCACCCTGTGCACATTGACTTTGTCAGCGATGAGCGCGGAGATTATGGAGTTGAGGGAAAGGGCGCTGTCCTTGGCCATCACCCTGAGCGTGTTGCCTTCGGCTTCCGCCTTGCTGATGCCGTCGAGCGCCCTCAGGTCGTCCAGCGCCCGCTTGCTCAGCGGGATATCCGTTTCTATCTCTATGCTGTCGTCGCCCACCGAGCGCTTGAGGTCCTCGGGCGAAGCGACCGTGACCACCCTCCCGCGGTTGATTATCCCTATCTTGTCCGCGTAGGTCCCGGCCTCGTCCATATAATGGGTGCTGAAAAACACGTTGATCCCGCGCTCCCGGTTCAGGGTCTTGAGCCTCTCCCATACAGTCTTCCTTGTGGACGGGTCGAGCCCGATGGTCGGCTCGTCCAGGAAAAGCATGCCGGGATTTATCATGGTGGCCGATGCGAGCTCGAGCTTGCGTATCATTCCGCCGGAGTACGTGCTGACTAGATGGTTCGCCACATCCTCCAGTTCCATGAGCGCGAGGGCATCAGCTATGAGTTTCTTCCTATCAGACGCCGGCACCCCGTATATCTTCGAATAGATGAGCAGGTTCTCATAGCCGCTGATTTCCGTCCACACGCTCATCTCCTGCGGCACATAGCTCACGAGGCGCCTGACATCCGCGCCTTGGCTGACCACGTTCTTGCCGAGCACGAACGCCTCCCCGCCGCTGGGCTCGAGCTGGGTGGTGAGTATGCGCATGAGCGTCGTCTTGCCGGCTCCGTTGGGCCCCAGCAGCGCGAAGAGCTCTCCCGCCTCGACGTCCAGGTCCACTTTGTCCAGGGCGAGGAAATCCCCGTATTTTTTCGAGAGCTTTTTCACGCTGACGGCGTATTCCATGGTCCTTTGTTCGAACAAAAGCTTTTTAAATTGAAGCTACTTTAAGGTTACATTAGAGTTTCAATAAGGTGGGATTATGGACATGAAGATATTGGCAATCGTGTTGGTGGCCTCTCTCGCTTTCGTAGGAGTGGTTTACGCGATGCCCGGCCTGCATGCGGGATTGAATAGCTGGCTGAATCACAACGCTTCGATTCAGAATGGTGCCTGGCAGGGCCGCAACGGTTCGATGCAGAACGGCACATGGAATGGGTGCGGTCCGATGCGCGGCATGCGGGGCGGATTCGGCCGCTATGGCGTCAACCAATCCTTCCAGAACGGCACTTGGGGCGCTACGAACGCCACGCAGCATGCCAACGCCACCGAAATAAGCGACTTCCAGCAGGCGGTCCTGAACGGGGACTACCAGACCGCGGAGCAGCTCCACACGCAGTACGGGCTGGGCGGTCCGCTGTTCGGGAAGCTGAACGAGACCACATTCGCTGACTATTCCGACATGAGCAACCTGGCCCTGAAGCTGGACCAGGAGCTCGGCATCGGGAACCGGTCCATCTCCGGCATGGGTGCCGGAATGGGTTTCGCAGGCAGGATGCACCACCCCCATCGCGGCAACCCGCAGATCACCTCAAATGATTAGCCGCATGGGGGCGCATCCGCTTTCGTTAAATGAATAAAAACAAGGGGTGTTTGGATGTTATCAGCTCTGAAACCGAATAAAAGCAACGTAGTGGGGACCGTCCTCCTTCTCGCCGCGAGCTACGTGGGCGGGTTCGTCTCGAGGATCGTCTCGGGACTCATCGTTCCGAGGAGCGCGGACCAGTACGCCGGAGCCGCCAGCCAGTACGCAGGAGCGGCCGGCAGGGGTGCCATGGCAGGAGGGTCGTTCGGGAGCAGCGGCCTCGTCTCAGGAGCGATAAACCTGGTGGTCCTGGCCGTCCTGTTCTACGTGATAATATCGCTCGTGCCAGTCATGTTCGCCAAATCTCAGGAGAGTCGGGAGGAGAAAGGCGAAGCCGGGAAGGCGGCAAGCAGAGAGAAAAAGTAGGCGCTGGGTTTCCCCTAGCCCATCAGCCGAAGATCTCCACCTGCGCCCAACCCGTGCTACCGGAGTAGCCTGCCGCGGTTTTCAGGACCACAATCCTGAAAACCCGGCCTCCGGGATCTACCCAGTTCTCCGATTCCCCGGGGCATATCTCCAGTTTCGTTATGATCGAATCGTTCGATGCGTAATGGACGCTCAGCAGCGCGCAGACCTGTCCGGTCGCGGTCGACAGGTCATCCACGTAGATGGAGTACTCCCCATCACCAAAAACGGTCCCGCTGGCGTTCCGAGTGGCATTGCTCTCCACCGGGCTGGTAGCATTGGCAGGCACGGTCACGTTAGAGCTCACGTTTTGCACGGCGCCGGCATTCGTAGGCACGGTGAGGTTGGCGGTAGGATTTCCAGAAGCATTCGTGGCATTGGACTGCACGGTAAGGTTTGCTGTCATGTTTTCCGGAGCCGTGCTGTTCGGGTTCGTGGTCTGAGGCGAAAGATTCGCAGGAACAGTGGAGTTCACGGCTGGCGCCTCTGCCCCGGGGGATACGCAGCCGGTTATCGCCAGGAGCATGGCGGCTATGGCCAGTGCGAGCATGAACCGCATGACTCCCTTTCTACTGCATGTTTTTTAAATTATGAAACCGGAGCTTCCCCATGCCAAAAAAAGGAAGCGACCCTGAGGAAGAAGACGGATTCCGCCTCAGCCACCTCAAGAAGCCGACCTACGCAGTGGGCATGGCGCTCAGCGGGTTAGGCATACTCATAGCGTTGGTGCTGGCCTTCGTGATAAACGACGCCCTCGACAAGATGCAGACGTCCATAAACACGAACATCGACGGCATATCCGCGCTGCTCGACGACACCGGCCAAACGGTGTCCTCGCTCGACTCCGAGATTGGCTCCATGAACGCGACCTTCGCCGACATCAACAGCTCCGTGAATTCGCTATCCGAAGGCATGAACGGGACAGGCCTCACCATGCAGCAATTCGGCGCATCAATCTCACAGATCACCATCATCCCCGGGATGAGCCAGTACGGGGCGCAACTCACCTCCTCCGGGGATCAGATCATCCAGGGGGCGCAACAGCTGCAGCAGGCCGGCAGCCTGGCGGACCATTGGGGCAACCTGACCGGGCTGAAGGCGTCCGTGGACTCCATAAATGCGGACATCGCGAACGAACGTGCCAGCCTCGCGGATGCGAAGCAGTCCATATCCGACGTCATAGGCCTCGTCAAGCTGGCGAACATCCTCGTGTTCGTCATGTTCGTGGTCATGTTCGGCGTGCTCATACTGAATTCCGCGGCCGGGATTCTGTGAGTCATGTTTTTAATCGTTGGCGGTGCACATGGAAACGATGTACCTGAAGATACACGACACCCGCCAGGGGAAGATCGTCGCGGCATGCGACCGGGAGCTGCTCGGTTCCGTGCTTGACGACGGCAGGGCCTGTCTCGATCTGAAGGCATACCGAAGCTTCTACGAGGGAGAGCTCGTGTCTGCCGACGAGCTCGGGCGCTCGCTCGCCGGTTTCAGCTCGGCGAACCTGGTCGGCCCAAGGGCGGTCGCAGCCGCTTTGGCGGCGGGCCTGGCCAGGCAGTCCGACGTTATGTATATAAATAAAACGCCGCATATCCAGCTCTATCGTCTATAATCTGCAAGGGGGGGATGGGATGAAGCAGATAACGGTGGTTTCAGAGGACAAGGTGGGGCTTCTCGCCGAGATATCCTACGCCTTGGCGAAGAAGGACATAAACATAGAGGCCCTGCATTTCGATGTGGTGGGCAAGAAGGCCATAGTCGGGCTCGTGGTGGCAGATTCGGAGCGCGCCAAATCGGCGCTCGGGAAGGCAGGCTACAAGGTCGCCGACGACAACTGCGTCATGATACGGCTTGACGACAAGCCCGGCGAGTTCAACCGGCTGGCCAGCATGCTGGCGCAGGAAGGCATCCATATCGACAAGGTGAACATGGTGAGCCGGGACGGCAAGACAACCATGCTCTCCATGGTCGTTGACAAGCCCGAGCCAGCGGCGAAGATATTGCATGATTACCTCGCTTCCAGCGAGATATAAAAAAGGTGTTGAAAGATATGAAGTCCATAACCATAATCGCGGATGATAAGGTAGGCCTCCTTGCGGATATCTCCTACATACTCGGCAAGGCGAAGGTCAACATCGACGCGCTTTCGGTCGACGTGGTCGCCAAGAAAGCTGTCGTGATACTCACGGTGCCGGACAGCGAGAAGGCCAGGCAGGTGCTCGAGGCCTCCGGCTATACGGTCACAGAGTCGAACATGATAGTGGTGAGGCTCCCGGACGAGCCAGGGGAGCTCAGCAAGATAACGACCTCCCTGGCAAAGGAAGGCATCAATATCGAGAACGTCCAGACGCTGTCAAGGGACGGCAGGGAGACCGTGCTCGGCATACTTGTCGACAAGCCGAAGAAAGCCAACGAGCTCCTCAAGCCCTACCTGCTGAACAAGAGCGAGCCGACCTACTGATCCAGCTCGATCTCCATACTTTTCTCTTTTTTATCCACCTTTGGCTTAAGTTTAGCCAGTTTTTTCTCCAGCTCGTCGAGGGGCACGGCCCTGGCCTCCTTCAGCACGCGTTCGATAGCCTCGTAATTAGCGTATATGTAATCGCCATCGGTCTTGTGCAGCGCCTCCTCCCTCTCCAGCTCAGTCATCCGCTTCTCCTGCTCCTCAAGCCTGCGCTCGAGCTTCTCCAGTTCAGGGTTCCGCACCTCGTGCTCCGCGCTCCAGTAGAACTCGTCTAGCGCCTCGTTGATGGTACTGAAGGCCCTGGATTCCGCGTATTTCGCGAATGGGGCGAGCCCGTAATCCACCGGCTTCCCGCCTTCATAGAAAACCAAAGGGGACTGCGCCCCGCGCACAGCTGCGACCTCGGCCTCGATGCGTTCCGCCTGCTTCGCGGTCAGTTCCGTCCCTGGAGTCTTCTCCGGGATTCCGCAGCGCGAGAGGATCTCCTGGGCGTACTCCTTCCCCAGGGGGAGCTTGAGCAGCGCGATGATTACGTACCTGTCGGAGAGCGCCTCGCGGAACGTGGGGACGTTGTTCGGTTTCGGGTATGCATACGCCCTGCCCTTCCTTATCTCCCGGTCAGCCCAGCTCTCCTCCTTCATGGCAGCGAGAGTCACTCCGTTCTCCACGAGGACCGCGTTCCCCTTTCCGAACATCTCGAAGACGATCGCAGCGCGCCCGGACTCGGTTTTCCTCGCCTCGAATCCGAACTCCACTATGCGGTCGTCGTTCACCTGGCGTACGGAGGCGAGCTTCGCGTTCTCCAGCTCCGAATCAGCCTTCTGCGCAAGCTGGTCCTGGGTCTCGGCCTCCTCCATATACTTCGTCCTATGGAGCCTTACTCCAGGCTCTATGATTATCTCGGCGTCCCCTATCTTCATCCTGTAGATGCCGCCAGGAAGCCGCCTCATGCGGCCGAACCTCTTCCCCACCAGAGCCTGGAGCTCTTGCACTACTGCCGCGTATTCCAGGCTTGACATGGCGCGCATGGGAAGCATTAGCCAGGCAACGTTTTTAATGGTTCAAAGCTAGAAACCTCCATGGATTACGAATCTCTCCTCCTCGAATCGCTCTCCAAGGAGCAGCTCGAGGAGCAGGTGGCAGTGAAGATCAGCCAGTTCCACGGCCTGCTCACCCGCGAGGTGGCGATGAAGCTCATCGCCAGGGAAAAGGGCCTGCTCAAGGTGGAGGAGGAGAAGAAAGTCGCCATCTCCGCGATACCCAAAGGAGGCAAAAAGATATCGATAGAGGCGACCGTAAAGAAAATCTGGCCGGTGGCGGATTACAGCTCCGGGAAGAGGAGCCGCGTGGTGGAGATGGAGGACGGCGCCGGCATGGTCCCGCTGATACTCTGGAACGAGGACGTGAAGCTCGCGAACGGGCTGCGGACCAAGGATTCCGTGCTGGTGAGGGGCGCCTATGAGAAGGGCGGCGAGCTGCATCTGGGCTATTCCGGCATGCTGGAGCTCAAATCGCGCTCGCCTTTCTCCAAGCTGGATTCCCTCTCCCCGGGCGAGTTCCACCACGTACAGGGCTTCGTGTCCCGCGTCCATGGGTTCGACCGCTACGTGAGCGGCACCAGCGCCATGCCCGGATTCTCGTTCAACGTCTCGGACGGCTCCAAGGAGGTCCAGGTGGTCATCTGGGGCAGGCCGGAGCGCGGCAGGTCGCTGCAGTCGGGCGACGAGATCATCATCGAATCCGCGCTTGAAAAAGACAACAGGCTGGAGCTCTCCGAGGACGCCAGGCTGCTCGTGCGCAGGAAGGAGCGCATGCTTCTCGGCAAGGTGGAGTCCATGGAGGCGGATGCCGATTCGCTCAAAGTCACGGTCGGCGGCAAGGCGGCGTCGTTCGGCCGGGAGGACGCGCTCAGGTTCATGGGCGTGGAGCTGGCCGATGACATAAAGCTCACGACTGCTGTAACCCTTAAAAAGAACGCCATGGTTAATAGCAGCGTCGCGGTCCGGGTCAAGGAGAAGGACGGCCGCACAATAGTCGAAAGATGATCAAATGGCGCTAATCACCCCGAAAGTGGCGGAATCGTTCCAGAACGACATAGGCAGGGGCATAATCCGCATAGACTCGAAGGCAAAGAAGGAACTGGGAGTGGCAACCGGCGACATAGTCCGGCTTAGCGGCAAGAAGGCGGCGCTCGCCATCGTATGGCAGGCACACCCCGAGGACGAGGGGCTGGAGATGATCCGCATGGACGGCATCCTGCGCCAGAACGCCGGCGTGGGCCTCGGCGACAGGGTGAAGGTGGAGCCCGTACAGGCGAAGGAGGCTAAGAAGATCGTGCTCGCGCCTAGGGAGCAGGTGAGGTTCTCGCCTGGCTTCGACCAGTATGTGAAGAAACGGCTCGTGGGAAAGCCCGTGCTGAAAGGCAACCTGCTTCCAGTGGGCATATTCGGCACTTCGATTCCATTGATCGTGTCACAGGTGTTCCCCCAGGGTCCGGTGATCATAGGGGAGAAGACCGAGCTCAAGATCGTGCTGGAGCCGGTCAAGGACCTCGAGGCCATACCGAATGTCACCTACGATGATGTCGGGGGACTGAAAGACGCCATACAGAAGCTCCGCGAGATGGTGGAGCTCCCTCTGCGCCATCCTGAGATATTCGAGCGCCTGGGCATAGACCCGCCAAAGGGAGTGCTGCTCTACGGCTCACCGGGGACCGGGAAGACTCTCATGGCCAAGGCCGTGGCGAACGAATCGGACGCCAATTTCTATTACATAGGCGGCCCGGAGGTAGTATCGAAATTCGTCGGAGAGAGCGAGGAGCGGCTGCGGAAGATATTCCAGGAGGCGCAGGAGAACGCGCCGTCCATAATATTCATAGACGAGATCGATGCCATCGCACCTAAAAGGAGCGAGGTCTTAGGCGAGGTCGAGAAGCGGCTGGTCTCCCAATTGCTGACGCTCCTGGACGGGCTCAAGGCAAGGGGGGAATTGATAATCATAGGGGCCACGAACCGCGAGGACGCGATAGACCCGGCGCTGAGGCGACCGGGGAGGTTCGACCGGGAGATAGAGATCGGGGTCCCGGACGTCAAGGGCAGGCTGGAGATATTGCATATCCACGTGCGGAACATGCCGCTCGACAAGGACGTCTCGCTGGACGAGCTGGCAGGAATCACCCACGGCTACACCGGCGCGGACCTCTCCCTTCTCACCAAGGAAGCCGCCATAAAGGCGCTGCGCCGCGTGCTTCCCGAGATAGACCTCAGGCAGGATTTCATAGCGCCGGAGATACTCGACAAGCTGAAAGTCACGCGGGACGACTTCTTCAACGGGCTGCGGGAGATCATGCCATCTGCATTGCGCGAGGTGTTCGTGGAGCGGCCGACCACCAAGTGGGAAGACATCGGCGGGCTGGAATCCGTGAAAAAAGAATTGCGCGAGGCGGTCGAGCTGCCGCTTAAATCGCCGGAGCTGTTCGAGCGCATGGGCGTGAGGCCGTTGAAGGGCATACTGCTCTACGGCCCGCCAGGGACCGGCAAGACTCTTCTAGCCAAAGCGGTGGCGCACGAGACCGAGGCGAACTTCATATCCATATCCGGCGCGCAGGTGCTCAGCAAGTACGTGGGCGAGTCCGAGAAGACCGTGCGCGAGATATTCAAGAAGGCGAGGATGGCCGCCCCGTGCATACTCTTCGTGGACGAGATAGACGCCATCGCGCCATTCAGGTCCGGCTCCGGCGGGGATGGCACTCGCGTGACCGAGAGGCTCGTGGACACGTTCCTCACCGAGATAGACGGGCTCAAGTCGCTCAAGAACGTGGTCGTCATAGGGGCCAGCGTTATGGGGGATACGCCCATTTTAATCAAAGATTATAACGGTCCAAGACTTTTAGATATCGGTGAATTTGTCGATTCTTATTACGAGGAAGACGAGGAAGGTGTTGAAAAACCCGTATATGGAGTCGAATCTTTGGGTTTTGAAAAGAGGAAAGATAAACGGAAAAACGGCCTAAGATTCGGTCAAAGCTCATTCAAGAGCATTCGGGGGGTCTATAGGCATAAGGTAAAAGAAATATACGAAATCCGGTTTTTAGGCGGTACGATAAGAGCTACCGGTAGCCATTCCGTTTTTGTCAGAACAAAAAGAGGCATAGAACCGAAGCGCGTCTCCGACTTGAAAGTAGGCCAGTATCTGGTCGATATCCCATATACTGTTCGAACAAACAATAAAGTGCGAGAAGTCAGGGATCATGATTTTAAAAACGATATCAGTCTTGAATTGCCGCTATTCGAGTTTGATGAAAATCTGGAAGAAGCCTATGAATTTGCGATTGCATCGAAATTGTCTCAAGCAGAAACAGCGTCCCGGATAGGCGTTACCCAAACGACGGTTTCAAATTGGATGCATGGGTCATTGCCCCGTGGTTTGAGCAAGAAATATTTCAAACACGCACTCCAAGAAAAAGTCAAAGTAACGCCATCGTTAATGCGCTTATTCGGTTTTTATGCCTCAGAAGGATATGCCCGAAAAGAGCTGGATTTCTGTTTTGGTATCGATGAGAAAAACCTTGTTAGCGATCTGAAGGGATCGATGAAAGAAGTTTTTGGGTTAGAGCCTGATAGAGTGCGTACAATAACCAAAAATGCGGTTAACGTAACCTATCACTCAAGCCCCCTCGCCAGATTTTTTATCAGACATGTCGGAAAAGGAGCGAAGAATAAGCATCTACCACCGTTTTTATTCGAGGCTCCGAGGGAATACTTCTTGGAATTTTTTAAGGCGTACGTCCAGGGCGATGGTTACATAGCCAAAGACGGAAAGCTCCAAGTGACCTCGGTAAGCAAAAGGCTGATAATAGAGCTAAACTGGTTATGCAGAATGCATGGGATAAAGTCGTATGTCGGTACCTTTATCGTAAAAGCAGGGAGAAAAATCAACGGTGGCAAACCGCTCAAAGAAACCACGGCTTACCGCCTCGGCATAGGGAAGTCCGGTAATCCCTTTTTGAAAAATACTGGAAGACAGTTGGTAAAGCGGTCGGTGATTAAAGAGATTAAGAAAATAGCCCATGAGTGCTATGTTTACGATCTATGCGGCTGCGATAACGAAGCTTTTTTTGGAGGAGACACGCCGATACTTCTACACAATACAAATCGCCCGGACATCCTGGATTCCGCGCTGCTGCGCGCGGGAAGGTTCGACCGGATAATAGAGATAGCGCGCCCGGACGAGGCTGCCCGTCTCGCGATAATGAAGATACACACCGCCAGGATGCCCCTGGACAGCGACGTTTCGCTGCCTGAGATAGCCAGGCTCGCGGACGGCTACACCGGAGCCGACATGGAGAACGTGGTGCGGGAGGCTGGCATGTCCGCGATACGCGAGGGGGCCAAGAAGGTGAGATCCAAGCACTTCCAGGCCGCGCTCAAGCAGGTGATGCCCATAACCCGCAAGGAGCACCTGGAGCATATTGAGAAGTTCAAGAATTCGTCTCTGATGTACCGGTAGTCGGATTTAAAATCCGCATGGAATATCAATATCATGTCGGTGACTCCCAGATGAAGCGTGATTTCTACATCGAGAAAGGCGAGGCTGTGGAGATACTCATCTCAGTGCTCGCCATATCCTTCGCCTTCACCATCGTGTTCGCCGGGGGGCTGGGCACCCTGTTCAGCCTACCGAAGCAGTTCCTGGTGTTCATGGTGCTCTCGCTCGTCACCATGGGCTCGGGGTTCATCCTGCACGAGATGGGCCACAAGCTCGTGGCCATTTACTACGGGGCGTATGCCAGGTTCCAGATGTGGGTCCAGGGCCTGGTCTTCATGCTCATCACGTCGCTCCTCGGCGTGCTCTTCGCCGCGCCTGGCGCGGTGTACATCTACTCGCGCAACATAACCAAGAAGCAGAACGGCATAATATCGCTAGCCGGGCCTATCGTGAACCTCCTGGTGATGCTGGTGTTCCTGGGCCTGTCCATCGTAGCGCCCATACACATCCACTTCTCCTTCGACCTTAGCTTCCTCGCGCCCCTGTTCAACAACGGCGCCTTCGAGGTGTGGCGGTTCGGAGCGTACCTCAACTTCATACTGTGCATGTTCAACATGATCCCTGCGTTCCCCCTGGACGGCAGCAAGGTGTTCGCCTGGTCCATGCCGGTCTGGTTCGGATTCGTGTTCGCCATGTTCGTCTTCGGCGTCGCGATACACCTGGTGACCGTGTTCTTCGCGGTGTCCTGGCTATTCATGCTCGTGCTGCTGATGGTCATCTCCATGCTGCTCTTCAGGAGGCGCTGAGCATGCGGGGCGCTGAGGCCGTTCTCTCAAGGGGCACCGTGATAGGGCGGGACGTGGCCATCAAGGAGCGCATAGCCAAGACCTACCGCATAGCCGAGCTGGACGCCAGATTGAGGCGGGAGCGCACGCGCGCCGAGGCGCGGCTGCTCCACCGTGCGAAACTCGCCGGAGTTGACTGCCCGGTGGTGCTGGAAGTGACTGATTTCTCGATAACCATGGACTACCTGCACGGCAGCCACCCGGAGATGAAGGCAGCCGAGTGCACACGTGCCGGCCAGATGCTCGCAGCGCTCCATTGCGCGGGCATCATCCACGGGGATTTCACCCCGGTCAACCTCATGAAGAGCAAGGGAAAGCTGTTCGTGATAGACTTCGGGCTCGGCTTCTTCTCGAACGACGTGGAGGACAAAGCAATCGACGTCTACACCATGCTCAAGGCGCTGGATGCGGAATCGGGCAAGGCGTTCATCAAGGGCTACAAGACACGGAACCCGAAGCACGCGGCAGTGCTCAGGCGCGTGGAAGAAGTGAAGAAAAGGGTCAGGTACGCGCAGTAGTAAGCATGCTATGATTTCGGCTTGTAACAGAGCGGGATGTAATCGAATTTGTATTCTTTCGCCAGCAGGATGCTCTCGTATCTCTTTATCTCCGAGAACTGTCTCTTGATGTCTTCGACCGCTTCGTAGAACTCTTCTATGTCATCCACGACATACTCCACTTCGAAGGGCCATTCGCCCACGCAGAAAACGAAATACGGCATGTCATTCCTGCCCCTGCAGTATTCCACGAGCCGTGAGCGGAGCGCGTCGTTCATCATGCTCATGTAGAAATTGACCTTGTAGAACTGCTTTTTCAGCAGGCCATAATTCAGCGAAACGGTATAACCCTCTATCACCGACTTCTTCTCGAGCTGTTTTATCCTATACGTCACTATCCTCGGGGTGGTCTTCATCTCCTTCGCAATCTCCACGGTGGACATCCGGGCATTGTTCGCGATTATCTTCATCAGCTCTATGTCCGTCTTGTCTAAATTAAGGTCCTCTCTTCCGTTCGCCGTGTAGACCACTTCGCTGCGATGTTCCTTCCCCTTGAGGATCCAGCCTTTTTCCATGTTGCCTACGGCCAGGCTGACATTGAAATTCTGGGATAATATCCATTCTCCGTACAAATTGTAGAACTCCTGCATTATGCCGCTGAAATGCTCCGAATCATGCGCGAAGACGATGACATTCATGTCCCATCTCCCCTTGCATGCGGTCACCCATTGGACGTAAGGGTTCTCAACCAGCCAGTGAATTATTTCTTTTTCCTTTCCTGCCGTAAGGTTCTGGAACTGGAAATACAGCTTGAACATCGAATACCCGAATTTCGTGGGATTGATCACTGTCGGGAACTTGTTGATTATGCCGCTCTTGACGAGCTGCTTTATCCTGTAGTCCACCCTTTCCCTGGAGACGCGCAGCTTCTTCGCTATGGCGCTGTTCGGCTGCCTCGAATCCCTATCCAACTCGGCAAGGATCTTCTTATCTATAATGTCTATTATTTCTTCCATAATTTACATTAATTACATTATATTATTAAATTCTGTCTTTTTAGTGGAAAAATAGCCCATGTCTTCTTTTATACGTCTTTTGCACACATTAACACATGAATCAAGACACACCAGATATCCCGAAAGAATTTGACATAATCCGCACCGGCAAGGGGTACACGATGAAGGGGTGGGACTTCACTGTAGCTGAGATAGCCGAAGCCTTGCAGAATAATAAGATGCTCAATCCTACTTTAGAATTAGGAAGCAATATATGCCCTCTGAACTGCATTAACTGTTTGAGTGAGGATCCGAATAATCCGGAAGGGCGCAAAAAACGTCTCGCGAACGAGCTCCCCATCTCCGTGAGAATAGAATTGATAAAGCAGGCCCATGCTCTTGGCACCCGATCCATAAACATGGTCGGAGCGGGCGAGCCGACGATAGACCCGCATTTCTGGGAGATTGTCGAACTCATATCCGGGATGGGGATGACCCCTATCGTCTATACTGAAGGGTCAAAGAAACTTACGGACACGACATTCGCCATGCGCCTCTACGAGCTCGGCTCGACGATTGTGCTGAAAGCCAACAGCTTGAGGGATGAAGAATACCAGAACAGGGTCGTAAATAGCGGACCACAGCCATTGAATTTCAATTATTTCAGAAAGAGGAACGAGGCATTGCAACTCCTGCTCGACATTGGTTTCAACAGGCATGACCCGACCAGATTGGCCTTAGACACGATCGTTTGTAAGGAGAATTACGATGAGATCACGGACCTGCACCGCTTCGCGAGAGACAACAACATCTTCATGCTGTTCGTCAATTATGTGCCCGCAGGCCGCAGCTCTTCACCTGTCCAGAATGCGCTTTCCAGAGAGGAGCAGTTCTACCTGTTCCGCACCTTGGCCCAAATCGATAAGAGTGTGTATGGGATAGAACACCGGTCAATTTTCCCTTATGCCGGCGGAGTCCCGTGTTCTATCCGTGGTCTGGGGCTCCACGTGGAAATCCAGGGCAATGTATGGGACTGCATCGGAAAGACCGAGCTTCTGGGGAATATAAGACAGGAGACGTTGAAGGATCTATGGGAAAAAGCGGCTCCTGTCAGGAAGCGTTTCAACGGCGGATGCGAACCTAGGGAAATCTTCTGGAAACAGCAAGATGGCAAGCGGCACCTGCCGGTTCTCGGATGATTCTCCCTTTTCCGTTTTCCCCGCCCTGCTCACAGCTTCATTATCGTCCCCTTGGCCGGGAAGACATAATCGCCCCACATGGTCGCGGTCTCGATGTTGCGCAAGGAAGGGAATTCGGCCTTGAGGCGCCGCATTATCGCGTTGAACCGCTGGTAATCCTCCACCATTATCTCCAGCTCGATGTCCCAGGGACCGACGAGGGTCACCACGTTCAGGATGTTGGGATCCTGCTTGGTCATCTCGAAGAGCTTCTTCTCGTCCTCTTCCGGGAAGGAATCGAAATAGAGGAACGCCTTGTAGAACTCCAGGCCGAGTTTCTGGTAGTCTATCGTGGCCTTGTAGCTGACTATGATACCTTTGTCCTCGAGCTTCCTCATCCTGCTTCTCGCTATGTCTACAGTGGTCCCTGCCTCGGTCGCCAGCCTGACCAGCTTCATCCTGGAGTCATGGAAAAGCGCCGACACTATCCTCCGGTCTATAGCGTCCAGCTCATTCCCCTCTATCCTGCCGAACACGTGATAGTGGTCCTTCGGTTCCGGATAGAAGACCTTTTTAGGGTAGGCGTATGCGGCCACCGCGACGCCGGTGAATTTCTGGAGGATTATACGATTGTATTTGGAGAATATCTCGTTCTTCCTTCGGAAGAACTCCCCGTTGTCCTTGGCGAAGAACGTCAGCCCCACGTCCCATGCGCCGTCCGCGATGCCCATCCAGAACAGGTCTGTGTGCTTCCTGAGCTCGTCGAAGAACCCCTTCCTTTCCTTCTCGTCGCCGCCTATCTTGAGATATACCTTATACCCCTGGTAACCGAGCTTCGAGACATTGATCCATGTCGCATAGCCGGAGATGATGCCCCGTTTCTCGAGCTGGGAGATGCGATAGCTGACGGTCTCCCGCGAGCGCCCGACCTTCTTGGCGAGCGCGGTCTCAGGCTGGCGCGCGTTCCAGTCCAGTTCGTATAACAGGCGCATGTCTATTTTGTCGAGCTTTTCTTTCATAATTATCTATTATATGGAAATATTGATAAATAAATCCATTTTCCGCTGAAAAATATATGTTATATTTAATATACTATTTTGTGTTAATTATCAAGTATGTGTGTAACCAAACTAAGCCGGGATAAACAAATGCTGGTGGCGAAAGTCAAGGCTGCAAGGATAACGCCCAAAGGCTTCTATGGTGAGGAAGCCCTGCTGGACGACATGGTGCTCATGGTGCGGACCTGCCCCAGACAGCGGACTCTGATGCTGACCGGCAACTACGTGGTGCGCGAAGGGCCGAATACAGAGCCCGGGGACCCGCGCCTGCTTGGGGAAGAGATGCTCCTGACAATAGAGCTTTGCGCGCGGGCTTACAAAAGATGCGTTGAAGCAAAAGTTGAGCCTCCGACAATCCTGCTGATGTCGAACGACATAGTGCCCGAAACCTTCGAAAGCTCCGAGGAAGAGCGGGCTTTCAAAAAGGGATACGAAGTGCCAGCCGAAATTCGCGAAATTCTGGCTGCGGCAGGCATAACCCAGGAACCGGTTTATTTCTTCAACAGGGATTTTGACGCGTCCGGAAAAGAGACTGCCAGGGAAATGGCCGGCATCAGGAAACGGATAGCTGAAGGAACTGAAAAGCTGGTTGTTGCGTTTGAAAGCTTTGTCCAGAACCTGGCGGGAAATGTTCTTAGCCGCGGCAAGATAAGGTACGCCGAAGGCATAGAACGCGAGCCCTCGGGACGGAAAAGGGCAATCATACCGGCAACCATTGTCGACACGTTCAGCGAACAGCCGCAGCTTTCGCCAATCGCAGTAACGATCACCAACCCGAACGGCGCGCCTTACTGCTCGTTCCTTGCAGCCACGCTTTTCCGGCAATTCGAGAATTTGGGCTTTGAGACGATGACAAACGCGTTCGTCAGCCAGGAGTATCCGTGCGCGGACAAAGCTGCGGCGTCGTACAAGCACCACTTTGGAGGCAAAATGACGATCCGGAACATCTACCTTAATGGCGCGAGCGTGGTGGTGGACAGCACGATAAAATGAAAAAACAAGGATGGTGACCAAAACATGACTCATACCGCTATACCAGATGAAATGCTCCAGGCGCTAAAGACAAGTGTCGAAGAGCATGACCAGAGCTATGACGCCCATGAAGAGTTCAAGAAAGCCGTGCAATTCGACAGGAAAGCGCTCTGGAACTTTGTCGTAGGCCAAAGGGAACCGATGCGCCAAGGACTGAGGGACAGCTGGTTTCTAGCTCCAGAGCCCCTTAGCGGCCGCTGGAGCGATTACTTCGTTACGTTTTGCTGCCAGACAATGACGGAAATACGGTTCTATCTGGAAAGGGCGCTGGGTGCCGGCGTTGAACTTCATCCGACCATGCTGGAGATACTGCAAAAAGAATGGGCCGGACAATACGGCATTATGACAATGATTCGTCGTGATATAACCGACCCCATCGAAATCCTTCTCGAAGTCGCGGGGGGCGAACTGACCCGTGCGTGTTTTCCTTTCTATAACGGATTCGAGATACATCACAATGCTTCGATTGTGGACGGACAACATCACGAAGTGCAAGGTTACGGTCCGATGGGCAAAGAATTATTCATGTGGGAAAAAGGAACTCTGTACTCTTTCGAATCCCTCAGCGAAGTAGCGGCGGGCCATGCATGCACCAAGTGTTGTGACACGCTTGGGTCCCTTCATGCAATCCCGGTTTCCCCGGATGACGCCAAATACGCCTCGGTGTTCAAGCTGTTGAACACAAAAGGCAGGGAAAATCCGGTCGCCACGGCACGGGAAGCGGACCTGGGCGAGCTTAGGCAAAAACACACGAGCGGCAAAGCACCCGGAGCCGGGAATGGAGCGGAAGCCCCAGCATGGCTCAGAAGGCTCGCACGCTGATGGACGGAAAGAGGCTAGAGGAACTCCCCCAATCCTGTTTGTTTCACCTTGTCGTCCTCGAATATGGAGTTTATCTCCTTCTCCAGGAGCTCCAGCCTCTGCTTCATGTAATCCGGCAGCTCATAGTCCATGACTATCTTCCTGGTTATCTCCAGGTATTTCTCTATGCCGCCCTTGTTTATGGTGAGCAATAGGTTCCCCCCGCATTTTAGGCACTTTCCTATTAGCGGGGGCCTCCTGTGTATGAAATTGCAGTTCGAGCACCTGAAGGTCTGCCTGGAGAAGGAACGGAGGTTGCCGTAGAGGTCCGGGATGAAGTGGCTCAGTATCAGCCGCTCGGCCGCGTTCTTCGCGTCCACGGCCTTTATCCTGGCCTGGAGATTGAACTGGGTGGTTATCTTGTCAGGTATGGACTCGAGCTGCACGTACTTGGTGGTTGTCGGCCCCACGTCCAGGCTGCCCCCTGGATGGGTTATGGGGAGGCCCTCGTACTGCTCCGGGGTCCCAAGCACGTTCTTCACGGTCTTCATCTTGAAATCCGCCGGCGAGGTGAGCTTCTCTCCGGCATGGTAGAACTCCAACGGATAGGAGGTCACGAACTCGATGGTGTGCGCCTCGTCGTCCACTTCGCTGGGGTCTATCTTCGGCGTGAGCACTAGCGGCGCGTCCATAGTCCCGCCCCGCGACTCGTTCAGGTACTTGCGCGAGAAGTTGAGCAGGGCGTCCAGGAGGAGCATGATTGAATCCTCGTCCCCGTCGCAGTTACGCCTTTTTGCGGTATGGAAATACGGGTGTCCGTAGCCCACGTTCGCGTTCGTGAACCCGATTATCCTGCAGAGCACGCCAGCCGAGGTGTGCGGGGAGAGCCCGACCCCGAGGTGCCCCACCAGGTCGTCCCTGGTCTTCAGCCCGTAGAACGGCTTCATCCCGTAGAAGTTGACCAGCAGTTCGTCCAGGAACGCGGCCACTCCCATGAAATACTCGACTCCCCTCTTCGACAATATTATGTCCTGGCAATGGAGGTACACCATCTGGTCCGGGCTGGTGATCGGATTGCCGTAGATGTCCCTGGTGTAGCCCAGCCCATCGAGCTTCTCCAGCGCCAGCCCTATCTCTTTCGGAGTGAAGGCCGTGAGCGGTATGTCCGTGGCGTCGAACCTCGCGGTCCCGTCCCTGAAGACATAGACGTTGTGCTTCGCCCTGACGAAGCCCTTCTCCAGCCTTTCGGGCATGCGCGTGGCGTTGGACAGTCCCTTCACCCCCCGCACATCCTCGGGAGCTGGACCGAGCACAGTCTTTATGGAGTCCACCATGGCGACCAGGTCGACCGGCCTGCGGTCGTAGGAGCGCGTCTTCCTGTCGCAGTGCTCCTCTGTGCTCACGGATCTGCCGCAGACCTGGCACACGGTATCTAGCGTCGTCCTTCCACCGCACCGCTCGCATACCCTCTGGAACGTGATGTTGGAGCATTTGGCGCATCTGTAGCGCGCGAGCTCGAGGTTGACGGTCCTCTCCCTGCCCTCCACGGACTTGAGCGTGCGGTACTGCTTGACTATGGAGCGGTTCTTCTGGGATCCGGTCGGGAAAAGCACGTTCGGCTTGCCGTCCATGGATCTCTCGGCGGCCTTCTCCGGCCTTCCCATCCTGGCACCGATGTAAGTGGGCGCCTTGGCCTTTATCTCCACTCCTGAGAGCGCGCACACGTTGGCAAGAACGTCCTTCGCAGGGTCCAATGAGGTCTCCGCTTTCGCAAGGTCCATGTGCGTACCGTCTAAAGCCCCGAGCGAGGCGAGCAGCGAATAGCCGTCATCCCCGGTAAGCGCGATCTTCTCTCCGAGCACGCGGTGGGGCACCAGCAGCTCCTCGAGCACCGTCTTGCCGTCTCCCTTTGGGACCAGCAGCTCCGCGAGACGCTCCCCGTCCCAGCGCGGTTCGGCGGATTTCAGCCATCGCGCCAGCACCTTCAGCTGCTCCACGGTTATGTCATGCCAATGGAACGTGAACTCCGGATATAGGGGCACTCCGTGGGTCCTGCTGAAGCTGAACGCCTCCACCGCACCTATCTTCCCAGGGACCGCGATCCCCTTGGCTTCCAGCTCCTTGGCCCACCATTCCTCGCACCAGCCGGACGGGAGCAGGGGATGATTCGATTTCAGGAAATCCCCGTAGGTGATGAGCATGTCGCCTAGGAACAGTATACTTTTCACATACCCCTTGAGCTCGTTCGCCTCTTCTATGCTCCGCACCTTGAGCACGTTGCCGTTCTCGAGCATGACCACCGGTGGCTCGAGCCCTTCGTGGCCTGCTATCACGCAGCCCTTGCCCGGCCGTTCTATCTTCAGATGGGTGCCGTAGGCAGGAAACCCATCCAGCAGCACCATCGTGGCGGGGTGGATGTTCTTGCCCATTATGCCGTTGGTCTTGGATCTCCCGTAGCGCAGCCTGAATCCGCCTTTGGCCGAGGGATGGGCGAACACCGGCCTGCCTGCGACGAGCCCCTCCAGGTAGGTGTCATCAGGCTTTATCTCTATCTTGTCAGCCTTGCGCTTTATCTTGATTATCTTCTCCAGCCAGTCCCAGCCCAGGTTGAGCTTTTTCGTGTATTTGGCTAGCTTGGCGGCCTTCTGCGCGACACCCTCGCAGAGCACCAGGGGCATCCCGCCGCGTATCCTGTTGGTCTCCACCCCTGGCACGCCCCTGTAGGCCGACACCTCGATGTCCTCGGTCGGGTCTCCGTCTATGCAGATGGGGCAGTTCCTCGCCACCTGCCGCACGTCTTCATCCGGAGGCTTGTACTGCAGATGGTTCACCCTGGCCTCGTAGGTGTTGACCTCCTCCACGTACCTCTCCACCTGGGTGTCCGTGGCGCGGTAGTCCCCGACGTCGCACACCTTGCGCGCTATGTCCGCGAGCACGAGGCTCAATGCGGCTGCGGTGCCTCCTGCAGACCGTATAGGCCCCGAGTAGTAGACCGCGACGTAATCCGAGCCGTCGGGGTTCTTCCTTATCCTGACCTTCGCTATGCCTTCCGTAGGCGCGACCAGCACGCCTTCGGTGAGTATGCCGACTCCTGTTCTGACCGCCTGCTCTATGAGCCGCTCCTTGGGCGCCGGAAAGACCTCGCCGGCCGCTATCTTCCTGGTTATCTCGAAGGCGGCGTCCTCCCTCGTCAGGCCGGATTCGATGAGCTGGCGGATTATCTTCGCTATGCCCGGCGGGCCCACGATGCCCTCCACGCGGGCGGCCACGTCCTGGGCGATGCGCACCTCGACCTCGTCCTCGGGGTCGAATCCCTTCTTCCGGGCTTCGCTGGCGGTCGTATAGGCGCGGTCGAGCCCGGCCTTCAGTCCGTCGAAGTATCTTTCATCCACTCAAAAACCCGCCAGAATCAGTTCTGGAACGATTTTAAACAATACCTAATAAAAGACAATAACTTCGCTTTTTTTGCCGGAGTAGCTCAGTTGGCTTAGAGTGCTCGACTCATAGGTAAAACCGATGAGTGCTGAGGAGAAATCCGATGACATACCTGTAGCACCGAGAAATCGAGAGGCCGGGGATTCGAAATCCCGCGCCCGGGATCATCCTGGAACGCGGAACGGGAATTCCCCCTCCGGCAATTTTTCATATTCCGTGTGTTTTTATTTTTTCCGCACGTCGATTCGCATCTACGACAAGAAACGATTTTACGAATAGGAATCGCAGCGCGCAAACGCGCGAAAATATTTTTCCCTATCCGTGGCGATGTGAATCCTGACTAGGTTTGTCAACAAACGTGGAAGAAAAATATCGACGTGAAAAGAATCTTATTTAATATTTAATCTTGTTCTCCATCATGGGATCAGGATGACGGAAAAAGAAAAAATAAACAAGGGTATCTGTCCTGTTTGCGACTCGTCCCTGATCTTCCAGGAGGGGTGCAAGACCTGTTTCTCCTGCGGTTGGGGCGGGTGCAGCGTTTAATCTTTTTTTCTTCCCAAATTTTTCCATTCCTCGTTCTAAAACAACGAAATATATAAGAATACGGATATAGAAAGAGTACTCAGAAGGGCTTGTAGCTCAGCAGCAGAGCGTCCGCCTTGCACGCGGGAGGCCGGGGGTGCGAGTCCCCCCAAGTCCAGTTCATCTCATCTTCGAGTGCTCTATCTTCATGCAGCGGTCCATCACCACGAGAAGCCCCGCCTTTTCCGCTTTCTCTGCGGCCTCGGAGTCCAAAACCCCCAATTGCATCCAGACCGCCTTGGCCTTTATGGCAATCGCTCCGTCAACCGCTTCAGGGACGAATTCGCTCCTCCGGAAAATGTCCACGACGTCCACCTTCAAGGGGACCGAGGTGAGGTCCGGGTACGCCCTTATGCCCTTCCATTCCCTGATGTTCGGGTTGACGGGGATTATGCGGTATCCGTTCTCCATCAGGTACTCAGCGACGCCGTAGCTGGGCCGGTCCGGCTTGTCGCTGAGACCGACAACCGCTATGACCTTCGATTCCCTCAGGATCTTCCTTATCGTCCCTGGTTCGTTCATGATTTGCTTTCTCCTGTCGGATTTAAATCCTTCTTCTGCATAATGGATTCGCGGCGATGAGGATAAGAGGTATTTACGAGCCTTCTTTGCTCGAAGGCGATGACTTCAAGAGGATCAACCAAGCCGCTTATGCTATCCTTATGCGAAGCACTGGTGGATTTGTGTATTCGAATAACTGCGTAGTTTTCTTCAGGAACGGGGCCGTTCGCCTGACGTGCACAAATATAAAGCCATCTTACCTAATACAATCCTGTTCCTAGCCTCTACGGTTTGGAATAAACGATAGCGGGGTAGGGTAGCTTGGAGTACCCGCTGGATTTCGGACAAATGCGTTTGTCCGGAAGGCGAAGCTCATAACCCAGAGATCAGTGGTTCAAATCCACTCCCCGCTATCTTTTTTTTAAAAACTCCAAGCATTTTTCTATTTCTACCGAGTCGAACCCAGGGAACCGATAGCATTTATTGATGTTTCTTTCCAATACTCTTCATGGCGCCCAAGAAAAGCTCAGGGAAGAAAGCAGCGACAAAGGCCAAGCCGGCAAAAAAAGCAGTTTCTGTGAAAAAGCCGGTGAAGGCCGCCGCCAAGCCGAAGAAAGCGGCTCCGGTACGGAAGGCCGCGCCAGCCCCGGTACGGAAGGCACCCCCTGCTCCAATACGGAAGATGCCCTCAGCCCCGGCACCTCCACCGCCGTCCAAGCCAGCTGCGAAGGAGATCGGTATGGACGAGTTCGTCGCAAGGATGCGCGAACGCAAGGCGGCGAAGGAGGCCGAGAAAAAGGCGCCTGTCAGTGCAGAATACGAATCCGAGACCCAGAGGATACTCAAAAGCTTCAAGGAAGAGGAGAAGAAGCCGTCCAAGGCCAAGCGTGAGGAGCCGGAAAAGGAAGAAGAGCCGGAAGAAGAGGAACCTGAAGAGAAAGAGGGGCCTGAAGAAGAGAAGGAGGAGAAGGAAGCGGCGCCCCAGCCTCAGATGGAAATCGTCCCCGAGTTCGAGGAGGAGCCCGAGAAAAAGGCAGAGCCGGAGAAGGAAGAGGCTCCTGAAGAGGAACCTTCGGAAGAGGAGCAGCCTAAACCCGAGGAAGAGCCGGAAGAGAAGCCGGAAGCCGAAGAGAAACCCGAGACCGAAGAGGGAGCGGAAGCCGAGGAGAAGCCGGAAACAGAAGAGGAACCGCAAGAAGAAGAGGCAGCCCCGGCACCGCCCGAGAAGACTCCTGAAGAGGAGGAAGAGCTAAGGAGGATGCGGCATTTCGTTGAGCCGGATTTCATCCCGAAGAAAGAGGAGGTCGAAGAGGAGAAAGTCGAGGAGAAGCCGGAGGAAAAGGAGCCCGAGCCCCTGCCAGTCGCTCCTCCGCAGCCCGAACCGAAGCCGGAACTCGTGCCGCAACCGAAACTCGTACCGGAACCCAAGCCGCTACCGCAGCCAGAAGCTCCGCAGCCCGTAGCTGCGCCGCAACCGCCCATCCCGATCGCTCCAGGGCAGATGCCAGTGGCAGAAGGCCCGGACGTGGTCCGCATGGCGATCATCGGCCTGGGCGGCCTTGTGCTCGGAGGCGCTGTCGCATTCGCGCTGAGCGCGCTCGGCACCGGTCTGTTGGTGGTGTGCGTGGGAGGCCTGGTCGCATTTGTCGCGTCTGTAGCCTACTTCAACATACTGCTCAAACACATCTGATCGCGCTACGGCTTCAGGGCGAAGTATATCCTTCTGTTCGTTTTCCCCTTGTTCTCCAGCTTCAGCAGCTCTATCTGGCCCACTTCCTTCAGATTCCTCACGTGCGTCCCGCCGTCGGCCTGGACGTCGATCCCTGGGATCTCCACGATGCGCAGCTCGGTGATGCTCGGGGGAAGCGCATTTGCGAGCTTGACCACGCCCGGAATCTTCATCGCCTCATCCCGCGGGAGCGAGTATACCTTGAGCTCGACATCCTGCGCCAGCAACCCGTTCACCTTCTTCACGATACTGTCGAACAGCGCCCTGTCGAAGTTCTCGGTGTTGAAATCGAACCTCGTCCTGTCCTCGCCGAGCTCGTTTCCGGTTATGAGCACGCCCATGTCGTTGTACATCGTGGAGCCGAGCACGTGAGCCGCGGTGTGCATGCGCATGTGCCTGTACCTGCGCTCCCAATCGAGGACGAGATGGACACGATCCCCGGCCTTGGCATCCTGTGTGCCAGCCTCCAGTTCGTGGATGATACGCCCTTCCTTCTTCATGACGTTCAGGACACGCGATTCCCGGTCCGGGAAGACCATCCTCCCGGTGTCGCAAGGCTGTCCCCCTCCACGGGGATAGAAGATGGTCTGGTCGAGGACCACGCCATGATCCGCGATCTCCAAAACAACCGCATCGCATTCCCTCTTGTAGCTATCTTCGAGATAAAGTGTTTTCGTCATGCAACCACATGGTTTTTAAGGCACAAAGTGCATTTATTATAGTAAGGAGATGGTTTTATGGCGATGTCGAAGGAGGTCGAAACAGAGGCACCAGCACAGCTCAAGGTACCGCCCAGGGAAGCGCCCAAGGTGGAAGCGCCAGCGTCTGCCTTTCCAGTAGTAATAAGACGAGTCGATGCCTCGGTCCGCGCTGCAGCGAGTGCGGCGCAGGAAACATCGGAGTTGCTCGGAAAAAAACTCCCCGCGAACGACCCAATCCAGCTGGCACTGCTCGCGGCATCCAATCCAAAGAACATACAATCAGTTAGGATCAACGTCGAAAGCGGGTGAGGCTTATGGAGACGCTATATTCGATGGAAATAACCCTCAAGGGCCAGCCGCGGATACTCACAATCGGGGTTTCGGAAAAATCGATGATTGTCACCCTCACCGACCTGAAAGGGAAAGAGATCGAAACCGTATTGCAGGAAAAGGGAACGTTGTCGATAGCGCAGCCGAAAAAGTGACATCCCCCATGTCCGACCCCAAGACCAACGCCGCGGAAGCCGCGCTAGGATACGTGAAGGACGGCATGTGCATAGGCCTGGGCAGCGGCTCGACGGCCCGCGAATTCCTCAAGCTGCTGGTGGCCAAGATCAAGGACGAGAAACTCAACTTATGCTGCGTCACGACCTCCCTGGACACCAGGATGCTCGCCATCGAGAACAAGCTCTGGGTGGTCGAGCCGGACACGATCTCTGACATAGACCTGGCCGTGGACGGGGCGGACACCGTGACCAAGGACGCGCTGCTCAAGGGCGGCGGCGGGGCGCTCACCAGGGAGAAGATAATCGACTACAGCGCAAAGAAGTTCATAGTGATCGTGGACGAGAGCAAGGTCTGCAAGCGGCTCGAGGGCAACGTGGCGCTCGAGGTGCTGCCTTTCGCGGCCCCGTTCGTCCTGCGGGAGCTCAAGGGGTACAAACCCAAAATACGCATCGCCCAGAGGAAGCTCGGGCCGGTGATATCCGACAACGGCTGCTACATCGTGGACATGGACATGAAGGTGGAAGACCCTAAGAAGACCGAGGCATGGCTCAAATCCATGCCCGGCATAGTCGAGAACGGGATATTCACGAAATTCGACAAGATAATCGTGGGAAGCGAGACCGGAAGCCGGATTCTCTGATCATTTCTTCCTCTTCCTCACTATCATCTCTGTTTCTGCCGGAGGCGCGGCCTCCTGTGCCTGCTCGAGCGCCTGGGGCTTCTCCAGCTCCTCCTCCATGGCCTTGGCAGCGGCGTCCTCGGCCTGCTTGGCCTTCTGCCTCGCCACCCGCTCCGCGGCCTTCCTTATCATCTCGCGCTCGATTTCGTCTTTCTTCCGCGCCTCGTCCTCCTGCCTGCCCTTGTTGTAGAAATAGCCTGAGAGGAACATCAGGACCGAGACCACGAGCAGCAGCACCGGCACCCCGTAGTAGAGCATCGGCAACAAGAGGCTGGTGAAATCGGCTTTTATGTTCGAGAACTCCGACGGGATTACGGCTCCGCACTGCGCGAGCTTCGGAAGGTCGTTGCTGGTCACGAAGTTCACCACCGCGTTCAGTATGTCGGTGGCGTAGCTCACCAGCACGAATATGCTCCCGATGATCACTATAAGGCCCAATATCACGAAAAGGCAGCTGAGTATCTTGTTCTTGTTCATGGAACTCCCCCCTGGCGCTATATGGCTGGGAAGGGTTTTTAATCTTTGACCACAAGCAGCAACAACGCCACCGCCACGAGCGTGGTGGCGATGGAAATGGCGAAAGGGGCAGGGGCGCCGAACAACGGGACGGCCCACAGCAGGCCGGCCAGGAGGTTCGCCGGAAGAGCGACAACGCCGGTCAGCCCCCTGTAATAGCCCATGGCGGAAGCGCAATCCTCCTTGCGGACGGCTTTGGAGAGGAACATCCGCGGAACGGTTCTCACAACCGCCATGGACATGCCCAGGAACGCGAACGCGAGGAACAGCACCACGAGCGAGGGGAAGAACGCGGCGCCCGCGAGCGCGAGCAGGAGAGATAGCATGCCGAGCAGCATCGCGGCCCTGGGCCCCAGCCGGTCCGCCAATACGCCCGCCGGCATGGAGAATATCGCGTAGAAGACGTTGTATGCGAGGTATGCCACCGGTATCAGGACGAAAGGCAGGAAATCCCATGCGCGGAGTATGAAGAACATCACGCTGAACTGGCCCAGAGCGAGGACCGCGGTGAACGCGAGGAACGGACGCAGGGCGTGGGATGGCGCGAGGCTTTTCAATGGCATGCTCGGCTGCTGCGCGGACTTCTCACTAAGCAAGAATAGCGCAGGCACCGCGAGGACCGCCAGGACCGCGGCGAGCAGGAAAACAGTCCCGTAAGCCTGCACCCTGGCGGACATGAGCACGAGTACCAGCGCAGCGATGAGCGGCCCAGCGATTGCGCCCATGTTGCAGAGCATCCTGCGGAACCCGCTTTCCGCGCCTCCTGAGAGAGCGGCCTCCTGCGCCGGCTCGGCGATACTGTCCCCGAACCCGGCGAGCACCCTTATGAGGGCCACCTGCGGCCAGGCAGAAGCCGAGGCAAGCAGGCTTTTCACAATCGCCGAGAGCGAGTAGCCGGCCACCATGCGCTTCTTTCCGCCGTCCGGACGCAGCCCGGAGAGGAAACCCTGGATGCCGGTCACGAACCCCTCAAGGCTCTCCATCAGGCCGACGACGAGCACTGGCGCGAGCAGCACTTTCGTTAGGAACAGGGGCAGCAGCGGGACCAGCATCTCCGTGGACGCATTCGCCAGGAATCCCGCCAGGCCCAGTATCTTCGCATCGGTGCCCAAGCCAGGTTTCATGATCGATTAAGCAAGACCAACTGTTTTAATTTGCATCAGGCTAAGCACCTTGTATGATTATATCGGACAGCATGAGGGATGAGCTCAGGACGCCCCTGGGCAGGCTATGCGGCAGCGCGAAGGAGCTACTGCAGATAGCCGCGGGCCGCCGGCTGGTGTCCGTCGGTGACGCATGCACGCTCGCGCTGCTGCGTGCCGGGACGAAGCCGCACCTCGCGGTTTTCGATTTCAGGTCCATGAGGCATGATATCGGACCGGATGATTCTGCTCTCCTGCGCTCGGAGTACCCGCATCCGGAGACATACGAGAATCCGCCCGGCACGCTTTCAGAGAGCATAATCGCGGACGCCCCCATGCTTCTCGGGAAAGGGGGTGGGGTGCTCATCATCGGAGAGGAGGACCTCACCGCGCTCGCATTCGTCCTGGCCGCGGGCAAGGACGACGCCATAGTCTACGGCCAGCCGCAGAAAGGCATGGTGCTCGTGCTGCCGGATGCGAAACTGAAAAAGAAGCTGTCCGGAATGCTTTCCTTGTAAAAGCCGGTGGTTCTAGCCGCTGCTGGCGCCTTTGGTCATGAAATAGAGCGCTATGTACGCGAACACGGTCATGATCACTCCTATCAGGATAAGAGTGCCCTCGTCAGTGGGCAGCGGGCAGACCGGTTTCAAGCAGTTCATTGAATAAAAATAAGTCACTCCGATGCCGATAGCCAGTGAGCCTATGCCCACGATTATCTTTATCAGGGTGCCTGCCATCCTCAGACCTTTTGCTGGAGCTTATTCCAAGGAGGGTGTCTCGGCGGCCTTCGAAGATACGCTCATGCCCTTCGTGACCACGATCACGTCCTCGACGGACTTGACGTTCGCATAAAGGATCGATTTGTCCCTCAGCGCCTTCTTAGCCTCATCCTTCGAAGACGGGAGCTGCTCGATGAGTATCCTGGAGACCTCTCCGCTCTCGACATCGACTATGAAGTCCTGCGCGTTGCCGAGGAATTTGCCCGAGTCCGAAAAGATGTCCATTCCATACATCCTGGAAAGTTTTGTCGTCATTACATCACCTGGTCGTTATGACTAATAACCCCTTATTTTCCGAATCTTATTTAAAGGCTTCGCAGACTGAGGTTATACCATGGAGAGGCCGAAGATAATATACGGGATATACGTAGGGCTGTTATTGGTCTTCCTGATCTTGATAGCGATCACGCCGTTCCTGGCCTTATCCGACCTGCCTCTCGCCAAATCCCTCTACGGCGGATTCGCGTTCACATGCCACCAGAAGATATCGCGCTCGCTCTGCCTCTTCGAGGGCAAAGGACTCTCCATACGAGACTGCACGCCGCAGAACGGGACCTTCGTGTCCAATGACGGGGTGATCCTCTCCGAGGTCCGCAACGGGGTGACGGGCTTCAAGTTCCCGGTGTGCGCCAGGGACATAGGCATCTATCTCGCCATGCTCCTGGGCGCGTTCGCCTACCCGCTGTTTTTCAAGCTGGAAGATAAGAAGATACTCCCGCCGTCCATCCTCATAGCGGCACTGATCCCCATAGGCATCGACGGCACGATCCAGCTTCTTTCGGATATCGGCATAAACCTGCTCGGCTTCCCGTATGAGAGCACGAACCTCATTCGCTTGCTCACAGGGGGACTCGCGGGATTCGTCGCTTCGTTCTACATAATCCCGATCCTGAACAGGATGTTCCGGTGAAGGCGCGGTTTGATACGAATCCATCAGACTGATACGCAGATTTTAAAAGATTGGAAAAGCGTAATCCAGCATGCGTATCCGCCGTTTCAGGGTAGGGGATGCCAGTGCTACGAGCAGATGCGTCATCAGGACGCTGAGAGAAGCAAACGCTAAGCATTATCCCAAAAGAGTCATCGACTTCATCATCGCGGAAAACCGGCCGAGGGAAGTCGTCAAAAGGGCTTTGGAACGGGACATGCTGATCGTAGAGGATGGTAAAACGATAGTCGGGACCGTGAATCTGACAAAGGATGGCTGGATCAGCGCCTTCTTCGTAGAGCCGGCCCGCCAGGGCAGGGGCATCGGAACCAGACTGCTCGCGGCTATAGAACGAATCGCGAAGAAGAAAGGATTCAAGGCGATAAGGGCGCACTGCGCGGTCAACTCGGTCGGGTTCTACAAAAAGAACGGATACAGGGTCGTCAGGCAGGTCGTTTTCAGAAATTACGGGAGAACTTACAGGCTGTTCAAGAGGCTTCGGCCAGGCTAATTCGCAGTGGCGAACTAAGATTTATGCAACGTCCCTACTAGCATTTAGCATAAGCAATCTCTTGGAATATTTCTACCATATTTTTAAATCTTTGTGATTAAATGCTCCGTTAATGGTCAATAAAACCAATCAAACACTCGACAAGAAAGACCTCATGCTGCTGGGGGAGCTCCGAAAGGACTCCAAGTTGTCCGAGCAGAAACTGGCAGGGAAGACCGGCATACCCATGACCACCGTGCACAACCGCCTGGGGAAACTGCGCGGGCTTGGCGTGATAAGAAGTTATACCATCTCCGTGGACTACGCCAAGCTCGGCAGGCCCCTGGTGGCCTACGTGCTTTTGAAAACAGTGCCGGGAATAGACCAGAGGAAGCTGCTCGAGCAGGTGGCCGCCATGCCGAACATATGCGAGGCGTCTATGGTGGCCGGCGATTTCGACATCATCTTCAAGGCGCGGGTCGCGTCCATGGAGGAGCTCAACGGCATGCTCGCAGGCGACTTGAGGAGGCAGAAAACCGTCGGCGATGCGCGCACCGTCATAAGCTACGAGACCATAGAGAACCTGTAAGGTCAGAAGTCGCCCAGGCTAGTCTGCTTCTTGTCCGAAACGCCCTTGGTGATATCCTTGTCGTCCAGCACCAGCTCGCCGAATACGCCGTCATAGCCGGGCAGCCAGCGGACGTCCCCGTTCTTCACCTTCATCACCGCGTCCGCGATCTCCGGGGTCGCGGCCAGGCGTATGCGGTTCTCGTCGCTCTCGAAGACCGCGAACTCGCTTCCGAAATAGCGCACCATCCGATCATGCTCCAGGGCGACCGCGTTAGTCGCCTCCCCCTTGCCGAGCACCTTCGAGATCACGGTGCGCAGCGGCACGATGTACTGGAACGGGACCGCGCCCTCGGGCCTGAAACCCGGCTTCCTGTCCGCGAGCGCTTCGACGCGGTTGAGGACGCCGACCGTCACCGGTTTCCTGCACACCGTGCAGATGCCGTTATGGCTCTTGGTCTCGGACGGGCTCCAGCGGACATTGCAGTCCCTGTGGCCGTCGTAGTGGTACTTTCCCTCCTCCGGGTAGAACTCGTAGGTCTTCACGAAACCATTCCTCGTCTTTATCGCGTCGCGTATCGCCGCGTAAGACGGTTCCTTGAGCTCGAAGACGTTCGCCTCCCGCCCCAGCTTGTCCAGCGAATGCGCGTCGGAATTGGAGACGATCGAGTATTTGTCAAGGCGGCTGAGCATCCAGTTCATCGCAGGATCGCTGCTTAAACCGCTTTCGAACGCGAATATCCTTTTGGCGTTGCTCTCGAACGCCTCCTCCATGGTGTCCACTCCCGACATGGAGCCGAACACGGAGAACCACGGCGTCCAGGCATGGGCAGGGATTATCATCACGTCAGGGGAGATGCCGAACAGCACGTCCGCGAACTCCGGGGACGAGAGCCCGAGTATGGGCCTGCCGTCGCTAGAGAGGTTGCCCCGCTTGCCGAGCTCGTCGTTTATCTGCGCAGCGACATCGAGCGACGGCGCGAGCACCAGGTGGTGCATGCGCTTGGACCCGAGCTTGGAGGAATAGATGAGGCTTATCTCGGTGGAGAGGATGAAGCGCACTCCACCATGGGGGTACAGGCCCGTGCCCTCATCTTTCCCCGCGAGCATCATTTTTATCTCGTTGAAATAGGCAGGGTGGGTGAAATCCCCGGTGGCGATGACGTCTATTCCCTTGAGCTTCGCCCCGCGCGCGAGCCCGTCCAGGTCGTTGTTAGGGCTGGTGGCTCTCGCGTATTTCGAGTGGACATGGAGGTCTGCAACGATGCGCATGGGGAAATGAGCGACACAAATTTATTTAAGAGCGTTGCTCCTAGCTATCACTGTGATATGATGGGGGTCAAGCGCGTTTTCAGGGCACTGGCATCTCTTTTCGACTTCATGAGCGTCGACGCCACGCTCAGGGACGAGCTCCCCAGGGCGAAGCTGCCGACCGGAGTGCGGAATTTCCTCGTGGGAATCCTCATCTTCCTGGTCTCGTCGTTCGCCCTCGCAGCGCTTTCCGTGGTATACCTCATGCTCGTCTACGACGCGACCTCGGCGGCGTCGCTCGTGATCACCACGAAGCCGACCATAACCACCGGCTTCCTCGTCAGCTCGCTGGTGTATTTCGGCCTCATAACGCTCCCCTTCCTGTTCCTGGGCTCTTTCATCCAGCAGGGGGTCATGTTCCTCCTGATGAAGGCGGTCCGCGGCAAGGGGACATACGCGCAGCAGTACTTCATGTCCTCCTACATCGCGCTCGCGCTGGGCATATCCTCGCTGATGATACCCGTGGCGCTCGTGGTTGGCATATTCCTGCCCTGCGTGCTCCTGTTCTTCGGGCTCGTCTACCTGGTGATGGTTGTGTACCTTGGGATCTTCGTCCAGGCCAAGATACTCATGGACGTGCACAAGACCAAGTTCATCCCTTCCCTGGTGATAGCGCTATTGGTCTTCCTGGCCACGCTGGTCGCCTACATCCTGCTGCAGGTGGCAGTAACGAAATACGGCCTGGGGCCCAACTTCACGGCCACATTCGGCATGTCCGGCATGAACACTACCCTGCTCAGCATGAACGCCACGGGACTGCCGAACCTGGGCAACATCCCGGGTCTGTCAACCAACTCCACGGCCATTCTCAACGCTACTAACTCCACAGGGTGAGCGATTTGCCTTTCGACCCAGACAAATTCATAAAACGCGCAGAGGAATACGTAAAGGCCACCGTGGGGAGGTCTACTGCAATCACCGCGGTGTCCGGAGGGGTGGACTCGTTCGTGGCCGCCACGATAGCGTCCAGGGCGATCCCGGGCCAGCTGGTCACGGTGTACGTGGACAACGGCCTCATGAGGAAAGGCGAGACCGGGCGGGTGAAGGCCGCCGCGGAGTCCGCCGGCATAAGCCTCATGGTTGTGGACGCTGAGAAGGAGTTCCTGGGCGCGCTCGCGGGCGTGACCGAGCCGGAGAGGAAAAGGAAGGCCATAGGCGAGCTGTTCATCCGCATATTCGAAAGGGAGGCGGAGAAATCCGGCGCCAAGTTCCTGATACAAGGCACCATCGCGCCGGACTGGATAGAGTCCGGCGGCCTTGGGAGGGACACTATAAAGTCCCACCATAACGTCGGCGGGCTGCCGGAGAAGATGGACCTCAAGCTGTGCGAGCCGCTGCGCGAGCTCTACAAGCACGAAGTGCGTATGGTGGGCAGGGCGCTGGGCCTGCCAGCTGCGATATGCGAGCGCCAGCCGTTCCCAGGCCCCGCGCTCGCGGTGCGCATAGTGGGCGAGGTGACCAAAGACAAGGTGCGCATAGTGCAGGACTCCTGTGCCATAGTGGAAGACGAGCTGGAGAAAGCCGCAGCGGAGAAGAAGATGGAGATCCCGTGGCAGTACTTCGCCGCCCTGCTCCCGTCCAAGACCGTGGGCGTGCGGGGCGACGAGAGGGCGTACCAGTACACGGTCGTTGTCCGCGCGGTGCGTTCTCTCGACGGCATGACCGCAAACTTCTCGCACGTCCCTTTCGAAGTGCTGCAGAAGATATCGACAAGAATCACGAATGAGATACGCGATGTCGGGCGCGTGACCTACGACATCACGAACAAACCGCCGGGAACGATAGAGCTGGAATGATCAGACCGATGCCAAAAAGCCAGCGAACCTCTCATGGAGCGGCCTGCCCATCTTGACCTTGTAGTAATCCATATTCGCGGCGATTTCCATGCTGCGGTCCGCCGCGAGGCAGGTCTTGGAGGTGCTCTCCGAGGCACACTGGTAATTCTTCGCCAGCCTCTCGTGGATCTGCTCCGGAGCATGGCCGACCTCGCGTAGCACCGGCTTGGCTCCTGGAAGCGCTTTCCTTGGGACTGCCCGGAGCTGCTCGTTCTCGGCAACCGCCTTACCGACGGCCGGTTTTTCCCTGCTAATTTCCATTTTTTACCCCATTTACTTTTGTCCAAAACCATTTATAAAGGAATCATCCGATATCAAACCATGGCAGACGTAAGCGGAGCCAAGGCGCTCATCGCAGCCGAGAAATACCGGGAGGCCGGCAGGGCCCTCGCTCGGCTCCTGCAGGAGCGCGAGACCGACGAATTATGGTACCTCCGCGGGCTGGTCTCCCTCAAGCTAAGGAACTACGACGACGCGCTCGAGGCGTTCGAGCACGCCCTCTCGATCAAGCGCGCCCCGCTATATTACCGGATGAAAGGCATAGCGCGGCTTGAGCGCTTCGAGCTGGAGCACGCCCTGGCCGATTTCAGCGAGGCGCTGAGGCTGGACGGCAGCGACCTACTCTCCAATTTCTACGCCGCGGTGTGCTACATGTTCATGGACGACCCGAGGAGCGCGGTCTACCTGAAGCGGGCGTTCGCGCTGGACAAGGAGCGCACCAAGTCCATGCTCAGGAACTTCTACGTCATGTTCTTCAGGAAGGACCCTCTCGTGAGCAAGGCGCTCAAGGAGGACCTGGCCAGGCGCATAGACAGGATAAAGACGAACTAACCGAGCCTTTTGCGCATCTCTTTGAGCCATTCCTGCTCGTTTATCTTCCTCACCGAGGTGGACGCCACTATCCGCTCTAGCTCGCCCTTGTCCTTCTTGCCGGCTTTCAGCTCCTTCTTCATGGCTTCCAGGAACAGCGGGCTGGCGAGCAGCAGGTGCCTGCAGATGCGCTCCATGCGCTCCCTGTCCGCCTTCGCCTTCTCATACGCCTTCTTGGCCTCGTACTCCTTGACCGAGCCCTTGCCCTTCGCACCGGTCATCTCCACCTGTTTCGCGAGCTCCTCGGACTTCAGCTTCTGGGTCCTGGCAAGGAACCTCCTCAGCGGCCCGGCTATCATGGAGGCGTTGAGCAGCACAGTCCAGCCCTCCCGCACAAGCTCCTTCTGCCTCTTGTCTATGGCCGAGACTGCGTCCGACTTGTGCATGTCCCCCTTTATCGTCCCCTTGAGCGCGGGCCAGGTGGCGACCAGCGACCTCTCGTCCAGCTCTTTGCCCGGCCATTTGTCCACGAACTTCCTGGCCTCCCTGAGCTCGTGCCTGCGCCGTTTTATGTCCTTGAGCCGCTTCTCGGCAGGCTCCCGGCTCTCCTCTTTCCGGTCCACGAGCCAGTTCCTGGGCCTTATCACGTCGCCTATGCCCGGGTCGTCGAGCAGCATGGCATAGAGCTCCGGGAAGTACCGCTTTATCAGGAGCAGCTCCTGGAGGCTCTCCCAGACCAGCTCCGCGGCCTCTGCGCGCATCTTCGCGATCTCGGCCTTCCTCACCGCCATCTCGTCCCTGATATCCTTCGAATAGAACTGCCGGTACTGCCTGTAGAGGTTCCTCAGGTCGTCTTTCTTCTGCTTCAGCCCAAAGGCCCTCTCCTCCAGCTCGTCTACGAGCATCTAGCCGCCCCTCCCCGCGCGCCTCGCGTATTCCTTCTGCATGAGAAGGGCGTCCATCTCCAGCTTCGGCGATTCGCATATCACCGTGCCGGAATAGCCGTTCTCCGCGAGCACCTGCATCAGCGGCTTGAAAGGCGGCGCGTCCCCGGTGCCCAGGGGCAGGTGGTTCAGCTCCCCCTTGTCGCCGTAGTTTATCTCGGAGAAATGGCAGTGGATGTGCTTCTGCCAGCCGGGCAGCTCCTTCTCGACCATCGCGAGCAGCCTGCGGTAGTCGTCCGCGCTGCTGCAGGGGAAGTCGCCCCTTGCGAGCAGGTGCGCGAAATCCAGCACAGGCTCCACCTGCTCCACATCCTGGGCGAGGCGTATGTTCTCGCTGAGCGAGCCGAACGCCGATTTCCTGCCCACGGTCTCAGCCCCGAGCACGGTCCGTATCCCCTGCTCGGAGAGCTCCTCGGATAGAGAGGCGAGCTCCTTCTTCGCCACCGCGTAGGCCTCCGCAGGAGCCAGCTTCTGGTAGAAGCCCGGATGGAACACCGTGATCCTGCCGCCCGCGAGCTGGGTGGCTTTGGCGGACTCGAAAAGGTGCCTCCTGCTGTTGGCGATCTTCGGCTTCTCAGCGGAGCAGAAATTGATGTAATAAGGCGCATGGGACGATATCCTGACATCCAGCTCCCTGGCAGCCGCTCCCGCCTCCTCAGCGGCTTTGGCGCCCATGCGGACCCCGCGCACGAATTCGACCTCCATGGCTCCGAGCCCGAGCTCCTTGCAGCAGCGTATGCCCTCCGGCGTGGATCCCCCGCTGCAGCCTATGGGGATGCCCGCAGGCCCGAACCTGATGCCGTCGCGGCGTGCCATGTGGGGAATAGGAACGCAAAAGATAAAAAGCGGCTACTGGCAGTAATGGGTGGCCTCGTTGCAGACCTGGCCAGACGCGCAGTCGGTGTCCGCGTCGCAGTAGCCCAGCCTTGCGATGCACTGGTGGGTCGAGCCCTGGCATTCCTCCCAGGTCGAGCAATCGTTGTCCGTGCTGCAGTAATCCCTGCTGGCGTGGCACACGTGGCTGCTCGGGTCGCAGTATTCCCACCAGTTGCAATTGTTGTCCGCATTGCAGTATCCCTGCCTAGCCGTGCATTTCTGGGAGGTCATGTCGCACCTGGCCCAGATCGGGCAGTCCGCATCGTTGCCGCAGAAGCCCTGCTTCGCCTGGCACACGTAGGTCTTCGCGTTGCAGGCCTGCCAGCTCTGGCAGTCGGTGTCGACATTGCAGTGTCCGGGGATAAGCTCGCACTTCTTGCTCGTGACATCGCACTTCTCCCACGCGTTGCAGTCGGTGTCCTTGTTGCAGAAGCCAGGTTTCGGGGAGCAGAGGTGGTTCGCAGGATTGCAGTACTGCATGGTCTGGTCGCACTGGGTGTTGTCACTGCAGTACCCTGGCGCGGGCTCGCAGTTCTGGTCTGATGCGCAGACCTGCCACTTCTGGCAGTTCATGTTCGTGAGGCATTTCCCCTCCTTGAAGACGCAGGTGTGCGTGATGTTGAGGTCGCACTGCATGAGCGTGGCGTTGCAATCCAGGTCCGACGCGCAATAGCCCGTCCCTGTCTCGCATACCTTGGCGGTCTGGTTGCAGTATTGCCATTGCGCGCACTGCGCGTTGCCCGAGCAGCTCACGCCGCCTCCGAGGCAGCCTGAGAGCATGATGAACAGAGCCAAAGAACCGAGCAGCGCGATTGTCACGTTTCTGGACACGGGAACACCTTGATGGGCTTTGGCTCTTAATCTTTTAAATGGTATGTGACGCTCACAGCCGGTTCACGATCTTCGGGATGTCACCGAAGTCCTTTGTCTGGAACTCCGCAGAAGTTGGGATTGCCGCGCGCTTGCCGGTCCGCATCCTTATGGTGTGCATGCCTATCGCCTTGGCAGGGGATATGTCGGCATCCTCCCTGTCGCCAACCATGACGCAGTCCCTCGGCTCGACCCCGAGCCTCCTGACCACTCTCCTGAAGAAGGATGGGCTCTTCTCCTCGCCCAGCTCCTCGGATACAAATACGTCCTCGAAGAACAGCGCTATCTTGAGCCGTATGAGCTTGTCCCACTGCTTGGTCGCCCCCCCGTTGGTAGCCACGTATATCTTGTGGCCTTCCTCACTGAGCGCCAGCAGTGTCCGGGGCACCGCCGGATAGGGCTGGATGGACGTCTTGGTGTCGTGGTACGCGCCCACCGCGGCTGCGACGTACCTGGCGGGCCTCTTCTCTTTCAGCCTGGAGCAGAGCAGACCGAAATGGTTCGGGTAATTGGAGCCCTTCTCCGCGATTATGGCCATCAGCATGGTATGGAGCTCCCTTTCGCTCCTTTGCATGCCCAATTCTATCATAGCCCTGATGGCGTTACGGCGCGCGAGCTCGGCGAACTCGCTCGTGGGGAACAGCGTATCGTCGACGTCGAAAAGGATGTGCTTTGGCACGCAACCAGTTTTAGTGTCTACCAGCGGTTTTCTTGTCTGTGCGTGCAGCGTGTGCGCCGTTTCGTGTTTCGGGCCGTGAAGCTTTTTTTTAAGCATATGAATCTCCTGCATATGGTGCTAGAAAGAGTATTTAACTATAGAGCTTAGGGGCTTGGCCATGCTGATAATAAGGAAAAAAAGATGTTTAAATGATGGCCTGCGAGGCGCCCGGCCGCTCACTCGCTCTGCTGTTTTACCTGAATGGCTTGCGTGAAGATCTCCACCTGGGGGATCCCGCGGTTGGGGTCCTCCTTGCCATCGAGCTTCGCCGTCAGGTCGCCCGTGAGCTTCTCGATCTCGCCGGCTCCAGCCGCATCGCCATTGGCATCGCGTACGTTCACCTTGACGAACTGGGCGTATACGCCCTTCCCCCCACCATTCTTCGGGCAGACCAGGACTGTGACCTCTGCGGTATCGCCCACAAGCGCGGCGCTGTGGTTCTCCACGACCTTCCTCACCGTCCTCCTGAACGCTTCTGGCGCTTCGCCCGCGGTTATGCGCTTGGCGCCCTCTTCGGTGCAATCGGGTTCTTTAGGCGCCTCGGGTTCCGGTATCTCTACCGGTTCCGGCTGTGCGCGAACCGCAGCCTTAGACTTCTCGCGCTGCGGCTTGCAGTCCTGGGGGCAGGTCTCCGGCGTCTCCTTGCCATTGCATTTCCCGTCCGGGCATCTGGGCTCGGTGAGGGGGTCGATGCATTTTATATTGATTCCGAATTGCTCCTTCGAGACTACTTTCCTGTGGCCTGGCGGGCAGCAATCCTCGCACACCGCAGGCTTGGACTCCGGGCACGTGGGTGGCTCCGGAGGCTTGGGTTTAGTGCTGCAGTGATCTAATGTCAAGGCAAGCGCGGCGATCGCGACGGTCCCAGCTGCGACTCCCATGTACGGCCTCTGGTACCACTTCCTGTCGTCTCTGCCATTGTTCTGGGGTTTCATTCTGATCATTGGGCCGGTCATTTGGTATCACCTTTTTTCTTCCTGGAACAGAGCTTGCTGACCCCTGCGACTACGCCTAGCCACGTCATTGCGGATACTGCAAGCACCTGCCTTATTGGAATAGTATGGGAGCCTATTGTCAAGGATTCCGGAACCGAACCGGTATAATTCAGGTCCGTCAAGCTGGCGAGCTTATTAAGGAAGCCGACGATCTCTGGAAGCGCGATCAACCCTGCCACACCGGTCAGCCCGAACAGGCCAACAAATGCCCTCTCGTCCTTGGAATGCGTGGCTGCAGGTTCTGCCTCCCGGGCGATGTTGAGGCGGTCCACCATCATGGCCTTCTCGCCGCCTTTGAACTCTGAGAAGCTTATCTCTATGCCCTCGTCAGGGAATCCGAAGCGCTCATTCTCGCTGGTCATGTCGAGAGCTATGCTCTGCATCTGGGTCCTCTTGCCGTCAATGACTTTGGACACCGCGAACAGATGCTGGAAATCGTCCTTCTTCGCCAGTTTCACTTCGTAGTACACCTTCCTATTCTTCGTCGGGTCCTTGTCGGGCAGCATGAACAGATATCCTGCTGGGCCGGGCAGGAGATGGTAATTGCACGTGTCCATAAGCTCGGGCGGCGCACCAGCGGCAGCGAACGCCGCCCCGTCCGGCCCAAGAAGCTCGACAGTTGCGCGTGGGTTGGCGCGTGGCTGCTGAACCGGGGTCATGGAGAACGCGTCCTGGAGCGTATAATCGAAAGTGCAGCGGTAGGTCCGCTTGTGTTCTCTTGTATCCCTGGCCATCTCCTTGAGCACCGCATCGAATTTGTCATGGAGTACGGGCTTGAGCTCGGGCGGGTCGTACTTCACGACTGAATACACGCCCTCTTTGAGCATGAGCGTTACCTTCACCTTCGGCACCGCGGGGAATCTTTTCCTTATCTCGGCTTTGTTCCTGCCTATCACTCCCCGCAGGTCGCTCACCCTCATGCCGAAAAATTTGAATCCTATGTCCGTTACTGGGTCGAGGTCGACAGGGTTCTCATTTGCGCCGGCCGGTACCGCTGTCGCGGCGCTCTTGGCCGCTGCTTGCGGAGGGCGCGGGCCTTTCGCAGGCTCGACGTATTGGGTTGGCCCATACGGGGAAATGGAAGAACCCGGGGGAGCCGGTTTTTGTGGAACCGCGGCGTCCGATTTTTTGGAAACGGCCGGATCCTTTACTCTGTCATCGGTGGCGTGGAAACTACTCACCGCTGACGCTGGGCCACGCGCGATCCCGCGTGCATGTCTCAGCTGCGCCCGCAGCTTCTCGATATCAGCCGGTGGTCTGGTTTCTGCCATTCTTATCACTTGGGTTTCCTGGGCCAGGGCCACCAGGATTTCTGGGTTTGTTCAGGTTGCCCGGCTACGGATTTCACGGCCAGAGCCGTCTGCATACGCTGCACGTCATGTTGGATGGAGCCGATTGCCTTTTGCATCGCCTCTATCCTGGAATCCGTTCTAGCCTGTTCTCTAGCCAGCTCGTCTCCTAATTTCGTAAGCAACGACCTAACGAAGTCGAATATGCCGACGTTTCTCCTGTGCATGCGCTTCATGGCACCCGCGTCGACCCCGGTGACCCTGGCATCAAGATCGAATTCCGCAGTTATCTGATCGGTTATCCTGGTAGCCATCCGTTCGAACCTGTGCCCGGCGCGATGCACGGTCTGCATGCGCTCGACCTCTCCGGCCAGAGCGTCGAGAACTTCCCGGTACGTGTCAAGCTCCCTCTCGAGCGCTGCGATTCTCTCGTCTGGTGAAGGCTCCTTCGCTCCAGCCGGCTGCTTCACCGGCCCGCCAGCAATCTGCCCGGCGTCCGGGTTCGCTCCAGCCTGCTCCTCTGCTGGTTTCTTGCGCGCGAAAGGCGGTGCCTGTCCCGGTCTGGCTGCAACCGCCCTTGCGGCGGGTCCTTTGGCGCCAGCCCTTAACGCTTCCCTGAATTGCGTCATCGGGCCCGGGGATTTTTCTGGCATCTTCGCACCGCTCGGTTCCCTTCATTCATGCGGAACGTCTTCCCTGACTACTTTCACCGTGGAAATCCCGGAGTCGTTTCCCTTCAAACCATCGAACTGGGACCTCACGTTGGCTTCGACCTGTGTGGTAAGTGGGCCGGCTCCTTTAACGCCAATAAGGTGCGCGGTTACGCCCTTCTCTCCATTTGGATTCGGGCAGAGCAGGTATGTGACTTGCACAGTGCCTGTGAGCTGTCCTTGCAGAGTGTCCACTCCGATCCGGGCCGCCCGCCAGATATCTGTCGGCACCTGGCCCGCGGTCGCAGCCCCATCCGCGTCTTTGAGGGAGGAGCACCCGCCGGTACTCTTCTTTGCTCCATCTGTTTTCGGAGCCGCATGCTGCTTCCCCTTCTTGCCAACCGTGACAGTCTCGACGACCGGCGCAGGTTCAACAGCCGCGACAGCCGGTGCTTCGGCCTTCGGCAGCTCTACGACCTCCGCTTTCGGAGCAGGCACCTGCTTCGCCGGGCAAGTGTCGCAGTTAGCAGGGACACGGACTATCTTTTCCCTTTTCGTGTAGTGCCCGATAAGAACTCCGCCAGTGAATAGCAACGCCCCTATGGCGATTATCCATCTGTGCGGCTTCTCATGTTCATCCGAGGGTCCCTTGGCCTTAGGACCAGATCCATCTACTTTCGGTCCGGACGCTGCTCCACCAGCTTCAGGTGCTGGTCCTCGCTTTCCAAGTTCATCATCCACTACGCCCACGTCTGCTGAAGAAAGGATATCATCCTCTGGTTCAATCCTCTTATCTTGTATCGTTCTGCCATCTTGGACTGGATCGCCACCTATGTCTGCCGGTTCCGGTCCGGGTGTTGGTCCATCTTCAACGGACCTAAGTAAGTCCCCATCATCAACTTCTTGGGTAGTCTGAGGCGGTCGGGCCGCTCCCGGCGGATGCGCAGCCATATCTGCAATGATGACCGCTCCATCGTCATGTCCTACGGGTGCTGGAAGGCCTTCGTCATCCCATGCAGTGGCGAGTGAGGGCTCATCCTCCTGGGTATCTCCCGGAACGACAGTAGCAACCTGGCTCTCGCGAGGCGTATTGGAATCAGCAGGAGCATTCTTCTTCGGTTTCGCCGTAGTCTCTGCAGGAGTTCGTGCGATGGTCAAGGCCGGCGGTTTCACAACAGGTCCAGCCGCAGCGCCACGTCCAATCGGGATTGGCGCAGCTTCCGCCGCAGCAGGTTTGCTCTCTGTTTCCACCGCAGGAGGTTGGCCCCCTCTGGCAAAAACTGGCTTTTTATCTTCCGGCTTCTTAGCCGAATCCGCTCCGAATTTCCTTCGTCCTGGTATGTCTTGCTTCATAAAAATCACCCTCTAAGACTCCTCTTCACTCGCCTTGAACGCCCTATCCATCGTTTTCTGCGCCGCATCTCCTACTTCGCCACCCGAAGCGGCAAGATCCTTGAGCGCCACTGCCAGGATATTCGGATTTACGACGCACTCTACCGCTTTGCGGCACGCACCGTCGAAGTGCTCGTCTTTGGTATCAGCGTACCCTGCCAGCCATGTTGCGACTGACTTTGCGAATGCATTCGCGGCCGGGCTGTCCTCCGTGCTCATCTCCACTGCAGTGCCCCAGACATCGGATTCTGGGTCAGCGGCTATTCTATCGATCGCTTTCCGGATCTGACCCGGCTCGTGAGAGTCCAGGACATCGGAGTAATCACCGCTTGCGAGCGCAGTGGAAACCTGTATGTTCAGCGCGCCCTCTCCGAGCACTTCGCCGTAGGTCTCTACGAAATGTATCGCTTTTTGGACCTGCTGTATCAAGTCGGACAGGACCGGCCATCCCTTCTCGATTTCGCCTAGTCTGCCATTCATGTCCGCGTTTGCACCTTCGGTCGCCTTGACCCTCTTCTCTAGTCCGTCCACTGCAGTTGTTGCCTCTCCCGAAACACGTTCGGCGTTACCAGCCTTTATACCTGCTTGGCCGGCAGTCTTGGCAACTTCCTCAACCCTGTTATCTCGAGTAGTAGTTCTTTCGTCATCCTCTTTCATTATGCCCTCGATTGCGACAACCGCGTTATGAATGGCGGCCAGTCCCCGGTCAGTGGCTCCCGTCGTTACGCCTTTATCAGCACTGAGCACCCCACTCACTTCTTTTAACGCGGTCTTCAGTTCTGCCATCCTCGTCTTGAAGTGCGTCCTCGCATCTGGTTTTCCCGCTGCCGTTTTTTCTTCTCCCATGGTTATTTCACCCTCTATCGATTATTTTGTTGATATAACTATATTCTAGTGGGAAGTATATTTAAATGTTTGCATTACTGGATTTATGTGTCTTCCAGCCCCGCATATTAAGTTTCCCTATGTATATAGTTGTGGGGTACAATATTAAATAGTATTGGTTAAAAAATCATCCTTGAAATAATCCGCTACTCTTATGACTTCCAGTCGGGCTTGTAGCTCAGCAGCAGAGCGCTCCGTTCGCAGGTATCCGTGGCTCGAAACGCGGGCCAGGAGGCCGGAATTCGGAGAGGCCGGGGGTGCGAGTCCCCCCAAGTCCATTATTATTAATATTACTATGCAAATGTTGGCAGATACGGGAGAGCGATAAAACATGGATTTTCCTAACATCTTCAAGGGAGACTACAGGCTCCTGTGCATCCCGCCGCTCCTTATGATACTCGTATCGTTCTATTTCATACCCCACATACAGATGGGCGTCGACTTCCAGGGCGGCACCATGGTCACGCTGAACCTGAAAGGGGCGGTCGATGCTGCGCAGCTCAAGAACGAGCTGGGCTCAGAGGGCCTCGAGGCCAGCGTCGACGTCCTGCAGACCACCTCCGGCTACCAGGCCGAGATCGAGGTGCCCCAGAGCCCCAAGCTGGTGGAAGCCGACAAGCTCAAGTCCGATTTCAATTCATTGGTCCCGGAGGTCTCTTTCCTCGAGGTACAGAGCCTCCAGAACAGCTCCAACACGACCCAGTACCTTGCCGACGACGCCAAGCTGAAGAACATCAGCGACCAGCTGTTCGCGCTGGCCGGGATGTCCCGCTCAGACTTCAACATAACGGGCACGATAGAGGAGCAGAAGGCGTTCACGAGCGCCTACAACAAGGTATACGACGACTACGAGGCGTCCATATCCGGACCCATAGACAAGTACCTGCAGTACGACTCCATGTCGGTCCAGACCGTGAGCCCGACGCTGAGCACCGAGTTCATCGGCCAGGCGCTCTCCGTCGTCGTCGCCTCCGCGCTGCTTTCAATCGTCTTCGTGTTCGTCTTCTTCAGGGATCCGTTCCCTGCGGCTGCGGTGCTCTGCGGGGCGTTCAGCGACGTGACGATAGCCATGGGCGCCATGGGCCTTTTCGGCATACAGTTCACGCTGCCCTCGTTCGCGGCGCTGCTCATGCTCATAGGTTTCTCACTGGACACCGATGTGCTCCTCACCATGCGCATACTCAAGCGGAAGGGCGACCCGAGGGAGAAGGCCTACGGAGCCATGAAGACCGGGCTGACGATGTCCCTCACGGCCATCGTGGCGTTCATCGCCCTGTTCGTGCTCGCCATACTCACCAACATACCCACCTACTACGAGATATCCGCCGTCGCGCTGGCGGGCCTGGTGGGGGACATGTTCGCCACCTGGGGCATAGACGCGGTGCTCCTGCTCTGGCACGTGGAGAAGCTCATCGCAGCCGAGAAGGAGGTGGCCTGAATGGACCTGCTCAACGACAAGAAGCTGCTCGCGATGGCGCTCATATTCGTCCTGCTGCTCTCGTCGATAGTGGTCTATGCGCCATACGCCGGCCTCCTGCTCATACTCGCGCTCTTCATATTCGGCGGTTTCTGCCTGTTCTGGAAGGAGCCCCACATAAAGCTGGCCGGCCTGGGTTTCCTGCTCCTGCTAGCCATAGCCAATATCGGAATCAACGGGATGAAATACGGCATCGATTTCGAAGGGGGCACGCGCATACCAGTGCTGCTCGAGAAATCCGTGGATACGACCACCATGAACAGCCTCGTGCAGACCATAAAGACGCGCGTGTCCGTGCTCGGACTCACCGAAGCCAATGTCTACGCCGTAGGGGACAGCCAGGTATACGTGGAGATCCCCTCATCCGATGACAGCACCATCAAATTCGTGGAGAACACCCTCTCGCACCAGGGCGTATACTGGGGCGTGGTGGACGGCCACGTTGCAATAAGCGGGGACGACATCTATTCCACATCCATAAACTCCCTCCCGGCGCAGGAGCTGTCCCAGGAGAGGGCCGACTGGGGCGTGTCCTTCTCGGTGAACCGCCACGGCGCAGAGCAGTTCGCCACGGTGGCCAACGGCAAGGCCGACTATCCTGTTTACATGTACCTGGACAGGCCGTCGGACGCGGCGCTGTTCCTGAGCACCGCCGAGCTGAAGCAGAACATGCCTGACGATTCCAGCGAGAAGGAGGTCCTGAGGGCGCTCAGCGACGCGCTCTCTCTCGACCAGGGAAGGAACATCACGGTCTACATCACCGATTCGCTCAACAACACCACGCCATCGCCGAAGGACAACGGCACCGTGGCGCTCATATCCTCCAACGCGTCCGCGCAGCTCATCTCCGCCCTGAATGCCAGCGGTTTCACGGTCAAGGAGTTCTCCGAGGCCGACATAACGCCCACCTACAACCGGACGCGGGCCGGCGTGCTCACCGTGGAGAAGCTCACGGCCGTTGGCCTGCTCTCGTCCCCGCTGCTCTCAGAGGGACTTGCAACCGGTGTGCCGAACTACGATTTCTCGGTCAGCGGCGCGGTGGCTGCCGGCCCGACCCATAACGCCCAGGTGCAGCAGAATGTCAAGCAGATCGAGTCCATACTCACGGGCGGCTCGCTCCCGGTCTCGATATCCCTCGGCTCCAGGACGACCCTGCCCGCTTCGCTGGGCCAGAAGTTCCTGCAGCTCAGCCTCATAGGCATCATCGCATCGCTCATCGCCATATCCGTGCTCATAGGCTTCAGGTACAGGAACATAAGGGCGACATTGCCCATCGTGGCGATATCCATATCCGAGCTCATAATCCTGCTCTCCATCCTCGGCTCCTTCACCATAGACCTGGCCGCCATGGCCGGCATAATAGCTGCGATCGGGGTGGGCGTGGACGCCCAGATAGTCATCACCGACGAGCTGCTTAAGGAGGACGGGGAGGAGACCGACGAGAAGATGGCACACGCGTTCGACATAATCAAGACCAACGTGATCGTGGCCACGCTCGCCATGATACCGCTGCTCTTCTCCGGCCTCGTGGAGGTCATCGGGTTCGCGATCTCGACCATACTCGGCTCGCTGCTCGGCTACCTCCTGAGCAGGCCCGCCTACGCATCAATAGTCGGCATGATAATCAACAGGAAGGAGCCCGGGAAATAGGGATTTGGATGAAGCCACCGGGCCTTAAGGCGATGCTCAAGAAGATGGACCCGCGGCTCGAGGACGGGAAGTTCTTCATGGCTTCGGTGGCCGAATCCAATACCATGGCCCTGGCCGGCTATCTCCAATATATCCTTTGCATATACCGCGAGAGCGAAGGATTGAGCGTCGTGTTCTATGAAGACATGAAGGACGTGGCTGCCTCCCTGACGGGCAAGCCAATCGCAGGCCCCTTCGCCCTCATCACGCTCGCCCCCGACTCCCTCCCGGCAATCGGCTTCCTGGCGAAAGTCACGGAAGCGCTCGCCAAGGGGAAAATCAGCGTCAACGCCTTCTCGGCCTACAACCATGACCACCTGCTGGTCCCGTACGGGCGCAGGGAGGACGCAGTAGCGCTGCTGAAAGCGCTGCAGAAGCGCTGAACGGCCGCGCACCGCGCCCCTCGTAATCCTTTTTAATCCTAGAGTGCGAATCGTCCCTCATGTGCAACTTATACATGGAAGGTACGAAGGCGATAATAGACCTGTCCAAATGCCCCTACGAGTTCGCTTCCCCGGAGTTCCTCAACCTCCACCTCAAGGACCTCTCCACGACCGAGTTCCCCATCAAGACCCTACGCTACGACGAGGAGATTGTGGTCGAGCTGGACGAGGAGAAGACCGCGGTGCTCATGGAATACGCGGGCGTCATCAGGCAGATCGAGCAGCTCCTCCTGCGCGGGGACATATACGGCATGAAGGAGGACCCGGGCTTCGATAACCGGCGCCTCGTAATCAAGAAATTCTACGAATACATGTTCATGAACCCGCTCCTGGCAGAGCAGGAACTGGCCAACTACAACGAGCCGCAGCCCGAGAAGGCGATCTACATGAAGGGCTACCAGACCTTCAAGGGATGGCTGGCCGGCATAAGGAAGCGCCTGCTCGGCACGAAGCTCTACCAGCTGGTGAAACAGGCCGGGGACTTCAGGCAGGCGTTCCTGAACCTCATAGGGCTGAAAAGCCTCTACTTCGTCACGTCGTTGGTGCTCGACATCCCGCCCAACGCTATACCGATGAAGGGCCCGGAGGCGGCGTACTCCCTGCCCTTCGGCATAGACGTGCAGGTGTACGAGGTGCCCGGCGCGGACGCCTACCTCTACGTCCAGAAGAACGACGGCATAGACGGCCTGTCGGCAGACCTCAAGAAGATGCTGAAGATGAAGCTGACCGAGCAGTTCAAGGAGAGCTTCGAGAACGTGGACTACGAGATACTCATGAACCTCAAGACCAGGGACTACCGCCAGTTCTTCATAGATCAGGCCATGATAGAAGGCATCAAGATAACGCCGCAGCAGGCGATGGCCATGGGCCGCGAATGCGCCGCGTGGGTCACCGGCCTCGGGGCCCCGATAGAGAACCTCGCCCTGGACAAGGAGAACGTCACGGACATCTACATAGACAGCGAGAACTCGCCCATCTACATAGAGCACAGGAAATTCGGGCTCTGCCACACGTTGTACAGGTACAACCGCGACCTGCTCGAGCGCGCGTTCAAGAACATAGTGCTCACAATGAAGGGCACGCGCAAGTTCGACGACACCTCGCCCATCATCGACGTGGTGCTCAAAAGGCTCACCATGAGGTGCCACCTCCAAAGGCCGCCCGCCACCTTCGGCGAGCTCCAGGGCGCGCTGCGCATCATGCAGGAGGAGCCTTTCACCTACGCCCAGTACCTGGACTACCGTTCCATGTCCCCCTTCTTCGCCGGCTACGACGATGTCATGGTCAGCCTCGGCTGCTCCGAGGCCGTGCTGGGGCTCAAAGGCGTGGGAAAGACCTCATTCACCGCGGCCAAGATAAGCTCCATAGGCACGCGCAGGAGGATACTGCCCATCCAGGACATAGAGGAGATCCCGGTGCGCGCGTTCAGGAAGCGCGGCTTCCACATAGGCGCGGCCAGGGTGCAGTCCTCGGACGTGGAGGAGAGCACCACCAAGGAGCTGGACCTGGTGTCCATGGCGAACGCCCTGTTGAGGATGGGCGACGCCGCGCTCATAATCAACGAGGTGCGCTCCCGTGTCGCGGTGCAGGGTATCATCAACCTGCTCAACACCCAACCAGGCGTGTTCCTGCTCTACAACCTGCACGCGGAGTCGCTGAGGGACGTGCAGGACAGGTTCGAGCTGGTGTTCAACATACCCGCGGCGTCCATGTTCGCCACCGACCGCTACACCTTCCTCAAGAAGGTCAAGTTCGGCAGGAAGGGCAGGATATACAGGGTGCTCGGCTTCGAGTACGAGTCCGACATCGAGGAGAAGAAGTTCGTGGAAATCTTCAGGTTCAGGCGCGGGGACTCCATAGACAAGTGCGCGTGGGAGGCGAAGTTCCTGCGCAACCCCGAGGCGTCCATGTTCGACTTCAGCAAGCTGGACATCGCCAAGCTGGAAAAGAGCCTGGACATCGCCTTCGTACCGCCCTCGCTCAGCAAGCGCTGCGACGAGACCGGGATCTCCCCGGAGCAGTACATCCTGCAGGCGTTCTTCAAGGGCAAGGTCTACTGGGACGTCTACCAGTCCTCGGTCGAGCTCAAGGACAAGCTGCTCCTGGAGCTGGACTTCGTGCTACAGGCGAACTCGGCCGCCAACAAGCTGCTGAGCTCGCTGGAGACGGAGGAGGGCAGCATCGACTACAAGGAGGCGCAGAAGAGATGGCCCGCCATCTACAAGCAGGTGCTGAAAGAGGAGCTCGCATCGAGGAGGCTGTCCGCCGGCGAGGAAGAAGAGGTCGAGCCGGAGCCCGTGCCTAAGAAGACGAAATGAAGGCGCCTATTTCTTCATATACGCCGCTATCCTGTCGAACGCGGAATCCAGCTGCTCCAGGCTCGGCAGGAACACTATGCGGAACGCCATGGTGCTCTGGTCCGAGGTGAAGCCCGAGCCTGGCACCACTACGACGCCCTCTTTGAGCAGCTCCCGCACGAACTGCCAGTCGTTCTTCCACCTGCCTTTCCTCTCTATCTTAACGAACGCGTAGAACGCGCCCCTGGGAGCGGCAACCGAGAGCCCTTCTATGCCCGCGATGCGCTTGACCAAGAGGTCGCGCCTTTTCTTGAGTTCCGCGTTGAATCTGGAGATGTGGTCCTGGGGGCCCTTGAGCGCGGCGACGTACGCCCGCTGCATCTCCCAGTTCACCGAGAGCCTGGCGTTGCACAGGCGCTGTATGGCGTCCTTCACCTGGTCCCAGCCATCCCCGTGGAACGCCAGGTAGCCCACGCGCGCACCTGGATAGATGTAGTTCTTGGAGATGCTGTTGCCGGATACCAGAGGGACGTCCTTGTGGAGCTTCCTGAGGTTGGTGTACTCGCCGTCGAAAGCCAGCATCTCGTAGGCGTCGTCGGATATTATGGGGAGCTTATGCTCGCCGGCGATGTCCACGATCGTTTCGAGCGTCTTCCTGGAATAGACCGCGCCCGTGGGGTTGTTGGGGTTTATCACCAATATGGCCTTCGTGAGCTTGTTTATCCTCTTCCTGAGGGAGTCGGCGTCAGGCTCCCATTTGGAGTCGCAGTCGTAGAAGGCCTCGGTGCCGAACATCATGCGCTGCTTGGACAGGTATAACGGGTAGGTCGGGTTCGGGAGCACGATGTTCCTGCCCGGGTCCACGAGCGCCTGGAACAGGAAATCTATGCCCTCGCTGAGGCCCGAGCTTATGAACACGTCGCTTGGCTGCACGCCCTCGTAGGCCGCTGCCGCTGCGCGGAGCTCCGGGTCGCCCTCCGAAGGGGCGTAGCCGCTGTAATTCTCCTTCAGCGCGTCCGCGGCCGCGTCAAGCACGTGCTGCGGGGGCCTGAAACCGAAGGGCGCGGGGTCGCCGATGTTCAGGTAGATCATCTTCGTGCCCTTCCTCTCCAGCGCCTTCGCCTCGAGCACGATGTCGCGTATCGGATATGAAACCAGGTCTGACCGTTTCGAGCTCTCTATCAGGGAATCACCGTCGTGGACCGATCATTTCACGTTTATGGCGTAGTTGCCGACCGCGTTTACCTCCGCGATCTTGGCTACTTCCGAGCGCTCCGGGTCGAGTATGATTATCATACCGGAGAACCTCTCGCTGAGCTCCCCGCCGCATTTGGGGCATATCTTCTCATGGGGCTCCTTCACGATGTAACGGCATGTCCTGCAGGCTTTCATTTGGCATCAGCCTCCTTCTTCTTCCCCTCTTTCTTCTCAACCTTGGACGCCTTGGCCTTCGCCTCGTCCATCCACTCCTGCTTGCCCAGGCCGTCCGGCCTCATGGTGAGCCCTATCTTCGTGTCCGCGGTGGTGGATTTCAGGCTCACGGTGGAGACCTTGACCAGCAGGGCGTCGCCCTTCTTTATGGTCCTTTTCTCCGCCCTGGAGGAGAGGGTCCTGCTCTTCTTGTCGTAGAAGTATTTCTCCCTGCCTATCTGCGAGACGTGCAGCAGGCCCTGGAACGGGCCTATGGACGCGAACGCGCCGAACTCCACGATCTCCTTGACCTCGGCCTCGTATATCTCGTTGACCTGTGGCATGAACGTCAACGCGTCGAACTGCACCGAGTAGTATGCGCCCCCGTCCCCGGGTATCACTATGCCCTCTGAGGTGAGCCTCGGCTTCACTACCAGCAGTATGATGCCGGCCTCCTTGTAGATCCTCCTCTCGAACCGGTCCATCAGTATGCGCAGTACCGCGTCGTTGATGGTGCTCCCGAACATCGAGGGCGGAATCCTTATCCTGTCCTCTATCGTCGTCATATAATACATGGTATTTCCTCCGTCAGTCGCCTGCGGAATCCAGTCCGCAGGAGAGTCTAGCCCGCGGCCATACGCTGGCATGTGCAGGCATCGTTACATCTGTTCCGAGGTATTTAAAAACGGTTGTCCAGCCAGTACTATACGTGGTGTGCCAGCCGATGAAACGACTTTTCCCGCTTCTCGCGTGCATGTTCCTGCTGTGCCTGATCGCAGGCTGCACATCCGCGCCGCCCGCAAGCAGCGTCAACTCCCCCAACGCATCAGCTGCCCCGCCGGATACGGGGACCGTGGTCACGGAGACGATGGCGAACACATCCGCGCTTCCGGCCCTGATACAGGAGCTGAAGAAAAGCGTGGTCGCCGTAACCTATTCAGGCACGCACGAGCCGGACGAATGGAACGAGACCGACTTCGAGTTCATCGGCTCAGGCGTGATATACTCGGTGGGCAATGGCAAGGCCTATGCGCTCACGAACCGCCACGTGGTGGATTACAACTATCCCGACTTGTCCGGCAAGGTCGATTCTGAGAACATAACCATCGCCACGTCCTCCGGGCAGCAGTTCCTGGCAACCGAGAGGCTGGTCGCGCCGGGCCTCCTTGACCTGGCTATCCTGGTCTTCGACACCGGGAACCAGAGCCTCTCCAGCGTCCCCCTATCCAGCACCCTCCCCCAGGAGGGCGACGATGTCCTGATCATCGGGATGCCCGAGGAGCTCAACTGGAGCATCTCAAAGGGCATAGTCTCCGGAATCCGCACCTTCACGCCCCTGGAGCTCGACATGGGCAGCAACTACAGCGCCATACAGACCGATGCCGCCATCAACCCGGGCAACAGCGGAGGGGGAATGTTCTCCACGGACGGCAGGCTCCTTGGCATCAATGCCTGGAAATACACCTACGACGTGGGCCTCAACTTCGCGGTGTCGGTCGTGGACTTCCCGGGGCTCAAAGGGCGGTTCGTGCCGTTTCCGCTCGCATCTCCTGATAACCAGGTGCCGCAGGGCGGCGCCCCCATCGCCATAACGGATGTCACAATGGGCGACTACAACGAATCCAGCGACAGCTTCAGCATCTCGTTCGCGGCCATGGACGCCAACTGGTTCCCGACCTCCTACGTCGGGCCGCTGACGATAACGCTCCAGGACGACAACGGCACCACGATGCTCAATTACAGTTCCGTCGCGGACGTGGCGGATTTCCACGAGACGCCCGGCTACCCCTTCTACGGCCTTGAGTCCTATTCTGTCGACATCCCGATGAGCAGCGTCACCAAATCATACGCCGATTACGCCAACCTCACCGTGGAAGCCACACCTGCAACGCTGAGCAACGTCCAGGAGATATTCGTGCCTGATTTCCTGAGCCCTGATTATTCGGGTTCGGGTGCATACTACAACGGAGCTGGCGGCGCGCAGGCGCCCGGCCTCAAGGGCATCAGCGGCTCGTCATCCAATCGGGGCGTGACCGTGAACCTGACTGCTGCCGCTATGAGCAAGGACGATTATGGGACGCCATACTACGCGGTGTATGTGACGATAGCCAACGGCAATCGCGAGAAGGCGGACCTATACGTCTACGACGCGACTCTGGTCGTGGATGGCAAGCAGTATCCGGTGGACAGCGGGGATACGGGCGACATCGGCTACCTCTACCCCGGCGCGTATGTCTACCAGGAGCTCGATTTCACGGACGTGCCCTCCTCGCTGGGCGCGAGCGCGACCCTCTACCTCACGTTGTATTCCTATCCGTCTGAGGAATCCAGCCAGTACCACGAGCTGGACTACCGGCTGGGCTTCCGTCCCTGAGGCCCCAGCCGAATATATTATAAAACCTAATATATTTAACATTCATTAAATAGTGGTGTTCATATGGGAAAGATACGTTGCGCTGTCGTCGGGGTTGGCAATTGCTTCGCAGGGCTGGTCCAGGGCGTCGAGTACTACAGGCAGAACCCGGGCATGGAGGTCATCGGGGTGATGCACCCGGTCATAGCTGGCTATTCCATCCATGACCTGGACTTCGTCGCTGCGTTCGACGTGGACTCGAAGAAGGTCGGCATGCCGCTGAGCCAGGCCGTCTACGCGGAGCCGAACAAGGTGAAATGGGTCCCGAAACTGTCAACCATGGGGGGCGTCACCGTAATGCAGTCCCCGCGGCTGGACGGCATCGGAATCTACATGGAAAAAATAATCGTGGCGGTTCCAGACAAAGCGATTGAAACATTGCGCAAAGACATTCTCGAAGAATTGAAAAATAAAGGGGTGGAGGTCCTTGTGTCCTACCTACCGGTCGGTTCTGAAAAAGCAACGCAGTTTTGGGCGCAGGTCTGCATAGACGCGAAAGTCGCATTCGTCAACTGCATGCCAAGCTTCATAGCGAGCAATCCCGAATGGGCGGAAAAGTTCAGGAAAGCAAAAATCCCGACCATAGGGGACGACATAAAGTCCCAATGCGGAGCCACCATCGTCCATCGGACGCTTGCGAAATTGTGCGATGACCGCGGATGCAAAATAGAGACGACATATCAAATTAACGTCGGTGGAAATTCCGATTTCATTAACATGAAAGAACAGGAACGGTTACAATCCAAAAGGATCTCCAAGACCGAGAGCGTGCAGAGTCAGCTGCGCCAAAGGCTTCCGGACGACCGCATCTACGTCGGTCCGTCCGATTTCATCCCGTTCCTGAGCAACACCAAGCTCATGTTCATGCGTATAGAGGGCAGGATGTGGGCGAACATTCCCTACAACATGGAGGTCCGGCTAGAGGTCGACGACAAGGCGAACAGCGCGGGCATAGTGATCGACGCGGTAAGGCTCGCGAAGATAGCCCTCGACCGGAAGCTCGCCGGCCCGATAGTCGCGGCATCGGCCTACCTTATGAAGCACCCCCCGACACAGATGAGCGACCCGGAGGCCAGGGCCGAGCTTGAAAAATATATCAAAGGGTGAACCACGGTGCTAAAATCCACCGGAACCGGGAAATCGTTCTCCGAATCCTTAGGCAAGCTTTTCACCACGGTCCCGCTCCATCCGAACACGATTACGATATTTTCCGTCATTTTCGCGATTGCGGGGTTCGTGCTGTTCCTCTACCCGGGCGGAATCCCTTTCGGATTCGCCTTCTTCCTCCTCGCGTTCCTTTCCGACGTTGTGGACGGTGCGGTGGCGCGCGCCAAAGGATTAACAAGCAAAAAAGGCGCTTTCCTGGACGGTATCTCGGACCGCATCGTGGAGTTCTTCCTCATCATGGCGCTTTTCGTCTCCACCAAGGATCCTGCCACCCAGCTCCTGCTGGTTTCCATCCTTTTCTTCGGAACCTGCATGACCTCGTTCGTGAAGGCATACGCGGAGCATTCGGGGATTTTGGATAACAGTACTGCAAAGAGGATGCCCGGCATTCTGGAGCGCGCGGAGCGCAGCGTGCTCCTGCTGATTGTCCCGGTGCTCATGCTGCTGCATGCTGTCCAATTCGTCGTCCCGCTGCTCGCGCTCACCGCATTGCTCTGCCTGGCCACGTTCCTGCAGCGGCTCTATTTCGTCCTCTCATTTCCCGGCGAGTCCTGAGACCGCGTCCACTAGCAGCCTCACGCCTATGCCCGAGGCGCCCTTCTCCAGATAAGGGTGCGGGCAGTTTATCATGTCCACGCCGGCTATGTCTATATGGGCCCATCTCGTCTCGCCGACGAACTCCTTGAGGAATATGGCGCCGGCTATGGTCCCTGCCTCGCTGGCGTCAGAGACGTTCTTCAGGTCCGCGAAATCGCTCTTCATCATCTCTCCGTATTCGTCCCACAGCGGTAGCCTCCAGAGGCGCTCGAACGTCCTGGTTCCTGATTCCTCCAGCGCCCGGCAGAACTTGTCGTCTTTGGAAAGCACTGCAGCGCACTGCCTTCCGAGCGCCACGATAACCGCTCCAGTGAGTGTCGCTATGCTTATCATGTAGTCCGGTTTCCTCTCCGCGGCGAAGGCGAGCGCATCCGCGAGTATCAATCTCCCTTCCGCGTCCGTATTGATGACCTCTATGGTCTTCCCGTTGCATGCGGTCACTATGTCCCCTGGCTTCTGCGCGCTGCCGGAAGGGAGATTTTCCGTAAGCGGCATCACGCCGAACAGCCGGACCGGAAGCCCGAGCTCGGAGACCGCCTTGAAGACCCCCAGCACCACGAGCGCGCCGGTCTTGTCGTATTTCATTTCCTGCATTCCCTTTGACGGCTTGATGGATATGCCGCCGGAGTCGAAGGTTATCCCCTTGCCCACGATTGCGACCAGCGGCCCCTTGGAGCCGTATTCCAGCGCAACGAGCGCGGGAGGCTGCACGCTGCCCTGGGCGACCCCCAGAAAGGCGTTCATGTTCATCTTCTTCAATTCCTCCTTGCCGTACACCTTGCAGGAGAAACCCTTTTCCTTGGCCAGCCGCTTCGCCTCCTCCGCTATGGAGGTCGGAGTCGCGAGGTTAGCGGGCACCTCGTTCATGCCGCGCACGTAGTTCTGGGCGCTGGCCAGGAGGGCTCCGGTTTTCACGCCTTCGGCCCCATCCGAAACGACGACCGCTTTCGGGAGTTCATAGATGTCATCCTTCTTGGTCTTGAACCTCGTGAACTTATAAGACGCCAGCACCGCCCCTTCGGCAGCCGCCCCGGCGGCATCCATATCCTTTATTTTCGCGAACCTGGGCAGGTACACCGCCACGCTGGCGCTTTTCGTGGACACCCCGTACCTTACCGCAGCGCCGCCGAGCTTCCTGAAGGCGTCGAGGTCCAACTCCTCTGTTTTGCCCATGCCGACCAGCAGAAACCTTGAGAATCCCGCCTTTCCGAGCGTGGTCGCGGACCAGGACTCGCCGCATTTGCCCGAGAACTGCTTTTCCGTCATGCCCTTGATGAACTCCTTCAGCTCGCCAGGTATCGCGCCGCCTTCGGCCACCGGATACGCGAGTACGTCCTCCTTCACAGCTGAGATAGCGCATGATTTCCCTGTAAGTTCCATAGAATCACCTTATGAGCGCGAATGCTGCAATTCGAACATTTCCTCCACTTCGCTGGTGGTGGTCGCGTCCTTGACGCCCTTGTCTTTCCTGATCTGGACCAGCCTGGGGAACCGGAGCGCGTATCCCTTGTCGTTCCCCTCCCTCAGGCCGCAGGTGTGCGTGGGCGACTTGGTTATGTCGTCGAAGGCGACCTCGACCACATACTTGGGCTGCACCCAGAAATCCGGCGCTATGGTGTGGACCAGGTCTTCCGGGGGCTCCTTGGTCTTTATCTTGTCGAGCATCTTCTCCAGGGAGACCATCTCCTCCTCCGTGAACCCGGAGCCTATCTTCGCGACGGTCTCCAGCTTCCCGGTGTCTTCGTTCCGCACCGCGATGAGCAGGCCGCCGAACTCGAACTCGGCGCGCGAGCCCTTGCCCAGATAGTAGCCGACGACCACGCCGTCCACGGTGTCGACAGCCTTCCCGTACGATTTCTTGAGCTTTATCCATGCGAACTTGCGCTTGCCAGCGGTGTAAGGCGCGTTCAGGTCCTTGGCCATTATGCCCTCGAGCCCGGAGCTCATGGACTCCTGGAACAGCTTCTCCAGCTCCGAGGTCTTCTCCACGATATGGCACTCGCTGACCTTGAGTATGCCCTTGGGGAAAAGCGATTCCAGCACTTTTCTTCTTTCGGCATACGGCTCGTTGGTCATGTCCCTGCCGTCCAGATACAGGATGTCGAAGCAGAAGACGTTCAGCGGAAGCTCCTTCTCCGCCTCCTTTATGCCGTGCTTCCTCTTCCTGTGCATGGTCTCCTGGAACGAGAAATACCTCTTGTGCTTCGTATCGTAGGCGAGCGTCTCGCCCTCGAATATCAGTTCCTTCGCTTTCAAGCCTTTGACTTCCTCGACTATCTCAGGTAGCATGTCGGTCATGCGCTCGAGCTTGCGTGAATAAAGCTCCACCTTATTGCCTTTCTTGTGGCATTGGAGCCTGAAGCCATCGAATTTCATCTCCACTCCGCATCTGCCCAGCCTCTCCATTATCTCCTTGGACGTGCTCAGCCGCTCTGCCAATGCGGGCATGAGGGGCTTGAAAGGCTGCACCTTGAACCCTTTTATCCTCTCGGGGCTCTCCAGATAGGTCCTCGCCACGTAGCCGATGTCGGAGCACACGTTGTAAGCCCGGTCCAGAGGCTCGCGCATGGACTTGTTGCCGACCGTGGCAACGGACAATGCGTCGAGGATCGTCGGGTCTCCCACGCCCAGCCTCAATCTTCCGAGCGCGAACCTCACTATGAAGCGGGCTTCGAGCGCAGATGCGTTGTTCAGAAGTTCGGTGAGGAGCTTTATCTTGAGCTCCTGGCTTCCGGGCCCTGACGAACGGGCGATCTTCATGAATGCGTTGTATACATAGGTGACGTCCATCTCCCGCACCGAGAGCGCCTGCTGCTTCTTCTCAGAGAGCAGCTCCTCTGCAGTGGCGCCCAGGTCACCGCTCTTCTTGTAGTGCTTCTCCACCTGCTCCGGAGAATAGCCCGCGGAATGGGCGATCGCCTCTATGACGAACCTCTCGCCGACGCCCAAATCGACGCCTTCGTACGCGGGTGAGAGCTGCCCCTGGATGAGGTAGGCCAGCTTGTCGACCTCGCCGGCTTCGGTCTTCTTGAGCAGGCCAGCGAGTATGTCCGTCATCTCCAGCCTCCCTGACTTTGATTCAAGCTCCTGGAAGGTCCTGGCCACGTCGCCGAAAATGAGCATGATGGCATTGGAACGATAAGGTATATATTTGTTCTTTGCCGAATGCCCATACGGGTGGAAGAATGAAGTTCAAGTACGAGAAAAGCGCGGAGAGATGGCTCGAGGACAACGGCTTCAACGAACCGGAGAGGATGAGGCTGCTCGAGCTGCTGAACAAGCTCGAAAGGGACATGATCGAGAACAAGAAGGGGCCCCTGATCACGCTTCCGAAGAACACGCCGGACAAGATCGCGGCCATGGTTGCGCTTCTGGACGCGGTGGAAGACGACAATGGCTGCCCAGCATGTTTCACGGACCAGAAGACCATAACGATACCCCTGGAGGCCCGGGCGCTCTACAGCGAGGGCATGGGGATCCAGGACGACGAGCGCACCCTGAAGATGGCTGACAAGGCCAAGGAGGGCCGCGGCCAGATGGATCCGAGGAGAAGGGGGAACGCGAAGAGCTAGTACGTTACCCTGAAATCATCGAATTCACCGGTATACGCGAGCCATTCGCTGTTTATTTTTTCAACGACCGCACCCACAGGCCCGTGGGAGCACCATTCTAGGAGCGCTTCTAGCGCGCTCCGTTCTCCCTCCGCTACGAGTTCGACCCCGCCCTGGGGAGTGTTCCTCACCCACCCGGTTATGCCGCCTATGCGCCTGGCTTCGTCCTGCGCGCCCGCGCGGAAGAACACGCCCTGGACATCTCCGAAGACGTTCACGTGGAGACGGAAATTCGCAATCGCCATGAAATCCGATTTATAAATTTAGCTGAGGTATTAAATTCATGCTCATCATAGTCTGCGGCCTACCTGGCACTGGCAAAAGCACGATTGCCGCATCCCTCGCGAAACGCTTCTCAGCCGAGCTCCTGAGCAGCGACGTCATCCGGAAAAGGACGTTCTCCAAGCCTGTTTACAGCGAAGACGAGAAACTGACGGTCTATCGTAAAATGGCGGAGGAGGCCGAGGCGCTGCTCAATCAAGGCAGGAATGTGGTGCTGGACGCGACGTTCTCACGAAGTGATTACCTGCGATTGGCGGAGGAAGCGGCGCGCAACGCCGGCGCCAATTATTACATGGTTCTGTGCAGCCTGAGCGATGCCGAGGTCCGTAAAAGGCTGGAACAACGGGAAAAAGGGCCGAGCGACGCGGATTTCGCGATATACCTCAAGTTGAAGGCAGGGTTCGAGCCGGTCAAGGGGGATCATCTTGTCATCGACGCCTCGAAGCCGATCCAAGGCATCGTGGACGAAGTCGGGCGGTTCGTTCTTGAAGGCATGAACGACGGGAAGATTGAACAGCTGCGCAAGAGCCTGGACGCCGAGCTGATGGTTACGCACATCTCCTGGGTGCTGCTGGGCAAGGAGTTCGTGTATAAGATAAAAAGGCCGGCAAAGTTCTCTTTTCTGGATTTCACCACGCTCGAGCGGAGGAAGCTCTTCTGCGAGGAGGAGGTCAGGCTCAACAAGCGGCTCTCGCCGGACGTCTACCTGGACGTGGTGCCGGTGACCTTGGTCAAGAACGGTACTGTTGCGCTGGGAGGCGGCGGCCGCACGATAGATTACGCCGTGAAAATGCGGAAACTGCCCAATGAGAGGAGGATGGACGTCCTTCTGGAGCAGGGGAAGGTGGATGTTAGTCACATAAGCAAAATCGCGGGCATGATTGCCGATTTCCACAAGAGGATAGACGTGATAAAAGACAAGGGCTACAGCTCGGCAGACGTCGTGAAAAGCCAGATAGACGACCTTGGTAACTTCCGTAGCGCGATAGAGGAGGCGTGCGGCATGGGGGCGGAGGTGGATTCCGTGCTCAGGCGCTCGGACGATTTCATAAAGAAGAACAGGACGCTATTCGCGCGGAGGCAGGCCGAAGGAAGGATTAAGGACTGCCACGGGGATTTGCATTCGGCCAACATATTCATCCTCGAGGACGGGGGCATAGTGATCTTCGACTGCATAGAGTTCAGCAAGGACTTCCGCTACGTGGACGTGGCCAGCGAGATCGCGTTCATGGCCATGGACCTGGACGCGTTCGGGAAGGAGGGCCTGTCCGAGCTGTTCGTGGAGGAATACCTCTCCAAGACGGAGGACCCGGATCTCAGGACCATGCTCAGGATATACAAATGCTACCGCGCCAATGTCCGGGCGAAGATAGCAGCCATAGACTACTCCGGGACGAAGTCCGAAGACGCGAAGCAACGGATAAGGAAGTACATGGCGCTGGCGCAGAAGTATGCCGAAGAGCTATAGTATATTTTTCTGAACTATATGGTTTAAATTTTTATACTGGTTAGCCCGAGCATGGACGACGCGGTGAAGGATCTGGGCAGGGCGTTCCTGGTCACGCTCGCGGTCCTCTTAGTCCAGCTCGTGGGCTTCTACTACTCCAACAGCCTCGCGCTGCTCGGCGACAGCGCGCACGTGTTCTCGGATCTGCTTGCTTTGGGCATCTCCCTCACCGCCATGGTGCTCGCCCTGCGCGCAGCGAGCTCGAGCCGCACGTTCGGGCTCCACCGGTTGGAGGTGTTCGCCGCGTTCTTCAACGGCATCCTCCTGGTGCTCATGTCTGCCTTCATAGCATACGAGGCATACGGAAGGCTCGGGACCGGCTATCACGTAAACAGCATCCCCATGCTCGTGACCGCGGCCGTGGGCCTGGCGGGCAACCTCTACGTCGCATACCACCTCCAGCACGAGGAGAACCTCAACACCCGGAGCGTGTTCCTCCACGCCGCCGGGGACGCGTTATCTTCCATCGGCGTCATCATCGGAGCGGTCCTCATACTCGTGACCGGCCAGCCGGTGATAGACATCGCTGTGAGCGGCCTGATCTCCCTGGTGATACTCTTCAGCGCCTACACGATCCTGGAGAGTTCGATATCCATCCTGCTCGAGTCCGCTCCCTACGAGGCGGGCGAGGACAAGATAAAGCAAGCGCTCCGCTCTGTTGACGGCGTCAAGGGGGTGCACGACGTCCATGTCTGGCGCACCTGTTCCGAGCTCGTGTTCGCCATGATGCACGTGGAGACGGACAATGTGGAGCTCGCGGACACGCGCGACATGGCAGACGAGATAGAGGAGAAGCTCCATGGCCTCGGCATCTCCCACACCACGATACAATTCGAGCCCGAAGGCTGCACCTGCGAGAATAAGAAGATGTGCAAGGTCATGGTCCACAAGCGGAAAGGGCACAAGCATTAGTGCCTGAAATGCCTCACTCCGGTGAAAACCATCGCCAAATTATGCTCGTCAGCCGCGGCTATGACCTCCTTGTCCCTTATGGAGCCGCCCGGCTGGATCACCGCTGTGGCGCCGAGCTTGGCCGCCTCGTCCACACCGTCGCGGAACGGGAAGAAGGCGTCCGACGCCATTGCCGCGCCTTCGAGGGGTAGCCCGAATCCCTTTGCTATCATGCCCGCGAGCCTGGTCGCGTCCACGCGCTTCATCTGCCCTGCCCCTATTGCGACCACCCGGTCCGGCCTCGCGAACACCGTGGCATTGGATTTCACGTACTTGCAGACCTTCCAGGCGTATTTCATGGACGCGATCTCGTACTCCGTGGGCTGGCGTTTGGTCACCACGTTGAATTTCTGGTCGTGGAGGAGTATATTGCCGTCCTGCACCAATAGCCCGCCCACGACGGAGCGATATTCCAGGTAGGACTCGCGCCTCCTCTCTATGTTCTGCACCGTGAGCACGCGGACGTTCTTCTTCGCGGCGAACGCTTCCAGCGCCTCCTTCGAATAAGAGGGCGCGATGACGACCTCGACGAAACCGGTGAGCATCTCCTTGGCCAGCGCAGCGTCGACCGGTTTGTTCACGCAGAACACGCCGCCGAAGGCCGCCTCCGGGTCCACCGAACGCGCGATCCTGAACGCCTCCAATATGTCCGTCTCGTTGGACGCTACCCCTGAGGGGTTGTTGTGCTTCACCACGACCGCGGTCGGCATCTCCTCGAACTCCTTGATCAGCTCTAAAGCCGCGTTCCCGTCAAGTATGTTGTTGTAGGAGAGCTCCTTGCCCTGGAGCTGTTTCGAGTTCGTTATGGCGTGCTGGTGGAAATGGTCGTCTATATAGAAGGCGGCGGTCTGGTGCGGGTTCTCCCCGTAGCGCAGGTCCTGCTTCTTCCTGAACGTGAGATTCAGGTAGGGCGGGTATTTCATGCCTTTAAGGCGGCGCCTGAAGTAGTTCTCAATCACGCTGTCGTAGTGCGCGATGTGCTCCCAGGCCTCGATGGCGAGCGTCTCGCGCATGCGCATGCTCACCTTGCCGTTGCTTTTGAGCTCGGCGGCCACCGCGGCGTACCTGTCCGGGTTCACTATCACAGCCACGGACTGGTAGTTCTTCGCAGCCGAGCGTACCAGGGCAGGCCCGCCTATGTCTATATTCTCTATGACCTTCTCCAGGTCGTCCCCGGACTTCTGGATGGTCTCCTCGAATGGGTATAAGTTGACGATTACGATATCGATGAGTCCGATTCCCTCTTTTTTGGCCGCCTCAAGATGCTCCTTCTTGCTCCTGTCAGCCAGGATCCCCCCATGTATCTTCGGGTGGAGCGTCTTGACCCGTCCCTCCATCATCTCGGGCGAGCCGGTGTAATCAGAAACCTCGGTGACCTTCACTCCAGAGCTGGCAAGGAGCCTGGCGGTCCCTCCGCTCGAGATTATCTCGAAACCCAGCGCGGAGAGCGAGAGTGCGAACTCGGCGACGTTCCTCTTTTCATAGACGCTGATGAGCGCCCTTCCTGCTCCTGCCATGAGAATACGTTTATACTATTTGAGTGAAAGGAGATTAAAAAGGTTGGGGTCATCGAGCTAGTCCTTAACGTAGACCGCCCTGCTCGGGAGCGCGAACTCTATGCGGGCCTTCTCGAACTCGTCCTTTATGCGCGAGTTCACCTCGTCCTGGACATCGAACATCCTGGACGTCTCCACTATATGATATGTGAGCATGAGCTGGAGCTGGGAATCGGCGAAGTCTATGAAATGCACCGCGACGTCGTCAGGATCCACTCCCCTGGTGTTCCTGAGGATGTCCCTGACGATGTCCTTGGCCTTGGATATCTTCTTGCCCGTGGTGTTGTACTCAAGGCCGAGCTTCAGCTGCACCCTCCTTTTCGCTGACTTGGTGTAGTTCTCCACCGACGCCCTGGCCACGGTCGCGTTCGGTATGGATACCAAAGTGCCGTCCACGGTGCGTATGCGCGTGCTGCGGATGCCGATATCCTCGACCTTCCCGGTAACCCCGTCCACCTGCACCAGATCCTCCATCTCGAAGGGCCGGTCGGTGAACAAGGCAGCCGAGCCGATGACGTTGCTGAGCGAGTCCTGGGCCGCGATGCCGATGGCTATCCCGGCGATCACCAGGCCCACGAGCACAGCGCTGACGTCGTAGCCGAAATTCGACACTATTGTGAGCACGGTGAGCGCGAAGACGATCGCACGCGCGCAGTTCTTGAGCACCGGCAGGAGCTGCTCGTCTAGCTTGGACGCGCTCTTCTTGGCGTACGGCATGAGGAACTCGTCGAAAAGGACATCCACGACCGCGGCCACCACAGCGGCGGCGTTGAGTATGAGGAGGACCTTTATCAGGTTGGAGAACATGCCCGCGATGTCAGTTGGAAGAGTCAGCGGAGCCACGGACAGGTTCAATCCTATGATGAGCACGAATAATACGAACGGTGTCTCCAGTGCCTTGATGAGCAGCTCGTCCGGGCTGCTTCCGTTCTTGGCCGCGAGCCCCTGGACGTAGCGTTTCACCAAGTAATAAAGCACCTTGGCTACCACCAGGGTCGCAAGCAGTATTGCGAACATTTCCATGTACTGGAACAGCGTATTCCCGAAGACACTTCTTGAAAGCACTGGGTCCTTGCTCAGGACTGAAAAATCGACCATTGTCCCACCTGTTTCTTTTTATAGCAGAATAGGTTTTTAATAGGAGTTGTCGGAAGCGCTATCTCGTGAAATGCGAATCAGAACCCCCCTCTCCGACGTGAGAAAAATTGGCGCCCTGATCGGGATTCGAACCCGAGTCGCAAGAGTGACAGTCTTGTATGCTAACCACTACACTATCAGGGCAGACAATTGCAGAATCCGATTTGGCGGCTATAATTTTTAAACTATGCGACTCGCAGGAAGCCGCAATCGGCATATCGCACGGTCCGTTCCGCTCCAACAAGCGATATTTTAAATTATTGTGTGTTAATAATATGCTAAAGGTGTAATGTTTGCAACCGGTTTCAAGAACCATGATTCAGGCTTCGGACAAGGGCAGGTTCCCCCAGCGCACCCTGAGGAGGGCCAAACCCGCGCCCGCCAAAAGCATGGTGGAGGACGCGGAGGCCCTCATCGATGCTAAAAGGCAATACGAGGCCCTGGGCCTCCTGAGGAATGTCCCCCTCGGCCATCCGGACATAAAAAAAGCCACCAGCCTGAGGATCCGGGCTTACTGTGAAACAGGGCAGATGGAAAGGGCGGAGGACGTATTCTCGTTCGCGTCGGAAAACAGGGTTCTGGCCCAGGAAGGGTGCACGACGCTGTTCCTGGCATACGCCGAAAAGGACCCGGCCTCCGCAGAATGCGCGTTCGCAAGGGCGCTGGAAAGCGAAGTCCCCCGTAATCTCGTTTACAATGCCATGATCTACGTTTCAGTGCAATGCGGAAATTATGTCAGGGCGAATTCCCTGCTTCTAGAAGCGGAACGTGAAGGGGCGGCCGACTGCCACACCTACGGTCTTGTCATAGCGCTGCACATGCGAATCAATGATTTTGGCGGGGCCAGACAGCTTTTTTCGCGGGCCCTGGACGCCGGCCATGCGAACGAGGCCATGTGCCTGAAAATCGCGGAATTCTGCAAAAGGAAGGGTGCGAGAAACGCGGCACTGGGTGTACTGCATACGGCGGCTAGAAAGGGGCTCGGCTCGGAACGGCTTCAGCGGGAATTGGAAGAATTGGAAGGACAGCCCGGGGCTGGCGTCAGCATTGTCCAGCGGGTGCTGGGCGAAAGTAGCGAAGAAGCACGCAACTGCAACGGCCGGATAGCCTATTACCTGGCAAGGGGGGAAGTGGAACCCGCGAGGAGGGTTTTTGAAGCCGAGGCTGCGAAAAACCTCGTTGATGAGCCGGTATACGTCCTGATGATGGATGCATACCTGACTGTGGGCGACACATATGCAGCAAGGCAGGTCTTCAATGTCGCATTGAAAAACCATAGGGCGGACGAAGGGATATTCTGCGTCATGGTCTCCGCGTACCTTGCGCACGACAAGTACGTTGAAGCCAAAGAGGTGGTGCTGCAGGCGCACGAGCAGCTCTCTTCCTGCGAGGCCCTCTACGACAAGCTTTTCAACGGCGTTTATGCAATCAAAAGGTACCATACAATCCTGTACTTCATCTCGGAATTGCCTGCCCAGGTGCAGGAAATGCCCCCGCTCATGCTCTGGAAAATAGCTGTTTTAAGGAAAATGAAAAGATACAGCCTGGCCATCACAATGGCCGATTCGTTGTTGGGCAGGCCCGGTCTTGAGCGCGAATATGTCCAGCGAACCAGGATAACAAAAGCCTATGCCATGACCTATTGCGGTCGGGCGAACGAAGCCTTCGGCATCCTGGATGAGGTGCTGAAGGAAACGGGTCCGGATCGCGGCTACTACTGCAAGGCCCTGTGCGGGCTGGCTTTCTCCTATGCCGCGGCCCCTCAGAGCGTCGTGTTTCCGATTGATGCGAGGCAGGCGCTGCTGGAAAAGATCGAACCGCTCAGGGGCACGAAAAACCCGAGCACGAACAGGGAACTTGAAGCCGCGAGAGGGTATATCCTCGAGTCCCTGGAGCACCAGTTTTGAAACGCTTGACTGTTAAGCATTTAATTATTGGGTAGGTTATCAGCTGGGGGCGTCATGTTCAAGGCCATTCTGTTCGATCTGGACAACACTCTGCTGGATTTCCTCACGTTCAAGAAGGAGACCGCTAAAGCAGCGGCCAAGGCCATGATAAGACAGGGCCTGCCCGCCACCGAGATTGAGGTCTACGGCAAGATATTCTCAGTCTACGATGAAAAGGGCATCGAGTACCAGAAGACGTTCTACGAGGTCATCAAACAATACAATCTTGAGATAAACCTCGCCGAGAAGATACAGCAGGCTGGGATCATCGCATACCAGCAGAGGAAGTACGAGGTCCTACGTTCCTACCCAATGGTCAAGCCCACGCTCCGGAAGCTCAGGGAGAAAGGGCTCAAACTCGGCATAATCTCGGATGCGCCGAGGAACAAGGCGTGGCAGAGGCTCGTGCTCACGAACCTGGAGAACGAATTCGATTTCGTGATAACCTATTCCGATACCCAGGAGTACAAGCCCCACCCGTCGCCGTTCACCCTGGCTCTGAAGAAGCTCGGAATCCTGCCCGAAGCGATCCTGTTCGTGGGCGACAACCCGGCCAAGGACATCAAGGGAGCCAAAGCAATCGGGATGAAGACGTGCCTGGCCAAGTACGGGCAGCATTTCAGGGACGACGTGAAAGCCGACTACGAGATAGGGAAGTTCGAGGATCTGCTCAAAGTGGTATGAATGGTCTCCATAACCTGTTACGGCGGCGTGGACGAGATAGGCGGGAACAAGATACTCATAGAGGACAAGAAGACGAGGATATTCCTGGATTTCGGCCAGTCCTTCAGCCTCCTGGACGACTTCTTCGTTGACTGGCTCAGTCCCAGGGACAGGTTCGGCCTCAAGGATTACTTCGCCCTGGGTCTGATGTCGAAGACGGAGGGATTATACAACAGGAAAGCGCTGGAGCACACCGATCTCCCATATTCGGAAGCCGAGTTCGACGCGATCGTCATCTCGCACCCGCATTTCGACCATACTGCGCATCTCGAGTACCTGGACCCGGCAATCCCCATCTACATGGGCGAGACGTGCAAGACGATACTCGACTCGACCCAGACGACGACGAACGCCTTCTTCTTCAGCGATGAGGAATGGAAAGAGAGGGACGGGACGGTCCATGAGCCGAACACGGTCCGGACGTTCAGGACCGGAAGGAAACTCAAATTCGACAATCTGGAGATCACGCCCATCCACGTGGATCATTCAGTTCCCGGCGCCTACGGATTCGTGGTGGAAACCAGCGAGGGCACGATAGTCTACTCGGGCGATTTGCGGAAGCACGGCAACAAGCCGGAGATGACCGAGGAGTTCATAAAGGAAGCAGCGAAGGGCGATCCCAGGGCATTGATAATCGAAGGCACGAGGGTCAACACATCGGAGAAGAGGAAGAACCATACCGAGCCGTTCGTGTATTCCGAAAGCCTGAAGATCTGCCAGGGCACGGACAAGCTCGTGGTGGCGATGCGATACCCCAAGGACCTGGACAGGTTCCGGTCGTTCTACAAGATAGCAAAGGAGACCGGGAAAACCCTGGTGATAAGCCTAAAGACCGCCAATCTCCTGATGAGCCTGAAAGATGACCGGGTCTTGGACCTGCCGGACCCGATGAAAGACAGCGCTATCGAGGTGTATGCGCGGGAGATGAAGCAGTACAAGGCATGGGAGAAGCTCCTGCTGGACAAGTGCGTTGATTGCGAATGGGTCAAGAAGAACCAGAAAAACGTGATCTGGGAGCTGGATTTCTCCCAGCTCCAGGAGCTCATAGACGTCGAGCCTGAACCCGGAGGGAGGTGCATCCACTCCATGAGCGAGCCGTTCGAGGAGGACCCCAGCTCCCAGCTCCAGGACGATGTCCTGCATAACTGGCTCGACCGTTTCTCGATGGAGCACCACCAGCTCCACGCCTCGGGTCATGCCTCCAAGGAGGAGATATTCGCCATGATAGACGGCATCAGCGCCAAGAGCCTGATCCCGGTGCACACCCAGGCGGCCAACCTGTTCCCCAAGCATCTGGACGTGAAGAAGGGGAAGACAATGAAGATATAATATTGTCCCGCCTTTCGAAAGGCTATTAAACATCAAGTGCTCATATTACACTTAGCCAATAGGGGGGCTAATTTTGGAGGTTGGTATATATGACGAGTAGTTGCGGATGTTCGGAATCTGGATGCGGCCAGTGCGAAGCCGGCCAAGGCGCGGGAGCCTGCGGGCACTGCTGCGGCGAGAGTTGCCAGTGTTCATGCCATGGCGACCAGAGCTGCGAATGCGACCAGGGCTGCCAATGCGAATGCCACAGCAGCGAGAGCTGCCAGTGCGCATGCCATGGCGGCGAGGTCGAGGAAGGGGACAGGATGCATCTGCTCAAAAAGGCCTTCAAGAAGATGCTCGTTGAGCGCCTGAAAGCCAAACTGGAGAAGAAGTACGGCAAGAAGATGGACAAGCTAGCCGACGAGGTTATGGACTCCTTCGACAAGTGGATGAAGATGAAGAAGGACATGATGGAGATTGGCGACTTCGACCTCGAAGAAAAGATGATGGAAGTGATCAAAGGTTAGGGTGTCCGAACCCTATCTTTCTTTTTTCTGAACCTCTTCGCAAAACTAAGAAAATGAATATGGGCCCGCGGAGATTTGAACTCCGGACCTTTCGATGTCCAACAGTCTGGTTATCAGTTTCGTCGCTTTAGCTCGAACGCTCCAACCTGACTGAGCTACGGGCCCGTACTGTGTTTATACTCCTATATCCTCATTATAAGTTTTTCGTTGTTTTCTGCCAGTTCTCTAAGGGGCATGGACTTGGTTTTACCCGTGCCATGTCATCTCGTGACGAAGTACGTTATTATGAGAACCACTGTGATTAGCAGCGTCGAGAACAGCAGCTCTTCTACCATGGAATTCTTTTGAACATTCCGTTTTTTAAACAATCCTCCGCCTCAATCATATCATGAGGATAGCAATCATCTCCGACACGCATCTGGGCTACGCCCGTTTCGAGGAGGACGCATTCGTCCAGGCGGAGCGCGCGTTCCTCGCTGCATCGGAGAAAGCGGACGCGATCCTCTTCGCGGGCGACGTGTTCGACACGAAGATCCCGAAGCTGGAGACCTTGGATCGGGCCATAACGATACTGAGGAAGGTGAAGATCCCGGTCTTCGCCATACACGGGAACCACGAGCGCAGGGCCAAGGAGCTCGTCAACCCGGCCCGCCTGCTCAGCACCTCCGGCGTCATGGAATATCTGCACGCGGAAAGCAGGATGTTCGAGGCCAAAGGCGAAAAGCTGCAGATCCTCGGCATAGGCAACGTCCCGGACGAGTACGCGGAGGAAGCCGTGAAAAAGGTCATGGAGCGCTTCAGCCCGCAGGACGGCGCGTTCCGCATCCTGCTCATACACCAGTCCATACGCGAGCTCATGCCGCACGGGAAGAACGAGCTGTCCCTGGATTATCTGGAGACATTGCCCTTCGACCTGATCGTGAACGGGCATCTCCACGGTAAGGAGATCATGCTTAAGGGCAGGTTCCTCATCCCAGGTTCAACGGTCATCACCCAGCTGAAGAAGGAGGAGATGGCAGGCAAAGGGTTCTTCCTCTTCGACACCGCCACCAGGAAGGCCGATTTCATGCCCATAATGAGCAGGCCGTTCTTCTGTGAGGACGTCCTGCTCAGGGACGCATCCGTGGCCGAAGCCAGGGAAGCGGTTAAAAGCAGGATAGAGGAGCTGATGAAAAAGGACCCCGACGCGATAATCTGCATCAAAGTGGCAGGGACCCTGAAGGAGGGCGCAGGCCAGATCGACCTGCGGTTTCCGGAATATGAGCGGGTGTTCGTGGACAGCGGCCTGGAGGCCAAAAGCCTGAAAGAGCGGCTGGAGCGCATAAGGGACGAGAGGAGCGACCAGCTCTCGGTACGCGACCTGGCCCTCAGGCAGCTGGCGGAGAAGGTCAAGGGGCGAATCACAGCGTTCGACGCCGCGGAGATATTCGAGAAGCTCGTGGAAGGGGTGGACGAGACCTTGGAATATCTGGAAAAGGGGGGTGTCCATGGCGAGGGCGGCAAAAGGGATTAAAGAAGCTATTGCGAGAACATAGTCCCAACGCAGGGATAGCGAAGCGGTCAAACGTGACGGGCTTAGGACCCGTTGGCTTAGCGCCTTCGAAGGTTCGAATCCTTCTCCCTGCATCCAAATTATAAATCCCATTTCCGTTAACAAACCATGGAAGACCTGGCTCCGCACATAACCCGGCAAAGACTGCTCATAGAAGGATTCTTCGACAGGGAAGTGAAGGAAGAGGCGATATCAGAGTTCTTCCGGCAGATAACCAAAGAGCTCGGGCTCCGGGCCTACGGCGAACCGACCATACACGCGACAGGCGGCCAGGGAAAGGAGATAAACCAGGGCTTCGACGCCTTCATCCCGCTCATCGATTCGGGCATCGCGCTTTATATCTGGGGAAATGCCAAATTCTTCTCCACTGTCATCTACACCTGCAAAAGGTTCGATGAGAAAAAAGCGGTAAGCGCAGTGAAGAAATTCTTCAAGGCGGAAAAAGTGGCCTTCGAATCGTTCTAATCAGAGGTCGTAGCGCCATGCCGCGAGCCGCAGCCTCGGGCTTCCACCGTACTTTCTCGAAGGCGAGAACTTCATCAGCCCGCCCGGATCCAGCGTGTCTGGTTTAGCCATTGATTTCAGCCTTGCTTGCGCCGGACGCCTCACGTTGCTATGCAAACTGCTGCTCGTCATCAGCATGGCGATGGCATCTCCGCCAACGGCATTGAACGCCAAAACCCCCACATCTTTGTCTTTAGCACCGTTAGCAACCCTTTCCAGTGCATATCTGAGCATCGTATGCCTCTCATCCGCCTCAACCATGGACATCTGCCCGCTGCCTGCCCCGCTACTGGCGTCCTTCAATTCGGTAATCATCCGTATCATATCTTCGACGGCTCTCCAGCGCACCGTCTTATCGCCTTTGGCCTGTACCTCCAGCTTGTCAAGTTCTATTTCGAACCCCCGTCTAGTGACGTTTTTTCCAGCCGCGCCATTGGCTTCCGTGGAGGTTTTGCCCCGCATGGTTTCGAACTCCCGCATCCTGGCTTTTTTTCTAGTCTTGCCAGCGGTTCGACCAGAGGTTTTGCCCCGCATGAGTTGTTTTGCTTTGAGCGACATGCTATTTCCCCGTTTAGCTGCTTTATAAGTTGCTATACTTGTAGCGTAATGGTTAAAAAGATTCTGAAAAAGTTCAAAAACCGAACGCCTTGCCCATATCCTTCAGGCCGAGCGTATTCGCGATGTTTCTCTTTTCGCACCAGCCCCTGCGCGCCATGAAGACCGCGAGCGGCATGTAATCCATCTGCACGATCTGGTGCGCGTCCGTGGAAAGGGACATCATGACTCCGGCATCCCTCGCCTTCCGCGCCTTCTCCCCGTCCAGGTCCATCCTGTCCGGCTGGCCGTTTATCTCCAGTATCGTATCCGTCTCCTTCGCCTTGTCGACCAAAGCGTCGAAATCCAGCTCATACGGCTCGCGGTCGTTGAGGACCCTTCCTGTCGGGTGCGCGATTATGTCCACGTTCTCGTTCTCCATTGCGGAGAAGAGCCTTTTCATCATCTTCTCCTTCGGCTGCCTCATCGAATAATGGATGGACGCTATCACGATGTCCAGCTCGGCGAGAGATTTGTCCTCGATGTCCACCCCGCCGTCCTTCTTTATGTTTATCTCGGCGCCTTTGAGCAGGTACGGCCAGCCTTTTTTCTTCCCTGCCTTGTTCAGGGCGTCTATCTCCTTGCCCTGCTGCGCCAGTCTCTTCTCGTCCATCGGGTTGGCCACTCGCAGCGTCATTCCAGCATGGTCCGAGATTATCATGTATTCGTAGCCGAGGCTCTTCCCCTTCTCAGCCATCTCCTCTATGGTGTTCGCGCCCTCGCTCCATTTAGTGTGGATATGCAGATCCCCCTTCACGTCCTTGAGGGTCACGAGTTCGGGCAGCGTCTTGTTCATGGCCGTCTCGATCTCGCCCGAGTTCTCGCGCAGTTCGGGCTCCGTCCATTGGAGTCCCAGCGCCTTGTATATCCCCTCCTCGTCCTCTCCGGCGATACGTTTTTCCCCCCTGAAAAGCCCGTACTCGGAGAGCTTGAGCCCTTTCTTCACTGCGATGGTCCGCGTGGCGATGTTATGGTACTTGGAGCCTATGAAATACTGCATGGCGGAGCCGAAGGATTCCCTTCCCATGACGCGCAGGTCGACCTGCACTCCCTCCTCCAGCTCCACGGACGCCTTGGTCTCTCCCTGCCCGAGCACGCGCTTAACGCCGGGCATGGTGGTGAAGGCGTCCATCGCAGCTTTTGGTTTCTTGGAGACGACGAGTATGTCCAGGTCCCCGACGGTCTCCTTCCTCCTGCGCAAGGAGCCGACCGGCTCCACGCGCTCCACGCCCTGGACTGAGCGCATCCTCGCAACTATGTCGTCTGAGAGTACCAAAGCGTTCCAGAGCAGCATGCGTTTTCCTGTCCTTTTGAGCGACTCGATCCCCAGTAAGATCCTCTTCTCTTTCGTCTCGCCGAATCCTTCCAGCCCGCGTATCTTCCCGGCCCGGGCGGCCTTTTCCAGGTCGTCCAGGCTCACTATCCCGAGCTCCTTGTGGAGCCGGTATGCGGTCTTCGCGCCCAGGCCTTCCACAGCGACCATGGATTCCATGTCGAACGGCATCCCCTTCTTCAGGTCTTCGAAGTACTTCAGCCTGCCGCTCTTGAGTATCTCGTCTATCTTCTTGGCTATCGCCTCGCCCACTCCCGGGATCTTGTCCCCCCTCTCCATCACCACTGCGATGTCGTCGTTGAGCTCCTCTATGCTGCGCGCAGCCCTGCGGTAGGCACGCGGCTTGAACTCAACGCCTTGGACTTCCAGCATGTCCGCGATTTCGTAGAATATCTTCGCGATTTCCAGATTCTTCATGAGGAATTCACCAAGAAGGATTCCGCCTTGCGAAGCACGTTTTTCGCGTTATCGAAGGTCAGGCGCTCGAGCGCATCCTTGTAGGGAAGCCACTCGAAGCCGATATGCTCGAAGGAGAGCGTAACCTCTTTCTTCCGGGTCCTGGCGAGCAGGAAGACCACCTGCTTATGCATGGTCTTGCCCTTGCTTTTGTAGAAATACTCTATAATCTCGCGAAATCCCGGAACCAGCGTCAAATCGTTTATGCCTGTCTCCTCCTCGCACTCGCGCCTCGCGGTCTGCTCCTCGTTCTCGCCTTTCTCCACATGGCCCTTGGGGAAGTCCCAGTGCTTGGCCTCGTAGTGGAGCAGGAGGTAAAGGCGCCTGCCACCCTCTTCCCTGAACACCACGGCTCCAGACGAGCTTTCCTGCGGCATGACAATGCTTAACCCGGTGCAAATTAAAATCATTGGTCCGGCAGCCGTCGTCCTTATGTTTATAAAAGTATGGCATCCAATATCCCAATGACATTCTCATCAGGTGTTATTCCATGGGCAAATTTCCAGAAGCAGACGCAATGATCGCAAAGATTTCCATATGCAGGAGATGCAAGACCAGGAACAAGAAGGGCGTGCCTAAGTGCAGGAAGTGCGGTTCCGTCTTCCTCAGGCCGAAGCGCAAGGACATCCGCGCCAAGAAGTAGCGTCACTGTTTTTTTATCCTCTTCATCGCCTTCACGAGCCCCAGCAGGCCGTCCACTGTCAGGGTCTCGAGCTTCTTTCTTATGGACTTGAGCAGCCGCAGGTCCCTGGTGAGGAGCGAGATGACGGCCTTTTTCTCCAGGCGCTTCTTTCTCAGCACGGCCAGGTATCTCGCCCTGCTGAGCGGGGGCAGCTTGTCGACCGCGCTTCCCGGGTCCGCGCCCGCCCTTATGGCGGCGACAACGTTCTCGAAGACCACGATCTCGGAGTCGAGCCTCTTCTCGCTGTTCTCCTTGCGCACAAGGGATTCCACGACCGCGTCCCGCGCCGCGGCCTCCTGCTTGGTGAGGGCTACTATCTCCTCCTGCTTGCCGGTGTCCGGCACCCTGACCGCGGAAGCGCCGCTTGAAGGCGGCGGGGTCGCGTACTCCCTCTCGTCGAGTATCTCCTTGAGGCGCCACGGCACGACCTCGGTCCTTATCATGGGCGTGGCTATGAACGCGTATAAGGGATAGACGGACCCGACCCCCACGGATTCCTCTATCATCCTGGTGGAATAGTCCGATATCTTTATGTCCACCTTCGCATCTATGACCTCCGCCTTCTCGGTCTCAGGGTTGAAGTATGTCAGCGAATAGGTCCTGCTCGAGCCTTCGTCGCCCTTTAGATTGCTGGTCTTGTTCTCGTCCGTCCTCTTGGCCTCGGCGAGCACCTCGGCCTCGCCCTTCGACGTCTCCTTTGGGCCCTCTAGCATGAGGGGGTGGGACATGAACGCGGCGAGGGCCTCCTCCTTGTTCACGGTCTGGCCCTCGAACATCGGCCTTATCTGCAGCAGCTCGTTGTCGTAGGCGTATATCACGGCTTCCTTCCTTTTTCCCATGCGTTTCCCTCGTGTATTAATGTTTTTAAACCCTTGCCAGTAGAAATGCATAACTTCGAATCTTTTATATTCGATGATTAATCAGGTGTATCAATGTCAAGAGGAAGGAATGGAGAATTCGCAGGCCGGAATCTGGTCAGGAGCCGCAGGAGCAGGCGCTGGCTCAGCAAGAAGTTCAAGAGAAAGACCCTCCGCTTAAAGGAGAGGTACGACCCGCTCGAGGGCGCGCCCCAGGCGAGGGCCATCGTGCTCGAGAAGATCGTCCTGGAGCAGAAGCAACCCCACTCCGGCCTCATCAAATGTGTCAAATGCCAGCTCATAAAGAACGGCAAGGTCGTGAGCGCCCACGCGGTGAGGGACAAGGCCATAAGCTTCGTGGATGAGCACGACGAGATCCTGATCGCGGGGCTCGGCGGTTCCCAGAGGGGGCAGATGGGTTCCATACCAGGTGTCCGCTACAAGATAGTGTCCGTGAACTCGGCAGACCTCCAGAGCCTCAGGCACGGCAAGAAGGAGAAGCCCAAGAGATGATCGCATGACTGACAAGCTTTTCGGTAAATATTCCATGGATGACCTGGAGATCAGGGACAAGAGCATCGCCCAGGCGATATCGCTCAAGCCCATAGTCGTGCCCCATACGTTCGGAAGGAACGCCAAGCGCTACATGGGCAAGACGCAGATCAACATCGTGGAACGGCTCGCAAACAAGCTCATGAGGGGCGGCACAGGCGCGAAGACCTCGGGCAAGGTCATCAGGACCAAGGGGCAGATGCAGGGCAAGAAGCTGCGCAGCCTCAGGATCGTGGACGAGGCGCTGGGAATAGTCGCAGCCGAGACCAAGGGCAACCCTGTCCAGGCGCTCATAAGGGCTGTGGAGAACTCCGCGCCCAGGGAGGACACCACGCGTGTCTCCTACGGAGGGGTGAGCTACCAGGTCGCGGTGGATATCTCCGCAACCAGGAGGCTCGACATGGCCCTCAGGAACATGGCGCTCGCTGCGCTCATGGGCTCCTTCAACAAGCCTAAGTCGCTCTCACAGTCTTTGGCGAGCGAGATAATCAACACCGCCAAGGGCGACGTGCAGGCATCCTACGCCATAAAGAAGCGCGATGAGACCGAGCGCATGGCCAGGAGCGCCAGATAAAGCGCTTATTTTTTCTTATCTCTCCTTACCGTCAGGACCAGGTATACATGCAGCGCCAGCAGAACCACGAACGGGATCACCAGCGCGATGTGGAGCTGGAACGAGACCGCCTTCGTGAGGAGCCCGAAGGTCAGGGTCTGCACTGTCTGATAGTATATTATGCCCAGTCCGCTGACCAGCATCATGAGCGTGACCAGCGCGAAAAGGTAATGCACCGCCAGCCTCAGCGTCTCCTTGTCCGGCATCTCCATGCAATCATCATTTTATGGAGCTCTGGTTCAGGTCACCGGTGTCGGAATAGCCCCTGCTCTCCCAGTAGCCCTCGTAATTCGTATCATTGGAAACGTTTATCTCGGTGATCCACTCCACCCATTTGTACCCCCATTTGTTCTCTGCCACGAGGATGAACGGGTAGCCCTCCGCTGCAGGGAGGGTGGCGTTATTCAGCTTGTAAGCCATCAGTATGTCGTTGTCATAGAAATAGCTTATGGGGAACTCGCTCGTATAGCCGTCGGACCCCTTGAATATCACGGTCGTGGCACCTGGTTTGGGGCCAGCCTCGTTCAGGAGGTCCCTGACAAGCACCCCCTCCCAGAGTATGGTCGCACTCCACCCTTCGACGCAGTTCAGGGTCACGACCTTCTGGTAGCTCTGGTGGTCGTTGATCACCTGGTCGTAGGTGTATTCCTTCGGGTCGTCAACAAGCCCGGTTATGCTCAGCCGGTAGGTGCTTATGTTTATGTACTGCGTGCCGTTGATGGAGGTGTCAACGAAGTCGCTCGCGGAGGAGAGCTTCTGACCGCTGTAGTTGTTCACTTCCACTGGATTGAGGCTAACCGGGCCCTGGGGCTGGACGCAGCCGGCGCATAGGACCAGCACCACGATGGCCAGGGCGAAGAGTGCGTTTCTCACAATCCTGCTAACCCATAAAAGGAATATAAAGATAGCGGAAGCCAACGAATAATCTTTTAATGAGAGCCCAGCAAGAGTAGAGCAACGCCCCCATAGTCAAACCTGGATAAGACACGGCCCTCCGAAGGCTTTGGTTCGGGTTCAAAAGCCCTGAGGCTGGCAGGATCCCAGCAGGGCTGCAAATCCCGATGGGGGCGTTTTATTTTAAAGTCTGCTGGAGATGTATAAATCATGCCACCTGCCAAGAAAAGCAAGCAAGCCGTCCTGCCGGCCAAGCCGGACGATGTGGGAATGAAAAGCGCTCAGTCAGCCCAGGGCAAACCGGACATGAAAAGCACGGTAGCCGCCCCGCCAACCAATCCGGGCGTTAAAAGCGCGCAGCCAGCCCAGCCCAAGGATACGGTGGACACCGCCATCAAGCTCATCGGCCCTACATTTGATTTCATCAGGGCGAATTTCCAAAGCCTGTTCACCAAGATGCTTAAGGTGGAGCTCGCTGGCTTCCTCGTGGGCCTCGTGATGTGGATCATCTTCGCAATAATCACGATTTGCATCCTGGTCGCGGCCGGTGCGCCATTCAGCTCCATCAATGCATTGGTGGCTTATGTCCTGGCCGACAAGCTGTTGCTCGCTCTACTCGCAGTCTGGTCCCTGCTAGCCGAGCTGGCCATAAGCTGGGTCATCACCTCTATATCGTTCACCACCTCACCGATCGTCAAGGAGCAGTTCGAAGGCGCGTACTCAGGCATCTGGCCACTTTTCGGGAAGATCAGGTCCAGGATGCTGGGATACATCCTGCTGAACTTCGTCGTGATGGCGATTTTCCTGGGCGTCCCGCTGCTCCTGGTCTTCCTGCTAACCGGCCACCCTGGCCTGTTCGTCATCGCCATGATGCTGTTCCTGATATACGCCGTGGCGTTCATGCTGGTGTATGTGTTCATCTCCCAGTTCTGGCGCTGGGAGCTCACGGTCGGGGAGAAGCAGGCATATGAGGCGCTGGGGGCCTCAATCTCGCTGGTGAAGGATAATCTCTTCGGCGTGATCGTGTACGACGTCATAAGCATATTGAGCTACATAGCCATAGCGATACCCTTCCTCGTGGTGATGTTCGTCATCGACATCATATTCCAGATCTTCGGGTTGGGCGCGTCATTCATGTCACCGCTGGCCGCCCTAATCATAACATGCATAAGCGCGCTGGTCAGGACGCTGATAACAGTCCTCGACGCATCGACCTCCAACACCTTCATATTGCCCTACGCCTACTCGTTCTGGAACGAGCTTCGGAAGAAGTAGCCCGCTTAACGAATGGCTAAAAACCTTCTTTTCCATACTTCCCCCATGGAGAAAGCCGAGCACAAGCACTGGTCCGAGTGGCTAGCCGAGCGCGTGATAAGCGAGAAGAAGGAGCCCTACGTCATCACAGGAGGCATAACCACGTCCGGCCCGGCGCACCTGGGGACGTTGTGCGAATTCCTGTTCCCGGATTGCATACGGAGGCAGCTCGAGAAGCGCGGCAAGAAGGCCACGTTCTATTTCCTCGCGGACATCCACGACGCGTTCGACTCCGTCCCCCTTCCCCTCGAGCAATACAAAACCCAGCTTGAGCCGCATCTCGGGAAACCATTGTGCGACGTGCCGGACCCGACCGGAAAGAGCAGGAGTTTCGGGGATCATTTCCTTGACGAAGTGCGCGGTCTCATGGCCCTTTTCGGAGTCAAAGCCACGGTGCTGAGGGTCAACGAGCTGTATTCCGAAGGGAAATTCGACGAATGGGCGCGCTTCTATCTCTTGCACGAGGCGGAGACGAAGAGAATCGTGGAGGAGTCCAGCGGCAAGCAGGAGAAGAAGGACTGGTCCCCCATAATGCCCATCTGCGGGAACTGCGGCAGGGTCGCTACGACAAGGGTCACGGGCCACACCGAAGACTCCTACGAATACGTCTGCGACAAGGATGTGAAGTACACGAAAGGTTGCGGCCACCACGGCAAGAACCGCCTCTCGGACCATAAGTACAAGCTCACCTGGCGCCTGGACTGGCCGACAAAGAAGCAGATATTCCACACCAGCATCGAAGGGGCCGGCATGGACCACCACACCAAAGGCGGCTCTGAGGACACCTGCAAGGCCATAACGCTGGAGCTCATGAAGGCGGATTATCATATCCCGTTCAAGTACGGCTTCATCCTGTTCCAGGGAAAGAAATATTCGAAATCAAAAGGCATAGGGATGGGGGTCTCCGACCTCGTGAAGCTGGTGCCGCCCGAGATACTGGAATACATCCTCGTGAAACCGGACCTCGAGGAGAACGTGGACATCAATCCGACACCCGAGAACCTGCTCAAGACCATGGAGGACTTCCAGCTCGCCTCGCAGCTATCAGGCAAGGGTGCCGAGCTGAGCAGGCACGAGAGGAAGATGGAGATCGCCTTCGAGCTGTCCGCAGAAAGGCTGAACTGGAAAGTGCCGTTCCTGGACGTCCTGCTGTACTACCAGATATACGGTGACTGGGGCAAGGTCGCGGGACTGACCCAAGACCCGGCCGGAACCGCCTACCTGCGGCCCTACATCGAGGAGTGGGTGGCCAGGGATTTCATGCCCGAGGACTACCGCTTCAAGTACCAGCCCGGTGCCATGCCAGCCAGCGAGAACGTCAAGAAGCTCCTTTCCAGCCTGGATGACGGGATGGACGCGCTCGCGATACACAACGCGGTGTTCGATTTCGCGAAAGCGGGCAACATCGAGCCCAAGGCGCTCTTCGCCGAGCTCTACCGCGCGCTGCTGGGCAAGGAGCGCGGCCCGCGCCTCGGCAAGCTGCTTTTCGCATTGGGAGTGCAAAGGGTGAAGAAGGACCTCCTGTAGGGATTAAAATAAGTTGCGCACAAAAAGAACTCCATGGCATTGAAGCAAATGGAGCAGGCCCCTTCTGCGATCGACTTGCAAAAGCTCAGTCCTGCGCAGCGGGAGCTCACCTCGAACCTGGCGCGCATACAACAGGACCAGCACCTCGGCAACGAGGCCAAGGCGCAGCAATCGCTCGATGCGGCGAAAGCATTCGTGACCAAGAACCCAGCGGAGTTCACGCAGCAGATGGCCAAAAATTTCTCCGCATCGCTCGAAGCCCAAGTGTCATACCTGGAATCCACCCGGGACAAACATTCCCGTGCTGGGGTGCTCAGTTCGGTATTCGGCAGCGCTTACATGAGCCAACTAGGCAAGGATTCCCAGGTCATGAGCGACAACGCCGTCAAGATATCTGACAATTACGAGAAGGCGCTCGGGCTCCTCAGGGACGCTGCAACCCATGCGGGCGTGCTGGCCAGGCAGAGCGACGAGCAGCTGGGCGGAAAAAAGAGCGCCTATGTCGAAAGGGTCTACACCGACCTTTCCAGCGTCGTGAGCCTGAACCTGGAGAACAAAGTAGCATATACCGAGATGGCGGGCGCTATTGGCAGGTCCGACCAACGGGCATGGCAAGAGTGCAAGAATGGAGCCGCAGTGACTGCAGGAATAGTCATCACGGTGGTCGGCATGGGCGCAGGAGGGATGCTGGCGGAGGCGCTGGCAGCGAAAGTGGGTGCTACGGCAACGCTCGCCTCGGTCGGTACCGGTGTGGGCGTTTCGACAGCCGCAGGTTCGTTGACCGCCATAGGTGCCGAGGCTGCCGTTGCCGGTGGTGCTACGGCAACGCTCGCCTCGGTCGGTACCGGTGTGGGCGTTTCGACAGCCGCAGGTTCGTTGACCGCCATAGGTGCCGAGGCTGCCGTTGTCGGCATAAGCGAAGGCCGTCTTATAAATCTCGGCGAAGCAGGCAAAGCCGCACTCATAGGCGCGGCACTGGGTTCGATTTCGCACATACCCCTGAAAGAGCTGACAGAGCTCAAACACGCCGCTAGGGCCGCAAAGGCGGTCGCAACGACCGAGGCTACGGCGGCAGGCGCGGCTATGACCATGGCGAGCACAACCGCATTGGCCGCCGAAGAGAGCGTCATGGCGGTCCGGAACGTCACCAGCGCGGTTCGCGCAGTGGAGGCAGTGGAGATGCCCGCGCAAATGGGCGCAAAGACGTTGAAGGTGGCGCATAACCTGGCAGTATCCGATGTGAACGAACGTGGCTCTGCACTCGAGGACTGATTGCTATGCCAGAAAACCAATACAACCAGAAAAATTACACTCCTGCTGAACTGAGGCTGGTAGAAGCCGAATTCAAGAAGATCGCATCCAGACTGAGTGCCATAAAGTCTGCACCCACGAAGCTGGAGAAGCTGGAACTGGCGAATTCGCTCGCCAAGAGCGAACAGGCCACGGTCATGACAGGCCCCACAAACGCGGCCGTCGTATTCAATCTGGTCGGCGAAAGCCTGTTCACGCTCAAAAAATTCATGGCTGCCAGCGAAAACGAGAAGCTGAACATGAGGGCGGGCAAGGAATTCTTCGGCCATTTCCAGATACAATTCAAGGATTACTTCTTCAGCCGGGCCGCCATGGAGAGTTTCGACCAGAACCTACTGGCGAATTCTTCTGCAGTGCTGATAAAATTGGCTAATGAGGATCCGGTATTCAGGAAATACCTGATAGGTACCATGGACACCATACTCCTCACGAAGAAAGGTAAGATAGACGACAGTGTGACGTTTTCGACGATAATCGCCCCTGGGATCAAAGCCACGGAGCTCATAGGTCGTCTGCAACAGCTGCAGAAGGATACCGGACTCGGTTCCAAAGAGAGGGATTTATACCGGGTCACGGAGCAGTCCATACGGCAAAATGCCAGTGAAGTGAAGCCCGAGCCCCAGGTGCCGATGAAACATTAATCCGGCTTGCCGCTCTTCAGCTTCATCAGCAGTTGCATTATCATGACCTTGGAGGTGCCGCTGAGGTCGCTCTTCTCCATGGCCTTGAGCATCATGTCCTCCAGCGTTTCCCCGGCTTTCTTTGGGTTGATTGCGAACGCCTCAGCGAGTTCCATATCCCCATCTTCCGGATCACCTTTCATATAGAAAGCGAGGTACAGCATCACCTTGTAATCGACGTTCTCCGGGAACTTGCTCTCCAGCTTCTTAAGTATCTGTATGGCGCTGTCCAGCCGCTCCAGGTAGAGGTCGCACATGGCCAGGTAGAACATGACATTGGCGTCCACATGTTTCTCCTTCGTGAGCTGACGGAGGTACATGGCATAGAACGTCTTCCTGGCTTCGGCGAACATCCCCTTATGGTAATACGCGATGCCAGTGTACATGGCGGAGGTGGCCGGGTCGCCGCCCGCCTTTTCCAGCTCCAGCGCGTTCTTCAGGAGCGTGTCGTAGTCCTCGGCCCTGAATGCTTCTATGCATTTCTGGAGCCAGAACCGCTCCTTCTCCCCCAAAGCCTTGTCTGGGGCTGGTTGATCAGGCATCATGATAGAACGACGTAAAAGGTTAAAAATGGTGGAGAATACTATACTCCGATAATATGGTCGAGATAATAAGCATAGGCCGGTACCACTTCCGGGACGCGCTCCAGAAGACGGCAAAAGTCGTACGGGCAGAGGGAGTGATAATCTACCCGACAGACACTCTATACGGCCTGGGCGGCAACGCATTGTCGCAGAAGGTCGCGGACCGTATACGCCAGATCAAGGGCAGCGAGTCGGACAAGCCCATGTCCGTGACGATGTCAGACGTGCCCATGATAAGGCGCTATTGCGAGGTGGACGAGTGGCAGCTCGAGGTGCTCAACAAGAACCTGCCCGGCCCGTTCACGTTCCTCCTAAGAGTGAAAAACCACGTCCCGGTTGCGGCCAAAGGCAAGCTAGGCGTGCGCATCCCGGACTATTCCTTCGCCCATGAGCTTTCCGGCCTCGCGGACCTGCCCGTGGTATCCACATCCGCGAACGTCTCGGGCCAGGACGCGCCCTCCAGGCTGGAGGAGATAAACCCCAAGATACTCAGCTCGGTTGACCTGGCGATAGATTCGGGCGTAACGAAATACCGCGGGCCGTCCGCGGTGGTCGACCTGGTGGAGAAGAAGATAGTCCGGCAGGGAGTGTCGGAAATAGAGCTATCCGATCATTGAAAAGAAGAAAAAACCTCCCGTTCCACCGCTGCAAAGCCTTTCACTTCGCACGTGATTGCGCGTTATTCGCGGCTTCCGAAATAACCGTAGCCATGGTTTTATCCGGTTGGCATTCTATCTTTATTCCATCTAATGTTACATACGTCGTAACAGGAGCGCGTGATGGTTTCTGAGAAACTAGGGGTATTTTCACCGACACGGTTACTGTTTTATTTTTCGTCCCTGGGACCATTACTACTTCCGTTTCCCTCCATGTAGCCCCGGAAATCGCTTTCTGGTTTGCCTTCTCCACTCCGGTAATCTTTACGCTGTACATTGCCCTCCATGTAACTCCGGAATAACCTTCTTGGCCGACCTTCAAATCGCTGCACTTCGTTGTCAATGCGTTTTCAACCTGTGGAGCGGGTTGCTTATATTTTGGAGCAGCCAACGCCGGCGCGCCGATTGCGAGCGAGCTCAGGACCGTTGCAGTTAACATTCTCTGTCTGATCGTCATTACATATCACCTGTAATAAAAAATGTTACGTAGTGTTTATAAACATATTACATTTCACGCTAAACAAACACACAGAATAAGAAAAACCGCTCCGATCTATCCGAACCAGTCGCCCAGCTTCTTCTGCGCGCCTTTCTCCCTGAACGAGAGCTTTATGTCGGCCAGTATCTTCTCCACGCGCTCGCGCGCGAAGTCGTGCTCGTCCACAAGTATCTTGGTGACCTCGGCCTCGTTTATCGCGCCCCACTTCGGGTTCTCCGCGACATCGACATGGTTCGGCCTGAGAAAGATGTCCATCACCTTCTCGGGCTCGACCTCGAATTCGTAATCGTATTTCGTCTTGAGATAAGCCCGGAGCGCGTCCAATGTATCCACCTCTTTCACGATCTTCAGCGCGGTCTTCGGTCCCACCCGCGGGACGCCTTCGTTGAAGTCCGTGCCTAGAAGGATGCCTATCCAGATGAGCTTCTCCCTATCCATCTGCAGCGCTCCCAGCGTCTCCCTGAGGTTTATCTCCTCAGGCTCCACCATGATATACCTGTCCTGCCTGGGCACCTTCCTCCTGCCGGTTATCGACAGGTTGCGCACCAGCACCGGCGAGCCGAAAAGCAGGGCGTCGAAATCCTGGGACCCGACCGCATATGCCTGCCCCTTCTGCACCATCATGGCTGCCTGCGCCTCTCCCTCGCCGGGAGCCTGGACCCACGGTATGCCCATGCCCGTGAGGAGTGTTTTGCTCTCCTCCACCATGGCGCCGGTGAGCCTCGACGTTCCGGACGCGTATCTCTTCGCGTCCTCGAACCTCTCCTCAGCGAGCGCCTGCTTCCACTTCTCCTCGGCCTTGCGCTTCACTTCCGCTCGCGCCTCCTGGGTCCTGCCCTTGAGCGCGCTTGGCATGCCGTCGAACACGTAGACCGGCCGGATGCCGTTCTGTATGAGCTTGGAGGTCCTGTAGAAGAGTCCTGAGAGGTGGGCGGTGGTCCTGCCCTTGAAGTCCATCAAAGGCGTCCCGTCGTCCTGCCGTATGGACGCGAGGAACTGGTATAACACGTTGAAGGCGTCTATGGCGATGACCCTGCCTGAGAGCGATTCGAGCGTCATGGCGCGCTTCACACAGAGATCGCCGAGGTCTACGCCCATTCATTTCCCTTTCTTCTTCTTGGCTTGCACGACCACGTCGCCGAGGGTCGGTTCGCTGAATTTCCCGGACGGCCTGTCCGATGACGAGACGGTCTCCTGGGACATCTTCTCGACAAGCTTCACGCCCAGTTCCCGCTCGAGCTTCTTGGCGACCTGGAGCGTGGGCTTCATCCTCCCGTTCTCTATGGCGTCCAGATAGCTCTCCCTCTCGCTTATCTTCTCTGCTATCACCGCGAGCTTGACCCCTATCCGCTCCCTGGCCTTCTTCACGATGGCCCCGCAGCCGTCCACCAGCTCCTCGCTCTCGTCCATGGGCGAGCTCCTGACTGGGAGCGAGCGCGGGTCCGCCTCCTCTTCCGCGTCGTCGCCGAGCCTGTAGAGGACCTTGCCATTGCGCATGCAGCCTCCGCAGGCTACCATCTTCGCGCCTTCTATGAGGATGACCGCCCTGGCATCGGGCCTGCCGCAGATGTCGCAGCTGAGCTTCATGACGCTTTATTGATTCCAAATTTATTTAAACCCCGTCGGCGTAAGGGGTAACCATGAACAAACTAGTGGCATTAGTGGTGATACTCGCATTCGCGCTTTTCTACCTCATCCTGCAGCTCCCGGTGCCCGGGCTCTGGAAGTTCGCGCTCTGCGCGGTCGAGATGCTCGCGACCGGCCAGCTGCTAATCAGCAGATTCGGGTTCGACGGCGAGTGGGGCCTCATACTGCTGAGGTCGCAGAAAGGGTTGGATTTCATAGACGACCTGGCCAAGAGCGCCGGCTTCTGGAAGTTCTACTCCGACACCGGAACCACCATGTCCTACGGCCTGCTCAGCATCCCGCTGATGAGGGGCAACGTGTCCCCTAAGTCCGTGATCTGCGGCATGTGCCTCCTTTTCCTGATATCGTTCTTCGTGGCCCCGTCCGTGCTGCCCTTCTTCACCGAGATCCTCAAGCTCAGCGTGATGCAGAAGGCGCAGCAGCAGATGGGCGTTTCGCCCGCGGCATCGATCATCTCGATCATCGGGACCGTCGCGCTGGTGCTCGGCGGCTTCTTCCTGCTCCTCCTGGTCGGGCTCCTCTACTACGGCCTGGTCGTTCTCTCCGCGTTCTTCAGCACGGTGCTGTCCGGCAGCAATGCCATGGCGTCCACCAGCCCCGGCGCGACATTGCTCCTGCCGGGCGTGAACCTGCCGTTCTTCGAGGGCATAGTCGCTCTCGTGATAATAATGGCCGTGCACGAGTACTCCCACGCCATACTGAGCAGGCTGGCGCGCGTCCCCTTGCTCTCCAGCGGCATCGTGCTCTTCGGGGTGATACCCATAGGCGCGTTCGTGGAGCCGGACGAGGGCAAGCTCGAGAAGGCCGAGAAGGTCGCCCAGACCCGGGTGCTCGTGGCCGGCTCGACCTCCAACCTCATGGCGTCGCTGTTCTTCTTCGTGCTGTTCGTGCTCTACGCGACGATACTGCATAATCTGGGCATAGTGCTCTCGCTCAGCTCGCCGTCCATCGCCCTCTCCATCCTCCTGGTGCTCGGCCTGGCGTTCGCCCTGAATTTCGTTATCGGGTCCGTCAACCTGCTGCCGCTGCCTTTCTTCGACGGCTACAGGGTGATAGACGTGAACATGAAGAACAAGAATTTCGTGAAGGCGCTCATGATACTCACGCTCGCCGCCTTCCTGATGAACCTGCTGCCCTGGCTCTTCGTGAAATGAAGGCCGGAAGAAGCTCGCGCAGCACGCGCCTCTTCCGATTCTTCATCCTCCTTTCAGGCACTCTCCGGCTGCTGCCGGTTTTTGCCTTAGGATAAGAAACACGGTCGGCTCTGGCACGCGATTCGGGCCTCTTTTCTTTCATGCAAGGGGGGCGGTCCGCTTTTGGCCGCGGCGCGGGCCGCTTCGCCGAGATGGCGCTTCTTGCCTTGTTCGCCTCGATGGCAGCCCGCTTCGGTCCAATGCCGGTTCCTGCGGTTTTCTCCTTTTTCCTTTCGGCGGGTTTACGCTTTGCTTTTTTTGGCGCATCGATCTTTTGCGAATCCTGGAGCTTCGGGCTTTTGGTTTTTCTATGCTTTCTGTTTATTCTTTCGTTCCTGCCATCCCGGCTCTTCCTGCGTTCCTGGCGCTCTGGAACGAAGGCCGGGCTCCGTTCCGTCGTTTTTTCATTCCTTCTCCGTCTTCTCCTTTTCGGAGGGTGGGGCGGGCCAGGGAGCGTCTCATCTCTTTCGTCCCGCCTATCCTGGACCGGTATCACCTGCACGAGGGGATTCCGTTCACCGTAGTTTGCCTTCGGGATTGCAGTTCCCGGGGCTGCGATTATGGTCTCTGCTTTAGGGACTATCACGTGCCTTTCGAAATCTGCGCGGGTTATGGTCTGCACGGGCTCCGCAGGGGCGGATTTCCTCTCCTTCGGAGTCCTTTCCTTAGCCGGTACGGGAACGGCTTCGGGCTTCGGCACAGGGGCGAAGCCGTCGAACATCATCGCCTGGGGGTGCTGGGCTAGGGGCGGTCTCTCCCCTTCAGCATCCGTCGCCGCGACCGCCGGGAAAGCATCGAAAACAGCGGTCTGGCTCACGAACTGCTTTTCAGCCCCCTGCCGTTCCATGGGGGCGTCATGCGCCTCTTCCTGAGATTGGCCGAACCTGCACACGCTGTAGACCTTCGTAGCGAAGCGCCTGTCCGAATCGTCGTCCGGCCCCTTCGGGACGATATAGAACATCTCCCACGGCGCCAGTCCGGTGCGGACAGGTTCCAACCGCGCCGCGTCCGCCACGAACTTGTTTATGAGCACGTTCTCCGGGACAAAGACGTCCCTGGGCGCGACCTCCAATGCGCGGCCGAGTTTCGAGTTCAGCGCAGCGGCGCCCATCTCCTCGCCGGTTATCGCATCCAGCACCGTATAAGTGGCTAGCGGCTCTATGCTCTTCTCCCTGGTTTGCGTGTGCGCTCCAGCGGCCTTCGTAAGCCTCTCGAGAGCGGCACGGTCCCCAGTCCGCAGCGCCCGTGCGCCTTCCCTGAACTGCTCCAGGTTCTTCGGGTCGATGTTCGTGTCGACCACCGTGATATGCATTATCCTTCCACCGCTGGCGAGCATCTCGTCCATGCTAAGGAACACGAGCCCGCCGTTATCCTCCTTCAGGACAGGTATGCCTGCCTTGCCGTCGAAGGCGTGCACGCCTCCTTTCGACTCCATCGCTTCCTTTATGGTCATGCGCCTTATGCGTTCCGCCTGCTCCCCGAAAGAGGAGAAATCCTGGGTAGCGATGAACTCCGGGTCGTTCTTCACCAGCGCAGCATCCGGGAAGACGATCGCCACGATCTCGTATTTGTTGAACTGTTGGTAGAATTTGCGGAATACCTTGCCGTGGTTCTCTTCGACCGCCTTTATGAGGGCCTGTTCCTCGGTCATGCCTCGGGATACGGACGTGGTCAGCGTCCTCCCGAGCACCTGGTACGTCTCCACGGCCTTTGACGGCACGGGGAATTCGCGGCGCCGCACATCCTTTCCGGGTGCTGCAGCGGCTTTCGCAGCTTCCAGAGGGCCATGCATCTATATCACTGGCCTTTTGGACATGTACGGGCTCAGCGAGAGCAGCTCGAACGGTTTGCCGTCGCTGAGCTTCTCTATCTCAGAGACGAGCTCCTCGAACCTGTAGTCCTTCTTCTCCCCGCTCGTGCGCACCCGCACATTGAGCATCCCGGATTTTATCTCGTTCTCTCCTATGACCGCGATGTAGGGGACCCATTCGTGCTCCGCGTCCCTGATCTTCTTGCCAAGTGTCTCGTTTCGCTCGTCCAGGTCTATGCGCACGCGCTTACCCTTGAGCTGCCCGAGGAGCTTCTCGCAGTACTCCTTCTGGACGTCGCTGACCGGTATGAGCCTCAGCTGCGTCGGGGCGAGCCATACGGGCAGAACGGGCTTCTTTCCCTGCTCTATCCTCATGGCCTCCCTCTCCAGCAGCGCGTATATCACCCTCTCGAGCGAGCCGCTCAGCGATGCGTGAAGTATCAGCGGCCTCTTCTTCTCGCCCTTGTCGTCTACGTAGCTGATGTCATACGTGTCCGCGTTCTCCACGTCTATCTGCACCGTGGAGAGCGCGCTCGCCTTGTGCATGGAGTCCACGAAGTTGAACTCGAACTTCGTGATGAAATAGGCGTACCTCTCGCTGAACATCTCCACCAGCACCGGCTTGCCTACCTTCTTGACCATGCCCAGGTACCAGTCCTTGTTCTTCTCGTAGAAGTCCTCCAGTATCCTGAAGCCCACCTCGGTCTCCAGGTCAAGGTCCTGGTTCCATCGCAGGCTCATCTCCAGCTGCTTCCAGAACTCGGTCTTGGCGCCTTCCATGTCCACGGTGAGCGTGTGCATGTCCGGCATGGTGAACGCCCTCAGCCTCTTGAGGCCGGCCAGCTCGCCGCCCTGTTCCCTCCTGAAGGAGTACTTCGTGAGCTCGAACATCCGCAGCGGCATGTGCCTGTGGGATATCACCATGTCGTGGGCTATGAGGAACTGCCCGAAGCAGGCGGCGAACCTCAGGAACAGCTTCTTCTCGTCGCTGAGCACCGTGTACTGTCTCGCGGGGAAGCGGTCAAGGTACTTCTTGAGCGTCGGGTGGGCCATGTCGTACATGATTGGCGTCTCCACCTCCATGGCGCCGCACCCCACGCAGTAATCGGTTATCGCGTTCTCGAGCAGCTTCTTTATGAGCCTGCCCTTGGGCAGGAACCTGAAGTTCCCGGAATCAGAGCCCGGCTCGTAGTCGATGAGCGAGTGGGCCTTCATTATCTTTATGTGCGGCGGCTCCTTCTCGTAGGCGCGCACCTTCTTGGTCTCGTACTGCGCGAACTTCCTCAGGCCCTCATGCGCACCGTAATCGAACTTGTCCGGGTCGTGGAGCTTGCCGTCCAGGTCCATTATGTAGAACCTGCTTTTCATCTTCTCCTCGTTTTTGAGGCTCTCGGACACGATCTCTCCGGGTTTCCTCTCCTCCTTTATCTCGCCCTCGTCTCCGGAAGCCTTGAGCTCACGGCTCAGCTCGCTCAGAGGGTGGCCCTTGCATTTTAGCGTGTAGCCCTTGTACCATCCGAAGGGCGCATGCGCGACCTTGTATTCCCTGTTCTTCAGCAGCTCCTCGGCCTTCTCGATTACCTTCTGGGCCGTGGCCGGATCCGAGGGGTTGGATGTGAGATGGACGAGCGGGTAGAGGAGTAAGCTGCCCACCTTCACCTGCTTCGCGACGGCTTCGACCTCCTTCGCCAGCTTCTGGGCTATCGCGCCGACGTTCTCGTCCCCCTTCTCCACCGCGGTGAATACCACGAGGACCTCGTCATAGCGCTGCTTCCCCTTCTCTATCTGCTCCGCTGACTTTATCGCCTTGGTGAGCGGTTCGACCTCCATGTAGTCGGCGTGGACTGTGAGTATCCTCATAACAAATGCACCCGCAAAATGCCCGAATGGCGGGGGAATAATATACTAGTCAGTTTTAATTAGTAGCGTCGGCCGCTTTCCGTCTCCTCGTTTTGGAGCCGTTCTCCTTCAAGTATTCGAATATCTTGTGCCCTGCGAAGATCTTGACGTAGTTCTTTATGAAGGCAAGGAACGCCTTGGGCTTCTCTATGGCGAGGCGCTCCTTCTGCCAGCGCGAGCCGAACCCGAGCCGGATTAGCAGCATCTCGTCCTGCTTGTTCGCCCTCTCGATGAAGACGATGCCCTTCTCGTCTATGCCGCCCACGGAGTCGAACGTCCCACCCAGGTAGTTGGCTGCGTACTCGTTGAGGTACCGGAACCTCTCCAGCTCCTCCTTCTCTATGTCCTGGAAGAACCTGCGGTACGCACTGTGGAAGAACCAGACCCTCTCGTCCTCGGTGAGCAGCTTGTCCGGGGTGGTCAGACCCTTGTCCAGCACCTCCTTGGTGAAGACCTCGAGCTGCTGCCCGTCGCCTTTTATGCCGATGCCCTCGAAGGTGCGTCTCTTGCGCCAGAATCCGATTATGTAGGAGAGCTCGGGTGTGAGCTTGATTTTCATGCAGGGTCCCTCAAATCAGGCCTTGAGCTTCTTCGGGACGCTCGCGCTCCGCCCGGCGCTTATCTCGTCCTTTATCTGCTCTGCCAGTAGTTCGTCTATATGGCTGGAGAACCAGCCGGTCGTCTTCATGGGTATGTACGCCCTGCGGAATATGTCGGTAAGCTGTGTCTTCTCCTTGGATGTGAACGGCTCCTTGTCGTCGAGGATGCGCTCGTTCGCGGCGGCCAGCATCCCGCTAAGCCTAGCGATGTCATCCTTGGTCGCGCCTCCAGCGTCCAGGGCTGTGAGGATGCCCTTGGCTAGTATCGCGTTCCTCTTCCCTGTGCGTGAGAGCAGGTGGTCCAGTTTTTTCTGCTCCAGCTTCGGGAGTCCGCCCCTGCCGGCCGCGTCCAGAACACGCTGCGCAAAGTTGCGGAAAGCGTCGCCCATCTTCATGGGGATTGATAGAGCCGCTAGTATTATTAAATATGTATCCCGGCAAAGTCCATACTATGAAATACGATATCAATGTCGGCCACGTCAGGAAGATACAGGCCAGCATCTGGGGCAGGATAAAGTCGACATTCTCGTTCAGGAAGGGCTACGGCGAGGCGCTTCCGGTGTTCGGCCACTACGGCGGTCTGTTCCGCTGCGGCGTGGAGGACCTGGTCATCCACACCGACGGGGTCGGCACCAAGCTTCTCGTGGCCCAGGAGATGGGCAAGTACGACACGGTCGGCATAGACGCGATTGCCATGTCTGTAAATGACATACTCTGCGTGGGCGCCGAGCCGCTGGTGGGCGTCGACTACATCGCCTTGGCGGAGGAGGACGACTGGCTCGTGGACGAGCTCATGAAGGGCCTGGTCAAGGGCGCAGAGGAATCCAGCTGCGCCATCGTGGGGGGCGAGACCGCGCTGATACCCGACATCATAAAGGGCGGCAAGAAGCCCTTCGACCTCACGTTCACGGTCGTCGGCCGCGTGAAGAAGAAGATACTCGGCGACCAGGTCAGGAAGGACGACATCATCATAGGCCTGGAGAGCTCGGGACTGCATTCCAACGGCTACAGCCTGGCCCGCAAGGCGCTGGATATCAAGAAGTGGGGCAAGGAGATGCTCGTGCCCACGAGGATATACTGCAGCGCGGTGCTGGAGATGATAGACGCCTCGGAGGTGCACGGCCTCGCGCACATCACCGGAGGGGCGTTCTCCAAGATAAACCGGCTGAACAAGGACGTGGGCTACCGCATAGACCAGCTGCCCGCGCCGGCGCCGATATTCGAGGCGCTCCGCGAGAAGGTCCCGGATTTTTCGGACATGCACAGGACGTTCAACATGGGCATCGGCATGGTGGTCATAGCGCCGCCGGACGCCGAGGGCACGGTGATGAACATCGCGAAGAAGCACGGCGTGCCGGCCCGGGTCATCGGCGCGGTCACTGACAAGAAGGGCATATGGCTCAGCGACGGGAAGAAAGAGATGGATTTGACCATCTGAGCGGCCCGGAAGCTGTCAATTCTTGCTGTTGTCGTAGGACCAGTCGCTGAACTTCACACCCTGCTTCCTCACTGTCTTCGCGGCAGCCATGACGTTTTTCGCGATGACCTTCGTCTCTTGCGCGTAGCAGTTCCCTAAGACGGTCTCCTTGTCCGAATAGGTGGAGTTGCAGATGGAATTCATTGCGTACATGTTGGAAAAGGGCGGGAAGAGCATGCCATAGTGATTGAGCGTCATGAACAGGTTGCTTATTGTCATTCCTGCCCCGGCCTCATGGCCGCACACGATTATGCCAGCGACCTTGCCCGGGAACCTTCTGAGCATCCCGCTTCCGGGGGCATCCGGGTCCGCGGTCAATTCTATGAATCTCATGTGCTTCTTGTTCAGCTCCACGTTCTTGGGGTCCTTCGGGTCCGCCGGGCCCAGGCTGCCGTCCATGCTTATGCACCTGTCGATGAAGGCGGCCATGAGCGTGGATATCTTGAAGTTGTTCACCGGCGTGGCGAAGATTATGGCGTCGGCTTCCAGAAGCTTGTCGTAGATGATATTCGTCATGTCGTCGCCCGCCTGGGTCCCTTTCGGATAGCACGAGCAGTAGAAATGGCACTGCGTGTTCGTGGTGGAGTAGCATGCCTTGCAGTGCCCTATTCGGTGCTTGCGCAGCGCGAGCAACTCTGTCTCCGCACCAAGGGCTTCGCAGTGCTTCAGGCAGCGCCTCAGCAGTTCTTCGGAATTGGAGTCCTCGCGCGCCATGTCATAGCTGTCGCGTGCGGAACCGGATACGCCCAGCACCCTGATTTTGCCTTTTCGCGGCGCGGCGAGCTTTTTGGCTTCTTTGATGGCGTCAGCCCTTACTTTCTTGAACATGGCGAGCGTTTTCGCGTTTATATCAAGGAGTCGCATCAATTCCGAATCGGAATACTTCCCATTTGACATGAGGGGCTTTCCGAAAGCAGGCTTTTATTGCTTTTTATAGACCAACCTCAGCATCATCGGAAAGGTAACGGATAAAAATGGAGTCTGGATTAAGGATGGAGAGAAAGAGCTCGATATAAGCTTCGAAAAAGGGTGATGGAATGAAGTCGTCTATCTTATCCGTATTGTTCGTAGCAGCTTTGGTTTTGGGATGCACGAGCCCGCAAGTTCCGGTGAATATGACGCAGAACGTGACACAGGCACCCGTCAACGTTACACCGTCGCCTACGCCCGCGAATACCATCCCGGTGGTGAATAATTCCGCGGCCAATGCATCCGGCATGAATACCGCTCCGGCGGACTGCTCCTCATTGACACCGGACTGCGGTGCCTGCATAGCGAAACCAGGATGCGGCTGGTGCAAGAGCACGAACAGCTGCCTGCAAGGGGATGCCTCAGGGCCTTCGGGGAACACATGCCCGACAATCGACTGGGCGACGACCCCGACGGAATGCACAGGGCCCGTGGGCGGAAGCTCATGCTCATCCAAGACGAATTGCGCGGACTGCCTGAGCGGCTCTGGATGCAAATGGTGCCAGGACGGCACTAAATGCGCGGATGCCTCGAGCACAGATAGCTGCGCAGTCGGCGGATGGAGGAACACGTCCTACGAATGCTACGGGGGGCAATCGAATTAGGCCCCTTTTTTCTTTAACTGTTTTTATTTTTCTCTTCAAGCGCAGCTTCCTCTATCTCAGCGACACCCCGGACCCCGTCCCATGATTTCTTCCATTTTTTTATTACGATCCTCTTCTTGAAGCACGGCGCATCTGTTACGAACGTCTCGCCTTCCCCTCCCTCAAGCATGGGATGGATGTTCGGGATTTTCTTGTCCACCAGCTCCTTGAAGGGCCGGCCGAGCAGCTCCGGACCTAGTCCCTCCGCCGAGACCGCGGTCACGTATATCTCCATAGTCGAGAGCATCTTCGGGCGCACCTCGTCAGCCTTGTGCCAGATCGGGGAATGCGCGGGTATGCCCAATTCTTTCGCAAGGTTGTCTATCCTCGTCTTCTGGTACTCGCTAGCGACCGCTCCGGTCACGAGGCCCTCCACCTTCAGCTTCTTGAGCGCTGCCTTCAGCTTCGCCTGCCAGTCCTTGTCAGTGGCCCTCACGAACACCTGCTCCAAGTCCATCGCCTTTGCCTGCAGCTCCGTGATCCGGACGTTCGGGTGGTGGAACATCATGGAGTATTCCTCTGGCTCCACGGTAACCAGCACCGGCTCGAAGCCCTGCTCAAGAGCCCAGGACGTGGCGAAACAGCTGTCTTTTCCTCCTGAGAATAAAACCGCGACTCGCATACGTTTTAATTTGTTAAGAGCCGATTAAATCCCTTATGCTTGGGATAAGGGCAGTCTTGCTGGACATGGACGGGACGGTGTTCAGGGGCAGGACCGCGATAAAAGGCGCGGCAAAAGCCCTGGACCGCCTGCGCAGCTCCGGCGTGAGAATCTTCTTCCTGACGAACTCGTCCACGCGCACGAGGAAGAGCAACATGGAGAAGCTCAACGCCATGGGGTTGCGTGCCACGGAGGGCGAGGTCTTCGGCTCGGCCTACATGGTCGCGGATTACATCGCCACGAAATATCCGGGCAGGAAGGTGTTCTGCATCTCGGAAGGCGGCATGCAGGCCGAGCTTCTTAGCAAGGGCGTGAAAATCGTGCAGGACGATAGCGCGGACATAGTCGCGGTCGGGCTTGACCGGACGCTGACCTACGAGAAGCTCGCCATCGCGTTCAGGGCAATAAGCCGCGGCGCGCTCTTCATAGCCTCCAACGAGGACATATCGTTCCCGGTGGAGGACGGCTTCCTCCCCGGGGCTGGCGCCATGGTCGCTGCCGTGGAGCGCAGCACTGGGGAAAAGCCAGTCGTCCTGGGCAAGCCGAACAGGTACGGCGTTGAGCTCATGCTCGGGGAGAACGGGCTGAAAAAAGGCGAGGCGCTGATCGTAGGGGACCGGATCGAGACGGACGTGCTCACCGGCAAGCGCGCTGGGATAAGGAGCGTCCTGGTGCTCACCGGAGCCTCGAAAAAAAAGGATATAAAGAGATTGAAGAAGCACGAGCGGCCGGACTTCGTCCTGGAATCCGTCGTCGATCTTCCGGAACTGGTTTCCAGGCTGTGAACCTAGCTCTCTATCAGGTCCCTTATTGTGTCGCTTGGCAGGTCCGCCGGCTCGTTGAAGAGCGTCTCGTCCAAGTTCACCGTTGGCGTCTCGGCGCTCTGGGAAGACGATGATGCGGAGGCCTCGGATTTCACGGGCTGGCCGCTGGAATCGATTATGTTGAAGTTGAGCTGTAAGGAGTTGCCGCACCTTTGGCACTTCCCGTGCACGAGCAGCTCGCTGAGGACCATCTCGCTGCTGAGGTAGAACGTGGTTTCCGTGCCGCAGTTAGAACATTTTATGCTTCTTCGGAGTTCGACCATAGAATCGCCATGCGTCCCTTCTCGTTCAAGGATTATAAAACTTCCTCATAACCGTTCATCAGAGTATTTCCCGTTTCTCGGTTATGATCATGTTCATCCGCTGGTCGTCGGAGTGCCTCGGCAGCCGCTCCACGACCTGGATATCGAAGCAGATTCCTATGCGGAATGAAGGGAGCCTTGCGAGCAGCCGGTCGTAGTACCCCTTGCCGTAGCCCAGGCGGTGCATGCACAGGCCGAACGCCACGCCGGGCAGGATTATGACGTGCGGGTCTTCCGCGGGCCGCTCCTCGCCGACCGGCTCCAATATCGCGAACCTGCCCTTTTTCAGGCTCTCGAACGACTCGAATTTGCGCAGTTCCAGGTGGTGGTCGGACGCCACGAAGGGCAGGAGCACCTCCTTTCCCGCGGCGACGGAGCGGGTTATCATCTGCCGCGTGTCCACCTCGTTGCCGATGGGCATGTAGAACGCGACGCATTTGGCCTCGCGGAAATGATGCTCCTCAAAGAGCCTAGCCATTATCGCATCGCTTTTTTCCTTCCGCTCATCATCACTGAGCGAATTCCTCTTCGCGAGCATCTCCTGCCTGAGAATCGCCTTCTCGTGCTGGACCATCGGTTCAACAAGGCAGGCAATATTAATAATCCTGAGTAGGTCACTCGTGCTTGCCCGACAAAAATCTATTCTCGCAGGCTTTGGCGAGCCTGATTATTTCCGTGAATATGCTCTTTACGATGTCCGGGTCAAGGCCTAGTTTCCTGGCATTGCCCATTGCAATCGAAAGCACCTCCTGTTCGCGCTTCCGGTTAACCACGCCTTTGCCGAGTTTCGTTTTTTCCGCCGCGGCCTCCATGGCAACGGCGCATCTTTGCGCCAGCAGTTTCACCAGCCTGCCGTCCACCCGGTCTATCCTGCGCCTGATGCTGCGCAGTCTCCTGCCACTGCGTCCTTCCTCAAGCGGGTCTCCTCCACCGAATGACCGAATCCGCTGTGGACCTGGTTCCATCTCGCGTCTTTTCAAAGCAGCCACGGGCATATCCATTACCTAACTTCTTCTATCAAGTTAGATTTTTAAACACGCTTAGCGCAAGAGGGCAAATAGGTGATTTTTTCTATGTCTGACGACCCTGTTCTGAAATATTTCTTCGAGGCGGGAATGCTGAAAAGGACGGCCAGGAGCGGGTGGTGGGCAGAGGGGATAAAGAACCCGGAGAGCGTGGCGGACCATTCGTTCCGGACAGCGGTGATCGCATTCGTGCTGGCCAAGATGGAGGGCGCGGATTCTGAGAGGCTATGCAGCGCCGCGGTGTTCCACGACCTGCTCGAGGCCCGGCTGGGCGACATGAACAAGATAACCGCCAGGTACGTCCACACCACGGAAGAGCTCGAGCGCAGGATTGAGGCCGATCAGGCGCAGGCCCTGCCTACGGAGATACGTAAGGCGCTCGCGTCCGTCCGGAAGCTGAGCGAGAAAGAGAAGACTATCCTAAAGGACGCGGATTACCTGGAGTGCGCCATACAGGCCAAGGAGTACGCGGACGCGGGGAATTCCGGAACAGGGAACTGGATAAGCATAATAGGCAAAAAGCTCAGGACCGCAAGCGCGAAAAAGCTCCATTCGAAGCTCAAGACGACGAAGTCGAACTCCTGGTGGGCCGGGCTCAAGAGGCTGGAATAGTCCCCAGATGGCACCAATACCAACCATTATAAATAAGAAAATCGTAATATAATCATGGCGGGTTTACCAGTTCAGAATCGCCAATTGCTGCATGTATCTACCAGTCAGACTACGCCGACGCCTGTCCCAGTATCCGGACGCCGAAAATTCTTTCGTATATTCAGACCGCTCAAGGTGCCCGACGCAAAGCCTAAGGATCATGAGACGCCGTTGGACCGCCGCCAAATCCCCAATGCCCCCAGCGGCAAGTTAGATGAACCGATCACCGCGGAACTCGATGACGCCGTTCCTTTACGTCATGGGTCACTAGCCTTCCGCATATCCAACGCGCTCGTGGAAGGATACGATGAGCTCAAGGAAAGACTCGGAATACACGCGAGCCCGATGGCACGGCTTGAGCGCACATTCCTGAGGCAGAAGACCACCGACTGGGCGCGCGCGATGGGAACGGGCTTGGAAGCCGTGCTCCTACGCGAAGGCTATTCAGCCGAGTTCCGTGGCGAAGTGCTTGCCCTCAAACCGGATGGCAAAGCGGTCCGTGGCCTCGAGCACGAGTACGTGTTTTGCGGGACTCCCGTCACCCAACCGGACAAGAAAGTAGAGCGGTTGTTCAGCGCCGCATTCGCGCTGCTGCAAGACGCCGATTCTAAATCCCGGGAGACCCGCCTCAACAACTCCCAGGTGCTTGATGCCATCAGGCTCATGAACGACCTCATTCCTAAATTGTCTCCTGACTATATGAGCGATTACGTCAAACACGCGCCCGATGCGATCTCCAAAGGCAGTGATGCGAAGAAGCTGGAAGCTGCTAAGCTGTTCGCACGGATGTGCAACAGCCTCGGGAGGCGCCATGCGGAAGAAATCTTCCAGTTGCGCTGTGAAATTTCGCACATGAACGGGGCCGCTGCCGAGGAGTTCATCAGAGCGATCGACCAGCGCCAAATAATCGACATAGGGCCGGACCAGCCTGGGCGTAAAGTTGCCTAGAATGGTAAAAAGTAGCTTTATAAAAACAACCATGCATAGGTATATCCATGGACAACACGTTCAGCAGCAGCATAGCGGAACTCAGACGCTTCAACATAGAACTCGCGCCGGGCAACGACGCAGGCTCCGAGCGCACGCTGGAGGCGAGCATCGTCTCCATACCGGGAGTCGTTGTTGTGACCGATCCGGAAAAGCGGTTATTCAAGAAAGTGCAGGAAGCCCCGTTCTCCAACCTCCTCAAAGACATAGTAAGAGTAGCCAAGTCCAGGAATTTCAGCGTCAAGGACCTGGCAGCGCTGACCTCGGAAGCGAAGAGAGACGACATTCCCGCCCCAAAGCTTCTCGTCTTCTACAAGCTTCTTGAAGAGATCTCCATACGCTCGGAGAACGAAGCAGTGTGGCGTGAAGCCATGAACACGCTCGCGGTTCCGCTATACAACGTAAGCATGAGGAGCGAGTTCAGGGAAAAGCTCGCCATATCCTGCCTCAGCAACATCCGCGCGTGCGGGGATCAGAAGAAAATCGACCTTTCTATGGAGATATCCGCAGGCGCGAGCAAAGTCGCGTTTGCAGTGGATACGTTCTCCGGCGCGATGTTCTCCGGGGATCGGAGGCGCGAATGCCGGGCAGTTTCCGCATTGGCCTGCCTGGACCGGGACATGGTGCTGGCGGCTTTCGTGGCGCGTACCCTGACCTCGACCATGCCGTCCCCCTGGATAATCGACAGGCTCATCGAGGCCGGAGCCGCAGCCGACCCCAGGGAGGGGAAGGACATGATATTGGCGCTGGCGTACGGCAATCCCGATGCTTCCCCTGATAACATGCTATACCACCAAGTCATGGGCGGGTTCCGGGAAATACTGGGAATCAAACCCCTTCCGCACCCATGGTTCCTCGAAACTCCTGGAAGACTGAGCCGGCTGCCGGTCCCGCGGCTTGACGAGCATGGCATACAGATGGCCGCGTTCTCGTCTCTCGCCAGGATACCGTCCTCCCCTGCCGCGCTTCTAACTGCCGTTGACGGTCTAGCCCAGCTGGTGGTGCCACATGTCTCGGGCATACGGCCAGACGGGGTCGCTACCCCTGAATCGAACGTGAGAAAGGCCATGGTGAGGCTGAGCGAACTGATCTACGAGCTTCTGAATCGCAATCCCGCCCTGCAGCCCTTCCAGGCCAGAGTGGCCTCCTCGCTGCTTTTCGGCCATCCGGAGTGGATTTCACCGGACGAGGTCGGCCGCAGCTACCTTCTGCGCCTAGCGCCTCTCATGTGCCGCGTAGCCGTGGTTTCGGCAAGGACGGGCGCTGAAAACGCCTTCATCGCAAGGATAGCGCGCAACTGCCTTGGCAAGGCATTTCTGCCAGACGACTTTAAGTCCGCCCAGGACATCATGCGCAGTGCCGACGTGTTCCTTTCGCTGCAGGGCCAGATGTTCGGCAGGGACGAGCCGAGCCTGCCGGACAGGCATCTCACACTCGAGTTGCTTCACAGGATAGCAAATAAAAAACCACTCCTGCCCAGGACCCCTCATCCTGCGCTAAGCCCTCTGAAACAGAAGAAATAGTTGAAATAATAAGAGGAAAAAAAAGAAGGGCTGTCTCTAGTACGTGACCGTGCTCAGCACCTGGGAGAACGCGGAATACGAGTCCGCGCCAGGCACGAACACTATCAGGCTGTCATTGTCCTGGTAGAGCTTGAAGCCGGCCGCAGCCACCACGTTCCTCAGCGCGTTGAAGTCCGTCTTTGCCTTTGGCAGCATCATGAACACGCCGGGCGTGCCCTGGACTCCGAAGCTCTGGCCGTCCTGCAGGTCGGTCTGGATGTCGTTGGCGTACTTGCTCGACGTCAGGCAGGACGTGAAGCTGGTGGCGTCAAGCCCGAGCCCGGTCGCATAGCCGACGAAGTCCGTCTGCGCGTCCGTGGCGCTGGCAGAACCCCACGTGCCCTGTTGGTCGAACAGCTTGTCATGCATGGCCCAGAACTTGCCCTGCTCGTTCGCGCATCTGGAAGCCTCGGCCGCAGCCTCGGCGTTTGGATGGATGGAGACCAGCGGGAAGTTCCTGAAGTACATCTTCACCTTCCCGGTGTTGACGTAAGCAGTTATCACCTGCGCGTCCGTCTGGCTATAAAGCATCTGGCAGTACGGGCACTCGAAGTCGCTGAACTCGACCCAGGTCACCGGAGCGCTGGCCTGTCCCTGTGCGGGCAGGTTGCCGACCGTGAGCGGCATCTGTTGCAACCCAGCAAACTGGTCAACCGTGGTGTTGACGGTGCAGTTTACAGCCGTGCTGTTGACCTTCACCGGCATTATGCCGAAGCCGTTCGTGAACACCGACACGGTGAGCAGTGCCACAAGCACCACTATCACTATGCCATAGATATAGTCCTTGCTAAGCGTCATAGCGCCTTCATCTCCCAAAAACCTCACCTCTCTGATTTCTCGTGAGCTGCCCATGCCTGATGGTACGGGCTTCTCGTTGAACATACTCGCCCGCAATATTTATAATGGGTGGGCATATCCTAAGGCGCGGGGCTCAGTCAATTAAAAGGTAGCGCACGAAACAAACCCAGGAGACGCTCATGGGGATACAGGACAAGATAAAGGAGCTCGAGGACGAACTCGGGCGCACGCAGAAGAACAAGGCCACGGAGTACCATATCGGCATCATCAAGTCCAAGCTCGCCAAGCTGCGGCGCGAGCTTGTCAGCCCCAGGAAGCACGGCGCCGCGAGCGGCGGCTTCGACGTAAAGAAATCCGGCAACGCCACGGTGGCCATAATCGGGCTGCCCAGCGTCGGGAAATCCACTCTCCTAAACAGGATAACGAACGCGGAGTCCAAGACCGCGGCGTACGCGTTCACCACGCTCAAGTGCATCCCGGGCATCATGGAATACAAGCAGGCCAAGATACAGCTGCTCGACCTTCCGGGCATAATCGAGGGCGCGAAGGACGGCAGGGGCCGCGGAAGGGAGGTGATCGCGGTGGCCCGCAGCGCGGACCTCGTCCTGATCATGCTAGAGGCCGCCGCCCCCTTGCAGCACAAGGTCATAGAGAGCGAGCTCTACGGGTTCGGCATAAGGATAAACAAGCGCCCGCCATCGGTGGTTGTGAAGGAGATGCTGCGCGGCGGGATAACCATCAACGCCACGGTCCCCATCACGAGGATAACCAACAACGAGATAACCGCGGCGCTCAACGAGTACCGCATATTCAACGCGGACGTCGTGCTCCGGGAGGACGTGACGCTCGACGAGTTCATAGACGTGCTTGAAGGCAACCGCGTCTACATACCGTCGGTCTACGTGGTGAGCAAGGCGGACTTGGTGGATAAGAGGGAGCTGACGAAGTTCCCCAAGGACTATGTGATCATATCCGCCGAGAAGAACGAGGGCATGGAGCAGCTGAAAGAAGCCATATACGACAAGCTCCGCTTCATAAAGATATTCACCAAGAAGCGCAGGGAGAAGGCGGACCTGGACGAGCCGATGATAGTGAAGTCCGGCATCACGGTCGCCGAGTTCTGCGCCCTGCTGCACAGGGACCTGAAGGAGAACTTCCGCTACGCGCTTGTCTGGGGCAAGAGCGTGAAGCACGCGTCGCAGCGCGTGGGGCTGGAGCACGTCCTCGTCGACGGGGACATAATAAGCATCGTGAAGAGGTAATCGTCATGCCGACCGCGGAGGAGATAAAGAAGGTCGTGGACTGGTGCGAGAAGACCAAGAAGGAGCGCGCCCGCATCTACGCGATAGAGAGGAATGTGTTCCGGGACGAGATAGACTGGATGCGCAGGTTCGTCCTGATCGAGATCGACCGGCCCATGGACGACGCGTCCAAGTACAGCCTGGTCTACGACTCCCGCTTCAAGCAGCTCTGGCAGTACATGAACGGCAGCTGGAGGCGCATAGAGCCGGACCCGAAGATAGAATAGGAAAACCCCACTGATTAAAAACCGTATCCGAGTAGTCCCCCTCATGCCAGTAGTCGAAACCAAGACCATGGCCGGTCAGAAGGTCAGGGCCTACGTGAAACTCGCCCAGGAGAACGAGAAGTTCTGGGCCGCCGTGCTGGTTTTCTTCGGCGCCCTGTTCTTGCTGGGCACGGTGCCGTTCTATCCGTTCTATCTCGTGCCCGTGCTGGCCCTCGTGTGCGGCGCGGTGGCATACAGGCATCCGCCCATAGCGGTCGTGCTGGGCATGCTCATGGCGCTGCCCGCGGTGTCGTTCCAGTCCGCCGTGTTCGGCTGGGTGTTCCTGCTTTTCCTGGCAATAGCCATGTTCGAGGTGTGGGACAACTGGATGGTGATTGCGGCCCTGGAGGTCCTCGTGCTCGCGCCCTTCTTCTTCCCGCAGATCCCCATATTCGGCTGGGTAACCATCCTAGGCATGGCAATGGCCGCGATGCACTTCGGGTCGAAGAAATCCATACTGATATCCGTACCGTCGGTCCTCCTCATACTCCTGCTCTCCTCCATCTGGCTGGTCTCGAACTCGGCCTACATGCCCATAGTGACGACCTTATACCAGCCAGGATACCAGCCGCTCATGCTCAGCCGCCCGGCCGTGGACATCATGTCGCTGCCAGCGACCTTCTCCAACACGCTTTCCTCCATGGTGCAGATAACTGTGCTGAACGAGATGGACAGCGCCATCGCGCAGGTGATCAAGAACCTGTCGCTCATCCTGCTCTCGGATTCCGGCTTCCTCCAGATGATCGCCTGGGCGGTCGCGCTCTGGCTCACATCCTACCTTTCGGGCCTGATAAAGCGCAGGCCGCAGCTGATGTCCTCGCTCGCCCTTCTCAGCGTCCTGCCTTTCTATTACATCATAAGTGCGTTCTCAAACCAGGGTCCGCCGCTAGGCCTCGCTTCTGCGGTCGTGGTCTCCATAATAGTCCTTGGCGTCCTGGAGCAGTTCGGCCTGCATATAAGCAGGGAGAAGGAGGCGCAGAGCCAGGAGCGCCTCAAAAGCTTCGGGAAGTTCGGATTCAAGGACATGTCCGTCGGCGGTGCCGAGCAATCCATGGACGACGTGGGCGGCTACGAGGACGTCAAGCAGGAGCTCCGCGACTCCATAGCCATGCCCCTGGACAAGAAGGAGCTCGCATTCGCGTACAACATCAAGCCGCCCTCCGGCATATTGCTATTCGGCCCGCCAGGGACCGGCAAGACCATGCTCATGCGCGCTCTCGCCAGGGAGATCGGGTATTTCTTCATAGAGATCAAGACCACGGAGATAATGTCGCAATGGCTCGGGGAGAGCGAGAAGAACGTCCGGGACGCCTTCGACGACGCTAGGAAGTCGGGGAAGCCCACGATCCTGTTCTTCGACGAGATCGACGCGATAGGCAAGAAGAGGGAGGCGTACTCCTCGGACGACGTAGCGCCCCGCGTGCTCTCCACGCTCCTGACCGAGATGGACGGGGCGACGAAGACCAAGGTCCCGCTACTGGTGATCGGCACGACCAACCTGCCCGCGCAGCTCGATACCGCCCTTCTGCGCCCGGGCAGGCTGGACAAGATCATATACATGCACCTCCCGGACAAGAAGGCGCGGGAGGCGATATTCAGGGTGGACCTGAAGAAGCTCCCCTATGACAAGGACGTGGATTTCGACAGGCTCGCCCAGAAGACCGAGCGCTTCTCGGGCGCGGACATAAAGAACATCGTGAACGAGGCGGTGAAGCTGGCCAGCAAGGACGCGTTGAAGGCTAACGCCATCGTGCCCGTGAGCATGGCCCACCTCATGGCCGTCATCGAGGCGGTGAAGCCTAGCACATCCCTGGCGGCGCTGGACCAGTACGAGCAGTTCAGGCTGGACTTCGAGCGCAGGGTGGGCGCTGAGAAAGAGGTGAAGCCGGCGGAGGATGTCGTGAGATGGGAGGACGTTGTCGGTCTGGACGAGGTCAAGAAGGCGCTCCTTGAGACCATAGAGGTCCCGCTGCTGCACGAGGACCTCATGAAGGAGATGAAGATCAAGCCGAGCAAGGGCATATTGCTATTCGGTCCGCCCGGGACTGGAAAGACGCTCATAGTGAAGGCGGCCTGCAACGAGCTCAAAGCCTCGTTCCAGACGCTCTCAGGGGCCGAGATAATGCAGCGGGGCTACACGCAGGCGGTCTCGGTGATAAAGGAGACCTTCAACAGGGGCCGTGAGAACCCGCCGGCCATAATATTCATAGACGAGATCGAGACGTTCGCGCCTGCCAGGGGCGTGACGTCCTCGGAGATAGTCGGACAGTTCCTCACGGAGATGGACGGGCTCAAGGAGCTAAAAGGCGTGGTCGTCATAGCCGCGACCAACAAGCCCGGGCTCCTCGACCCCGCGCTGCTCCGACCCGGCAGGTTCGACAAGATATTCTACATACCCCAGCCGGACAGGAAGGGGAGGGTGGACCTGTTCAGGCTGTATCTGGGTAAGTTCGCTTCCGGAGTGAACCTGGATGCACTGGCGGACGCGTCCCCGGATTTCAGCGGCGCGGACATAGCGCTCGTCTGCCGCGACGCGAAGATGGTCGTCCTCAGGGGCAGGATAGCGGGCCAGGAGGGGAAGCTCGCTACTGAGAACGTGCTCTCCCTGCTCAGGAAGAGGAAGCCGTCCATCACGAAGGGGATGCTGGGCGAATACGACGAGTTCCTCTCGGTCTATGGCGAGCGCGGCGAAGGCGGCGAGGAGCCCCCGCCACCGCCCCCGGCTAAAAAGCCCGAGGGTATGTACCGCTAGAAGAACAGGTCCCGCTCGCCCTTTTCTATCCTCACGAGGCGTTTTTTCGTCTCGGTTCTCCTCTCGTCGCTCTCTATCTTCTCGACTTCCCTTCTTATGAGCGCATCGCCCATCTTCCTGGTCTCCTGGCCCGCATAATCAGTGACGAACTCCTTGAACGTCAGTATGGCATTGGGCTTGCAGAGGTAGTGGATGTCACCTGCCTTGGCCAGGCGCATGAACGCGTCTCCGGTGCGCTTCGAGCGGTAGCAGGCGGTGCAGAACGAGGGTATGCAGCCCTGGGACATGAGCGAGCGTACCACCGAGTCCACGTCCCGGTGGTCGCCGATCTCGAACTGCCCCGCGATGCCGCCGCCCCCGTATCCGCCGACCGAGGTGCAGGAGCCCGCGCTGGCCTGGGATATGCCTATCCCGAACGCCTTTTTCCTGATTTCCGGGGTCTCGCGCGTGGAGATTATCATTCCCGTGTAAGGGAGCGAGAGCCGTATCACAGCGATTAGCTTGAGGAAGTCCTGGTCCGAGACCAGGGAGGCCGGGCTGAAATCCACGGATGGCGCCGGGCGGAACCTGGGCACGGATATCGTGTGCGGGCCCACGCCATAGTGCTGCTCCATATATTTCGCATGGGCCAGGAGCGAGAGGACCTCGAACCTGTGGTCGTAGAGTCCGAACAGCACGCCCATGCCGTAATCGTCTATCCCAGCTTCGAACGCGCGCCCGTGCGCCGTGACCTGGCGCTCGTAGTCCGCCTTGGGCCCCTTATGCAACGCCTCATAGGTCCTGCGGTGGTACGTCTCCTGGAACAGCTGGTAGGTGCCGATCCCCGCCTGCTTCAGCCTCGCGTAGTTCTCCTTCGTGGTGGCCGCTATGTTGACGTTCACGCGCCTGATCTCGCCCTTGCTCGGCTTCGTCCTGTATATCTGCCTTATGGCATCGCACACGTAATCTATGGTCGTGTCCGGATGCTCGCCGGCCTCGAGGAGTATGCGCTTGTGCCCCATGCCTATTATGCGTTCGGTCTGTTTCCCTATCTCCTCCAGCGTGAGCCGTGTCCTCGCGGCGTTGTTCCTGCGGTGGAACCCGCAGTACGCGCAGTCGTTAACGCAGTAATCGGATATGTAAAGCGGGGCGAACAGCACCACCCTGTTCCCGTAGATGTCGTTCTTCACCTTCCCGGCGGATGCGAAGAGGCGCTCCAGCTGCCCGCTGTCACGGATTTGCAACAATGCGGCGGATTCCTCCAGGTCAAGGCCCTTCTTCAATTCGGCCTTTTTCAGGATCCTTCCAAGCCTCTCGTCGTCCGGGGCTCCTGAGCCTGCGAGCAGGCCGTTTATCCTCTTCTCGTCGTGGGAATACATATCCGTCATCTTCCTAGGTCAGTGGGCGCCCTTCCTAGCGAATACAGGAGCTCAAGCGTCTTTCGGATCTCCTCCTGCGTCTTCATGTCACCTGTCTTGCCAGGGTACAAATCATAATCCCGCCGGTAATGCGCCGGAGTCACGTTTATCATGAGCGAGTTCGCGCCTGCGAGAAGCCCTTCCTTCTTTCCCTTCTCGAGCGTCTCGAGCGCGGTTGTCGCGAGGATCTTGGCCTTCGGGTCGACCAGACGCGAGAGCGCGATGGCTTTGAGCGCGTAATCAGGTGATATCTGCTTCGTCCCTGCGAGCGGAGTCTGCGGATGGGGGATGAGCGGGCCGAAGGAATACATGTCCGATCCCAGGCTCTTGGTAAGCAGGACGTCGTTTATCAGGTCCTGCCCCGTGGCTCCAGGAAGCCCGATGAGGAAGCCCGTGGCCACTATGAAGCCGTGGGATTTCAGCTTCCTGATGAGGGCCAGGCGGTCCTCCAGTTTCTTCCCTGGCCGCATCAACGAGTATATTTTCTGGTTCGAGGTCTCGAACCTGAGAAGCACGCCGTAAGCACCGGCATCGTAGAGCCTCTTATAACATTCGATAGAACGCTCGCCTACGGACATGAATACCAGGATTCCGCACCGTTCGCGTATTCGCTTCACGATGCCCACGAGCATGTCGTCCGTATAATGGTCGTCCTCGCCGGACTGGAGGACCAGGGCCTTGAAACCAAGTGAGCGCGTGGCATATTCCGCTGCCGCGACTATCTCGTCCGCAGGCATCCTGTAGCGCTTCAGCGCGGTGTTGCCCCTGTTTATCCCGCAGTAGGCGCATGCGTTCCTGCAGTGGTTAGAGAACTCTAAGATGCCATGGACGCAGCAGGAATTGCCGAGCTCGCGCGAACGGACGCGGTTCGCTGCCGAATAAAGAGAGCGGAGCGATCTCTTGTCCTGGATCGCGAGTATGGCCTCTATCTCGCTTCTCGTGAGCAGGGCCCCGGATTCCGCCTTGTCTAGGACGAACGCACATTTATCCTTTGTTTTTGTCGTTTCAGCGTCCCTTTCCTTCAGTTCAAAGAAACGCTCCTTCCATGCCTTGAGGATTGGCAGCGCTTCGGATTCCGCGACCTTGTCTACCACTATCCCGCCCTGGGCATAGACGTAGTCCCCGGCTTTGAACCCCAGGGTCCCAATAACAATTGCCTCCTTCCTCTCTCCAAAGTAGTCTATAATGGCGGTACGGCCGTTTATGGAGACGATCCTCCCTGGAATCGCATAGCACATTATGACTAGGATAAGAGAAAGAGAATAAAAATAGAAAAGAAGATCAGATCAGGCCGAGGTTCTTGGCCACAATCACCGCGCCGAACACGAGAGAGACCGTGTTCACGACCTTTATCAGCGCGTTCAAAGCCGGGCCCGAGGTGTCCTTGAGCGGGTCGCCCACGGTGTCCCCGACCACGGCGGCCTTGTGCGTGTCAGAGCCCTTGCCGCCGTATTCGCCGCCCTCTATGAGCTTCTTGGCGTTGTCCCATGCCGCGCCGGCGGTGCAGGAGAACAGCGCCAGCAGGAAGCCGCACGCTATCACTCCGGCTAGCAATCCGCCGAGCGCCGCAGCGCCGAACAGGAAGCCCACGATAAGCGGAGTGACGACCGCCATTATCCCTGGCAGCGCCAGTTCCCGCAGAGCCGTGGCGGTGCTGATGTCCACGCATCTGGCGTAGTCAGCCCTCGCCTTGCCCTGCATAAGCCCCTTTATCTCGCGGAACTGCCTGCGGACCTCCTCCACTATCTCGAACGCGGCCTTCCCGACTGCGGTCATGAGCAGCGAGGAGAACACGAACGGCAGCATCGCCCCTATGAAGAGGCCCATGACCACCGGCGGCGAGAGCAGGTTGATGCTCGTCAGATGGCTCTCGTTGGCGAACGCCGCGAAAAGGGCCAAAGCACCGAGCGCGGCGCCCGCGATGGCATAACCCTTAGTAGTCGCCTTCGTGGTGTTGCCCACGGCGTCGAGCAGGTCCGTGACCTCGCGCACCTTTGGCGGAAGCCCGGCCATCTCGGCTATCCCTCCCGCGTTGTCCGTTATCGGTCCGTACGAGTCCACCGCTATCACGATGCCGCTCATTGATATCATGGCGGCCGCGGCAAGCGCGACTCCGTAAATGCCGGCGAGGCTGAAGGCGATTGCAATCGCTGCCACGATCACCAGCGCAGGAAGCGCGGTGGCCTCCATGCCTATGGCGAGGCCGGATATGATGTTAGTGCCAGCCCCGGTCTTGGCAGCCTCGGCTATCCTTCTGACAGCACCGCTGTCCTTGTCCGTGTAGTACTCGGTTATCATGAACATGGACAATGTCACGAGCATGCCGAGGAAGACGGTAAGGAACAGCTGCATGTTGCCCAGATACAGGTAGCTGAAGATGAGCATCAGGACCGCGGACGCGATTATGCCGTTGTAGAACGCGCCCATCACCTTCTTGTCCTTGCCCAGCCTCACAAACAGCGAGCCGCCGATGCCGGCGATCACGCCGAGCGCGGCTATGCCGAGCGGTAATGTCTCGAATACGCTCGAAGCCATAGCAAATCCGAGCAGCATCGTCGCGATCACGGTGACCACGAACGACTCGAACACGTCCGCGGCCATGCCCGCGCAGTCCCCGACGTTGTCGCCGACGTTGTCAGCTATCACGGCGGGGTTCCTCGGGTCATCTTCAGGGATGCCCGCTTCTACCTTGCCCACCAGATCGGCGCCCACGTCCGCCGCCTTGGTGTATATGCCGCCGCCCACCCTCGAGAACAGGGATATGAGCGAGGCTCCGAACCCGTAGCCGATGAGCGGCACGAGCCCGAACACGTTATAGAGTATGCTGAGGCCTATCAGGCCCAATCCCACCAGCGCCATGCCGGTCACCGCGCCCCCTTTGAATGCCATGGAGAGCGCGGACCCGAGCCCGCCCTTGGCAGCCTCTGCCACGCGCACGTTGCTGCGCACGGACACTTGCATGCCGATGTAACCCGCCAGGGCCGAGGACACCACACCTACGAGGAATGCGATTGCGGTGTTGACGCTGATGAAATATCCTATAACCAATGCGAGCAGGACGACTATGGGCACCAGCGTCTTGTACTGCCTTGAGAGGAAGGCGTTCGCGCCTTCCCTGATGGCGCCGGATATCTCCTGCATCTTGTCATTGCCTTTAGGTGACCTGAGCACCTGGAAGGTCAGCAGCCCGGCATAAAGCAGCGCCGCCACCCCTGCCAGGAACGCGAATGTAACTACATCTATCATCGATTCACCTCATCATTCGTATAAACCCTAAAATGGAAGTCGGCAGTGCTTTTAAAGCTTGTGCTCGGTGAGCAAAAACCGTGCGTAATATTATAATCCAGTCAGGGCAATAACAGAACATTCATCGGGCCCGTGGTGTAGCGGTTAGCATGGCTCGTTTACACCGAGCAGATCCGCGGTTCGAATCCGCGCGGGCCCATGTTTTTTCTTCGTCCATTTGAAGGTTCGACCCGGGCACAGCTAAAACCTTTTGATCGAGTCCCATATCTCTGGTTTTTTCCCGATTCGCTCCTCAATCATTTCTTTCGTCTTTATCGCATACGCAAGCGAAGCATCATGATGAGCTCCCCATCCCTCATCAAAATAAAGCCAATCCTTCTCCCGGTTAACATCTTCCATAGGCAATACGCCCCGGTATCTGGCAAATATGGAGACTGAAAGGAAATCCGGTCTGAGGGTTTCGACCATATCCAGCGTGGCAACCGCTATCTCGGGGTGGCTTATCTCGAGAGGATGACCGAATATCACATACAAGCCGACCTTCATCCCGGACTTTTTGATAAGGTCGACGGCCCTGATCACATCGGACACGCCGAGTTTCTTGGATATCGCCTTGAGTACACGCGAATCCGCGCTTTCAAGTGCGGTGCAGATATACGTGCAACCGCTTCCTTTCATCGCATCCAGGACCTCTTCATCGACGCTATCCGCCCTGGTCTGGCAGCTCCAATCGAAGCAAAGGCCGCCTTCCTTTATCCTCCTGGCGAGCTCGAGCGTCCGGTTCTTGTCCCCGATGAAATTTCCGTCGTCAAAAACAATGGCCCCATAGCCGAGTGAAACGATGTGCTCTATATTGCGCATCACGACACCGAGATCCCCTAACTTAAGCGCCTTGACACCGCAAAACGAACAAGCGCAATTGCATCCTGTCGAAGTTATCATCTGCGTCATGGGCCTGTTGAAAAGGTCATCGAATTGGTATTTCTCCTTGTTTTGCAGTATCAAACCGTAATCAGGAAGTATGTCCAAGGTGTGAAGGCCCGAACCGGCCCCGAGAATCCTTTGAAACGCTTCGATGCCATCAAAATCGCATACGATGTGGTCGGCGGTCTTCCCTAATCTCCGGAGGCTGTCCGACCCGTAGGTTATCTCATGCGCTCCGCCCGTGATTGTGACTATTCTCTCGTCATATTCCTTCACTTTCGCAAGGATATTCGCAGATTCGGAAGCATTCGGAGTGAACCTGGTTATCCCGAAATGCGTTGGTTTGAACCCCTTCAATCCATCCGCCAGTTCCTTATCCGGCCCATTGGTTATGTTCAAGTCAAGCAGGCAGACTTCGCCTTTGAATCCCGATGTCCGGTGTTTCAGGGAACCCGCAAGATAAAGAAGGCTAAGCGGCGCCCCCTTCACTTTCCTCGGAAAATACGGATTGCATAGCATAACTCTCATGTTCTTCGCCATGTTATTCTCCTCATTTTATCTTTTTTGTACTTTTACTAACACATGGCTACTATTTATAATTTTATAATCAAATTTCTAAAAAAAAGGTAATTTTATAAATTATTTTGTATTAAAATCACAACATGTACCGAATAGACGTCACTGACAAGAAAATCCTCGCTCAATTGGACCAGAATTCCAGAACCCCGCTGAAGATCCTGGCGAGAAATATCCGCCAGCCGTACCATGTCGTCTCCTATCGATTCGAACAACTGGTGAAATACGGCCTCATAAAGAAATTCGTGACCGAGGTCGGGCTAGGAAAACTCGGGTATTTCGTCTACAAGATATTCTTCCAGCTCACTGGCCTGACAAAGGAGAAACAGGAAGAGTTCTTCTCGTTCCTCGTAAAAAATCCGGATATCATCTGGGTGGCTTCATGCGAAGGGCGCTGGGACCTGATGGTCGCGGTGTATTCCAAAGACGTGGTGGAGTTTTCCAAGGTGAAAGACGAGGTATTGAGAAAATTCGGCAATTTCATCTCGGAATACGACATCACGATAATCAAGGATGTGTATATCCTGAAGCGAAGCTACCTGCTGCATCCGGCTGAACCAAGGAGCTTTCCTAAGGCTTACAGGCAGGAATACTATATCGCCGGAAACCAAAAGGCTTCCATAGACGAGAAAGACAAGGCAATCCTGAAGCTGATCGCAGAAAACTCCCGTATGGGGCTTATCGAGCTGGCGCAGAAGACCGGACTGGACCCCAAGACCGTGGCTTCGCGGATCCGGGGCATGGAGAAGAGCGGGGTCATCCAGGGCTATTGCATCCTCCTTGACCTCAATAAACTCGGTTACATGTATTACAAGATGGTCGTGTATCTCCAGGACATCCAGAAGGAGAATTATGACCGACTCATCGAATTCTTCAAAATGCAGCCCAACGTAATCCATCTGATAGAAGCCGTGGGGCCATGGGAAATAGAGCTTGAAATAGAGACTACGTCCGATCGGGATTTCCATGCCTTGGGCAAAGCCATCAGGAACCGGTTTCCCGGGGTAGTAAAGAAGATTGAAACGGCGTTCATATCAGAAGAGATGAAACTGATGTATCTTCCGGCCCGGCTCTGAAAAAATGAGAATATAAAAAAAATAATTCATACGTTGTAGTATCTCTGCAGCTCGTAGCCCGAGACCGCCTTCCTTTCGCTCTTGTACTCAGCGAGCTTCATGTCCAGATAGTCGCCGAGCAGTTCGGAGGGCACCACGCCCTTGATGAACTTGTTGTCCGACTCCAGGGCCTCCATGGCCTCGTAGAGCGTGGAGGGCAGGGGCTTAGCGACCCTCTTGCCCTTCTTCTCGGATTCTATGGGCTCGCCGGGTTCTATCTTGCTCTTTATGCCCTCGAGGCCAGCAGCCACCACCATGGCAATCGCGAGGTGCGGGTTCCCGGACGGGTCTCCGCCGCAGTACATCACCCTCTTGTTCTCCTTCACGTTCTTCTTGACCATGGGCACCTTGACAAGGGCGTTGGGAGCGTTGCTGCTCCAGCCCACCACCGGCGGATCCATAGCCAGCCTGCGGTAGGAGTTGGACGTCGGGGCCACGAACAGCGAGAGCGCGGCCGCGTGCTCAAGGAGCCCGCCAACGAAGTAGTAGCCGGCCTGGCTCAGCTGCGCGTAGTCCTCCTTGCCCTCATAGAACGCGTTGTTGTCCGCCGCCTTCCATAGGCTCACAGCGATGTTGAGCGCGTTGCCCTTCTCGCCTTCCACCGGGTATGGCATGAACGTGGACGACGCGTTCACAGCGTTGGCCAGGTTCCTAACCACGAACTTGAGCGTGGAGACCGCGTCCGCCGAGGTCTTGAGCGTCTTCTCGTTGAGCTCGAACATCTGCTGGGCGGTCTGCGACCTGCCGTGCATGTGCGCGTCCACGGACATGCCGAAGCTGTCCTCCATGGTCTCGCATATCTGCGTCCTCGCAGCGTACAGGCTGTCAAATGGCTGGCACACCCATGCGCCCTTTCCTACGGAGGAGAGCGGGGACGGGCCCCATTTGGCTTCCCTGGAGTCCAGGACGGTCCCCGAGCCCCTTCCGGGCGCGGTCCTGTCCGTGGTGACGGTATCGAATATGCAGCACTCCACCTGGGTGCCGACCTTGCATATCTTGAGGCCCGCGGCCTCCAGGTTGGTCTCCACCCGCTCGGCCACGTATCTGCTGTCTTTGAGGAACCGGTCGCCGCTGCTCGCGGCTACCATGTCGCAGATGAACCTCACGGTGTTGGGCTCCCATGGCAGCCTGGCCATGGTGTCCGGATCTGGCAGCAGCGCCAGGTCGCCCTGGGGCGAGCTGCCGAAAACCTCATTGAGGTCCGCGGCGTATGTGCCCTTGCCGAACATGTCCTCTGATATCTTCCTGTTGGATAAGGATGTCTTGTGGAGCATGCCCGTTATGTCGAAGAACTGGAGGTCTACCCACCTGATTTCGTTCGTCGCGATGTACTTCAGTACGTCATCTATAGCTGTCAGAATACCACCTCTGGTTTAAATAACAAGAATACCAATAAATAGCTTTCGTCGGCAAGACCTTCTCATGCTATTCGGGACATCGGGCATCAGGGGCATCTACGGCAAAGACGTCACCGAGGAGCTCGCCCTGGGGATCGCCAATATATTCGCAGAGCGCGACGTGGTGGTCGCAAGGGACACGCGCCAGACCGGGATGCCCCTGTCCAACGCGGTGATGGCCGGAGTGATGGCGCGTGGGAAGGATGCGATCTCGCTCGGCCTGGTCCCCACGCCGACACTGGCCCTGGCGACGCGGAAGCGCGGCTGCAACGGCATCATGGTGACCGCATCGCACAACCCTCCGGAGTACAACGGGCTCAAGCTCTTCACGGACGGCAGGGAGATCTCCCGCAAGGAGGAGGCGGAGGTCGAGAAGGCGTACACGGGCAATGCCTTCCAGGTCTGCCAGTGGGACAAGGTCGGGAAATCCTCCGTGGATAAGGGAGCGATATTCGAGCACATGCGGCTAGTGGCATCTTTGGTGGACGCAGCCGCGATCAGGAAAAGAAAGCCGAAAGTCGTGATAGACTGCAATGGCGCCGGCACTGCAATGACGCCGAACCTATTGAAGGATTTGGGCTGCGAGGTCGTGGTGCTCAACGGGGACACACTGGGCTTCGGCAGGCCGTCGGAGCCAAATGCAAAGAACCTGTCCGATCTGTCCGCGCTGGTGCTGAAGGCGGGGGCCGACCTCGGGCTCGCCCACGACGGCGACGCTGACCGCACCATCGCGGTGGATGAGAAGGGCCGCGTCCTTCCCCTGGACATACAATTAGCCATGATGTGCCGGCACGAGCTGAAGAATAGCAGGAACAAGAAGATAGTCTCCACCATGGAGGCCTCGCTCGCGGTGCGGGAAGCCGTGGAATTCCAGGGTGGGAAGATAACCATCACCCCTGTCGGTTCGCTTTATGTCGCACAGGAGATGGAGCGGCAGAGCGCGCTTTTCGGGGGCGAGCCGTGCGGGGAATACATCTACGAGAAGGGCGTCCGCGTACCGGACGGCCCGCTCGCGGCTGCCAAGCTCATCGAGATATTCGTGGAGAACGGGCCGCTAAGCGCGCTGGCCTCCGGATTCAAGGCAAATCCGATGGCGCGCGAGAGATTCCCCTGCGATAAGAAATACGAAGTAGTCGATTCAGTCAAGAAAGAAATCCGTATCGAAGGCCGGCGCTCGGAGGAGGACGGCATCCGCGTGGACGAGGACGACGGCTGGTTCCTCATACGCGCATCAGGCACAGAGCCGTTCGTGCGTCTCACCATGGAGTACAAATCCAAAGAGAAGCTTGAAAAAAGGAAACAGGAACTCTCGTCGCTGATAAGGAAAAAGATATAATAAAAAAAGAAGGCTACTCCATGTCCATTCCGCCGGGCATTCCGCCTGGGGGCATGCCGCCGCCCTTGCCCCTCGAGCTGATTATGTCGTCTATCCTGAGTATCAGCCTGGCGGTTTCTGTGGCGGACACGATGGCCTGCTTCTTGACCTTGGCCGGCTCGTAGATGCCCAACGCCTTGAGGTCCCCGACCTTGCCCGCGACGACGTCAACGCCGATGGTCTTGCCGTTGCTCTCCTTGTGCTTGTTCCGCAGCGCGACGATCGTGTCGATGACGTCCATGCCCGCGTTCTCCGCGAGCGCCCGCGGTATGGATTCGAGGGCCTCTGCGAACGCCTGGATGGCGAGCTGTTCCCTGCCGCCGATCTGCACCGCATAAGTCTGGAGTTCCCTCGCGAGTTCCATCTCCACGCTGCCGCCGCCTATGACGTACTTGCCGTCCTGCAGCGCGCTGGACACCGCCCCGCGCGCGTCGACGACCGCGCGTTCCACCTCGCTCACCACGTGGTCGGTCCCGCCGCGCACGAATACCGTGACGCTTTTCGGGTCCTTGCACTTCTCGACGAACACCATCGCCTCTCCGCCGACCTTGCGCTCCTCGACCAGGCCAGCGTTTCCAAGGTCCGCCTCTTTGAGGTCTTCCAGGGTGGAAGCCATCGTAGCGCCAGTAGCCCTGGAGAGCTTCTCCATGTCGCTCTTCTTCACCCTCCTGACTGCGACGATGCCCTTCTTGGAGAGGAAGTGCTGCACCAGGTCGTCTATGCCCTTCTGGCAGAACACGACGTTGGCATTGGTGGCCGCAATCTTGTCCACCATATCCTTCATCATCTTCTCCTCCTGCTGGAGGAACGCCTCCATCTTGTCAGGGGAGGTTATCTCTATTTTAGCGTCCACTTCCGTCTTCTCTATCTCGAGCGCCGCGTCGAGCAATAAAATCTTCGCGCCCTTCACAGACTTGGGCATTCCCGCGTGGACTATCTCCTTGTCGACCAGCACTCCGCGGATGAGTTCGGTGTCCATGACCTCGCCGCCGGCCTTCTTCTCTATCTTTATCAGCTCAAGGTCCACCTGGTGCTTGCCATTCTGCGTTGTCGACACCTGCATGACCGCATCGGATATTATCGTCGCGATCTTCTTCTTCTCGTCCTCGCTGCCTATGCCCTTGGAGCCCATAGCCACGAGCGCGATCTTGTTGAGTATCTCCTTGTCCGTGGGCGTGACCGGCTCAGCCAGCTTGTTGAGCGTCTCCTCGGCCTTCTTGGCGGCCAGCTCATAGCCCTTTATCACCACGGTAGGGTGGATGTTCTGGTTGAGCATCTCGCCGGCTCGGTAGAGCAGGTTCCCCGCTATGACGACGCTGGTCGTGGTGCCGTCACCGACCTCCTTGTCCTGCGTCTTGGCGACCTCCACCATGAGCTTGGCAGCAGGGTGGTCGACGTTCATCTCCTCGAGTATGGTGGCTCCGTCGTTGGTTATCACGATGTCGCCGAGATCCGATACCAGCATCTTGTCCATGCCCTTGGGGCCAAGCGTGGTCTTGACTATGTTGGCGACCGCATATCCTATCGCGATATTGACTCTCATCGCATCGCGGCCGATAACCCTCTGCGACCCTTCCGGGAGCACATAAACCTGGTCTCCGCTTACTTGTTTTGCCATTATTTCACCTCTCAAATCCATTCAATCTAGCAGAATCTCTAAGTCCTTCCGCCTATACTAAAATTTGATTAAAGACCCTTTTCACGAAAAAGGTTTAAAAAACTTCTACACGCGCCCGCTCCCAGCTATCATGCGGGAAATCTGATTTTTGCCTGCAAAAACAGTAAATTATATAAAGAGTTCCATACATATTCTATATAAAACCTGTGCTTTAACACAGGAAAATCAATTGATATTGTGTAAATCGTCTCGGGAGGGTGGCCATGAAAATCAAGCTGGATGACACGGACTTCAAGATAATGGCGCACATACGCGAGAACGCCAGAAAACCGCTCAAGGCGATTGCGAGGGAGATTGGCCTCCATCACAACACCCTGCTCCAGAGGGTGAGGCGGCTGGAGAGAACGGGGGTGATAACGAAATACGTCGCGGCGATGAACTACGAGAACGCCGGCATGGGCCTCCACATGATCATATTGATGAAGGTGAAGAAAGGCCGGCCAGGCGACACGCTCCAGCTGAGCAGCATCATGAAGATGAAGGAGCTGGAAGCGCTCTATGCCACCACCGGGGTCTGGGACGTCTTTTCCATGTGGAGGGTGAAGGACAGGGAGCATCTCAATGACATACTGCGGCAGCTCGCTGGGAATCCCAGCGTGTCAAAGACCCTGAGCCACATAGTGCTCTACGCTTACAAGGAGCCGGACAGTTTCAACCCTTTTTCCCAGGAAGCCAAAATCCACCATGGCTAGGGGCTTGGTGGAATGGTTTTAATTATGCGATATCCTAACTATTGCCCAGTGATGCAAAAATGGACCTGGGAAAGAAACTCCGCGAGGCGCTCGCGAAACTCACCAACCGCCCTTACGTCGACGAGGACGCGGTCCGCTCCCTCATAAAAGACCTCCAGAGGGTGCTCATCAGCTCGGACGTCAACGTCAAGCTGGTGTTCCAGCTCTCCAAGAGGATAGAGGAGCGCGCGCTCAAGAGCCAGAAGCTCGAGGCCCTCACGCTGCGCGAGCACGTGATGAAGGTCGTATACGAGGAGCTCGCCGGGATGATGGGCGAGAGCTACAGTCCACGGCTCGACAGGCACAGGATACTGGTCTGCGGCTTATACGGAAGCGGGAAGACGACGTCCGTTGGCAAACTAGCCAACTACTACAAGTCCAAGGGCCTCTCCGTAGGGATGGTGGCAGCGGACGTGGACCGGCCGGCTGCCCAGGAGCAGCTCGAGCAGCTCGCGAAGCAGGTGAACGCCAATTTCTACACCATCAAGGGGGAGAAGAACGCGGCCAGGATCGTCAAGGATGCGCTCTCGCGCTCGAAAGATGAAGTTATAATCGTGGACTCCGCCGGCCGCTCGGCCTTCGACGCAGAGATGGTAGACGAACTAAAAGCGATCGCATCGGAGCTGAAGCAGGAGGAGGCGTACCTGGTGGTCTCGGCTGACATCGGCCAGGTGGCGGGCAAGCAGGCAGAGGAGTTCAACTCCGCGGTACCATTATCAGGAGTGATAGTCACTAAGATGGACGGCTCTGGTAAGGGGGGCGGCGCCCTGAGCGCGGTGGCGGCGACAGGCGCGAGGATAGCGTTCATCGGCATGGGCGAGAAGATGGGCGACTTCGAGGCCTACGACGCGCAGCGGTTCGTGGGCAGGCTGCTCGGGGTCCCGGACCTCAAAGGCCTAATGGAGAAGGTCGAGAAGATCTCCAAGGAGCAGGACCTGGAGAAGCTGGCCACAGAAGAGCTCACCATAGACACGTTCTACGAGCAGCTCAAGGCCGCGAAGAAGATGGGGCCCCTCGGCAACGTATTCTCAATGCTCGGCGCGGCCGATGTCCCCAAGGAGATGGTCCAGCAGTCCGAGGAGAAGCTGAAGAAGTTCGAGTCCATGATAAACTCCATGACCCCGGCCGAGAAGAAGGACGCCAAGCTCATACGCGCGCACCCGTCCCGCATGGCGCGCATCGCGTCCGGCTCCGGATGCACGGAAAAAGACGTGCGCGAGTTCCTCTCGCAGTTCGAGAAGATGGAGAAGATGATGCACCAGTTCCAGAAGAACCGCGGATTCAGGAAGAAGGTGGAGCAGATGCTCCAGGGCGGCAAGATGGGGAACATGAAGATGGCCTGATCAGAGCAGCATCTCCCTCAGCATCGACACGTCGTCCTCCCAGAGCGTCCTGATTTTTATCGTCTCTATCCCCGCGTTCTTCCCGCACAGCACGTCGAAATCGCTGTTGCCTATGAAAAGAGCCCGTTTCTTGTCGACGCCGAGCTTCGTGACGATATTGTCAAGGGTTTCAGGGTCGGGCTTGCTTATCCTGACCGTGTCGATGCCCGATATACACTCGACCAGGCCGTCCAGGCCTCCTATTTCGAGTATGCTTGATACGGTCCCGACCTCGTTCCCGGTCGCTATCGCAAGCCGGTATCCGGCTTTCTTCAGGTCTTTCATCAGCCCGACCATGCTCGGGAAGAGGAGATACGTTTTCTTCCCCACGCACTCGCTTTCGTACCTGTCGAACAGCTCCACGACCTTCTTCTTGCCGTCAGGCCGCATGGACAGCTCGTTCGCGATGACGATTATATGGTCCGCAGGGTCTATCTTCCCGTCGTTGGCTTTCGCCCACTCCACCAGCTCTCTCTTGACGTCGGACCAGCGCACGGTGAGGTGCCCGATGGTATCGTTGAAATCGAATATGACCAGCTCGTACCTCATGGGTGGGATTGGGAAACGGAATGATTTTATTGCTGCCTGTGCCTAGTATACGCAGGTGAGGGGCAGGCGGCTCACGCTTCCGCGAGGAAGTGAGGAAGTTCTGCCCTCCGCGAGGGAGCGAAGGCTTCAAGGGCCTTGGAAGCGGTACAGAAACGATACCCGCAAGGGATGAAACGAGCGCTTCCCTCCTGATGACGGAGCAAGTAGGTTTTCCTACGCTCAGTACAATGCCGCCCCGGTTTCCGGGCCACAGAAGGCAGACTATGCCCCTCACCCACCAAAAAGGTGAGCCTTGCCCGCAGGCAAGCAATCACCCACCAACTCGTTTAAAATCCTTATCCACTTTAACTCCCGTGCTGACGCCGCAGTAGCTCAGCTGGGAGAGCACACCGCTGAAGGAAAACCATTTCGGACACGGTGGGGTCGCTAGTTCAAATCTGGCCTGCGGCATATTTCCCCTTTCAAGGTGGGAAATCGTGAAAAAACGCAACAATTATAAATCTGCACGTCGATTCTAACACAGGTGCGCCCATGCCAACGTCGGCCATTTGTGAACGACCAATTCTCGAACCACCACTCGCGGTCGATAGGGCTGGTACTTCCATGGAGCAGCGGCGGATAAGAAGCCTTCTTTCAGATGTCCCCGTGGCGAGGGCACGCGCTGCGCTGTGGCTGCGGGCAAACGGCGGTCCGGAGACGGCGCAGAAGCTTGAGGCTATACTGGAAGCGGATGCATCCAGGAGCGAGAACAATCTTTCTAAAGCAGTACGTAGGGATGTCGGCTTGGTCCTGTGCCAACTTTCTCAAAAGCACATAACGCATTGTTCGGAGAAGCGGGCTTATATCGTTCACAGAGCGTTCTCATACAAGAGCTCCCTGAAGACAAGATTGCGCCACTGGGACTCGCCGCAGGCGAGGATTCCGGCAAGAGCCTACTTATAAATCCGCATGCTATTTCCCGAATCTCCTTTTCCTCTTCGCGAACGTGTCGAGCGCGTCGATGAAATCATCTTTCGAGAAATCCGGCCATAATTTGTCGCAGAAGTAGAACTCCGAATACGTGCACTGCCAGGGCATGAGGCCCGAGAGCCTCTGCTCGCCGGATGTCCGTATCACGATGTCCGGGTCAGGCAGTCCCGCGGTGTAGAGATGGTCCGATATCGCCTTCTCGTCCACCTCTTTGAGCCCCTCCTTGAGCATCGAGTTCACTGCGTCCACCAGCTCCTCCCTGCCGCCGTAGGATAGCAGGAGGTTCAGCTGGTAGGCGGAGTTCTTGGCGCTTATCTCCTCCGCCTTCCTTATCATCTCCTGGATCTCGTTCGGGAACAGGTTTATCCTGCCCAGGAACCGCACGCGCACCTCGTATCTGTTCTTCTCGTCGGAATCCAGCGCCTTCTTCAGGTTCTCCTTGAAGAGCCCGAAGAGCTCGTCCACCTCGTCTTTGTCGCGTTTGAAGTTGTCGGTGGAGAAACCCCACATGGTGAGCATGCGGACGTCCATCTCCTTGCACCATTTGAGGACGTCGCCTATTTTCTGGATTCCCGTGGCGTAGCCCTCTCTCTTGCTTATGCCCCTCTTCTGCGCCCATCTCCGGTTTGCGGTTCCAGCCTTTCTTAAAAAAACCGAAAGGCCTTCTTTCCGTCCGGGATGATGGCGATGTGCTTAGGTACGATGTTTTCGGAGATGTCGAACACCCGCTATAATCAGTACACTATCTCCTTTAATCTCTTTTTCTTCACCGCGTCCTTGAGCTCGCGCGCTATGCGCCTGCCTGTGGACATCGGCTCCTTGTAGTAAAAGGAGGAATAGGGGGATCCCTGGGGGTACATGTTCGTGCCAGCGACTATGCGCGCGCTGAGTTCGAAGGCGTATATCTCCAGGTCCTCGGTGATTATGGTCTCTATGCAGAACGGCCCTATCATGCCGCCGAAGAGCAGGTGCGATATGTCGGATACCCTCCTGCCTATCTCCATGTAATCGGTGAGCAGCGATTCCCGCAGAACCATGGGCTCGTTGCCTATCACAGTGAAGCTCAGCCTGGGCGTGAGCCCTGCGGAAACCGCCCTGGCTATCTCGTCTGCACTCGATTCGACCCGTTTGTCCACGCCAAGCAGCTCAAGCCTGCCATGGGCCGTCGGGTAGCCGATCTGCGAGATCGGCGAGAAGAAGAAATGAGGGTATGCCCTTACGCCTATCAGGAACTCCTGCACCATGCATTTCCTTTCGCCCACCCGCCTGCGGAACTCATCGTAGGAGCTCACTATGGTGTAGCCGCGGCCGCCCTTGGCCCCGGGGAACTTCACCAGCGCGGGCCCGGCTATCTCTTCAGGCTTCATTATCTTGGGCGTCCTTATGCCCGCCTTCCTCATCCATTCGAACATCTTGTCGCGGGAGCGCTCCCAGGATATGGACGCCCGGTTGCCGTATATCGGGACCTCCAGGTCGTCGTACTTCTCGCCCACGTACTCGACGAACGAGCCGTGCGGCACCACGATCGCGTTCCGCGCCACGAGCTCGGGCACCGGGATGTCCTTGTAATCGTCCACTATCAAGAACTCGTCCGGCTTGGCGAGAGGGAACGATTCGTACAGCTTGCGGTTCTCCCTCTTGCAGATGCCTATGGTCTTCACGCCCTCGCGGCGCGCCCCGCTGAATATCTGCAGCGCGGAGTGCGAGCATATCGTGGCGATGGTGAATTTGCCTTTATAACTAGAGAGTATGTCCCCCGATTTCTTCCTGTCGAGCATATCGTATATTGTTGGCATGGAATATTTAATTGTTTGGAAAAATGTGCAACAGAAAACCATATAATTGCTGAGCGTGATAATCCCGTCATGAAAGCAGTGATAATGGCAGCCGGGGACGGGGTGAGGCTGCTCCCCCTCACGGCCACGCGGCCCAAGGTCATGCTTCCGGTTGCCGGAAAACCCATCCTGCATCACCTCCTGGTCGAAGCCAAGAAGGCCGGCGTCACCGAGGCGGTGATCGTCGTACGCTACCAGAAGGAGAAGATAATCGATTATCTCAGGGCCGAAGAGAAAGAGCTCGGCATGAAGCTGACGTTCGTGGAGCAGGGCCCCCAGAACGGCACCGCTGCGGCGATACTCTCGGCAGAGAAGGAGATGAAGGAAACATTCCTCGTGCTCGCAGGGGACACGGTCACCGAGGCCGGCGTCATCAAACAGGTACTCAAAACGCACAAGGGCGGGGTGACCATCGGGGTGAAGAAGGTGGCCAATCCCCACCTCTACGGGGTGGTCGAGCTTTCAGGCGACACGGTGAGCCTGTTCGAGGAGAAGCCCCAGCACCCGAAATCCGATCTTGCGAACCTCTCGATCTACTGTATGGATCCGTCCGTGTTCCCCAAGATCCGTGCGATCGGCAAATCAGCGCGCGGGGAGTACGAGATCGTCAGCATTTTCCTAGGCGCCAGGGCGGTGGTCGTGGACGGTTTCTGGATGGACATCGCGCATCCGTGGGACCTTCTTACCGCCAACGAGTGGCTCCTGGAGAGGATGGAGGCGCGTAACGAGACCATAGAGAACAGCACAATCAAGGGCAAGCTCATCATGGAGCCGGGCTCCAGGATAATAAACAGCTACGTGGAGGGGACGTCCTACATCGGGGCGAACACGGTGATCGGCCCGAACGCATACCTGCGCGGCGTGAACGCCATCGGGGCCAACTGCGAGATAGGCGAGTCCACCACGGTGAAGAACTCCGTGCTTTTCGACAGCATAAAGGCGAAGCATCTCTCTTACATCGGCGACTCGGTGGTCGGCGAGGACGTGAACTTCGGCTCCGGCACGCAGCTGGCGAATTACAGGTTCGACGCCTCCACAGTGAACGTGCAGACCGAGCGCGGCTGGGCGAACACCGGCAGGACCAAGTTCGGCGCCGTGATCGGCGACGGGGTGCGGTTCGGCGTGCTCTCCTGCACCATGCCGGGCAAGCTCATCGGCGAGGGGAGCTGGATAAGCTCCGGCGTGGTGGTGAACAAGAACGTCCCGCCCCACTCGCGCGTCTACGTGAAGCAGGAGCTCAGGTTCGCGAAGGAACTGGAATGAGGCTGATTCGATACATCTGATCGTGGGCGTTGACGCGGGCATAAAGACCGGCTATGCGATGCTCGACCTCTCCGGGAATCTCGTCTGTTCCGGAGTCGAAAAGGAAGCGAACGACGAGCGCATTGTCAGGATAATATCCTCGGTCGGCACGCCGTCGCTCATCGCGTCCGACACCTCGCCGCCGTCGCATTTCGTGCAGAAGGTCGCGGCACGCTACCAGCTCAAGTTGTTCAACCCGCGGAAATCGCTCAGCAAGGAGCAGAAGAGGATGATGGGAAGGGACATCGTGGATCCGCACATACGCGACGCCTACGCCGCGGCAGTGAAAGCGTACCGGAGATACGCGGACCGCTTGAGGCAGATAGACCGCATGGACGTGCCTGACCGCGACATGCTAAAGCACATGGTGATAAGCGGCTATCCGATAGGCAAGGTGCTCAAGAAGCGCGAATGAAAACGGGCAGGGCTATTTTTCGGAACCGTTCCCCGTGTCGCTTTCGCCACCCAGCTCCTGGTTGATTGCTATCAAGGCAGATTGCACGGCCGCGCTTGCTTCGGCCACCCTATGATCGAATTCCTTCGGGGTGAACTGGTTGAACCTGGCGATCGCGCTGACTATCTTCGTAACTGCGAACGCAATGCCTCCGACAAGCGCCATGCATGCCACCTCCCGGGCAGTGTCCGGGGCTTTCTGGCCTTGTCCGTGCATCGAGTTTTTAACCACGAAAGTTATTCCCGCCCCTGCCCAGAACGCCAGCCACGGCAGAGCCGCGATATTCGTCTCGTGGCTTTTTGGTGCCTGATAAACCGAGAATACAGGAACATTCCCGGGCGCGATTTTGACACACATGCTTCTTTTCTTTGTGAAATCTATGCTATCGTGGTGTAGGGCCCCTCCATCCATTTCATGCGCCCTGGCCAAAGCAGCTTCTGCCTCGTTGCGCTTGCGTCCGATCTCTTCGATATCCCTCTTGTGGGACGTCTCCACGGCTTCGACAGCGTCAGAAAAATCCTTTGATCCATTCCACTGCGACAGCAATGGCATCAGCTTGCCCAGAGCCGCACGGGTATGGCTCAAGCCTGACCTGGCCGTTTTGGCATGGGCTACGGCAACCATTCTCTCCATTTCGCTAATTCTCATCAATGTGCACCTGTATAAGTAATTATATTATGCGGGCTTATATTTATAATTGTGCTTATTTAAGGTAATCCATGTACTAATCCTTCTTCAGCCAAAATCCGTGTCCGGGCCGTAATCCCGCGCTCGGACTCTCTCTGATGCCTGGCCATTGCTGTTTTATCAAGGTGTAATACGGATACATAGTTGGCTGTGAAGTACCGCGACTTGGTTTTCGCCGAAGTCGTGGCTTCCTGCTTCATCGAATACCCGATGGATTCTCGGTCAGGCTTGCAGTCCCGTCCTCCCGACGGTATTCCGCCTCTGCATTGCATCCAAGACGGCTTTACGCAAATACATGGATTTGTGCAGATAGTTCGTTTTGCGACGTTCTTATCTTTGCCTACGGGTCAGCGGCAGATTCCTTTATGGAAGAAAAATTTATAACGGTAGCCAATTCATCCCCTCCCTGCCTTACGGCAAGGAAGGGGACTTCTTGGCAGAAAAGGTTAAAAGTTTATAGCCATGTATACTAGTGGGTATGAAAACTGAAAGGCTGATGACATGGCGCTTGTAGCCTGCATAAAAGAGAGAAACGCGCGTGCGTGCGTGGCCGCGATCAAAAATGCCAGGCAGCGGGGCGCGGATTTCGCAGAGGTCAGGATAGATTTTCTTGATTACGAACCCAATATAACCAGGATAACCCGGGATAGCGCGCTTCCGGTGATCGCGACCTGCAGGAAAAGACGCGACGGCGGCCAGTATAAGGGCCTGGAAAACAAAAGGCTGGAAACACTCGGGTTCGCAATCGATGCAGGCGCCGCTTACGTAGACATAGAGCTCGAGACCGGCGCAGAGGCCATACGACGCCTGAGGAGGATGGCAGAGCGCAAAAACTGCCAGACCATGGTGTCGAAACACTCATTTGAAGGAACGCCGAGCTTCAGCGTGCTCGTCAAATGGCTGGAAAAAGCCGCGGAGCTGGGCGACATGGTGAAAATCGCGACCATGGCGAGGAACCACCGTGATTGCATAGACATCCTCCACCTGCTTGACATAGCGGAAAACAGGGGTGTGAAGCTCGTCGCGTTCGCCATGGGCGAGCAAGGGAGGATAACGCGCATAGCGTCCCTGGCGCTCGGCTCGCCTCTCGCCTACTGCTCGCTCTCAGGTGAGGTGGCTCCGGGCCAGATGACGATCGATGAGATGAAGCTCGCGATGGGGTTGCTCGGGGTATCCCAGAGCATACAAATAAGCCGAGAACAAGTCCTATAAAAAACCCAAAAAATTAATGGAAATTCGTCAAGCCCGGTTTTGGCGGGTTTCAGAATCTCGATTTCGGTTTGTAGCAGTTCCTGCAATAGACAGGCCTTCCTTCAGTCGGTTTGAAGGGAACCTGGCAGGGCTGGCCACATTTAGAGCAGACCGCATCGTACATGGGCCTGTCTCCGCCTTCATATGCCATTCATTTCACCTATTTTTTTCCAGGCGCTTCCTGCGCCTCAAACGACGCCCGGCTCGAAAGAACCGGATTGTCTTGGGGCTAATTTGCATGATAAGTATGTAAAGCTTTGCACTGGCGGAATGGGAAAATGCAGGGGAAGAGATTTGAACTCTTGAAGGCACTAAGCCATCAGGCCCTGAACCTGACGCGTTTGGCCGCTCCGCCACCCCTGCTTAAGAGCAGTGAAATCTGACTTTGCTCGCTTACTATTATAACCGTTGTCTTTTTGCAAGCCGAGCAAACCGGGCTCCTGGCGGCATGATAGCATTATATTCCTTCTTTGCGTTATGCTTCCGAGGTGGCGGGTATGTTCGATGGCGACCGGGCGTGTAACCTCTGCGGGAAGACGCTCTCAGAAAAGGAAACTGTTTTCGGGAAAAGCCTGATCGGGTACAGTTATGTATTCTGCGAAAGGTGCTTCCGCGACCGGAAGGACGACGTGAAGCGCTTCCTCAACGACGAAAAAGAGTGACTGCAACACCCCCCAGGCACCCGTTTATAAACACTTACGACAAAGTTATCCTTGTTCTAGATTAGTGGCTTCGCCGGCACCTTTTTAAAGTATTCGTCATAAATGGGATATAGTGGTGTAATGATGGGAGAGGCAGGGAGTATCAGTTACGGCAGTCAATTCCGGCACAAGAGCAGGCGCAGGCCCGCCCTTGCGGGTCTGACCGCAGCCGTGACACTTTGGTCCACTCTGCTCCCCTCCGTTGAGCACCTTTATAAGCGTTATCGGGGTAATGAAAACAATACGGATGGGGTGTTATCTGTGGCCGCGGCATTTGCTCAAAAGAAACAGGTTAGCGAAACAGACTTGGCGGTAGCGAAACTCGCACTCGTAAGAACGGCGAATGAACAATGGGACGGAATAAGAAAGCTGCTTTTCGACCCTAAGAATAAGGTCGCTTTCCCTTCCTTTGAAGATAAAGATTTCAAGATAAACCCGAGCATGAAACGCGTGCAGGAATTCCTGGACACCATGGCACAGCTTGGTATCGCAGAAGGCAGAACCCCGAAAGCGCGCTATAACAGCGTGTTCGGAACCACCGATGATATCTCCAGGGATAAGCTTTTCGGCGATTCGCCAAGGACGGAAGTCACCACCAACATCGTGCTCAAGCTCGCTGCGATACAGAAAGACTCCGAAGCCGCTTCCAAACCAGCAGCCCCGACCGGTAAAGGGGAGGCCATGATAAGGCAGGCGCAGGAAAAGGCCCAGGCAGCTCCAGGCGAGATAGAAGCCGCCAGGGCCGCGGCAGTAGTGAGAGCAGTGCCCAAGAAAGCGGAAGCCGAAGCACCCAAAACCGCGGCCGCGGGCGAGGCCTGGTACGTCCCTTACCAGGGGGATATCAATGAACGCCAGCGGGATCTTGCCCAGGTCATAGGTGAAAAGTACGTAGCGCTCATCAATGCGTCTGCCTTCAAAGGGTCCTATACGCTAAAGTCCACGAACCCCCGCGGCAAGCCGGTGAAAGTGAAATACGATCTGAAGAAAGACACCGTGACGGCGTTGCAGCACCTTGTGAAACAGGCCCAGGACGCCAAGACCCAAGGTACGACCGTGCCGGGCATGACCGTGATAAGGCTCGAGGACCTCGCTAGCGCGCTCCAGGCCCTGACAGATGCGAGGGAAGTGGCCGATGAATACCGGCGCAATGGCGGAAACAAGAAGACCTGCGACGCGGTGGTGGACGCGCTGAACTACAACCTGGCGCTCCTGCTCTCCACGATGAAGGACGACCCGCGCAAGATGAAGCCCGAGGACCCGCGCAAGAACGCCATGCTGCAGCTCGAAAGGATACTCCATCAGGACGATGCCGCGGACCTCATGATAGCCCCGAGGGTGGCGATATTCCTCATGAAGGCGAGGTGGGAGTACTACTCCAGCACCAGCCAGAACCTCACAAAAGATTCCCCGGTGATGGCAAAGAAGGATTTCGACGAGTTCATAGGCTACGCCGAGGATGCCGCCAAGCACGTGAACGCCGGCCCGCTGCTCGACGTGGCGAACAGGCTCGTGGAGCGCTGCAAGAAGGCGTCGCAGGAAAAGGCGACCACGTCGGATGAGATGTTCCGCCTGACCGAGCAGCTCGAGGCTGGTGTCGTGCACGCGATCTCCCTTTACGAAGAGGCCGAGGCGCTCAAGCAGCTGCCCGGGAAAGACACGGCCCAGTTCAAGAACGCGAAGGCTGCCTATGAGCACGAGCTCGAGCTATTCAGGTTCGCATTCGGCAACCCGGACTGCCCGGAGGCCCACCCGGCCACCATGCCGGACCTCACGCTGGAATCACTGGTGACGATATATCCGCGTTCCCTGATCAACATGGAGAATTCGTTCTTCGGATGGCACCACTCCGCATACTGGGGTACTGTCAGCTCGACCGTGCCCAGCGACCAGAAGGAGGTCAACAGGAAAGCCGTCTATGGGGATCTGAACAAGACGGAGCGCGTCCTGGTATCAGCGCTGAGCGCGAAGAAGGACCTATTCTTCCCATGGACGGATGCGGTTTCTGACAAATCCGGCCTGTCCGCGGCGCGCGAGCTGCTGGACGAATCCGTCCCGCAGGGGATAAGGCGCGACCCGCGCTACCGCAGGACCGCGGATACGGCGGCGATGGACGACCTCTCCAGAGGCATGCTTCCGTACATCGAGGAGACCTGGGCCCCATACGTGGCCAGCCTCAGGAAAGATAAATATTCAATCTCCGAACTCGACCTCAGCGGATTCTCCGATGCGAAGAAGGCAGCCGCAGAAGGATACGGCAAGGTCGACGTGAAACAGCTGGGTGTTTCTCCGGAGTCGCTCAGGGCGAAATATGCCGAGCAGGTTGCCGCAGGCAATGCAGCCCTGCTCAAGCCCCTATCCAGGCTTGCGGCGGACTGGGACGCGCTTAAGAAAAGGCAGGACCAGTCAGGCATCAGCGCAAGGCTTGCAGAAGAATCGAAAAAATCGGGTTCTGCGGCCGGGCTGCTCTACAACCGCGCGTTCACCAAATACAAGCTCGTTGCCGGTCTCGCCGAGGTTTACCGATCCAACGCATCGGAGAACCTCTACGACTGCTCGGCCGCTGGCGCATGGGCCAACCCGGTGAGGGCCATCCAGCTGATGACCACCGCGCTCAAGGACCTCCAGGACGCGGGGAGCAGGCTGCCGAAGAAAGAGGAGAAGGTGGTGCCGCCCGCGCCAGTCGCCAGGTTCTACTCTATCCAGATGGGTCCTGAATCCGGAAATGCCGGACGCAGATCCGTCATCTTGTCATGGTCTGCGAAGACTCCGCTGGCGCCGCTTTTCGAAGGCAAAACGTTTTCCTACACGGCGTTTGAGGAGGACCTGACGTCTTCTCCGCATTGCTATTACGTGATGTCTAATAACGAGTCGACCCATGGTGTGAAGCGCGTCGCGAGGCTCAGCGACGACGACAGCAGAACCGCGTACTTCTATGCGAAGTGGGATTACAACAAGGGTGCGTTCGTTGGATGGATCGACGCCCAGGACGGATGGGCCAGGTATGGGGCAGCTTCCAAGACATCGGATGCCGAACTCGAGAGGACAGGAGTCAAGAGGTTCGTATTCGAACATACCTATACGCCGATCCCGAACCAAGAAACCGGCATGAACGACTTAAAGTTCGATTTCCTGGCTATCAAAGTGCGCTGGCTGCGGGATGCGTTCCGGGTGCCCATCGACGGCACTGAGTTGGCGAAAAACCTCAAACCTGGCCAGACCTCCTACAGCATCGAGAGAGAAGTCGCAAGCGGAGGAGATAAGTATCCGCCGGGAGCATACATGAACATGTACGAGCGTGCGAAATTCAAGATAAAATGATGCATGGTGACATTATGGGATGGAGACAAACGACCGCGAAAGTGGTGGCAACGGCAGCATTGTTAACAAGCCTTTCGGCACCAGCGACGGGATTTGGCAAAACCAGGGCGCCGCTAGTCAGCGCGCCCGTTCCAGTAGCTTTCACTCTCTAGAAGGTGACTATATATGGGATCACAAACCGTCGCTAAGGTTGGTAGTGCGAACGCCGTGAACAAGGATTTGGCAGAGCTGAGAAAACTCTCCGACGATCCGGTCAATAATCTCGAGCGTATGAACGCAATCCTCGTCCGTCTCGCCTCCACGCATATAACCATACCGCAGAGAAACAAATTGGCAGCCGTGGAAAAAAACGTCTACGAGAAGCTCGACCCCACGCAGCGCCGCGCGCTTTACGATCTAAGCTCCGCAAAAGGTTACGTCGCCGTGGACATGTCACGGATTAAGGAACTGCAAGATGCCACTTGGACGCTCCGCGAGTTCTCCAAGACCCCGCTGATGTACCAGCTTGAGGTACAAGCGCTCTACCATAAGTTCGGTGATGAGCTCAAGGGCACGAAAATAGCGAAAGACATAAACCGCCAACTGACTCCTACCGAACTGGCGTTCGTGAACAGCGCGCCGTTGGTCGTTCCGAAACCGGAGAAACAGGCACCTAATCTGAAACCGTCCGCAGAGAAACCGCCCGTAGAGAAACCGTCCGCCCCAAGCGAGGAAGATGAGCACGAAATAAGCAGTACCGATGCTAAAGGCGAGGCTGAAATCGAAAGGGGCTCAGCAAGCGCAAGGGCAAAGACCCGGCACACCGAGATAAACCTCCTTCCGAGTCCAGAAAGAGCGGTCGGCACGTCTGTGAAGACTCCGAATATCGTTCCCAGCACCGCGCTTAATTCGATGCTCGGAAACCAAAACGTAGCGACGCTGGTTTCTTCCGGAGGGCAAATGTGGCTCGGTTATTTCCAACCAACCAGGAATAGCACGGCAGGCACAACTTATTACACCGTTATCATAAACTGGGCAAATAACGCTACGGGACAGAGCGGCGACCTCAATCCAGCCAATGCCAATGACCCACGCTGGAACCTGATAAGCCAGCTCACCGGGATTAACGCAGGGACCCAAACTGGGCGGCAGGCCACTGTCGACACCCTTAACGCGTTCCGTAGGGGCAACTATCTCGAGGGCCTCAACATGCTCCCTGACGGGTCGCGCCTGAAAGGGTTCATATTCGACAGCATCAAGCAGACATGCCCCCAGATGCTGACGAGCATACCTATCGAGATAGCCACCATGGGGGGAGACCTTGAATTATTCAAATTCAAAGGCGGAAAGCTCACGCTCGGGCCGAATGCCTGGCTCTCGCACATCACATCGCAGCAGTACCAGCCTGATCTAAAAGCAAGCACCGACGCCAGTGGAAATACGGTATATTCCCTAAGAATGATTCCGACCGGCTACACCGGCAAGCAGATGGCGGTTCGCTTGGGAGGCACAGCGAAATACCATCCGTGGGAGTACGCGACTGTCCAGCTCGACATCGGCGCGCTGTCCCAGTACGACGTGGTGCAGAGCGGGGACGCGAGCGGGCAGGGACAGCTCATAGCCCTGGGCAAGACGCAGGGGCTGTTCGAGGCATCCTTCGTGGACCAGAGCGGCAGGACCGCGGGGTACCTGAAACTTCCGCTTTACTACGCGCTCAGGGGGACCCTTTTGACCCCCAGCAACTCTTTCTCGCTGACAGGCGCCGCGGGCTTGGGACTCGGCAGCTTGAAGGGCATGCCGATTATGCTCGTGGCAGACATAGGCGGCGAATTAAAGCCAGGCAGCAGCGATTATCCGCAGTCCATCTCAAGCCTCATCTGGCGCGCCGGAATCGGAATAACTCCGAGCACTAAAAGCGGTCATGATTTCCCAATGAAGTTTTACTACGTGCAGAGCTCCGGAGGGGAACCGACTCCGCTGGGGATCAAAACCGAAAGCACCATCGGAGGGGGCGCGGATCTCAAGATATACGGTGTCAGGGTAGGCACCGAAGTGCGCTACCGCACGGTAGAAGCAATATCCGGCCTTCCGATCACGGGCCCTGGGAACGTCCTGGTGATATTCAACCTTAACGTTTCGGACTTACTGAATCAAAAGAGATGACCCCGATGCACGCCAAGGCGCTAACAGTTTTCATTTTTTTGCTCATGGTCGGAGCAGCGTGGCCAGCCAGCCAGCAGAAAACGCTCACATGGAATGACCAGTCGACTTACCTTTACGAGACGCTCACGACGTCCGGCTACGATTACTTCAAGTTGCAACCGGGATTCGACGGTACCTTCACATCCACGCTTTCCATCGACGACTCCAAGGTGCTCTCATACGGCCCGGGAGGCTCGCTCGATGGCGCGGTGGTGTGCCCGGGCACGACCGCATCGCTGGATTCGTCACTGAGCGCTTCGTGGTCTGCGCCGAACTTCTACGCATACGCCACGGTCTGGGAAACATGCACCCCCGGGGCTTCCTCCGCGACAGGAGGCAACTTCCCGGTTTTCTGGAGCCAGGGCGACTACAATGCCATGAACGCTTGGAAGATATGCGATTACAACAACCCGGCGTGTTGGGGTTATGAAGGCACTCTCCACGATAAGCAGATAAACTTCTACGATAATTACGGTGTCAAGATCTCCAACAGGCTCGGAAGCGTCGCAGTGACCTGCTGGGGCACCATGACGCCTTCAGCGACAATGCCCTCAGGTTCGTCCTATCCTGGTCTGTCCTCTTCGGACAGCGGCACCTCGTTCCAGAACACGCTCACGCTCAACGATCCTGGCAGCTATGTCATCGGGGATTCATACGAGGTGAAGGGCTGCGCTGCGACCGTGAGGCACCCGACGTGCGGGAGCTACCAGGGCGAGGAGGTCTACTCGAGGACCTCAGCCCAGGCTGGTACCAGTGCACCGGCATACGACGCCCCGCTCGGCAAGAACACCTATGACATAACGGTGCAGAACAAGCAGAACGCGCTCTCCTGCGGTCTCTCCGGGGTCGCGCAGCCGCTGACCGTGCCCCCTGGCGGCTACATCGTCATACCGATCACCATAAGCAACAGCGGCCAGGCGGTCAATTACGTAACCGGAATAACCAGCGACAATCCAGTGGTTACCGTGGCTCCGTTCGACAGCACGCTGTGCGCGCAGAACGGTGGCGACAGGCCGTCCACGAATCCCGAGTGCTGCGCGAATGCGCCGTCGTGCGATTCCCCGCCGTCCAACGGCTTCGGCCCATCCCAATCCATAAGCGCGGGCGGCAGCAGGACGGTATACGTGCAGGTCGCGGTTCCTGATGGCACGACCGCGGGCACGTATACGGCGAATCTCGCATTCTCATTCAGCTCTGACCAGTCGGCGTGCAATGCGGCCGCGAGCCAGGCTCTCTCCTGCAGCGCAGGCGTCCTGCAGGTCAACGTTGGCGGCGGCGACAGCTGCAACATCACCGACGGCACGATGCCGGTCTCCACCGGAGACACCAGGACATTCGGCATCCAGTGCAGCCATCTCAACGGCGACCTGGGCCCTTGCTCAGGCTCCACGGTTTCATGGGACACCACGCCTCCGGGCTTCAGCACTCTGGGGGCCAACGATTACCAGAGCGCGCAGGTGACTTTCCCGAGCGCCGGGACCGGCGATGTGACCGCGTCGGTGAGCGGCGATTTCAACGCCGTCTGCGCGTATTCGGACAACGGCCAGAACGTCACGGTGCAGGACGTGAACAACTGCAGCATAACGCCTTCTCCTGCCGATCTGGGCTACTCCGAGATAACCTCGTTCACCCTGCAGTGCACCGACAACGGCAATAGCGTGCCATGCGGCGACGTGGACTGGGAGCTCTATGGCATAGACGGCAGGGTGTTCAACACAGGGCCGACGGGTGCATCCGTGTTCACGCAATCCCCGATAGGCACCACGGGCCAGCTTAACGCCACCATCGGGCCAGTATCATGCTCCTCGGACCTGACGGTTACCCCGCCAACCGACACGCTCTTCGTGGACCCGCCATCCGTGAGCCTGCCGTACAATGGCAGCCAGGTATTCACCGCAAACTGCACCCACGATGGCGACGTGGTCGCATGCGACGGGGTCGTATGGAATCCCCCGGACTTCCCTCAGGTCGAGGGCTCCATAGACCGGACCAGCGGACCGGTCACGAACTTCACAGCTACCGTGCCCGACGTCGACACCGAGCTTTGGGCATGCGCGACGGGCGTCTCGCCCTCGCCGTGCAACTACACCTCCATAACCGTGGGCGCCAAGCCGGTGACCGGTGTTGCGGGCTGCAATGTGACGCCTTCGGTTGCCGATATCGGTCAGCTTGAGGTCGCGGTATTCGGTCTGCAATGCTTCAACGAAAGCAGCGATATCGTGCCCTGCGCAAGCGCGGACTGGGAGCTCTATGGCATAGACGGCATACTGTTCGACACCAGCCCTACGGGCGCATCCGTAGTCCCGACATCCGACATCGGCACCACCGGACAGCTCAATGCCACGGTCGGGAACACATCCTGCGTGTCCAACCTGACCGTCGTCCCACCGAACAACACGCTCGCCATAATCCCGCCATCCGTGAACCTGGTGTTCATGGAGAACCAGTCGTTCAACACGACCTGCACCAGCAACGGCATCCCAGTTCCATGCACCGGAGTGCAATGGAACATGGCTGGATTCCCGCAGGTCATCGGCTCGATAGACCCGACCAGCGGACCTTATACTGTGTACACGGCGACCACCGACAATGTGAGCACCGCGCTCTGGGCATGCGCCTTCGACATGGTTCCGCCCCCGTGCAACACCACCGGGATAACCGTCGGCACGCCGCCCTTGCCTCCGGAGTGCACCGGCGCAGGCTGCGGCCCGGGGGTCTCGAAGTATTGCACGATAAGCCCGGCGGACGCCCCGGACTACTACGTGAAGTGCGGCGAGCCCGACAATCTGAGGCCATGCACGGCCTCCAACGTGATATGGACATTCCCAGGCGAGACCTGTACCGGCGTGACCCACTGCACGGTGCCGCTTTCCTCATCTGGCCATCTGGTGGCCACCGTAGGCCCGCACGGCGAGGCATGCGAGCTCGACCTCACCGGCTCGTCCATATACCAGTGCCTGCAGTACACCTAGAAGGGTTCGTTTCTTTTCACTTTTCCATCCCTTATCCTGCGGGCCACTAAAAAATCAAGTAAGCATCTTAAAGCTGCGTCTCAAACCCCGTACGTCTCAAGCAGCTTCGGCACTATGACCTCGTATTGGTTCCCCAGCGCCTCCGGCAGGTCGGTCTCCTCCCCGTGGACTACGAACACGCGCTTGAGGCCCTTTATACCCTTCACGAACTGCACCAGCTCTCCGAAGTCCGCGTGGCCAGATATCTTTATCTGCTCGACCTGGAGTTTCAGCTCTATCTCCTTATCCTTTATCTGTATCTTCCGCTCCCCTTCGAGTATCTTCGCACCCCGCGTGCCGGGGGCCTGGAAACCTACGAAGACGAGCTTGTTCCTCGGATCGCCCCCGAGCTTCTCGAGGTAGAACAGCACCGGCCCTCCGCTCAGCATGCCCGAGGTGGTCACGATTATGCACGGCTCCTTGAGCACGTCCTCGCGGTCCTTGTTCTTCGGCGTGTGGAACGCGGGGGACTTGAACGGGTCGTCCTCGGACATCAGTATGCGCCTCTTGATGTCGTCGTTGGCATAGTAGGCGTTGTGCCTGTATATGCGCGTGGCCTTGCCTATCATGCCCTCTATGTATATCCTGGACTGGGCGAGCGCGCCGGAGCGCATGTAGTCGTCCAGTATCATGAGTATCTCCTGGCCCCTGCCCACGGCGAAGGATGGTATTATCACATGGCCGCCTTCGTTTAGGGTCTTGTTCACGGTGGCAACCAGCTTCATGGCGGACTCCTTGTAGCTGGGTATCACGTCCTCCCTCTTGCCGTACGTGCTCTCAATTATGAGAGTGCGCGCAGAGAGCCCCTGTACGCAGCCGTCCAGTATGCGCGTTTTCCGCATGCAGATGTCGCCGCTGTAGATTATCCCTCCGGCGTCCGGCACCCTGATCATGGTGCTGCCCATGATGTGGCCGCTCGGGTGCAGCGTGAAGTGGAAGTCCGCGCCCTTGGCCTCCTCGCCGGGCTCCAGTATCCTGGCGTCCTGCATCACCGCGTTCACGTCCTTGATGCTGAAGAGCCTCTGGGTGTCCTTGCGCGGCGTAGCTTCGTCGCGCCCGGCGAAGTTCCGCGCGATCTTGTCATTCTGTATCCTGTGATAGTCGGAGAGCAGTATGCCCATGAGGTCGCGGGTGGGCTTGGTGAGCCATATCCTGGGCTTCGCGTTCTTCGAATACACGTGCGGAAGGTAGCCGCAGTGGTCCAGGTGCGCGTGGGTTATCGCTATGTCATGGATGCGCTTGAGCTCCAGGTCCCCTATCAGCGGATACTCCGTCTTCTCGCCGAGCTTTATGCCGGCGTCCATCATAAGGTTCTTGTTCTGGTCCTCGAGGAGCACGCAGGACCTTCCAACCTCGCCCGCGCCCCCGTAAAAAGTCAGTCTCATTATATCACTCCTATGCTCATTTCATTCCCAATGCGATCTTCGCCTTCTCAGACATCCTGTCCGGGCTCCAGGCAGGCTGGAACACCACCCGGACGTTTATGTCTATGTCCGGCAGCTCGTTCAGCCTGGATTCAACCTGCCCGAGCAGGTAGTCCGCCAAAGGGCACGCCGGCGTGGTCAGTGTCATCACTATCTCGGCCTTCTGCTTGCCCTTCTTCGGCGCCTTTTTCACGTGCACTTCGTAAATCAGCCCGAGGTCGACGATGCTTACCCCGAGTTCCGGGTCCACGACACCAGACAATTTCCCCATTATCTGCTTTTTCGTCACTGCCATGCTTTTCATCTGTCTTCTGCTCCTTTCTCCATAGCAACCTATTTAATCTTTGTTTCGGATAGCTTTCTCGGTGATTTCCCATGAAAGAGCTCATCATCATCGCGAAGAACCAGGTCGGCTCGCTCGCCACGGTCGCCGAGGCGCTCGGCGGCGTCGGGGTCAACATCGAGGCCATCTCCTGCTACGGCTTCGCAGAGAAGGCCTTCTTCAGGGTGCTCACGGCGGACTCGGCCAGCGCCACCAAGGCGCTATCCAAGATCCCGGAGGTCAAGGTCCAGGAGTCTGAGATCATCGTGATGAAGATGCTCAACAGGCCCGGGGAGCTGGGCAAGATAACGAGGAAGCTCGCCAACAGGGGCGTGAACCTCGAATCGCTCTACATCGTCTCCAAGAAGAACGACTACACCGAGGTAGCCTTCAAGCCAGCCCAGTTCGACATGGACAAGGCTCGCGAGGTTCTGGGCATAAAAGAGTAGGGCGCCAGATAATTAAAGGAAAATAAAAAAGAAACTTCAGTCCGATCCTGCATCAACCGGGGCCGCGCTCTGAACTGCGGTGGCGTCGACCACGGGTGCCGGAGCAGTGCTCGCATCCGCCGGTTTCGCCGCGCTCGCATCAGCGACCGGTCCGGTTGGAGCAACGTCTGCTCCTTTCGGGGCGTCTTTAGCTCCCCCGTCCTGGCCCGTCACCGGGCATGCGCCAGTCGAGTGTACCGCACTCGCCGCAGGCAGTGCCAACGCACCGCCATTGAACGTCTGACCGCATGCAGTGTTGCTGTCCTGCCCAGCTGGGATTACACAGGTTCCCGCCTGGCCGTCGATCTCGATCGCGCCATAAGTGCCATTGGTCATCGCGGCCTTGAGCGTCGTCACCTGGCCGGCCACTACGAATGAACCGCCCACCGGGATGTCCGGCAAGACAGCGCCACCGAATACCGGGCTTGCAGTCGCCGCGGAGTTGGGTCCCATATTGGTCTGGCTGCCCTCTACTTGGAGCGCGACAGCGCCCGCAGGCACTGACTGCCCGAGCGGCAATGGAGCGCAGCAGAAAGTCATGCTTGTCGGGCCGGCAATCTGGCCTCCGAAGGCCACTGAGCCGTCGGCACCGACACCACACGAAGATCCCGTCGCCTTGACGTTGCCCGTCGAGTCCAGGCCCTTCGTGGTGGCCGCAGAGCCAGCAGCAGAGCCGGAGGTCGATAGCATCAGCCTATCGGACTGCTGTGATCCGGTGACCTTCATCACCGACTCAGAACCATTCTGGGAGACTTGAGTGCTGTTGCCATCCAATGCTATGTCCTGGTCATCGGGGCACTTCTGGCTAACTCCGCCCGCAGATTTTACGCATCCGCCTTGAACCGCAGTGAATACCACCTGCACCACGCCTCCATCTTGCGACGGTACCTCGCATGTGACATTGACCGTCAGTTCCGGTTGATTCGTGACTGCGGCGGAACAAGGCACTTTCTCGCCTGTATCAGTCTTCAACTTGGGGCTATCGCCGTCAGTGAATTCAGACGGGCTCCCATTGGTGTTGCACGGGAAGCCGTTCATCTCCCAGGCGCCACCGACCGATGCATTGGCCCTGAGTTTGGTCGCAGTGCTGCACATCGGACCTGCAGCATCACTCTTATTAGTAGCATCCAGTGCAGTTGCATCCTGCGGTGAAACTAATCCTGCCTCTGATTCCTCCGCAGCCTCGCCTCCTGAAACATCCGTGGCGGAAGCCTCACTGGTAGAAGCGTCTACAGCCTTCTTCGGCACGCATTTAGCCGTGGACACCGCGCCATCATTCGAGCTTGTCGGAACCAAGCCCATCTCGCAACCCGGAGAGCAGGTAGTAAAGCCGGCATCGTCCTTCAGTGTCTGGCACGCGCCCGCGTCTTCGCTCGTTCCCGAATTTTTGCTGCACGACGCCGTCGATAATATCGCAAGGCCTGCGGCGCCGACAGTCGTGATAAGCATTCTATTCTTGAACCCACGAGTTGATGTCGTCGGTCCAGTCGTCCTTTCAGCAACTTTACATCCTGTTTGTTCAGTTTTCATTGTTTTCATCCCTCATCACCCGCTCTCTATTGTTGTTTAAATTTTTGTACTAAAGTGTTTATGAACCAAAACATTTTTAAACATTCCTTTTAACTCCTCTTCTAACCGTATATACCAACAAATGCCATTTTCGCTCCCGTAACGTATATATTCCACCTATTCTATTTTAATCCCATTAGCTTCTAATAACTGCCATGACCGAAGTGATTATGGACACCAATTTCCTTCTCGTACCCTACCAGTTCAAGGTGGACGTGTTCACCGAGCTCGAGCGCCTGCTGGACGGGCCCTTCACGCTCGTGGTGCCCTCCAAGGTCGTCGGCGAGCTCCGGGGCATCGCCAGGAATCCGGGCAGGACCGGGGCCGCGGCGCGCTTCGCGCTGAAGATCCTAGAATCCAGGGGGGAGAAGGCGAAGCAGGTGGAGTCGAAGCTGCCGGTGGACGACTGGCTCTTCGAGTACGCCAGGCAGAACCGCGCGGTGGTGTGCACCAACGACCGCGGGCTCAAGCAGCGGCTCAAAGCCGAGCGCCTGAGGGTCGTGGGCCTGAGGTCTAAGGCCAAGGTGGGGTTCGTATGATCCTCGAGGACGATTCCGGCTCCCACGAGATGGATGCGTGAGCACGGCCCGACCGCAAGCAATTTAATCCTGAGGCGGGATTCTCCACCATGAAATACCCTCTGCTTCTCTACAGGGACGAGCATTTCAACGCCAACTTCTACCATTACTCGAACGTGGACATCGACCACTCCTTCCTTTTCGTGGACGGCAGCACGCAGGTGCTGCTCGTGCCGCGGATGAACCTCAAGATAGCCAAGGAGCAGTTCAGCGGCAGCGTCGTCCCATATCAGGACCCGATAGCCGAGCTGCGGAAGCTGGCCAAGGGCAGGCAGGTGGGCGTCGACGGCAGCAGCATGTACTTCCGCCTCACGGAGCATCTCAAGAAATTCTGCACGCCGGTGGACGTCTCGGAGGAGCTCTGCAGGCGCCGCATGGCCAAGACCATGGAGGAGGTGGACAAGGTAAAGAAGGCGGTGCACAGCGCCAGGGAGATATTGCAATCCCTGGACATAAAGAAGGGCATGACCGAATCACAGGTCAGGGAGCAGCTCATGGCCGGGACCCTGGAGCGCGACCTGGACGTGTCGTTCAAGGCAATAGTGGCCGCAGACCGCAATTCCTCCTTCCCGCACTACCGGACCGGGAATGCGAAGATAAACAGCATGGTGCTCGTGGATTTCGGCGTGCGCGCCGAATACTACTCATCGGACCTCACGAGGTGCTTCTTCATGGGCGAGGAGAAGAAGAAGGCGGTCTACCTGAAGCTCCAGGAAGTGTTCAACGAGATAATCGACGCGATGCCGGAGCTGGACACCGGCTCGGAGTTGACGGCGTTCTCCAGAAAGCTGTTCAAGAGGCACAATCTTCCCGAGCTGCCCCACGCCATCGGCCATGGCATCGGCCTGGAGGTGCACGAATACCCCCGCCTCAGCATGAAGTCGAAGGACAAGCTCGCCGGGGCGACCATGGCCATAGAGCCGAGCGCGTATTTCGAAGATTTCGGCGTCCGGTTCGAGGAGGACATCTATTTCGACGGCAAAAAAGCGAGGCTTTTATAGCAGTCTGGATAAATATTTTCTAATCATGCAGGAGTAGCGAAGTCCGGAAAACGCGGCGGACTTAAGATCCGCTGGCTTAGTGCCTTCGAAGGTTCAAATCCTTCCTCCTGCATAGAATCAAAGGTTCGGGACTGCAAGAAAAAGACCCGAACCAATGATTCCAATCTTTTCTGCTGAATTATTTTCTAATTATTTTAGCATCATTCTTCGACATATTTGTTGTATCTGACAAAACGAAATGCACTCTTGAAGATTCGAACTTTGGTTCTAATCTCTAAGCGGATGCTCCGAGCCCTAGTCTGGGATCTCGTGGGCAAGGTTCTTCTTATGGCTCGGTATCTTCTGCACCTACCTTTTTAGGAAAAAAGTTTGGCAAAGAACTGACGTGTCAAAGGCATGCCAAAAACTGTGCAGCTCTATTATCTTTTCTTCGCTACGGAGCGCATGGCATCGCCCAGACGACTCATAGCCTCGTTTATTTCCCTTAATGTTATCGTCAGGGGCGGCTTGAGGCTTATCACGTTGTGTTTTCCCCTTTGGGAGGTCGAGACGTTTACTGACAATCCACGCATGAACGCCGCCTGGTAGACGTCGATGTTCGTCTCCATGTCGGGCGTTCCGTCAGCGCGAACGAAGTCTATTCCGAACATCAGCCCTATTCCCCTGACGTCGCCTATGAACGGATACGCGTCTTTCATCCTTTCCAGGTGCTCCATGAACAAGGCGTGTTTTGCTGGTATCGCATCCATTATGCCGGACGAAACCAGATAGTCGATGTTCGCGATCGTCGCCACGCAGCCGAGCGTTTGAGCGCCGAATGTGTTCTCGGAAGTCCCGCCCGTCAGGACGTCGTATTTCGCCTTGAAGACTGTTGCCGCCAGGGCAGGGAAGCCGGCCGTCATCCCCTTGGCCAGGGTTATCACGTCGGGCCTTATGCCATATACATTCGACGCGAATACGTCGCCGCACCAGCCGAAGGCGGTCTGGACCTCGTCCACCAGCAGCGCCACGTCGTTCTCCTTGCATATCCTCTCTATCCCCTTCACATATTCCCTCGGAAGGACGATGACTCCTGCGTTGAAAGGGACTAGCTCCATTATGATTCCGGCTATGTCCCTCCTTCTTTTGATAGTTTGTTCCACGTCCATGAGCCTGGATTGGACCTCCTCTTCGAGGCTGGACCCCTTCGGTATCCTATTCGGCATCACGGAGTCCAGAAAGACATATTGCCCTGAGCCACCAAGGCACGCCTCCTTGTAGAAATTGCCACCGGACGCGCTGATGGATTCGCAGGAAGTCCCCAGGAAACTTCCCTTGAACGAGATTATCGTCATCCTCTTTCCGTCGTGGTACTTCCTCGCCCGCTTTATCGCGTCCTCGTTCGCGTCGCTTCCGTTGCACAAGTGCAGGTTCACCCTGTTGAGACCCTCAGGAGCCAGCGAAACCAGCTTCTGCGCCAATTGCGAGACGTGGCGGTTTCCGAATCTGGGCGACACGTAGTAGGTAAATCCGTCTTCACGCAGCTTCGCAAGCACGGCCCGCATTATGGACGGATGGCGGTGGCCGAGGTTCAGGTTGAGTGTCTGGGCGGTCAGGTCCATGTACTCCTTGCCACTGCTGTCCCTGAAATATATGCCCTTTCCACTCACTATCTCCGTCGCGCAAGGCGTCATGTTTCGTGCAAGGCGCCACATCGGACGTTCATGGGCCGGAGGCCCTCGTTTCAGCTTCTTTTGCATGATTCTCACCCTCCATCCACAGCTATTTTTTCTGATAATACCAGAGTTCGCCCAGCTTCTTTTCCGGAAGCATATGGTAGAGCGCCCGTTCAACTCCTACGACGAACCTGTATATCGCGAACTGCAGGGACGTGGCAATGCCTTTTGAAAATATGAACTTCCAGTCAAGCCTCGTCTTTTCCAGCTTCCTAGACTCCGCAAAAGCGCCTTCCAGGTCCATTCTCCGAAGGTCTGAGTACACCCGCCAGTAGGCCTTGAAATGCGCCCTTAGCGAGAGATATGGCTTGTAGAGCACCTTGGCGTCGTATCTTATCCTTACGGTACCCGGACCGTATGTCGTATGGATGAAATTCGGCAGGTAGGTATCGTCTGCCACGTTTGCATCTTCCGGCAGGCGAAAGAAGGAGGCATTCCTCAGCATGAACGTCCTACCGTGAAAGAATATCTTCGAGCGCATCTCGAACTCAGGACTCACCAGGGGCTGTGGGTTTTGCCTGGCAAAGCGCTTGTATGCAGAAACGTCATGCCCGGATACTTCGGCTTGCGGGTAAAAGGCCCGGGCATACAATATCCAGTAAAGGAATCGCTGCCAGAGGGACTGCCGTGGACCGCGTTCAGGTTCAGGCCATGTGCCCACGGCAACGAGCTGCTTCAGGCTGCGTAACTCCCGCTCCAGAACTGCCATGCAGTCAGTTTCCGGCACCACATCGGCGTCTATGAAGGCTATGGGAACGGTCCTGTCCCTGATTGAGCGGATAATCTGGTTCTGGGCGAACGCCTTGCCCTTCTTTTTGCTGTGTATGATTTTTACGTTCAGCCCTGGGTACTTCGCCTTGCCTTCATGGGCTTCCTTCTCGCTCCGGTCAGTGCAGCCGTTGAGGCAGATGATGGTCTCGACCCTGCCCTCGAAGCTCTGCCGCTCAAGCGAATCCAGGCACCTGCGAATGTTCCCTTCCTCGTTATAGACTGCGATACCGTAATACAGATCCGGCGGCACATATCTGGGCATGGCATTGCCATCATAATATGGCGTGATTGGCGAATAGGTGTCAGTTCCTGACGATATCAGTTCCTTCGCCGTCGCGACGTCCTGCCTGGCCATCTCGGCATTTCCAAGTGCCTCGTGCACCTTGCTCCTGTCCTCATAGGCTTCAGCGTAATGCGGGTCAAGTTCTATGGCCTTCGAATGGCACTCAAGCGCCCGCCTGAGGTCACCAAGCTTCTGATACCCGAAACCGCGGTTGTTGAATGCTAAAGCCGAACCGGGTGTCAGCTCCGTCGCCCTGGCGAACGCCTCGGCCATCTCACTGTACCGGCCTAGTTCAAGGTACGCATTCCCGAGGTTACGGTAGGCATCTCCGAAATTAGGCTGCAGGACCACAGCCCTCGCATAGCTTTCAGCAGCCAGGTCATTGTGCCCAAGGTATTTCTGGCATCTGCCCATGAGATTGTGGGCTTCGGCCACGGCGGGGTCCAGCCTTATGGCTGCCTCCGCGGCAGCCGTGGCTTCTAGAATCTTATCCCTGAGCAGCAAGCTCTGCGCCCTGCTCAAATATAAGTATGCCGGATAAGCGCTTGAATCCAGGTCTGACGAAGATACTTCCACTGACTGCCCCTGGCCTTCCCTCACCAGCACGGAACCCACGGGCAGGCCGGCCAGCGAGTGCATTATATAAAGGGCAATGTTTTCGTTGGTTGCCCTGCCGACCACGTCGTCGAGATACGAACCTTCCAGCCGCGCCACGGTTTCACCCAGGGCTTTCTGCAACGTTGCGTGGTCCAGGCCGCTGACAAAACCTTTGGAGATATTTCCGGAGAGCCTGACCTCGGCCCTGAACCCGTCCCTTTTCACGCTTCTCGTACCGTGAAGCGCTGTAAAATCCCTGGCAACGCACAAGACCGCCATGCCGTCATCTCACTATTTTCACTCGGTCCCCAAACACCGAGGATATTCTTTCGAACCTGGCTTCCACGGCTTCAGGTCCGACCTTTCCAGCCAGGGCAGCGGAACCGGCCAACGCATGCTCAGAGTATGGGAAGCAGGTGATGAAATCGAAACCGACGTATTCGAGCATGCCCATCGTAGCTGCAAAATCAGCGTCAGCCTCGCTAGGAAAACCGATTATCACATGGGTGCCTAGGCCCATGCCGGGCGAAACAGAGCGGACCTGCTTAAGCGCCTCGGCCGCGCTCCCGGACGTGTGGCCCCTTTTCATCAAGGCCAGTATGCGGTCGCTGCCAGACTGGATGGGGAAGCATATTGCGCCGATTTTCCTGCCGCCAGAGGATGAAAAGACGCGGAGGTACTCTTCCGCGCCACGTATCAGCCAGTTCACGTTGAAATCGTGTATGAAGAGCCTGAACTCTGATGGAATTGCTAGGATGTCGGAGAGCAATCGCTGCAGCCCGGTTCCGATGTCCTTCCCGTAGGCGCCAGCGTCCCCGCCCATGAGCATTATCGTCTTCTCGCCTCTTGAGATGCCATCCTTGATTTGCGCCAGGATGCTTTCCGCGCTCATGCTCCTTAGGCTGCCTGTGGCTCGCTTTATCACGCAGTACGAGCAGCCCATCAGGCAGCCGTCGTCTATTACGACCTTGAACCCCGCTTTCGCATCGTCGTAAGCCTGCCTGGGGGAAACCACTCCGATCGGTTCCGCACTGGAATCGAAAACTGACCGATTCGGCCTGGCGATTGCATCCATTGGCACTGCAAAGTTGAACATAGCGTCAAGGCTTCCCATAGTCCGCGGAGAGAATGTCCCGTGAAGATGATAGCCGGAAAGTCTGCCGGGGCTTATGGACGGCAGGCACCCCCCGATGTACATCCCGGCACCTTCCGGTAACTCCCGCGATACTGCGTCCAGCATGGAAAGCGACCGTTCTTCGTTGGAAGAATCAACTGCGCAGGTCACCAGCACCGCGTGGTTGCATTTCCTAGCCGAGCTGACAATCCCCGCCCCATTGGCCCTGAAGCAGTTCACGAGCCTCTGCGCGTCCAGTTTCCTCTGCTCGCAGCCCACGCAATCGACGTACACGCTCACCCAAGGTCACCCCGTTTAACTTCCCAGTCGAGCGTGCTCCTCATGCTGACGGGAAAGATGGTCCTCGCGTCAGGATGCTCAGCGTATAGCTGCCGCTGGTTCATGGCGACTTCCAGTATCAGCTCCTCTGCAGGATGCGAATATGCGGCCATCAGCGAATGCTGGTCCGCGTGGAATATGTTGGATGCGATGCCGATACCGTTCTCCAAAAAATACCTGTTGCCTTCCATCGTGCTGGCGGCAGGCTCAAGACCCCAAACGAGGCCGCAGAAGGCGGAGTACTTGCCGAAAACGTCTCTCGCCACTCGGAGCGCTTCGAGCCACCTGTCGTAACCATAGAATTTCTCCTTGCCCGGGCAGAGCCGCGCGAAAGCATCCCTGCCGAAAACCTCGAGGTTGAAAGCGATGGACGTGAGGCCGGCCCTTTTGTACTGTTCTATGAGGTTCAGGTCGTTCGGCGGATGGACGAGGGCGTGGATGGGCAGTTTCGGGTCGAGGGCGTCGTAGACCGCCCTTATCAGCCTGATTACCTGCTCCATGCTTTCCTCGTCCGTGGCTGGGGTTCCGGCGCTGATGGATATTACCGGGATGCCCTTCCACGCGGTATTCTGGAAAAGCCGCGTCGCCTTGCCGACGAGGTCTTCCGTGAAGTCCATGGCCATAGCTCTACCGGAAGTCGCACGGTTGCCTTTGAGCGAGCAGAAGCCACAGGGCTCGCCCCTGCCGAAATAGAAGCATCTCGGATAAAGGAAGAATCCTGGCGTGCTCTCTCCAGCGACAGCTATAACTGATTCGCTCCGAATGCCGTCGCCAAGCACTTTTCCGAAATATGGGGGCCGTTCCGGAAGCTCCACGTCCTGGACGTACTTGCCTCCAAAATACAGCCGCGGAATTTCGCCCTCTAGTTTCAGTTGCCAGGGGCTGTTCCGGCGCCTTAAAAGCGCGGTAACCACGCCGTCCCCCAGTCTCAGTATCTGAGGCAGTCTGTGCTCAGGCAGGGCACCCTGGCTGGTCCTCCCGTACACATACTGGTTATCATAGAAAGTGCCTGGGAAGTCCTTGAATAGACTCAGGTCGAAGGCGATGCCTTTCGACAGTAGGGAAATCTTGGTCTTTGCCGGAGCGCCTTTCTGCGCAACTTCAGCTGCAGTATTTCCTGCATACGCCAAATGATTCATGATTGCTAATTATACCATGAAAAAGTATAATAATGTTTTGTTAGGTAAATAAATGTGTAAGATTTTAATTGGACTCCCGTGGCGGCTGGCTGAGGCGAATATTTAATACCAGGGAGGGGGATACAAAAGGGAAACCAACCAATCCGGAACGCTGGGACCTGCCATGGCATATTTCGTAATCATAAGGGGGCCGCTGGGCTGCGGCAAGACAACCATTGCAAGTAAAATAGCTGCAGCTATGGGAGCCGCTTATGTTTCGGTTGATGCCGTCCTTGCCGAGAATGGATTGGACGTCATCGATACGAAAATCGGCTGCATCCCTGTTGAAAACTTCATCAAAGCAGACAGGCTGATGGCTCCGGCTGCAAGGAAAAACCTTGACGGCGACCGGATTGTGATTTTTGACGCCTGCTTTTACCACAGGGAAGCCATAGACGACCTGATGGGCCGCTTGTCCCCCTACCGGGGTTTCGTATTCAGCCTGAATGCGCCGCTTGAGATCTGCATCGAAAGGGACAGAAAGCGGGCCGCGCCTTACGGAAAAACGGCTGTCAGAGACGTCTACAGGCTGGTTGCCAGGTTAGATTACGGCACGACCATCGACATCTCCGGACGGGTGGAAGATGCGGTAAAGGAGATCATTTCCCGTCTCCACGAAGTTTGATCGGCTTTCCGGTTTCCAGACTCATGTTGGCTGCAATGCTCAGCTCCAGGCTCCTCACGCCTTCGCCATAGTCGCTGAGTACGCCGGAAGAGTCGCCACTCCTCACTGCATGCAGGAAGGCCCTGTCCTCGATGGCAAAAATATCCTCTTCGCCGCTTATCTCCACACTCGATCTTTTGGTGACTATCCTCGCATCCTGGTTCCAGCCAGTAAGTTCCACCATTATCGCCGGTCCGAGGAACCTGATATGTATCATGTCGCATAATCCGCTTGACCAGGAGCTCTGTATCGAGGCTACCGCACCGTTTCTCATGCACAGGCTCACGACAGTCGCATCATCCGTATCGTATGCGCGGCTCCTTGGAACGAAGCCCCTAGCGCCGCAGCAATAGACGCTGGCGGCTTCCCCACAAAGGTATCTGATGAGGTCGAATAAGTGTGTGGTCTGTTCGAGGAGCTGCCCTCCCGAGAGGCGTTTTTGGGTCAGCCAAGGGTGGCCCAGCGGCGTGCCTATACGCCAGCCAGCGTCAATCAGAACGGGGGGATGCTTGCCGAGCAGTTCTTTGGCCCTCTGGACACTCCGCCTATAACGGTTCATGTAGGCGACGGAGGTCAGCAGTCCAGTCCTGCGGACCTCGGCTGCTATTTTCCTGGCAAGGAACAGGTCATTGGACAGTGGTTTCTCAACCAAGAACGGGATGCCACGGCTTATGCAGGCCCGCTCTGCACCACCGTGGGCGTAGGGTGGAAGGCAGATGAACACGGCGTCAGGAGAAACCGAGCGGAGCATGGCGCCCACGGACGAATACGTACCTACGCCGAACTCCAGACGCCTTTGCTCAAGGACGCTTTTACTGACGTCGCAAACCCCTTCCACCGCGACGTCTGGGAATGCGACAAGCGCTCGCATGTGCTGCGCTGCGATATTCCCGGCTCCGATGAACGCCACCTTGACTTTTTCCCTGCTGCCAGCGCGGCACGCGCGCGATTGAGAACACATATAACTATACAATAAATACCATATAATTTATAAACTTGAAATTGCACTGATACTAACATGGGTGCGCTCATATCAACCATAAGCGAAAATGTCCAGCCCCGCTTGCGGCAATTCTTAAGCCGGCAAAAAGCACTGATGGAGCAGCTTATCTGCACGCGTAAAGAAGACGCGAAGGCAGGAATCATCGGGAACGAAATCGGATTCACCATCCTGGTTTTCCGGACCTGCCAAGAGTGGGCAAAAGCAGGGCGGGCCATGGTTTTCTGGGATCTTGACAACACACTCGGATTCGAAATGCCGGAGCGAGTATTCCACCCAAGGCCTGGGATTGCCGACCTGTTCATCTTCCTTGCAGCCGAATTTCCTGAGTTTGGCCACGGAATCCTATCCTATCGGCCCAAATCAGGCGAATACGGGATAGAGCGCCTGTTCGATGATGGCGGATGCTTGCATGTACTTAGAAACATATTAGTTCACAGACTATCGGCGCGGAAATTCACCATCCACAGACCAGAGTCAGTAGGGACGCCGGATGTTATTGGTTTCAGGGCACCACCGGATGTTTGCGCCAGGCTCGTGGAATTGAGGCGCGTTGGACTGACCCGCGACGCCATCCTAGAAAAGGTGGGTATAATCGAATGCCTGAAAAGAAAGGGCAGTTTTTCAGCGATGCCGATACACCTGGTGGACGACCTCGAAGGCATAGAATCAGCCATGGGGACGGCGGCCCTCTCAGTAGCTGCATTCTCACCGCAAGCCCTTGCGGAACTGGTACGGCAGGATGGCATCGGCAGCGCCTATCGGTATCCGGATGCGGCGCTACTGCGATCAGCTTAGGTGCAGTGCGTACCCTCAATGATCCGGCTTCAGCACGTTCAGCGAGAACTGGCCGTTGCACTCCCTCGCCTTCCATGGCGGTCTCCTTTACCCGCGAGCCGAAAGGGTTTCTCATCGAAAGCGAGGAAGCGGTTAAAAGCTTCGAAACATATTTCGAGGCATTGTGGAAAATAGCGAAACCAGAGACCTAGCTTTATATAGTTCTCTCCTCAGAACAGCCTTCGGTTAGGAGGTCAAAACAAGAGGTTTGTTCTGACCTGGACCAAAATGTTATTGGAGAAGGAAGACTCGAACCAAACGGACGGGGCAGAGAAGGCTCTGCTCCGAGTTCTGGTCTCGGCATCTTCCTCCTGCATCATCATTTTAGTTCGAATCCGCAGGAAAAAGAACCGAACCAATGGTTCCATTCTGTTTTGCTGCTTTATTTTCTTCAGTTCCCTAATGGCATTCTTCGACGATTTTATGGTAGCTGAAGACACAAAATGCGGTTTTGGAGATTCGAACCGAGGTTCCAATCTTTATGTTTATGTTCAGAGACCAGGTCTCAGGACTCTTGGGTAGTACTCCATACGAATCTCGGGACTGCAGGAATCCAAACCAATCAAACCAAAATGCTATTAAAGATTATTTGTGTAATCTTTGATAGGCGATGAAGCTCACCTGGCAAAAGCCAAACCGCCCAAACGGGCTGATAGCTTCTACTTTTCAAGAGGTAGATGCCCATGACAGGTGAGTATACGATGGTATGTCCGACATGCCGCATGAATTCCAGCATGAACTATCAGTTGTCCAAGAAGGACGATGTATTCGTTTGCCCCAAGAACCCGGAGCATAAATTCAGATTGGGGAAAGACGGATTCCTGAAATCGTTTTAGCATCCGTGTTGAAAGGTGTTCTCCATGGATGCGACTTTGATTCCTTTAGCAGCAGGTATGCTGATATTTTTGGCTAGCCTCATCTCTCTTCGACTTGGGCTTTCAGTTGCCATCATCGAGATTCTCCTAGGTGTAATCGCAGGCAACTATCTCGGCATCGAAGCCCAGCCGTGGATGACTTATCTTGCGGGATTCGCCAGCATCTTACTAACGTTCCTCGCAGGCGCCGAAGTAGATGTCGACCTGATGCGGGAGAAATTCAAGGAGAGCATGCTGATAGGCTGTGCTTCGTTTCTCGTGCCCTTCTTGGGCGCGTTTCTGTACACATATTACATGGCTGGCTGGACGCTGAACGCCTCCCTCATCGCGGGTGCCGCGCTGTCTACGACCTCCCTGGCTGTCGTGTATTCGGTGCTGGTCGAGACAGGCCTGACGAAAACGAAGCTGGGGAAACTCATCATGGCTGCCACGTTTGTAACCGATATTTGCACGGTCCTAGCCCTCACCATCCTTTTCATCAAGCCTTCCTTCTACACCTGGGTTTTCCTCGCCGTTTCAATAGTAGTTATATGGATCGCGACGAAATTTTCCCATCTGGTCTTCGATAACCCTCTTCTCAAAGGCAAGGTGATAGAGCCGGAAATCAAGTACATCTTTGTCCTTTTACTGATTTTCAGCTATTTCGCGGCGATAGGGGATAGCCAGGCCGTCCTGCCTGCCTTCGTACTAGGTCTTGCCATGTCGAAGCATTTCACGGAAAGCCCCGAAACGCTGGCGGTAAGGAATCGGCTCAGAACCGTGGCATACGCCCTCATCACGCCGTTCTTCTTCATAACCGACGGTATGAAGGTGTCTGTTCCCTTGGTCGTTGCGGCATTCGGCTTGTTTGTCACGCTCTTCCTGCTAAAACAAATCACGAAATTCCTAGGCGTGTACTTCCTTGCCAAGAAATACATCCCCGAAGGTGGCATGTACACGACGCTGCTTATGAGCACGGGGTTGACCTTCGGCACGATTGCCAGCGTTTTCGGCTATCAGGCAGGTTATGTCAATCAGATCCAGTTCTCGGTCCTTATCGCCGTAGTCATAACCAGCGCAGTGATTCCGACATTCATAGCGCAAAAGTGGTTCCGACCGGTTCATGACGAGGATATGGTTGAATTGAACGGCAATGGAAAATAACTCAGAGCTAGCTTTAAATAGTTCTCTCCGCAGAAGAGCCCTCGGTTAGGAGGTCAAAACAGGGTTTGACTTGAACCAAAATGATAGTGCAGGCATGGAAACCGAGCCAATCGTTCGGGACTGGAAATGTTCTGTTCCGAGCCCTGGTCTCGGCATCTTCCTCCTGCATTTTAATCTACTCTTAGTTCCTGCCTTTTTAGGAACTCATATCTGATCTGAAGTCCTGCCCTAGCGCTTTCAGATCTGGTCTGAGTTCAGACCAGTGGTGTCCGTCCGACCAAATGAGCGTCTGAGGGCCAGAGGTTAAAAAGGGTGCTTTGTCGGGTATTTAAACCTCAATCAATCTCCGGAGGGTTGCGTCCTATCCAGGCTAGACTACGAGGGCCACCCATTTCAGCGTTAAAATTTGTTATCGAGAGTCATTTAAATTTATACTTGCTAATTTGGATTATGAAAAACGTTAAATTCAATGTGGCCTTCTCTGAAAAAGCAAGCAGGTGGGAGCTGATTATAAGGATCTTATGGATGATACCATCGCTAATAGTCGTTATCGTACTTGCTATTATTGGTGTCTTAACTTGCCTCTTTCAGTTCCTTCATATTTTGATAACGGGGAAACGGAACAAGGCCCTCCATAGCTGGATCCTGAAATATATTTCATACCGGGCTAAATTTCAGTCATATTTCGCTCTTACAGATGAGAGAAGCCCAATAATGCCGGAAGATTAGTTTTTTTCTATTTTTAGCTTTTGATTTCAATTTAATAAATGGACAAGCAACTAAGTTTGAAAAAAATAGAAAAATTTACCTTGCACTTTCAGAGCTGTTCTGAGGCCCTTCCTCCTGCAATCAATGCCGCCTGCACACAAACGGCAACGAATTTAAATACCTGAATAATCATAATAAGCTAAGGGGAGCGGGCGAACCGGATGATCAGCGAAGAGGAAATACGCGAGCTTAAAAAAACGCACAAGGACCTGGCAAAGAGAGTGGAAACGATTGGAACCAGCCACCGCCCGGCTACGGTGAAGCTTTCCAAGCAGCTGAAACTGCTCATAGCCGAGATAGAGGACGTGCAGGAGAAGGGAAAAACCGTCTGGAACCCGGCAGTGAGCACGCGGATAAAGATGGCCAAGAGAGCCATGGAACTGTCCAAGGACTCCGTCTATTTCGAAAGGTGGGCCGCGAGCGAGTTCCAGAAGGGCAATCTGCCTGAGGCCACCGGGAAGAGGCTCGCATCCATCGCAAGGCTCGCACGGGAGGGCAAGATACCGGCCGCTAAAGAGGAGTTCGCGTATTTCGACGGTATCATCAAGCTGAGCGACAGCTATGAGAAAGCCGAAGAGGACCTCAAGGAGAGCGGCAGGGCGCTCAGAAGGGAGCAGCTGCGGGTTGAGAAGCTGCTGGCCGATATCTCGGAGCTCGAAAACGAGACCATCGACCAGGAGAAGGTCCGCAGGCACGGCGAGCTCGAGAAAGGCCTGGACTCGCTGAGGAGATCGAGGGACGCGTACCTGCATTCGCTGCTCTCGAAGCCGGTGGCCGAGCTGCTCCGTGAGCTGGAGGGCCTGAAAGAGCACTGCCCGTCCTTCCCGGAAAACGAGGCGATGGCCCAGCTCAAGCAGTTTTTCTCAGATTATCCGTCCTTCGGCAGGTACGATGTCGGCCAGCTCTGCGAGTGCTTGACCTACAGCGAGAAGAAGCTCTCGCACATCTGCCCCGAGACCTCCAGGTTCAGGAAGATCGTCGCCTCCAATGCGGCGTTTTTCGAGGCCGTGCGCTCCTTCGCCCAGGCCGGCTTCCTGGCAGTGGACGGCCTGGACGAGAGGACGCTGGATTTCTACTCCGCGATGGGCGAAAGCGAGAGAAAGACAGTCGAAGACCTGAGGAGCCTGGGGAAGGAGAGGCGCGCTTACGAAGAGGAGTACGAGAAAAGCAGGCGCCTCGCCAAACGCAGGGAAGAGCTCGCCAAATACTCGAAAAAGGAGCTCGAAGCAGAGCTGAAGGACGTCGCGCGCCTGATCGAGTTTCTGGATTCCGGGAATCCGGACCGCAAGGCGGAAAGCGCGGAAAAATCCGGGCTGCTCTCGATGTTCGGGTCCCTTTTCAGGAAGGCATGAATCCTGCCGGAACCGTTTTTCATGCCATCCAAAAGCGTGGATTGGAGAAGTTTATTTAAATCTCATCTGATTATGCAGTCCCATGGCAGGGAAGAAAAGCAGCGCGCCGGAAAAGACGAAGCCGAGCCCGACCAAGGCGCAAGAAGAGATAACGCCGGAGATTACGCCCCAGCCCGAAGCAGCCCCGCCGCTCGTCCCAGCGTTCGAGCTGCTTCCTTCGTGGGAGAACCCGCGGCGCCTGAAAAGCATCATGGACGAGGCCGGTCTCACGGTCTTCCAGCCCTCGCTTGGCTCCAAGGACCAGAAAGAAGCCCTGCGTCTGCTGAAGTCGAAGGACACAGCCCTGCCCGGTTATCTCCTGGTATGCGTGAAGGACAGGTCAGGCGCGCTCGCAGCGGCCGCCGAAGGCTGCGTGGTCAAGCAGGAGGCCTCCACGCTCCTCGTGCTGCTCCATTCCGAGGTCTTCAGCGGCAACAGGAGGGATATGCACCTCCTGCTTTATTCCGCAGCGCTCGCCGCAGCCAAGCCCACTTATGTCGTCTGCCGCTCCCAGCACCCGGACGTCTCCAAGCCGGACGATACCGGAAGGATGATATTCCTGGGAAGGGGGATGGCGATGGGCACCGTGCCGCTCAACCACCCGAAGATGCTGCTCTTCATGCGCTGCGTAGGGAAAGAGCAGGAGGCGACGATGCCAGGCCCGCAGCTGGCAGGGATCATAAACGCCGCGAATACGGTCTACAAGGATAAGCTGCTCCCCGGCCTCGCGGATGCGCTCGCGAAGAACGCGTTGGTGAGGTTCGTCATGCTGCCGATATCCCCGGATTACGGCGAGCACCTCCACGAGCTCAAGGACGCAGTCGTCGCGCTCGGCCTTCCGGCTGATGGTCTGGACGATTCAATAGCTAAATTGGAATCAAAATACGTCAGAAGCCGCGCGGATTTGACGCCCGCGTCGTTGTTCTGAAGCTCATTTTTTCCCGGCAGACGCGCGCCATCTTTTCAGATTGGGCAGGTTCTTCTTCGCCATGGCGCGGACCTTGTTTTCCGGCATGTTCATCTTGGGCGCGAACTGCACAAGGCGCTCTATCATCTGCTCCAGCGTCATGCCGGGCTCCGTGAAAGCGCCTTTGCTGAAGCAGTGCGCGCAATAATCAGCGTTCCTGCTGCCGTCCGCGTTGGTGCCGAAGTCGCCTTCCTTGGTCATGGGCATGCCGCAACTCTGGCAGAGTCCGGGAACGGGCGGCTGCGGTTCTACGGGCGGAGGCGGCCAGGCCATTATATCACCCGTACATTCCGCTCTCGCCCGCCATCGGGCCCTTCTTGGATATCTTCGACTTTATCATCTTGTCGCCGGCGGACTTGACTATCGCGGCCTGCTCCTTGTCCAGCTCCGTAGTGTCTATCGGGGTCTTTATGAACTCGCTGAGCACCTTGAGCGCCTTGGAGGCGGCCCTCGGGTCCACGAAATCCTGCTCGGCCTCGGCCAGTATCGTCATCACCGGGAAGTTCTCAAGAACGCCCTTTGCGAGCAGCACGCCCGTCACCCCCGTGGTCGCGCCCTCGCGTATCGGTTTCGCGATCTTCCTCGCGATGATATCCCTCACCATTCCCTTGTCCGTGGATACGACGTAGACCGCGCTGTCCTCCTCCTTGAGCGATATGCCGCCTATGGAGATTATGGACTTCGCGTGCAGCGACTTGGCGAACGCGAATATCTTGTCCGCCAGCTCCATGGAGTTGGCGACCGGTATGGACATCTCGGAGAGTATCACGACCAGGTTGTGCTTCTGGGAGTAGTGTATGCGCGCAGCGGGCAGCGGTATGTAGTTGTGTATGGCGGCGAGCGGCGCGAAATCCGGCGAGGTTATGTAGCCGCAAAACTTGAGGTCGAGGGCGTCGACGATCTGCGATGCGGCGACCGAGCCGACCAGCCCGGTGCCGGGGAATCCGAGCACGATTGTGGGCTCGTGGAGCTTGATCGCCTCCGTCCTGTGGATTTCTATGCTGGCCATGGATAATACTAGTCCGCACAACCTTTTAATACCTATAGCGTCTATTTCTATCCATGGCTTATAAACAGGAACAGGTATCCATGCCGATGTCGTCCGCAGGCATAGTGGGCTTCTCATCGGACATGAAGCTCGCGGGCATAGAGATAGAGCCGAAGACCATAGTGGCCGCGGCGCTCATCCTGATTGTGGTAGTAAAAGTAGCGGATATCTTCTTGAAGTGAGGCTCAGCCGAACAGTTCCGGCGCCAGCATCTCTGCGTCGTCCCTTCTCCCAGCCGGCACCAGCACGAGCGCCCTCATCCTGCCCTCCTCCGCCTTCTCGAGCGAGAGCACGAGGCCGGACAATTCGGTTATCGGCCTGAGGCTGGACCCGGTCTTCACCCTGAACCCGACTGATTTCGAGAAATGGTGGGGCCAGTCGAGGATCACTTTGCAGCCGAGCCTGGCCGAGAGCTCCCCCGCTGCGCGTTCCGCGTCTTTTCTTGCCTTCCCGCTCGCCGGGAAGGAGAACGCCTCCTTGTAGAGGTTCCTGCTCAGGATGCCCTCCATGTGCGGCCTCGCTTCATCGGAGCGGAGCATGCACGCCACGGCCTCGTCGTCGGTCAATGAGCGGAACTCCTCGGCGCCAATCGTGCCGTCCTTTATCGAGAGCGAGAGCGCGCGGTTCAGCATCGCGGTGGCTATGCGCACGGTGTGGTGCAGGTAGACCGCGGAGAACATCATGAACCTCGCGATGAGAAGCGATTCTGCGGCCTCGAGCCCACCCTCCTCTATCAACAGCTCGTCTCCGGCGAAGGCGAGCGTGTGGACGATGCGGTCCATGTCTATGACCCCGTAGGCCACGCCGGTGTTGAGCGCGTCGCGCTTGAGGTAGTCCATCCGGTCAGAGCCTATGTCCGAGCCGACTATCTGCCCCTCCTTCCGTTTGCCGAGCCCGATTATCTCCTCCAGCCGGTAGTTCTCCTTCAAAACGTCCGCCAGAGGGCCTGATCTCATCCGCTCCTCGCCGAGTTTCTCGTGGTCGCCTATGAGCGGCTCGAGCACGTCCTCGCCCTCATGGCTGAAGGCGGTGTGCCCGACGTCGTGGAGCAGGCCGTAGAGCTTCACCTTCGCGCACGCATCCTTGTCCAGGCCGAGCCGCCCGGCTATCAGCGCTGAGAGGTGCGCGGTGCCGAGCGAGTGCTCGAACCGGGTGTGGTTCGCGCCCGGATATACCAGGTTGGTGAATGACATCTGCTTTATGCGGCGAAGGCGCTGGAAGTCGGGGGTGTCTATTACGCGCCTCTCGAAATCGTCGAATCCGATCATGCCGTATATCTCGTCCTTGATCATCATGGCGCTACACCGCGGCGTAGGTGCCCTTCCTCTTCTCTATGACATCCCCGGATTCGGCCAGATGCTGGAGCACGGCCCGCGCGCCGTCCGCATCGAGCCCGGAGGATTCCGCTATCGCTGCCACGTCGCCGGGTTTCTCCCTGATGGAATCCAGGATGGCCTTGGAGGCGCTGCTGAAATAGTCCCTTGTCACCACGTAGAACGAGCCGTCGAAGCCCTTGGTGCCCACCACGGAGCCGGACTTCATGTCGCTTTTGAGCATCTCTGAGAGCGCCTTCGCGTCCTTCTGGTCCTTTATGACCATGTAGCCCTGTTTCATGAGAAGCGCGTAAGAGGGCGGAAGGCTCTGGGCCGGAGCCGCTTTCTGCGGTGCCTCGGGCCTCTGCTCCGCGGCTGGCCGGGCGTGCGGGGCGTCCTGGCTCTTGAGCATCGGGTAGACCTCGTCCGCTATGTTGTAGACGCCGTTCTTGTACTTGTTGCCCCTGAAGACGTTCACCCAGCCCTTCTCCTCGAGCCTTTTCAGGACCTCCTTCTCAGGCCCGCTGAGGGCCTTGGACACGTTATCCGGGGTCCTGTCGCCGAACTTTATGGACTGGAGCCTATGGAGCACCGCGATCTCCTCGCCCGTCGCTCCGGCCTGCCTAGAGCCGGGTTTCTGGCTCTGTCCAAGGGGCATGCTGAGGAAATAATACCCGTCGCGGAGCGGGAAGAGCTCTATCTCCTCCACTGAAAGGAACTCCTTGGGCAATTCGATGAAGCAGCGGTCCTGCTTCCTTATGACCCTCGCTCTCGCCATAGGGCTTTTTCTGTTCGGAAGATTATAAAAATGAGAGTTCATCGCGGAGCGCGCTATTGCGCGCCCAGCCTGTTGGCAGCAGGCTTCTTCGCGAGGTTCGTGGCATGCACGGCCTGAGGCCTCATGGGGTTCGGCAGTTTGCTGTCGCCGTCAGAGAAAGGCCCGGTCTTAGCCTGAGGCCTGATAGCATACATCCTTTCGATCACGACCGGTTCCAGCGCAACTGCGCCCTGTTTGGCTCTGTTGATATACGCCTGGAGCACGACATCTGAAATAACATCGCCAGGGTAGCGCGTGAGCATGAACACCGCCTCGTATACCCTCTGGTGGTGGTGCGGCAGCCTTCTGTCCAAGGAAGAGCCGATGCGCTCATGCATGATGATTATCCTGGTCTCGTCCGTGGTCCTCCCCAGTCCCTCGGCGAGTGTCTCTGCCACGTCCAGGAGGTGGTCTTTGGCCAGCAGGCGCTCCTCCATGAGCACCGCGGCCCCGGCGGCGAGGGATTCGAGCCTCTCCGGATGAGCATTGTCCGGGTTGTTGAGCGCGGTTATGAGCTCCCACTTGAAATGCCTGACCGCTTCGGGAGGCATCCTCCATGCGATCCTTTTCGTCATTGATTTGAAGGTCTCTGCCTTGGCCTTTGCCCCGGATACGTACGCTATGACGTGCCGTGCCGCCTCGATAGCCTTCGACATGATTGTTTTGGTCTCGATCTTCGGCGCGTCCAGCTTCGCCACTCCGGTGGCAGCCGCCTCCAGTATGAGGCTGATTTGGGCCGGCTTCAGGTTGCCGCTCTCTATCAGCTGCAACGCCGTGGCTGCCGTATCCGGGTCACCCGCGCTCAACAGGTCGAGGAATCCTGATTTCGTGTTCTGTTTCATATTTTTGCCTCTGGGAGGAATGTTTGTCTGTTATTTATTATGGATTTTGATGTATTTAAAGCTATCGTTTTTGGGGCGAAAGACCAGGTTTTTAAAGGACTGCCTGACAACCTCTATTTGGTGAAAACGATGGCTATTTCTCCATTCGAGGACAGGTACAGGACAGAGATGAACGACATATTCGAGGAGGACAACAGGCTGCGTAAATGGATGCAGGTGGAAGTCAGCCTGGCGAAGGTCCATGCCCAGCTCGGCACCATACCCAAAGACGCGGTGAGGAAGATCGAGGACGGCGCGAAGAAGGTGGAGCCCGGGCGAGTCAGGCAGATCGAGGCCGAGATACACCACGACCTCATGGCCATGGTCAAGGCCCTGTCCGAGCAGTCCGGGGACGCGGGCAGATACGTGCACCTGGGCGCGACCAGCTACGACATCGAGGACACGGCCACGGCGCTGATCTTCCTGGACGCGCTGGAGGTCCTGGATTCCAGGCTCGAGGTCCTCTCAGGCGTGCTCCGCGAGCTCGCGAAGAAGCACAAGAGGACGGTGTGCATCGGCAGGACCCACGGCCAGCACGCGGTCCCGACGACCTATGGCATGAAATTCGCGATATATTACCAGGAGCTGCTCCGCGACGGCGAGCGGCTCAAAGAGGCGGAGAAGCGGATAGGCGTGGGCAAGATGTCCGGAGCCACAGGAACCATGGCGACCTTCGGTTCCAAGGGCATGGAGATACAGGAGATGGTCATGAAGGAGCTCGGGCTCGAGCCGGCCAGGGCCTCCAACCAGGTGATACAGAGGGACCGCCACGCGGAGGTGCTCTGCTGCCTCGCGCTCACCGCCGCGCTCCTCGAGAAGATAGCCAAAGAGGTGCGGAACCTCCAGAGGACCGAGATATCGGAGCTAAGCGAGCCGTTCGCCAAGAAGCAGGTGGGCTCCTCCACCATGCCGCACAAGCGCAACCCGCACAAGTCCGAGCGCGTATGCTCGCTCGCCAGGCTGGTGCGCGCGAACGTGCTCACCGCGCTGGAGAACATCCCCCTCGAGCACGAGCGCGACCTAACGAACAGCGCGAACGAACGCGCCATCTTCGCGGAGTCGTTCATCGCCGTGGATTACATGACGCTCGAGATGACGAAGATACTCCAGGGATTGGAGATCTTCCCTGAAAACATCGAGAAGAACCTGAACCTGACGCACGGCCTCGTGATGGCCGAGCGGCTGATGATAGCGCTCACGGAGAAAGGCATGGGCAGGCAGGAGGCGCACGAGCTGGTGCGCACGCTCGCGCAGAAAGCTTTTTCCGAGAACAAGGAGCTCAAAGCGCTCGCTGCCGAGAAGAAGCTATTGCCGCAGAAGGAGCTGGACGTCATCTTCGACCCGTACACATACATAGGATGCGCGGAGAAGATCGTGGAGGAAGCGGTGAAGGACTAGGGCTTGTCCTTTTTCGCAATTTCGTAACATTCGTCATACAAGATGCGGTCAATGCCCAGCCCGACCAGGGGCCGAGCCGGAGGCACCCCCAGATTCCTCATAATCGCGACTACGTCCCCGGTTATGAATTCCATCGGATGGGCTATCCAATCGTATTTATCGAGTTCGGGATTGGACAGAATCTCCAGAACGTAGCCGTACGTATAAGGCAAGGCCGTATCCGCCACATTCCGGAACAATCTATTGCTATTATCCTTGAACATCTCCAATACCGCAATATGCTTCACAGTCAGTGCGTACATATTCGCAACGGCCTTTATCGCCTGCTTGGCGCCCGCTTCCAGCGCCGCAGTGGCGACCTTTTTGGGGTCGATATCATCTATCTCGAAAAACACCGTTGTTCCATCGGACAGATGGTAATTCTGTTCCGGATGGCTGAGCCCTATCCCAGCCTCCTTGATCCTGCTTGAAAGCGGCTCCAGGTCCGGATTCAATCTGCGTTCCGCCCTGTCCGCTGCCGCAACGAACCGCCTCCGGGCATCCTCGCTCGCGAACGTCCTGGCATAGAATTCGCGCATCGTATCGGCGCGCCTTTTAATCACGCCATTGTCGTCGCTCACGAAATCCGAGTACGTGGCGGAATAGAGCACGCCGTTTTCCCTGCGCATGCGCAGCTCCCTGACATCCACGATGTTGTCCGGGAACAGGGCCCTGGCGGCTCTTAGCGCAAGGAACCTGCCGAAGTGGTAGATGCAACTCTCAGCGCTGACCCGGTATTCGTAGCTCCTGGGGTTGCCGTGGTAATCGCCGTTAGTGCCTTTTATCGCGAAAGAATGGTCTCTGCCCACGGTTGCGTTTGTCTGCAGGCGCTCCACCATGCCTTCGTAGCGCGCGGACGAGCCGCGTATCCTGCTCACCTGCGCCTCATCGGTTTTGCACATGAGCTCGCGCCCGCCCCTGACCGGGCCGGCATACTTTATAATCATATGTTATAATTAATGGCAAAGAGTTTATAAATAAGCCGGGATGCCGTAGAACAGCGTTGAGAAAACGGCGAGGGGCTAGAGCCCGCTAGGATAAAGCGGCTCGCGCTTTTCTTTCCTGATTTCGTATTTTTCGTCATCCATGGCCGCGATGACGGCCGGGTCGACGGGGAATGGCGCCGGGGTTCCCCAATCCGCCATTCTCTCGCCCTGGTTTATCTGTAACAAGGCGCCCTCAGTGCCCGCGGCGAGCTGGAGAAGCCCCAGCCTGATGAACGTCTCAGGTAGTTTGATTGCCGAGCTGTTGCCAGTGTCGGACACCAGATTGAAAACGAGCTCATATATCCTCGACGGTGGAGTATCCGCCGTAGTCTCGTACCGTTCTCTCATTGCATCGCGTTCAGTCTCCGTCTGGCCGTACCATGCTTGCGTCCTTATCCGTTGCCTCGCCTCCAGGTGCACGAGCAATGCGTATATCGCCGCAACGGCCTCCATCGCAGGCTTGCCATTCTGGTCATCCGCATCAGCATCCAGCGCCGCAGTGGCGGCCTTTCCCAGGTCAATGCCGTCTATCTCGAAGAACACCGTCGCCCCTTTGGAGAGATGATAATTCATTTCCGGATGGCTGGGTTCTATCCCGGCATCCTTCATTCTGCGCGGAAGGAATCTCAGCTCAGGATTCAGTTCGCGTTCGATCGTGTCCTTTGCTTCGACGAATCTCAGCTTTGCCATAGAGTCGCTGAACTCCGTGGCATAAAATTCGCGCATCGCAGCCCCGCGCCTCTCAATCACGCCGTTGTCATCGCTCACGAAAGGCGAGTATGTGGCGGCATGGAGCACGCCGCTTTCCCTGAACATGCGCAGCTCGCGGGCGTCCACGATGTTGCCCGGGAACAGGGCATTCGCGGCCCTCAGCGCCAGGAACCTGGCGACGTGGCAAAAGGAGCTGGACGGGCCGGCCAGATGGTACAATCGTGCAACCCTTATCTCGAAGTCCAGGTCTCCGGAGCCCTTGGCGACCGGCTGCAGCCGCTCCACCATGCCGTTGTAAGGCGAGGAAGGGTCCTGAACCATCCTTATGCGTGCCTCAAAGGTTTCGCACGTGCGCATGCTGCTGCGGCTGCCCTGGGCTGGGGGCGCATACTTGACGAGCATATGTTATAATTAGTGGCAAAGAGTTTATAAACGTGCTGGCATGGCACGTAGGGTACGCCGCTGCCGATACTCTTTTTAAATATAGTCCCATTAAGTCCATCAGAATCAGCACGTACCACGCGAGGTATCCATATGGCAGAAGGAAAGATGTTCATATACGGCTCGCTAGGCGCCGCGGTGATAGGCCTGGTCTTCGTTTTCATGTTCGGCCAGGGCTCGAGCGGCGCGACGATAATAGGTGCCCTACTCTGCGCACTGGGCGCCTTCGGCACATTCATCTTCTGGAAATACGGCTACCTGCTCATCCCGATCATCACGGAGCGCACCAGGATAATCATGAAGATGGACGGGGGCTACGAGATCCCCGCAGGCGAGGACGTCATAGTGAAGCAGATGGAGAACGGCGTGTACTACGCGAGCGTCTTCCTCGGCATCAAGATATTCGAGTCCGCCACCGAGAAGGCGACCGAGGAGAACATCGCCTACAACGAGTTCTTCGAGCGCGCGGTGTCCAACCTGAAATACGTCACCAAGATCGCGTACATGCTCTACGTGGAGGACATCGGCGAGAAGAGGAAGCAGATAGAGACCAAGCGGGCGGAGGCCCAGCTGCGCCTTGCCCGCGAGAGGGACAAGTCCGACGCCGATGTGCTCAAGATAGACAAGTACGAGCGCGAGGTCGCCCACTGGGACCTCCAGCTGAACAAGCTCATCAAGGGCGTGAAGCCCATGGGTGTGATCGCCTATGCCATGACCACGGCGGCCGCCCTGAGCAAGGAGGGCGCCACCGCATCCGCCAAGGCGCAGGCGAACGAGCTCATGACCGTGCTCTCCAACGCCCTGAACGTGGAGGTCAAGTGGCTAAAAGGCGAGGAGATGCTCAAATGCTTCGAATGGGAGAGGTTCTTCCCGGTCACTCCGCAGGATCTCGAGGAGGCGACCATCTAGTCGCATAGGTGCTTACAATGGTCCTGAGCGGAAAGCTGGAGGTTCTCAAGGTCTCGAACCGGGAGCTCAGCAGGAGGAACCTGCTGGTCTACCCCCCAGAGCCGCCGCTCTCCGTCCTGTGCGACGACCCGGCGAACTCCATCTTCATCGGCAAGACCAAGATATTCCACGCGCCGTTCTACTGGAACTACCAGAACGTGCCCAACCCGCACATAGCCGTTGTGGGCATATCCGGTTCTGGGAAGTCCTACTTCATCAAGACCTTCCTGCTGCGCGCGGCGTTCGTGTGGAACGCGAACGCGCTCATATTCGACTGGGCCGGGGAATACAAGCCCTGGGTCAAGGACACCGGGGGCAAGGTGATATCCCTCGGCAAGGGCTCCTACCTCAACATACTGGACCTGGGCGGCATGAAGCCTTACGACAGGCTCAAGCAGATAATGCGCACACTGGAGATGCTCACGGACATCGCGAACTACCCGGAGCAGAAGCGGCTCACGGAGCAGGCCATGGAGAAGGCCTACGTGGAGGCCAAGTACCGCATGGACGCGAGGGAGCAGAAGGACGAGCTGGGCAAGTCGCTCACCGCCCCGACGCTCAAGGACGTCGTGCGTCTGCTCGAGGAGCAGGCATCGCTGGGCACCTACGAATTCCCGGCCGAGCTGGAGAACGCCATCTACAGGCTCAAGCAGTACACGAAGTCGGGCGAGGATTTCTTCGCCCAGCAGTCCACTGTGAAGCTGGAGGACCTTATCACGTCCGGGCTGGTGGACCTGGACCTCTCTGGCCTGCCGGACGAGACCTTCAGGGCCATGGCCGCGCTCACGCTCATGCAGTTCGCCAAGGAGAAGATGCGGCTCTCCGGCTGGTCCAGCGAGAAGGGGCTGCGGCTCATACTGGTGGTGGACGAGGCGTGGAAGATCGCGAAGGACGAGAACTCGGACCTGGTCATGATAGTGCGTGAGGGACGCAAGTACAACTTCGGCATGATCGTCGCCTCCCAGAACCCGACGGACATATCCGAGGCCATATTCTCCAACGTCGGCACCACGTTCATGCTCAAGGTGAAGTTCGAGAAGTTCCTGGACTACCTCCAGGGCTCGCTGAACTTCTCCAACTACATGCGCGAGGAGATATCAAGGCTGGGTGTCGGCGAGGCGGCCGTGAACATGGCCCTGACCACCCCGACCCCATACCCATCCACGTTCCTGCTGGAGAAGATAATCGGAGAGGAGCCGGCGAAGGAATTCTTCCTCGACCTGGACGAAGTGATGAGCGTCAAGCAGAAGAGGGATGTCAACATGGCCAAAAGCGTTTCATTCATCAAGGAGGATTTCAGGCGCAAGATGAGGCAGTTCGGGCTCGGGGACGACAAGGTGGAGGAGCTCACCAAGATGTTCGAGAAGAAGAACCGGCACCTGGACGTCGTGTCGCTGGTGATAACGCTCGAGCGGTTCGGCGTGGCGAGGAGGAACATCGGCGACTTCCTCAAAGACACGGGCCTGGACGACATCACGATCATCAACGTGTTCGGCAAGGTGGACATGAGGAAGACGGAAGGCGGCGCCAAGGAGATAACCCAGGTCGTCCTCGAGGGTTGATGCCATGCGGATCTGCATAGTGTGCCAGAAGGACGTGGAGGGCAAGAGCGCGGTACCGGTCAAGGATGACGCCATCATCCGCTCCATCAGGAAGGTCAAGTCCGCCTTCAACATCGCGCAGAACAACGAGCTCTACGTGTGCGAGGACGACATACCGGTCCACGACAAGCGGAGGAAGGAGTTCGAGCGCTCGCTCGTGCTCTTCGGAGTCCTGGCGGCCGTGGTCGTCATACTCCTGGTGCTCACCATCATCATGTCCGGCCGCTTCGACATATTCGCGTTCATCTCGGCCATACTCATAGGCCTCTTCATACTGCTTTTCGCGATAGTGTTCAAGTACGCGCCCGCCCTGGACAAGGGGCCCGGCGAGGGGCCCAAGGCAGGGAAGCCCAAGCTCCCCGAGGCGCTAGAGGAGATCGAGAGCAAGGGGAAGCCAGCACCCGGGGCGAGGAAGCCGTCCGGGAAGAAGGGGTAGATGATACATGGCGCCACCACAGCAGAAACCGGCGGCAGCGGCCAGTAGCGCCGCGAAACCCGCACCAGCCGCAGCGCAGCCGGCCGCCGGCGCGGCATCGCTCACGCCGAAGGTCGACGGATTCAAGATAAAGGCGAAGATGATCGGCACGGCGAAGGACATATCGGACACGCTGCGCACCATCTCGTTCCTGGAGGTCGCTCCTGAGAAGGACGCGGTCAACGTGGTCTACGTGGAGTCCAGGGACATAAACAAGAACCCCTACCTGTTCTCCATACTCAAGCTGAAGAAGGACGAGCTGGAGGTCTTGTATTCCATACCATCCGAGATCGCGCCCAGGAAGAGGAAGCTCGACGTCATTCGCTACCTGCTCAACATCCTCACCCTGGTCGAGTCGTCATACCCGATAGAAAACAAGGTGCTCTACCAGCTCATCGAGGCCGCGGTTAAGGACCTGCTCGAGTCCGTGACCATGGACTACTCCAAGCTCTACACCGCCTACGATTCCATGAAGAAGGACGCCGACGACCTGCGCAAGAAGGTCGAGCGTCTCCAGGACCAGTCCGAGGCGCTGACCACGAAGAACTACGAGCTCAAGGCCTCGAACGACGAGATGCAGCTGCGGGTCCAGGCGCTCGAGGTCCTGTCGGACGACGCGCTCAAGGCCAAGCTCCAAGAGTGGGTCATGGAGCACAACGGCGAGATAAACGTGATCGAGTTCACCAAGGTGTACAAGATCCCGGAGGCCAGGGTCGAGCAGATGCTCAACAGGCTGGTCGGCGAGGGCTACCTGGAAGTCCTCAAATAGGCGTGATTTGCGATGGTCGAGATAGGCGCACTGAAGATCCGCAGGGGCATATACAAGTTCGAAGCCCACAAGCGATACCAGTACGTGCTGCGCTACAAGGTGATAGCGCGCAGCGGGCTCGACAAGCTCAGGGACTCCCTCAAGGCGTTCCTGGCCCCGAAGAAGGCGGCTACGCCCACAGCCTCCGGCCCGGCCAAGGAAGCGCCTGCGCCCGGCGGATTCAACCTGCTGCCCATCGCGGCTGCGTTCGTGATCGCCATCATCCTCGTGGTTGCCGGACTGATGCTACTCATGCCGAACATATCCCCCGGGTACACGCAGGTCCAGCCCGTGGAGAAGGCGTCGCTGTCCAACAAGATAATCTCCGGCAGCGTGATCAGCGCCGCGTCCCGCGGCAGCAACGACCACGTCGCGATGCTCTTCATAAACTACAACACCAGCGGGATCATGAACTACACGATCTCGCTCAAGACCTACCCCGAGCAGCTGCCGACGCAGGTGTTCGTGCTGAACTCGAATCGGATCGAGGCGACCCGCTACTCGGACTTCCTCACCGCGCTCCGCGGCGATCTGGGCAGCACGGGCGTGGTGCTCGACGAGATATCTTTCCAGCAGCTGGAGACCGTGCCCAGGGGCGCCGAGGTGATAATCCCGTCAGGCGTGGTCCCCGAGCAGCTGCTGGCCGGCAATGGCAGCATCATGCGCCTGATGAACGAGGGCGTGGTCGTGGTGTACATCGGCCAGTCCTTCAAGTCCATGCTCAACGGCACGCTCGTGCAAACCACGCCCCAGGACGTGTACGCGTCCCTGCAGATATCCTTCGATGAGACGGCCTCGCCCACGTGCACGGACAATTTCACGCTCTTCCAGCCGCTCTACCAGGTGGACGGCGCCGCGATGGCCTACGGATGCGTCTCCGTGCTCCCTTTCGGCAACGGCACGCTGCTCATGGTCCCTCAGACCATCGACGGCGGCTGGCGCTCGGACCCGGTGGCGGCAGCCCATGACATCGCACGAATAGTCGTGGAGACGCCATGGGCGGTGCCGGACAACGCCGGCTCGACCTACACGCTGAGGGCAGACAACCTGTCCACCGGCCTCTCAGGCACGCAGCAGTTCTTCAGCCTGCCCTACGACGGAGTGAAACGCAGCGTCAAGGTGTCGTTCACCGGCCTCACGCCCAGGGGCTCATCCTTCCAGGACATGAAGGTGCTCAACGTGGGCAAGTCTTCCCTCGGCGAGCTCTACACGCCCCAGCTCACCATCACGAACACCAACATCACGGGCGGGGTGATAAGGCTGAACGCCAATCTCGCAGAGCCCACCCCCGCATCGCCATCCATGTCCCTCGCATTCATGGATCTGAACGGCACCGAGGTGTTGCGCACCCCAGTGGGCACCGTGAACACCCAGACCCAGAACGCCAATCTGGACGTGCAGATCCCCCTCGACCAGGGAGAGTACATGGTCAGCCTGGAGGACGACACGGGCAAGGTCTACGCCTCCACCTACCTGGACGTGCAGTCCATATCCATAACCGGGCCGACCCAGGGCGCGAAGCCCTCCATTTACATATTCCAGGTGGATACTCCGATCACGCTCGATACGCTCAGCGTCGACTTGGACAGCGGTAAGTTCAAGAAGGACTTCAGCGGCGTCTCCGCAGGCCCTCTGAGCGTGGACATCTCGCAGTACAGCGGCGGAGACGCGCTCTCCTACGGCAACCACACGTTCGCATTCACCGCCGGGAACTTCCAGAAGACCGCGTCCTACTACAGGCCCATACCGCCGCCTCCGTTCCCGCCCGGCCTCCTGCTGGTCGTGCTGCTCGCAGGGGCCATAATGGGAGTGGGTTTGTACTTCGCCAGGCAGGAGCAGGTCTTCTTCTCCATCGACGTGCCTGATTTCCCGCCGGTCTCGCGCACCAAGATACCGCTCACCACAGACGCCGTGCTGTCCGTGTTCGACCGTGTCAACACGACCTACAGGTGGGAGTACACCCCGCTGGTGGCGAGCGAGGTGAAGAACGGGTTCAAGAACATGTACTTCCGGGGCAACCCGATATTCATAACCGACTACAACACCGAGTTCCTGCTCAACCAGCTCGTCAGGATGAAAAAGGTGAAGGAGTTCCTCGACTACTACGGGCTCGAGGAGTGGGAGCCGAAGGCCGGCCACAGCGTGCGCTACCTGGCGATGCTCCGCAAGCTGAGGGACATCTGCGTCAACAACGCGATACCCTTCACCCAGCTCGGCGAATCAGAGGTGTGCGACAGCGAGATAACCGTGGTAGGACAGCAGATGTTCCTGCACTTCTACGACAAGACCAACGCCGCGGACGTCCTCACGAGGGCGCTCTCTACGCTCAGCAAGGGCATCACCATCGTGCTTTTCAAGGACGACGTGGAGAAGGGCGAGTTCGCGGGCCAGCTCAACTCCATCACCAAGGCGCCGCTCGTGATGAAGCTGGAGGTCGAGGCCAATTCGGTGATGTTGCTAACCTATCCGGAGCTCGAGAAGATGGTGCAGGAGTTCAAAGGGGTCTGAATCTTATCCTTGGCGCTATTTGGCATCCAGCATATCCAGCACAGGTTCGGCGTTCAGCCCCAGCTTGAGGAACTTCGCCTCCTGCGGCATGAGCCAGCGGGCCTCCATGTGCTCGCCGGAGATGATCTGGCGGTCGCTCGTAGTTTCACAAGAATAAACGATGTAAATAGAATGCTTCTCGTTCCCATCCTTCTCGTAGGTCGCGGAGGTCATGCCGAGCATCTTCAGAACGCCGGCAGGGACGAGCGCGGTCTCCTCCTTGAGCTCGCGTATTGCCGCCTGCTCCGGGGTCTCGCCCCATTCAATCTTTCCGCCCGGGAATTCCCACCAGCCGCCGGGCCGTTTCAGAAAAAGGATCCTGCCATTGTTGTTCGCGACGAGGTACGCGTTCAGCTCCTGTACCCTCATCGGATTACTTCCTGAGGACCTGGTTTATCACCGAGAACCTCTCCTCCTCGATGAATTCCAGGGACTTGTTGCACTTGTTGCAGCGGAACTCCTTGTCCGTGGCCGCGCCGAAGTCCATGATGGACCCCAGGCCGCAGGCCGGACAGAAATAGTATTGGTTGCCGTCCCCGCCCGCGGCGTTGGCAGCGACCTTGAGCGCGGTCTCGCTCACCCATTTCACTATGCGGGCCTTGTTCAACGACCAGGAATACGAGTACCATCCGGTCTCGGAGTCCTTCTCGCGGGCGTACTGCACTAGGCCCTTGCTGTGCAGCTTGTTGAGCGTGGCGCGCACGTCCGAGATCCTGAGCTGGAGCGACTTGGCGAGCTCCTCGTCGCTGTGGCTCCCGTAGAAGTGCCTCACTATCTCGAGCGCGTTCTCGCCGCCTATCTCTATCAGCATCTGCCTGACATAGGCGTCGGAAAGGATCCTGTGGATGTGCTCCACCTCGGCCTTCTGCTCCGGGGTGGCGGCCTTCGTGGGGCTGACGATCTTTATGGATTGCTTCTTGGCTGAGAACAGTATCGGCGCCCTGACCGTGTTCTTCGATGGGGCGGCCTTTTTCGTGGTCTTCTTCGCCTTGGCAAGGGTGATTTTGGCCCTTTTCCTGCTGGCTAGCGGCCTGGCGGCGACCCTGGTCTTGCCCTTCACTTTCATCTTCGAGGCGACAGGTCTTGCCGTCTTCTTTCTTGATACTTTCCTGTTCTTAGCCAATGAACCACCCGCATGTTGTGATAACATACATATTCTGTCATTCCGAGTATATAAGCTTTTCTGTTGAGGTACTGGCGGTTTGCATCACACAGGCGTTCATTTGATGGCCGGGATGAACCGTCCCCACCCGCGTTTCCTCCCCTTCGCCTCAACGACTTCCCGATAGGCCCGCAGGGTGGCCTCAGCGCTGCTCTCTATGGTGAACCTCGCCGCCGTGGCCTTCGCCTGCGCCCCCAGCCGCTTCCGCAGCTTCGCGTCGGACAGCAGCATATCTATCCTCTTCGCCATGGCTGCGCTGTCGCCGGGCTTCACCAGGAAGCCGTTAATCCCGTTCCTGATTATCTCCCTGGGGCCGAGCTTGTCCACGCCCACGGTCGGGACTCCGAAGGACATGGCCTCTATGAACGTGAGCCCGAACGTCTCTGAGTCGGACGCCGATGCGAACACGTCTGCGCACGCATACGCCGCGCACAGCTCGTCGCCGCTGACAAGGCCGGTGAACCTCGCATTCCTCAGGCCGAGCGCCTCGGCCTCGCGCAGGTAGCCCTCCTGCTGCGGCCCTGAGCCGACGACCAAGAGGAACCAGTCCCTGGCCTTGAGCCTGGGGAGCGCAGCGAGGAGCACGTCGAGCCGTTTCTCGAAGCCGAGCCGGCCCACGTAGAGTATCAGCTTCCTGCCCGCAGGTATGCGGTATCTCTTCCTGAACCTGGCTTTCTGCGCTTCGGTGGCCTTAAGCCGCCCCAGGTCTATGCCGTTGGGGATGACGATGACGTTCCTCACGCCGTACGCCCTCAGCTCCCTGGCCAGCTCGTCCGTGGGGGCGATCGTGCTCTCGGTCATGGAGAACACGAACCTGATGAGCCCCTTCACCGTGGTCCTTCCCAGCGTACCCACGAATCCTGGGAATTTGCCGTCCAGCAGGTAGGGGAGGTAATCCGGGAAGTGCGTGTGGTATGTGGCGACCACCGGGATGCCGCGCCTCTTGGCTGCCACGAGGCCCTGGAGCCCCAGCAGCACCGGCGCATGGGCATGGACGACGTCCGGCTTCTCTTGTTTGAGTATCTGGGATATCTCATGGGCGTACATCCCGCTCATACGGTAGCCCTCGTAGTACGGGAACGGGGATGCGGGGATCCAGTACGTCTTCACGCCGTATTTGCCCCGCACGGATTCTATCCTCTTGCAATCCCCAGGAGCGAACAGGATGACCTCGTTGCCTTTGGCGATGTACGGGAGCATGCTGTCCAGGTAGGAGACGACCCCGTTGACCTGGGGATGCCAGGTATCCGTGAACAGGGCTATTTTCATCGGGTCTCAACCCGTGGCGTTCGCGGTGGAATTCTCCGGGCCTGAGGAGCTTGTGGAGTTCGCCGTGCCGGTCGAGTTCTCCATCTCGTTGAAGATCGCGGCCACCGCCGCCGGGATCGCGCTCTCGTTCTCCGAGGCGTTCTGTGCCACGGAGCCGGTCCCGTTGGCCGCCGGGGTTTCATTCTCCGCCGGAGACTGCGTGGCTATCTGCAAGCAATAGTCCTTCTTCGTGCTGTCGTTCACCATGTTGCACCAGGTGCTGTTCTTGTACGCGCCGGCAAGCTCGATGTAGCAGTCGTCCTTGAACTCCGGCATGCTCATCGTGGTGCATACGCTCGGGTCCCTGATGTACGGCATGAACGAGACCAGGCACCTGTCGCGCACCGTGCCTGCCGCGTCGCAGAGGTCCTTGTCGCTCAGCTCCAGCGCGATGTTCTGGATGCACGTGCCGCGCGCCTCTCCCTCTGGCTGGGAGAGATAGCACTGGAACAGAGCGTCCCTCGCGGTGTTTTCATCGGATGCGATGCTGAAGGCGTCTCCGGACAGGTTCTGCGGCGGGTTTATCGCGGGCACCGTGGCGAAATCCGCGGTGATGAGCTTTTGCTGGGCGGTGTACAAGCTCCCCTGGTAGGTGTAATTGAAATACAGCTGGTCGATGACGCCGTCGGTCCCGACGCAGGACACGAATTGGAATATCCGCGGAGTCGCGGCCGTGACGCCCAGCTTGCTCATGTCCTCCAGCGTTATGTTCTGGTAATCGATGGTGTACTCTATCTGGGTGCACTCCCTGCCGTCCGGAAGGACCATCTCCTGCATGTCCGGCGAGAACGTCAGTATGCTTTTGTTGTACATGTACGCGTAATCGGCCTTCATCGTCTCTATGGCGGCCGGGTTGAACAGCCGATCATGCATGTCCGCGACGTAGGAAGCAGCGCCGCTCACGTTCTCCACCGACGAGCAGGCGCTCGCACCCGCGAAGTCCACGCACAGGACGGTGTCGTTCTTCAGGAAATAGAGCTTCCTGTCGGACAGGATGCTGGACACCTCGACCGACGAGATGCTCCCGTCGTACTCGAGCGTGTAATTCTCGAGGAAGCCGTTTGAGGATTCGGTGTAGGCGTAGGTGTAGGCGCTCGCGTTCTCTCCGGCCGAAGCCCCCCTCATGAAGATGGCCTCTGCCTGGGCCGAGTAATCCGGCGCCACGGGCGGCGGAGCCATGAGCTGGCTGGCCGCGAACAGCGCCAGGAATACGACTACGAGAGCGATGACCGCGTACAAAGGTTTTATTTCCATGGTTCCCACCCTGACACGTTGGATTTTCGTATAATCATCCAGCAAAGATTAAAAAACACTTTTCTTTTAGAAGGTAGCGGGAAAAAATCTTAGAAAAAACAGGGAATGGCAAAACAGTAGCTGCGATGTGATCTAATGGATTTTGTGCCGACGAAGATTTTCTTCACGAAAGGTGCGGGGAAGAGCAAGGACCAGCTGCATTCGTTCGAGATGGCGCTCAGGGACGCGGGCATAGCGCCATACAACCTCGTGTCCGTCTCGTCCATCCTGCCGCCGAACGCCAAGATAATATCCAAGAAGGAGGGGCTCAAGCACCTCAAGCCCGGGCAGGTCGTCTTCCTCGTGATGTCCCGCGCGTCCTGCAACGAGCCGAACCGCCTGCTCGTCACCAGCGTAGGTAGCGCGGTCCCGGCCAACAAGAAGATGTACGGCTACCTGAGCGAGCACCACGCGTTCGGCCAGACCGAGAAGAAGGCGGCGGATTACGCCGAGGATTTGGCAGCGTCCATGCTCGCGTCCACGCTCGGCATCGACTTCGACACGGAGACCGCTTGGAACGAGAGGGAGAAATATTTCAAGATGTCCGGCAAGATGGTGCGCACGAGCAACGTGACGCAGTCCGCGATATCCGACAAGAACGGCAAATGGACCTCCGTGCTCGCGGCGGCAGTTTTAATATTCTAACTACATATGATATAAGCAGGCAACAATCGGTTTCCGTGCCTTTGGTGATAAAATGGGTTTTCTGGATTCGCTTTTGGGTGAGGAGGAGAGGAAGTTCGGGAAGGAAGGCAGTAGGGCGAGCAAGGAGTCCAAGGCGTCCGTGACCAGCGACGCCTCCAAGCGAGTCCCGGTCGTGCCGTTCAGGATATCAACATCGTTCCTCCCGCTGCGCCTGAGCGCGATGAAGGCGAACTCGGTCAATCTCGTGGTGAGGCTCACGAACATAACCAACGACCCGCAGCTCGTGTCCGTGGATGTCCTGCTCCCGAGGAAGGAGCTGGTCGGCTTCGACCCGGCTTGCATCAACAAGATGACGGAGAAGAAGGTCGGCGAGGTGCAGCCCGGGGAGACGAAGGAGGTCTCGATCCCCGTGTGGGCGAGCAACCAGACCGCGGCCGGCGACTACATGATGGATGTCAGCGCCTACGCGCACTACCAGGACTACAACAAGGTCTACGCCTCTGTGCAGAGGAAGACGAGCATAAGGGTAGTGTGATTTTTTTCCTATTTAGATCGCTGTCGTAAGTAAACGTAGGCCGCAATGAGGAGAACGCCTACCAATATCATCATGATGTGCACCCAGTTAGATGGCTGGATGTCGTCCGTGAGCTTGGACTGGTTCGGATCGTTCGGGTCGACCATTATCTGCGCCGTATCGTTCGGACTATGCTTATTGACCATCTCCCCTGCATCGCCGGCGTTGGTGCTGACTTCCTGGCAGCAGCTGCCCGTGTATTCTTTCCCTCCGACCGAATATCCGTATTGGATGTCAGCCTGGTATGTGGTCCTCCCATAGACGCCTTCTGGACTGATGGTAGCCACAGCAGACGATATTATTCGGCCCTCGACCGGATTCCATGTCGATGCCACATAATCGGAGTACATGAGCCATGCTCCGATAGCGACAAAGGCGAGGCCGATCAATAAGCCGTTAACGAGACGATCGGCCATGCGGTCACCTATTTGGTGTCCAGCCTGCTGTTCAAATCCGTTATCGCGTTGGCGACGAGGAGCCCGCGCTCGGTGAGCTTCACTACCCTCTTCTTGCCCTTGGCCTCTATCTGCAGGTAGCCGCTCTTCTCGAGCTTGGACACCAGCTTCGTGACATAGACGTAGGTGGTGCCGGTGCTGACCGCTATTTTCGAGAGGTACCACGTATTGGTCGGGTCCTTGAGCGTCACCATGATGCGGCAAGGCTTGGGCCTCGCGAACAATTCGAACATATTCCTTATTTTGTCAGGCTGCCTTTAAAAATCCCCATCAGGAAAACCCATTTTCACCGTCGTTCCACCGTCGAAAGCTTTATAAATTATATCTCTGTAATAGCCCATGCCACGGTTTTTACGACGTCTTCGCCCCGTGGAAAAAGAGGCATTTGGAGGGTGACAAGATGGGAACAAGAATCGGATCAGAAAAGATTTCGCGGGAGGACGGCTATCTTTACTACGTAGGTAAAGACGGTTTCGTTTGGGCAGCTCCGATGAAGCACAACAAGAAAGGCAGGAAAAAGAAAGTCGGAAACGAGAAGATCTCGAAAGAGTCCGGCTGGATGTACTTCCTCGGCAAGGACGGATACGTTTACAAGGCGAAGCTGAAGAACGCGTAAATCCTTCCCCTTTTTTTTCCTATTACTTTTTAAATTAAACTTCTATAAACTCATTCCTAGATTCTACTCCAGATTCTGTTCATGAGGTGGATCGTTATGCGCATAGTGATATCGGACCCTAAGACAGGAAAAAGCTACCAGGCGGAAGTCTCCAAGGAGCACGAGGCGCACATAGCCGGCAAGAAGATCGGCGACAAGCTGGATGGCGGAGTGCTCGGCGCGGCCGGATACCAGCTCGAATTCACGGGCGGATCGGACAACTCCGGCTTCCCAATGAGGGAGGAGATACCCGGTCAGAGAAAGGTCGCGGTGCTCGTCAGCGAAGGCGTGGGCTTCCACACCAAGCGCAACGGCGAGAGGCAGAGGCGCATGATGCGCGGCAACACGTTCTCAGCGGACACCGCGCAGGTGAACGCCAAGGTCGTGGCCGCAGGCGCGACCCCCCTCGAGCAGTTCTTCCCGAAAACCGAGAAGAAGCAGGAGAAGAAATAGGTGACCCTCTTTGCAGGCTGAACTGAACATAGGGATGCTCGGCCATGTGGACCATGGCAAGACCACCCTGACATCTGCGCTCACCGGTAAATGGACCGACACGCATTCTGAAGAGATAAAGAGAGGCATATCCATCCGGCTGGGCTATGCCGACTTCAAGGTCTACCAGTGCTCCAAGTGCGGCAAGTACACCGTGCAGGACACGTGCGACTGCGGCGGTAAGGCCGAGTTCAGGAGAAAGATATCCATAATAGACGCGCCGGGCCACGAGACGCTCATGACCGCGGTCATCGCGGCATCGAACCTCCTCGACGCCGCGCTGTTCCTCATAGCGGCGAACGAGCCATGCCCCCAGCCCCAGACCGTGGAGCACCTCATCGTGCTCGAGTCCATGGGCGTGAAGAACATAATAGTGGTGCAGACCAAGATCGACCTGGTGTCGAAGGAGAAGGCGCTGGAGAACTACGCGCAGATAAAGAAGTTCCTCAAAGGAAGCGTCGCGGAGAGCTCCCCGATAGTGCCCGTATCATCGAATTACAAGCTCAACATCGGCGAGCTGGTGGCCAGGATCGAGGAGCGCATACCGACCCCCAAGCGGGACGAGGCCGCGCCGCTGCGCATGTACGTTTCGCGCTCATTCGACGTCAACAAGCCGGGCACGAAGATATCATCGCTGAACGGGGGCGTGCTGGGCGGCTCCATAGTGCAGGGCGTGCTCAAATCCGGCGAGAAGATAGAGATAAAGCCGGGCATCGTCCGGAAAGCGGGCGGCCCGCCGATCACCGTGGCCTGCGAGGCCAGGAGCATAATGGAGGAGAACGAGACGCTCGAGGTCGCCAAGCCCGGCGGCCTCATCGCGGTGGGGACGTCCATAGACCCGTCCATAACGAAATCCGACGCGCTCGTGGGCTCGATGATAGGCAGGCCGGGCGAGCTCCCGGACGCGGCCAACACCGTGAAAGTGAAATACGAGATGCTCAAGCGCACGGACACCGAGATAGCGCCCCTCCGCGACGGCGAGCCGGTGGTGCTCAACGTGCACACCGCGACCGGCGTGGGCGCGATAACCAATCTCGCCAAAGGCGTGGCGACCGTGCTGCTCAAGAAGCCGGTGGTCGCGGAGAAGGGCACCAAGGTCGCGCTCAGCAAGCGGGTCGGCCAGCGGTGGAGGCTCTCCGCCTGGGGAACCGTGGTGTGAACTCCCGGCCGGGTTCGCCTTTAAATGATTTTCTGATACTAAACCGGTTCGCTTTCATCTGACGCCGAGGTCGCATAACCCGGTAGTGCGCAAGGTTGCTAACCTTGTGCCTCTCACGAGGCTTGGGTGTTCAAATCACCCCCTCGGCGAATCCCACCCCGGAGTCCTGTCTTTTTAAACTCTTCTTATCCATATACTACTACATAACAAAATTCCGCCCAGCCTCAACCATAGACCTGAAACCAGAGCACGATCCCATGGCCGAAACAAAACCGCCCGACCTTATCCGAGCTCAAACGCAAAGCATCCGGACCAGGCGCAGGAACATGTTCCGGAGCGGGGACCTGCCGCTCGTGGAGCCCGCATCCCCTTCCATGGGCTATGCAAACGCGAAGCGCATGATCGCAGAACGCGCCCGAAGCTCGAGCATCCTCGAGCTCATGGAGCTGGTCCCTGCCATATTCCGGGAAGTGAAGGCGGTCGAGCTGCTGAATGAGTCGTCGAGGGCTGGGTATTCGCGGCGCGTGCACGGTTTCGTGCAGGATGGGACGATAAGCGGCATACACCAGGTTCCGGAAGACGAGGATGACGCGCGCCTGAAACACACGCTCGAGACCTCCCTGCTCATACGCCCCAAGCCGGGGCTGGTCAGCAATATGACGCTATTCTCCGAGGCTCATCCGATGCTCCGCGGCGGTCTAGCAAGCCCATCGGAAGCAGCGGACATCGAGGAACAGGCGATCTTCCACCAGCTGAGCGTCCTCTTCGGCACCGTCCTAGGATCGCGCATCGGCCGCCTCACGCTGCTCCCGAACAAAGATATGCTCGAAGCCGCCGCAGCAGCTGCGGAGAACGATCTTCGTAAGGACGGGAGGGAATTCTGTCTCTTGGTCGCCGACATCGACCGACTCAAGACCATAAATCAGAACCATAGCTCCGCGGCCGGTGACATGGTGCTCGCCGCTGTCGCGGACAGGCTCCGCAACCTGCTCGCAGCCTGCGGCTACAAAGGCAGCGTGATATTCAGGCCAGGCAAGAACAAATTCCTGGACGGTGTGAGGAAAGACGCCGAAGCCGTCTCGAACCCCGGGCTGAAGCACGACGAATTCGTGCTCATCCTTCCGAAGACCCTCAAGGAGGCCGCTGAGATGGCGGACCTGCTGAGGCAGGAGATCGCAAAACTACCGGTCGAGCTCCAGCTTCCTCACTCCGGCGGAGTGATGGTGACCTGCAGCTTCGCGGTCGCACATAGCTCGAACCCCACGGACAAGGGCGGAAGCCTCTGGCACGGGATGCTCGACGCATGCGTACGCCTGTTGGAGACCGCGAAATCCCGGGGCGGGGACACCGTCGTGTTCTAACGGCTCATCCCCTCTGGAGTACATATCTTCCATATAACTTAGTGAACACTTTGTACAAGCCCCTATCCACCCTCACCAGCTGCCCGCGCTCCACCAGCCGCAGCGCGAGCGTGGTCGCGTGGCGCTTGCCGAGCGCCCTCGCGATGTCGGAGATGTAAGCAGGCTTTCCGGCGGAGGCGAAGGCGCGCAGGACCTCCCTCTCGGAACCGGGCAGCTCGAGGTAAAGCCTGTCGAAGAACTCCCTGGACAGCGTGCTCATCACCGCCGGATAGTACGTCAGGTAGTGCCTCTGCGTTATTATCCTCTCGTTGTCCGGCAGCCTATCGTATATCACCCAGCATATCGTCTTTGCGACAAGCGGGTTGCCCTCGGATTCGCTGTTCAGCGTCCTGAAGCACTCCTCCCCCATCTTCGGGCCTTTCTTCAGCGCGCCATCCACCATCTCCCTGAGGTCGTGCTCCTCGAACGGGCCGAGCCGCATCTCCCTGCCCATGGCAGAGAATCTCCTGAAGCCCTCGCTGAACGAGAGCAGGAAGCCGAACCTGAGCCGCTCGGCGATGGCGACCTTCATCATCCTGGTCACGAACTGGATGAGTTCGTCCGGCCTCCCGAGCCTGTCCGCGTCGTCAACCAGGAGGACCATGCCTCCCGCGTGCTTGAGCGCCATGCGGGCGAACGAGAGCAGCATGTCCTCCCCGCCGGCAGCCGATTTCAGCCCGGAAAGCATCCTGTCCGAAAGCGCGCCCTCGCCCTCCTTCTCCTGGGCGTAGGCGAGCAGCTCGGAGGAGAGCTTGGAGAGGAAGGACGGGAACCTCTCGCCGTCGCCGGCTGAGACCAGCGGAGCGAACACGCCGGCCTTCGTGGATTCCTGCTGCAGCCTGCGCAGGAGCGCGCTCCTTCCGCTCCCCGGCGCTCCGGCCACCAGCAGCACCTCGCTCATGCCGCCTCCGATCGCCTTAAGAAAACTTCCGTACATTTCCATCTCAGGTTTCCTGTCTATGAAATCCTGGGGCCCTGCGCCCCACGGTGTAAAAGGGTTCGCGCCCTTCATGCAATCACCCGTATGCAGTTTTTATAACTACATACTACAATTATTGTAGTTTTTGTAGTATTTAATCCTATCGCAACCGTAGGTATTTAAATAGCGGCAAAACGCGTTCTAGTCTATGAAACTCAATATCGTGATGCTCGGGATGCTCCTGCTGCTGTCACTTAGCGTCGTGTCAGCGCAAACGATCGCCCAAACGCCCACCACACAGCAGGTCACAAGCCAGCTGTGGGTGAGGAGCGCCGACAACGTCATCAACGTGTCAATGCTCGTTTTCACCGCGAACCAGCCTTCCTCGGCGGTATCCGCGGTCCAGGCCCAGTACAACGACATAGTCACCGGGTGCCAGGGAAGCCCGGACATCAACCAATGCATCCAGGCCAAGAGCACGATACTCTCGTCCAACGCGGTATATCCAGTCACCTTCTCGTCCCTGGAGGACGCGAACTTCACTTTCATGTACTGGAACCCGTACAGGCAGGGTGGCGCCGGATGGTCCACAATCACCGGCTGCGGCAGGGTCACCGCGAACCAGCCAGGCACTATAGTTAATATAACGGGCGGCCAGATACCGCTCTGGACAGGCACCTGCACCGTGGACAAGGGGCTGTACGCCGGCACCACGATACAGATAAGGGTGCTCTCCGCTACCGGAGACCAGCTGGTCGCGCCCGTGCAGTCCGTGACCCTGAGCTCTGCGAACGCATCCGCCGCGTCGAACTTCACATCAGCGCTCTCGATGGCGCTCGCGCCGGTGGCGACCAATCTCTCGCTCACCGGGCAGGGGCAGACCGTACCCTGCCTCGGGGTATTCATAATACTCGGCCTTCTGCTCGCGTCCATGTACTTCTCCGGCAGATCGCCGATAACCATGCTCGATATAACCACGCCGAAGCTTCCGTCCCCGAAGGGGCTCGCGGCCGGCGGCCAGATAATCGCACCGTTCGGCTACGGCGAGATGAATAGGACAGTCAAGGCCAAGGCCGCGGCTGCTGCGAAAGTCGCCGATACGCTATGGAACATCAACAAGGGCAAGGCCAACCAGGCGACAATCAAACAATTGGAAGACATGGCCGCAGGCAAGGCCGCGACCAATCTGGCCGCAGGCAAGGCCGAAGTGGGCAAACTCGCAGGCAGAATGAGCGCCCAAGAGGCAGCAGTATTCAAGTCTGTCGGGCTGGCATACGTGCAGGGCGGCGGCGATCCCAAAGCGCTAAGGGCGCTGGCAAAGCCGTTCGAGCTGTACAGCAAAGAGGACAACGCCTCGCTCAGGCAGGTGCTCAAGAAGCTCGAGATGTCGAAGGACCCCAACGTCCGGTTGCTCGGAAGGACCGGAGTCGAACTCAGGCAGAACTACGACGTCCTGCAGAGCCTTGCCGAACTCAATAACAAGGCGTCCACCAGGACCGGCAAGAAGATACAGACCGCATTGAGAGCCGTCGGCGTCGACAAGTTCGCAGTCGCAGGCCCGATAGTCACGGGCAGCTACGACGCCGGGATGCGTTCCCTCAAGATGCTCGCAAGAGGCACGCAGGCAGGTGTTGTGCAAGGCATGGATCTCGCCCGCGCGACCGGCAAGTTCGCGGTGACGACCGTGGGCGGCAAGGGCGCGATGGACGCGCTCAAGGAGAGATCCAAGTCCTCCGGGGCCTATGCTGCGCTCTACAACCAGCTCACCAAGCAGCCCGGCAAGATCCACCTCGGCGAGATCATGCCCGTGAACATGAGGATGAGCCACCAGGCCGAGGTCCACCTCACGGAACTGGGCCAGGACCAGAACCGCCACCTGCTGAAAAGGATATACAAGCAGCTTGGCACCAACGCCGCCGCGGTGACGGACAACGAAATCTTCGCCATGGCCAGCAGCGTGGTGGACCCGGTGAGGATAACCGGCTACTCGCGCTCTGGCAGGATGGCGGCTACGGAATCCGAGATATACGCAATACTCTCGTCCGCCTCCTTATCCCCGTTCGAAAAGCGCGACAAGCTCGAGAACCTGCTCCAGTCCCTGGGAGGCCGCCTCGACGCATCCTACCTGCACATGAGATCCGAGGTCGACAAGATCAGGAACGACTCGGCAGAAGGTCATGTCAAGATGATCATGATAAACGAGCTCTTCGACCGCGAGAACAGCGCGCGCAGGGGCGCCGGGGTCGGAGAGGCGATGCTGGGCGACGAGTACCACTGCCTGGTCGGCAGGCTCGGCTACCTGCACGGCTCTGACCCGTGGGAGGTCGCGCTCTTCCGCAAGCAGATCGACGACATATCGAACGGCCACGCCACCAAGGACGTCACGCTGAAGGACTTCATGAACGCCCTGCGGGTGGAACTCGAGAACAAGTGGATGACGCTCAACCCCGCAGCCATAGGGGCTGACCTGCTTCCGGAGTTCATGCGGGACACAGGGATGAGGCAGAAGAAGACCGAGGAGAACAGGAAACTGCTCGCCAGCCTCATAACGGACAAGGGAGAGGAGGCGCTCAAGTACCTCACGGACGGCAAAAGGAACAAGGACACTGCCACGATGGACGACTTCATGCACGTGCTCTCAGGCGCCGAGTACATGATAAAAAAGAGAGGCCTCATAAATGAAGGCGGAGGCGTTCTCAGGGACCCCACGACAGGCAAGGCGGTTTGGTATGAGGACGAAAGCGCCATAGGCCCCCAGAAAGGCTGGTTCAAGACCAGAATGGAGCAGCAGTGGCTCAATGGCATAGATACACGCGAACTTCAGCTCACAACCGGCACCGCGACCCAGGGCAAGTTCGATAGGAGCTTCGTACGCCCGACCAACAATTCCTTGCAGGCGGAGCTCGACCGCGCCGGAGCCAGGACCTGGAGCCCGGAGAAGCTGGAGTTCGAGACCAAGAAAGCCTGGGCCAGGGACCTGTTCGAGAAGACCCTCCACAACACGTTCAGCGACAGGTACGCCCAGAACTCATACGGGAACACGACCAACGAATCAGCCCGCTACCTGACGAGCGCTTCTGCGGCGATGCTGACCAAGGCGCTGCGCGAAATGGGCTATGAGGAGAATCACACAGACCTCCGGTTCCTCAACAGCATGGACGTCACCAGTCCGAAGGACATGGAGCGCTTCAGGTACATGATAGGCACGCTATACAAGAAGCAGTACGAGGAAGTCCTCAAGAGGGGCGTCAGCGTGGACGATCTCTCGAAGGGCGTGTGGGTGATGACCCACGAGGGCACCTACATACCGTACCGGGAGAACATGCCTGTGAGCGACAACGACAGGGTGCTGGGCGGGGTAGTGTCAATCCACGACGGCAAGGGCTGGAGGCGCTTCAGCCCGGAGGACGTGCCAGTGAGATTCAAGGGCGAAATGGACCTGGAATGGAAGAGGGTCATGAACAGCTCGGATAAGACTGTCTGGGAGCCTTTCATCAACAACCTGATTGAACAGACCAGGCCCAACGGCAAGGGCGGCAACTACGAGGCCGAGAAGGTCCTGGCCGCGGTGCTCTGGAAATACTCCAATGCCACCTACGACTACCAGACCTACTGGAACAAGAGCGCGGTGAAGCTCGTGCCCAGGAATCAGACCACGCCGCTGACGCCCGACGCGCTGAGGGCCTTCGGATCGGACGTACCGAAGCTGGCCAAGACGCTCAAGCCGTTCCATGACTTCGGGCAGCTCGTGGGTGACTTCCTGGTAAATACCGCCATAAGCGGCACCGGAAACCTCTACACAAGGTCCTACGACATCACGCCGAAGACCCAGCTGCTGAAGATGTACTCCTGGAGGCTCTCCACGGACATACTGACTAGCGACATGGACGAGCTGCTCCAGGGCGTCACCTCGGAGGCGGACAGGAGGCATCTTTCGGCCGCCTACCGCTCCATGGCGCTGGCCCACGGGGCCTTCCACCAGGTCTGGGCAGTCACCATAGACCGCAGCCCGTGGAGGAATTCGACTTCCCATGGCGCGCAGCAGGCATGGGCCTCGGCGTTCCAATACGGGCCGAACATGACGTTCTCTCTGCAGTCGACCCTCAGCGCCTACATGTCCAAGGGCGAGTACTTCGCCTTCATGGCGCAGGGAGGCTGGGCCGCGGCGCTCGGCAGGCATGCGATAATGCCATACCAGAAGGCGATAGCCGGGCCGCAGAGGTCCATCCAGGGATACGCATCCTCATGGGACTGGGACGTCCAGGACGCCCTGAGGCCGTATGGAAACCACACGTCCCCCAGGCTGCTGGAGGCGATGAGGGGCTACAATCCTCTATCCGTCTCCCAGAGCAACGGCATGTTCTCCAGGGCGCTCCAGAAGGCGAACGTGTACGAGAGCAGGGCGGAGAAGGCCCAACTCGCGGGCTATGACCACTCGAAAGGCCTATACCAGGACTTCGCCTCCATACAGACCGTGTACAAGGGACCTGCTGCCATAGCGAGGACCAGGCTTGCCAACCCGTCGGCCAGCTATACCGACACCAGGGGCATAGAGCAGCTCGAGCCCGCAATGGCTGAGTACGCCCTGATGAGCATGGGGGGCATGTCCGGCTTCTACATGCATGACGACTACGTCCGGAAGATGGGGATGACCGACATAATCAGGCGGCCCGTGGCCGTGGAAGTGCTGGCCATGAGAAGGGAGCAGGAGCTCGCGAGCTTCGGGATGCTGAACAACCCGCTTTACACGTTCTTCAACCCGCTCCTCTTCGCCTACCATATGGGCGTGCCCGGCTACCCGAGCACCCTGAGCCCGAAGGAGATGATATACAACTTCGTGAACAGGTGGAGGAACCCCGACCCGTCCAGGAAGGGCGGCCTCGAGCAGAGCGTGAACTCGCTCGTGCAGAGGGGCGGAGCCGCCCTCAACCGTGCGGTCTCGCCGCAGATGGCGTCGAGGCAGAGGTACTGCAGGTGCGGCAGGTCCGGCCAGATGGGCACCATGTGCGCGTGCGGCCTGAGGCTCTGAAATCCGCCGCATTTCTTCCTCCTTTTAATTCTTTTCCATCCTCAATCCCTCCATGCGGGTCCATGTCGCGGCATTGCTCTTTTTGCTGACTCTCACCCCCATGCTACTGCCAGGATGCATACAGACCCTGGGCGCCGGCACCGGCTATGCGCAGGACTACCGCACCGGGCTCAACGGCACCTTCGCGCTCTACGACCCGAGCACCTTCGAGAAGTGCAATCTCGGGCAGTGCGTCTGCCTGGCATGCAGGAACACGACGGCCTGGTTCGGATTCAGGAACTCATTCGCAGGCGGCAGCTGCCTGTTCGTACAGAACTGCAGCCAGGACGTGTTCGACAGCCTGATAAACGGGAGCGCGGTGAGCACGGGCCTGTTCCCCAGGCAGTTCATGATCGGCCAGGGCTACACCTTCACGGATTTCGCGGACGCCAACGGCTGGTGCGGCAACCGGCTGGACATGGCGGTCCAATGGCTGGTGGGAAGCAATGAGACGAACTACACCCTGCCAGACGCTAGCCGCGCCCAATGCTTCCTCCAGTACGATATCATGCCGGTCTACGTGCTCTATTCGAACAGCCAGAGCATAAACGTCCCGGTCACGGCCCAGATCGCGGGCCTGCTGAAAAACGCCGGCCCGGTGATCATAACCACGGAGATGGACTTCAACAGTTCCTCGCACGACGCCGTGGTGAACGTCTCCAACCAGGTGCTCGCGATAGATTCCGCGTGCGGGAACAAGCGCACCGGCGGCGCGGACGAGGAGATACACTGCTTCGTGGCGCTCGGAGTGAAGATGGGCGATTACAACGGCGTGAACGCGATAAGGCAGCAGCTGGGGCCCGACGGCTGGAACAAGGTCGACCTCATAGCCTTCGGCGTCAACGGCCATACCGCGAACCTGAGCTGGACCAACGAGGCGACATGCGACCCGGACGGCGCGTTCCAGCAGGCGCTCTCCTTCGCCAGGTTCTCGCTCTACAACAACAGCAAGCCGACCATAATCCCGTACATACTTTTCGACTCCTCTGGCACGGACGCCAACGGGAGCTGCAACTGGACCGAGGCCGGCATGGCGCAGGGCTACGCCGACGCCTTCAAGTACTGGCTCTTCCCGTTCCAGAAGACCGGCGTAGTGGGCATGGCGCCGTACGACTTCAACTCATCCAGCTTCGGGCTGGGCAACCCGCTCGGATGCACCGACTGCGCGCTCGGGACGCAACCCGACCGGATGCAGGCCTGGTTCGGGTCCTGCAGGAACTACAAGATCCAGGCCGGCAAATACCCGGCCGGGGACAACATGATCGTGTTCCCGAACGCGTCCGGGGGCACGTGCGATTTCGACCTCAACGCCATGGGCATGCTCCAGGCGCAGTACACGGACCAGGGCGAGCAGATCACGGCGAACCTCACAGCCCAGAACATCACGCTCATCCGCTGCGACGCCTGCGTCAACGAGAACTACACTTTCCCGGCCAACGTCCCGGCAACGAACATCGGGCTCTCGGACCCGACGAAGAATCTCACCTATTGCACCAGCATCCCGGCGCTCGATTACTACGCGAACAAGTACAGCGTCGACCCCATGCTGGTGCGCGCAGTCGTGGTAGCCGAGAATCCCGACTTCGATAACTGCTCTGCTGCTCAGGTCACTCCGACCAGCTCGGATTCAGGATGCTATCCCAAAGGGTACGACTTCGTGCTTGATCCCGAGGGCATATGCCATGAAGCGGACAACCAGGCGCCGGGCGCGCGTTACTGCGGTCTCGGGCTCATGCAGATCCTGGAGCCGCCGTACACGTTCTGGCCATCCAGCCTCACCCCGAATGGGCAACCCGGCCAGTATTATTCCGGCGCCCCGAACAACCAGCTCTACCTGGAAGCCGAGCTCAACCAGAGATCAGCAATGGTGGTCCAGGCGCAAGCCCAGTGCCCGGCCAACTTCGACCCGTTCAATGCCACGGACAACGCGTGCATGGGGGTCTACAAACTCGCGTCATTCTTCCAAACCGAGAAGACCTTGGTGACAGCCAACCTGAACAACCTGGGCAACCCTGATTCCAACACCCAGCGGGTGTTATCCTATTATCTCGCGTTGCAGCTCTACAGGGGCTATGGCGGTTATATACAGAGCTGGATAAGCCAGTTCGGCTCCAGGTACTTGGCCACCGCGGATTTCTGCAGCCAGGACGCGAACAAGGATTCGCCCGAATGCGCGCTGAGGGCCGATGCTCAGCACCCCGAATGCTATGGCATGACGGACTTCGTGGCGTTCGTGCGCACGTGCATGTTCGAGCACCCGGACGGCGGCCCAGGCAGCGTGACCAACAACCAGCTGCAGGGCAGCGAGCCGTTCTACGGAGACTACGCCTCGCGCGTGCTGTCCTATTACCGGGCGCTCGAGCAGGGCTGCGGAGGCGCGTCCAGCTGCCCGTCATGGAAGACGCTCCAGACGCTCGCGTGCAAGAACTACCCGGTCGACGGGACCCCGCAGGCATCGGCGGCCATCGGCGACAAGTGCCAGACGAGCTGACGCTTTTTCAGGAGCGGCCCGGGCACGGCTATGCCTTCAATCAAAAATTGTACTAAGGCAGCCAGTCCTTCTTCTTTATCTTCTTGTTGATGTACTCCCCGACGAACGTCAGCCTCTGCCCCTGCAGCGCGTCCTGCTCGATCTTCTTCTTGGTCTTGAGCACCATCTTGAGCTCCTTCACCCACTCGGGGTGCCGGTTTATCCAGGGGTAGCCGAGCATCTCCTCCGCGCGCTTGATGTCGACCTCCTTGGCGTTGATCGTGAGCTTCTGGAGGAACTCGAACTCCTGAATGTCCGACATGGTCACCCCGATGAAGCGCGCCTCTGGGACCGCGAAGTCCCTGCCCAGGTAGGCGAGGTTCATGGAGCCGGTCTTTATGGTCCAGTAGATGTACCATCCCCACGCGTCGCAGTCCATCAGGCAGTAGACCGGCAGCTTCCTGTCCGCGAGCTTCCGCAGCAGCCGCCTTGTCCCCCGCGTGCTCTGGCCCTTTGGCGTCACAAGTATGCAGTTCTCCTTCTTCCAGAACTTGTCCTCGTTGAGCCTCTGCCACAGCGCGTCCTTCTCCACAACGAGCACGTAATCAGCGTCCAGCTTCTTTATGTCCATCCCGTTGTCCACGTCGCTCGGTATGGACCAGCCGCTCCTGCCCTGCTTCTCCAGGTCTATGAGCGTCTCCTCCCCTCCGAACCTGTCGAGTATGGTCATGGGGCCGGCCACGAACCCCTTCCTGTCCGTGGTGAGGTTCAAATCCTCCCTCTTTATGCCGAGCGCGACCTCCAGGTCCTCTATCAGCCCGTTGGACTCCGATTGCTCGGAGAACAAATCCTCGTCCAGGTCCTCGCCCAGCGAGAACTTGAGCTGGTAGAAGAGGCCCCTGATCGACGTGTGAAGCTCCTCCTTCACGAATTTCCTGGTCTTGGACGCTATCGCGACGGTCTGCATGAACGTCTTGGCCTGGGCCATGCTCAGGAACTTCCTCAGTTCCTTCTTGTCCCCGGTCCTCAGGCACCCGATCCCTTCATCGTAGATGGTGTTGGATTTCGTCCTCAGCACGGTCTCGAACGTGGGCCCGTCTCCGGCGTCTATCTGCTTCACCATGCCGGTGCCCATCTCCTCGAGTTTCTTAAGCGTCGCTTTCTCTGCCATCACTCATCGCCTCTGTCCGAGTCCTCGTTTTCGGTCTCCGCCGCGGGCCCTTCTTCATCCTCGCCTTCGGCGCCCGGCCCCGCGTATTTGTCCTCGATTATCTGATTGAGCTTCTTGACGATCTTGTCCTTCTTGCTGCCCGAGAGGTCGGCCAGGTCGGCGGAGAGCTGCTCCACGTACCTCTCCACTAGCTTCTTCCTGGTCGCTATGTCATGCGCCTTCCGCTTGCCTGAGAGGTACCTCTGGATGCCGCGCGCGGCCTCCATCACGGCGAACCTTATCTCGTTCTCGACCTCCTCCTCAGCGGCCACAGCCTGCTTGCCAGCCCCGGTGTAGGGTATGTGCACGGACGCGAGGTTCACGAGCACCGCGATAGGCTCCTCGTCGAAATTCTTCAGGTTGTACCTGTTCCAGTCGATCGCCTTCACGGTCTCGGTTATGGCGCATCCGGACGTGTCGAACAGGAGCGGCACCTTGTTGGCGAAGCGCATCACCTCTCCCTGCTTGCCCGCGGCGGCTATCCCGCCTCCGTATGCGATGCCTGCCTCCACTATGAACGGGATGCCCCCCTTGTAGACCTTCGGGCTCCTCTCGGTGACTATCACGAGTTCCGGGCTGAAGATGTTCTTGAACGAGTTCTCTATCTGCGCCTGGCCTATTGGGACGAGGGAGTCGGTCGCAGGGGCAATCCACTTCACCTGCCCGAACCCCTTCACCACCTTCTCCGCTTCCTCCCATGTGAGCAGTGCCGGGTTCTTGTCGAAATCCACGTCCGGCACGAGGCGCCTGAGCTCCTCCACCTTCGCGCTGCTGACTCGCGAGAACGCGTTCTGCAGCATGGAGGAGAGCTTCCTGTAATCCGTGGAATACTGGTGGCTCGTCTCCAGGAGGTCGTGTGGCGATATGCCCAGCGGATGGGGCTTTATCTCGAACGGCTTCGGCGGTATGACCTCGGTGGACCTGGGAAGGGAGACCTTCCCCGTCACGGGGTCCATGAACGTGATAGACGCGTGGGGGTTCACCAGCGCGGTCCTCCTCAGGTACTCGAATATGCCCTTGTTGGACTGCTCGTGCTTCACTCCCTTGTATTCGGATATCACGGTGAGGCCGTGCTGGTCCGTCGGGCTCTCGGAGATCATGTTGAGCAGCGGCTTGTTGGTCTTGAAGTCTATGAGCACCTCGAGGTCGTACCGCGTGCCTTTGTAGCAGGAGACCGCCTTCGTCGGCTTGCCCGTGGTCAGGTAGGAGAACATGCAACAACCACTAGCGCCTATGCCCTGCTGGCCGCGCTGCTGTATGTACCTGTGGAACTTGGTCCCAGCGAGCATCTGGCCCAGCGCCTTGCCCACGTGCGTCTTGGGTATCCCCGGACCGTTGTCCTGCACAGTGAGCCTGTAATGCTCCTCGCCGAGCTCCTCCAGGTTCACGGTTATTTCTGGGAGTATGCCCGCCTCCTCGCAGGCGTCGATAGAATTGGTTACAAGCTCGTGCACCACCGTGGTGAGCGAGCGCACCTTCCCGGAGAAACCCAGCATCTGCTGGTTCTTCTTGAAGAATTCCGCCACCGAGTGCTCCTTGAACTGCGCAAATATGTTCTCGCCATCAGCCATGCAAACACCGTTGTCTTTGGGAGGTCTGTCTGTGATTTCCTTAAAAAGATTAAAAAGGCTGCTCCCATCCGGAGCCGGTCGCAATCCGAACAAGTCCCATCCGGCTTTTGATGAAGAGCGTTAAACTTGGTAAAATAATCGTTAAATCAAGTTCACCATCACTGGACCAGCCTGCTCACGAGGATGTCCTTCTTCACCTTCGCCAGGTAGTTGAACACGCTCATGTGCTCCGCGCCATCCACGAGCCGCATCACCGCCTCCCTGGCGTACTGCATGGTGTCGAGCCGCGAGATTATACCCACGGTGTAGCCGTACACCGCGATCACGGATTCGGTCGCGGCTTCTATCTCGGACTTCATCTTGCCCTTCTCGCCGATTATCCTGCCCTTTATCCGCGTTATCGCCTTCTCGTTCTTGAGGATGTCCTTGAGGTCTATGAGCTCGAACTGGTAGCTGTCGTTGGCTATCCTGAGCGCGTCCCTGGGCTCGAATCCCCTCCCCACCGCTTTCACCACGTCCTTGGCGAAGAAGATGTCCGCGCTGTCCCCGTTTATGCGGACTTCGCCCTCCTCGTCTACGTCCAGCTTCACGTTGCACTTCTTCTCTATGAGGGATTTGGTCTCGCCCTTCTCGCCGAGCAGGGCCTTAAGTCGTTCCGTGGGTATCCTCACAATCTCCATATCAGCATCAGCCTCTTACTTCTTCTTCGCTATCTTCTCAAGCATACTTCTTATATCAGGGTCGGTTTCGGACGCGAGCCTTTTCGCAGCCGCGGCCGCAGCCTCGCTTCCACCCCTTTTGAGCAGAGCCTCGGCAGCGGCCTTCCTCGCGCCATCGTCCCAGTGGGTGAGCAGCGCGATCATGGCCTTGGTCGCCTCCTCGTCCTCCAGCAGTGCGAGCGCTCCGATGGCGTTCAGCTGGTTCTCTCCGATGTCCCCCCTGGCGAATATCAGCAGCTCCTTCTCCAGCCCCTTGAGCAGCGCAGGGGAGCCGATCCCCGCGATGTACCTGAGCGCGGTCCCGCCCGCCTCGCGGTTCCTGAGCATGGCCCTGAGGGATTCCATCACGAGCGGGCTGTATCCCGCATCGGCTGCAAGGTCCCGCATCCCGGCAGCGGCCGCGCGCCTCTGCGCTTCCCTATGGTTGCATTCCTCCAGGAACTCAGCTAGCGCGTCCTGCCATCCGGCGTCCAAGAGCATCATGAGCGCGTAGCGGGAAACGGTCTCGGGCGCGAGCCTCGCGTGCAGGGGCGAGGGCCTCGTGAGCGCACCGACCGCCGCGCGCACCAGCGCGAGCCGGTCGTTCTCCAGGCCGCCGAAGCTCTCGGGACGCTTGCCCTCGGCGTAAGCCTCCACGATGTCCCAGAACAGCTGGCTGATGTTCATGTCCTGGCCCTTCGAGAACCGGGAGAGGTCTATCTTGCGCTTCTTCTCCTCCGGCGCAGGGGCGCCGCTGTCGTCGTCGCCCCCGAAAGTCTGGTTCGGCATATCTATATATCTGTTGCTTTCTTTTAAATTGCATGCTTGAAAAGGGGCTCAGCGTGATGGTCCATTACCTCGTCGCCACCGGCTACCTCAAAAGCAGGAGCGTGCGGGAAGCCATGCTGAGCGTGGACCGCGCATGCTTCGTCCCTGAATCCGAAAAGGTATTCGCATACGCCGACACCGCCCTTCCGGTGGGCTACGGGCAGACCATCTCGGCGCCGAGCGTGGTCGCGTTCATGCTGGAGAAGCTGGATGTGAGGAAGGGGATGCGGATCCTGGAAGTCGGGACCGGCAGCGGGTACAACTGCTGCCTGCTCTCCAAGCTCGCCGGCCCGGGGGGCAGGGTGACCACGGTGGACATCATGCCCGAGCTGGTGGAGACGGCGAAGTCAAACTGCGCGAAGGCGTCCGCGGACTGCCGCAACATCGAGTTCGTGGCCTGGGACGGGAGCCGCGGCTACGAGCAGAACGCGCCCTACGACCGGATAATCGTCACAGCCGCGATGCCATGGCTGGGCTTCAACCATCCTTTGATCAGGCAGCTGGGGCCGGAGGGCAGGCTCATCGCCCCGGTGGGCACCATCCTCTACCAGGACCTCATCCTCTTCGACAGGAAAAGCGGGAGGAGGGACCCGTTGCTGCCAGTGATGTTCGTGCCCCTCTCAGGCAGGTACGGGTTCAGGAAGGACTGAACCTACCATGGCACCTTCTTCAGCCCGGCCCTGTTGGCTATGAAATTCGTCGCTGGATGGAGCACTATGGTCAGCGCGAACAGGAAGACGAGGTTCGGGATTGAGTAGAGCGACGCGCCCACGAGCGGGAACACGAAGACCAGGGCGAAGGCGAGGAAGAGCATGGTGTCCAGGAGGAAAGGCTTGCCGGATTCCATGCCTAGGCGCCTTTTCAGGAACGAGCCGGCCGCATCCCCGCACATGGTGCCCAGCGCCATGAGCGCGCCACCCAGGAACTGCGAGCCCGGGGTCGGGAACCATTGCAGCGGATAGAGCGCAGCCAGCAGTCCGGCCGCCACCGTGCCTCCGGCCACGCCCGCGACGAAGCCGCGCAGGGTCTTGCCCTCGCCGAGCAGCGGCCTGCCGTCGGAGAAGCCCAGGCCGAGGTCCAGTCTCAGCCCGCCTCCTAGCAGCACCGGTACGCTGTTGGCGATGTAGATCGGCAGCAGGAACAGCACGAGGCTCAGAAAATCCGCCATGGGGTGTTTTTCCCTCACCAACCTTTTTATTTAGTAGCGTTGATTCTTCCACCATGGAACCGCAACGGAAATTTGAAAAGCAGGAGCGAAACACGCCTCATATCCTCAAGACCGCGCTGCTCCTCGCGGCAATTTTCGTGGTGCTGATATTGATCTTCATCGCGGCGACCTCGCTGCTTCCGTCCTTCATGGGCAGGTGCGTTGCGGTGGTGCACATCGACACGGAACTGACAACGCAGGGCCAAGCGCCCTCGCTGCTAAGCGCCGGAGTGCCAAGCTCAATGGACCTGGCGACCGCCATAAACGCCCTGGACAGCCGGGACGATGTCGGCGCGGTGGTCTTCGTGTTCGACTCGCCTGGCGGTGACGTCGTGGCCACGCACGAGGTATACAACGCGGTCAAGGGCCTGAACAAGCCGAAGGTATCCTATATCAGGGAGATGGCGGCGTCCGGCGCCTACTACGTGGCGAGCGGAACCGACTATATAATATCCGATCCCGACGCGATCACGGGCAGCATAGGCGTGGTAACGACCTTCACGGACATGTCCGGCCTGCTGGAGAAGGTCGGGGTCAACGTCACGAGCGTGGCCTCCGGGCAGGAAAAGGAGATAGGCAGTATGTCCCGGCCGCTCAGCGACGAGGATTACAACATCACATACTCCATAGTGTCCCAGGTGTTCCAGGAGTTCGAGCACATCGTGGTGCAGAACCGCGGCACCCGGCTCAATTCCGCGCTCTTCGCCCAGGTGCTGGACGGCAGGATCCTCTCGGGGACCCAGGCCGTGCAGGTCGGACTGGTGGACCGGACCGGCACAGAGCAGGATGCGATAAAGAAGGCCGCGGACATGGCGGGCATATCGTACAGCGACCCGTCCCAGATAAGCGTGTGCGACGTGCCGGTGACTGCCAGCGAGGGCGATGCGAGCGGGGGCATTCTCGGCTCGTTGTCCCTGTTCAAGCTGCCGGGCATGGACGCCCAGCAGACGCAGTTGGACTACAAATGAATCCGCGTGTTAAAGTGGGTGAAAATGAGAAAAAACATATGGTTTTAAATGATATGTGAACAAAAGTGATTGATATGAAGGCATTCATATTCTCCCTAGACTCCTTCGTAGCCTTCACGCTGGCGCTTGTCGCCATCTACACCCTGATATTCTTCTCGGCGATACCGTCGTCGTATTACTACCTGCTCACCCAGGGGCAGTACCTCACCAAGGACACGCTATATTCGCTGTCCACCTCGGACTGCGTGACGCCGCAATTCTCCTGTAACCTGTCTCATAGCTCGATTCTGGACAACATCGTATTCGGGACCGATTCCCAGGATAACATCCGCAATTCCATCGGCGCCGTGGTGCCAGATCAATTCGGCTATAAGCTCGAAATCAGCCAGGACAACGGCCAGACCTGGGCGCCACTCTACGACACGTCCTCTCAGAACGACGGCCATGCGAGAACGAAGCTGAAGATGAGCGTGTCATCCCAGGTCGTGGTGTTCCAGAACCCCAATGACCTGGCGAACAAGGACGCGCCGGATCCATTCACTTACGAGACCTGCAACGGAGGCCAGGTCGGCCCTGTGCTGACCTGCTCGAGCTCCCCGTCCAACGCGCCGGCAGGCATCGGAGGAGCCGGGGTCTACGTGCCGTCCCCGAGCTTCAGGCTCGTGAGGCTTACCATATTCATATAGGTGATTGAGGGTGCAGAAATCGGGACAGCCGGACAACAGGAAGGGATTCCTCTTCGTGGTCACGATATTCCTCATCCTCACCTACATACTGCTCTCCATCTCGGTGTGGGTGAAATCCATAGAGACCGCGGAGAGCGGCTATTCCGAGATGTACAAGGAGTCCAACGTGGAGCTCGCCATGGAGCAGATAACCCAGGCCAAGATCGAGTCCGCAACCTCCATGGTGATGAACCGCGGCCTGTTCGTGCTCAACAACTACTCAATAGACCACCCGCTGAACACCGTGCCCGGGGACCAGAAGTACTACGTGAAGGCCGCATTCGGGCAATGGCTCCTGAACGGCAGCCCTGACAAGGCGGATTTCATGGGCGGGACCGCGCCTTCCGAGCCTGCATCCTCCATAACCGCGTGGATGGAGAGCCTGAACAACTCCCTGTCCGCGGTCGGGGTGTACGTGGACGGCTTCACGATATCCGATTTCAGCATCTCCCAGAGAGACATACAGACGCTCAACTACTCGTATAAGATGAACCTCAGCATGGCGGACTTCTCCGGCACCACATCAGTCTCGAGGTCGTACGACATCAACGGCTCGGTGAACATCAGCGGCCTGCCGGACCCAGCGATCGCACGGGCGTCCGCCGGCCCGTACCAGATACTCGGCAGGAGGTTCTACTTCTACAGCGGTTACACCGGCACGTCCAGCCTGGCCCCGAACCTGCTCGCCTCCGGATCAGCGGGCCAGGGATGGCTCTACGGCTACCTAATCAGTGCGAGCAATGCCAGCACAATCAAACCCGCTGAGCAGGGAGGCTACATACTCGTCGGCGACTATGCGGATGTAGTCAGCAATCTCCAGGGCTTCGGCGGCTACATCGTGACCACTCCGATAAAAACCACGCCCTGCACCGTGATATACCCGAACGGATCCGTAGGCCCCACTTACCAGAGCGAGACCGAAACGATCAACCCGCTGACCTATACTGGTGCCGCATGCAACATAGGCTTTGGCAGCACGACGAACAAGCCATTCGTGATTGCGCCGGATTTCGACATATCCAAGGCCCCGACCTGCCCTGACCTGAACACCGGCGCCCAGGAGCACTGCGCGCTCATCATGGCCACGACGCCTGAAGGCGCCAATCTCCCAAATTCGGAGAGCAAAGGCAGGAAGTCCCAGATATACGACATAGAGAGCCTGCGCGATTACACCATGTGCGGCTATTACGTCGCAGACCCGTACGGTCCGTCCTACATGCAGCGGCTCCTGAACGATTCATACCACTACAATGACAGCACTTACGGGATATCCACATTCCTGATAGGCACCTATGTGAACAACAGCATAGGCGACGGCTACAGCAGGGTCGACTACGATATGTTCAACAAGGTCTCGGGCATCAAGATACGCGGCCTCCCAGGGTGCAAGGACGACTTCATGTGCAGCGATACCCCTGATACGGGCATATTCAGCCTGGGCCCGGATGCGGTAACCGCATACCAGGTCGGACCGATAGACTGCAACAACGGCATGTCGGGGTGCGGATGAATGGCTCCAAAACACATGCGCGGGCAGGCGTCCATGGAGATGCTCATCACCATAGGCGTGGTCATAGCATTCACCATCCCGGTGGTCTTCCTGCTGCTCTCGGTCTCTTCGGTCGGCTACGAGAAGGCGGCCAAGGACCAGGCCGATGCGAGCGCACGCTCCCTCGCGGACAGCATAAACAACGTCTACGCGCAGGGCGACGGTGCCAAGCGCGTGGTGCTGCTCAACGCGCCCACCAGCACGCAGGAGATATCCATAAACGACGGCGAGGTGGTTGTGGACATAAAGACGTCCTCAGGGGAGTACGACGGTACCGCGCCGGTGTTCGCCAACGTGTCCGGCGTGCCCACGCTGACCGGGAAGGCGGGGCTCATAGACCTCAACGTCACGAATTCGGGAGGCCAGGTGATCATCAATGGCTAGCCGCAAGGGCCAGGTCGCGGCCGAGTTCTTCCTCTACGTCTCCGTGTTCCTGTTCATGGCCATAGCCGCGTACTTCGTGATCAGCACGGTGGAGAGCAGCGAGATACCGCAGACCGAGGGGACGATCGCAATGAACACCGGGCAGGTGTTCGCCTCGTCCATAGCCATGGCGGTCCAGAACGGGAACGGGTTCACGTACAACTACACCTTCCCCAGGACCATAATGCAAAGCCCCTACACGCTCAAGTTCTCCCCGAACGAGCACGTCATGGTCCTTGACTGGCAGGGCACCTACGGCAACTTCAGCCAGTCCTACGCCCTTCCTTATTACAATTATGCATTCGGAAACTGCATAACGGCCGTCACATCCCCGGATACGGTGGGCAGCGTCTACGTGTTCGATAGCTCCGCGCCGGGCTGCTCCGACATCCTCACGCTCAGCAACGACGGCAGTGTACTCAAAATATCCAACGGTGCTTCATGATGATCCGCTTGCACGGTTACCGGAAAGGCCAGTATTTCAGCTTCGATGCGATAGTGGCTACAGTGATATTCGTGCTTACCCTTATCATGCTGCTCTCCTATTGGAACAGCGTGAGGACGTACCTGGATTACCAGACTAATGACCTGAGCCAGAGCGCGTCGCACATCTCGGACATGCTTTTCCAGCCGCCGGCCGGGGACTGTACGAATGGATTCAAACAGCTCGGGTTCGCCTCGTCATGGAGCGACCAGAGGATAAACGGTTCGGTGCTAAACTGCGCCGTAGCCGACAAGTTCTCGCCGGACCAGCTCAAGACGTACCTCGACTCTCCCTACAACGTGTCCATAGTGGTCACGGACCAGATCGACAAGACGGTCTATAAACTCGGTGATGACCCGACCGTGTCCGGATTCTCCGACAACAAGGACGAAGTCGCCAAGATAACAAGGGTCGCCACGCTGGTCACTTCGGATACGAATAATCCGGATCACCTGGTCACGCTGGAAGTCTATGTCTACAGGTAAATGCTAATCAACGGGCTCCCCGAAAAGCGAGCCGTGGTTCGCCCGCGTGATCCTCATCCTCAGCACTTGGCCGAGCGTGCAATCCGCTCCCTTCACAACGACCTGCTTGTAAGACGGGGTCCGGCCGGTGAAATCGCGCTGCCTTTCTGTGATGAGCACGTTCGAACTCCCTTCCCACGAGCGCCTGGTTCCTCTCTGCGCAGATCCTCCGCACCAGCGGCGCCACCGCCAGGCTGCGCCTCTTAACCTCGCCGCTGTCCAGCTGCTTCAGCTCCTTAGCCCTGGTTCCGGGCCTGGGGCTGAACTTTGACAGGTTGGTGACATCCGGCTTCACCCGCTCCAGCATCCTGATGGTGTCCTGGAAATCCTCTTCGGTCTCGGTCGGATAGCCGACGATGACGTCCGTCGCTATGGCCAGGTCCGGGATGGCATCCCTGAAGCCCGCGACCACGGATTCGAAATCAGCGACGCTGTGCTTCCTCCCCATGTCCCTCACCACCCGCTCGCTGCCTGACTGGACCGGGACATGCAGGAACTTGTACAACCGCGGGCCCTTGAACTCTTCGAGCAGCGCGTCCTTCATCCTCAGGCAATGGTCCGGGTTTATCATGCCGACCCTGACCATGAAGCCGCCCTCCATTCGGTTCACGCAGCCCAGGAGGGCCGGAAGGTCGCTCTTGATGTCCAGCCCGTAGGCGCCGGTGTCCATGGCGCTGATCTGGACCTCCTTGGCCCCCTGCCGCACGCCCTGCTCGATACGCGAGAGGACCACCTGCGGGCTCATGCTCCGCAGCCCGGGCCTGGCCAGTTTGGTCTGGCAATAGGTGCAGGCGCCGGTGCAGCCCTCGGCTATGGCGAGCCGCATTATCGGTTTTGTCACCAGGAAAGGCAGGCCGTCCTTCCTGCCGGGCTCCTTGTACTCAGTCGCCTGGCCGCAGAGCGCGTCCTCGACCGCGTCGCCGATCCTGTGTATCGCTCCTGGCCAGACTATGGGCGCGCCGGTGAATCTCCGCAGCTTGGCCGCACTGGCTGCCATGCAGCCGGCCACGACCAGCTTCCTATGGAGGGAGCCGAGCCTCTTTATCCGCTCCAGTATCTTGTTCTCAGTCGGGCCTTTCACCGTGCAGGTGTTGAGGATGAGCACGTCCGCGTCATCCGTCCGGCCGGGCTGGTATCCGAGGCCTTCGAGTATAGCCTCTATCGTGTCCGAATCCGCCTGGTTCATGGTGCAGCCGTAGGTCTCTATGGCTATCGTCGGTTTCATCAGTTTTATTAAGCCCCCACAGCAATAAAATACTTATGAAAACGAGAACCGAATACCTCGCTATGGAGACACGCGCGCGGCTCGAATTCGTCCGCATAACCGACAGGGTGCAAGACGCGGTCTCGAAATCCGGGGTAAAGGACGGCCTCGTGCTGGTCAATCCCATGCACATAACCGCCGCGGTCATCGTGAACGACGACGAACCCGGCTTGCAGAAGGATTATCTCGCGATCCTCGAGCGGCTCGTGCCCTATGAGGCTTATTACCGCCACAACGACACCGGGGAGGACAACGCAGCATCGCACATCTGGCGCCAGCTCATGGGACACCAGGTCGTGATGCCAATAACGGACGGAAAGCTGGACCTCGGGCCATGGGAGCAGGTATTCTACTGCGAGTTCGACGGCCAGAGGAAGAAGAGGGTGCTGATAAAAGTCATCGGGGAATGACGCCATGGCCTCTCAAGTCGCAAAACAGGAATTCGATTCCGCTTATGTCAAGCAAAGGCTCGGGAAGGGCATTCCGGATACCGTCGTCAACCTCATCGTCAAATCAAAAGACCCGAAAAAGCTCGAAGAGGTCGTTGCGGCAGCTGCCAAGATAAGAAAGCACGCCCAGGAGCACAAGGACTACGCGATAAACTTCACCGGATGGGAGTTCGCTTTCAAGGTCCTCAGGAACGAGAAGATCGCGAAGGCGTTCGTGGAAAAGCCGGAGCAGACCGCCAATACGCTTATGAAAATGGCTGAGTACGTGAGGGAAGGCGGCAGGGGGAACAGTGCAGACGGCGGGGCGTTCGACGCGCTCGAGAAGACCGAGCTCGGCGATGCGTTCGTCAAGGATCCGAAGGCGGTATTGGGCGCGTTCAGGCGCATCTCGGATTGCATCGGCGGAATCTCCACGATCCCGAAAGAGTTCATGCTTCCTGAAGAGAAAGCCATCTCCGCCCGGGCAGCCGAGCGGAGGGTGGAGGCCTTCGCGAACCTCGCCAATCCGGTAATAGCGAAAATATTCGTCAAGCACATGGATGCGGTCGTGGAGATGTGCGGCTATGCGGGCGAAGCCACCCCAGCCATCCTGGGCGCGCTTACCCGGTTCGGCCCCATGCTTGACAAAAACAAGCGGCTTCTGCTCGATTCATTCAAATCAATAAAACATTCCTCCGGGGGCGACGACATCCGGACCCGCGACAGGGCCACCAACGCCTTTGAGGAACTGGCAGAGATTGCCGGATTGTTCGTCCGCTACCCGAACGAGTTCGTGGAAATCTCCAAAAGCGCCGCGCGCCTGACCGGCTATGTCTTCAAGGCATTCCAGGATCCCCGGCCGGATAAAGGCATAGTGCGTCTGTTCCTCCAGAATCCGCAGGCAGTGGTGGATGCGTTCAGGAAGATAAGGGAATACGCCAAAGAAGCGTTCCCCTTGTTCGCACCTCTTGAATCAGCGGGCAAGGCGCCGACTCCTCCGTACGAGTTCATCGAATTGGTTGTGAGATACATAGACCATTATCCGAAGGCGCAAAAGCTCGCATCCTCGCTCGGCATACCGAAATCCAGCGTGGAGGTGTGCGCGAACTTCGCCTATGGGATAGCCACGATAGGCGAGGAGAAAACAAAACTTCTGAACCGCAAGTTCGGAATAGAGTATTTCGGCAGGTATTCCAAAAAACAGCTCGAGGACATGAGCAACAAGGTCGCGAACAGCAAGCCGGTGCTGCTCGCCGTCTTCAGTAAAAGCGATCCGCCCGGCGCCTTTTACCGTGTCGGAGGGCAATTGGAATCCCTCATGAAATATTACAACGTGGTCGTAGTCGAGGTCAACTCCGATAAGGAGGTCTACGCGAGAATCAAGGAGATGTCCGGCGATTATGGAAAGATAGACACGATGCTGATAGCCGGGCACGGATCACCGGATCGGATACTCCTTGGCAAACCCCCACTCAGCCCATTGAGGGACGAGAACACGCTCGACCTCACGGACGGCCCCAAGCTGGCCGCGGTCAAGCAATATTTCGTAGATAAGCCGACCGTCATCTTGGAATCCTGCTCGACCGGGCAAGACGAGAAATCCATCGGAGCGCTGCTCTCCAGGGTCTGGGGAGCGGACTTGTTCGCGCCGACCGTACCCAGCAGCCTGTCAACATACGATTTAGAAAAAAACGGGAAAATAAGAAACGTGACCTATGACGTCGAATCCAACAAGTTCCAGCGCGGGGTCATCCCCCAAAAAATCAGGTAGCTGCGGGTACTGGCAGGAATTGCCTACAATAAAGGAAAATAAAGATAAGAAAAAAGAAAAATCATCCGCCGCTCTTGGTCGCGATCTCGATGCCAGCCGGCCTCTTGTTCACGTTGCCGATCTTCACGCCGACAAGCACCTTCACGCCCTTGTTGGCGGCCAGGTCCACGAGGCGCTGGGTTATGATGCCGTCGAAGACTATGGCCTGGACGTCCCTGCTGTCCTCCAGCGATTTTATCACGTCCCTGACCTTCATCTCCGCCATCTTCTCGCTCCCCGCGCCGTAGAACTTCGCGCTCAGCGTGTTGTTCAGGCCGTCGAGCTCCCTCATCAGGAACTGCATGTCGAGCCCTGGCCTCGGAGCCGGCTCGATCATCCTCGGCGCCTGCCTTGGCAGGGGCATCGGACCCGGCACTGGAGCCGGTTCAAGGATTATCGGCTTGTCCACGACCGTCGGGCTGTCCAGCCTCTCGAACTCTATCGGTTCGGAGGGCCTGTCCGGCTCGTCGGGCACGGCCTGTTCGTCCCTGGCCTGGAACTCCGGTCTCCTAGGCTGCTGGAACTTCTTCCTGAAATCCGGCCTCTCCTCGTATTTCTTCGGCTTCTGCGACGCGCTGTCCTCGAAGGGCACCTTGGAGCGGATGCACTTTATGAGCTCCTTCCGTGTCAGCTCCTCGACCTCCTTGCCCTGGGGCGCGCGTGCGACGAATTCGACCTCCACGCCTCCCTGCACGAGCTCGTTGAGGATGATGTCCCCTCCGCGGTCGCCGTCCAGGAACGCGGTGACCTCCTTCTTCCTGGAGAGCTCCGGGATGCTGCGGGGCACCTTGGCGCCTCCTATGGCGATCACGTTGGTGATGTCGTTCTTGAGCATGTTCACCACGTCCGCCCTGCCTTCTACCAGGATGAGCTCGTCGCTCCTGGCCACGCCCGGCCCTGCTGAGAGGCGCTCCGGTCCGTACTCCACGATCTCGGCCATCTTGACCTCGTCGCGGACCATGTCGGATATCTCCTTGCTCTCTGGTATCTCGTCCACGAGCAGGTTCTTGAGCAGGCTCTTTGCGCGGTCCACGAGGGCCTTCCTCTTGAGGTTCCGCGTGTCCTCCACCTTCATTACCTTGAGCCTGGCCTCGCACGGCCCTATTCTGTCGACTGTCTCGAGCGCCGCCGCGATTATGCAGGTCTCCACCATGTCCAGGGAGCTGGGTATCTTTATCGTTCCCACGGTCCTGCCCTCCCTGCCGTTGAGGTCGACCTCTATCCTGCCGATCCTGCCGTTCTTCTGCAGGTCCCTGAGGTCGAGCTCGTCGCCCAGCAGGCCCTCGGTCTGGCCGAATATCGCGCCGACCACGTCGGGCTTCTCCACCAGGCCGCCGATGTCGACGTTGGTGTATACGAGATATTTCACTGTATCTATGTACGTCTTTGCCATAATTTTCACCTTTCATGTCCGTGTAGCCACGTTTATCACTTGCGGGTACAGAATTAGAGGGGAACCACGGCCTGACCACGGCACTGTGCACTGTTGACCATCCGGGGCGTTTTGCGCACCGGCCCACCATCCCTCGCGGGATGGACGGTTCCTTCAAAGCTTATAGCTCGGGCGGCCATCCATGCACAGCGCATGAACGACATAAGAGGGGTCTTTCAACCCAGCGTGGCCCTTTCCTCTATGAGGTCGACCACTATGGGGAATATCTTCATGATGTCCCCCTCGCTTATGATGCCTATCAACTCATTATCGTCATTCACGACGGGGAGCCGCTTTATCCGGTTCTCCCTCATCGCTTTCGCGGCTTCTTCGATCGTCGTCTCCGGCTTGACCACCCTGAGGGGCTTGGACATAACCTCATCGACCTTCGACCTGTAGGGGTCGAGGTTCTTCGCTATGACCTTGTGAACGATATCCCTCTCGGTGATGATGCCCTTGGCCCGCTTCCCTTCAGCGCCCTCGACGACGATTATGGAACCTATCTCGTTCTTCCTCATCAGCTTGGCGGTGTCCAGGAGGCCGGAGCCCGTAGGGACGACGACGACCTTTTTGGTCATGATGTCTCCTACTTTCAATTCTGAACCCATAAGAGTGCTTTCATCGGAAATGTTTAAATACCGTAGATACGGCTGCTTCCCGCTTGTTTCCAGCGCATTTTCCATGGCATTCGGTGTTTTAGTGTGTCGCTACTCCGGAAAAATCGCAGGATAAGCCATTCAGTAAGCCTATGCAAACCATCAGAATTCGAATCATCCCCGAACCGGTTTTGGACGGATAATTCCATTCCAGCAGACGCTTGGCGTTTTCCCGATAAAAGGGTCTAAGCCAGCCTCGCCCACTATCCACCGGTTCGGCCTTGTTTTTCCCTGTAGCCGGAGCGGTTTTGGACGGATAATTCCATTCCAGCAGACGATTTGGCGTTTTCCCGATAAAAGGGTCTAAGCCAGCATCGCCCGGTTATCCACCGGCCCGGCATCAGTTTTTTCATGTGACCGCGAAAAACGGTCATACGGCCGGCGCGGTTTTCTTAAGCCCCGTAGGGCCATTCAGCCCGCACCGACATAGAAGTTGCGATTTTTTCGTTTATAAACCTTTCCTTTTTTTCTTTGACGCGCGTCTAATCTTAGACGGGCGTCCAACCCCCGCTCCGACGATGCCGGTTCCGGTGTACCTGATGCCTATCAGCGCCACGTCGTCCTTTTTGGCGACCAGCACACGGTCCGGGTCCCGGATGTCGTACCTCTCCTCCATCCTCTTCACCACCTCGTCCCGTATGCGCCTCACGACGGACCTCGTGTCCTTCGCACCCTCCACCATCAGGGCGAGGTCCTTGGCGCCGCCGCAGTCCTTCACCACGCCATCCTCCACGTAGATGGTGAGGTTGTCCGTCACGCCGTCGCTCATTAGCAGGATGGAATCCCCCTGCCTCAGCTCCCCCTGCTTGAAGAGTATCTCCATGCCGCCCTGCATGCCGAGCGCCGCAGGCACCACGTTCCTGTACATCAGGAAGCGCAGGATCGGCGTGCCCGGCCCGACCACCCTGGCCCCCGGCAGCTCCAGCCTCACGGTCCCCTTCGTGTCGAGCGAATAGGCCATCGAGTCGCCCACCGAGCCGCACAGGAACCTCCCATCCTTCATTATCACGGCAAGCACCACGGTGGTGAGCCCGAAGGAGAGGTTGATGTGCGCTTTCACGAACGCGTCCTGTATATCGTCCTTGTCCGGCGCCGCAATGCCCCTGAGATAGTTCACGATCGCCACAGCGGCCACCGAAGACGCGTGGTCCGCGCCCTCCTCGCCGCTCACGCCGTCCAGCACCGCCGCGACCACCTTCGAGTCGTCCACGTGCACGAACGCCGAATCGCCGCACACACTGTGCCCCCTGCGGACGAAATAGGATATGTCCGCGAACGCCTCCTTCACGTCCCCTCCGATCTCGCCGCCGATCTGCGTGGCGAGCAACTTGAGCGTCTTCATGAGATCACCGATTTCACGGCCTTGAGCGCAGCGTCGGTCTTTATCGCGGTCTCGGAGAAATGCGTCCTCACCGCCCTGTTCCCCTTCTTGTGCAGCCCTTCGAGCACGGCGTCCATCTTCGGCACGCTCCCCCTCCCGAGCAGCCTGCACATCTGGTGCACGTCGTAATAGAACGGGGGCATGCCGACCTCACCGATCATCCTCGAGATCGTCTTCTCCAGCTCGTCCCTGTCCGAGTACCCTCTTTTCCGGTTCAGCACTCCCATGCGCGAGAGCGTCTTCTTCTCATGGAGCTCCCCGAGCCAGAGCGGCCCGGCGAACCGCAACGCGAGGCTTTTTGGGGCGCAGGACGGGCAGCGTTTCTCCGGGAACTGCGAGCTCCCCCTCCATCCGCAGGCCGGGCAGAAATTGATGTAGCCGAGCTTCATGAGCGATTCGTGCGCAAGGTCGGCCCCGCGCGTCACCTTGACTATCGTCTTGAGGTAGTGTTCCTTCGAAAGCGAGACCAGCGGCTCGATGCCCATGTTGAACTCCGCGGCGGTCTCCGCGATCTTCTTTATCATGATGCGCATGCCGGTCTCGTGCGTGAACTCGTTGTTGAGCGGGACGCTGTGGTAATTCTTCAGGCACGCTTTCGTCTTCCCGCCGCAGAGGACCGCGACGTCCGTCGCCGTGACCGAGAGGTACGCGCGCTTGAGCGGGTTGAAGGCGCGGAAAGAGTCGTATAGATAAGGAGCCGGGGAGCCGAACGGGTCTATCTCCAGGAAGTCCGCGCAGATGTCGAAGACCAGCCGCGAGACGTTCCCATGCAGCGCCTCGTATTTTATTTTCGCTTTCTTCGCGTTTGCCTTCGCGGCCAGGAACTCCCTTTTTCCTATGTCCACGAATATCGTCCTGGATATGTTCTTGTTCTCCTTCGCGTAGCGTATCCCCCTTATCCCGGACGCGCAGAACGCGTCGCAGGCCACGAGCTCCTTCTCGGGAAGCGCCCCGACCGCGAGCGACGCGAACGAGCGGCAGAACCTCATCCTGGGGTTGTAGAAAACGCCCTCGGGCGCATTGAACGATATTCCTTCCTCTTCCATCATGTCTTATCAACCGTAATGAATTCTCTTAAAGCTGATGTGGCGTACGAGCCGGACTGCAGCGAGAAGCGGAACGTGTCCGCATCGAAGGAGAAATCCCGGAGCGGTGCGAACGCGGTCCTGAACGTTCCCTTCGAGCCTATCTCCGGAATGCTTTTCACTCTGAAATCCTCTTTGGACATCCTGAGCGAATCGAGCAGCTCCTTCTCCCTTTCGTTGAGGTTCGAATTGTAGCCGATTATCTTCACGCAGAGCCAGCCGTCCACGTCCATCTTTTCAATGTCCGGGAAACCGAGGGCATCCGCATTGCAGAGATACTCGCCCTCCTCCATCTCCACCCCGTTCTCGCGTATGCGGTCGGAGAGCAGGCGGTTGAAGATGTGCGACTGGAACGCGTGCACGAACAGCAGCAGCGTCTGCCTTGGAAGGGCCCGGAACGCCCCGATGAAGTCGTCCGGCCTCTCCGCAAGATGCGCGAGCATCGCGCGCTCGAGCCGCAGGTGCTTGGGGAACGTCTTGAGCGCGGAGTCGAAATCATTGCTCGCAAGCAGCTCCTCCCTGGCCAGCCTCGCTTCAGCGTTGGTCTCCATGCCCTTTCCGCAGAGGAATGCCATGGCCCCGTCCTCAAGGTTCCCGCGCACCAGCGCTTCTCCGATGATGTGCGTGTTGTTCGCCGTGGTCCCGAACCTCTGCTCGCCGAAATAATTCGGGAACCCGGTTTCCAGTTCGGAGCGTATCCTCGTCACCTTCTCCCCGGCATCCACTTGCGCGCCGTTCACCTTTATCGTGAAGCGGTTCCCCGTAAGACCTCCGAGCTTGACCCTGTCCTTGGCGCTCCAGGCGCCGTTTATGCTTATATCTCTGATATCGAGATTCAAGACCGCTGTTTTGTCTACTCCCTCGGCCGACATGAGCTGGGTCGTTATCGCGCACTTGTCCTTGGAGCCCGCGAAGCTGATCCTCTTCGGGCTCGAATGCAGCCTTCTCGCGGCCTCCTTGGCAGCCATCATGGTGGTCCAGTTCCTTTTCTGCAGTACGAAGTGCACGAACCTCCCGTTCTCATCTGTCCGTTCTATCCTTTTATCGATGCCGAACACCGTACCGTCCTGCTCTATTTCCTCCACTATGAAATCCTCTGGGCAGGACTTGATGGTTCCTCCGATGCCCGGAGTCTTGGAGCGGAACGCGAGATTCTCGCTCATCTCTCGATCGCCTTCATGAGGTCGGCCTTGGTGATTATCCCTGCGACTCTGCCTTTCTTTTTGACGAGCACGGCCTTGTAGAACTTGAGCAGGCCTGTCACGACCTCGAGCTCGGAATCCGCAGGTATGGAAGGGAACGCCTCGCCCATGGCATCGACAGCCTTCACGTGCGCGAGTTTATCCCCGTACCTCTCCATCCACTCCATGATCATGCCGTCAGAGAGGCTTCCGACGCAGGCCTGGCCTTCGAAGACCGGCAGCTGGGATATGTTCATCCTCTTCATCAGGCCCATGGCCTTGCCCAGATCATCCTTCGGCGACACGGATGCCAGGCCGGCGGTCATTATGTCGGACGCCCTCTTCCTGGTCTCCTTACGGCCACGCTCCTGCTCCAGGACGGACGTTATCTGCACGACCTTGGAATAAGCAGGGTCTATCTTGGACGACTCTATCTTCGCTATCAATGACTGGCTCACTCCTGCCAGCGTGGCCAGCTGCTTCTGCGTGAGGCCGAGCTGCCTCCTCAGTTTCCCGATGCGCGCCAGGTCTGCGTTTATGTTTTCCAAAGTATCACCTATTCCTAAAGGAATATTCTTTTCAGGATAATATAAATATGGGAATATTTTAAAGCATTATCAGGTGATGATGATGGTATGGGACCTCAGGACACTGCACAGACTGAACAGCGCGCATCCGGAAAGACGACCGCCCGAGCCAAAAACGAAGCGCCGGCGCAGAACCAAAGAAACCCCCAAAGAAATCCTGAACCCCCGCCATGTCGCGATAGCAAAGTTGAACCGGCCATGGACCGTAGAGGAGCTGGGCCCTGGGAGAAGAAAGGAACGCGACGTATACCTGCAATTCGCCACAGCGGCGAAAAGCGGCGGGCGGGAAGGCTTGCGGAACTGAGCCGCGCTTTATTTTTTTCTCGTCCGAGTACTTCTCTTTTTAACTTTTCCCGAGCTTAATAATTTTCGGTGAACTCATCATGGTAGGCAAGAAGATACTCATAACCTCAGCGCTTCCCTATGTGAACAACATCCCGCATCTTGGGAACATAATCGGATGCGTGCTCTCGGCGGACGTCTTCACGCGCTATTGCAGGTCCCAGGGCTACCAGTGCATGCACATCGGAGGCACGGACGAATATGGCACCGCGACCGAGATAAAGGCGCTGGAGGAGGGCGTGAGCCCGAAAGAGATATGCGACAAATATTATGCAATCCACAAGGGCATATACGAGTGGTTCGGCATCGCCTTCGACACATTCGGCAGGACCTCCACACCCAAGCACACCGAGATAACGCAGGCGATATTCCAAGATTTATACCAAAACGGGTACATCGTGGAGGAAGAGACGGAGCAGCTCTACGACGAGAAGGCGGGCATGTTCCTCGCTGACCGTTACATAGAAGGCACCTGCCCGTTCTGCTCGTATGCGGGCGCGCGCGGGGATCAGTGCGACAAGTGCGGCAAGCTCCTCCGCCCGGTCGAACTCATCAATCCGGTGAGCAAGGTCAGCAAGACGCGGCCGGTAGTCAGGAAGACGAAGCACCTGTTCATAGATTTGCCGAAAATAGAAGGAAAGCTTTCAGAGTGGCTTCGCGAATCATACAAGAAGGGCGAGTGGAGCGAGAACACGAAGCGCATCGCCGAGGCGTGGCTCCACGAGGGGCTAAAGAGGCGGGCGATAACCAGGGACCTTAAATGGGGAGTTCCTGTTCCGCTTAAAGGGTGGGAGAAAAAGGTATTTTATGTTTGGTTTGAGGCCCCGATAGGGTATGTGTCCATAACCGCGAACCTCACGGAGAAGTGGAAGGACTGGTGGATGGACCCTGCAAACGTGAAGCTCTACAATTTCATAGGCAAGGACAACGTGCCCTTCCACGCGGTCATCTTCCCTTCCACGCTTCTGGGCACCGGCAAGCCATGGACGCTGGTCCACCACCTTAGCACCACGGAGTTCCTCAACTACGAGGGAGGAAAATTCTCCAAATCAAGGCATGTCGGGGTGTTCGGCGACGATGCCATGTCCTCCGGAGTCCCATCGGACGTTTGGAGGTATTACCTGCTCACCAACAGGCCGGAGGGCTCTGATTCCGATTTCACTTGGGAGGACTTCCGCGACAAGAACAACGCGGAACTTCTCGCGAACCTCGGGAATCTGGTGAACCGGACGCTGGTCTTCGTGCAAAACAATTTCGAGGGTGCGGTCCCGGGCGCCAAGCCGGATGAAAAAGACGAGGAGTTCCTCAACGAGCAGAAGAAGGTCATCGCAGAAGCCACGGCGCTGCTGGAATCCGTGAAGCTCAAGGACGCGCTGCACCAGGTCATGCATTTCGCGAAGAACTCGAACAAATACTTCCAGGACAGCAAGCCCTGGGAGCTGGTGAAAACCGACAAAACCAGAGCCGCAACGGTGATGAACGTGCTCCTGCACCAGGTGAAGGACCTGGCGATACTCTGCGGGCCCTACCTGCCGGTGACGAGCGCGAGCATCTTCAGGCAATTGGCCATAGAACCCAGGAAATGGGAAGACCTCGGCAAGCCGACATTGGAATCCGGCCATCACATCGGCAAGCCGGAGATACTCTTCAGGAAGCTGGAGGACAAGCAGATCCAAGAGCTGAAGCAGAGGTTCACTGGCAAGGCGCCTGTAACAGCCTCGTTCGCTGACCTGGACCTGGAGGTCGGGGAGATAGTCAGCGTAGTGAAGCATCCGGAAGCCGAGAAGCTTTTCATAGAGAAAGTAAGGCTCGGAGATGGCGAGCGCCAGATAGTCTCCGGGCTCGTCGGCTATTATCTGCCCGAGGAGCTGGTGGGCAAAAAAGTCGTGATAGTAAAGAACCTCAAACCAGCCAAGCTCCGCGGCGTGGAATCCCAGGGCATGCTCCTGGCCGCTGAAGGCCGCGAATCCGCCCCGCCAAAGGAGGGCAAGTCGGCCATGGAGCAGGGCGTGGTGGAAGCCCTCTTCCTGGAGAAGAGCAAGGTCGGGGACAAGGTCTCGCTAAAAGGCGCCAAAAGCGCGCCTAAAGCCGAGATCGACATAAAGGATTTCAGGAGCATAAAAATGGACGTGAATGATTTCGCCGCGGTCTGCGAGGGCAAGCCGCTCGCGACGCAGAGCGAGGAGCTCAGGACGCGGAACGTGAAGCAGGGCCGCCTGTGCTGATGGCATGGAGGATCGCACGGTCAGCCCCGCGGTGGCGCTCGCATTCTTCGCAATCGGCACGTTCCTCCTGGCGCTGCTTTACAGGAACGAGCTGCTGCTCTTCGCGGTGATGCTGGGATTCAGCGCCATACACCTCGCATACGGGAGATGGGCGAAGGTCAGGCGCTTCGTCCTGGCCACGCTTGTGGGCGGCGCGTGCGAGAACATCGCGGTGGCGTTCGGCATATGGACGTACTCCAATGCGCACTACCTTCCCGCCCCGCTCTGGGCTCCGGTCGGCTGGGGCATGGCAGCCCTGCTTTTCGACGAGGCGTTTCCAGGGGCCGAGGGGCTGCGCTTCTCTTGGAAGGCGCTGACCGCGGCTCTCGCGGGCACGTTGCTGCTCAGGTTCGTCTTCGCGAATGAGCTGCTCACGCTGCTCGGATTCGTGGTCGTCACTGTCGGCTTCTTCTTGATGGGGTATCTGAAGAAAGAGGAGCTCGCGGCTGGAATCTGCGCAGGGGCGCTCGCCACCGCCATGGAGACTATCAACATCCTCTCGGGCAACTGGCACTATGCGGTCGCGATGCTCGGCCCGCCCCTGTGGCTGCCGCTCGCGTGGTTCGACGGCTTCCTCATAATGAGGCGGATAATGCGCTTCGGGGAAAAGATTTGATGCTCAGGACTAAAAACCTTCTCCATTATAATAAAATAAGAAACACAATGCTGAGGCGGTGAGATGAGAGTCCACATAAGCGCGTTTAAGGAGCCCATGAACGGGCGAGATGCCACAAGAACGCTTCAACCAGGCAGGGGTCATCGCTTCGTGGCGAGCGTCGAGACCGAGGGTATCAGCGGCGTCAGGCAGACCAATGTCGATGCCGTAAACGCGGAGGAGCTGGTCGCAAAGATAAACGGCCTCGTACGCCCGGAACTGGGCCCTGGCGACAGATGCTCTGAATGTCAATTCACGTTCGGACGCAGGCTCAAAAGCGGGGACAAAAAAGTGGACTTGGTCGTGGAAGGCAGCATGCCCGAGCCAAGCGAAGTGAGTGCGATAGTCCTGTCTATCTGCTCAGCCGCCGCACAAACTCCCGAGTAATTTTTTTCCAGGAAAAGTGAAAAAATCAGATTAGCACTCCGTTCACGATGCCGTCCTGGCCCACGCGGTTGGTGACCTTCACCTTGCCGAGGTCGGTCTCGACGACCGTGCCCTTCGTGATTATGTTCATGCGCACGTGCTCCGGGTTGTGGCTCTCGAGCACTTTCGTGATCTTCCCCTTCTTCGACCCGGTCTTGGTGACGACGTTTATGGTGAGCGCCTTCTTGAGCTTGAGCGAGCTGTCCCCTCCCCTGGTCCTTCTGGTCCTGCACAGGTCCACGTTACCGACCTTGGTCGCCGTGAACACGCCGCCCACTTGGCAGCGCCGCTTGTCGTTGAACGCGCGTCTCCTGCCTCCGGTCCCGGAGCTCACCTTCTTGTTCGATGGCTTGTGATACTGTTCCATAAATATGCACCTCGTAAATAGCAGAATGTTTTTATAATGGGACAGTTTTTAAAGCATGTATGCTGGCCCTATTCGCACGGAGCAGGCTCCCCGCCGCCGATATCATCGCCCGCTCCGGCCCGCTGGGCGCATTGGCGCTCGCGCCATCCTGCGCGCAATCCATAGAGGAGCTTGAGCTCGCGCAGCATCTGGCGCGGAGGTGCTCTGGAAGGAAGGCGTGCATCGCCAACCGATTCAAGTACGAGTTCCTGCTCTGGCTCACGGGCAAGACGGACATAAAGAGCGCAATCGCCAAAAGCGCCCCAAAGGGCGGCGAGCTGCTCGTAGTGTCGTTCGGGGAGGGCAAACGAAAAATCCTGGAAGCGCTCGATGCGGAAGAGGTCAGGAAACCGCTCCAAAGGCGCGGCGATCCGCTGCGGCTCGAGGCGATATCCCTCTCAAGGATAAGGAATTAGCCGCGCTCCGGGGCTTCCAAACCGGGAGAGCCCACATTCCGACAGATTTAAAAATTTTTATTGTTTAAAGTACTAAAGGCGAACAGATGAATCAATTAGCGCATTTCGCAGTACTGAGTGCGGCACCTACACAGCGGAGGCGCAGGACGGACAGATTACTTGACGTAGCGTCCAGGATCAGAAAAGCGCTGCGTCGCGTGGGCGCATTCCCGCAAAGCATCGGGGGCCAGGACCGGCCCGATGCCAGGTCCAGACAACCCAGAACCCCGTCCACGCAAGCGCCAGTCGATGCAATGTCCATCCTTGTGGGCGAGTCCATAAAAGGTCTCGGGAGGCGTGACCCGGGCGAGCGGGACGAAGCAAGGGCCATGCTCGTTCAGCTGGCAGTGCGAAGAGGGCACGAAGGCGCAAAAAGGGCGCTTGAAAGCAACCTCACGACCGCCATATGGGATTTCGACCTGCCAACACTGTTATTCCTGGCCAAGAATGCCGAGCCGCGCATAGCATCTGCGGTGGACACATCCTTGGAGCACAACATGGAGAGGCTGGAGAACGAACAGCATCTGAACACGCTCACATATATCGCCGCAAAATCAACCTGCAGCATTGACGCAAGGCGCCGCGCGGCCAAGATACTCGAGAAACAGGAAAGGCGCACCGAGAACCTGGAATACGTGCAGAGCCATACCGATGACATTGCGATAAGAACGCTGATGACAGCGGCCCTCGAGGAGAGGCAACACCACAAATGATGCCCCGGCGTCCCGGGAGCTTATTTCAGGTTTAGAAAAATCAGGACTCAGAGCCCCAGCTGCTTCATCAGCGTCTCCTTGTTTATGGGCATCTCTATGCCGAGCACCTCGTATATGAACAGGAACATGTCCACGACTTTGGCCTTGTCCGTGGTCACGCGCTCGGCCATCTCCTTTATCGTTAGCTCCTTTCCGATGAGCTCGTAGAGCATGAGCCCCTCCTTGCCGTACCGCTTGTAGATGCTGAAGCCGTCCTCGCCGTACTTCTTGCGGACCTCGGCCCTGTCCACCGGGACGATGCTGATGCCCCCCTCGTCCCTGGCGAAGTTCAGCATCTCCATGACCTTGGGCAGGGGCAGGTTGAGCTGGAGCGCGACGTCTATGACGTCCTTCTTGCCGTCTATGGCCGAGAGCATCTTGTCCCCCGCGTCCCCGTAACGCAGCATGGTCTTGGCGCGCATCTGCACGGATTTAGTTATGGCCACCTGGGACTTGGCAGGGAGCAGGACGGGCGAGGTGTCCTTCACCGCAGTCTTCTCCGTCTCCTCCTCGCCCTCTATCATGGGCGCGAACTCCTCGGTGGCCTCCTTCGTCTTCTCCGCAACCGGGGTCGCCTCGGGCTTCCCCTTCGGGTACTCGAGCTTGATTATGCCCTGCTCGTCCAGGAAATCCAGGATCTCCACGAGCTTCGCCTCGCTCAGGCCCGTCTCGTCCATTATCTCCTCCGCTGTCCGTTGGCCGTCTATGAGCGTGTACACCTGTACGCCGATGTCGCCGTACTTGTCGCGTATTATCTTCTCGACCGGGCTCTCCTCCTCGCCCTCCTCGGCTTTCTCAGGCGCCTCCTCCCCTCCGAACGATATCTCTTCCGGAGCGAGCTCCTTCTCGCCCTCCTCCTCTGCAGGCGCTTCTTCCGGAGCCTCCTCCGCAGCCGGCTTCCTCTTCGGAGCTTCCTCCTCTTCCGGCTGTATCTCGGGAGCGATCTCTTCCTCCTCGGGAGCAGGCTTCTTCTTCCTGGCCGGAGCTTCCTCAGGGACTTCCTCGGGCTGTATCTCCTCAGGGACTATCTCCTCCTCTTCAACAGCAGGTTTCTTTTTCGGCGCTTCTTCGGCTTCCTCTTCCGGCTGTATCTCGGGAGCGATCTCTTCCTCCTCGGGAGCAGGCTTCTTCTTCCTGGCCGGAGCTTCCTCAACTTCCTCCTCCGGCGCTATCTCCTCTTCCGGGGCGAGCTCCTCCTTCTGCTTACTGGGCGCCTCCTCCTCAGGAGCTTCCTCAGGGGCCGCCTCCTCTCCGGCCTCCGCCCCGAGCGGGACGAGCTTCACCATCCCGGCTTCTTCCATGTATTTGAGTATGGCATTGAACTTCGCGTCCTCCATGTCCAGGTCCTTGCGCAGTTCGGCAGCGGTCCTCTTGCCGGTTATGACCTTGTATACCTGGAGGCCGACCTCTCCGAATTTCTTGAGGAGCAGGTTCTGGTTCTTGAAGCGCTGGAGCGGGCCCTTCTCCAGCTTCTCTATCTTGTAATCTGAGCTTGCCATGCGATCACAGTGGCGGACATTCGATTGTGACTTACCAATACCAATAACCATTCGGCATAATATTAATAAAGCTACTCGGGTTATTTGTGCCCATGGTCGAGTTCGATGAACTGCTTATCACAACCGGAGTCGACGCCCTGGTCCGGCTCGTCAAGGACAAGGGGCGCATCGAGCTCACCGAAGCCGCAGCGGTCCTGAACATACCAGAGACCACGATCGAGGACTGGGGCGCGGCGCTCGAGGAGGAAGGCATAATCAGGATAGAGTACCGGCTCACAAAGATATACCTGGTGTGGGTAGCCCCGACCGAGCAGCAGGTCGCCGCGGAGAAGGAGGAGTTCTACAAGAAGCGCACCGATGTCCAGGAAGAGATCGCCGCGCTGAAGAAAGAGGCCCAGCCCCAGGCGCAGGGGCTGGACGAGCTGAACAATTCCTTCAACGAGCTCTACGCGAAGCTCTCCCCCAGGCTCAGCGAGCTGGAGAAGAAGCTCGAGGGCGTTGACAAGGCCAAGGCAGGAGGCACGGCGAGGCTGGACGAGTACCTGGAGAAGCTTGACGACGCGGTGACCCGGCTGGATTCCGTCACAAAGGAGCTCGACGATTCGCGCCGCGAGATTGAGGGCATCGGCAAGACCATGGAGAAGGGGCCGACCAAGAAGACCGTCGATCGGCTGGACGCGCTCTCGGCCGAGCTAGCGGGCATGAGGAAGGACCTCTCGTCCCTGAAACTGAAGGCCGACCGCTATGCGAAAACAGGGCCCCAGGAGATCGAGATGCCCAGGATGGATGACATCCGCGACAAGCTCGACGAGCTGATGTCCGAATTCAAGGACACGAAGGAGCGGTCCGCACGCATGAGGCAGGACCTCACCGGGCTGCAGGAGGGCAAGGACGTGCTCAAGGTCATCGGGGAGTCCATGAAGGACTACGACAAGAAGATCGCCTCCATGAAACAGGACATCTCCACGCTCTCAGGCCAGGCCGAGGAGCTCAAGGCCAAGAGCACGAAGCTCGCGGACAGGCTCGAGAGGGACAAGGAGACCATGGAGCATTTCTCGGATTCCATGAACGTGGCGAAAGAGATACTGGACCGCTTCCCGGCGCAGAAGGGCCTGGTCCAGGAGCTGGAGAAGGTGCAGAAGTCGGAGAAAAGCATAGACGAGCGCACGAAGGCGCTGAAGAAGCTGCTCGACGTGGCCGGAGGCGCCGGGACCGTTGGAGCCGAATTCGAGGACCTGGGCAACCGGATGGCCGAGCGGATGGACGAGCTCTCGGCGCAGCTCCAGGAGCTCTCCACCGCGCTGTCCGAGGAGAAGGAGACGTTCCTCACATACCAGTCCATACGCGAGAAGGTGATGCCATCCCTCGAGCGCAACAGGCGCGAGATGGAGGGGCTCGACGCCGAGCTCAGGAAGATGAAGTCGGATGTCAGCGCCGTCACCCGGGACATAGAGGCCCAGGCCGAGAAGGCGTCCGAGCACATGGACAACGAGAAGGTCGAGGAAGTCATGAAAATAGCCGCCGAGATCGAGAAGAAGCGGCAGATGCTCGAAAGCGTGAAAAACAGCATCGAATCGCTGTCCAAGACCTCCGAGAACCTTAACAAGAAGCTCGCCCTGCTCTCCAGGCAGGCCGGCGTGCTGGAGCTGCGGGCCGGCGGAGGGGCAGCCGCGGCCCCTGCCGAGAAGACAAGCGAGCTCACCCAGGAGATAGCGCTCACGCGGGACGAGGAGGACGAGTTCAAGCGCAAGCGCGAGGAGCTGCGCCAGCTAGTCAAGAAACTGTGGGAAGACGAGAAGAAGTGAGCCCGACGCGTGGCGGAGCGGAGGAAAACCACCACCTCGGTGAAACAATCGCATTATCTTCGGTAAATCGGCATACGCAAAAGGAATTCTTTTTAAATGCTAGCCGCGTAAATTGCGTATGCGGCCAAGGGGGAATGTAGTATTTTCGGTATTATTGTTGGTATTGACTATATCATTGTTCACATACATGACAGTGAGCCATGCCCAGTCCGACCAGAACGGGAGCGCGTTCAATGCGACCCCGGATAACCAGTCCGCGGGCGATAACGGCACGCTTGTTGCAAATGACTCCTCGAACCAATCCGTCCAAGGCGAGTCCGCGAGCCAGCAAAACGGGACCGCATCGCAAACATCCGCAGAAAGCCCTCTCGGCGGCCCACCAGGTCCCATCGTGCTGAACACCAACTGCCCTGTGATAACCCTGCCAGGCTCCTACGTGCTGAACATAAGCTCCATCGGCGCGCCGAACGCCGTACCGATAATTTTTACTTACGCATGCGTCAAAATCATTTCAAACAATGTTGCCTTGGACTGCGCGAACAACACCATCCAGAACACCGGCATATATCCCGCAGACGGCATTTTTATCCAGACTTCTACTAACGTTACTTTGACGAACTGCATAATCTCCGGCCCTCCTGCCGCGCCTACCACCTACCAGGTAGGCATTTATCTATACGGTTCAAGCAATTTGATTATAGCAAACAATACTGTCGCTAACCTTACCACCAACAGTCCCAGGGGCATCGAACTGGACAACGTGACTAACTCTACTATCTCCGGCAACATATTAAGCAAATGCGACATCGGCATTGATTTTTATATTCCGAACAGCGCCAACGGCAACAACTACAACACAATCACGGGCAATAACATCACTGGCGGCACCTACTACGGCATTTACGGAGGCGGGTTCAGCACGACTACCAATAACAACACCATTGCCAACAATAACATATACGGGAACTACGGAGGCATGTTCTTCGGGCCCGGGTCTGGAAACAGCGTCTATGGCAATAACGTCTATAACAACTCCTATGACGGCATCGTCCTTCAAGGCTCCAATAGCAGCATCTATGACAATATCGTAGTTAACCAGAGCGACCACGGAATCGATTTCATAGGAAACAAGAGCAGCATCTACAGCAATGTCGTCATTAACGACGGAAATCAGGGTCCTTACAATACCAACAACGGCATAACCGCTTCTAGCGAGTCTTATTCCGACGGCCTACTCTACGTTCAGATCTATAACAACACTGTCGATGGCTGCGCCCCCAACGGCATCCTCGTTAGCGGGACTAACGCCAGCATCTACAGCAACAATGTCAACAACTCCTTCGACATGGGCATCCAAGTGGGCGTCTACAATGGACCGGCGCCCAATGTTGCCGTCTATAATAATAGTGTGAGCAACACCAACAATTACAGCATCTACTCTTATTACTCGGACAACGTCAGCATCTATAACAACGTCGTGAGCAACAGCCTAAGCGGCATACTCTCGATTGGGGAGTACGGCTACGAGAATGCGACCATCGATAATAACATCGCCTACAACAACACCTACGGGATATACATTTCTACGCCAAACAGCGCTGTCTATAACAATAGCGCCACCAACAACAGTTACGGCATCTACGTATTTGCCTATGCCGGCAATAACGTTTACGTGCATGATAACAATGCCAGCGACAACGCCTATGGCATCTCGATCGTTTCAGCAAGCGGCGGCACAGTCTGTCGAAACACCGTCGATAACGACACCAACAGCGGTATCTACCTCTACGCCCAGACAGGCGAATCCGTCTATGGCAATAACATCAGCGGCGACCACTATGGCATCTTTGCAGGTTACTACCTGCTTTTCGGCAACTACAATAACCTCTCCGGCAATAACATCAGCAACAACCAGTACGGCATCTACTTCGCCCCTTCGAACAACAATTATGTCTCCGACAGCGTCATCGACAACAACACCTACGGCGTCTATTTCACTTCCGTTTACTGGTACCCCGGCTCCGCCTACAGCGCCAACAACACGCTCTCGAACCTCATCCTAGATGACAACACCTACGGCATTTACCTCTCCTCATCGAGCAACAATACCATGACAAACATCAGCATCGAGAACAGCACTTACGACTCTTACCTCGTATCATCGAGCAACAACAACACCTTCTCGAACATCAGCTTCGGTAACAGCACTTACGGTGCCCTCGTCTCATCGAGCAACAGCAACACATTCGCGAACAGCAGCTTCGACAACAGCAGCGGCACCTGCGTATCCCTCGCTTCATCGAACAACAATGTCATATGCAACGACAGCTTCAACTACAGCTTTTCGGGCGTCCATCTCTATTCATCGAGCAACAATGCTCTATACAACAGCAGCTTCTACTACACGAACAGCCCAATCTACGTCTATTACTCGTCCAACCACAATGCCCTGCACGACAACAGCATCGACGGCATCCTGGAAGGCGTCTATATCGACCAATCGAACCAGAACTCCGTTTATAACAATACCATCGCCAGCATGGACTATTTCCCTGACATCTACCTTACCAGCTCGAACCAGAACAGCGTATCCAACAACAGCATCGTGAACAATAGCGGCGGCGGCGTCGATCTCGAGTCATCGAACCAGAACAGCATCGTGGACAACGACGCCGACAACGGATATTCCGGCATAATCCTCGATTCCTCGAACCAGAACAACGTGGCCAACAACAGCGCCGACAACTATTCCGGCAATTACGGCATCTCCCTCTACTCATCGGACCAGAACGCCATCTCCGGCAATAGCGCAGATTACGACTATGGCGGCATCTACCTCCAATACTCGGACCAGAACAACCTGTCCGGCAACGTCGCCGACAACAGCACCTGGAACGGCATCATGCTCTATTCGTCGAGCCAGAACGCATTGTACAACAACAGCGCCATGGAAAACAACTACTTCGACCTTTATGTGTACCCGCTCTCATCGAGCGACTGCCAGAACGACATCGCGGATACGGTCGGCTCCGCATCCCGCCCGATATACTACTCCAACGGCTCCGTCTCCTGGGACAGCCTGGACGCGGCCGAGATCGAGCTCTGCGGCGCGGACGGCTCCAATGTCACGAACAGCGTGGTCAACGGCTCGGACACGCTCTACAACGACGGTTTCCTGGAGTACTACACGGACAATTCCGCCATCAACAATACGGCCTCGTCCTACAACGCACTCGGCTTCGGGATGCTATACGACGACAACGGCGTGTACTCCAACGACTCAGCCATCGCAAATGGCTACCAGGGTTTCTATGCGGACGCGCTCTCCGCCTCCAGCCTCTCCAACTGCACCGCAGACGACAACGCGTATCATGGCTTCGACATGGAATCATCGGGCCCGAACAGCATCAACGGCAGCTCAGCATCCGGCAACCCGATTGGCATCTATCTCTATTCTGCAGAGGGCAATAACTTCAGCGGCTTCAACGCGTCCGACAACTCCGTCTGGGCGTTCTCCTCGTACTCGGGTTCCACGGGCAACATCGTGGACAACCTCACGCTCGGCAATGACATGGTCTCATTCGATTCGGAGGACGTGAACGTCCAGCAGTCCGGGCCGCCGCAAGGATACATCGGCGGTTCGCCTAGCGTCGAGGTGGACATACTCTCGACCGAAGCGATCAATGACAAAGTCACAGGTATATCAGACGGCCCCTCAGGCTCCCGTGACATAACCTCCTTCGGCCCGACCTCCAACGCGTACAACGGCTCCATAGCATACACACCGACACCAGACGCGGGCGCGACAGTCGCCAGCGTCCCCACGGACATCACGCCGGTATCGGACATATCGTCCCCGCAGACGATGTACGGCGACGACGCTCTCAGCAGCGACATAACGCTCCCGTTCAACGTCACGCTTTTCGGGAGGCAGAACGACCACATCGCGATAAGCACCAACGGCTTCGTCTACTTGAGCAACGACATCATCGCTTCATCCGATTCTTCATGCTGCGGCCAGGCCCGCATGGACTCGCAGACCATAACCCAGGGTTCGGACTTCCTGGTCGCCGGGGTATGGGGCGATCTTGTCTCAGACGGCGTGGTCAGCAACATCACCTACGGCGTGGCGGGCACGGCGCCGAACCGCGTGTACGTCATCTCCTACGACCACAATGCGGAATACGACGGCGTCGACACGTCCGGGAACGACACATTCGAGATAAAGCTCTTCGAGAACGGCAGCGAGACCTCTATCGCCACCAATGCGCCGGACCCGTCCGGCCTGTACGACATCAACAGGTTCGTGCAATCGACCTCCAACTCCCCGGACTCCTTCCTCTTCCTAAACCTGAGCTATACGCCGGCAGACGTCGCATCTTTGAACGCGAGCACGCTCTTCATGGCGAGATACGACGCCGCCGGATGGGACGTGAACTCGTCGGACTTCTCCTCACCGTACGGGGTGGACACGAGCGACGGATACGTGTTCGCGAACATAATCGATTTCGGGAGCACATTCGGCATCCTCGGCGGGACTCCGACTACGCCCCAGGCTCCGCCACCGGTCTACACCCCCTCGTCACCCCCGCCCGTCGAGATTCCATTGTCGCTTTCCTTGACCCGGGCGCCGTGCCCGGCCAACCAGGTCACCGTGACCGCATACAGCGGACCGGGCACCAAGATACGGCTCCTGCTCACCAGCCCGTACGAGGGGCTCGTAGACCAACAGATCGCCGGAAGCGACGGGACGGCGACATTCCAGCTCTCGGCGAGCGGGACCTACGAGGCAGACGCATCGCAGAACGGCTATCTGCCGGGAAGCGAAACATTCACGTTCACCACCTGCGCGATAGCGCCCCCGCCCGTGCCCCCGCCAGTTACGAGCTCGGGCTGCACCTCGGACGACCAGTGCCCGCTGGTCGATTTCTGCAACCTGAGCATAGGAGCCTGCCAACCCGTAACCGGGGTGTGCGGCTTCGCAGCCAACCACGCCTGGTCCTCATACCGCTGCTGCCAGGATTCCGACTGCCCGACTGCCAACGTGTGCATAGCGCACGCATGCGAGCCCGTCGACCTGACAGGCGACAAAGAAGGCCTGGTGGGAGGGCAGGGCAAGGTCCATGCCACGGTGGGCGGGCAGGCGTTCGTGAACGCCACGCTCGAGATAATCCTGCCTGGCGGGCCCTCGTTCCAGACCACCACGGATGCGAACGGCGATGCCGTCCTTCCGTTCGCGTTCCACGGCAATTACACGGTCAACCTCCTCCTGGCGGGCTCTTCTGTGAAGAGCCACATAATCGCGGTCGCGCTGCCTCCGCCGGCCGCCCAGCCCCCGGCGCCGGCCTTGGTCGAGCAGCCGCCGAACTACTGCTGGGTGCTCCCGCTGATCATCGCCATGATCCTGGCATACCTGGCATACCGGAAATGGCGCAACGGCAAGAACAAGAGGAAGCCGGCGCAAAAGGCATAGCGTCCCCAGCCGGGAAAACAGGAGCCCGGGACGAAGAGGACGGGTTCAAGCGCGAGGAGCCGGACCAGCTCGTCAAGAAGCCATGGGAAGACGAGAAAAAGCGAAGCGCCCTCAAACAAGATTCTTTTTAAATTCTAGCCGCGTAAATTAAGTATGCGGCGCCCTAGGGGAAGTACACTGTTCGCGGCGACATTGCTGGTCCTGGTCGTATCGCTGCTGGCATACATGACCGTGAGCCATGCGCAGTCCGACCAGAACGGGGGCGCGTTCAATGCGACCGCGGAGTCCATGGGCGATAACGGCACGCTCGCCGAAAACGGTTCTTTGAACATCCAAAACGGAACCGCGCTCCAAACGCCTCCGGGTATCATACCCACGGACAACGGGACCCAGGACCAGTCAGTCCAGAACGGAACCCCTGATAACCAATCCATAAGCGATAACGGTACGCTGTCCGGAAACGGCACAACAGGCCAGTCCGTCCAGAGCAGCGGATACGCGGTGTCCGGGGCGGGCTATGGCGTAATGGACAATGATCCTACTCTCAATTGCCCGAACATAACCCTGCCCGGCACCTACACGATGACGACGATAAACTATACCGGCGCGCCGAACAGCGCATCACCGCTCACCGGCGCTTCCTGTGTAAGGATAAACTCGTCCAACGTGGTGTTCGACTGCGCGGGCCATAGCATCACTAACAACAGCGCCGGCCAGACATTCGGCATCCTTGTCGCAGGCCCGGTCACTAACGTCACTGTGCAGAACTGCAACGTCTTCAACTATAATTATGGCATCTATTACTACAGTTCAAACAATTCCAATATCCTGGACAATGTCGCCAATAACGACAACAATACCGGCATCTACCTGGACTCATCGAACAACGCCACTCTGTCAAACAATATCGCCAATAACAATACTTTTTATGGCATCTTCTTTAATTCGTCTAACAACGTCGTATCCAACAACAGTGCCGGCAACAACTACGATGGCATCGCTTTCTCATCGCACAGCGCCAACATGTATAACAATACCCTGTCCAACAATACCGCCAGCAACAATTCCAACTACGGCATCGTCTTCGATACATCGAACAACACTGCTTTATACAACAATATCGCCAACAACAACGGCTATGCGGGCATCGGCATCGGCACATCGAGCAACAGTACCATCTCCAACAATAGCGTTGTCAACAACGGCGCCTGGGCTTTCGATTCGCAATTCAGCGCCATGGGCGTCGTCGTCGAGAACCTCACGGTGGGCAATAACACCGTATCATTCACCTCAAAGGACGTCAGCATCCAGGACTCCCCCCACCCCCCGCAATCGGACCCGCCCGGCCTGAGCGACATAAACAGGTTCGTGGAAGTCGCTTCCAACTCGTTTGACTCATTCATCTTCCTCAACCTCAGCTACACGCCTGCAGACGTCGTCTCCCTGAACGAGAACACGCTCTTCATGCTGGAATACAACCTGTCGATACTCAACCCCGTATGGATAACGAACCCCGCGGACTTCGCGTCCCCATACGGAGTCGACACTTCCGACAAGTACGTGTTCGCGAACATATCCACTCTACCCCCTCCATCCACTGCGTATAGCATCTTCGGCATTTTCAATGCGAGCCAGGTGTATAGCACCCTATACACCAACTGCCCGACCATATCCAAGCCCGGCACCTACGTGATGGGGATGAACTTCACCGGCCAGCCGACCTACACGCCCGTAGGATATGCCTTCCAGACCTGCGTCAGGATCACCTCGTCCAATGTCACATTCGACTGCGCGGGGCATAGCATCATTGGTACCGCTTGGCCCGCGACCGGCATCATCTTTGCAATGACCGATAACGTCACGGTGAAGAACTGCATCATCTCCAATTATACCAACCCCATAATCGAATACAACTCGACCAATTCCTCTATCCTGAACAACACCATCGGACTCAGCTACCTGTATGGCATCTGGGTTCAGTCATCGAACAACAATACCCTGTGCAACAATAACGAAACCAACGACCCCAGCCTCAGCAACGGCCACGGCATCATGGTCGAGAATTCGAACAACAATGTCCTGTGCAACGATACCGCTTCCTACAACACTCAATCCGGCATCGTGCTCGATTCATCCAACAACAATACCTTGTACGGCAATCTCGCCTTTAGAGACTACGCCGACGATTACGGCGCGTACGCCGCGGTTTGCAATGGCATCTGGCTCGTCAATTCGAGCCAGAACACCATGTATAACAATGTCTTCTACTACGACGCTGGAGCTGGCATCCGGGTCGATCCATCGAGCAATAACAACACCATGTACAACAATACCGCCCACTCCCTCGAGCTGGCGTTCGCGCTGAGCGGGTCCCAGAACACCGCATACAACAATACCGCCTACAACGGCCCGATTTATTTCACCCCCGACGGTTTCGACGTGGGCGTGCTGGGTTTCGCCGTCTACGCAGCGACTCAGATAGCCGTTTATAACAATAGCGTCTACAACGCAAGCTATGGCGGCATCAGCCTCAATTCGGTGAACCAGTCCGTATTCTATGACAATAATATCTACAACGTGAACAGCGGCGCCATCACGCTTACCGCTTCCAGCAACAACGCCTTGTATAACAATAGTATCACTAACGCATTCGGGGCCGGCATCGACCTTGGTGAGCAGACCTGCAACAACAACAACCTGTCTTTCAATAGCGTCAGCAACACGTCTGTGGGCTTATTTGGGGCGTCCGACAACACCACCGTGTATAACAATACCTTCAACAACAACAATGCAGGGGGCATCACTATGGCGGGCAATAATGACGTCATATATGACAATATCATCGAAAACAGCACCAGTCCTTATACGTTCCCCTACAGCTGTATGACATACGGCCACGGCATCTACTTCGGCGATGGGGCATACGGCACCAGCCTCTTCAACATTGCGAGCTCCAACACCAGCATATATAACAATAGGTTAAGCAACGACTACTACGGCATCGAGATATCGGGATACGATATTAACGTGTCCAACAACGTCGCCGGCAACGGCCCCAATAGCGGCATCTACGTTAATTGTATGTCGAACAATGTCACCGTGTATAACAATAGCGCCGACAACAACCGCTATTACGGCATCGCGGTCGCGTCTTCTACCAACAATACCCTGTTCAACAATGACGCCGAGGGCAACGGCTACTGCGGCATCGGCATGTATGAAGCACCCGCGTATTATCCACCACCGAGCGGCAATACGCTATCCAACAACATCGCCGACAACAACGCAGCTTTAGGCATCAGCCTCGTTTCAGCGGACAACAATACCGTGTACAACAATAGCGCCGACAACGAAGGTAGCATCGGCATTCTAGTTACCTCTAATTCAACCAACAACTCCATATTCAACAACAGCGCCGACAACAACTACAACTATGGCATCGCGATCAGTTCCTCGGACAACAACACCGTATCCAACATCAGCGCCGACAACAACGGTAACGATGGCTTCTACATACTTTATTCGAACAACAATACACTGTCCAACAGCAGCGCAAACAACAACGGCCAATGGGGCATCTATCTCCAATCATCGAACAACAATACACTGTCCAACAGCAGCGCAAACAACAACGGCCAATGGGGCATCTATCTCCAATCATCGAACAACAATACACTGTCCAACAGCAGCGCAAACAACAACGGCCAATGGGGCATCTATCTCCAATCATCGAACAACAATACCCTGTCCAACAGCAGCGCAAACAACAACAGCGAGGACGGCATCATCTTCGGCTCATCGAACAACAATATCCTGTTTAACAATATCGCCGAGAGCAATTGGAGCGGCATCTCCCTCTGGTATTCGAACAACAATAACCTGTATAACAATATCGCCGACAACAGCAGTTGGGGGGATGGGTTCAACATCGAACAATCGAGCTGGAATAACATCTACAACAACAGCGCCAACAACAACTACGGCTCGGGTATCTACCTCGTTGATGGATCGAACACTGACGCCACGGACAATAACGCTATATACAGCAATAACGTCGACAATAGTTTCTTCGGCATTGACCTGCTAGACAGCAACAACAATAACATATACGACAATAGCGCCGACAACGACTCCAGCGAAGGCATCTTCTTAGACATGAGCAACAACAACACCTTGTACAACGATAGCGCCGACAACAGCAGTTATTTGGGTATTGAGCTCTATGCGTCGAACCAGACCACCATGGACAACGATAGCGCCAACAACAACCGTTACTTCGGCATCGTGTTATATGCGTCGAACCAGAACGTCCTGTCCAATAACAGCGCCATGGAGAACGGCTATCTGGACCTCTATGTCGATCCTTTTTACCCGTATGCCAGCCCGGATGGATGCCAGAACAACATCACCAACACGACCGGCTCGGCATACCGTCCCATCTACTACTTCAGCGACCCGGTCTCTTGGGACAGCCTGGACGCCGCTGAGATCGAGCTTTGCGGTGCAACAGGCTCCAATGTCACCAACAGCGTAGTCAACGGCTCCGACACGCTTTACAATGACGGTTTCCTGATATACTATAACGATAACGCCACCATCAACAACACATCCTCGTCTTACAACTACTTCGGCTTCGATATAGGACAGAGCAACAACGGCACGTACCTGAACGACTCCGCAGATAACAACAGCAACCCCGGATTCCTCATGTGGTTTTCAGACTCGAACAGCATCATTGGCAGCTCCGCATCCGGCAACAACCAGTACGCTTATGAGTTCGATGATGTCACCTCCAGCAACATGACAAACGATACCGCCACGGAATCCATATACGGTTTCTATCTGGGCTCCTCCCAAAACAATGTCTTCAGCGGCTGCAATGCATCGGGCAACGCCAACTGGGCATTCTCCTCGAATTCCGGTTCTCAAGGCAACGTCGCTGAAAACCTCACGCTTGGCCATGACATCGTGTCGTTCGACTCCAAGGACATCAATATCAACGATTCCGCGCACCCGCAAGGATACAGCGGAGGCTCGCCGAGCGTCGAGGTCCACATCTACTCGAGCGACGGAAGCAATGAGAAGGTCACGGGCATATCGGACGGCCCGGCAGGCTCCAACGACATCACCTCGTTCGGCCCGATCTCTAACGATTATAACGGCTCCGTGGCTTACACACAGACACCCGCTGGAGGTGCAGTGGCAGCCACAATCCCGACTGACATCACGCCGGTATCGGACATCTCAAGTCCGCAGACCATGTCCGGCGACGATGCTCTCAGCGACGACATCTTGCTCCCATTCAACGTGACGCTTTTCGGAAGGCAGAACGACCACATCGTGATAAGCACCAACGGCTTCATCTACCTGAGCAACGAGACCGTCGCTTCATCCGATCCTTCATGCTGCGGCCAGGCCACCATGAGCTCGCAGGGCATAACCCAGGGTTCTGACTACCTGGTCGCCGGGCTATGGACCGATCTTGTCTCAGACGGCGTGGTCAGCAACATCACCTACGGCGTGGCGGGCACCGCACCGAATCGTGTGTACATCATTTCCTACGACCACAATGCGGAATACGACGGCTCCGACACTTTCGGGAACAACACCTTCGAGATAAAACTCTTCGAGAACGGCACCAACAGCTCCGCCACCAGCGCGCCGGATCCGACGGGCCTGAGCGACATCAACAGGTTCGTGCAATCCACCGCCAACTCGCCGGACTCCTACCTCTTCCTCAACTTCAGCTACCTGCTATCAGACGTCGCGTCCCTGAACGAGAGCACGCTATTCATAGGGAAATACGACAGCAGCGGATGGGATGTGATCCCCTCGGACTTCTCGTCATCGTCCGGTTTGGATACCTATTCCACATACGTATTCGCCAACATAACCGGTTTCGGGAGCGTATTCGGCATCCTGGGCGGGGCTGCGCCTTCGTCCCCTTCAACCCCTGCTCCGATCCCGCCATCCCCGTACGTCCCATCCAACGAGGTCCCATTGTCGCTTTCCTTGACCCGGGCACCCTGCCCGGCCAACCAGGTGACCGTGACCGCATACAGCGGACCGGGCACCAAGATACGGCTCCTGCTCACCAGCCCGTACGAGGGGCTGGTCGACCAGCAGACCACAGGAAACGACGGCACGGCGACATTCCAGCTCTCGGCTAGCGGGACCTACGAGGCAGACGGCTCGCAGAACGGCTATCTGCCGGGAAGCGCCACGTTCACGTTCACAACCTGCGCGATAGCGCCCCCGCCCGTGCCCCCGCCAGTGCCGAGCTCGGGCTGCACCTCGGACGACCAGTGCCCGCTGGTCGATTTCTGCAACCTGAGCATAGGAGCCTGCCAACCCGTAACCGGGGTGTGCGGCTTCGCAGCCAACCACGCCTGGTCCTCATACCAATGCTGCCAGGATGCCGATTGCGCGCCGTCTAACATATGCATCGTGCACACATGCGAGCCCGTCGACCTGACAGGAGACAAAGAAGGCTTGGTCGGAGGGCAGGGCAAGGTCCATGCCACGGTGGGCGGGCAGGCGTTCGTGAACGCCACGCTCCAGATAATCCTGCCCGACGGCGCCTCGTTCCAGACCACCACTGATGCGAACGGCGATGCCCTGCTCCCGTTCTCGTTCCACGGCAATTACACGGTCAACCTCCTCCTGGCGGGCTCCTCTGTGAAGACGCACATAATCGCGGTCGCGCTGCCTCCGCCGGCCGCCCAGGTCCCGACGCCGGCCTTGGTCCAGCAGCCGACGAACTACTGTTGGGTGCTCCCGCTGATCATCGCCATGATCCTGGCATACCTGGCATACCGGAAATGGCGCAACGGCAAGAACAAAAAGAAGCAGCCGTTGAAGCCATAGCGGCCCGGGTAAATAATCCTTTTAAATCGACCTATGTAATATCCTCATGCACAAACGTGCAGGTAGTGCGCTCGCAGCGATGCTATTAGCTTTGGTCGTATCGTTACTTCTCTGCGTGATTCTAATCCATACCCAGCCATCTCAAACCGGGAGCACGCGGATATCCTATGCAAACAATATGCCGCTCGGCGCCGCTGGTGCGCTTGCGATATCCTGCCTGGTTGCCATGGGAGTCCTTATCTGGTTCCTATCCCCCAGAGCGCTCTTGACCGGAATCATCGTATCTCTCATGTTCTGCGGCATCAGCTTCGCGGCGTCATGCAACAGCGCAAACCTGGCCTGCGGCTGTACGGCCGATTCGCCCAATACGGTGTACAACGTAACCGGGCCGCAGACTTCAACCGTAACCTGCATCAATGTGACCGCGGACAACGTGACGATCTCCTGCGCGGGCAACTCGCTGACCGGAAACAACGCGACCGGAACATACGGGGTCTACACCTCGAACTTCAACACGACCATCACGTACTGCATCATAAGCAACTTCTCAAGCGGCATAAATTTCAGCTCCGCATCCAACGGGACGATAGCCGGCACAAACGTGAGCACGACCTATAATTCAGGATACGGCATCTACCTCGTATCAGGCTCCGGCAACGCAATCACCAACTCCATCGCAAACTCAAGCTCGGGCTACGGCATATATGTCCTCGACTCCAACTACAACAGCATCACCAACTCCAAAGAAAGCTCCGGGTCAAACTCCGGCATATACTTCTTCGGCTCCAACAACAGCAACATCATCGACTCCAACGGAACCATCTACCTCTACGCGAGTTCCTACGACACAATCATCAACTGTACTGGAAAAGGCGCCTCGACCTACGCCGGCATCGTGCTGGACTCGAGTTCCAACAACACGATCATCAACGCTACCGGAACCTCCTCCTCGACCTACGCCGGCATCGCGCTCTTATCTAGTGTCAACAACAGTATCACCAACTCCACGGGAACGTACAGCGGCGGGGGCGGCGGATTCCACGAATACTACGGCATCTCACTCCAATCGAGCTCCGGAAACGCGATCACCAATTCTGTCGGCACAGGCGGCGGCGTAGGCTACGGCATCTCCCTCGAATCAAGCTCCAACAACACAATCACCAACTCTGTCGGAACCACCGGCTATGAACCGGGCATCTACCTCCAATCGAGCTCCGGCAACACATTCATCAATTCCACCGGAAGCACTTCCGGGGGATATTATGCTGTTTTACTTTACCAAAACTCCAACTACAACACGTTCATCAACTCCACCGCAATCACAGTCTCAACCGACGCCCTCGACCTCCACTCAGCCTCCAACTACAACACATTCATCAACTTCAACGCAACCACCTACGGCGGGCCCGGGGCGCTTGGCATCCGCGTCTCCGGATGCTCCAGCAACAATTTCACCAACTCTTACGCAAAGAGCGCACCATTCTACGCCTTCTACATAGATCCCGGAAGCTCCTACAACAGAATCGCCAACATGACGATGGACGGCGGTTTCAGCATGGCTTTCGGTAGTGGCACCGACTGCACCAATTCGCTCACCAACATCACTGGCGGCAGCGGCAAGCCGATACTCTACTACAATAACCAGAACGGTGTGGTCCTGAACGGAAACGATACAGAACAGATAGTATTCTGCGGTGTCAATTACTCGACCATCTTCAATGCAAAAGGCACCAGCGTATACGCTCCCGGAATCTACCTCCAGTCGAGTTCCAACAACAATATCACCAACTCCACCGGAAACTCCAGCTGGTACCACGGCATCTACTTCTACTGGGGCTCCAACAACAACACACTCACCAACTGCACCGGAACCACCGCTTCATCAGGCTCTTCATCAAACGACGGCATCTACTTTTACTCGGGCTCCGATTACAACACACTCGTCAACTGCACCGGAATCGCCGTCTCAGGCATCGGCATTGACCTCTACAGCTGCTCCAACAACAATCTCACCAACTGCAACGGAACCTCCGCCTCAGGCAACGGCATCGAGCTCTACGCAAGCTGCAACAACAACATATTAACCAACTGCACCGCAACCTCCGGCCAAGTTGGCTTTGGAAATGGGGGAGATGCCATGGTCATGTGGGGCGGATTCGGCAACACAGTCGTCAATCTCATCGCAACCACCCCCGGGGGAAACAACGGCATCTACCTCCACGGCTCCGCCAACAACACATTCACCAACTGCACCGCAAACACCTCTTCGGGATATGTTGCACGTGGTATCGCCGGCATCGGCCTCGACGGAGGCGCCGTCTACAACAATTTCACCAACTGCACCGCGACCATCACCTCGGGCGCAGGCTTCGGCTCAGGCTCGGGTTTCGCCCTCTCCCAAAGCTCCAACTACAACACGTTCACCAACTGCACCGGAAACTCCGACGGCGGCCTTGGCGCCTACGTCGATTCGAGCTCCTACAATATATTCACCAACGATACGTTGAGCGGCGATTTCGGGTTCTACGCCGACTGCACCAATAACCTCACCAACATCACTGCCGGCACCGGCAGGAAGATACTCTACTACAACAACCAAAACGGGGTGATCCTGAACGGAATCCATCCCGAGCAGGTGATGCTCTGCAATGCCAGCTCCTCGACAATCTCCAATACGAACGCCACCAGCACAAACGGCATCGCAATCTACGTACAATCGAGCTCCAACGACACATTCATAAGCTCCAACGGAACCACCAACACATACTACGGCATATACCTCCAATCAAGCTCCGGCAACGCATTCGCCAACTCCACCGGAAACTGCCAGGCGCCCTCCGACGCAAACGCGGGCATATACCTCTCCTCGAGCTCCAACAACGCATTCGCCAACTCCTCCGGAAACTGCAACTCCGGTTTCGGCATCAACCTGGATACGAGCTCCAACAACAACAATTTCACCAGCTCCAGCGGAACGTCCAACTCGCGCTACGGCATCTACGTCCTCTCAAGCTCCGGCAACACGTTCGCCAACTCCACCGCCATATCCAACTCAAACTACGGCATCCTCCTCTCCTCGGCCTCCGGCAACACGTTCGCCAGCTCCACCGCCGCATCCAACTTAACCCACGGCATCGTCCTCGCCTCGTCCTCCGGCAACATATTCGTCAACTTCACCGGAATATCCAACGCAACCTCCAACGGATACGCAGGCATCGACCTCTCCGGAAGCTCCGGAAACAACTTCACCAACTCCACCGGGGCGTCCTCCTCAGGCTCCGGCATCCAACTCAATTACGACGCCACCAACAACAACAACAATTTCATCAACTCCACCGGGGCCTCCTCCTCAGGCTACGGCATCGTCATCTACGGAGGCTCAGGCAACAACCTCAACAGCTCCACCGGGGCATCCATCTCAAACTACGGCATCGTTATATACTCAAGCCCAGGCATCGACAACATCATCAACTCCACCGGGACATCCTCCTCGAGCTACGGCATTTGCCTCGCCTCAAGCTCCGGCATCAACCTCATCAACTCCACCGGGGCATCGAGCTCAAGCTACGGCATCGTCCTTTCCTCTAGCAACAGCAACAACCTCATCAACTCCACCGGGACATCCTCCTCAGGCTATGGCATCGTCCTTTCCTCTAGCAACAGCAACAACCTCAACAGCTCCACCGGAACATCCGCCTCAAGCTCCGGTGTCTTCCTTTACCTGAGCTCCAACAACATGGTCAGCAACACGACGATGAACGGCGGTTTCGGGTTCTACGGCGACTGCAGCAATACGCTCAACAACAATAGCGGAGGCACAGGCAAGCCGATACTCTACTACAATAACCAGAACGGGGTGGTCCTGAATGGAAACGATACGGAACAGATAATATTCTGCAATGCCAGTTCCTCGACAATCTCCAATTCAAACGCCACCACCACGAACAGTATCGCAATCGACATTTACAATAGTCCCAACGACAATATCACCAGCTCCACCGCAACCTCCAGGTTAAGCTTCGGCATCTGCCTCTACCAGAGCAACAACGGCAATCTTACGGGCGACAACGCATCGGGACGGTACGGTTTCGAACTGAACAACAGCAATTCCACCCAGCTTTCCAACAACGCAGCGTTCAACAGCTCCAATATCGGCCTGCTGATATTCAACTCCAACCAGATTGTTGTGCAGGGCATGCATTTCTCCAACAACAGTCCGGATATGGAGGTGCTGGACAATTCCGGTTCTCCGATGGTATCCAACTTCTCCAGCCTCATATTTGACAACCCTTTGGGCAACATGCAGAACTACACCAACCTGTCCATCAACACCACTCTGGGTAACAACACCCAATCGTATTCAGTCAACTGGAGCGGTGCCCCGGCCACCCCCCCGTTCGGCTACGAACCATTCGCGCAGGAGTTCGTGAGCATAAGCATAACGCCCGGCTCCAATCCGCTGTCCATCAACAGCATCGTCTGGAGCTGGACCGACACAGGATCCTCCGGACACAACGAGAGCACCTTCGGGCTCTGGAAATACAGCTCCGGCTGGGTACTGCTGAACGGCACTCCGGACACGACCGCCGATATCCTGGGCCTCAGGAACATGAATCCGGCGAGCGTTTATGGCATACTCGAGATCCCGACGAGCATCCCCTGCCAGGTGATAAGCGCTCCGGGCACATACGTGCTTCCGAGCAGCGTGAGCGGCGTAGGCGTGTATCCATACGGGCCTAACGGGTACGGCTGGACCGCGTGCATCCTGATAAACAGCACATCGAATGTCGTTTTCGATTGCGCCGGACATACGGTGAACTCAACAGGCAGCGGTTCCCAGCCCACGCAGGTGGCGATACAGAATTCGACCAATGTGGCAGTGCGGAACTGCATCCTGAACCTCTCCAACGTGAGCATAGGCCTGGCGGTTTACAACTCTTCGAACTCCATGATCCGGAACAATTCGGCATATGGCAGCAGTGCGCAGGTCCCATACGAATTCGATGATGATGCTACGGCTATAAACAGCAGTTTCATCAACAACAGCGCTTCTGGCACCACTGGTTTCACCTATGCCGACGGCACCTTCGCCACCTATGCGAACAACACCGCGGCGAACCTCACTGGCGACGTATTCAATTTCGGCGGCCGGAACAGCACGGTGACGGGCAACACCATAATCAACTGCTCCAATCCGTTCGCTATCAATGGCAATCGGAGCAATTTCACAAGCAACCTGGTGGTGAACAGCGGCTCCGGATTCGATTTGGAGGGTTCATGGGACCGTGTGATTGGGAATAATGTCACGAACAGCTCCGGAATCGGATTCAATGTCCAGGGGGGAGACTATAACACACTGCAGAACAATATCGTCAATAATGATTCCCAGGAAGGATTCCTGGTATTCGACGCGGTCTCGAACAATCTCAGCAACAATCTCGCATACAACGACACCGATGGCTTCGATGTGGAAAGCGATGGCCTGTCTATGACGGCTCTCAACAACCTCACGAACAACCTGGCCGCGAACAACAGCGGCAACGGCTTCTATGTCGAATTCGGGCTGAACAACACATTCTTCAGCAACAATGCCACTGGCAATGGATACGGTTTCTATATATCGGACTCGAACGGCACCATCCTTTCAGGCACATATTTCCACAAAAACTCGTACGACTTCATAGTCAACAACACCATAGGCCTCAGCTCGTCCAACTACAGCATGGTGAATTCCATCTTCGACAATCCCTTGGGCGGCATGCAGAACTACACCAACCTTTCCATCAACGACAGCGTGAACTCAGGTGAATCATACACCATAAATTGGACTTGCAACTCATCATCCCTTCCAGCAGGGAAAGCTTCCTTCGCCCAGACATTCGCTAACATCTCCGTACAGGGCGGCACGGTATCGATAGATTCCATAGCCTGGAGCTGGACTAATCCAGAAGCTAGCGGGTACAACCAGAGCCGTTTCCAGCTCTGGAAGTACAGCGGTACATGGACGATGCTGAACAACACCCCGGATATCGTCTTCGATACCTTGGGCTACACGAACCTGAACCCAGCAAGCATCTACGGCATCCTCCAGGACAATGATACGACCCCTCCAGCAGTCAATCTCATCGCTCCGTTATCCGGAACAATCAGCAATGTCTCAAGCGTAACTTTCAGCTTCAATACCACTGATGACGCCTCTACAACTATGAACTGCTCGATGTACATAGACGGCATCCTGAACCAGACGAATACGTCTGTCCAGAACGGCACGACAACCGTGTTCCCGCTTGTTTCTGGGATACCGGACGGCTTCTATCGGTGGAATGTCACATGCACTGACCAGTCAAACAACCTGGGTGTATCAGCGGCAAGGAATTTCACAGTGGACACGACCGTCCCATCCGTGACCCTCAATTCCCCGTACAACCTGTCACTGCTAAATTCATCATCAGTCTCCTTCAACTTCACCGCGACGGACAACCTGGCCCAGAAGATGAGCTGCTTGCTCTTCCTTGACAACGTCCCGAACCAGACCAACTCCTCGGTGAACAACAACACAGCCACCGTCTTCAACGTCAGCGGCATAAGCGACGGCAACCACACCTGGTACGTCAACTGCACGGACAATGCGGGCAACGCGAACACGAGCGAGACCAGGAGCTTCAACTCCAGCTCGGTCCTGCCGAACATAGCGCTCAACAGCCCTGCCAACGGCGCTTCCTACACGTCGAGCACGCCGATCACCGTCAACCTCATCTTCACGGCAACGGATGCAATGTCCCCCACGATGAACTGCTCGCTTTACCTGGACGGGCTGCTCAACTACACCAACGCCAGCGTCGTGAGCGGATCCCCAGACCAGATATCGGTGCTGACGGCGCTGGGAAGCTACGCCTGGAACGTCACCTGCAGGGACATCTTCAACAATACGAACTCATCAGCGACCTACGGCTTCACGATTTCCTCAGGAGGCGGTGGCGGCGGAGGCGGCGGTGGGGGTAGTGGAGGTGGCGGCGGAGGCTACGGTGGCGGAGGCGGTGGAGGCGGCGGCATCGAATCCCCCATAATACCCACAGGAAACGTCACACTCGAACATCCGGTCCCTCAGAAAAACGCATGCGCGCTGGACGCCGACTGCAGCGGCAGCGAGGCCTGCCTCGGCGGTACCTGCAAACCGATGAACGGCACATGCGGATTCGCCGCAAACCATACCTGGCATTCCTACGAATGCTGCGCGGACGCAGACTGCCCTGTGGCAAACATCTGCGTCGCACATAAGTGCGAGGTTCTTGACCTCACGGGTGATAACGAGGGACTGGTGGGCGGGCAGGGAACGGTCACGGTCACGCTGGATGGCCAGCCGCTGCCAGATGCCTCGCTCCAGATAATGCTCCCCGACGGCGCCTCGTTCAATACGGTCACGAACGCGGATGGCCAATTCCTGCTGCCGTTAGACTTCCAGGGCAATTACACGGTCAAGCTGATGCTGGCCGGCGTATCCGTGAAGATGCATCCCATCGCGGTCGGGCTGTCCCCTCCGGCAACCCAGGTCTCCAGGCCTGCCGTGGTCCAGCAGCCGCTGAACTACTACTGGGCGCTGCCGATCATAGTAATCATGATTTTGGCGTACCTGGCATACCGGAAATTGCGTGGCGGCAACAAGAAGGACTAGCCGGCGCCCGGGGCATCTAAGCCCTTATAAATATACTTATCTTAATACGCTTAATCATGCCGACGTTTGCCCGGTGGATTCTATGCCCAAGGATGACGATATCAGACAGAGGATAAGGGACAGGCTCAGGGCTGACCCGCCGAAGCCTCCCGAAGCAGACCCTCCTGTGGCCGCAGCGCCCGAATCCGCCCCTCCGGAGGAGAGACGGACGAAGATATCCCTGCTCGCGTCCTACAGCTTCACCAGCGAGGGCCTCCCGGTGGAGGTCAAGATAATCAAGGGCAAGGACTTCGTGCCGCGCTACGAGGTCACGATCCCCGGCATAGCCGAGGGCACCAAGCTCATCCTGGAGACCAAGCTCAAGGGCGAGCTGGTCACAGAGGTCAAGCTTGACATCTCCGAGATCCTCGACCCGAAGAAATTCGAGGAGGTCAAGGGCAAGTTCCTGGAGGCGGCCAAGCGCATACTGCAGCGGAACTTCCCGACGCTCCCTCCGGACAAGAAGGAGATACTCGCGGTCTACCTGCTCCAGAACACGCTGGGCCTCGGCGAGCTCGAGGCGTTCCTCTCCGACGACCAGCTGGAAGAAGTGGTCATCAACAACTCGCAGGACCCGGTGTGGGTCTACCACAAGAAGTTCGGATGGTGCAAGAGCAACCTCCGGCTAAGGAGCGAGGAGCAGATATACGACTACGCGTCCATGATAGCGAGGAAGATCGGCAGGCAGATAAACGTGCTCAACCCGATGCTGGACGCGCACCTGCCCTCAGGGGACCGTGTGAACTCCACGATGTTCCCCATATCCAGCTTCGGAAACACCATCACCATCAGGAAGTTCGCCAAGAACCCCTGGACCATAACGAATTTCATACGCTCCAACACGGTATCGTCAGAAGTGGCCGGCCTGATATGGCTCTGCATACAGAACGAGCTCTCGCTCCTGGTCACAGGAGGAACGGGTTCGGGCAAGACGTCCTTCCTCAACGCGATGTCCGGGCTCATCCCGGCCAACCAGAGGATAGTCTCCATAGAGGACACGAGGGAGCTCACGCTCCCGTCGTTCCTGCACTGGGTGCCCATGGTGGTGCGCGAGCCGAACCCGGAGGGCAAGGGCGAGGTCACGATGCTCGACCTGATGGTGAACGCATTGAGGCAGAGGCCCGACCGCATAATAGTCGGGGAGATAAGGCGCCAGCGCGAGGCCGAGATACTCTTCGAGGCCATGCACACGGGCCACTCGGTGTACGCCACTCTGCACGCGGACAACTCCGAGCAGACGATATCCAGGCTCACCAACCCGCCGATAAACATACCCGCGGCCATGCTGGACGCGCTCTCGGGCATCGTGGTGACCTTCAGGCACAGGAGGTTCAACATCAGGAGGGTGCTGGAGTTCAGCGAGGTCAAGAAGAACGGGGCGATAAACACGCTCTACAAGTGGGACGTCAAGAGCGACAAGATAAAGGGGGTCGGCAAGATGGACCGGCTCTCGGGGCTGCTCTCGCTGTACGCGGGCATGGACGAGCGGGAGATAGAGGAGGACGTCCGTGAGAAGACCGAGATACTCGATTGGATGGTGAAGAACGGCTACGAGGACGTCGACCAGGTCGGCGAGATAGTGTCGCATTACTACCTGAACCCGGACGAGGTCATAGACGCGGCGCGCAAGGGCGTGAAATGGGAGTTCGGGCGCTGACCCAAAAGTGATTCCACATGCCAGACGACTTCTACTCCGCTGCGGAACAGGCGAGGAACATAGAGAAATCCGCGCAGCCCTACACGGCGTTCAAGGGCAAGGTGGAGTTCGAGAAGGTGCTGGACCTGGAGCCCGCGGACTTCGCGGACTATACGTACGCTGATTTGATAAACCTCTGCGAGCGCGCGGACAAGATAATCAAGACATCAGCCGGCATGGGCATGTACGGCGCGCCCGCAGGGGCGAAGGCCGCGCCGACGCCGGCGGCCAAGAAGGAGATGAAGGCGAAGACCGAGGAAGTGGAGAGCAAGGTGAAGGCGCTCACGACCGAGGCGCTCAGCGGCGCGGAGAAGATGGGCAGGGAGATGGAGACCCCCATAGCCGCAGGGAAGCCTGAGGCGAAGCCGCCTTCCGAGGAGATCGAGTTCGAGCGGCTGGTGAGCCCGCCACTGGAACTGGAGCGCGACCTCATGCCGCAGAAGGAGGAGAAGCCTGCGGAGAGGCCGGCGGAGATAGAGCTGGAGCTGCTCGGCGGGAACAAGGAGCAGCCGGCGGAGAAGGAGCTGGAGATCGAGAAGCCGCCGGAGGCCAAGCCGCCCGAATCGCCGGAGGAGAAGGAACTGCCGGAAGAACTGCCCCGGGTTCCTGAAGAGAAGGAACTCCCCCGAGAGAAGATCCCTCAAGTGAGGGAGCTGCCCGAAGAGAAGGAACTCCCGAAGGAGGTCCAGGAAAGGCCCGCGCCGAGGCCCGTTGCCAGGCCCTTGGCAGCGCCGGAGCGGCCCGTTGCGCCGGTGCCGCCCATGCTCCGCGAGAGGGCGGAACAGGCCGCTAGCAGGAAGTACCTGGACATAGAGCAGCAGATAACCGCGTCGCTCGGCCAGGAGGTGGACGAGGCCTCGCTCAAGAAGAGGATGCTCTCGCTCACGAAGGAGCTGTTCAAGGAGAAGAGCCTGAACCGGAGGGAGCAGATAAAGCTCGAGATAACCGTGCTCAAGGACATGCTCGCGAGGAAGGCAAAGCCGGTCGGCAAGGGCATGGCGGAGAAGGAGGTCAGGGGCAGGGTGCTGGAGACGCTGGTCTCCACGCAGAAGACCGAGCTCGCAGACGCCAAGGACAAGATACTGAGCAGCTACAAGGCCCAGATGGACACCATGCGCCAGAAGTTCCAGGACGCGGTCGGCTCGCTACCAGAAGAGGACCAGTCAGGCAGGAAGGCGGAGTTCGACAAGCTCACGTTCCAGCTCACGTCGCTCCTGGAGCAGCTCCCGGGCGCGGTCTCCAAGTACCAGGATTACGTCACCCAGAAGCACGAGAGCGAGATAAGGCAGCTCAAGTCCTCGCTCGGCCCTGGCGACGAGCAGCTCGTGAAGGATTCGGACGCCCGCCTCAAGGCGATAGACGACGATTACGCGAAGGAGTTCTCGGCCGTGCGCGCGATAATGAAGAAGCAGATAGACGCCACGATAGAGACGTCCAGCCGGGTGGCCTTCGGCAAGGAGGGCGTCCCGGCCAAGGAGGCCAAGGTGCAGGACCTGGTGGCGGAGATAAACGAGATGGACGACGGCACGCTGCTCTACATGCTGCACGGCAAGGACCCGGAGTTCTACAAGAGGTACGAGCGCAAGCACGTCTCGCGCCAGGAGGCCATATTCAGGGCAAAGGAGATCACGGCGCGTGAGAAAGGTTTAAGTGATGATATGGTGAGAAAGTACTTCAGCGAAACAGAGGGCTAGCCATGGCGGCAGAAGATAAAACGTCGGCCCGGCAGAGGAGCGTCCAGATGGCGATAGCCGAGATGTTCTCGCCCTACTTCCCAGACCTCAAGAAGAAGCTCGCGCTAGCCAACATGAGCCAGACGCCCATCGAATTCCTGGAGAAGGCCTCGCTCTCTTCCATCTACCTGGCGGTCGCTTTCCTGCTGCTCACCGGGGTGATATTCCTCTCGCAGAACCCGCCGGTGTCGCTGCTCTGGCTCGTGCCCCTGGCGGTGGTGTATTTCCTGGTCCTGTTCTACTACTTCATGCTGTATCCGGACGCCATGGTGCTGAAGCGGGCCAAGGAGCTGGATTACGAGGTCGTGTTCGCGGGCAGGCAGATCGTCATCGCGGTGAAATCCGGCATGCCGCTCTTCGACGCCATAGTGGGCGCGACCTCCGGGTACGGGGCGGTGAGCAGGGAGTTCAGCAGGATAGCGGACCGCGTGACATTGGGGGTCCCGCTCGTCCAGGCCATACGGGACGAGGCGCAGCAGAACCCCTCGAGATACTTCGTTCGCATGCTCATGCAGCTCTCGAACTCCATCTCCTCGGGCGCGGATGTCGGCAGCTCGGTCGAGGTGGTCCTTGACCAGATATCCAAGGAGCAGGTGATCTCCCTCAAGGAGTACAGCCAGAAGCTCACCCCCATAGTCATGTTCTTCATGGTATTCGGCATCATCGTGCCCTCATTGGGAGTGGTGCTCGCCACCGTGGTCTTCTCGGCGATCTCAGGAGGCACGCTCGGCATGACGTCCTCCATACTGGCGCCGGTGTTCATAGTGATAGCGATCATACAGTTCCTGTTCCTTGGCCTCATAGAGACCAGCAGGCCCAAATACATCATATGAGGCGGTCATGAATGGCACAAGACACATCCTTCGAATTCTTCGGGCGCCTGCTTTTCACGAGGAGCCAGGTCAAGCGCTTCGAGACCGACACCGCTGCCGCCGGCCTGACCGTGCAGCCGGACGCGTTCGCCGGCTACCTCGCCATGAACGTCATCATCATCTCGGTCATATTATCGGTCGTCCTCATGGTCTATCCGCCCACCGCCACCTTCATGGTGTCAGCGGTGAACGGGCTGCTGGGAACCAAGGTGCCCGCGGTCCTCACCGGGCTCCTGGTGCTCATAATCATGCTGGTGCTGGTGTACATCACCGTGACCATGCTGCTCTCCACCTACCTCATCATGCAGGCGGACGCCAGGAGGAACGCGCTGGAGGCCGCATTGCCCGACTTCCTCACGCTCGTGTCCTCCAACATCAAGGCCGGCATGACGCTGGACCAGGCGATGTGGTACTCGGCCAAGCCCGAGTTCGGTCTGCTCTCGACCGAGGTCAAGGCCGTGGTCAAGAGCTCGTTCTCCGGCCAGTCCATGGAGAACGCGCTGGACACCCTCGCGTCCAGGTTCGACAGCAAGGTGTTCACGCGGACCACTTCGCTCATGAAGCAGGCGTCCGCGAGCGGCGGCGAGCTCACCGAGGTCCTGGAGCGGACCGCCGAGGACGTGCGCAACACCTCCATAATGAGGAAGGAGATCGCCGCCTCCCTCATACTCTACGAGATATTCGTGATATTCGCGTCCATGGTCGGCACCCCGTTCCTCTTCGCGGTGTCCGAGAAGCTGGTGCAGGTCTTCGAGAAGATCGCGCCGCAGATGCCGACGGGCCAGGCCGCAGGGGGCGCGTTCGGGGCCCTGAGCTCGTTCAGCTTCTCCGGCCCCATGATATCATCCACGCAGTTCTTCTATTTCGCCATACCGACCATGATAGTCACTGCCGCGACCTCATCGCTCATAGTGAGCGCCATAAGGACGGGCACCCGGAGCCAGGGGCTCAAGTACTTCCCGTTCCTGCTGGCGGGCTCGCTGCTGGTGTACTGGTTCGTGAGCGCCACGCTCAACGTGTTCTTCTCGACTCTTATCTGAGGTGTTACCGAATGGTCTATAAAAGCAAAAACAAAGATGGAAGGAAAGGCGTCGCGCGGCCCGGGTCGCGCTCGAAGGGCCAGGCGGCCATGGAGTACCTGATGACCTACGGCTGGGCGATCCTGGTCATAGTCATCGTGCTCGCGCTGCTGGCGTACTTCCTGCCGAGGTTCACCGCGGTCCCGGAGGTCTGCGAGTTCTCACAGCCTGGTTTCACCTGCTCCACGAACCCGGCCATAATCATGAACACCTCCACGAACCAGGTTGTCGCCGAGTTCAACCTCCAGAACGGCAAGGGCCAGGCGGTGAACGTGTCCAAGGTGCTCTGCACCACGGCCGCGTTCGCGGATGCGAACTACACGTTCGCCACACAAGTGCCGCCCGCGCAGCAGCTGGTCGCCGCGGGCTCGAGCGAGAAGATGTCCTCGACCTGCGTGGACGTGAACGGGAACCCGATAAGCCTGACCCCGAACAGCGCGTTCCAGGGCGTGCTGGTGATATACTACAACTACGTGAACGACGTCACCACGGTCCCGAGGCCCGCGGACGCGACGCTCACCGGAACCGTGCTCGGCTGAATCCCTTTTTTTATCCTCTCTTTTCTTCCCTTCTTATCCCCTAGCTCCTGCTTTTTGTTACACCGCTTTTTAAATCTGTGATTCGTTATGTTAATCGGTGATATACATGAAACTAAAACAGAATCAGGAAAAGAGCGTCCCGATGCTGGACGAGGATGACGAGCTGGACATCGAGGACCTGTTCAAGCTCGGGGACGAGGACGGCCCCTGTCCGCCGCCGACCTAGCTCCCGTACTTCTTCCCCTTCCCCATTAGGTTGAGCACCATGGGCATCACGTGCTTTCCCGTGATGTGGCCGATGCCGCCCTCCATGCAGGAGACCTCGTCGAAACTCTCGACATCGTCCGAGCGCTCCTCGGGTCCGTACATGAGGATGGGCACTTCATGGCCGGAGTGCTCCTTCCTGCAGCAGGGCGTGGAGTGGTCTCCGGTCGCCACGAGGCAGGCGCCGGATTTGAGCAGCAGAGGCATCAATTCCTTGTCTATCCTCTCTATCATCCTGGTCTTCCCCTTGAAATCGCCGTCATGGCCGAACGAGTCGCACGCCTTCACGTGCACGAAAACGAGATCATGGGTCTCCAGCGCCTTCAGCGCCGCCTTGCCCTTCGCGAAGAGGTTCGTGTTCTTGTCGCCCGTGGCTCCGGGGACCATGAAGATATCCATGCCTATGAACCTGGCGACCCCGCGGTAAAGCGCGCCTCCGGCGATGCATGCCGCGCGCAGGCCGAACCGCTCCTCGAAAGACGGCACGCTGCTGAAAGAACCGGCACCGCGCAGCAGAACGACGTTCGCCTGCGGGAGCCCTTTCTTCTCCCTCGTTTTGTTCTCAGAAGCACCGGAAAGGCGCTTCTGCACGTCCTGGGTGAACTTATTCACTATCCTTGCGGTCTTCTCAGCCGCAGGCCCCGCCTCCAGGGGCTGGCATTGGTGCAATGCGGCTTCGGCATGCGGATCGGTCTCGCTAACGGCGTGGCTCAAGCCCGGGCCGCGCAGCACGAGCGCCCCGCGGTGCTCAACGGAATTCTTGAATACGACATCGACATCCTCTATCTTCATGGACACGAGGCCGGATATCGCCGTAGCGCTCACGGTGTCTATGCGGCCCGCTCTCCTGTCCGTGACAATCCCATCCTTGACAGTCGCGAAATTGGCCCTGAACGCCACGTCGCCTTCCTTGAGCGCCATGCCGAGTCCGAGGGCCTCGAGCGGCCCCCTTCCTGGATAGCAGACCTTCGGCTCGTAGCCGAATATCGCCAGGTGAGACGTGTCGCTGCCAGGCACCACCCCGCGGCCGACCGGGCTGAGCAGGCCGGTTATGCCGTCCTCCGCGAGTTTGTCCAGATTCGGCTTCTTCGCGGCCTGCAACGGCGTCTTCGGCGTGGGGAGGTCCCCGACTCCATCCATGATAAGGATTATGGCCTTGGACATGTCATCACAAATTCCTTAAACAGTTAGGCTTATTAAACACTTTTACCTAAAGAGGTATTCCACTCTAATTATAGTGGTATTATGGAAAAACCTGACCTCACCCCTATGATAGCAATCTTCAACGATTTCTTCACAGTCACTTATAAATCGCAAATAGACAACCTGCTCGGCGTTTACCCCTCCAAGCGCAGCCTCATCGTGGATTACGAGGAGCTGGAGAAGTCCGACCCGGATGTCGCCGACCGGTTAGTGACCGAGCCGGACAATGTCATCGAGGCCGCGGAGACCGCAATAAAAGAGATGAAGCGGACGCTGCCAGCTGGAGTGGAATTCGAGCCGCATGTCCGGTTCGTGAACGTACCTGCTCAGGAACTGCTCATCGAGCAGCTGAGCTCCAAGAACCTCAACGAGCTGGTCGCGTTCAAGGCCGTGGTCACCAAGCGGGCCGAGGTCATGCACAGGGTGAAGATCGCGGTCTACCGCTGCCAGATATGCGACTCCACAAGCCGCTATCCGGTGGTTAAGAACTTCACTCCGCCCAAGAGGTGCGACTCCTGCAAGAAACTCGCGCTGAAGCAGATGGACGACGAGTCGGATTTCGTGGACATACAGCGTGCCGAGGTGCAGGAGCTGCTCGAGCGGGTAAAAGGAGGCGCTCCAACGGCGAAAATCGAGCTGCTGCTGGAGGACGACCTGGTGAACGTCGTCACTCCTGGAGAGAACATCGAGCTCGCCGGCATACTGCGGCTGAAGCAGCCCATGAAATTCAGGCAGAAGCAGGAGCTGGTGTACAGCCGCTATCTGGAGGTCAACAACGTCAAGAGCCTCAAGAGGGATTTCGAGGAGATAGACATCTCCAAGGAGGACGAGAAACGCATACTCGAGCTCGCCGCGGACCCGAACATAGACCGCATACTCATCGACTCCGTGGCTCCGGGCATATACGGCCACGAGGAGGTCAAATGGGCCATCGCGCTCCAGCTCTTCGGCGGCACCAAGGGCAAGACCATGAAGGGCGGCGCCACCATACGTGATGACATCCACGTGCTGCTCATCGGCGACCCGGGACTGGCCAAGTCCAGGTTCCTGCAGAATTCCGCGGACCTCGCGCCCAAATCCATCTACGTCAGCGGCAAGACCGTCTCGGGCGTCGGACTTACGGTCAGTGCAGAAAAGGACGAGCTCGGCGACGGAGGATGGACGCTCAAGGCCGGCGCGCTCGTGCTCGCCTCCGGCGGGATGGCAATGATAGACGAGTTCGACAAGATAGAGGACGAGGACAGGGCCGCGCTGCACGAGGCCATGGAGAGCGCCCAGATATCCATAGCCAAGGCGGGGATGGTGGCCAAGTTCAGGACCAAGACGTCCATACTCGCGGCTGCGAACCCGAAATGGGGCCGCTTCAACCAGAACAAGAACCTGGCGGACCAGTTCAACATCGCCCCGACGCTGCTCTCGCGTTTCGACCTCATATTCCCCATCCTGGACGTGCTCGACGAGGAGAAGGACTCCAAGCTCGCCCAGCACATACTCGCCACGCACATGGGCGACGAGACGGACTACAACAAGAACGCGCAGCTGGTGGACAAGGACATACTGAGGAAATACATAGCCTACGCGCGCAGGAACATCCGGCCCAAGCTCATGGGCCCGGCATCGGAAAAGATTAAATACTTCTACGTGGACCTCAGGAGGAGGGGTCAGGACTCCGGCTCGGTGGCGATAACCCCGAGGTACCTGGAGGGGCTGGTGCGCCTCGCCGAGGCCAGCGCCAAGATGCGCCTCTGCAACGTGGTCGAGGAGAAGGACGCCGACGTGGCCGTCCACCTGCTCCGCTACGTGATGCAGCAGGTGATGACCGACAAGGCGACCGGCACGCTGGACGTGGACACGATCGCCACGGGCAAGCCGAAATCCGAGAGGGACAAGCTGCAGAAGGTGGACACGATAATGGAGATCATCAGGGAACATCTGAAGACCAAGGACAGCGCGAACATAGAGGAAGTGATATCCGACGCCGCCTCCTACGACATCGACGCGAACACGGCACGCCGCATAATCGACGACCTGCTCAACAAGAGGAACGAATTGTACCTCAAGGAGCACGGCCAGGTGAAGATAGTAGGGGGATAGGCATGAAGCTCGTATACACCCTCCTCCTGTTCTTCCTGCTTGCGCAGGTCATAGGCATCTTCACGGGCTACGCGATACTGCGGGACATGAACAGCAACCCGTTCGTCACCAGCATGGTGGTCACCACGAACAGCCAGAGCCCCATGACCGCGGTGGTGTTCATCCTCTACACGCTGATAGGCGCCGCGCTCATCATATTCATAATACGCGTGCTCAAGGTGAGCCTGGTCCTCTTCAGGGGCATGGAGTTCATAATAATAGCCACCGCCTCCTCCATTGTGTTCTACGCGGTGTTCCGCGTCCTGCTCGGCTACGAGGCGAGCACGATAGGCGCCATCGTGGCCGGCATAGCGTTCGCGATCGCGAAGATCATCCTGCCCCAGCTCAAGAACCCGGCCGCCATAATGGCGACCGCCGGCGTCGGCGTGATATTCGGGATATCCATGGGCATAGTCCCGGTGCTGATCTTCCTCGTGCTGCTCTCGATCTACGATTTCCTCTCGGTCTTCCTGACCAAGCACATGGTGGAGATGGCGAACTACATAATCTCGAAGGACCTGGCGTTCACAGTGACCGCGAGGGCGCCGGCGACCGAGACCGGCGAGGTGAGGCGCATAGACCTGGGCACCGGGGACCTCATCGCTCCGGTGATGATGGAGGTGTCCATACTCCAGTTCTCGCCTGTCGCCGCGCTCTTCGTGATGGCCGGCTCGTTCGTAGCCATGGCGTTATTCCTCACCCTCGTGTGGCGCAAGAAGCTCGTGCTGCCAGCTTTGCCTCCGATAGTGCTCGGCATGCTGGCCGGCCTGCTGCTCTGGTACGCGGTTTTCGGCCTGTGATATCATCTCTTCTTGTATACTGAGAAATCGATCGACACCTGCACGATCCTCGGCGCGTACGGCCGCACGACGCGCTCGTTCAGGAACACGATTTTCGCGCCAGCTTTCCCGGCTTCCTCCTCTATCCTCTTCCTAGCGGCGGAATAGGGATCGGCCTCCGGCGCGAACGCGTAGAAATGCACGACTCCGCCGTCCTTCGCCCCTGCCATCGCGGCGTCAAGGAACGTATCCGCGCTTTTAGGGAGCGGCATGAGCACGCGGTCCGCGAAATCCCGGTAACGCGACAGTACGACAGCGCGCGCGTCGCCCTCCACGGCCTCGACATTTTTGAATTTGTTCAGCGTTATATTCCCCTTCATGTAGCGCACGGCCTCAGGGTTCAGCTCCACGGCGACTATCTGCGCGTCCGGGTGCTTCTTCGCGATCACGAGGGCAAAAGGCCCTACGCCAGCGAACAGGGCGAGGATTTTCTCGTCAGGCCGGACGAGCTCCGCTATCCTTCTCCTTTCCGCGCTGAGGCGCACGGAGAAGTAGACCTTCGCGACATCCAGCCTCATCCTCACCCCATGCTCGGTGTAGACGGTCTCCGTCCTGTCCTCTCCTGCGATGATTTTAAGCGGACGCACGCGGTACTCGCCTTCCATGGCGCCCGTCTTCTTCGCAACGACCTTGATGCTCCTGTGCACCGCGAGTATGGCATCCGCGATGTCCTTCTCCTTCTTCACGAGCGCTTCCGGGATGTCGATGATGGCGATATCCCCCACGATGTCGAAGGAAGTGACGAGTTTCTCCCTCTCGTCTTCGGTCAGCATGCCCGCTAACGCATCCTCCATCCTGGTTATCTGCTTGGGAAGCGGCTCCGCGTCCATCTCGACGATATCGAAACCGCCCTCCAATCTCCTGGAGACCGGGAAGTAGACGGACCCGCCCTCGTTGATGACCCGGTATCCCTTGGCGAAAGCGCCGTTCTCGATCAGGAACTCGAGGACCTTCTGGCCGTCCTTCTTCCTGGCCTTGGCGAAAAGCATGGAATCCTATTGTGAAAAAGGGGTTTAAAACACGACGAAAGCGTTTGGGTGCGCGGCTAGATGCCCTTTCATTCCGTCTTGGACCTTCCCGCGTCGTACCTCGCAATAAATCTCTTGAGTCGTTCTTTCCGCTGCTCTCCGCAGGTGTTCATCAGCGCTTCCTCTGCAAGCCGGTGATGCATCTCCGTGATGGTCTCCATCCCCTCGAGCACAGAGATGGCCGCATCCCTTTCGCTCTCCCCGCCATGAAGCATGGTCCTCAGCACCATCCGCTCTACCAGCGGTCCGTCCTCCGGCCTCACGAGAATAGCATCACCTGCCTTGACCAGCCTGATGTCCTGCCCGCGCAGGTCGTATTCCGGCGCCTGGCTGCACTTGAGCTCCTCCATGCGCTGGTCGCCTACGGAAAAATCGCGGACATGCGAGCTCATGCGGCCGGAAAAGCTTCCATATATGAGATCAGCGTGCGTGCTCTCATGTTTCTCAAGATAATCCCTGAGCGGGACTCTTTCGGCTATGAGCTTCAATCCGGACAGTTCGGAGCGGGAAAAGCCCTTCCAGATATTCAGCCTGTGGACCGGGATGGAGACGGATACGGCGTCGTTCTTGTACTCCAGGAATTTCCTACCATCCCTCTCCACCAGGCGCCTTGTTATCCAGCGGTCCCCGTGCCCGAGGATTTCCAAGGCCTTCATAACCCTCACGAGGTCTTTCGGTGTCTTCCTGTACTCTTCAAAATACTTCTCTATGTCCGCGCCCTTGATGCGCAAGCGCCCCCCGATCTCCTCCGCATCCAACTCCTTTTCTCGTATCATCGTCCATAGCCTGTTTTTTGTGAAGCCGGTCAGCATGGCCGTTTCACGGACATCGTAATTGTTCCCGGGCTTGAAATCGTCCGCCAGCTGCTCGAAGGAGAGCCTTCTGTGAATGCGCGCGAGCAGCCGCTTTATCTGCAAGACGTCTTCCGTCCTCATGGTTTTCGTATTAGTGTTCGCCTCTTTCACTTCGAATCTCCTAATGCCTTCCGGCGATCGCACTTCGAAGTACAGCGTGCCGCCCTGCCTCGTCAGGTGCCTGCTCATCGTGGTTTCCCCTATGCCCACCTTTTTCATCACGTCATTCAGGCGCATCGTGGAACTCGCGACCATCTCCTTCTTGAGGACAAGCGCCTGCAGGGCGCCCTCATCCACCATGTTCATTCGGCCCTGCTTCACGATCTTCAGGAGCTCCTTGCTCCCGTCGGGCATGGTTATGGCGACGGTTTTGGACTTCCCCGACTTCACGAGGTTAGCCAGGGTAGAATATTTGCGGTCGAGCCGCGTTGCCGCTTCGGCGATGATGACCAGCTTCTGCCGCCTTCCTCCGAGCACCCCCTCGTGCAGGACCGGCCTCGCTTTTTTCGGCTGTTTGATCTTGTGGGGAGTAGGTCTCACAAGAGGAGCAGAAACACCCTTTCGTACCAGCGTCGACTTCAGCATCTATCATCATTAGTAACGTTATATTTTTAATCCACCATGCTCAGTCTCATTCCAGCACAATCGCCGGCTTTCCGGGCATCGCGTTCCTGGCCCTCGGATGCGTGCCTTTCTCCTCGTCTGCAACAATCACTTCGCACCCGAACTCCTTCTTGTAGAACGCGAGCGCGTCCTCGAGCGCCGCGAGCTCCTCCTTCGCGGACAGGACGTCGGGGAGCGAGTGCGCGTTCTTCACGAGCTGGCCAGCGGCTTTGGGAACATCCTTCATGTGCGGTCTGAGCGAAGCGTCCTTCGCAGCCTCCTGCATGACTTTCGGCAGGACCTTATGCTCTCTGACGAGTTCGTACAGTTCGTGTTTCCAGTCGCTCGCCGCGTATATCGCGACCTTCTGCGGCTTCTTCCCGAGAAGCTGGCCTATCTTCTCCACGTCGCCATGCACCGTGCGCACTAGCTCCTCGCCCATCTCCATCCGCGCGTCGACCTCCCTGTCATCGCACTCCGGGAACTTTCCAGAGGCGACAAGGCCCTTGCCGCCGAGCATCTGCCAGTACTCCTCCGCATGGTAAGGCATGAACGGGCTGATCAGAAGCACCCATTTCATGAAGAACGCATGGAGGTTCGGGCTCTCCGCGCGCTTCTCGTACCACTTGAGGTCCGAAACCACGTCGTAGAAGATTTCCAGTCCGAGCTGGCGCATCTGGCAGCTCTCGTAGAGCCCCTTAGCGGAGTTTATCTTCCTGTTGAACCTGGAGAGCAGCCACTTGTCCGCCCGGCCGTGGGGCCTGGCGTTCTTCTGGCCTGCGGTCGCCTCGACCAGCGAGCCTATGAACGCGAGCCTGCTCCTCGTGCCCTCGGCGACGGTCCTGCTGAAGTCCGTGTCGCTGGAGAGGTCCGCGCCGCTCACCACCGAGAAGCGGATGACGTCCGCGCCGTACTCCTTTATCGCCTTGCGCAGCGGCAGGATGTTCCCCATGGATTTGCTCATCTTCATGCCGTCCATGAGCACGAACCCGTTCGTGACTATCTGCCTCGGCCAGAGCTTTTCATCAAGGATCGCGGCGTGGTTGAAGATGTAGAGCGTGAGATGGTTCCTTATCAGGTCCCCGGCGCTGTGCCTGGAATCGCACGGATACCAGTAGAGGAAGCTCTCGCGCAGCTTCTCCAGTTTCGGCTCCTTCGCCTTCGGCCCCTTGCCGAGGATCACTGCGTCGAAGAACGCCTCGTCCATGTCCTTCTCATCATAATCCTTTAGCAGGTGCGCGATGGTGTAGAACGCCATGTACAATGTCGAGTCCGAGAGCGCCTCTATCATCTTCGTCTCGTCGAACGGGAATCTGGTGCCGAGGCCAGCGGCCCTGGTGCACGGCCTGGTCTTGAGCCAGTCTATGGTGTACAGATATTCGTCGCGCGATTTGTCCGGGATCGTGCGCATGGAGTCCAGGCACTGCTTGGCCTTTGCCTTCCACGCCGCTATACCATAATCTATGAACCACTGGTCCTTGAGGATGTTCACGATGACGTGGCCGCCGCACCTGCAATACACCGGTCCGTTGGCTATCGTGACTATGGTGAATGCGCTCTTCTCATTCTTGAGGTCCGCGGCTATCTTCTCCTTGGCGAGAAGCGCCTTCTCGCCCTTGTATTTCCCGACCGCCATCACTCCCTCGTGCGCTTCCTTAGTGTAGATATTCTCGGTGGCCTGCTCCGCGAGCGGGTCGTCCTGGTTCTTCACCCCGAGCTTCTCCACCTCGTCTTTGGCCGGAGCAGGGCCGTAGCCCTTGAGCTCAATCACCTGCGGCATCCTCATGTCCGTCTTTCCCAGGTCGCGTAGCGCCAGGTAATCGTAAGGGGCGTGGGCCGGCACGCTCATCACCAGGCCGGTCCCTATCTCGTCCGAGACGAAGGACGCGGGGAAGACTGGCACCTCGTCTCCCGTGAGGGGATTCTTCGCCTTCATCTTGAGAATCTCCTCCGCGGGTATGGGACCTTCTATCTTCAAGCTCATCTGGAGGTTGAGTATCTCAGCGGCCTTTTTCGCGATGATTATCGTCTCGCCCCTGTACTGCGCCTTGACATATTCCGCCTTCGGGTTCACCCAGATGTTCGTGACGCCGTACAAGGTTTCGGGGCGGTAGGTGGTGACCACGAGCGAGGCGCCCTGCGTCGCGAATTTTATCACCGTGACGTCCTCGAGCTCCGGGTCCACGTCGCCCCTGGTGTCGTGCGCGCTCACCGCGTTCCCATCGAGAGGGCACCATGCGATCGGATACTCGCCCTTTATCAGGTAGCCCAGCTCCTTGAGCTTCCTGAACTGCCACTGGATGAAGCAATTGAACTTCGGGTCGAAGGAGTAGAACTTCCTCCTCCAGTCTATGGAGTAGCCCATCTCCCTCATGCCCTCCTCTATCTCGCGCGAGAAGTGCGTGACCAGCGCTCTGGGCTCGGTCAGCGTGGCGGACAGCTCGTCCGGGATGCCGTAGATGTCGCGGAAGACCTTGAGCACGTCCTGGTCCTTGGCCGCTATGCGCTTTGCCATCGCCAGGATCGGGGTGCCGGTCACATGGAACCCCATGGGGAAGAGCACGCTGTAGCCGCGGAGCCGCAGGTACCTGGCATAGATGTCCGCGGTGGTGTACGTCCTCCCGTGGCCTATGTGCTGCGGCGAGTTCGGGTACGGGAACGCGGCGGTGACGAACCGTTTCTCCCTCCTCTTGTCAGGGTCCGGCTCGTATATGCCTTCATCCGCCCACCTCTTCCTCCAGCTGGATTCCATCGTTGCGATCTGGGAAGCGTCCATGATTCTGCTATGCCGGGGAAGGGTATAAAAAATCTTCGAGATTCATGCATGGATGGGGTGAAGGTATTATGAAAAAGATCCTGTTACTGATCGCAGCGGCCATGCTCGTATTCGGGTGCGTGGGAGCTCCGGCCGGGCTCCAGAACGCGACCGGCGCGTCCGTGTCGCAGGTGCTCAACGCGACCGGCTCGTCCGTGTCGCAGGCGCTCAATACGACCGGCCAGATGGCCGGGCAATGCGGCGCACCGTCATATTCTGTCTCCGGCCCGCAGAGCACGACGCTCTCATCCAGCGCTTCCATAACCGTGATTGCCACGTGCGCGGCGAACGAGATCATCACCGTCTATGTGGACGGCGTGCAGGCTGGCCAGTCCGCCGTCACGGGTGACAATGCCACGCTCGAGTTCAACCTGGTGGCGGCCATGGACGGCACGAACAACGTGACCGTGGACAGCGACCACACAACGGTCTACTCCGCCAACTGGACGGTGTCGCCCATAGGCTACACGACCGCGGCAGGAGAGGACTACGATCCGATCTCAGTCAGCAACTGGAGGGCGGTCGCTTTCGAGGTGAGCAACCCCATAACCGTGAAGATGGTCACCGCGTACCTGATGACGCAGGAGACCGTCAGGCTCCAGAACACGACCATGATCGCGGACATAGACTCGGATTCCAACGGCAATCCGGGGAGCGTCATCGCGACCGGGTCTGTCCCAATGTCGCAGATCACCATGACGCCGAACTGGATAGGCTTCCCTGTGGAGGCGCAGCTCCAGCCCGGCAGGTACTGGGTGGTGTTCCACGCGGGGCCGCCATCGCTGCTCGTGTCCGACGACGTGAACATCCTCTATGTCACGGTTAGCAAGAACACGGTGGGCGATGCGGACCACAAGCAGATGAACCTGGTGAGGGACCAGCAGACGCAGAGCTGGAACGCGACCGTATGGGAACCCCTCGCATATGCCAGGGACTACGCGTTCACCGTGAGCGCCAGCGGCTGATATTTTTTTTATTTTAATTCTTATTTTTTTTAGGTGCTTTCAATGGAAAAGCCATATCGTTTGATTTATCCGATGCGGGTCGTGCTCATCAGCTCCTCCCACGCCGGGAAGGACAACGTAATGACCGCGGCATGGTGCTTCCCGCTCTCCGCGAGCCCGCCCATGTTCGGGGTGTCAATCAGCAGGAAGCGCTTCACCCATTCGCTCGTGGAGCAAAGTAAGGAGTTCGTGATAAACATTCCCGGCCCTGAGCTGCTCGACGCTGCAAAGATATGCGGCGAGAACTCCGGCAGGGATAAGGATAAATTCCTGTTAACAAAGCTCACCAAGGAGCGCTCCGAGAAAGTCGCGGCTCCAAGCATAAAGGAGTGCCAGGCGAGCATCGAGTGCAAGGTCGTGCATGCGCTCGAGACGGGCGACCATGTCATTTTTGTCGGAGAGGCGCTGAACATCAAAACAAGGAAAGCGGGTGACGCGCTCGTGCAGGCCAAGGACGGGCGGATCGCGGTCTACCATTAGCAGCGTGAAAGATTCATTTATATATATGCATATACATTAGCTATATGTGATATATATGTCAGAATACACAACCATCCTGATACACAAGGAAACCAAGGAGCATCTTTCCGTGCTTAAGGACTATGCCAGAGAAAGCTACGAGGAAGTGATAAACAAGATGATTACCGTTTACGAGAAGCTCAAATCCGAGGGCGAGCTAAGCGAGCACACGAAGAAAGACATCGCAATCGCGCGCAGGCAGCTTAGTGGAGGGAAAGGGCTGACCACGAAACAGCTGATCAAGGACCTGGGTCTTTAGATGGCATACTCGATAGTCTGGTCGCCTAAATCAAAAGAATGCTTCAAGAATCTGGATCCGGAAACCGCGCGCCGCGTAATAAAAAAAGTGGTCGAACTCGAACTGGCGCCATATCATTTCGTAGAGAAATTGACTGACGTGAACTGCTGGAAACTCAGGGTGGGCGACTATCGCGTTCTTATGGACATAAACGAGCAAAAAAAACTAATCGAGGTGCTGAAAATCGGGCACAGGAAGAATGTTTACAAATAAGAAAAAACTCCCAATGCGCTCGCCTATCTCTCTTCAATCTTCTTCGCTATCGTCTTCAGATGCTCGAACCTGCGCTGCATGTCGTTCTCCATCTCTTCCAAAGTAGCGGCGAGCGTGCGCCCGCGCAAATAATAGTTCCTGCCATCCTTTATCACGAGGCCCGAGCGCTGGAACGTGTTGAGATGGTATATCACCGCGGCCTGGCTCACCTCGCTCAGCTGCATCAGGTCGCGCGACAATATCCCTTCGCCCCGCATGCCCGCTTTCACGAGCGCGCGGAACACGTGTCTTCCGACATCGTCGCGCTCGTCCCCCAAACCGAGGCACTGGTACACGTAGTCTATCTCATTGTCTGCGTTCTCTTCCGGCTCGGGTATCCCGACATAGCGGATTATTATCTGCCGGTAGTATCTCCGTTGCACCATATGTTTATTATCCCGCATGAATATTTAAAAACCTTTCTAAATATTAAACAATTTGTTAAAATATAAAACATTTGGAAGTGGTTGCATGGACCCGAAAAAAGAGGCCGCGCCCGATAAGCTCGCTGCCCCGGACAAGCCGGAGCTGATAAAGCATGAGGAGCAGAAGCTAATAAAAGAGACCGATGCCGAGCGCATGGCCGACCTGGAGGACCAGCTCAAAAGGCTCCAGGCCGAATTCGAGAACTACCAGAAGCGGACCGCGAAGGAGCGCGAGACCCTCCTGCTCGCGGGCTCCGCGGCCACCATCCTCAAGCTCCTTCCCATCCTGGACGAGCTTGAGATCGCGATCGCGGCCACGCAGAACGCAGGCGCCAAGGACATGCGGCACGGGCTCGAGATGCTGCATAAGAAATTCCTCCACGTCCTGGAGAAAGAGGGCCTGGTGGAGATGAAATGCGTTGGAGAGGCGTTCGATCCCTACAGGCACGAGGCCGTGCGGACCGTGGAAGGCAAGGAGGATAATAAAATCGTGGAAGTCATGAAGAAGGGCTACCTGTTCAAGGACAACGTGCTACGGCACGCGATGGTCGTCGTGAGCAGGAAAAAAGAGGAGAAAACCGAAGAGAAGGAGGCGAAGAAATGAACGATATCGCCGTGAAGGAAAAGAAGGGTGTTCCGAATCTCAGCGAGCAGGAGATGGCGCTCCTGGCGCTCATGAACAGGCCGGTCCGGATAGGGATCGCGTCCTGAATATTACTAGAGGTGGGAAAATGGCAGAGAAAAAAGAGGAATCGAAACAGGGAAGGAAGACGAGTAAAATATTAGGCGTGGATTTGGGGACATCGAACTCAGCCGCAGCGGTATTGGAGGCAGGACGGCCGGTGATAATCCCCAGCGCCGAAGGCATCACGCAGTACGGCAAGGCGTTCCCGAGCTACGTCGCGTTCACCAAGGACGGCAAGAGGATAATCGGGGAGCCGGCGCGCAGGCAGGCGGTCTCGAATCCGGAAGGCACGCTCACCGCGTTCAAGCGCAAGATGGGCACCGAATACAAATACAATATCTTCGGCAAGGAGTACAGGCCGCAGGAGCTCTCAGCCATGCTGCTCCAGAAGATAAAGAAGGACGCGGAGGCGTTCATCGGCGAGCCCATAAGCAAGGCGGTCATCACAGTGCCGGCGTACTTCAACGACAACCAGCGCCAGGCGACCAAGGACGCGGGAGAGATCGCGGGGCTGGAAGTCGTGCGCCTGGTCAACGAGCCGACCACAGCATGCCTAGCATACGGCGTGGACAAGGTCGGCAAGGACATGAAGATAATGGTGTTCGACTTCGGCGGAGGCACGCTGGATGTCACGATCATGGATTTCGGAGGCGGGGTATTCGAGGTCAAGGCCACGAGCGGGGACACGCAGCTGGGCGGCACGGACATGGACCGGATAATCTCGGAGTTCCTCACTGACCAGTTCAGGAAGGAGTCCGGGGTGGACATATCAAGCGACCCGCAGGCCAAGATGAGGATACTGGAGGCAGCGGAGAAGGCGAAGATCGAGCTGTCCACCACGCTGGAGAGCGAGGTCAACCTGCCGTTCCTGGCTTCGGTGAACAACCAGCCCAAGCACTTCAAGTACACGCTCACGCGCGCGAAGCTCGAGGACCTGGTGAGGCCGATAATAGACAAGTGCCGCGGCCCGGTGGAGCGCGCGCTCTCGGACGCCAAGCTCAGCCCCAGGCAGATAGACAAGATAATACTTGTCGGCGGCCCGACGCGCATGCCCATAGTGCAGAAATTCGTGGAGGACCTCGTCGGCACGCGCGTGGAACGCGGAGTGGACCCCATGGAATGCGTGGCCCAAGGCGCGGCCATACAGGCCGGCGTGCTCGCAGGAGAGGTGCGCGACATACTGTTGCTCGATGTCACGCCGTTATCCCTCGGCATAGAAACTCTGGGCGCGGTGTCAACCAAGCTCATAGAGCGGAACACCACGATCCCAGTGGCGAAAAGCCAGGTGTTCTCCACTGCAGCGGACTTCCAGACCGCGGTGGACATACACGTGCTCCAGGGCGAGAGGCCCATGGCCAAGGACAACGTGGAGCTGGGCAGGTTCCAGCTCGTGGGCATCCCGCCTGCGCCCAGGGGCGTGCCGCAGATCGAGGTCTCGTTCGACATAGACGCGAACGGCATACTGCATGTGACCGCGAAGGACATGGGCACTGGCAAGGAGCAGAAGATGAAGATAATCGCGCCGCTCAAGATGCGCGACGACGAGATAAAGTCCAAGATGAAGGAGGCCGAGGAATACTCGGACGCGGACAAGAAGGCGCTCGAGCTCGCGACCACGCGCAACGAGGCCGAATCCCTGGTCTACATCGCGGAGAAGGAAGTGAATGACAAGGAGCTGAAGGACAAGCTGTCCGCTGAGATCAAGGAGCGGATAACCAAGGCGGCGGAGAAGCTCAAGGAGACCATGAAAGGAGAAGACGTCGCGGCGATGCGCACGGACATCGAGGCGTTGAAAGCCGTGATGCAGGAGGCGGGCAGCGCCATCTACCAGCAGCAGGGCGGAGCCGGCGCAGGGCCGAACATGGGCGGAGGTCCTGGAGGTACAAGCGGCGGACCCGGCTCCGAGGCGTGGGGCCCCGGAGAAGGCGCCGGAGCCTCGGCTGGAAAGAAAAAGAAGCGCGGTCCGGGCGGCGATGTCGTGGAAGGCGAATACGAGAAGATGGACGATGAGAAGAAATAAGAAGAAATAAAAGGCGGAACACGCAAGGTTAGCGCATGGCAGTGAAAAGCGAGAGCGACTACTACAAGGTATTGGGCGTGGCAGTGGGAGCGTCAGCCGCGCAGATACGCCGCGCGTACCGCAAGCTCGCCATGCGCTACCATCCGGACCGCAACGGATCGCCCGAGGCCGCGGAGAAATTCAAGCAGGTGCGCGAGGCGTACGCTGTGCTGACCGGGAAGGAGAAAGCCCCGAAACAGCCCGAGCCCAGGCGCCAGGCCGAAGCGGTCTTCCGCCGCGCCGTGGTCCCGTACGATGTCGCGGAGTTCTCCATCGATGTGCAACGCGTATGGGCGAACCTTGCTAGCGAGCGGCATAACAACTCCTACCGCTGAGGCGCTGCATCATGGCATCGGAAAAGCGCGATTATTACGAGATCCTCGGAGTCCCGAAGAACGCCAGCAAGGACGACATCAAGAAAGCATACCGCAAACTGGCGTTCGAATTGCATCCGGACCGCAATAAGTCAGCGGACGCGGCGGCCAAGTTCAAGGAGATGAGCGAGGCGTACGCGGTGCTCAGCGATGACAACAAGCGCAGCCAGTACGACCAGTACGGCCATGCTGGCTTCGACCGCATGTACACCAACGAGGACATCTTCCGCGGCGCGGATTTCAGCGACTTCGGGGACCTCGAGGACGTCCTGCGGAATTTCGGGTTCGGCGGAAGCAGCCCCTTCGGGAACAGCGCGTTCAGCTCTGTCTTCGGGGGCAGGAAGGGCAGGAGGCGCGAGTTCGGCGCGGACCTGGAGGCCGAGCTCGGCATAAGCCTGGAGGAGGCGGCGAGCGGCGCGAAGCAGGAAGTCGAGATGTACCGCACCAAGGAGTGCGGCCGCTGCGAAGGCAGCGGGGCCGAGCCCGGCTCCAAGGCGGCCACCTGCGACCAGTGCAGGGGGAGCGGCCAGGTGCAGCAGGGCAGGCGCATGGGAGGGATGTCATTCTTCACCGTCACCACGTGCCCCAGGTGCAGGGGCGAGGGCGCGATCATCAGCAACCCGTGCAAGGACTGCGGCGGCTCGGGCAGGGTGCGCGAGAAGGAGCACATAAAGGTCACCATCCCCGCTGGCATAGAGAACGGCATGCGCATAAGGCTCGAAGGCCTGGGCGAATACGGCCGCGACGGACCGGGGGACCTCTACGTCCTGGTGCGCGTGAAGCCGCACAAATTCCTGCAACGCAATGGCGACGAGCTCTGGCTGGACGCGCCAATCTCGTTCAGCATGGCGGCATTAGGAGGCAAGATGGACGTCCCGACATTATCAGGCCACGTCAAGCTCTCCATACCTCCGGGCACGCAGCCCGGCACGGTCTTCAGGTTGAAAGGCGAGGGGATGCCGGACATCCGCAGCGGAAGGAAGGGCGACGGGATGGTCCGCGTCACCGTCGAGGTGCCGAAGAAGCTCGCGGCCAAGCAGAAAGAACTCCTCGAGCAGTTCGCGAAGGAGAGCGGCGAGAGCAAGAAGAAGGGATTCTGGGAGAACGTTTTCAAGGGGGTCTTCTGAGCCAATATCATTTCGTCTTATAATAATCCAAAATGACTATCATTTCGTATGAAAAATAATCAAAATGATAGATTATATACGTTTAGTGCACTGGCTACAGGCAAACTCACGGCCCGAAGAATCCCGCCTTTATGAAAGCCACGCCCCACGCGATTGTGACGAGTCCCATCATGGTGGAGAGCACGCGGACTCCGGTGCGGCCCAGGTACTTGTACATTAGCGTCCCTGCCATGAGCGCGAGCCATATCACCAGCAGCGCGCCGACACCTGCGACCGCGGTGACGCCCATGCCGAACTCGTTGGAGAGGATGATGGCCGCGGATATCGTCGCGGGCCCGGTTATGAGCGGGGTGCCGATCACCGACGCGATGGCGCTGGTGTCATGGGCGTCCTCCCCGTTGTCCTGCTTCATGAAAGACACGCCCAGCGAGAGCTGGATGCCGAGCAGCACCAGTATCAGCCCTCCGGCTGCCTTGAACGTCTCTATATCCACTTTCATTATATCGAGTAGCACGTTCCCGGCGAGCAGGAAGAGGAACAGGGGCACGGCGGCCACGACCACGGCCTTTGCCGCGCAGAGGTCGCGCTCCTTCTTGCTCAGGCCCTTGGTCATGGACAGGAACGCGGCCATGCTCAGCAGCGGGTCCATGATGACGATCAGGAGCACGAATGCCTGTATGAACGGAAGGAAATCCATGATTGTAGGATGCTCCGTCTGGTTTTTTATTACTTGTTGCCGATAGCCGCACGTGGCATCCATGAAAGCCAAGCCGCTCATAAAGAATAAGAAGGGGAAGACATTCACCTGCTGCGCCTGCAACCGCTACTGCCGCATCGCGCCGGGCCAGGTCGGCTACTGCGGCGTGCGCGCCAATGATGACGGGAAATTCAACCTCCTGGTCTACGGGAAGCCGTGCGCGGTGTGGGTGGACCCGGTGGAGAAAAAACCGATGTTCCATTTCCTGCCAGGCACCACGAGCTATTCCATCGGGACTTTCGGATGTAATTTTTCATGCTCCTTCTGCTTCCTGCCAGATAGCACGATCGTGAACGACGATTCCATAAAAAGCCTCGAGGAAGAGTTCGATCGCTGCACAAGGACGATAAGGGGAGCGCATGGAGAAATAGGCATCGCAGGCGACAGGAAGACCATAACCGCATCCGGAAGAAGGGAAAGCATAGCCAAGGTCTTCAGGCATTTCTACGAGGGCGATATGGTAACCGTCAAGCCGAGGCATGCGCCTGCCATAACCTGCACGCCAGAGCACAGGATTTTCGTATATAAGAACGGTGCGATCGAGAAAGTCCCTGCGGGAAAGCTGAGGAAGGGGGATCTGCTCATGGTCCCCAAGCTGAAGACGAAGGATGAGGACGTGCTGTTGGACTCCGAAGACCTCCTCGGCAAGTATATCTCCAAAATCAGGCATGGGAGGGTGACGTCCAAAGCGGTCCTCTCAAAGATAATCGAGATGAAGAACTCTGGAAGAAGCTCCCGTGAAATCGGTGCCGCCTTGTCGTTGAACCCTTCGTCCGTGAGGGGAATACTGAGCAGGCGGAACAGGGGCATCGGCTCCCCCACGCACGATAACACTGTGATGCGGTCCGCGGGGCGTGTCAGGTTCAAGATGGAAAAGGGCGACGGCATACCCGCTGCGATCCCCGTTGACGAGGAGTTCGCGGAGTTGATCGGGTATTATTGCGCAGAAGGTCATTCCACGAAATGCGCGGACAGGCCGAGCTCCTTCAACGTGGTCTTCTCCTATGGGAGGCACGAGGTTGCGCTTATAAAACGGACCGCATACCTGCTGAGAAAAATCTTCGGCATAACGCCGAAAATCGTGACGCGGAGGACGACAATCACCATGGAGGCAGGCAAGTCGTCTCTCGGAATCCTGCTCACCGACTTGTGCGGAAACAAGGCGCACAACAAGAAGGTCCCGTCAGAGATCGCACGCTCGAAGCGCGCGGTCATCCATTCCTTCATGAAGGCGTTCCTCGCCGGGGGCGGCTGCGTGCTCAAAGACAACATCGCATTCAACACCGTTTCCAGGAGATTAGCCATGGGGCTGTATCATCTCCTCCTTCTTCTAGGTTATCTTCCGAGCTTCTACGTGTGGAGCCCGCCTAAGACAAAGATGATAGAAGGCAGGACAGTGAACCAGTCCACCCTTTATTACGTGAAACTGAAGGCTGAGAAATTCAGGGAATCGTTCCTCGGGAATACCAGCTATAAACTAAGGAAAAAGAGCGAGGAGAACCTAAGATTCAGGGAGACACCCGATCACTGGCTCGTTCCGGTGTTCAAGATAGAAAAGAAAGCATACCGCGGCCACGTGTACAACTGCGAAGTGGAAGAAGAACATTCCTACCTCGCCAATTTCGTGGCAGTCTGCAACTGCCAGAACTGGGACATCTCCCAGGCGCCGCAGGAGGCGCGTCTGCATGACCCCAAGGGCTGGAGGGAGTATTTCGAGCGGCTCGTGGAGCGCAGCAAGGTCTCGCTCCCTCCGGAAAAGGTCGTGGAGAACGCGCTCGCAGCCGGATGCAAATCGATAGCATACACCTATAACGAGCCGACGATATTCACGGAATACGCGCTGGACGTGATGGACGCGGCCAAGGGCACGGGGCTCAAGCACGTCTACGTCACCAACGGCTACGAGACGCCTGAGTGCTGGGACGCTCTCAAGGGGAAACTGGACGCGGCGAACATAGACCTCAAGGCGTTCAACCAGAAGTTCTACGGCAACCTCTGCAAGGCGGACATGGAGCCGGTGAAGGAGTCCATAAAGCTGGCGAAGAAGCGCGGCATCTGGGTGGAGGTCACCACGCTCATAGTCCCGGGGGAGAACGACGACATGGGGGAGCTCAAGGCCGAGGCCGAGTGGCTCGCGGCCATAGACAAGGGCATGCCGTGGCACGTCACCGCGTTCCATCCTGATTACAAGATGCTGGACAAGGAGCCGACCGCGCCTGAGGTCCTCATGCGCGCGAGGGAGCTGGGGAAGGCCGCGGGATTGGAGCACGTCTACACCGGCAACGTGCCGTTCTCCTATTCGCAGTACGAGACCACGTACTGCCCCTCGTGCGGCAAAACGCTCGTCGAGCGGATGGGCTTCTCAGTGGCATCGAACAACATAATCAAAGGCGCATGCCGCTTCTGCAAGAAGAAGATAAACGGCATCTGGGAATAATTTCAAACAAAAAAATTCCAGCAAAAAAAACGCGGAACAAAAAAAACTGGCGCGCGGGCGGATTGCGTCGCGCGTCCGATCCGAATCTTGATTTTTTTATCGGTGCCTATCTCCTCTTCTTCGCCTTCATAGGCTTGGCAGCCTTCTTAGCTTTCTTCGGCGCGGCCATCCCGCTGCAGCAGTCGCAGGGCTCGTTCTCGGCGACCTGCTCGATGCTTTCGCCCATGAGGCCGAGCATCGGGGTCAGGCTCTCCATGGCCTCCACCAGCCGGTCCAGCCAGCTCGCCACGAGCTTCGCATCAGCGTAGGCGCCCTTCTCCCTCATCTCCGCGCGGATGTCTTTCAGCTCGTCCGCGAATTCATCTATCGTTTCAACCATATCAACCACCGAACGGTTTCCTCACGCGTGCTTTAAAATGCTTGGCGAGCGCGGTTCCGTCATGCTCACCGAGCAAGAATCTTTTTAAATGATGTATAAGTAACAGATGCATGCACCGTAGGGGAAGTACGGCCATCGTAGTGCTACTACTGGCCTTGTTCTTCGGCTTGGCGTGCGTGCCACTCAGCCACGCCCAGTCCCCCACTTATCTGACTAACTGCGGCGTGATAAGCGCCTCAGGGGAGTATGCGCTCAGCAATGGCGTCGTGGGCGCTCCGAACAGCGTATCCACCGTATTCCAGGTCAGCACGGCATGCATGGTGATCGCGCACTCGGACGTGGTCCTGGACTGCAACGGCCATAGCCTGACCTCCAACGGCCCCTTCCAGATCGGAATCATCGCGAACGGCACCGCCCCAGGCACCTACTCCAACATCACGATCGAGAACTGCACCCTGAAGAACTACACCTACGACCTCGGTCTGAGCGGCGTCATCCAGGGCAGCGTGCTGAACAGCAACGCCATAAGCATGGGGTCGGACGGTTTCGCAGCCTACAACGACCAGTACCTCAATTTCACGAACGACGGCGTCAACGCGACCGACGACGCCACGGCCTACTCCGAGATCGGCTTCGACCTGCAGAATTCAACCGGACTGCTATTCACCAACAACAATGTCCAGGGCAACGGTACCGGGACTCTTTGTTATCTGTACAACGTAAGCGGCAGCAACCTGACCGCAAACGTGCTCGTCGTCTCGATCTCCAACAACTACGGCTTCGATATCGAAGGGAACTCGTCCGGCAACCTCTTCTCAGATAACAGTGTGGACAGCGCATCCGACCCTTACTATCTCGCATACGGCAGTTCGAACCTGTTCATCGACAACAACGCCTCCAACGCCCAGTCCGATGGTTTCACGGTGGATGGCCAGAACGACAGCGCCCTCTCGCAGTTCAACAACCTCACTGGCAACATCGTCGCGGACAGCCCCTACGTCACGGCCGGATTCGCGATATCCAGCTATGCGCCGGACAACACGCTCATTGGCAACAACGCCAGCAATGATGGGAACAACGGCTTCGTTCTCTCCTCATCGTGGTGCAACCTCACGGGCAACTACGCCGATTACGACGGGGGGGACGGCTTCTACGTCGGTTCCGACAACAACAGCATGCTCGTTAATAACACCGCCATAGGCAACACGATAAACGGTCTGGATGTGGAGGACAGCGATGCCGAATTCATCTCTGGCACGGTCTCCGGATCCAACTCCGAGGCCGGCATCTGGTTCAGCGACACGAACGATTCCATCGTCCAGAACAACAGCCTCGACGCCAATTCCTGGTACGGCATCTACCTGAGCGCGTCGAACAACGACACAATGGTCGGCAACAGCGCCCAAAACAACGCCCATTACGGCATCATCGTCGGCGGATCGGACAACGACACCGTGTGCAACAACAGCGCCGGCGGCAGCAACCAGGGCATCGAGCTCGATTACTCGGTCAACAACACAGTGTGCAACAACAGCGCGGACAACAACGGCGCGGGCATCGTCCTGGGCGGATCGGACGACAATGCCCTGTACGGCAACAGCGTCGGCAACAGCTCGAACAAGGGCATCAGCGTCGACGGATCGGACAACGATGTCGTATACGACAACAGCGTCGTCAATTCGACAATCGGCTTTTATCTCCTGGATTCCGCGGGCAACGATACCCTGTACGACGACAGCGCCACGAACGGCACGAGCGGCTTCGAGCTGCAGAACGCATACGGCAACAACCTGACGAACGACAGCGCCACGGACAATTCGTTCTTCGGCATCTATCTGAAACATTCATCCGGCAACATCGTGGCCAACAACACGGCACAGAACAACTCCCAGTACGACCTGACGGTGGATAACCTTCCGCCTTACGGCGCCGTGACAAGCGACGCGGACTGCGACAACGCAATAACGGGCAACACCGGCACGGGCGGCCTGCCTATACTATACGCGAACTCATCGGTCTTCTGGAGCAACATACCCGCATCCGAGGCGATACTGTGCAATGCCGACGGCTCGACGGTCAATAACGTCAGCGTCACGGGATCCATCGGAAACAACGCTTTCATGGTGAGCAGGACTGACAACGCAGTCATCGGGAACTCCTCTTCGACGTACCACTACGAGGGCTTCTCGCTGACCTATTGCACCAACGTCACCCTAGGCAACGACAGCGCCGACAACAATTTCAACTCCGGCATCGAGGTGGACGGCTCGAGCGGAAATACCTTGTACAACGACACGGCCCAAAACAACTATAACGGCATCTACATCTATTCTTCGGACCAGAACGTACTCTCCGGCAATAACGTAGGGAACAGCACCTACGACGCCATCGACCTCGACACGTCGAACGGCAATAACCTGTCCGGCAATACCGTGGGCAATGACCCGGAGTACGGCCTGTGGATAAGCGATTCCGACCAGACGCTCGTGCAGGGCATGCACTTCTTCAACAACGGTTTCGACATGGATGTGCCGGACTACGGCCCCCCCATAACGATGAACCTCTCGGGCCTGGTCTTCGACAACCCCCTGGGCAACATGCAGAACTACACCAACCTGTCCATCAACGACACCATGTCCAGCGGCGATGAGTACACCATAAACTGGACCGCCAACTCGATTGCCCTTCCGTCCAACGTGACCTCCTTCGCGCAGAAGTTCGTGGACATCAGCACGACGGGTGGCTCGCCGTCCATCGACTCCATCGTCTGGAGCTGGAACGGGCCTCCCACAAATGAAAGTGAATTGAAACTCTGGAATTACAATGGAGCCTGGAGTGATACTGGCGCGGCGCTCGACCCGGTGGGACACACCCTCAGCCTCACTGACCTCCTGGACCCGGCCGGCATCTACGGCATACTCCTGGTCCCGGAGCCGTGCCCGGTGATAAACGCGAGCGGCACGTTCAACCTTACGAACGACCTCGAGGGCGCCCCGAACAGCGCCTCGGTGATGCCGGCTTCGCAGGTGGGCCCCGGAGGCATGGCGTGCGTGATGATAAACGTCTCCAACGTGGTCTTCAACTGCGACGGCTACACCATCACGGATAACGGCACCCTCGGAGTGACCTACGGCATCGCAATCGCCCCGTCGCTCACCAATATAACAATCGAGAACTGCCCGGGCATATCGCACTACACATACGGGGTCAGGGCGGCGTCGACGCTCAGCTACTCGACCATAACGAACACCACGGTCATGGATGACGGCCTGGTGAACGGCAGTTACGTGGGGAGCACAGGCGGCATCGAACTGGACACCGGCTCGAACGTCAATATCACGGACGTCACGTCCTATGGAAACAGTTTCGGCATCTGGATCCCGTCAAGTTCCTATACCCTGCTAGCCAACGACGTATTATACGACAACTCGATTGCGGGCGTAAACGGCTGGTGGGGGGCGAACTACAACACGGTCATCAATTGCACGTTATATAATAACAGCGGGGGAGGCATCCAATTCGGGGACCACAGCATCTTCAACAAGCTGATCAACAACACGGCTTATGACAACACCGGACCCGGCTTCTATTTCGAGAACGGAGCTGGCAATGCCAGCATAATCGGCAACACCGCCTATGGCAACACTAACGGCATCATGCTGTCGGCTGGGAGCTGGCCGAACTATGACCCGGTGAGATGGAGCAACCTCACCGGCAACACCGTGTACGGCAACTCTAATGCCGGGATCTGGTTGTACAACAATACTTTCGACCAGCTCTCCAACAACACCGCATACGGCAATGCCAACATGGGCATCTACATAGACTCTTCGAACCAGGATAACCTCTCCAACAACAATGCGTCCAACAACCCCAATAAAGGATTGTTCATATACGACTCCAACCAGATATCCGTGCAGGGCCAGTACTTCTCCAACAACAAACCGGACGCGCTCGTACAGGACGACTTCGGGATCCCGATGGTATTGAACCTCTCCGGCCTCGTCTTCGACAACCCTTCGGGCAACATGTCCAACTACACCACGCTCTCCATCAACGACACCGTGAGCAGCGGCGAATCATACTCCATAAGCTGGGCGAGCAACTCGACAAGTCTCCCATCCAGCTACAAGTCGTTCGCGCAGAAGTTCGTGAACATCTCCTCAAGCGGCCCGGTATCCATAGACTCCATCGTCTGGAGCTGGAACAGCTCAGAGCTCGGAAGATACTACAAGCCGAGATTCGAGCTCTGGGACTACAACGGAGGCTGGACCAACACGAGCGCGACGCTCGACCAGGTGGCGAACACCTTCAGCCTCACGAACCTGGCGGCTCCCGCCGGCACATACGGCATACTCCAGTCCCTGCAGACCTGCCCGGTGATAAGCACGAGCGGCACGTTCAACCTGACGAACGACCTCGAGGGCGCCCCGAACAGCGTATCCACGCCGTTCTCCGGCCATACATGCGCGAAGATAACCGCATCCAACGTGCTCTTCGACTGCAACGGCTACGATATAACCAACAACGGCACCGGCGGAACCACTCTGGGTATCCTTCTCAGCGGCACGATCAGCAACGTCACGGTGCGGAACTGCCCGGTCGTGTCCGGCTACACCTACGGCGTCTACGCCTACCAGTCCAACAATGGCCTGTTCACCAACGATGCCGCATACGATGACGGCTACGGCTTCTACCTCCAGAGCAGCAACAACGACAACCTGACCAACAACACGGCCGGCAGCAACAGCCAATACGGGGTATACCTGCAGAAAAGCAACAATACTAAAATCACCAATGACCGCTACTTCAACGACTCCCTGGCAGACTTCTATATAACCACTGACAGCACCACGAGGACGGTCAACCTCAAAGGAGTGATATTCGACAACCCGGCCGGCAGCATGTCCAATTATACAAACCTTTCGCTCTTCGACCAGGTGAAAAGCGAGACATACACCATAAAATGGGCATCCCAGCCGGCCGCCATACCTGGCGGCTACCACTCGTTCGCGCATAAGTTCGTGAACATATCCAGGGTCTCCGGGACGGTGTCCATAAAATCCATCAACTGGAGCTGGACCGATTCCGAGAGCGCGGGGCATAACGTGGGCGGGTTCGAACTCTGGAATTACCATGGCGGGACCTGGAGCAATGCCAGCGCGGCGCTCAACACATTCACGGATACGCTCAGCCTCACGAACCTCAACCCGGTTGGCACCTACGGAATACTCGAGCGCTTCCAGCCCTGCCCGGTGATAAGCACGAGCGGCGTATTCAACATGACGAACGATTTCTTCGGTGCGTCGAACGACGCCTCGATGATGCCGGACGGCGGCGCGGCGTGCGTGGAGATAACCGCATCCAACGTGCTCTTCGACTGCGACGGCTACAACATAACCAACAACGCCATGGCCGGCCCCACCTACGCGATCCTGCTCGACGGTCCGCTCACCAACGTCACGGTGCAGAACTGCCCCGGGATATCGGACTACAGCTACGGAGTCTATGCCTATCAGTCCGACAACGACAGCTTCACCAACGGCGCGACGTCCAACGACAGCGTGGGTATCTTCCTCGATTCCTCGCAGGACAACGTTTTCAGCGGCTGGAACGCGTCGGGCAACTCCATCTGGGCCTTTTCCTCGACCTCGGATTCCATGGGCAACATCGTAGACAACATGACCATGGGCAACGACCGGGTGTCCTTCGATTCTAAGGACGTGAACGTCGGGGAGTCCGGGCGGCCGCAGCAGATCAGCGGCTCCCGGAGCGTCGAGATAGACATACTATCGAGCGACGGCAGCAACGACAAGGTCACGGGCATATCCGACGGCACGGGAGGCCCGAAAAGCATCACGTCCTTCGGCCCGACCACGGTTGGCTATGCAGGTTCCGTGGCCTACTACCAGGAAACGAACGGAAGCATGATCCCGTCCTTCGTCCCCACCACCATCACGCCCATAGACACTCCCATGGGGTCGATGTACGGCGACGAGGCCGTGAGCGACGACATAACGCTACCGTTCAACGTGGTGCTCTTCGGGAGGTCCAACAGCCACATCAAGATAAGCACCAACGGATTCATCTACCTGAGCAACGAGTCCGTAACCTCGGATGAGAGCGCATGCTGCGAGGAGGACTACATGAGCTCGCAGGGCATAACCCAGGATGGGGACTACCTGGTCGCAGGGCTGTGGACCGACCTCGTCTCCGACGGCGTGAACGGCACCATCACGTACGGGACCGCGGGCGTCTCACCGAACCGCGTGTTCATCATATCCTACGACCACAACGCGCAATACGACGGCTTCGACACGTTCGGGAACAACACATTCGAGATAAAGCTCTTCGAGAACGGTTCCGGGGGCTCGGTCGCCAGCACCGCCCCGGACCCGTACGGCCTGGCCACCTCCGGCAGGTTCGTGGAGGCGACAGCCAACGCTCCGGACTCCTACCTTTTCCTCAACCTGAGCTACACCCCGGCGGACGCCCTGCGCCTCGGGAGCCCGCTCTCCATGGCCAGATACGACGCGAGCGGATGGGACACGAACCCCGCGGACTTCTCGTCACCGTACGGACAGGACAGCATCGACGGCTACGTGTTCGCCAACATCACAGATTTCGGGAGCGAGTTCGGCATCCTCGGCTCCGTGCTGCTGCCGGAGATAGCCTTCAGCCCTCCGACCCCTGCTGACGCCACGGTCACGTTCAATCCGACTATACTCATAAACATCAGCGTGAACGAGACGACCTACCCGCTGGGCTCGTTCATCTATGACTGGAACGGAACCGCGGGCCCACCCTCCATCACCACCATCTCCGAAAGCGGCGGCGAAGCCGACACCCTCTCGCTGACCTGCCCCGTAGGGAGCGCGATATCCTCGTATTCATCGTTATGGGGGATCGGCACCGCATGCGGCGGAGGGGCCGGCGTGCCTTGCGGGAACTGCACCCTGGGGGCCAGCTCGTGCTCGGTCAGGTACGGCCTTACTATCGAAGAAGGCGGTGTATGCGGCGAGACGGACTGCAGCCCCTACGTACCCAAGCCGAGCTACCTGAACCTGACCTGCGCAAGCTTGCCACCACGTAACGACACGCTGTACAATCCGGACCTGGTGGCGATGTACGACTTCAATAACGCGCCCAACCCGACATGCGCCCCCGGCTCCTGCCCGACATGGACCCCCAACGGAGTATACGGCGGCGCATATTCATTCGACGGCACCAATTATCTCGACACCCACACCAATTTCGGCACTTATCCATTCACTGTAAGCGCATGGGTGAAGAGGGTCGGTTTAAGCGGCGACCAAGGAATACTCATGGGCGGAAACACTAACGGGTGGGGGGTGGTCATCGGCGGTGACGGCACGGTGCAACTCACCAAGATAGGTATTGACCATATCGTTTCAAACGCCAGCATCCCGGACACCCTGTGGCATCACATCGTAGTCACGGACGACGGCTCCGACGCGGACTTCTATATAGACGGAATCCCGGCAGGGACCGTGCCTTATACCGACAACTTCAGCTCCACGGGCGACTATCTGGTCGGCGCGTGGGCCGGCGGCGGCTATTTTTTCAACGGTTACATGGACGACCTGCGCGTCTACAACTATTCGCTCTCCCCAAGCCAGGTGAGCGACTTATACAACGCCAACTTCCCGGACACGGACGGGCTGATCCTGCATTACGATTTCAACGACTCCTCCGCCCCGAGGAATTCGGTCATGATTCCGGACGAGAGCATGTACGGCGACAACGCCACCTGCAGCCCCGGCTCCTGCCCGGACTGGACACCTGAAGGGAAGTACGGCGCCGCATACGTGTTCGACGGCAACGGCGGCGACTTTTTGGGCAACGACCGTATGAGCACCAATCTGGACATCCAGCCCTCGGCGATGCCGGACATGACATTCGTGGCATGGGTCTACCCCACCGTAGTGAACACCGGGTCGCGGCAGACCGTGTTCAGCGACGATGACGGCAACCATGGCCGCGAGATCCTGGTAGAAGAGGGGACAGCCAATTGGTCGGTGTACGTAGGGACCGCCGGCGGATTCTTCGGCTATTCGCAGCAGACCGCTCCGGTGGGCCTGGACCAGTGGCAGCAGGTGGCCGCGGTCTACACCCAGTCCGACGTGACATTCTATAAGAACGGGGTATCCTACGGACCATACCCGGTGAGCGGGCAGGACTCGCCATTCAAACTCGTTCTGGGAGGCAATCCCGCGTGGGGGGAATACTTCAATGGAAAAATGGACGAAGTCAGGGTCTACAACCGCTCCCTGTCCGGCGCCGAGATAAAGGAGCTCTACGAGTCCAACCTCGCCAAGTACAACTCCACCCAATGGCAGTTCACCATCAACCAGCCCCCGGACGTCCTGAGGGGGACACCCAATTACACCTACCAGGGCTGCGCGCTGGACACGCATGGATACGAGAACTGCACTGAAACAAGGAGCGTGACCTTCAACATCTCCAACTGTCAGCCGATAACCTCCCCTGGCTCGTACGTCATGGCGGGTGATTACCTGGGCGCCCCGAACGACGCCTCCGACATGATATATCCCGGCACGGCCTGCGTGAAGATAACATCATCCGACGTGGTGTTCGACTGCAACGGCCACAACATCACGAACGACGGCACCGGAGGCACCACCTACGGCATCGTCATCGATTCATCGCTCAGCAACGTCACGGTCCAGAACTGCCAGATGTCCGGCTACTCGTACGGGGTCTGGGCGGAGTCCGACACCGATTCGGCCATAACCGGCAGCACGATGCTGAGCGGCTCGAACGGCATCGAACTGCACGGCGGCTCGGACAACAACGTCACGAACGTTACGGCCTACGGAAACGACATAGGCATCTTCCTCGCCTCCGGAGCCGATGACAACCTGATATCCGGCAACGTGCTGTACGCGAACTCGCGCGGCCTAAACGCGTGGTGGGGCGCGGACAACAACACAGTCACCAACAACACCGCGTACAACAACAGCGAGGGCGGCTTCGAGTTCGGAGGCGGTTCCGTCCTGAACCAGCTGATCGACAACACGGCTTATGGCAACGGCAACTACGGCTTCTATTTCGAGGACGGGTCGGACAACTGCACGGTGAGCGGCAATACCGCCTATGGCAATGTGAACGGTTTCTACCTGACCACCGGCTACTCCGACCCGGTGACCTGGACAAATCTCACCAACAACATCGCATTCAACAACTCCAATGATGGCTTCCACCTGGATAGCGGCGCAAGCGATAACACGCTAAGCGGCAACGTCGCCTACGACAACAGCGGAAACGGCATCGAGCTCAACAGCTGCTCGGACAGTAACGTCACGAACGACACGGCCTACGGAAACTACAACGCCATCTATCTCTCCGGCAGCAACGACAACCTGCTCTCTGCCAACAATGTGTCCGGAAACGTGAACGCCGGCTTCTTCATAGTCGAAGACACCGGTAACGTGATATCGGACAACACGGCGTCTGGAACCTCGTCGGGAGCCGGTGTATTCCTATGGCTGTCCTCGAGCAACAACACGGTCATCAACAACACGGCGGACGACAACGGCATGCGCGGCATCGTGATGGATGGCGGTTGCGATTTCAACCAGCTTATCAACAACACGGCAGATGACAACACCGGAAGCGGCTTCTATTTCACGGACTCCTCGGACAATAACACGCTAAGCGGCAATGTCGCCTCTGGCAACCAGTACGGCTTCTCCTCGATGGCGGACGGGAGTCCGGTGGAAGGGACCATCTTCGCCAACAATACCGCATCCAATAACTCGAACGCCGGCCTTACAATATATGATTCCGACAACACGTCCGTGGAGGGCATGTACTTCTCCAACAATACTCCCGACTTCTGGGTCCAGCCCGCCGGCTTTACGTTCACAATGAACCTCTCCGGCCTGGTCTTCGACAACCCGCTGGGCGGGATGCAGAACTACACCACGCTCGCGATAAACGACACCTTCAACGCAGGAGAGTCGTATTCCATAAGCTGGGCCAGCAACCCCGGATCCATTTCGGCAGGCTACCGCCCATTCGCGCAGAAGTTCGTGAACATCTCCATGCTGGGCGGCTCGCCTTCCATAGACTCCATCGTCTGGAGCTGGAGCCCCTCCGAACTCGGCGGATACTATGACGCCAGGTTCCAGCTATGGCAGTTCGACGGCTCTAACTGGATCATGCTGAACAACACCCCGGACACGGTCGGGGACACGCTAGGCCTCACGAACCTCGCTCCCCAGCCAGGTAATACGATCACCTATGCCATACTCCAGAGCGGGATCGTGGCTCCGCCGCCGGCCATCGCATTCGGCCCGCCGACCCCTGACACCGGCACGGTCACGTCCAACTCCACGATACCCATAAACATCAGCATAAACGAGACGACATTCCCGCTCGGCCGGTTCACCTTCGACTGGAACGGCACGGTATTCACGCCGTATGACAGCAGCCTCGTGCTGATGTACAACTTCGACAACTTCTCCGGGATTATCCACAACGGCGTGGCCGATGAGAGCGGGAACGGCAACAACGCCATATGCACCCCGGGCTCGACCTGCCCGGCGTGGACCCCGGACGGGGTGTACGGAGGCGCCTATTATTTCCAAAACAACGAGCACCTGGATTTCAGCAACGCCGCCAATCTTCCGATGGGCAGCGCCCCGGTCACGATGTGCGCCTGGGCCAACATATACCAGCTCGGATCATCCGGGACCGTACTGACCTATGGAAACGGCGACAACAGCCTGGGTTTCAGCGGCTATGCCGACAATTTAGACGCCGGCGAACAAACCGGTTCCCTGGAGATACCTGGTTTCTGGACCAGTGTCGGCACCCACGTGTGGAAGCACATCTGCATCACGTATAACGGCACGGACGAGACGCTCTACGTGGATGGCCAGGTGGCCGTCGGCCCGACACCGGAGAGCTGGAACACGCAGCCAGGCGTTGCTTACGTGGGAACCTCTAATGACAATTACTGGGGCTGGAACGGCGCGATAGACGATGTCCGTGTCTACAACTACTCGCTCTCCCCGGACCAGGTGAACGACCTTTACAGCGGCAGTTTCACCAACACCAGCGGGCTCGTCCTCTATTACGATTTCAACGACTCCTCCGCCTTTGGTCCGAACGTGGCCGATGAGAGCGGTAACGGCAACAGCGCCACGTGCACCCCGGGCGTGAACTGCCCGACGTGGACCCCCAACGGAGCGTATGGCGGCGCATACCAGTTCGACGGAGCGGATGACTTCCTGAACATCAGCAATCCTGGCGTCCTTCCATCCGGCAGCGCTCCGTTCACGGTGTGCGCGTGGGCGAACGACACCGACACGAGCGCCGTGGACGACGTACAGCCAATCATATCCTATGGTGACTGGTATACTTCCTCGGGCATATGGATGGGCAAACGCTGGGAAAACTGCGATCTCGGAGTGGGCCAGACCGGGTCCGAGATATTTGTCACGAACTACTGGTGTGACGTCGGCTCGAACAATTGGACGCATATCTGCCTCACATACAACGGGACCGACGCCGAAGTCTATTCGGACGGCCAGAACATCACGCCCCCCACTCCTGAAAGCTGGAACGTCCAGATCGGAAACGCTTTCGTGGGGTTGTCCGGTGACCTCAACTGGCACTGGAACGGCTCCATAAGCGGCGTCCGCGTCTACAACTACTCGCTCTCCGCGGACCAGGTGAACGACGTCTACAGCGGCAATTTCACCGACACCAGCGGGCTCGTCCTTTATTACGATTTCAACGACTCCTCCGCTCTCGCTCCGAATTCGATTGAGGACGTGAGCTTGTACGGCGACAATGCCACGTGCGCCTTCGGCTCCTGCCCGGCATGGACGTCTGACGGCAGGTACGGCGGCGCCTATTCGTTCGACGGCATAGGCGATTATCTTTCAAGCTCCAATGACGTCGGGATAACCGGTTCCAGCCCAAGAACCCTTTCCCTTTGGGTGAAAACCACGGGCACGGGCAGACAGAGTCTGGCTGGCTGGGGCAGCGTTGGTCAGGGCAACGCATTCGATCTGGAAGTTTCGGTCGCAGGTCCGGGCGATCTTTATCTCGTAGGATATGAATCCGACGTCTCCACATCCTTCAAGGTGAACGATGGCCTATGGCACCACGTCGTAGCCGAGTACAACGGTACGGATGTGCTCCTGTATGGCGATGGCGCCTTCCTCGTATCCCAGCCGTATGCATTCACGACCGCTGATAGTCCCTTGTACATCGGGCGGCAGGTATATGAGGATTGGGGCTGGGCCTACTGGTACTTCAACGGCTCCATAGACGAGGTCCGCGTCTACGACCGCGCCCTCTCGCCTTCGGAAGTCCAGGATCTCTACGAGTCGAACCTGTACAAATACGCTCCGGGCCAGTGGCAGTTCTCCGCCAACCAGGGCCCCACCGGTCTGCCGAGCGGCGAGTACAACTACACCTACCAGGCCTGCGCGACGGACAACAACGGCAACGAGAACTGCACCGAGACGAGGAGCGTGAGCTTCAACGCCACCAACTGCCCGGTCATAACCTCGCCGGGCTCGTATTCCATGACGAACGACTACACGGGCGCGCCGAACGACGCCTCGGAGATGCTAGATGGCAGTGCCATGGCCTGCGTGAAGATAAACTCGTCCGACGTGGTGTTCGACTGCGCGGGCTATCACATAACCAACACCGGTGTGAGCGGCGTCACCTACGGCATCGCGGCGGTCCCCTCGCTCACGAACGTGACCATACGGAACTGCCCGGGCATCTCGGACTACACATTCGGAGTCAAGACGCAGTTCGTCAGCTATTCGACCATAACGAACGTCACGGCGTTCGGCAACCACTGGTATGGGCTCTTCCTGGACGGCGGCTCCAACAACAATGTCACAGACAATACGCTCTATGGGAACGGCAACGATGGCATGCGGTTGGCCGGAGACGACTACGACACTGTATCAAGCAATGTGGCATATAGGAACGCGGAAGGGGGCGTCGTCGCGTGGTGGAGCGCGGACGACAACACGTTCATCAACAACACCGCATATGGCAATAGCGCATGGGGCTTTGGAATCGGGGACCATTGCACCTTCAACCAACTGGTCAACAACACAGCCTACGGCAACGGCGGCGCCGGCATCTATTTCGAGTATGCGGCGGACAACGGCACGGTGAGCGGCAATACCGCCTATAGCAACGGGAACGGTTTCTACTTAGTCCAGGACAACAACTATCCCGTGAACGGGACCAATCTCACCCAGAACATCGCATTCAACAATTCCAATGACGGCTTTTACCTGAACTACGCCAGTTTCAGCCAGCTCTCCAACAACACCGCCGACAACAACGGTGTGGCCGGCATCGATATAGAGTCGTCCGACAACAACAGCGTGTACAACAACAACGCCTCCGACAATGGGCAGTACGGCATCATCCTGGCCTCAGCATCCAACAACACTATCGTCTATGGCAATGACTTCGACAACAACGGCAACTCCGGCATCTACATGACCGTGTCGAGCCAGAACACCCTGTACAACAACACTGCCATGGAGAACAGGCAGTATGATCTTGACGTGGTGCCGACTTCCCCGGACGACTGCCAGAACAGCATCACGGATACGGCCAGCTCGGACGGCCGCCAGATATATTATTCCAGCGACCCGGTCTCATGGGACGGCTATGACGCGGCCGAGATAGAGCTTTGCGGCGCGAGCGGCTCGAACGTCACGAACAGCATGGTCAACGGCTCCGACACCCTCAACAACGACGGACTCATAATGTACTACAGCAACGGCACCACGGTCGCCAATACCTCTTCGTCTTACAATTATCATGGCTTCGACATATACTGGAGCGACGCGGCCACATACACCAACGATGTCGCGGACAACGATAGCAACGGCGGCTTCTACATAGAATGGAGCGACAACGCCACATGCCTCAACGACGTCGTAGATAACGACATCACTACCAATTATGGTTATTACGGGTTCTGGATCGAAAATTCAAACGGAGCCAATTTCACCAACGATTCTGCCATCGGTGTCACCGGTGATTACCTGGATGGTTTCGCTACATACCGCGTCTCCAACTCCAGCTTCGTCGACGATACCGCAAGCGGTGCGGCCTGGGGCTTCGATTCGATGGAGACCACGCAAAGCCTCTTTTCCGGAATCAACGTGACCAACAGCCAAAACGGCTTCACTGCGGACGGTTCGCAATCGGACAACGTCATAGACGTCTCCTCGTCCGACAATCTCTATGCTGGTTTCCTTATATACTCGGGAGACTCGAATAATTTCACCAATGATGTCACGTCCGGCAATGGCCAGCAAGGTTTCCTCGTAAACCGGCAACCCAACGACGTCCTGCTCAACGACACTTCATTCAACAGCTCCTATTCCGGCTTGCTGATACGCGACTCCGACAACAGCTCCGTGCAGGGCATGCACCTCTTCGACAATGGCAACGACCTGCAGGTGCAAGATGATTTCGGCGCCCCGCTCGCAATCAACCTCTCCGGCATCATCTTCGACAACCCGCTGGGCGGCATGGAGAACTACACCAACCTCTCCATCAACGACACGGTGAATGACGGCGAACAATACGCCGTGAACTGGTCCGGCAGCCCGGCCGCCCTTCCACCAGGCCGCTACTCGTTCGCGCAGAGGTTCGTGAACATCTCCCAACAAGGCAGTACTCCGACATCCATAGATTCCATCGTCTGGAGCTGGAACGGCTCCGCAGGATACGACCCGACCAAGTTCCAGCTCTGGGAGTTCAACGAATCGGGCTGGACCACGGTGAACAACACCCCGGACACGGTCGGAGACACGCTCGGCATGAGCGGCCTGAGCCCGGGAGGTGTCTATGCCATACTCCAGAACGGGCTCGCGGCGCCTCCGCCGGCCATCGCGTTCAGCCCGCCGACCCCTGACAGCGGCATAACCACGTCCAACCTGACCATACCGATAAACGTCAGCGTGAACGAGACCACGTACCCGCTCGGCCAGTTCACCTACGATTGGAACGGCACGGACTTCACGCCTTACGACAGCAGCCTCATGCTCATGTACTCCTTCGATAACTCCTCCGGGACCCTCCACAACGGCGTGGCCGACGAGAGCGGGAACGGGCACAATGCCGCATGCGTTCCGGGTTCCTGCCCGACGTGGACGCCGAACGGGAAATCCGGCGGCGCGTACCAGTTCGACGGCGTGCAGGACTACCTGAATACCAACCACAACTTCGATAGCATCCCCTTCACGTTCAGCGCCTGGGTCAAGAGGGACAGCATAGGCAACACCCAGGCGATATTCGGGGGCGATTACGGCGGCTGGGCGGTGTTCTTCGATTCAAGTGGGAACCTGCATCTTACCCATGTCGGTATTAGTGATGTCGCCTCCACAGGCACTCTCACAGACACCTCCGGGTGGCACCACGTCGCAGTCACGTATAACGGCTCGGAGGCGGATTTCTATATAGACGGAGTCCCGGCAGGAACGCGAAACTATACGGACATCTTCGGCTCCAGCAACTCCTATTTTGTCGGCGCCTTGGACTACTATGGCATCACGGACAATTTCAACGGAAGCATCGACGACCTGCGCGTCTACAACTACGCGTTCTCCCCGAGCCAGGTGAGCGACCTCTACAGTGGCAGTTTCACCAACACCAGCGGGCTCGCCCTGTACTACGATTTCAACGACTCCTCCGCCTTCGGCCGGAGCGTGGCCGACGATAGCGGGAACGGCAACGACGCCATATGCAGCGGCTCCTGCCCCACATGGACCCCGGACGGCGTCCAAGGGGGCGCCTACGTTTTCAACGGAGGGGTATTGAGCTTCGATACGAATACGACGAACCCCCCGATCCCGAGCGGCACCGCGGCAAGGACAATCTGCATGTGGCTCAATGCGTCGGACGTGAGCCCGCCTGGTGTGGTCGCGCTCACCATGGGCCCCATGAACTACGGGAACTCCACGCTCCGCATCATCAGGAGCGGGACGAACCTGACCATCGAATCATGGGGCGGGGACGTCATGGCCGTCCCGGACTTCTTCGTCCAGAACGAATGGGAGCACATGTGCCTGGCCTATGACGGGGCCAACGCAGAGATATACGAGAACGGGACGCTCGTCGCTGGTCCCACGCCCGTGGTCTGGGACCTCGCTTCAGGGACCGCAAACATCGGCCAGAATTTCTACCCGGCGAACTACTGGACGGGCGCCATAGACGACCTCCGCATCTACAACTACACGCTCTCCCCGAGCCAGGTGAACGACCTCTATAATTTCAACTTCCCGGATACGGACGGGCTCGTCCTGTACTACGGTTTCAACGACTCCTCCGCTCTCGCTCCGAATTCGGTCGAGGACCTGAGCTTGTACGGCGACAACGCCACCTGCGCCCCCGGCACCTGCCCGACCTGGACTTCGGACGGAGTGTACGGCGGCGCCTACGCCTTCGACGGGATGAGTGAGTACCTCTCGGTTCCGACCGCTCCAACGCTGGCCAGCCAGATGACCATCGCCGCATGGGTCAAGCCCTCGAGCTTTGGGGATTACGGGGAGATAGTGAAAAACAACGGCGCCTACATCCTAAGATTCGCTCCATCGAGCGACGGCAGACTGGAAATATATATCTGGACAAACGCGGGCGGTCTCTCCGATGACGGAAATATCAAACTCAACGCGGGCCAATGGAATTACGTCGTTCTCACCTACGACGGGGCATACGTGAACACCTATGTCAATGGGCTGCTCGATATGAATGGCTCCCTCTCGGGAACCATAAATCCGCAGAACAATCTCTTCATAGGCGCTGACGGGGCACAGCCAAGCGAATTCTTCAACGGCTCAATGGACGAGGTCCGCATCTACGGCCGCGCCCTCTCGCCATCCGAGGTCCAGCAGTCCTACAAGTCCAACCTCGACAAGTACGCTACCGGCCAATGGCAGTTCTCCATCAACCAGGCTCCGAGCCCGTTGGTGAGCGGGGAATACAACTACACCTATTACGCATGCGCGACGGACGACAACGCGAACGAGAACTGCACCGAGACGAGGAGCGTCACCTTCAACACCACCAACTGCCAGGAGATAACCTCCCCGGGCTACTACAACATGCCGAACGACTATGTCGGCGCGCCATATGACGCCTCGGAGATGCCGGACGGGGGGAACACGTGCATCAAGATATCCTCGCCAAACGTGGTCTTCGACTGCCAGGGCCACAATATCACGAACGTGGGCATCGTCGGCACGACCTACGGCATCGCCATCGACTCGTCGCTAGACAACGTGACGGTCCAGAACTGCCAAATCTCCGGCTACACTTACGGGCTCTGGGCCGAGTCCGACACCGATTCGGCCATAATCAACAGCACGGTGTCGGGCAGCGGCCCGTCCGGCTCGGCCGGCATCATGCTCAACGGCGGCTCTGACAACAACCTCACGAACGATACCCTCACCCGGGACTATTCTGGCATCCAGCTCAGCGCAAGCAGCGATAACCTGCTATCTGACAACAATCTCTCTGACGAGGGATACGCAGGCTTCGTGGTCCTAAGCGGCTCGGATTACAACAACTTCACCGGCAACACCATATACGGCAGCAGCTGGGCGGGTTTCGATATCGAGAATTCCAACAACGAAGGCCTATACGGCAATGGCATCTACAACGCCTCCGACGAGGGCATCTATCTCCCCACATCGAGCGGCGACGAAATCTCCGGCAATACCCTGGTCGGCAACGGATACGGCATCTATGGTTCATTGAGCGACAGCGACATCTCCGGCAATGACATCGAAAACAGCCGTAACGACGGCGCCCAGTTTGAGTCGTCGTACAACAATACCATGTCCAACAATAGCTTCGACAACAACAGCTACTATGGCATCTCGCTCACCGGGTCCAGCCAGAATACCTTGTACAACAACACCGCCATGGAAAACGGGCAGTACGACCTCTACGTGTACCCGAATTCCCCGGACGACTGCCAGAACAACATCACGGATACGACCAGCTCGGACGGCCGCCAGATATATTACTCCGATGAACCCGTTTCATTGGACGGGCAGGACACCGCCGAGATTGAACTTTGCAATGCGACCGGCTCTAGTATCACGAACAGCGTGGTCAACGGCTCCGACACCCTCAACAACGACGGACTCATACTGTACTACAGCAACGGCACCACAGTCGCCAATGTCTCCTCATCCTACAATCACCTGGGCTTCGATACGGAACAAAGCGACAACGCCACATACCTCAACGATGCCGCAAACAACGACTCCATAGGATTCGAGATAGAATCAAGCGACAATGTCACGTCCCTAAACGACGTCGCGAACAACGACTGGATAAGCTTTGACCTAGGTGACGTAAACGCATTCAATTCCACCAACGATTCCGGCACTGGTGATGGCGATGCCACCTTCGTCCTGTATTCTGTCTCTAACTCCAGCTTCGTCAACGATACCGCCACCAACGACCGTGACGTCGGCCTCTACATATACGGTATATCGCAAACGCAGTTCTCCGGGATCAACGCGAGCGATAACCGCGACTACGGCTTCCTGATGTACGGATCGGATAACAACATCACCGGCAGCACAGCCTCCGGCAATTACAACTATGCGAGCGGCTTCGACATCGGCGGGGACAACAACACCCTGCTCTACGACAACGCGTCCGGCAACACATACGAAGGCTTCTACATCGGCGGGTACAACAACACCCTGCTCTACGACGACGCGTCCGGTAACAACCAAAGCGGGATACACGTCGGCGGGGGCGGCGACAATACCCTGGTCGGCAACAGCGTGTTCGGCAACAACATGTCCGGCTTGTGGATAGATGGCTCCGACAACACCTCGGTGCAGGGCATGTACTTCTCCGACAACAACCCCGACCTGACGGTGCGCGACAATATCGGTTTCCCCAACACGATAAACCTGTCAGGCATGGTCTTCGACAACCCGCTGGGCAACATGGCGGACTACACCACGTTATCCATAAACGACAGCGTCGAGTATGGAGATGGATACTCCGTGAACTGGACCAGCGACCCAGGATCCCACCCTGCAGGCTACCATCCATTCGCGGGGAAGTTCGTGAACATCTCCACACTGGAAGGTTCGCCGTCCATCGACTCCATCGTATGGAGCTGGAACGGCTCCGCAGGATACGACCCGACCAAGTTCAGCCTCTGGGAGTTCAACGAATCGGGCTGGACCATGGTGAACGACACCCCGGACACAGTCGCGGAGACGCTCGGCATGAGCGGCCTGAGCCCGGGAGGCGACTACGGAATACTCCAGAACGGGATCGTGGCACCGCCGCCGCTCATCGCATTCAGCCCGCCGACCCCTGACACCGGCACGGTCACGTCCAACTCCACGATACCGATAAACATCAGCGTGAATGAGACCACGTTCCCATTGGGCGTCTTCACATACGACTGGAACGGCACGGACTACACACCGTATGACGAGAGCCTCGTGCTGATGTACAACTTCGACAACGTCTCCGCCCTGGGCGAGAACGGCAGCCAGGTGACCGACCTGAGCCAGTACGGCAACAACGCCACGTGCAGCGACCCGGACTGCCCCACATGGATCCCCAACGGAGTGTACGGCGGCGCATACCAGTTCGACGGGATCAGCGATTATCTCCTCGCCCCGAGCAGTGCCACGAGCGCAATAGACGACTGGACCCTCTCGGCCTGGATAAAGCCGGAGCTAAATCAAGGAGCAGACCACCAGCTCGTCTTATACAACGGAAATGATCTGGGAGGGTACGGGATCGGAATAATAAATGGGAGCCAGCTGGAAGGGCTGTACGGCTACGTCGCGGGTATCGACTCCGGCTATACGTTCCCTTCAGCAGACCAATGGTACTACGTCGTAATGACAAGGAACGGCGGGACGACACATTTCTATGTGAACGGCATCCAGACACCGGGAACAAGCACGGCCACGCCCCATACGCCGCAAGACAACCTCACAATCGGCAATGAGCTGAGCGCTGCCAACACCCCCTTCAGGTACTTCAACGGCTCCATAGACGAGGTCCGCGTCTACGACCGCGCCCTCTCGCCCTCGGAGATCCAGCAGCTCTACGAGTCCAACCTGAACAAGTACGACACCAACGAATGGCAGTTCTCCATCAACCAGTCCGGTTCGTCGCAGAGCGGAGAGCACACCTACGCCTATCAAGGCTGCGCGACGGACAACAACGGCAACGAGAACTGCACCGAAGCGAGGAACGTGACCTTCAACGTCACCAACTGCCAAATCATAACCGAGCCCGGGACCTACGTCCAGCCTTCCGACTACTTCGGCGCCCCGAACGACGCATCTGAGATGCCGAGCCCTGGCATGGCATGTGTCAAGATCGCCTCGTCAAACGTGGTCTACGACTGCGGCGGCTACAGCATAGCCAACGACGGCCTGAACGGCACCACCTACGGCATCGGCCTCGATCCCTCGCTCACGAATGTCACTATACAGAACTGCCCGGGCATCGCGAACTACACGTACGGGATCAGGGGATTGTCGCTCCAGTATTCCACCATAACGAACAGCACGATCCTCGACAGCAGCCTGGCAGACATAGAGCTGGATTCAGGCCTCAACGACACCATCTCGGACGACACGCTCTCCGGCGCGGGCCAATACGGCGCCGCACTGTTCTCGGACACGGACAACACCCTCGTATCTAACGACGTGGCATACGGGGACGCGCTGGCCGGCGTCAACGAGTGGTACGATTCGGACGGGGGCGAATTCATCAACGACACGTTCTACAACGGCGATTCGCAGGCCGGCCTCGCGATAGGGCAGGACTGCGACTACAGCCTGGTCGTCAACAGCACGGCGTACAACAACAGCGGGGACGGCATCCTGCTCCAGTTGAACTCCAACAACAGCATCACGGGCAGCACGGTCTACGGGAACTACAGGGACATCGAGCTCTCCGACAGCAACGGCAACACGCTGTCGAACAACGTGGTATACGAAAGCTCTGACGCCGGCATCCTCATCACGGACAGCTCGAGCTACAACAATGTCACGAACAACACGGCATATGACGACAACCTGAGCGGCATCGCTATGGGCAACTCGGCCTCTTACAACAATATAACGGACAACACGCTCTCCGGAAACTACTGGGGCATCCAGATGGGCAACAGCAATAACCTGATATCGGGCAATGTGGTGAACGGAAGCCGGGATATCGGCATACGCGCGTGGGGATATTGCGACAACAACACATTCATCAACAACACGATATATGGCGGCGCCTCGAACGGCCTCCAGCTCGGATACGTTTCGCACTTCAACCAGATAATCAACAATACGCTTTATGGCAACGCAGGGGACGGCCTACACCTCGAGACCGACGCGAGCAATAACACGGCGAGCGGCAACAGTGTCTATGGCAACGGCGGATATGGTATCATTGTCGAGAGCGTCTCGGACTACGATAACTTCACTAACAACAGTGTATTCGGTAATCTCGCTGAAGGCCTCATGATAGTGAATTCCGACAACACGTCCGTGGAAGGCATGTACTTCTCCAACAACAGACACGATGTCCTGGTGCAGGACTACTCCGGCTACCCGATGACCATGAACCTCTCTGGCCTGGTCTTCGACAACCCGCTGGGCGACATGGAGAACTACACAAACCTCTCCATCAACCACACCATACAGGACGGCCAATCGTACTCCATATCCTGGGCCAGCGACCCGGGATCCTCACCATCCCTTCGGTCCTCCTTCGCGCAGAAGTTCGTGGACATCAGCACGACGGGCGGCTCGCCGGTGATAGACTCCATCGTGTGGAGCTGGAACGACTCCGAGCTCGGCGGATACAACGACAGCGACTTCGAGCTCTGGCAGTTCGACGGCTCGAGCTGGACCAGGCTGAACGGCACCCCGGACACCGTCGCGGACACGCTCGGCCTCACCAACCTCGCCCCGGCAGGCACATACGCCATACTCCAGGACAACGAGATCCGGGGCACGGTCGACCTCATGTATCCGCCTGAAGCCTACCTCACCAACACGACCTCCATCGACTTCCTCTTCAACGCGACCGGCACGACCCCCACCCTGAACTGCTCATTATATATAGACGGTTCGCTGAACGCGACCAACGAGACGACTCAGAACGGCACCCCGACCGATTTCCCGGTCTCGAACATAAGCGCAGGCCAGCACGACTGGTACGTATATTGCATCGACGGGGGGAACAACACCGGGACCTCGCAAACCAGGAATTTCACGATCGTGACCCAAGCCCCAATCGTGGTCCTCAATTCCCCGGCCAGCGGCCTCATCACCTCGAGAACGGCGCTGAACTTCAGCTTCAACGAGACCGACCCGGTCTACACGACCGACTTATGCAACCTCACGATCAACGGCATATCGGTCAACTACACCACGGCGACGAACAACACGCCCACTTCCATGGGCTACTCGCCCATCGCAGACGGATTCTACACCTGGAGCATCTCCTGCACCGATGCCGCCAGCAATACGGGCATCAGCCCAGTGAGGAACTTCACGGTGGACACGACGCCTCCGAACGTGACCCTCAACTCCCCGACCATCTCCGGCACATCCACGGTCCCATTCAACTTCACGGCGACGGACAACCTGGCCGCTAAGATGAGCTGCTCCCTCTTCATCGACGACACCCTGTACCTCACGAATCCCCTGGCATCCAACCACACGGCGACCGTCCTCACGGTATACGGCATGGCCGACGGGAACTACACCTGGTACGTCCAGTGCACCGACCATGCCAACAATACTGGAACGAGCCAGACCTTCAACCTGAGCGTAATCTCCACCGCCCCGACAGTGTTCCTCAACTCGCCGACAAACGGCTTCACCACCTCGCAGACGGCATTGAACTTCACATTCAACGAGACGGACCCGGTCTACACGAACGCCTCATGCAACCTCACCATCGACGGCATAACTGTCAACACCACAACGGCGACCAACAACACCCCGACGACCCTTGGCGGCTCGAACCTGTCCGGCGGCTTCCACACCTGGAGCGTGTCCTGCACCGACGCGGCCAGCAACAGCGGCACGAGCCCGGCCTGGAACTTCACGGTCGTCACCGCGGGACCGACCGTGCTCCTAATCTCCCCTGTGGACGGCCTCAACACCTCGTCCACGGCATTGAACTTCACCTTCAACGAGACCAGCGCCTTCGCGACGGCCGCGTGCAACCTCACCCTCAACGGCGTATCCGTCAATTCCACGACCGCCACGAACAACACCCCGACGACCATCCGCTACTCAGGCATTGTCGAGGGGACCTACAGCTGGAGCATCTCCTGCACGGACCAGGTCAACAATACGGGCACGAGCGCGGCGAGGACCTTCACGATGGACACCAGCGTCCCGAACGTGACCCTCGCCTCCCCGGCAAACGTCTCGCTCCTGAACTCCTCCAACGTGACGTTCACCTTCAACTTCACCGACGACCAGAACACGACGAACTGCTCAATGTTCCTGGACAACGTACGGAACCAGACCAACGCCACGACAATGAACAACACCCCGACCTTCTTCACGATAAACAGCATACGCGACGGGAACCACACCTGGTACGTGGCGTGCACTGACGTCTTCAGCCACACGGGCACGAGCGCGGCCTGGAACTTCAGCCTCGTCACCACCGCCCCTAGAGTGGTCCTCAACTCCCCGGTCAACGGATTCAACAGCTCGACAACGGCAGTGAGCTTCAGCTTCAACGAGACCGACCCGGTATTCACGAACGCGTCGTGCAACCTGAACATAGACGGCTCAGCGGTAAACTCCACCACCGCGGCGAACAACACGCCCGCTTCCTTAGGCTACTCGAACCTGGGCGACGGGACCCACTACTGGAACGTCTCCTGCACCGATGAGGCCAACAATACGAACACCAGCGCGACCAGGAGCTTCACCATCGCCACCGCGGCACCGGCGGTCGTCCTCGTCTACCCCGGCAGCGGCCTCAACATCTCGGCGACTGCGATCAACTTCACCTTCTACGAGACGGACGCCTTCGCGACGGCCTCATGCAACCTCACCATCGACGGCAGCGTCCGCAACTCCACGACCGCCACGAACAACACCTTCACCACATTGGGCTACTCCAACCTGGGCCAGGGGACCCATAGCTGGAACGTCACCTGCATCGACGGCGCCAATAACATCGGCGCAAGCGTCACCAGGAGCTTCACCGTGGACACGATAGCGCCGAACGTCACCCTCAATTCCCCGTACAACTCGCTGCTCAACTCCTCCACGGTCTCCTTCAACTTCACGGCGACGGATAACCTGGCCACGAAGATGAGCTGCTCCTTCTACATCGACGGCGTCCTGGACCTGAACAATCCCCTGACATCCAACAACACCCCGACAATATTCCTGATCGGCGGCATAGCCGACGGGAGCCACACCTGGTACGTCCAATGCACTGACAATGCCAACAACCTGGGCGCGAGCGTGATTGCGAACTTCACAATCGTCACCACCTCCCCCAGCGTCGTCCTCAACTACCCTGCCAACAACAACGTCACCCCGTCGGCGTCGCTCAACTTCAGCTTCAACGAGACGGACCCGGTCTACGCGAACGCGTCATGCAGGCTCATCATGGACGGCTCGGTAGTCAACTCAACCACTGCGGCTAACAACACCCCTGCTATATTGGGCGACTCTGGACTGGTTGCCGGCCCGCACAGCTGGAGCGTCTCATGCAGCGACCCGGCCAACACCGCCACGAGCGAGACCAGGAACTTCACGGTCACCAGCACCGGCCCGACGGTGATCCTCATATCCCCGGCCAGGGGCCTTAATACCTCGTCCACGGCATTGGACTTCAGCTTCAACGAGACGGACCCGTTCTTCACGACCGCCTCCTGCAACCTCAACATAGACGGCATACCGGTCAACTCTACCACGGCGACGAACGGCAGCCTGGCGACCCTGAGCTACTCCGGCATCATCGAGGGGGTCCACAGCTGGAGCGTCTCCTGCACGGATGACGCCCCCAACTCGGGCACGAGCCTCGCCAGGAGCTTCACGGTGGACATGACCGCCCCAAGCGTAACCCTCTACTCCCCAGCCAACCAGTCGCTATTCAATTCATCCAATGTCACCTTCAGCTTCGCACCGGTGGACAACCTGGCTCCGACGATGAACTGCTCCATCTTCCTGGACAACGTCCCGAACCAGACCAACCCCGCGGTGGCGAACAACAGCGGGGCCGTTTTCACGATCAGCGGCATAGCCGACGGGAACCACACCTGGTACGCCCGGTGCACGGACAATGCCAACAACACCGGGATGAGCCCGACCTGGAACTTCAGCGTCGTGACCACTGCCCCGACCGTGCTCCTCAACTCTCCGGTCAATAGCTTCAACACGTCCTCGACCGCATTGAACTTCAGCTTCAACGAGACCGACCCGGTCTTCACGAACGCGTCGTGCAGCCTTGACCTCGACGGCTCGGTGGTCAACTCCACCACGGCGATGAACGGCACCCCGACCATCATGGGCTACTCCAACATTGTCAACGGAACTCACTACTGGAACGTCTCCTGCACCGATGCGGCCAACAATACCAATGCAAGCGCGACCAGGAGCTTCATGGTCAGCGTCGCAGGGCCGACCGTGATCCTCGTCTCCCCGCTGGACGGCCTCAATACCTCGGCGACCGCCATCAACTTCAGCTTCAACGAGACCGATCCTGTCTTCACGAGCGCCTCATGCAACCTGACTGTTGACGGCTCGGTTGCCAACTCGACCACTGCGACGAACGGTATCCTGACCACATTGGGCTACTCCGGCCTGAGCCAGGGGGCCCACAGCTGGAGCGTCTCATGCAGCGATATCGTCGGCAATACGGGCTCAAGCCTCACCAGGAGCTTCACGGTGGACACGACGCCTCCGAACGTGACCCTCAACTCACCAGGCAACCTGTCCATACTCAACTCATCCACGGTGACCTTCAACTTCACGGCGACCGACAACCTGGCTCCGGCGACGAACTGCTCCATCTTCCTGGACAACGTCCCGAACCAGACCAACTCCTCGGTGAACAACAACACTGCGACGCTATTCAACATCAGCGGCATAGCCGACGGGAACCACGCCTGGTACGTGGCCTGCACTGACAACGCCAACAATACGAACACGAGCGCGACCTGGAACTTCAGCGTAGTCACCACGGCTCCGACCGTGGTCCTCAACTACCCGACCGACGGCTTCAACACCTCTACGACGCAGATGGACTTCAGCTTCAACGAGACCGACCCTGTCTTCACGAACGCCTCATGCAGCCTTAACATAGACGGCTCAGCGGTAAACTCCACCACGGCGACGAACAACACGCCCACTTCCTTAGGCTACTCCAACCTCGGTGACGGGACACACTACTGGAATGTCTCCTGCACCGATGAGGCCAACAATACCAATACAAGCGAGACCAGGAGCTTCACCATAGCCACCACCGGGCCTGCAGTGGTCCTCGTCTATCCTGGCAGCGGCACCAACATCTCGTCAACCGCGATCAACTTCACCTTCGAAGAGACAGATCCGGTATTCACTACCGCCTCATGCAACCTGACCGTTGACGACTCGACTGTCAACTCCACGACCGCCACTAACAACACCCTGACGACGATAGGTTACTCCGACCTGAGCCAGGGCGCCCACAGCTGGAGCGTCACATGCGCCGACGCCGCAGACAACAACGGCACGAGCGTCACCAGGAGCTTCACCGTGGACACGATCCCACCGACCGTGGCCCTCAACTCCCCAGGCAACCTGTCCATACTCAACTCATCCACGGTCACCTTCAACTTCACCGCCACGGACAACCTGGCCGCTAAGATGAGCTGCTCCCTATTCATCGACAACGGGCTGTACCTCACGAATCCCCTGACATCCAACAACACGCCCGCCACATTCCTTATCGGCGGCATGAGCGACGGCAACCACACCTGGTACGTGGCGTGCACCGACTCGGCGGGCAACACCAACACCAGCGCGACAAATAACTTCAGCGTCGTCACCACGTTCCCGACCGTGGTTCTCAACTACCCGGCCAACAACAACATCACGTCTTCGACTTCGATCAACTTCAGCTTCAACGAGACCGACCCTGTCTTCACGAACGCCTCATGCAGCCTCATCGTGGACGGCTCTCCTGTGAATTCGACAACGGCTACGAACAACACTCCCACTATATTAGGCGATTCGGGACTGGTGGGCGGCCCACACAGCTGGAGCGTCTCATGCAGCGACGCGGCCAACACAGCAACAAGCGCGACAAGGAACTTCACCGTAGTCACCGCGGGACCGACCGTGCTCCTTGTCTCCCCGGTGGACGGCCTCAACGCCTCGACCTCCTCATTGAACTTCACATTCAACGAGACGAGCGGCTTCGCGACGGCATCGTGCAACCTCACAGTCAACGGCGTATCCGTCAATTCCACGACCGCCACCAACGATACCCTGACCACCCTGGGTTACTCCGGCTTCGGCGATGGGGTCTACCGTTGGAACGTCTCCTGCACCGACCCGGTCAACAATACGGGAACGAGCTTGACAAGGACCTTCACACTGGACACGAGCGTCCCGAACGTGACCCTCGACTACCCGGCCAACCTCTCGCTCGTGAACTCGTCCACAGTCACGTTCAACTTCACGTTCACCGACGACCAGAACACGACGAACTGCTCCATCTTCCTGGACAACGTATTGAACCAGACCAACTCTTCCGTGGCAAACAATACCCAGACTAACTTCACGATCAGCGGCATAGAGGACGGCAACCACACCTGGTACGTGGCGTGCACTGACGTCTTCAGCCACATGGGAACGAGCGCGACCTGGAACTTCACGGTAGTCACCACGGCTCCGACCGTGGTCCTCAACTACCCGACCGACGGCTTCAACACCTCTACGACGCAGATGGACTTCAGCTTCAACGAGACCGACCCTGTCTTCACGAACGCCTCGTGCAGCCTTAACATAGACGGCTCAGCGGTAAACTCCACCACGGCGACGAACAACACGCCCACTTCCTTAGGCTACTCCAACCTGGCCAATGGAATCCACTACTGGAACGTCTCCTGCACCGATGAGGCCAACAATACCAATACAAGCGAGACCAGGAGCTTCACCATAGCCACCACCGGGCCTGCAGTGGTCCTCGTCTATCCTGGCAGCGGCACCAACATCTCGTCAACCGCGATCAACTTCACCTTCGAAGAGACAGATCCGGTATTCACTAGCGCCTCATGCAACCTGACCGTTGACGACTCGACTGTCAACTCCACCACTGCCACTAACAACACCCTGACGACGATAAGTTACTCCGGCCTGAGCCAGGGCGCCCACAGCTGGAGCGTCACATGCGCTGATGGGGCCAACAACAACGGCACGAGCGTCACCAGGAGCTTCACCGTGGACACGATCCCTCCGAACGTGGCCCTAAACTCACCAGGCAACCTGTCCATACTCAACTCGTCCACGGTGACCTTCAACTTCACGGCCCAGGACAACCTGGCCCCGAAGACGAGCTGCTCAATCTTCATCGACAACGGGCTGTACCTCACGAATCCCCTGACATCCAACAACACCCCGGCCACATTCCTTATCGGCGGCATGAGCGACGGGAACCACACCTGGTACGTGGCGTGCATTGACTCGGCGGGCAACACCGGCACCAGCGCGACAAATAACTTCAGCGTCGTCACCACGTTCCCCAGCGTCGTCCTCAACTACCCGGCCAACAACAACGTCACCTCGCAGACGTCATTGAACTTCAGCTTCAACGAGACCGACCCTGTCTTCACGAACGCCTCATGCAGCCTGATCGTGGACGGCTCTCCTGTGAATTCGACCACGACGATGAACAACACCCCGACTATCCTAGGCGATTCCAACCTGGTCGCAGGACCCCACAGCTGGAGCGTCTCATGCAGCGATCCGGCCAACACCGCCACGAGCGAGACCAGGAACTTCACAGTCACCAGCACGGGCCCGACCGTCATCCTCGTGACCCCGATAATGGGCCTGAACACCTCGCAAACGGCATTGAACTTCACGTTCAACGAGACGGATCCGTTCTTCACGAACGCCACATGCACACTCAATATGGACGGCGCACCGGTCAACTCCACCACAGCCACGAACAGCAGCCTGACTTCCTCGGGCTACTCCGGACTCAGCCAGGGGACCCATTATTGGAACGTCTCCTGCACCGATGGCATCGGCAACAGCGGCTCAAGCCTTAACAGGAACTTCACGGTGGACACGACCCAGCCGACCGTGGCCCTCAACTCGCCAGGCAACCTATCGATACTCAACTCGTCCACAATCACCTTCAACTTCACTCCGACGGACAACCTGGCTCCGGCGACCAACTGCTCGATTTTCCTGGACAACGTCCTGAACCAGACCAACTCCTCGGTGATGAACAACACGCCGGCCATCTTCACAATCAGCGGCATAAGCGACGGCAACCACACCTGGTACGTCCAATGCACTGACAATGCCAACAACACGGGCACCAGCCAGACATGGAACTTCAGCGTCTTCACCACTGCCCCGACCGTGCTCCTCAAATCGCCTGTCAACGGTTTCAACACCTCGTCGACGTCATTGAACTTCACATTCAACGAGACGGACCCGCTCTTCACTAACGCCTCATGCAGCCTCAACATCGACGGCGCACCGGTCAACTCCACCACGGCGACGAACAGCAGCCTGACCACCCTGGGCTACTCCAACCTGGGCGACGGCACCCACTACTGGAACGTCTCCTGCACCGATGCGGCCAACAATACGAACACGAGCGCGACCAGGAGCTTCACCATCGCAGTCGCGATCCCGACAGTCGTGCTCGTCTCCCCGGCCAGCGGCGTCAATATCTCGGCCACGGCGGTCAACTTCGCCTTCAACGAGACCGGCGTCTTCGCGACCGCATTGTGCAACCTCACCGTGGACGGCTCGGTGGTCAACTCGACCACGGCGACGAACGGCAGCCTGACTTCCTTAGGCTACTCCGGCCTGAGCCAGGGGGCCCACAGCTGGAACGTCTCCTGCATGGATCCGGCCAATAACACGGGCGCAAGCGGGACCAGGAGCTTCACGGTGGACACGATAGCGCCGAACGTGACCCTCCGCTCGCCAGCCAACGGCTCGCCGGTCAATTCATCGTCGGTCTCCTTCAACTTCACTGCGACGGACAACCTTGCCCAGAAGATGAGCTGCTCCCTCTTCATCGATGGCGACCTGGACCTGATAAACCCCTCGACATCCAACAACACCGCGACCATATTCCTTATCAGCGGCATAGGCGACGGGAGCCACTCCTGGTACGTGACGTGCACCGACTTCACTGGTAACACCGGCCCGAGCGCGACGAACAGCTTCACGATCGTGACAACCGGCCCGACCGTGGCCCTCAACTACCCGGCCAACAACAACATCACCTCCGCGACTGCGATCAATTTCAACTTCACCGAGACCGACCCGGTCTACACGAACGCATCATGCAGCCTCATCGTGGACGGCACATCGGTCAACTCCACCACGGCGACGAACAACACCCCCGCTATATTAGGCGATTCGGGACTGGTCGCCGGACCGCATAGCTGGAGCGTCTCCTGCACCGACGCCGCCCCCAACACCGGCACGAGCGCCACAAGGAACTTCACAATCACCAGCACCGGTCCGACCGTGGTGCTCGTCTCCCCGGTCGACGGCCTGAGCACCTCGCAGACGTCATTGAGCTTCACGTTCAACGAGACCGACCCGTTCTTCACGAACGTCTCATGCAGCCTCAACATCAACGGTACATCGGTCAACTCCACCACGGCGACGAACGGCAGCCTGACCACGCTGGGCTACTCCGGCCTGAGCCAGGGTGTCCACAGCTGGAGCGTCTCCTGCACCGACGGAGCCAGCAACAACGGCACAAGCATCCCCAGGACCTTCACGGTGGACACGACGCCCCCGGCCGTTAACCTGTTCTCGCCGGCCAACCAATCTGTAACCAGCTCGTCATCAGTCGACTTCAGCTTCACTCCGACGGACAATCTCGCCCCGGCGATGAGCTGCTCGATATACCTGGACAACGCCCTGAACCAGACCAACTACTCAGTCGCGAACAACGTCCTATTCATCTTCATAATCAGCGGCATAAGCGACGGCCCCCACACCTGGTACGTCAACTGCACTGATAATGCCAACAATACGAACATCAGCGCGGCCTGGAACTTCCGGGTCGTCACCAGCGCCCCGTCCGTGGTCCTCAACTCGCCGGTAGATGGTTTCAATACCTCCGCGACGTCGTTGAACTTCAGCTTCAACGCGACAGACGTCGTCTTCACGAACGCCTCGTGCAGCCTCACCATCAACGGCACGGTCCGCAACTCGACGACAGCATTGAACAACACGCCCACGACCATCGGTTACTCCGGCCTGAGCCAGGGGACATATTATTGGAACGTCTCCTGCACCAATCCAGCCAACAATACGAACACGAGCGCGACCAGGAGCTTCACCGTGGTCACCACGCCCCCGACCGTGCTCCTCGTCTCCCCGGTGGACGGCCTCAACGCCTCGACGTCGGCAGTGAACTTCGTCTTCAACGAGACGGACGCCACTTTCACGACCGCCTCGTGCAACCTCACAGTCAACGGCGTATCCGTCAATTCCACGACCGCCACTAACAGCACCCTGACGGAATTAGGCTACTCCGGCTTCGGCGATGGGGTCTACCGTTGGAACGTATCCTGCACCGACCCGGTCAACAACACGGGAACGAGCGCGACAAGGACCTTCACGCTGGACACGAGCGTCCCGGACGTGACCCTGAGCTCCCCGGCCAACCTCTCGCTCGTGAACTCGTCCACCGTGAAGTTCAACTTCACGTTCACCGACGACCAGAGCACGACGAACTGCTCCATCTTCCTTGACGACGCCCCGAACCAGTACAACTCCACTGCGAAGAACAACACCGCGACCTCCTTCACGATAAACAACATAAGCGACGGCAATCACGCCTGGTACGTGGCGTGCACGGACGTCTTCAACCACACGGGAACGAGCCCGGCCTGGAATTTCACAATCGTGACCACCGCGCCCACGGTCGTCCTCGACACCCCGGCCGACTCCAACATCACCACGGCGACGTCAATCAACTTCAGCTTCACGGAGACCGACCCGGTCTTCACGAACGCCTCATGCAGCCTCATGATCAACGGCACGGTCCGCAACTCCACGACGGCGTCGAACAACACGCCCGTCACACTCGGCTACTCAGGCCTGAGCGACGGCACCTACCACTGGAACGTCTCCTGCACCGATTCAGCCAACAATACCAATTCGAGCGCCACCAGGAGCTTCACCATAGTGACCGCCGGACCGAACGTCGTCCTCGTCTCCCCGATAAACGGCCTGAACACCTCCTCGACGGCATTGGACTTCATATTCAACGAGACCGATCCGTTCTACGCAACGGCCTCGTGCAACCTCACCATCGACGGTTCCTTCCGCAGTTCCGCAGTCGCATTGAACAGCAGCCTGACGACCGTGAGCTACAGCCTCGGCGAGGGGGTCCATTATTGGAACATCTCCTGCGCCGATGCGATCGGCAATGCAGCCACGAGCGCCACCAGGAGGTTCACCGTGGACACGACAGAACCCTTCGTGAGCCTCAACTCGCCGGCCAACCTGTCGCTGTTCAACTCCTCCACGGTAGCGTTCAACTTCACTGAGACGGACAACCTTGACCCGACTGCGAACTGCACAATCTCCATAGACCATACCCCGATCAAGTTCAACTCCTCGGTGCTGAACAACACCCCGACCGTCCTCACGGTAACCAACATACACGACGGGAGCCACGACTGGGACGTAGAGTGCACCGACAACGTCAACAATACGGGCGAAAGCGAGCTCCGGAACTTCAGCGTCGTCTCCACTGCGCCGACCGTGACGCTCGTCTCCCCGGCCAACGGCCTGAACATCACCGCGACCGCGGTCAACTTCACCTTCAACGAGACCGACCCGGTCTTCACGAACGCCTCATGCAGCCTGATAGTTGACGGCTCAGTCCGCAACTCCACCACGGCGGCGAACGGCAGCCTGACTTCCTTAGGACACTCCGGCCTGGCCGACGGAAACCACAACTGGAGCGTCTACTGCACCAATGCCGCCAACAATACGAATACTAGCGCGACATGGAACTTCACCATCATCACCTCGGCTCCGACGGTGACCCTGGTCTCCCCGATCAACGGCCTCAACACGTCCTCGACCGCGTTGAGCTTCAGCTTCAACGAGACGGACCCGGTCTACGCGAGCGCCGTATGCAACCTCACGATCAACGGCGCATCGGTGAACTCCACCACCGCCAACAACAGCACCGTGACGACCATGGGCTACACCGTCCCGGCCCAGGGGGCCTACGCCTGGAACGTCACCTGCACCGACAGCGCCGGCAATACGAACACGAGCCTCACCAGGAACTTCACGGTGGACACCACCGCCCCGAGCATAAGCCTCAATTCACCGTACAACATGTCTACGGTCAATTCGCCATCGGCCTCCTTCAACTTCACCGCGACTGACAACCTGGCCCAGAAGATGAGCTGCTCGCTCTTCCTGGACAGCCACCTGAACCGGACCAACTCCTCGGTGAGCAACAACACCGCCACCATCCTCAACGTGAGCGGCATGGCCGACGGGCCCCACACCTGGTACGTCAACTGCACGGACAACGCCAATAATACGAACATTAGCGCGACCTGGAACTTCAGCGTCGTCACCTCGGTCCCGAGCGTCGCCCTCAACTCGCCAGCCAACAACAGCATCGCATCCACAAGGTCGTTGAACTTCAGCTTCAACGAGACCGACCCGGTCTATCCGAACGCCTCATGCAGCCTCATCGTGAACGGCACGGCCGTCAACACGGTCATTGCATACAACAACACCCCGGCGACGCTGGGCGACACCCTGGCGAATGACGGGACCTATAACTGGAGCGTCTCGTGCAAGGACGCCGCCAATAATACCAACGCGAGCGCGGCCTGGAGCTTCACGGTCACCACGGAGGCCCCGACGGTGACCCTCGCCTCACCGATCAGCGGCCTCAACACCTCGGCGACGCAATTGAACTTCACCTTCAGCGAGACCGACCCGGTCTTCGCGAACGCATCGTGCAACCTCACCATCAACGGCACGGTAGTCAACTCGACCACGGCGTTCAACAACACCCCGGCGACATTGGGCTACAACGTCACGGCCCAGGGGGTATACGCCTGGAACGTCACCTGCGCGGATGCCGTCGGCAACATCGGCACAAGCTCGCCCAGGAGCTTCACGGTGGACACCACCGCCCCGGGCATAAGCCTCAATTCCCCGTACAACATGTCTACGGTCAATTCGCCATCGGTCTCCTTCAACTTCACGCCGACGGACAACCTGGCTCCGGCGATGAACTGCTCGGTCTTCCTCGACAACCATCGGAACGTGAGCGACGCCACAGCACCCAACGGCATCCCGACCATCCTCTCGATCAGCGGCATAAGCGACGGGAACCACTCCTGGTACGTGGAGTGCACCGACCCCGCGAACAACACGGGAACGAGCGCGGCCTGGAACTTCACGGTCATCACCACCGGGCCGAGCGTGACCCTCGGCTCGCCGCTCAGCGGCTTCATCACCTCGGCGACGGCGATCAACTTCACCTTCACCGAGACGGACCCGGTCTACACGACGGTCTCATGCAACCTCAGCGTGGACGGCTCGGTCGTCAACTCGACCAATGCGACGTACAACGTCCCGGCGACGATGAGCGACTCGGGCATAATCAACGGCAGCCACACCTGGAGCGTCTCCTGCATCGACGCGGCAAACAACACCGGCGCAAGCGGGATCTGGACCTTCACCACCATCGTCACGTCACCGAGCGTGTTCCTCGTCTCCCCGCCCAACGGCTTCAACACCTCGGCAACCACGATAAGCTTCAGCTTCAACGAGACCGACCCGGTCTTCACGACGGCCTCATGCAACCTCACGATTGACGGCTCCTTCCGCCTCTCCACGGTGGCGCAGAACGACACCGTGACGAACGTGAGCTACTCCAACCTGCTAGACGGCATCCACTACTGGAACGTCAGCTGCAGCGATGGCACCGGCAATGCCAATACGAGCGTGACCAGGAGCTTCACCGTGGACACGACCCCGCCGGTGGTGAGCCTCAATTCCCCGTACAACATGTCTACGGTCAATTCAGCATCGGTCGCCTTCAACTTCACCGCGACCGACAACCTGGCCCAGAAGATGAGCTGCTCGTTCTTCCTGGACAGCCACCTGAACCGGACCAACTCCTCGGTGAGCAACAACACCGCCACCATCTTCAACGTGAGCGGCATGGCAGACGGGCCCCACACCTGGTACGTCAACTGCACGGACAACGCCAACAACACCGCCTTGAGCGCGACCTGGAACTTCAGCGTCGTATCCACGGCCCCCACAGTGGTCCTCAACTCCCCGCCAAACGGCAGCGTCATCTCCGCGAAGACGCTCAACTTCAGCTTCAACGAGACCGACCCGGTATACGCAAACGCGTCATGCAACCTCAGCATCGACGGCCACTCCGTCAACTCGACCACCGCTACGAACAACGTCCCGGCGACGATCAGCGACTCGGGCCTCTCCGACGGGGCCCACAACTGGAGCGTCACCTGCACCGATGCCGCGAACAACGCCAATACTAGCGCGACATGGAACTTCACCCTCGTCACCATTCCCCCGGCCGTGCTCCTCGTCTCACCGATCAGCGGCCTCAACACCTCGGCGACGCAATTGAACTTCACGTTCAACGAGACGGAGCGCTTCTTCACGAACGCCTCGTGCAACCTCACGATCAACGGCGCATCGGTGAACTCCACCACCGCCAACAACAGCACCGTGACGACCCTGGGGTACGCCGTCCCGGCCCAGGGCGCCTACAGCTGGAACGTCACCTGCACGGATGCCCTCAACAATACAAACACGAGCCTCACCAGGAGCCTCACGGTGGACACGACCGCCCCGTCCGTGGGCCTCAATTCCCCATATGATTTGGCCACGATCAACTCGTCCGCGGTCTCCTTCAACTTCACCGCGACGGACAACCTGGCCCCGGCGACGAACTGCTCGCTCTTCCTGGACAGCCACCTGAACCGGACCAGCTCCTCGATAAACAACACCCCGACCGTCCTCCTGGTCAGCGGCATAGCCGACGGGGCCCACTCCTGGTACGTCAACTGCACCGACCCGGCCAACAACAGCAACGCGAGCGCGGCCAGGAGCTTCACAATAGTCACAACCGCCCCCACGGTCCTGCTCAACTCGCCGGCCAACGGCAACGTCAGCACGGCGACGGCGATGAATTTCACCTTCACCGAGACCGACCCGGTCTACCCGGCGGCGCCGTGCAGCCTGATAGTGGACGGCGCACCGGTCAACTCCACCACGGCCAACAACAACACCCCGACGACCCTTGGCTACTCCGGCCTGGCCGACGGGGCCCACAACTGGAGCGTCTCATGCAGGGATGCGGCCAACAACGCCAACACGAGCGCGACCTGGAACTTCACCCTCATCTCAGCGGCTCCGACCGTAGCCTCCATCTCCCCGTCCGACGGCTTCGTCACCTCGTCGACGCAATTGAATTTCACGTTCAACGAGACGGACCACTTCTACACGAACGCCTCGTGCAACCTCACCATCAACGGCGCATCTGTGAACTCCACCACCGCCAACAACAGCACCGTGACGACCCTGGGGTACGCCGTCCCGGCCCAGGGGGCCTACACCTGGAACGTCTCCTGCACGAACGGCGCAGGCAACACCGGCTCGAGCGCACCGAGGACCTTCACGGTGGAGACGGCCGCCCCGACCGTGATCCCCGGGACGCCGGCCAACAACACGCTGTTCAACATATCCACGGTCTCATTCAACTTCACCGCGCTGGACAGCCTGTCCCCGACGATGAGCTGCGCCCTCTTCCTGGACAACCTGCCGACGGGCCAGGTCGCCCCCTTCACGGACAACAACACGCCGACCTTCTTCTCGCTGAGCGGCATAGGCGACGGGACCCACTCCTGGTACGTCAACTGCACCGACCCGGCCAACAACAGCAACGTGAGCGCGGCCTGGAATTTCAGGGTCGTGACGACGCACCCGACCGTGGTCCTCAACTCGCCGATAAACGGATACAACACCTCGGGATATCCGATTACCTTCAGCTTCAACGAGACCGACCCGGTCTTCACGAACGCGTCATGCTTCCTTTACATCAACGGCTACCCGCATTATGGCAATAACGTGACAGCCGCGAACAACACCCCGGCGAGCATAAGCTACACCTTGCCGACTTACGGGGCGTACAACTGGAGCATCCTCTGCACCGATGCCGCCAAGAACAGCGGCGCCAGCCCGACCTGGAACTTCAATATCTTCATCACCGGCCCGGGTGTTACCCTCAACTCCCCGTTCAACGGCACCAACACCTCGGCGACGGCGTTGAACTTCACTTTCACCGCGACCGACTTCGTCCCAACGGTGTACTGTCGGCTCTATTTGGGCATCTCTCAGGTCAATGCCACCTACGCGACGACGGGCGTCCAAACGACCATGGGCTCCGCAGTGAGCCAGGGATTCGACACCTGGCACGTCGCCTGCCAGAACAGCCTCTTCTCGACCAACAGCCAGACCTGGAACTTCACGGATGACACGACACCCCCGAGCATCAGCCTCGGCTCGCCCGCCAATCTGTCGACGCTAAACTCGTCATCAGTCTCCTTCAGCTTCACCGCGACTGACAACCTGGCCAAGAAGATGCCATGTTCCCTTTTCATCGACGGCTCCCTCACCCAGACCAATTTCCAGACCGCCAACAACACCCTGACCGCCTTCCCGATAAGCAACATAGCCGACGGGAACTACACTTGGTATGTCCAGTGCACGGACAACGCCAACAACAGCAATGTGAGCGCGATAAGGAACTTCACGGTAATCACCACCGCCCCGAGCGTCGTCCTCAACTCCCCGTACAACAACAGCGTCACCGCGGCGGCGTCGCTGAGCTTCAGCTTCAACGAGACGGACCCGGTATACCCGACCGCATCATGCAACCTCACCGTGGACGGCCATTCGGTCAACTCCACGACCGCGACGAACAACACCCCGGCGACCTTGGGAGACTCGGGCATCAGCGCCGGCCCGCACACATGGAGCGTGTCCTGCACCGACTTCGCGAACAATACGAACACCAGCGCGACCTGGAGCTTGACGGTCGTCATAGGAGGTCCGATCGTGGTCTCCCTCTCGCCAATCAGCGGCCTCAACACCTCGGCTACCGCGCTGAACTTCACCTTCAACATGACGGATCTGTTCTATACGAACGCGTCGTGCAGCCTCATGGTCAACGGCGCATCGGTGAACTCCACCACCGCCAACAACAGCACCGTGACGACCATGGGCTACACCGTCCCGGCCGACGGGGCCTACACCTGGAACGTCTCCTGCACGGATGACGGCGGCAACACGAGCTCAAGCCTCCCGAGGAACTTCACGGTGGACACCACCCCGCCGAGCATAAGCCTCAACTCCCCATACAACCTGTCGACGCTCAATTCATCGTCGGTCTACTTCAACTTCACGGCTCAGGACAACCTGGCCCAGAAGATGAGCTGCTTGCTCGTCCTCGACGACGCCCCGAACCGGACCAACTCCTCGGTGAGCAACAACACCGCCACCGTCTTCAACGTCAGCGGCATAGCCGACGGGAACCACACCTGGTACGTCAACTGCACGGACAACGCCAACAACAGCAATGTGAGCGGAACGGAGAACTTCACGGTCGTCACCACGGCCCCGACCGTGAGCCTCAACTCCCCGTACAACAACAGCGCCACCCCGGCGACCTCGATAGACTTCAGCTTCAACGAGACGGACCCGGTATACCCGACCGCATCATGCAACCTCACCGTGGACGGCCACGCGGTGAACTCGACCACCGCTACGAACAATGTACCGGCTGACATGGGCGACGCGAACCTGGTCGGCGGCCCGCACACATGGAGCGTCTCCTGCAAGGATTTCGCCAACAATACGAACACCAGCGCGACTTGGGGCTTCACGGTCGCCACCACAGGGCCGACCGTAATCCTCGTCTCCCCGGCCGACGGCTTCAACAGCTCGTCGACGCAATTGAACTTCATATTCAACGAGACGGACCCGTTCTTCCCGAACGCCTCATGCAACCTCACCATCAACGGCGCGGTAGTCAACTCCACGACCGCATCCAACGACACCCTGACGGCCCTGGGCTACAACGTCACGGGCGAGGGGGCCTACACCTGGAACGTCACCTGCATCGACGGGGCCGGCAACAACGGCACGAGCATCCCCAGGAGCTTCACCGTGGACACGACCGCCCCGGCCGTGAGCCTCCTATCCCCGTACAACCAGTCGCTCACCACAGCGGCGGTCGCATTCAACTTCACCGCGACGGACAACCTCGCCTCGGCGATGAGCTGCTCGCTCTTCATCGACGGCGTCCCGAAGCAGACCGAGCCCGCGGCGAACAACACCCTGGCCGTCTTCAGCGTCAGCGGCATAAGCGACGGGAACCACACCTGGTACGTGACGTGCACGGACAACGCGGGCAACGCGAACACGAGCGAGACCAGGAGCTTCAACTCCAGCTCGGTCCTGCCGAACATAGCGCTCAACAGCCCTGCGAACGGAGCCGGCCTGACATCGAGCGCACCCATGGTCGTGGACCTCAACTTCACTGCGACGGATGCCGCGTCCCCCACGATGAACTGCTCGCTTTACCTGGACGGGTCGCCCAACTACACCGACGACGCCTTCGTGAGCGGCTCCTCCGACCAGACGAGCCCGCTCGTCGCGCTGGGACGCCACACCTGGATAGTGACCTGCACCGACATCTACGGCAATACGAACTCGTCGGCGGGCTACGTCTTCACGATATCCGCTCCAGCGCCGCCCCCGCCCCCGCCATCCGGAGGGGGAGGCGGAGGAGGCGGTGGCGGAGGATACGCGTCAGGGCCGTACACCGAGCCGTCGCTGCTGCTCTCCTACGTGATAGCGCCATGCCCGTCCGACGAGGTGACCGTGACCTCGTCCACATCGGGCGTGAGCGTGAAGCTCCTGCTCACGAAACCGTACGAGGGGACGCTTTACTCGGCCACGACCGGAAGCGACGCCACCGCGGTGTTCCACCTGGCCGCGAACGGGAGCTACGAGATCGACGGCTCCAAGCAGGGCTACAGGTCCGGAATCAACAACTTCACGTACACGACATGCGCCGCGGGGGCCCCGGCGAACGTCACCCCGCCTGTGGTCCCGCCGGTCTCGCCCCAGGTCAACTGCACAGCGGACGCGCAATGCCCGTCCACGGCCTTCTGCAACACGACCCTGGGGGTCTGCCAGTCCGTGACGAGCTCCTGCGGTTACGTCGAGAACCATGCCTGGCACCAATACGAATGCTGCGCGGACACCGACTGCCGCCAGGGCCAGTTCTGCGTGGCCAACTCGTGCGACGTCCCGAACATCACCGGCTCCAACGAGGGCCCGAGCGGAGAGGGAGTGATCCTGCTCACGGTGGGCGGGCTTCCGCTGGCGAACGCCATACTCCAGATATACGGGCCCAACGCGACGAGCTCCCAGGTCACCACGGACGCGAACGGCGAATCCATGCTCCCGTTCCAGCTGCACGGCTATTACACGGTGAACGTGGCCCACGGAGGCGTCTCCACGACGCTAAGCCTCAACATGGCGGTCCAGCCCCCGTCGAACTCATCGGCGCAGGGCGCGGTCCAGCCTCCGTCCCCGGGACTGGAGAGCTACTGGTGGATGCCGGTGCTGATATCCGCGGCCATGGTCCTGGCTTTCCTGGCATACGAGTTCCTCACCGCCGGCAGGCCGCCGCGCAAACCCTGGCACACGAGGCAGTCGCCTCCGGCAACCCCGCCGCAGAATCCGCCGCCGGCCTGAGCCGGGCTTTCCTTCAAAATAAGCCGGTGATTGAAATCGCCCTCGCCGTGATTTGAACACGGATAATCAGCTCCGCAAGCTGACGTTCTGTCCAGGTTAGACTACGAGGGCGGAGTGTTGATTCTTGTAATGCTCCTATTATAATCCTTTTCCATAGCCTCTCAACGCTCTTGCAGCATGCGGTTTACGTATGCCCGTTGATCAAGAAAACCATGCTCAGCGAGCAAGAATCTTTTTAAATGCTGTATAAGTAACACCTGCATGCATCGTAGGGGAAATGTGACATTCGTAGCATTATTACTGGCCCTGCTTTTCAGCCTGGCCTGCGTGCCACTCAGCCACGCCCAACCGGCCATCGCATTCAGCCCGCCGACCCAGGACGAAGCCGCGACCGTATCCAACCGGACCATGCTGGTCAACATAAGCGTAAACGAGACCGCCCACCCGCTGGGTTCGTTCACCTACGACTGGAACGGCACGGACTACACGTCCAGTGACAGCAGCCTCGTGCTCATGTGCCACCTGGACAACGTCTCCGCGCTCGGAGAGACTTCCACGAGCGTCGCCGATGTGAGCTCCTTCGGAAGGGTCGGAACGGTCTACGGGGGAGCGTCGTTCACACCCTCAGGAAAATACGGGGGCGCTTACACATTCGACGGAGTCGATGGCTACATCGGCTTCCCGAACGCAGCCACGAACGCCACGGACAATTGGACGCTGGCCGCATGGATAAATCCGGCGGTCCTGCCGCAGGCGACGACCATAGCCGTCTACAACGGGCGTGATTACGGCGGCTACGGCTTTGGAGTCATAGGAGACCATCTCGAAGGGCTTTTCGGCGGTGTCGTAATTATAGATAGCGGTTATGCCTTCCCTTCTGCAAACCAGTGGTACTATGTAACGATGACAAGGAGGGACGGAACGACATACCTGTATGTTGACGGTGTGGTGACTCCCGGAACGTCGTCCGCATCTCCGGATTCGACGCTCGATGGCTTCAGCATCGGCTGCCTGTTCCATGATTATGGCCCCCCGTTCTTTTTCTTCAACGGTTCGGTGGACGAGGTCATGGCACTCAACCGTTCACTTTCAGCATCGGAAATCCAGCAGCTCTACCTTTCCAATCCCATCAGCTACGGCGCGAACTACACGCCCTACGACCCCAGCCTTCTGCTGATGTACAACTTCGACAACGTCTCCTCGCTGGGGGAGAACGGGAGCCAGGTCACGGACCTGAGCATGTACGGCAACAACACCGCCACGTGCACAGACCCGTACTGCCCGACATGGACGCTGGACGGCAGGTACGGGGGCGCATACCATTTCGACGGAGTGGACGAGCAGTTCACTACGAACGATCTGAGCACCGTCCCGCTCACATTCTCCACCTGGATAAAGCTGGACAGCACCCACATCGGCTGGTTGCAGGGCCTCGCCACTGACAACGGCCAGGGCTGGGTCCTGTACCTCGGGTCGGACAATACCCTGAGGTTCGGGCAGGCGTATATCGCCGACGCCGCCCCCTCGACAGGCAGGATCATGGACACGGATTGGCATCAAGTCGCCGTGACCTACGACGGCTCCAGCGTGGACTACTATATAGACGGCGCTCCGGCCGGAACCAGCCCTTTCTCGAACCCGATAAATCACAATGGCATTTATTACATAGGAAGCTACATAGGGGGCTTTTTAAATGGCAGCATGGACGAGATGCGCTTCTACAACCGCACGCTCTCGGCATCGGAGATCCAACAGCTCTACGAGTCCAACCTCAACAAATACGCTCCCGGCCAATGGCAGTTCTCCATCAACCAGCCCTTCGGTCCGTTCCAGCCCGGCGACTATAACTTCACGTATTCCGGCTGCGCGCAGGATACACTCGCTTTCGAGAACTGCACGTCAAGGGATGTGACGTACCAGCCCGCCCCGCCGGCCATCGCCTTCAGCCCGCCGACCCCGGATAATGGCAGCACAACGAGCGCTTCATCCATCCTGATAAACATAAGCATGAACTCGACCTCCAACCCGCTCGGCGTGTTCACCCTTGGCTGGAACGGCACCAACCGCACGCTGCCCGGCAACGGCGTATACGACAGCAGCCTCGTGCTGGCCTACGAGTTCGACAACCTCCCTTACCTGGGAGAGGACGGCCACCACGTCACGGACCTGAGCACGTACGGCGACAACGCCACGTGCACCGACCCGGACTGCCCCATGTGGACCCTGAACGGCAAGTACGGCGGCGCATACCATTTCGACGGCGTGCAGGACTACTTCGATACAGGAAACCTCGACTACAGCCAGCTGACGGTTTCCGCATGGATAGACAAGGAGTCGGACTCCCCCCAGTGGATGTATATCCTCCATTCCAGAAACGACGGCGGCTTCGGCTTCGGCATAACGAATGACAATCACCTTTATCTCGAATGGCGCGGCCATTTCACGACCATCTCAACAGACACGGTCACCGACGGAGCATGGCAGCATGTCGCGGTGACCTACAACGGTACCAGCGCGATATTCTACATAGATGGCATCCCGGAAGAAAACCCGGGCTTCTCGGTAAGCTATGGCGGAGGCGGGGACTACGTGATCGGGACCTCCGGTGGCGGAGACTCCTATTTCAACGGCACGATGGACGACCTGCGCGTCTACGACCGCGCCCTGCCGGCATCCGAGATAGCGCAGCTCTACAACTCCACCAACTGGCAGTTCTCAACGACCCAGTCCTTCGGCCTGTTCCCCTCCGGCGACCATAATTTCACGTATTCCGCCTGCATAGCGGACATGTTCGGGTCCGAGAACTGCACGTCGAGGGATGTGACATTCCGCATCATCCCCCCGGCCATCGCATTCTCAGCGCCGACCCCGGATGAAGGCGCCAGCACAACCAATTACACAATGCCCATCAACATCAGCGTGAACGAGACGTCCAATCTCCTCAGCACGTTCGTCTTCAACTGGAACGGCACGAACCGCACGTTGCCAGGCAACGGAATATACGACAGCAGCCTCGTGCTGGCCTACGAGTTCGACAATCTCTCTTATTTGGGGGAGGACGGCCACCATGTCACGGACCTGAGCACGTACGGCAACAACGCCACGTGCAGCGGCTCGTCCTGCCCGGCATGGACGCCCGACGGAAAATTCGGCGGCGCATACCAGTTCGACGGCACGCAGACCTATTTCAACAGCGGCGTGAACCTGGACCACAACGTCCCATTGACGTTCACCGCCTGGATAAAGAGGGACCGGGTCGGTTCCAACGACGGAATATTCGCCTCCATGAACTGCGGAGGATGGGGCGTGCGCATCGATTCCGACAACACACTGCGGCTCACCCACACGTGCAATAGCGACCGCGCATCCTCCTCCACAATCACTGACACGGCCTGGCATTTCGTCAGCGTCACATACGACGGCTCCAACGTCAACTTCTACATAGATGGCGTCCCGGCAGGCAGCCAGGGGTACAGCGACACTTTCAATTCCGGCGCAGGGCACTACGGGGTAGGGGAGCAGAACATGGACGGTGGCTTCTACTTCCAGGGCCTGATAGACGACCTGCGCGTCTACGACCGCGTCCTCCCGCCATCCGAGATAGCACAGCTCTACGATTCCACCAACTGGCAGTTCTTCACGAACCAGCCGTTCGGCTCTTTGCCCGCCGGCGAATACAATTTCACGTATTCCGCCTGCGTCCAGGACGCGTTCGGCTCGGAGAACTGCACGGAAACAAGGAACATAACGCACGACGTCATCGCGCCGGAGATAGCATTCGCCCCGCCGACCCCGGACGAAGCGGCGGCAACAAACGATTCGTCGATACCCATAAACGTGACCGTGAACGAGACCTCCAACCCGCTCACCCGGCTCGTCCTGGACTGGAACGGCACGAACCTCACGTACGAGCCCACCAACGACCTCGTGCTCCTTTATCATTTCGACAACCTCTCCGCATTGGGCGAGGACAGCAGCCACATCGCCGACTCTAGCGTGTACGGCAACCGCATCACGTGCAGCGGCACGTCATGCCCGAAATGGACTTCTGCCGGCAGGTTCAACGGAGCCTATCACTTCGACGGGACCGACTACCTCACAGTGCCCGACAGCCCATCGCTGGACCCGACCAACGGGCTGACCCTCTCGGTGTGGGTCAATGTCTCGGACAACTTCCCCTATTACGAGGACCTCATCACCAAGCTGGCCAACCCCATCACGCCGTATTGGGGTTCCCCATACGCGACATACGCGCTGCGCACCAACGGAGTCCATGCCGAGTTCTGGACAGCGAACCCCGGCTATGCCTTGGACTCCAACACCGTCCTGAGCTCTGGACAGTGGTACATGCTCACAGCCACCTACGACGGCAGCCAGGAGAAGCTCTACATCAACGGCGTCCTTGACAACTGGCGCGCCCAATCCGGGGCCATCCCGAGCTCGCCATATCCGCTCATGCTCGGCTCGCACGGCACGAGCCCCTCCAGCGAGTTCTTCAACGGCACGATGGACGAGGTCCGCATCTACAACCGCTCGCTCTCGGCATCGGAGATCCAGCAGCTCTATCTAGGCAATCCCCTCAGCTACAACCCCGGCAGCACGCAGTTCCTCCTCAACCAGCCCTTCGGCTTCATTCCCCTCTCCGGCTACTATAATTTCACGTATTCCGCCTGCGTGCAGGATAGCGGCGCAAATGAGAACTGCACCGAGACCAGGAACGTGACATACCACAACATCAACTGCCCGGTGATATCCGCTCCAGGCCTCTACACCATGGACAGGGACTACTCCGGCGCCCCGAACAGCGTATCGCCGCTCGCAGGCAATGCGTGCGTGAAAATAACCGCATCAAACGTGGTCTTCGACTGCGCCGGCCATGCGATAACCAACCACGGCATCGCGGGAACGACCTACGGCATAATGGTCAGCAGCTCTGCCAGCAACGTGACGGTGCAGAACTGCCCGGGGATATCGGCCTATACGTACGGCGCCGTCGCATACCAGTCCAACGGAGACCTGTTCGCCAACGACACGGTATACGGCTGCAGTTACGGCTTCTCCCCGCAAAGCAGCAACGGAGACCTGTTCACCAACGACACGGTGTCCGGCTCCGGCTATGGCTTCTACCTCCAAAGCAGCAACAACGACAACCTGACCAACAACACCGCGCACGACAACAGCCAATACGGCGTATACATCCAAAAAAGCAACAATACGCAGATCTCCTACGACCGCTACTTCAACAATTCGGTGGCAAGTTTCTATATAACGACGGACGGCACCAACAGGACGGTGAACCTCACAGGAGTGGTGTTCGACAATCCAACGGGCAGCATGGCCGGCTACACGAACCTTTCGATAAACGACCAGCTGAAAAGCGAGACGTACACGATAAAATGGGCGAATAGCCCGCCCACCCTCCCGCAAAACCGCGTATCATTCGCGCAGAAGTTCGTGAACATATCGAAAGTCTCCGGGACCGTATCCATAGACTCCATCCGCTGGAGCTGGACCGATCCCGAGAGCTCAGGGCACAACGAATCGAGCTTCCAGCTCTGGAAATACAACGGAACATGGAGCAATACGGGCGCGGCGCTCGATACCGGCGCGGACACACTCGCCCTCACGAACCTGAATCCTGCGAGCACCTACGGCATACTCGAGACCATCCAGACCTGCCAGGTGGTGGATTCGCCCGGGACGTTCACCATGGCGAACTCTTACCTGGGGGCTCCGAACGACGCCTCGGAGATGCCCGATGGAGGCATGGCATGCGTGAAGATAGCAGCCTCCAACGTCGTCTTCGACTGCAACGGCGACACCATAACCGGCAACGGCACAACCGGCATCTCCTACGGAATCGCGATCGTCCCGTCGCTCACCAACGTGACGGTCCAGAACTGCCCTCTGATATCCAATTACACCTACGGCCTCTACGCCTACCAGTCCGACAACGACACCTTCGCCTCAGTCACGGCGCACAACAACAGCATCGGCTTCGCACTCAACTCGACGCAGGACAGCAATTTCACCAGCTGCAACGCATCAGGCAACTCGCTCTGGGCCTTCTCCTCGAGCGACGATTCCACGGGCATCGTGGTCCAAAACCTCAGCCTGGGCAACAACACGCTGTCCTTCGAGCCCAAGGACGTGAACATCCAGGATTCCGGGCGCCCTAGGACAAACAGCGGCTCGCCGAACATCGAGATAGACATACTCTCGACCCAGGGAGACGGCACCAAAGTCACGGGCCTCTCGGGCGGGGCGGGCAGTCCCAGCAGCATCACGTCCTTCGGCCCGACCATTGTCGATTATAACGGCTCCGTGGCCTACTACGCGGGGACGAACGGAAGCGTCCTTTCATCCAACACCGCCACGGACCTCACGCCCGTATCTGGCATGACCGTCCTGGGGTCGATGTACGGGGACGAGGGCGTCAGCGACGACATAACGCTCCCCTTCAACGTCACGCTTTTCGGAAGGCAGAACGACCACATAAGGATAAGCACGAACGGCTTCATCTACATGAACAACGAAACCGTAGTCTCGGACGACAGCTCGTGCTGCGACGAGGACTACATGAGTTCGCAGGGCATAACCAGGGTTCGGATTACCTGGTCGCCGGCGTGTGGTCGGACCTAGTCACCAACGGGGTGGACAGCAACATCACCTACGGGGTCGCGGGCACGGCGCCCAACCGCGTATATATTATCTTCTACGACCATGCCGCGGAATACGGCTATGGCGATTCCGGGAACAACACCCTGCAGATAAAGCTCTTCGAGAACGGCACCAGCTCCTCCAACAGCATCAATGCCCGGAGGCCGGTGCTCACGGCAGACATCAACAGGTTCGTGGAAGCCACCTCCAACTCGCCGGACTCGTTCCTCTTCCTCAACTTCAGCTACAGCCCTGCGGACCTCGCGCGGCTGAACGAGAGCTTGCTCTTCATGGGAAAATACACCACCCAAAACGGCGCTGGATGGATAACCGACACCGCAAACTTCTCGTCCTCATACGGAGTGGACACCGTCAACAAATTCGTGTTCGCCAACATAACCGATCTCGGAAGCATCTTCGCCCCGCTCTGCCCCGTAACGCCGCCAGGCATAGCCTTCACCCCTCCGACCCCAGATGAGGCCGCGAACACATCCAATTCGACCATACCTATCAACATCAGCATCAACGAGGGGACGCTGCCTCTCGGAAAGTTCGTCTTCGACTGGAACGGCAGTTCCGTCCCGGCCAACAGCAGCGTCGTAAACGTCCATGAAGCCTCGGGCGAAGAGTCTACGATAACCCTGTCCTGCCCGGCAGGGACCGTGATATCCGGCTACACATCGAAATGGGGCGTCGGATGCGGTACATGCGGCGGAGGCGCAGGCGTCGACTGCGGAAACTGCGCGATAGGGAGCAGCTCGTGCACGGTCACATACGGGGGCGGTTGCTGGCCTTACGGGCCCACCTACGGGGACTGCGACTTCCGCTGCTATAAGCCGAGCGCCATGAACCTGACATGCGGCCCCCAGCTGAATAACGATAGCGTGTACAGCCCGGACCTGGTCCTGATGTACAACTTCGACAACCTCTCCTCGTTGGGGGAGGGCGACGGCCATGTCACGGACCTGAGCATGTACGGTAACAACGCCACGTGCAACGGCAACTGCCCGACATGGACGCCTGACGGCAAATACGGCGGCGCATTCTCATACGACGGATCCGACGCTCTGGGCACCAATCTCGACATACAGCCCTCCGCGATGCCGTACATGACGTTCGTGGCGTGGGTCTATCCGACAACTACGAGCGGAAGCCGGCAGGACGTGTTCAGCGACGATGATTACAACTGGGACCGCACCCTTACTATAGAGGGCGGAACGTCCGATTGGGAGGTATACACCGGGGACACAGGACCTAATCGGCAGCAGACCGCACCGGTTGATTTCAACCAGTGGCAGCAGGTCGCGGTGATATACACAGCGTCCAGCGTGACGTTCTATAAGAACGGGGTGAGATACAGAACGTATCCGACAAGCGGGCAGAACACCGTGAACAAGTTCACCCTGGGAAAGGACCCTAATTGGGGCGATTACTTCAACGGAAAGATAGACGAGGTCCGCGTCTACGACCGCGCGCTTTCCGACATGGAGATAGAGCAGCTCTACGAATCCAACCTCAACAAAGACAACGCGAGCGCATGGCAGTTCTTCGCCAACCAGCCCTTCGCTTCCTTGCCGGCCGGCGACCACGATTTCACCTATTTCGCCTGCGCGCAGGACGACATCGACAACGGGAACTGCACAGAGACGAGGAACGTTACGTTCCAGCCCATCCCGCCGCAGATAGCCTTCTCCCAGCCGACCCCGGACGAAGCCACGGTGACGTCCAATTCAACAATACCCATCAGCGCCACCATGAACGAGACCTCCGACCAGCTCAGCCGGTTCATCCTGGACTGGAACGGCACGAACCGCACGCTCGACGTCAGCGACGACCTCGTGCTCCTCTACCGTTTCGACAACTTCTCCGCTTTCGGAGAGGACGGCAGCCACATCATCGACTCGAGCATGGGCGGCCATGACGCGGAATGCGCCGGCTCGACCTGCCCGACCTGGACCCCGGCCGGCGTATACGGCGGCGCGATGCATTTCAACGGCTCGCAATACGCCCTCGTCAGGGGCAACTTCAATATGAACCAGATGACTGTCTCCGCATGGATAAACAAGAGTTCATACTCCTCCGGCTGGATGACCATCTTCCATCCCGCGCAATACGACGGTTGGGGCTTCGGGGTGGATTCGGGCGACCATCTCTATCTCCAATGGCACGGCCATTTCACCATTGGCTCAGCAGGCACGATCACGGACAACACATGGCACCAGGTCGCGTTAACCTACGATGGCTACACAGCGACATTCTACATAGACGGCGTCCAGGTAGGGATTGCGAACCCGTATTCGCCCACCTTCAACGGCGCCGCGCCATACGTGCTCGGATGCGCCTATGATGGGGAAAACAGCTGCTTCAACGGCACGATGGACGATGTCCGCATCTACAATCGCTCCCTCACCGCAGATGAGATGCAGCAGCTCTACGAATCCAGCCCCAACAAATACGGTTCCGGCGCATGGCAGTTCTCCACCAGCCAGCCGTTCGGCTCTCTGCCGGCCGGCGACTACAATTTCACCTATTCCGCCTGCGCGCAGGACACCGCTGCCAACGAGAACTGCACGGAGACGAGGAACATAACGCACCACGTCATCCCGCCGCAGATAGCATTCGCACCGCCGACCCCGGACGAGGGCACGAACACGAGCGGTTCCACGGTCCCGATAAACATCAGCATAAACGAGACCTCGAATCCGCTCACCCGGTTCATCCTGGACTGGAACGGCACGAACCGCACGCTCGATCCAACCGACGACCTCGTGCTCCTCTATCATTTCGACAACCTCTCCGCATTGGGAGAGGACGGCAGCCACGTCGCCGACGCGAGCATGAACGGCCATGACGCCGTATGCAGCGGCTCGACCTGCCCCACATGGACCCCGTCCGGCAAATACAACGGCGCATTCCACTTCGACGGCGTGGACGACTACTTCACCACGGGCAACCTGGACATGAACATATTCAGCGTCTCGGCCTGGATAAAGCTGGACACCACCAGCTTCGCCAGCGGCAAGGAGATTATCGACGCCCAGAACTGCGGCGGTTGGGAACTGTACGTAGGACCGGACAATACCCTGTGGCTCGCAGACAGATGCATCGACCACGTCAAATCGGCAGGCACAATCAATGACACGCAATGGCACAATATCGTCGTGACCGACGACGGCTACACCGTGAGATTCTACATAGACGGCGCTTCGGCCGGGAACCAATATTTCGGGTATACCTTCAATTCCGGCGGCGGGCCGTACACGATAGGGGGTCTCGTTGTTGCATCCGATCAATATTTCCCGGGAAAGATAGACGAGCTGCGCGTCTACAACCGCAGCCTCTTGCCGTCCGAGGTCGGGCAGCTCTACCTCTCCAACCTCGACGAATACGATGCAGGCACATGGCAGTTCTCAGTCAACCAGCCGTTCGGCTCTCTGCCAGCCGGCTACTATAACTTCACATATTCCGCCTGCGTGCAGGATAGCGCTGCCGATACGGCCTGCACCGAGACGAGGAACATCACATTGCACAACATCGGGCCGGACATCGCGTTCAGCCCGCCGACCCCGGCCGACGGCAACGTAACGAGCGCCCCGGGCGTCCCCATCAACATCAGCATCAACGAGACGCTCAACCCGCTGGGCCAGCTCACCTACGATTGGAACAACACGAACTACACCCCCTATGATGGCAACCTCGTGCTGATGTACAACTTCGACAACGTCTCGGCCCTGGGGGAGGACGACAGCCACGTCACGGACGTGAGCATGTACGGCAACAACGCCACGTGCAGCGGCTCGTCCTGCCCGGCATGGACCCCGGACGGCGTATACGGCGGCGCGTACGTATTTGACGGAGTGGACGACCAGTTCAATGCGAACAATCTGGATGATAACCAGCTCACGGTTTCCACCTGGATAAAGCTTAACAGCACCAGCCGCCCGGGTTATCAGGGCCTCATCGCCAGCGGGAACTGCAACGGCTGGAGCTTTTTCATATGGCCTGACAACACCCTGGTGTTCTCGCATACCTGCGTCAACACCATCGCCTCAACGGGCACTATCACGGACACGGATTGGCACCAGGTCGTCATGTCGTACAACGGCTCCACCGCGACCTTCTATATCGACGGCAATCCGGCCGGAAGCCAGTCTTACAACGATACGTTCAATTCCAGCGGCGGGCAATACCTCATAGGAGCCGGAGTGGGAAGCTATTTCCAAGGGAGCATGGACGAACTCCGCGTCTACAACCGTTCGCTTTCGGCACAGGAAGTCATGCAGCTCTACGAATCCAACCTCGACAAATACGACACGAACAAATGGCAGTTCTCCATCAACCAGTCGTTCGACGTGCTCTCGGGCGGGGACCACATTTTCACCTATTCCGGCTGCGCGCAGGACATCAACGGACACGGAAAATGCACGGAAACGAGGCATATAACAAGCCGCGTCTTCGGGCCGGCCATCGCGTTCAGCCCGCCCACTCCGCCAGAGGCCGCGTTCACGTCCAATTCAAGCATCCTGGTCAACATCAGCGTGAACGAGACTCGCTATCCGCTGGGCCAGCTCACCTACGACTGGAACGGCACGAACTACACCCCCTATGATGGCAGCCTCGTGCTGATGTACGACTTCGACAACGTCTCCGCCCTGGGGGAGAATGACAGCCACGTCACGGACGTGAGCATGTACGGCAACAACGCCACGTGCAGCGGCTCGTCCTGCCCGGCATGGACCTCGGACGGCGTATACGGCGGCGCGTACCACTTCGACGGGGTGGACGACAACTTCACCATGGGCAACCTGGATCACACTCCGATGACCGTCTCGACCTGGATAAAGAGGGACCGCACCAGCGTCTCTGGAGGCGAGGCCATCATATATACCCACGATTGCAACGGCTGGGGCCTCGGCATAGCCGCTGATAACACAGTGTTCTTCGATTGGGCCTGCAACGTCGTCCTCGGCGGATCGACAGGCACGGTCGCGGACAGCGACTGGCACCAGCTCACCGTTACATACGACGGCTCCACCGCGACTTTCTACATCGATGGTGCGGCATCAGGAAGCGCGTCGTCGTATAATCCCGTATTCAATTCCGCCGGCGGCCAATACCTTGTCGGCGGCATGGGTTTCACCGGCTTCTCCCAGAACTTCCAGGGCACGATAGACGAGATCCGCGTATACAACCGCACCCTCTCCGCGTCCGAGATCCAGCAGCTCTACGAGTCCAACCTCAACAAGTACGATGCCGGCAAATGGCAGTTCTCCACAAATCAGTCCTTCGGCTCGTTGCCGTTCGGGGAGGACAACCTCGCCTATTACGGCTGCGCGCAGGACATCAACGGAGCCGAGAGCTGCACCGAAGAGAGGAACGTGACCTATAACGCGACCAGCTGCCCGGTCATCACCTCGCCGGGGACCTATCTCCAGCCTTCCGATTACACGGGAGCCCCGAACGACGCATCGGAGATGCCGAGTCCTGGCGCGGCATGCGTGAAGATCGCCGCCTCGAACGTGGTCTACGACTGCAACGGCCACACCATCACGAACGACTACATGTTCACCGACCGCTACGGCATCCTGCTCAACGGCTCGCTCACCAACGTCACTGTGCAGAACTGCCCTTTGATATCCAATTACACCTACAACGTCTACGTCTACCAGTCCAACGACAGCGTCTTCACAAACATCACCGAAGTCAGCGCAGGCTTTTACTCCGGCACCTGGGGCATCTCCCTTGATTCGTCGAACCAGAACACCATATCCAACAGCATTTTCGACAACAACAGCGTGTTCGGCATCCTGCTCTCATCATCGAACCAGACCAACCTGTCCAACGACCACGCGGACAACAACCAAATCGGCATCTATAACGGTGGGTCGCAGAACATCCTGGTCAACAACACCGCCGACAACAACGAGAATTTCGGCATCCTCGACTACGCGCAGAACGCCCTGTACAACAACACTGCAGCGGAAAACGGCTATTCCGATTTCGGCGTGTACCCCGGTTCCGTGGAGGACTGCCAGAACACCACGGTGCTCAACAACACCGGCTCCGCAGGCCGCCCGATATACTATTCCAGCGAGCCGGTCTCGTGGGACGGCCTTGACGCCGCCGAGATCATCCTGTGCGGCGCGGACGGCTCGAACATCACGGACAGCGTGGTCAGCGGCTCCGACACGCTCAACAACGACGGCCTCTTCATGGAGTTCACCAACGACACGACCATAGCCAACACGACCTCCTATGGGAACTCATACGGCTTTTTGATGTCAGACGACTCCAACTGCACATTCCTCGACGACACTGCGGACAACTCCGGCTTTGACGGTTTCAACGTGCAGGACTCAAACGCGATTACGTACCTCAACGGCATTGCGAACAACAACAGCGGCGCCGGGTTCCATATAACCAATTCAACCGCGCTCAATCTCACCAACAATACGGCAGCCGGAGATATCGCTGACGGTTTCTACATCGACATAGACCCGGCCTCCGGCTCCAGCTTCGTCAGCAATACCGCGGACAACTCCAGTTGGGCAGGCATCTACGTCGCCGACACCTATGCCGGAGACAACGCCTCGCCAAACCTGTTCTCAGGAAATGTCATGTGCAACAATTCTTTCGATGGCTTGCAGTCATGGAGTCCAAACAGCACTTTCACCAACAACCTCGCGTGCGGCAACGGCAGGTACGGCTTCTACATCGTGAATGCCGCCAACAACACCTTCATCAACAACAGCGCCTCCAACAACTCCAATGCCGGCTTGCTGATAGAACGCTCTGATCAGACATCCGTACAAGGCATGTACTTCTCCAACAACAGCCAGGACATGCAGGTGCAGGACGATTCCGGCTCCCCGATGACAATCAACCTCTCCGGCCTCGTCTTCGACAACCCGCTGGGCGGCCTGGAGAACTACACCAACCTCTCCATCAACGACAGCGTGGACCCGGGCGAAGAGTATTCCATAAACTGGACCAGCAACTCGTCCGCCCTCCTGCCCGGGGAGGACTCCTTCGCCCGGACATTCGTGAACATCACCAATCTCTCGAGCACGATGTCCATCGATTCGATAGTCTGGAGCTGGACCGACGACCAAGTGGCCGAGGGCGGGTACACACCGGGCAGGTTCGGGCTCTGGGGCCTCAACGACTCGGGCTGGACCCTGCTGAACGACACCCCGGACACCAGCGCGAACACGCTCGGCCTCACGAACCTGGGCCAGGCCGGCGCCTACGGCATATTCGAGAGCTTCCAGGAGTGCCCGGTGATAAGCACGAGCGGCACATTCAGCCCGATGAACAATCTCTTCGGGGCCCCGAACGACGCCTCGGAGATGGCCGAGGGCGGCACGGCATGCGTGGAGATAAACTCTTCCGACGTGGTCTTCGACTGCAACGGCTACAACATCACGATGGATGCGCCTGCGGGCCCGACCACCTACGGCATCGCGGTGTTCCCCTCGCTCACGAACGTGACTATCCAGAACTGCCCGAACATCTCCGGCTACGGACACGGAATAGACATGGAATCGGCCACCTATTCCGTAATAACGAACGTCACTGTGACGAACAGCTACGAATGGTCCGGCACTATCGCAGGCATCATGCTGAACCACGGCTCGAACAACAATCTCACGGACAACAATCTCAGCAACGACTACAACGACATCTTAATTAACGCAAGCACTGATGACCTGGTATCCGGCAACGTGTTCCAGAGCTACGGTAACGGAATCGTCCTCTACTCGTCCGACAACAATGTCCTGCATGACAACATCGCCTATAACATCAGCAGTAACGGCATCTCCCTCCAGTCGTCTGACAACAATACCATATACAACAACACCGCAAACAACTGCAATACTGGCATCAGCATCTACGGCTCCAGCCTGAACACGGTATACAATAACACGGCTATGGAAAATAGCAATTTGGACCTTGATGTAACCCCGTCCAACCCGAATCCACCTTACAATTGGGATGTTTCCTATTGCCAGAACAACATCACCGACCTGATCGGCTCCGGATACCGCCCGGTGTACTACTCGGATGAGCCGGTACCATGGGACGGCCTGGATGCGGCTGAGATCGAGCTTTGCGGCGCGAGCGGCTCCACGGTCACGAACAGCATCGTGAACGGCTCCGACACGCTCTACAACAACGCTTTCCTCATGTACCTGACGAACGACAGCCTGGTCGCCAACGTATCATCGTCTTTCAACGCCAGGGGCTTCGTGACAGACTACGTCAACAATGTCACTTACACCAACGATGTCGCTGACAACGATTCGTATGCCGGATTCATTATAATCACATCAAGCGCGATAAGCCTCATCAACAATTCGGTCATTAACGTCGGCAGCGATGGCATATACGCGAATGAGCTTTCCAACTCCAGTTTCATCAATAATACCATTGCCCACTCCAACAGCGAAGGCATCTATGTATATGACGGCAACCAAACCGTGATTTCCGGGAACAACCTGAGCAATATATTTTACAGTAACCTTGAACTGAGTGGGTCGTTCTCGTCCGACGCCACAGACAACATCATCGACTGCCGCGTTGCTTACTTCAATACCAGCAGCTGGCTCGGCCTCTCAGTTGAGTCGTCCAACGACACCTTCCTGCGCAACAACAGCGTATCCAACTGCGCCAACGGCCTCACAATACAATATTCCGACCAGACCGTGGTCCAGGGACAATACCTATCCAACAACACCAACGACCTGGTCGTGGGTGGTTCCGGCTCCCCAATCACGCTCAACCTCTCCGGCATCATATTCGACAACCCGATGGGCAACATGGAGAACTTCACCAACCTCTCCATCAACGACACGATGGATGACGGCGAGGTATACGTTATAAACTGGTCCGGCATCCCGGCCGCCCTTCCACCGAGCTATAACTCGTTCGCGCAGAAGTTCGTGGACATCTCGGTCGTCTCGGGCAACGTGTCCATAGACTCAACAGTCTGGAGCTGGAACGGCTCAGAGCTTAACGGATACGACCAAACCAGGTTCGAGCTCTGGAATTACAACGGGAGCTGGAGCGACACGGGCGCGGCGCTCGACACCGTGGCAGGCACGCTCAGCCTCGCGAACCTGAACCCGGCAGGCACATACGGCATACTGCAGCACCAGACCACTCTGGCAGTCGACCTCATGTCCCCTGCCGGAGGATACGCCTCGAACACGGCCTCGGTCAACTTCACGTTCAATGCGACGGGCGCGACCAGTACCATGAACTGCTCGCTGTACTTGGACGGTTCCCTGAACCAGACCAACGAAACCACCGCGAACGACACCGCGACGGCCTTCCAGGCCTTGGACATCCCCGCGGGCCAGCACAACTGGTCCGTAAGCTGCATGGACGGGGTGAGCAACACCGGAACCTCGGAAACAAGGAGCTTCAGCGTAAGCACCACGGGCCCGACAGTGTCCCCGATCTCCCCGATCGCCAATCTCAACACCTCCGCGACGTCATTGGTCTTCACCTTCAACGAGACCGACCCGGTCTACACGAGCGTCTCATGCGACCTCACCATCGACGGCTCGGTGGTCAACTCCACCACCGCGACCAACGCCAGCCTGACCTCAATGGGCTACTCGCCCCTGGGCCAGGGAGTCCACAGGTGGAACGTCTCATGCACGAATGCGGCGGACAATACGGGCACGAGCGCGACCAGGAACCTCACGGTCGACACCACCGTGCCGACGATCATCCTCAACTCCCCGGCCAACCAGTCCCCGTCCGGTTCGTCCACGGTCTCCTTCAACTTCACGGCTCAGGACAACCTGGCCCGGAAGATGAGCTGCTCCCTCTTCATCGACGACGCCCTGGCCCTTGTCCATCCAGCGACGAACAACGACACCGCGACCGTATTGACGGGCAACGGCATAGACGACGGCGACCACACATGGTATGTCCAGTGCACCGACAACGCGAACAACACCGGCACTAGCGAGACCAGGAGCTTCAGCGTCGTCACCACCTTCCCCAGCGTCGTCCTCAACTCCCCTGCCAACGATTTCATCACCTCGTCAACGGCATTGGACTTCAGCTTCAACGAGACCGACCCGGTATACGCGAACGCGTCCTGCAGCCTCATCATGGACGGAACTGCGGTCAACTCCACGACTGCGACCAACGACACCGAGACGATCCTCGGCCATTCCGGCCTGGTCGGCGGCCCGCACAGCTGGAGCGTGTCCTGCACCAACGCAGCCAATAACACGGCCGTAAGCGAGACCTGGAACTTCACGGTCACCACCATCGGCCCGGCGATCATCCTAGTCTCCCCGGCCAGCGGCCTCAACACGTCGTCGACAGCATTGGACTTCATCTTCAACGAGACCGACCCGGTCTACGCGACCGTGCCATGCAACCTCACCGTGGACGGCTCGGTGGTCAACTCCACGACCGCGGCGAACAGCACCCTGGCAGACATGGGCTACTCGCCACTGGACGAGGGGACCCACACCTGGAACGTCTCCTGCGTCGATGACGCAGACAACAGCGGCACGAGCCTCACCAGGAGCTTCACCGTGGACACGACCGCCCCGTCCGTGAGCCTCGACTCCCCGGACAACCAGTCCATATCCAGCTCATCCAGCGTCGCCTTCAACTTCACTCCGACCGACAACCTGGCCCAGACAATGAGCTGCTCGATCTTCCTCGACGATGTCCTGAACCAGAGCAAGGCCTCGGCAAACGGCACGGAAACGACCTTCACAATCAGCGGCATAGCCGACGGGGACCACACCTGGTACGTCCAATGCACCGACAACGCGAACAACACGGACACGAGCGAAACCAGGGATTTGAGCGTCATCATCACATCACCGACAGTGACCCTGATATCCCCGGCCAGCGGCAACATCACCTCGGCTACCTCGCTGAACTTCATCTTCAACGAGACCGACCCGGTCTACCCGAGCGTCTCATGCGACCTTACCATCGACGGCACGGTCCGCAACTCCACGACCGCGACCAACGGCAGCCTCACCACGCTGGGCTACTCCGGCCTGGGCGCTGGAATCCACTATTGGAACGTCTCCTGCACCAATGCGGTCAACAATACGGGCATAAGCGAGACGTGGAGCTTCATCGTCAGCACCACGGGCCCGACAGTGTCCCTGGTCTCCCCGATAAACGGCCTCAACACCTCGGCGACCGCGCTGAACTTCACCTTCAACGAGACCGACCCGGCCTTCACGAACGCGTCATGCAACCTCACGGTGGACGGCTCGGTGGTCAACTCCACCACTGCCACGAACAGCAGCCTGACGACCCTGGGCTATAACGTCACGAGCCAGGGTGCCCACAGGTGGAACGTCTCATGCACAAATGCGGCCAACCACCCGGGCAACAGCACGACAAGGAACTTCACGGTCGACACCACCCCGCCGACAATCGCCCTCAACTCCCCGTCCAACCAGTCCCAGCTCGGTTCGTCCACGGTCTCCTTCAACTTCACGGCTCAGGACAACCTGGCCTCGAAAATGAGCTGCTCCATCTTCATCGACGACGCCCTGGCCCTGGTCCATCCAGCGACGAACAACAACACCGCGACCGTCCTGACGACCGGCAGCATAGACGACGGGGACCACACGTGGTACGTAGCGTGCACCGACAACGCGAACAACACCGGCACGAGCGAGACCAGGAGCTTCAGCGTCGTCTCCACGTCCCCGACCGTGTACCTCGCCTCGCCGATCAGCGGCTTCATAACCAACGCGACGTCATTGAGCTTCACGTTCAACGAGACCGACCCGGTCTACGCGACCGTGCCATGCAACCTCACCATAGACGGCACGATCCGCAACTCCACGACCGCGACCAACGACACCCCGGCCACGCTGGGCGTCTCCGGCATATCCCAGGGGACCCACAACTGGAACGTCACCTGCACGAACGCGGCGAACAACACCGCCACGAGCGCGACCTGGAGCTTCACGTCTGCCCCGGCCGCCCCGACCGTGTACCTCATTTCGCCTGTTTCGGGCCTCAACACCTCCTCGACAGCGTTGAACTTCGTCTTCAACGAGACCGACCCGGTCTTCGCGACCGCTGCATGCAACCTGAGCGTAGACGGCTCGGCGGTCAACTCCACCACCGCCAACAACAGCACCGCGACGACCCTGGGCTACACCGCAGCCGAAGGGGCCCACAACTGGAGCGTCACCTGCACGAACGCGGCCAATGATACCGCCATAAGCGCGCCCAGGGGCTTCATGGTGGACACAGAGCCGCCGAACGTGACCCTCAACTCCCCGGCCAACCAGTCCATATACACCTCGTCCACGGTCGCATTCAACTTCACCGCGATAGATAACCTGGCTTCCACGATGAACTGCTCCTTGTACCTCGACAACGTCCTGAACAGGACCAACGTCTCGGTGCTGAACAACACAGCGACGCTCTTCACGGTCAGCAACATGAGCGACGGCAACCACACCTGGTACGTCTCGTGCACGGACAACGCGGGCAACGCGAATACGAGCGAGACCAGGATCTTCACCGCGGCCACCTCGGTCCCGTCGGTGTCCCTCGTCTCCCCGATAAACGGCCTCAACACCTCATCGACGTCATTGAACTTCACCTTCAACGAGACGGACAGCCTCTTCGCGACCGCTGCATGCAACCTGAGTATCGACGGCTCGGCGGTCAACTCCACCACCGCCAACAACAGCACCGCGACGACCCTGGGCTACACCGCAGCCGAAGGGGCCCACAGCTGGAACGTCTCCTGCACCAACGCGGCCAACCACACCGGCACGAGCGCGCCCAGGAGCTTCACGGTGGACGTGACAGAGCCGACCGTGAGCCCGAGCTCGCCGGCAGACCAGTCGCTGTATAACAAATCCACGATCACATTCAACTTCACCGCGACGGACAACCTCGCCTCCAAGATGGGCTGCTCGCTCTACCTGGACGGCGATTCGAACGCGACCAACGCATCGGTGTCCAACCACACGGCGACGCTCTTCACGGTCAGCAACATAACCGACGGCAGCCACACCTGGTACGTCTCGTGCACGGACAACGCGGGCAACAACGGCACGAGCGGCAACAGGAGCTTCACCGTGGTCACGACCGCGCCGACCGTGACGCTCAGCTCGCCGGCCAGCGGCAACATCACCACGGCCAAGTCCATCAACTTCACCTTCAACGAGACCGACCCGGTCTTCACGAACGCATCGTGCAGCCTCAGCGTCGACGGCGCCGTACGCAACTCCACGATCGCGGCTAACAACACCCTCACGGGCCTGGGCTACTCCGGCCTGGCCGACGGGGCCCACAACTGGAGCGTCTCCTGCACGGATGGCGCCAATAACACCAACGCGAGCGTGACCTGGCTCTTCACAGTCACCACCATAGCCCCGATGATATCCCTCGTCTCCCCGGCCAACGGCATCAATATCTCCGCTGCGACATTGAACTTCAGTTTCATCGAGACCGACACCGTCTACCCGACCGCCTCGTGCAACCTCACGGTGGATGGCTCATTCCGCGCCTCCACGGCCGCATTGAACGACACCCTGGCGACCGTGAGCTACTCCGGCCTGCCCGACGGGCTCCACTACTGGAACATATCCTGCGTGGACTCCAGCAACAACGCGAACACGAGCGCGACCAGGAGCTTCACGCTCGACACGACCCCGCCGTCCGTGAGCCTCAACTCGCCGGCGAACCTGGCCCCGGTCAACTCGTCCACGGTCGCATTCAACTTCACGGCTCAGGACAACCTGGCCCAGAAGATGAGCTGCTCGCTCTTCCTGGACAGCGCCCCGAACCGGACCAACTCCTCGGTGAGCAACAACACAGCCACCGTCTTCAACGTCAGCGGCATAACCGACGGGAGCCACACCTGGTACGTCAACTGCACGGACAACGCCAACAACAGCAATGTGAGCGCGACCGGGAACTTCAGCGTGGTCACGACCGCGCCCACGGTCGTCCTCGACTCCCCGACGAGCGGCATCAACACCTCCTCGAATTCGCTGGGTTTCACCTTCAACGAGACCGACCCGGTCTACCCGAACGCGTCATGCAACCTCAGCATAGACGGCACGATCCGCAACTCCACGACCGCGACGAACAACACCCCGACCACGCTGGGCTACTCCGGCCTCTCCGACGGGACCCACCACTGGAACGTCACCTGCAGGGATGCGGCCAACAACGCGAACGCGAGCGCGACCTGGAACTTCACCGTGATAACCACCGCGCCCACGGTGGTCCTGAACTCGCCGATCCCGGGCCTCAACACCTCATCGACCGCGTTGAACTTCAACTTCACCGAGACCGACCCGATCTACCCGGGCGCAGCATGCAACCTGAGCGTCGACGGCTCGGTGGTCAACTCCACCACCGCGACGAACAGCACCCCGGCCACGCTGGGCGACTCGCCCCTGGCGCAGGGGCTCCACACCTGGAGCGTATCCTGCGCGGACGGCATCAACAACGCGAACACGAGCGCCACCAGGAGCTTCACGGTGGACACGACCGCCCCGACGGTGAACCTGGCCACCCCGGCCAACCAGTCGCTGTATAACATGACCACGCTAGCCTTCAACTTCACGGCCCAGGACAACCTCGCCCCTGTGATGAGCTGCTCCATATACATCGACAACGTCCTGAACAGGACCAGCTCCGCGATCAACAACACGCCGGCCTCCTTCACGATAATCAGCATAGCCGACGGGACCTATACCTGGTACGTCGCGTGCACGGACAACGCGAACAATACGAACACGAGCGAGAACCGGACATTCAGCGTCGTCACCACCGCCCCGACCGTCAACCTGAGCTCCCCGATCAGCGGCTTCACCACGTCCTCGACTTCATTGAACTTCACGTTCAACGAGACCGACCCGGTCTTCGCGAACGCGTCCTGCAACCTCAGCATAGACGGCACGGTCCGCAACTCCACCACCGCGACGAACAACACGCCCACCACCATGGGCTACTCCGGCATAGGCGACGGGAACCACAACTGGAGCGTCACCTGCAGGAACGCGGCCAACAACACCGCCACCAGCGCGACCTGGAACTTCACGCTCGTATCCACGTTCCCAGCAGTGGTCCTCGTCTCGCCGATAAGCGGCCTAAACACATCCTCGACGGCATTGAGCTTCACGTTCAACATGACCGACCACTTCTACACGAACGCCTCATGCAACCTCACCGTGGACGGCTCGGTGGCCAACTCCACCACTGCCACGAACAGCAGCCTGACCTCGATGGGCGACTCGCCTCTCGGCCAGGGGATCCACTACTGGAACGTCACCTGCGTGAACGGCGCGAACAACGCTAACACGAGCGCGACCAGGAGCTTCACGGTGGACACGGCCCCCCCGACGGTGAACCTGACCTCCCCGGCCAACCAGTCGCTGTTCAACTCCTCCGCGGTATCCTTCTACTTCAATGCGACCGACAACCTGGCCAGCGCCATGAACTGCTCGCTCTACATCGACAACGCCTTCAGCCAGTACGCGCCCACGGCCAATAACACGCAGACCATACTCTCGGCAAACGGCATAGGCGACGGCAGCCACACCTGGTACGTCGCGTGCACGGACAACGCGGGCAACAACGGCACGAGCGAGACCAGGACGTTCACGGTGGTCACCAGCGGCCCGAGCGTGGCGCCCCAGTCCCCGGCCGACGGGCTCAACACCTCGGCGACCGCGATAAGCTTCAGCTTCATCGAGACCGACGTGTTCCCGAACGCGTCGTGCAATCTCCGCATAGACGGCACGTCCAGGAACTCCACCACGGCTTCGAACAACACCCTGACCACGATGAGCTATTCCGGCCTCCTGAGCGGCCCCCACACCTGGAGCGTGTCCTGCACCAACGGCGCGAACAACACCGGAACGAGCGGTCCCAGGAGCTTCATAGTCGGGACCACCGCCGCGACGGTGATCCTCTCCTCCCCGCCCACGGGCCTCAACACGTCCTCGACGTCGCTGCCCTTCGTCTTCATCGAGACCGACGTCTTCCCGACCGAGACGTGCAACCTCAGCATAGACGGCACGGTCCGCAACTCCACGACCGCGACCAACGGCAGCCTGACCACGATGGGCTATTCGCCCCTGAGCCAGGGGGCCCACAGCTGGAACGTCTCCTGCGTGAACCCGGTCAGCTTCGTAGGCAAGAGCCTCACCAGGACCTTCACCGTGGACCTGACACCGCCGAACGTCACCCCCAACTCCCCGGCCAACCTCTCGGTCTTCAATTCAGCCACCGTGGTCTTCAACTTCACCGCTGTGGACAACATGGCCTTAAGGATGAGCTGCTCCATCTACATAGACGGGAGCCTCGGCCAGACCAACTTCCTGACCGCCAACAATACCCCGACGCTCTTCACGATAGGCAGCATAGACGACGGCAGCCACACCTGGTACGTGGTGTGCACGGACAACGCGGGCAACAACGGCACGAGCGTGGCAAGGAACCTCACGGTCGACACCGCCGCGCCCACGGTCACCCTGGTCTCCCCGGCCAACAACAACATCACGTCCGTGACGGCGCTCAACTTCACATTCAACGAGACCGACCCGGTCTACCCGAACGCGTCATGCAACCTCACTATAGACGGCACGGTCCGCAACTCCACGACCGCGACCAACGGCAGCCTCATCACGCTGGGCTACTCCGGCCTGGGCCAGGCGGTCCATTACTGGAACGTCACCTGCACGAACGCGGCCAATAACACGAACACGAGCGCGACGAACAGCTTCACCGTGGCGACCACCCCGCCGCTGGTGGTCCCGAGCTCGCCCGTCATGGGCCTCAACACCTCGGCGACGGCGCTGAACTTCGCCTTCAACGAGACCGACGTCTTCGCAAGCGCAGTATGCAACCTCACAATAAACGGCATACCGGTCAACTCGACCACGGCATTGAACAACACCCTCACCACATTGGGCTACTCCGGCCTGGGCGAGGGGGCCTACAGCTGGAACGTCTCCTGCATAGACGCGGCCAATCATACGGGCACGAGCGCGACCAGGAGCTTCACGGTGGACACAGAGCCGCCGAACGTCACCCTCAGCTCCCCGGCCAACCAGTCCATATCCACCTCGACCACGGTCGCATTCAACTTCACGGCGACGGACAACCTGGCTTCCACGACGAACTGCTCCATATACCTAGACAACCACCTGAACAGGACCAACGCCTCGGTGCTGAACAGCACTCCGACGCTCTTCACGATCAGCAACATAACCGACGCGAGCCACGCCTGGTACGTGGTGTGCACGGACAGCGCGGGCAACATTGGAACGAGCCAGGTATGGAACTTCACGCTCGTATCCACGCTCCCGTCGGTGGTCCTCGTCTCGCCGATAAGCGGCCTCAACACGTCCTCGACGGCATTGAGCTTCACGTTCAACGTGACCGACCACTTCTACACGAACGCCTCATGCAACCTCACGGTGGACGGCTCGGTGGCCAACTCCACCACGGCGGCGAACAGCAGCCTGACCTCGATGGGCGACTCGCCTCTCGGCCAGGGGATCCACTACTGGAACGTCACCTGCATGGATCCGGCCAATAATACGAACACGAGCGCGGCCAGGAGCTTCACGGTGGACACCACGGCACCGGGCGTCGCCCTCAATTCCCCGTACAACCTCTCATTGCTCAACTCAGCCACGGTCAGCTTCAACTTCACCGCGACGGACAACCTGGCCAATGCGACGAACTGCTCCATATACCTCGACAACGTCCAGAACAGCACCAACCCCTCGGTGCTGAACAGCACCCCGACGCTCTTCACGATCAGCAACATCACCGACGGCAACCACACCTGGTACGTCGCGTGCACGGACAACGCGGGCAACACCGGCCCGAGCGCGGCCTGGAACTTCACGATCGTCACCACAGCGCCCACGGTCGTCCTCAACTCCCCGGCCAACAACAACATCACCACCGCGACGTCATTGGACTTCAGCTTCAACGAGACGGACCCGGTCTACCCGACGGCCTCATGCAACCTCACCATGGACGGCTACCAGGTCAACTCGACCACCGCTACGAACAGCGTACCGGCTGACATGGGCGACTCCGGCCTGGTCGGCGGCCCCCACACCTGGAGCGTCTCCTGCACGGACGCCGCCAATAATACCGGCACAAGCCCGCCATGGGGCTTCGCGGTCGCCACGGTGGGCCCGACCGTGATCCTGGTTTCCCCGCCCATGGGCATCAACACCTCCTCCGCGGCACTGGGCTTCACCTTCAACGAGACGGACCAGTTCTTCGCTAGCGCCTCTTGCAACCTCAGCATCGACGGGTCGGTGGTCAACTCGACCACGGCATCGAACGACACCCTCACCACGCTGGGCTACTCCGGCCTGGGCGAGGGGCTCCATTACTGGAACGTCTCATGCGTGGATGGCGCACCCTACGTGGGCTCGAGCCTCACGAAGACCTTCACCGTGGACCTGACACCCCCGTCCGTGACCCTGAGCTCGCCGGCAAACCTGTCATTGCTCGACTCGTCGACAGTCGCATTCAACTTCACGGCGACGGACAACCTCGCCACCACGATGAACTGCTCGGTCTTCATAGACGGCGCACAGAACACGTCCGACCCCTCGGTGCTGAACGACACCGGGACCACCATCACGGCCAGCGACATAGCCGACGGCAGCCACACCTGGTACGTCGCGTGCACGGACAACGCGGGCAACACCGGGGCCAGCGATACCTGGTACTTCAACTCCAGCACGCTCCTGCCGAACATAGGGCAGCTGAGCCCCCCGAACGGAGCCATCTACTCGTCAAGCGCGCCCATCGACGTGACCTTCAACTTCACGGCTGTTGATCCGCCATCTCCTGAGCTGAACTGCTCGCTCTATCTGGACGCGGCGCCCGAATACAACAACGGGTCGGTCCTGAGCGGCACGCCCGACCAGTCGGTGCTGTCGGCCGCAGTCGGAGCGCACGTCTGGCGCGTGACCTGCACCGACATCTACGGCAATACGAACTCGTCGCCCAACTACGGCTTCACGATATCCGCCCCGGCGCCGTCACCGTCGCCGCCGCCTTCGTACGGAGGGGGCGGAGGAGGCGGCGGAGGATTCGCGTCGGTGCAATACACCCAGCCATCGCTGCTGCTCTCCTATTCCATGGCGCCATGCCCGTCCGACGAGGTGACCGTGACCTCGTCCACATCGGGCGTCGACGTCAAGCTCGTGCTCACGAAACCGTACGAGGGGACGCTTTACTCGCAGACGACTGGAAGCGACGACACCACGGTGTTCCACCTAGCCGCGAACGGGAGCTACGAGATCGACGCCTCCAAGCAGGGCTACAGGTCCGGAGTCAACAACTTCACGTACACGACATGCGCCGCGGCGGCCCCGGCGAACGTCACAACGCCGGTGACCCCGATTCCCCCGCCGCCGCAGGTCAACTGCACCTCTGACGCGCAATGCCCGTCCACGTACTACTGCAACACCACGGTCGCGACCTGCGAGCCGGCGATGAGCTCATGCGGCTACGCCGAGAACCACGTCTGGCACCAATACCAATGCTGCGCGGACACGGACTGCAAACAGGGCCAGTTCTGCGTGGCCAACTCGTGCGACGTCCCGAACATAACCGGAGGCAACGAGGGCCCGAGCAGCCAGGGAGTGATCCTGCTCACGGTGGGCGGCTTCCCGCTGGCGAACGCCACGCTCCAGATATACGGCCCCAACGGGACGAGTTCCCAGGTCACCACGGACGCGAACGGCGAAGCCATGCTGTCGTTCCAGCTGCAGGGCTATTACATGGTGGACGTGGCCCACGGAGGCACCTCCGCTACGCTACTCCTCAACATGTCAGCCCAGCCCCCATCAAGCCAATCCGCGCAAAGCACTGCCCAGGCCCAGCCTCAGTCCCCGGGACTGGAGAGCTACTGGTGGATGCCGGTGCTGATATCCGCGGCCATGGTCCTGGCTTTCCTGGCATACGAGTTCCTCACCGCCGGCAGGCCGCCGCGCAAGCCCTGGCACACGAGGCAGTCGCCTCCGGCAGCCCCGCCGCAGAATCCGCCGCCGGCCTGAGCCTGGCTTTCCTTCAAAATAAGTCGCTGATTGAAATCGCCCTCGCCGGAACACCGATCTCCGCGAGCCTCCTGTTCTGTCCACGCGTGAAAATGCTAAACGGATCAACCGGATGGTGTGCGGTCAAAACGCATACTTAACGGCAAAAGTTTACGGTGCCACCGTAAGTCTTTTAAATCTTGCAGTGCATTCCTAACTCATGGGGCCCAAGACGGACGTATCGAAGCGGAGCAATGAAATGCAATCATGGTCGTACGTGATAAAAGAAAATGTCGAATCCGAACTATTCAAACAAAATCCCTGGTGGGAACAGCCTTTTACGGAGAACAGCATCCCAAGGCATCGCTATGTCGATAAAATACTCGAAAACATCGATGACCGTGAAATCATATTCCTCACCGGTCTTAGGAGGATCGGCAAAACAACCATAATGCGGCAAGCCATCTCGAAGCTATTGTCCGGAGGTACACCGGCAACCAGCATTTTCTTCGTGAATCTCGATTCCTTCGCCCTCAGGACCTTTTCTATCCATGACCTGATGGAGAAATACCGGGAGCTGCACAAAAAGTCCACAGATGCCAGGTTCTATTTCTTTATCGACGAAGTGGCAACGAAAGAGGGATTCGAGAACGAGCTTAAAAGCATCTACGACCTGGAAAACGCCAGGGTCGTCTGCTCTTCGTCCATGGCCACGATGATGAGAGACAAACGTGCCGCGCTTACAGGAAGAACGAAAACCATCGAAATCATGCCACTGTCATTCCAGGAATTTCTTGTTTTCAGAAACGCACAGGCCAAGAAGTCGGACCGTGCGAAATTAGACGGGCTTTTCCGTGATTACCTGCGCCTCGGAGGCATTCCGCATTATGTCCTGACCGAGGACAAGGAATACCTCAACGAACTTGTCGAAAGCATAATATACAAGGATATAATCGCCTACCACAAAATCAAGAATGAAAAGGTCATCCTTGAGATGTTCGCCCTTCTCTGCATGCGCGTGGGCAAACCGACGAGCTACACCAAAATCCACAAGCTCCTTAACATCTCAGTGGATAGTGTGAAGCAGTATATCGGATATTTCGAGAAAGCGTACCTGTTCTACTCCATAGAGCGATGCACAAAATCATACAATGAAAAAATGGTCTCTCCGAAGAAGATCTACGCGGGCGACGTTGCAATAAAGAATCTTATCAGCGGGGATAAGGATTCCGGGGCTTCGTACGAGAACCTCGTTTTTCTCGAGATTAAAAATGAGAAACCCGAATACTATAACGAGAATGGGACCGAACTGGACTTCATAACCGAGGATGCGGTAATCGAAGCTAAGTACGGCCCGCAGATGAGTGAAAAACAGGCGCATGCATTCAAATCAATAGACAAGAAGAAGAAAACAATCGCCGATGGCGTGCGGTTTTTCATGAAGTGATGCTCTCGCAGGTTTTGCACCGGCGCTCCCACGAAAGCCAAGCTCTCTCGTTGCCACGGTGCCACCCCCGCATGTCGGGCCGAGCCCCCAGAAACCGGGCAAAAGCGGATTTTTACCAGTCGAGGCGCAGGACTGAATAATCGCCCTCGCCGGAACACCGATCTCCGCGAGCCTCCTGTTCTGTCCAGGTCAGGCTACGAGGGCCTGGCTTTATTCTTCCCGTATCCCAAGGATATCCCCGCGCGCGCCATCAGTGGCGGGGTTCGGCGGATTCAACTACATTTATAATTACTTTGTGGCACTTATCAGCCACGGTCATCCTGCGTGACCGCAAGCAACATCAAGAGGCAAGACTATGGAACTTCCAGGGAAAAAGGTAATCGCGGTGGCATCGACGAGTGGAGGGGCGGAGGCGATATCCCCGGTGATACTCCGCCTGAGGGAATCTGGCGACAAGGTGCACGTCATCTCGGGCCCTGATGCGGCCAGGGCATTCAGAGCAATGAAAATCGAGCCCGACAAGGTCGCATCGGACCCGGACTCCGCCGCATCGCACGTCTCGCTTTTCAGGCAGCCGGGCGTGATACTGACCGGCACCTCGCTCCAATCCAAAAACGGGGAGCTGACGCTCGAGCAGCTCGCGTGGAGGCTAGGCTCCATGGCGCGCATGAACCGCGTCGCGGTCCTGGACACGTGGGGCAACTACGCCGAGCCGTTCAGCGACCTCGCATGCGAGCCCGGAGCCGAGAGGCGCATCACAAACCTCTTCGCGCACATACCGACGACGATCGGGGTGATAGACGGGCAGGCGCTCGCGGGGGTGTTCTCCCGCGTCAACTACGACGGCGCGAACATCGAGATCACCGGCAACCCCTATTTCGAGCACACCAAGGCGGAGTTCGAGGGATACGGCCCCGCTACGAGGGAGGCGCTCCTCGCGAAGCCCGTGTTCTCGGGATTCACCAAAGGCGCGAAGCTGGTGGTCTTCATCAGCAACCCGGTGGACGCCGGTATCGGATTCACAGCGCAGAGCGCGCTCGATTCCTTCCTCAAGGCCGCGGACACGCTGACGGACTACCCGATGGATATAAACGTGGTGGTGAGGCCGCATCCCTCCATATGGGAGGACGCCATGGCGGTATTCAAAAGGCACGATTCGGCCAGGTTCTCCGGGGTGCTGCACAATCCCGAGAACGGCCCGGACCCGCAAAACGATTATACGCTGAAACAGCTCATGTACAGCGCAGACCTCGTGGTCGGAACCAGCGACATGCTCATCACCGCGCTCCTGGCCGGGAAGCCGGTGATCAATTACGCGCCCGGATTGAAGCCGCCATACGGTTTCAATGAGTTCGACCTGTACGAGCTCTCAGCAGCCATCCTGACCGAGAACCGCTCGCCCTTACATAGCGAGGTGCAGCTTTGCGCCAAGATGTACGACATGCTCGCTGGAAGGACGGTGCTGAGCCCGTTCCCAACCGGAATCAGGCGCTCCACGGATATGGTGATCGGTCAGCTCACCCGCGGGTTGGTATGAATATCCGGGTTTTACCCGGGTTTTCCGGCCGGATCGGGGTTTTGCAGGAGCAACGGCACGTTTAAATATCTAAGCATCTTAAATAATTCCTGCGATTTTACCCCGTATTATCCAGTGTTTGTGCTATATAGGTGGTTATTTGAAGAGATGCAATTCATGCGGAAGGAACACGAAGCGGTTCGCTGAGTTCCCCTGCCCGTCGTGCGGCGACAAGCTGGTGCGCTGCCACTTCTGCAGGGAGAACCTCAATGCCTACAAGTGCAAGTGCGGATTCGAGGGGCCATGATATTATGGAAGAGTACAACGTGGCCGCGGACATAAAGATATTCCTCGACGACGCCTCCAAGGAGAAGGCCGTGCGCGAGGGCATAGAGAAGCTCGCGAAGATACGGTCCTCCAGCATAGAGGACGGCCCTTTCGGGATAAAGATAATGCGCGCGACCTTGCTGCTCAACGACGAGAAGGGCGGCATGGACGTGCTCGAAGAGAACATAGCTAAGATAGAGGGCGTAAGCCAGATAGAGGTCGAGAACATAACAAGAGTGTAGATATTATGGCTAAAACTCCACCGAAGAAGAACAAAGAGGTCGCCGTGAAGCAGGAGAAGAAACCTGTCAAGCCGGAGGAGCCGGAGAAGGAGGGCTTCAGGGGAATCGTCCGCATAGCGGGCAAGGACATCAAGGGCCAGGTCCACCTGAGAAGGGCGCTCACGCACGTGCGCGGCATCGGGCAGTGCCTCGCGGTCCCGGTAGCCAACGTGCTCTCTTCCGAGCTGGGGATATCCCCGGACACCCGGGTCGGGGAGCTCGACGACGCCAAGATAGAGAAGATAGACATGATACTCTTTAACCTGCACAACTATCCCGCGGTGCCCAAATTCATGCTCAACCGCAAGGCCGACAGGTTGGATGGCACGGACAAGCACGCGATAATGAACGACCTGCTCTTCGCGGTCCGCGAGGACGTGGAGAGCGAGAAGAAGCTCTACACATGGAAGGGATACAGGCATTCCTACGGCCAGAAGGTGCGCGGCCAGAAGACCCGCAACACCGGAAGGACCGGAATGGCGGTCGGTGTGCTCAGGAAGGCCATCATCGCCCAGCAGCAGGCCACGAAGGCCGGAGAGGCTGCGGGAGCGGGGAAGCCCGCCGCGGCTGCGGCGCCCGGAGCGGCGGCCAAGCCGGCGGAGTCGAAAGCCGCGCCCGGAGCCAAGTCTGCGCCGGCACCGGCCAAGCCGGCCCCGGCAGCAAAGCCAGCGGAGAAGAAATGATGAGGTGTTCACATGGGAGACCCACCAAAACTCAGGAACAAGTATGAGAGGCCCAAGATGCTCTGGGAAGCCGAGCGGTTGCTGCACGACAGCACCATGAAGACCGAATACGGCCTCAAGTGCATGAGGGAGCTCTGGATGATGGACAGCGCGCTCAGGCGCTCCAGGCGCGAGGCGAGGCGACTGCTTTCCCTTTCCGAATCGGAAAGGAAGGCCGACGGCCAGAAGGTCCTGTCCAAGCTCGTGCGCATAGGGCTGCTCAAAGACAGCGCCGCGATCGACGACGTGCTCGGGCTCAAGGTCAAGGACCTGCTCGAGAGGAGGCTCCAGACGCTCGTCGTCCGCAAGGGCCTCGCGCGGACCATGCAGCAGAGCAGGCAATTGATAACGCACGGATTCATAACGCTCTCAGGCAGGCGGGTGCAGACCCCGGGATACGTCGTGACGGTCGCCGAAGAACCGTCGCTCGGCTATGCCAAGCCCATAGACATCTCGGTGAAATCGGCCGAGCCCAAGGCCCCGGAAGCCAAGCCGGCATCGGCCGGGCCAGTCGCGCCCCCGGAGCCGCCAACGTCCCCCGAGCCGTCATTATAAGGTGTTTGAATGGTTGAAGAAGAGAAGAAGGTAGAAGAGAGGAAGGAAATACCGGCTGCCCCGGTGAAGATGGGTCCCCGCAGGACCGCAGTGCTCCACGTGTTCTCATCCAAGAACGACACCATCATAACCGCGACCGACATCAGCGGCGCCGAGACCCTCGCATGGGCCTCGGGCGGCATGATGGTCAAGTCCGACAGGGAGGAGGGGCGGCCGTACGCGGCGATGCAGGCTGCCACCAGCGTGGTGACGAACCTCAAGAACAAGGGCATATTCTACGTGCATGTGCGGATACGCGCCCCAGGAGGGGTCGGGTCGAAATCCCCCGGCGCCGGAGCGCAGGCCGTCATACGTACCGTCGCGCGCAGCGGCGTACGCATCGGGAAGATAGAGGATGTAACTCCACTGCCGACCGATTCCATGAAGAGGAAGGGCGGAAGAAGGGGAAGAAGGGTCTGAGCTTATGGAACTCAAACTCGATAAGAAGCACGAGAACCGGATCGAATTCGTCATTGACGGCGTGTCCACAGCGTTCGCAAACACGCTGCGGCGCTATACCATGAACCGCGTGCCGGTCCTGGCCATGGACCAGGTGACCTTCTACGACAACACGACGTCCATGTGGGACGAGTACATCGCGCACAGGCTGGGCCTGATGCCGATATCCACCCCCGAGGACTTCCCCGAGAGCGGGGAGGTCGTGTTCACTCTCGACGAGAGCGGACCCAAGGTCGTGTACGCCAAGGACATGAAGAGCTCGGACAAGGAAGCGAAGATAGCGCAGGACGATATCGTCGTCGTCACGCTTGGCCCCGGGCAGCACATAAGGCTGGAAGCCAAGGCGCGCCTGGGCCGCGGCATGCAGCACGCCAAATACCAGTCCGGGCTCGTGAGCTACGGGGTCGCGGATGGAAAGCTCAAGATGATCGTGGAGAGCTTCTACCACGCGCCTGCGCAGGAAGTTGTATTGCGGGCCTGCGACGAGCTCCAGGGCGACATCGACACGCTGCTCGAGGCCATGGGCGAGAAGCCCGCCAAGAAGGCGAAGCCGGCCAAGAAGAAGAGCGCGAAGAAGAAGGAATGATTTTTTTATTTTCATTAAGCGCGCAGGGGCGCGTCTGCTCGGCGTTCCGAGCACAGCGCCCCCTGCTAATGTCCGTCTGACGTTTTCACGCAGGGGTGACGGAGCGGCCAAACGTGCTAGCTTGAGGGGCTAGTGGTTTAGTACCTACGCGAGTTCGAATCTCGTCCCCTGCATTCTGATCTGCTCTGAGGTCTTACCCTGGTGGTGTCCTCAGAGCTGGTCTCAAATCCTGCCCTAGCGCGTTCAGATCTGGTCTCAGTTTGAGCCAGAGGGGTCCGTTCTTGCCGAATCCTCATCTGAAGAGCAGAGGTTAAAAAGAGAGGCTTGGAAGCAAGTGTCGCGTCTAGGACTCAAATCAAACCATTTCGGACCCAACTGTACGGTTCAAATCTCCCCGGGGTCATAACCTCGGAGTTAGGATCTTTTTTTGCTTATTTGATGATTTCTCAAATATTGATGAATTGATAATCTGACTGGCTTAAAAACCTAAATACTCGGTAGTCCGCTTTGTTTTGCCCGTTTAAGTGGTCATTTGGCTTATTCAGGAGCAAGGTTGCCCGAAAACTAATCTTTATAAGAACTAAAATGTAAGTACCTGTATGGCTGCTTCAGATATTGTAGGCATTTTAGAGGGCTTATGGCCGAAAAACAAGGCCAAGGGGTTATTGGCACAAAGCATATTTTTCGATGAGATATCTCTAGGAAAGTTCGGATCTGATGCCAATGAAAAGTTTTTCTCAGGATGCTGGCTATTGTCTCCTAAGGAAGATGATTTTTTTAAATATCGGTTCTCATTTTTTATTCACCCCAAGATTCTACGAACTTCAGATATCAGTACCGAACCTCAAACTCTTTTAGGCAGCAGATACCGTCCATTTCATGCTATATCTGAGTTCTTGAATAATGCTGGAGCAGGGGTAGTTTATGCTATAGCTACTACAGCTGATGGCACTCTGCCGTTAAATGACATTAAATCAGGAAATCATAATGTCGTTCAATGGAAATTCTATGCCTTTAAGAATGGTAGGTTCGAGTCACAAGAACCAATGGCGTTCTTTAGTAAGTGGGGAGGACGTGGCGGAAGAGTTGGTACTAATATGGGTGGTTGGGACCCACACATAAAAGAGAAGCTTCTTTTAGGTAATGAAGAGGTGCTTCTAACCCTTCTTCTTAACGAGTTATTTTATTCAGGTCTTCTTAAAGGAATTTTAAAGAAACCTCTCAATGACCCATACGACGTTGATTGGTTTATGCTTAGCTTGTCCCAAAAACATATACTGCCGATTGAGATAAAGGAAAAATTCCCTGCCGCTGATGGCAATGGTCGTTTTTTCGGGATAGATGTCGGACGAATACTTATGTTACTGCGTGTGTGTTTGCCGAATGATGCCAATGCAATCTATTTAATACGGGAAATGACCGCGACGGGAGAATTTGTTGGATGGAAGTACATTACCTTAAGCGATATTCTATTATCCTCTAGCTGGAATCTCATGGCAGGCGGACCCGGGATGGGAGGACAGACTACTCAAACCATTAGATTGCCGTATTCTCTTTTCAAAACTTTCGATCGTACTACGATTACGGAAGATAAATTAAAGGAACTTGGAAATCTTCCAAAAGAGATAAAGAACATTGCGGGCAAATACGGTACTGAGCTTGTAGTAAAGTATCTATAGAGGCGCGATTATGACGAAGGCAAAGAGGATAACCTTCATTGATTTATTTGCTGGTATTGGAGGCATACGTTTAGGTTTCGAGAGCGCAGGAGCAGAATGTGCTTGGACAAATGATTTTGACAAATATGCAGGAATAACCTATTCTGAAAATTTTGGTTCGCATGGTTTATTTATCGGAGATATAAAGGAAGTATCATCTTCTGAAATACCAGAATTTAATATTTTATGTGGCGGTTTTCCGTGCCAGCCTTTTTCTATTGCAGGTGTATCAAAAAAAAATAGTCTTGGCAAACCACATGGATTTGACGACGAAACTCAGGGAAATCTCTTTTATGAGATTGCAAGAATAATCAATGAACGAAAACCTGAGGCCTTTTTCCTTGAAAATGTTAAGAATTTAGAGAGACATGACGCAGGAAGAACCTTTAAGGTCATAAGGAAAACACTCGAAGAACTCGGGTATTCCTTTCATTATAAGGTAATAAATGCAAAAAGCCTAGTCCCGCAGAATCGAGAGAGAGTGTTCATGGTTGGGTTCAGAGACAGAACTATTGATTATAAATTTCCTGAGATACCTGACAAAAATCCAAAGGTGAAAGATATCCTAGAAACTAACGTTCCTGATAAGTACACTCTAACTGACCATTTATGGGAGTACCTTCAAAACTATGCTAAAAAGCACCGTGAAAAGGGTAATGGATTTGGATTTGGTCTTGTAGATCTGAATAGTTACACACGCACTCTATCGGCTAGATACTATAAGGATGGAAGTGAAATACTTATTCCACAGAAAGGCAAAAATCCAAGACGACTTACGCCTAGAGAATGTGCAAGACTGCAAGGCTATCCAGATTCATTCAAAATCCCGGTTTCTGATACTAGAGCATACAAACAATTCGGAAATTCTGTTGCAGTGCCAGTAATCGAAATTTTGGCAAAGTCCGTTGTCGATACGCTTAGAAATAAACCCAAAAGAGCAACTCCATATGCTCTTCAGAATACCTTATTCTCCGATGAGGTTTCGGATTCTTAATAGAACTGCTTTAGGCGAATGCATTATCTCATGCTCCCAGATTCGGATGACTTTCCACCCCATCATTGTCAGTTTGACATTAACTTCTTTATCGCGTTTAACATTGCCATTAATTTTTTTAAGCCAGAATGCGCGTCGTGTTTTTGGGACAACAAAATCATTCGGGCAGTTATGCCAAAAACAGCCATCTATGAATATTCCAACCTTCTTTTTCACAAAAACGACATCTGGTTTGCCTAAGAGAGGATAGTGGAGACGATAACCCCGCATGCCCGCAGCATAAAGAAAATGCCGTAAGGTGAGTTCCGGTTTAGTATCCACAGCCCTGATTCTGGACATATTGTAGCTTCTTTGCTTCTTTGTTAGGACATCGGCCATAGTATTCTGCAAAATATGTGCAGCGAAGGAATAAATCAGTACTCTTTAGGAACAACACCTTCCCTAGAAAAGAAGAAGATACGAGCCGATGCCGGGTAGTGTTAAATTCAGATACCAATATAACATCATTATGGAAGAAGGACAATTTATCAAATATCTTGCACAAAAAGATTATATTGCATTTCCATCACGACTAACCCATAATGAATTCCTTTTCCGTTTAGAAAAAGTACTTTTATCTAGATCGCCAATAGTTGTCTCAAATTATTTTTCGAACTGTGCAAATAATATCGACATAGTACTTAATACAGAACAATTATCGACCTTCATTGATATTACAAGAAGTACATCTGAAAAGATAAATAAGGAAAATCGGTATATTACAAGTGGCGATGATGAAAAAGTCATAGCTTTTTTAGTTTCTACTCAATCAACAAAACTTGAAGATTTTTTAGAACTATCCGGTCAACTATTTTTCCTTTCAGAAGTAGTAAGTGAAATAGAGAATAGAAAATCCGCAATCCCTGAAATTCTGCTGGCACCAGTATTACTTTGGACATTTGTTAATTTATACGAGTTAATTGCATTCAGTGTGGATAGGAAATTATTTTGGTATTTAACTGAACAGAACGGTAAGTTAAAATTCAAAGATAAAACTAAACAATTTATGGGGCAAATCAATAGAGGTAATGGTGAACATGCCACTGTGGGGCTCATAAATCATGTTTTAGAAGAAGTGCTAGCGATACCACTTGAAAATAGGTCTATATTCGGTAAAGGGCAGACCTCAAAAATTTTTAGAGATAAGATTTCTCATTCCAATATCTTCTATGACTCAGGCGAAAGAAAATTCGTTGTAATCGGAGGAAATGAATATACATTTTCCCAGTTTTTAGGCGAGTTTTATAGGATATACTACTTCCTTGTCAGGTGGAGCGAGGTATCTTTAGCAGTTCCATTTGAAGAGGCAATTCCGAAAGTAAGATCAGATCTTATCCTGTTGCTTACGAGCCTATCCAAAGATTATCATAGGATAGAACGGGGGCATCTCAAAAAGAGATTTTATGATTACATACTCGAATTGTCTCTAGAAGCGGAGGATGTAAGTGACTGATGCTAATCAGATAGTTGTCATTTCTTCTCTACACTCCGTGCTAATCGTCGTATAACATCAGCTAATGATCACTGACTGAGTGACATGCCCCGAAACATAGCTGAACTGGAGAGTAGTTCGGTCCAGCTCGTTACAACAAATCTTCTTTTCTCATCCCGCCATCAAATTTCGCATCAATCATAAAATAGCCCAATGAGATATCTATGTAGCCATGGCCCAAAGCACCGTGGTTATCGGCGATTCGCGGAACATGGCTGAGATAAAGGACGGCTCGATACAGCTCATTGTAACCAGCCCGCCTTATTTCAATGTCAAGGACTATGGAACCGAGAACATCGGCTCCATCAACGAATACGAGGCCTACCTCCGGGCCATGTACCAGATATTCAAAGAATGCTACCGCGTCCTTGACAACGGCCGTTACATCTGCGTGAACATCTCGGACATCATCAGCGGGGAGAAGAAGTACCCCATCCCATGCCATTTCGTAGGCATTCTCCAGAAAAGCGGCTTTGAATACCGGGAAGATATCCTCTGGAAGAAGCCTTCGGGCCTGGGAAGCTCCAAGCGGTTCGGGACGTTCATCCAACATCCCTATCCGATGTACTACTATCCGAACAACATCTACGAGCATATCCTTGTTTTCAGAAAGGGCAAATTCGACTTCAAAAGAATCTCAAAAGAGGAAAAAGCCGCCTCAAAGATCGATTTGGAGTATGCCAGATCCCATTGGGGCAATGATATCTGGGAAATGGTCCCGGAAACCAAGAATAAGCATAACAAGGACGACCATCCGGCCATGTTTCCCATCGCGCTTCCAGAAGCCTTGATCAGATTGTACACCTATGAAGGCGAAACCTGCCTGGATCCATTTCTCGGCAGCGGCACATCCATCCGTGCAGCTCGAAACCTGGGCAGGAAATCCATAGGGTACGAGATCAATCCGGCTTATCTGGATTTCATCAAGTCGAAAATCGGATTTCAGAAGAAAAATCCCGAATTCAGGATAATCATACGAGGTGATACGGTTGAATAGGAAATATCTAGCCATAGGCCTGCTTTTGTTAGGTTTGAGCTTCGCGGATCTGGTCATTCCGAGCGATCAGCCCGTCTGCCGGCTTTACAACATGATTCAGGTTTTTGGCACGGTAGCTGGCGTTCTTGTAGCCGCATACGCGGGGTTCACCCTTGCGAGCTCGCACGAGATGACAGAGCGAAACGCGGCCAAGGCGCTATTAAGCGGGGTTATAATCGGCCTGGTCATCATCTGGCTGGCCCCGGTGCTGGTCAAGAACCTGGTCAATTCCTCGGGTATCTGCGGGTGGTAGCTTGACCCTTGAGGCCATAGCGGACAGCATCAAGCTATTAGCCACAGTCGCCGGGATCGTGATGATTGCGTATTCCGGCCTTATGCTGACCATCAGCCAGGATCCGATATTCCGAAAGCAGTGGAAAGACGTAATCCTGGGCGTGATCATCGGCCTCTGCATCGTCTATCTTGCCCCTTTAATCGGCTCCATGTTCTCCGGAGGTCATTATTGTGGATAAGGCCGTATTTTTCCTGTTCTTGATTGGCCTATCCGTAGCGGTCCCGAGCTGTCCTAGTTACCCCTATCACGATTATACTGTTGCGACCGCCTATTCCGCGCCATCAAAACCCGCTGATACGATTCTCCACTACTGCGACTGGAATTTCGGCGAAATCTGCCTATTATCAAATGCGTTCAATACCACCGAGGACAAGAAGCTTTTCATAGCCGAATCCATAACTAACGACTCTTTTGATCAAATATGGCAATGGAATAACGCTATCCGATTCGGAAAATACCCTCCAAATGCCTCCAAAAGTTCGGCTAATATCAAGGATGCCTGGATTAGCATTGCTTACTTGGATCCCTCAGTCTACGATAATGGAACTTATCTTGTAAATGCCTCCAGCCAGCCGTTGATAAGGCAGAGTTTCAGTTTCGTTGTCGATACTAGAATGCTACCAGGAGATTGTAATGATAAATTCAGGATTTGCGGGTACGACTATTCAATCTCAGTCCAAAATACGAGCTCGGCAATGACCGCTTACCTCACGGTCCGAAGCGAATATCTGGTGGATCGCTATACCTTGATAAGACATTGCTCCCGTCACAGCTGTTCGGTTAGCTGCGATTACTACATCACAGCCAGTTTCAAGGATTCTCTGACTGTTTCGGATTCCAAAAACATCAAATATGTGCCCTTCAATCCGACCTCGAATTATGCGATTCTGGCATACTACAACAACCTAACGGAAATCAGGATCAAAGCGAACGATTCCAACGTGTTTTTTCGCATAGGGAATTCCAGCTTCTACGAAACGAAGTACCTCTACACGATAAGGGATGAGGGGCCGTACAACATTCTTGTCAAAGAAATCGTTCCGGCAAACAAGACTTCGGCTTACGGGCTTAGTGTTTTGGAGCAGAATGGATCCAATTTTACGATATTGGCCCCATATTCCGCGAATTGCTCCTTTACGATAGCCGACCATTTCTCATCGAAAACCATCTTCGGCTGCAATAACTCGAACCTCTCCAATAGCCCGAAAATCCCGAAAGTCGAACCAATCCAGCCTGGTTTCTTCGATTCTTTGTTCGATGCCGCTTTGTTCGCCATAGTCGTATACGTCATCTATCTAACCGTCAAGAGGGTGATGCCTGTTGCTTAAGTACCTGGTTTTATTGCTGGTAATTAGTTCAATCGTTTACTCCGCTTCCATTGACGTGAGTATAACTAACCAATCCTGCCCGGATAATGCCAACTTTCTTCAGGTCATCTTCAACCTGCCGACCTGCATAGTTGAGAAGTTTTTCTCTTCCCTGGTTAGTGGATTCGTATATTCGGCAAAGGAATTTCTCGATAACTCGTTGATTTTCATTGTGACCGGGCCTAATCTGGACCTTTTCTGCACTCCATACGCGAAGATCATGAGCATTCTTGAGAGCCTTTACACCCTTGCGCTCATGGGGGTTGGTGCGTATTATATCGCTACGGCAGCGGATGTTGAAAAACGTGCGAAGGCGAAACTCTGGATCCAGAATGTCCTATATCTCATTATCGCCCTCGCGTTTTCCTTCAGCATCTTCAAGATGATTGTCGAGTTGAATCAGTACATAACTACGTCAATATACGATTCGTCATTCGCCAATCTCCTGAGCATACAGGTCGTTTTCTCCTCGCTTGTGTTCGCCATGGTGCTTTCATTCAATTTCCTGTCAGCTGCGGCCCTGACGTTCTTCACCCTGATAATTCGTTATTTGATGATTCCCTTCTTGCTTTTGCTGTTTCCCATAGCGATTTTCCTCTATTTCATCCCGTTCACAAGGGAATGGGGCCTGTTCATGCTGAAATTCATCGTAATAATCATCTTCATGACGAGCATTGACGCAGTGCTTATCCTCGCATTAACATACCTGTTCAATTCAGGGGATCCGGTATTGGCCGGTGGATTCGTGCAGGGAATAGCCCTGATGCTTGGTTTTGGGCTTATCGGGCTCGTGAACGTGTTGATCTACCTATTGGCGGTGTTTTCGCTCGTACCGGTCGTTTTACGCGTCCTGAACGCGGCTGTATCAATAGGCTGGAAGGTTGCCATGCTGCTTGCATTCCTGTGATACTATGGGTTACGACATACCTGACACAATCAGATACAAGGAGAAAATATTCCTCAATCTCGACTTGAAGCAATTCGGGTACATCGTATTGTTCCTCGTCATCGCTGCTTTGGCGTATCGCTTGCCGTTGCCTGAGGAAGCCAGAATCGCACTGGTATCGATATTCGTGTTGATTGGCGTATGCTTCGCCATTTTCGACTTAGAAACCAAGTTGCTGACCTGGCTGGGGTTCATGACCGACATACGGCTTGGCGGGTACCTAGACGCCAAGGTGAAGGGGTTCATAGAAGTCAAAAAAATCGAAAGAAACGCCATGTTCCTGAAAAACGGCGAGCTCCGCGCCGTGGTATTGGTGAAGCCGGTGAACTTCGAGCTGATGGACGATTCCAGAAAGCGCTCCCTGATCCTCAATTACAGGGAATTCCTCAACCAGCTCACGTTCCCGATACAGATAATCGTCCGCACAGTCAATTCCGTGAAGCCGGATTATTCAGCCCAGTATTCCCGCATAGAAAAGTCCGGGGCTAAAAACCTCAAGAAACTATACGAGGAATTCCGGAAATACGAAACCGAATTCATAGAAAGCCATGCCATAAAGGAGCGCATCTACTACGTCGTAGTCCCATTGGAAAATAAGCGCACAATGACCAGGCGAATCAAGGAGGACGACCAGGTAAAGGAGCTGAATCTTCGGGCCGAGTTGATACAGGAACGGCTGGGCTACTGCGGGCTCGTTGCCATACGATTGACGAACAACCAGCTCATATCGCTGCTCATGTCGTATTTCGAGGGCTATGTCGAGATAGGCGACGACTATCTTTCCAGGATAACGATCTATGATTCGTTCAACACGGATAAGGAGGTGCGCTGAATGATAAACGACGACGAGCTTCTCACTTGCCTCATAATGCCCTCGTACATGGAGGTCCGCAAGGATTATGCGAAGGTGAACGAATATTATTACCGCGTCATCGAAGCGGTGGGGTACCCGCGTAAAATAGATGATGGCTGGCTCAGGTCGTTCCTGTCCAAGAACGAGAATTACGACATTTCCCTGCACATCGAGCCCTCAAGCATAGACCAGACGATAATATTCCTCTACGACCAGATCAACAAGCAGACCGCAGACCTGTTCATGAGCACGGAGAAAGGCACGCCCAATCCGGCGCTGGAGATCAAGCTGTCGGACACCCGGCATCTGCACGAGCTCTTGTACAAGGGCGAGGAGAAGCTGTTCCGCGTGTCGCTGTACGTGAACAACAAGGAGAGTTCCCTGGACAAGCTCGACCTGTTGACCGAAAAATGCAAGGCCAACATGAACGCCATAATGATCATACCGAAAACAGCCAATTTCCGGATGGCCCCGGCGCTGCGCTCCTGCCTCCCATTGGGCACTGACAAGCTGGGAGTGCAGCAGGAATTCCCCACCAACTCCCTGGCGGCCACATTCCCGTTCATATCTCCGGCAAAACCCGATAAGGTGGGGGTTTTCCTTGGGAACGAGCTGGAAACCCTCAACAGGATACACCTGGACTTTGACAAGTACAGCAACAAGCACTTCTTCATCCTTGGAACCAGCGGCTCGGGCAAGAGCTACACAGCCAAATCCCTCATAGTCCAGATCCTCTTCAATGCCGGAGCGGACATATTCATCATAGACCCGAACGCCGAATATGCGGGAACAGTGGCGTCGCTGGGAGGGCAGAACGTCCAGATAGCGCAGGATTCCGAGGACAGCATCAACCTGTTCGATTTGGGCGACCAGAGCTTCCAGGCAAAAATGCTGGAACTGATAGCCGCCTTTGACATAATAGTCGGCGGCCTCACGGAATCGCAGAAGGGAGCGCTCAACCGGCTGCTTCCGAGGGCTTACGAGGAATCCGGAATATTGCCGCTCGAAGAGAAGACCTGGAAGAACGAGCCGCCCACGTTCTCGGACGTTTACGACGAAAGCGTGAAGATGTACAAGGAGAGGAAAAAGGGGTCGAGAGATATCCGGACGCTGGAGGTTCTGGTCAACAGGCTTTCGATGTACTCCAAAAACGGGTTCTTCGCTTTCCTTGACCGGCGCACCAACGTGGAACTGAAGGCCAGGATCGTGAACTTCGATTTGAGTAAAATCCCGATGCCGCTTAAACCCCTGGCCATGTTCATCATCCTCGGCTTCGTTTCGCGCAGGATGAAGGCGGACAAGGCCCCGAAATTCATCTTCATAGACGAGGGCTGGGGGCTGCTGCGCAGCAAGAACGCCGAGGATTACGTCCTTGAATACATCAAGGCGGCGAGAAAATACGGGGTCGGGCTCGGATTCATAACCCAGGAGATAGAGGACTTCGACAAGGCGGACGCGGGAAAATCTATACTCAACCTGTCGGCCACGAAAATCCTGATGAAGCAGAGCACCAGCAACATAGAGGCTATTAGCGCCTCGCTGAAGCTGAACGCAGAGGAAAGGGATTACCTGATAAAATGCAACAAGGGGAGTGGCCTGCTGTTAAGCGAGGAGGGGAATTTCAAGTTCCAGATAACGGTACCGGAGATCATGCACAACCTGTTCACCACCGATCCGAAGCAAACGAGCGGGAAAATCGAGACCGTAGACAGGCCGGTGCAACGGCCACCCAAGCGGTTCAATCTCAGGGAGGGTTTTTTCTTCGTCAAGGATCTGACCGAGGAGCAGGCCAGGATGTGCAGGGAACACGGCTATGTTGAATTGGACACGAATCCGTTTGGCCCGGGCAAAGGACAAAAAACGCTCGTCAAGCCCCCAACCAATCAGGGGCCGGAGCATTACTATTTTTGCAGGATACTGCAGATGGAGATTGAGAAGTACGGAAAGAACGCGTTACTCTATGATACCGTCAAGCCGGACGTGGTTGTTTTTGACAAGGAGAACATAGCGTTTGAAGTTGAAACAGGTTCACACGATGAGGAAAAAACATTGAAACAGAAATTCGATAAGGTTAAAGCCGAGTTCAAAACTTACTATATTTTGGTGACGAACCGTGAGCTTAAATCAACTTATGATCCTTACGGCAACGTCATACTTCGAACTGAAATTAAAGAAACCCTCGATAGATTATTCAATAATTCCGCACGAGTTTCTGAGCGAATTCAAGCGAATTGACGCCCAAATCGTATGAACAATTGCGATTTGCAATTGTCGGAAAGGCGAAAAAACAGGCCCACCAGCGGCTGGATTCAAGCGTTTTAAGGCTTAGAACAATTGAATTCGCAATTGCTATAAATATCGTCGGTTATTTGTGCTAAACATCACGCGCAAGAACGGTTGTGCGTTTATCGCTCTTGGCTCGCTTTGTCACTTTCAAAAGGATAGCTTGAATCTCATCATCCAAAGCCCGGTAAAAATTCTCCGAAACTCGCATATCCTGCTTCTTGAGAAACATCTTAACTCTCGTTTTCGATATCATTAACCCGTTAGTCATGCTCCCAGCCTCCGCTAAGTTGTATGATCGTTGAGCCGTAGTTGTACTTGCCTCGCACAAATCGGGTCTCGACAATGCCCTTTTCTTCCATGGAATGAATGTAGTTGCGTATCTGCCGCTGGGATTTCGATATTTTCCTCCAGAACAATGCGTAAAGCATCGAGGATGTTTTAGGGCCGTCCTTGAGCAATCTGACTATTTCAAGCTCGCCCTGGGATAACTCCCGTTCTTGGAGCCCTAAGCTGTCCTTTATGCGTTCCAGTTCCTGCTGGGGTATCGAGTCAAGTCCCCGTTCCTCCGAACTTCTCGCAGCCCTCCATAAGATTTCAAGAGCGAAACGACCTCCTCCATTGACCGCCTCGCTTATGCCCGCTATTGCTTCTATCAGCGAACTGTCGTAAGAACCAGGCCGCAAACCCATGGATGCACGTTCCTTAAGAAGGGCCAGCAGCTCCTCGCGAGTGAACTGGGGAATCTCTACTTTTGTGAACCTTAGTACTTCGCGGGTTTCTTGCGGAAGCTTCGAAAGCGCGGTTTCGTTATCGGATATCCCGATAATGGCGAAATGGACGTTTTCTTCCTCCAAATGCGCGATATTCTGGAGTATCCGGGCGCCATCGTACTGGACAAGCGCTTCAATATCATCAAGAACGAGAAGGACGGGCTTCTTTGAGTAGCGCATGAGCTTTACAATATGGTCGAATATCTCATCGACTGCCCGCCCCCTTCTTGAAACCGGTTCGCCCAAAGCATCCGCAATCCTGGTAAATATGGACATCGAGGTGTTGTATCTGTGGCAGTTGGAGTATATACATAATATCCTTTGAGTTTGTTCCATTTTGTCCACAGCCCACCTGACCAGGGCGGTTTTGCCCGAACCCGAAGGACCGCAGATGAATAGGTTCTCGGACGGATGACCCTCAGGAAGCCGTTTTATCGCTTCCAGGACGCGTTCTCCGGCCAACTGGCGGCAACCAAGGCTGTTTTTATTAGAGAACCTGGACGTAAGGGCCAATTCATCTAGGAGTATCCGGTTTTTGCTGGAAACCTCCGTTGCGATTGGTTGGAAACCCATCCCATGACCTTTCGATCATTTTACCCTAATATCTATTGTGTATGAAAATGTTTATAAATGTTTCTTGAAAACTACGTTTTGAAGTGCTATAGCGATATAATGGGAGCAAAATCTATGTGTGTTTTCACATATTTTACCTGAAAATATGTTATTTTTCACCAAAAATGACTTAAACGTCTTTTCTGAAAAATACCCGTATTCCGCGCACTTCTTTCTTCAACTTCGGCGAATTCTGGACATCCTCGATTATCCGGAGGTATTTCTTAACGGTTTGGTTGTGCAGCTTCGTAGCGCATACGATCTGGTGGGTTGAGGCCGGTTCTTTTGAAAGGTAATTGAGCAGTTTATCCACGATCACAGACGGGTCAGCCATGATATAGTTGGATTTTAGGTGTTATAAAATTCTTGAATGAGACAGTGGATATTTCCATGTTAAAAAGCTCTCAGACGTGGGATTAGGGAAATTATAGGGAAATACAAGGGAATTAAGCGTCAAATTCGTAAAATCAGAGTTAGCTCTTACTACAGGTCGACTACGCAAATATTTAAACAACCGAGCATTATCATTTATTGAGGGAGAACGTATGAATAAAATCTGCATTATTTTTATTTTGGTAAGTTTGTTTTTAGTTTTTGGATGCACTGGTAGCTCTTCGAAAACTGGCTTAAATTGCCCTGGAAGAGGGATACTCGACAGTGATAATAGTTATTGTGTTGCTCTATGCATGGTTAATCGGACTGACTCGGGTCTAAATCAGGACCATTGCCAAGAAGTTTGTGATTTACTTGAATACGGTGGGGGTAGTCCAGCCTTACAAAAGAGGATTCAATCATATAGATGTAGCAAATGTGGAGATTGTCCAACAGCCCAAACACAAGCTAGTAGCTCTTCGAATATTAATTCAGAACAGAATAACGAAACAAATATATCCACGTCTCAAACAGAGCAAGGCATTTCGTATAATCGAAGTACAGATATAACAACACAAGGAACTAATCTTGCGTTAGGTAAGACCGCAACAGCTAGCATAAACAGTCAAACTGCGGAAGGGGCACTAGACGGCGATATTACAACTTACACGGATGCGCATCGTTTTGCAACCAACACTGCTAATTATGCAGGTAATTGGTGGGAGGTTGATCTCGGTTCGCAAACAAACGTTGGAAGAATTGTGATATACGCAAATCCTGGCGCTTCATGGTCTGACTTCCCGGTCAAGTGGCATATTGATTATTCATTTGACGGTAATAACTGGACTAGGTTAGTAACTGAAACTTCGAGTCCCCCACAAGTTCCAATTCAATACAATTTCACTTCAGTTGATGCCAGATACCTGCGAATTACCGCAGATCAAACAGATGGAACTCATTGGTGGTATATGCAAGAGTTCGAAGTCTTTGAAAATTAATCTAGGGATCCATAATCAGACTGTGAATCTCTGATAAAGTTTCGCAATCAGATTGCGAATCTCGGCAAGAAATCCCGATTCATCGTTTTTCTTCTTTTGTTCTCACAAATCCATGTTCCTCTAATTCCCGTACTACCAGCGCCCGTATCTTCCCTTCTTCTTTCCATTCCACTCTGTTGGCCATATTCGCATAATCCAGACCCCTCAGTTTTTCGGTATACCACGCCTTGAAGACATCAAATCGGTCCAGCGTTGAGGGTTCTATCGGTTCAAAGGTTTTCCTTGCAATCTCATTGATTATCTTGTCTTTGCTCTGCTTTTTCTTACCGTAAACATCACCGGCGTACTCGGCCTCGGACACTATCTCGTTCACCTCATCGCAAATCCTTCTCTTATTTCTGTTGAAATATACGAGAAACTCCCTCCAGGTTTTCGCGCCTTTCTTTGGCATGACCGTATAGGTGTCTTCCAGCAGTTGGCTGCATCGGTTCATCATTCCGCTCGCCAAGCAGGTATTCCCTACAAGTTCCCTATCGAAAGTCCTGTGATCCTCGCCATCGATCGCGTCAAAGCCCGTGTCCGCCTCGAACCTGGCCTTATGGTAAGCCACCCCGTTCTCATCGAAAAGCAATCCGCTTTTTTCTTTTAAACGGAAGTCTATCACCGCGTAATAAACAATGCCGTCCTTCTCTCCGCTGACCTTCCAGTCGCAATCCGCTTTCCATTGTTTTTTGTTCTTCAGCTTCTTCCTGAACAATCCGAGGAATCCGGTTTTTTGGTGCCGTCGGGAGCCCTTGCGTTCCATGACCATAATATACCCGTATGATATTCCGATTATATTAATATTACTGTTAAAGATATTCTGAATGGAATAATAATCTGAATATGGGGCATGTAGTCAAAGCTCAGACTACGAATCTCTACGAGAGATTCGCAGTCTCGGCCGTCTCTTCAGTCTTGGATGTCTACGTGTTAACACACATTTAAATAGACTGAAAAAACAAGTAGTAAATAAACGAGGTCATGAATATGGATATTTTATCCAGCGCGCTTTCAATCGCGTTGGTTATGGGGGTAAGTTTGTTTGCTGTTGCCGGGGCAGGCGTTATATTAGGGTTAGCGTATCTGTTTTTGAAGGATAGGTACAACTCTGAATGAATTCTCAAATCGCAGGCATTAATTTAAAGTTTTACATCACCAATCATGCCTTATAACAGGGTACCGCTATGAGAATACCCAAATTATCAATCAACATACAAAAAATCGCAAACATATTTACCGAACTTCGAGGTACACTCAGTCTTATCAGCCCGATTGATTTAGCAATTATTCTGGCGTTGCCATGCATAGCCACGCTTTTGATGTTTGTTCCATCGAACATCCATGATCTGCTAGTCCTTCAAATGAAAAACCCCAGTTGGTGGCAATATTTCACGTCAAACTTTGTCCATACTAATTTTACCCATTACTCAAATAACCTGATTGCATATTTCTTATTTGTCATCCCCCAGTTATTGGTACTGACTAAGATAAACGAAAAACGGAATTACTTATATCTCATAATTATTCTCGCATTAACCTTTTTCTTAGTCACTTACCTCTCACCAATCGTTTCCCCGGGGTATTTCCAAAAGGAGCAAACTTCTCAAGGATTATCCGGTATCGAGGCTGGAATTTTTGCTTTTACTCTATTCATTCTTGTTCTGTTTGCAAGTAAAAAAATTGGGAAAGATTTATTGAAAGACGGGGTGCTTCTTATTTTTATCTTGTACCCTGCGTTTCTTCTAGCAGTCATTTATCTCCCTTACTACCAAAATATACTGTATCCATGCATCATTTTTGCTTTTATGATCGGGTGTATATACTTCGATAAAAATGAAATACACGAAATTTTGAAACAGATACAATCCGAAAAAACAGACAACCCCGCCAATTATCTTTTTTTGACAATCCTAGTCCTTCTTTTCTTTGCATCGCCGCTATTAATATTCCCGCCAAATCCAGCCGTTAATGGAAGTTTTGTTGATATACTCACTCACTACTTCGGTTATATCTATGGTGGTGTCTGTTTCATCTGTTATTACCGAATTGTTCCCGCCCTGAGAGCACACCTCAAGATTTAATTTCAGAGCTTGAATTGCGCAGAGCTTACGCTGATTCTTAGTACTAATCTAATCTGACAGTCGGCATTCAAAACCAGATTTGCGGCCCGCTTTGGTCGCATTATTTCGTTTAGCACGGTTCACACGTTACATTGACTATATCCCACGCCTGATACGCAATTGCATTCGGGTACATCTTAAGCTCAGCTTGAAATTCGGGAGGCGTTTCGTCTCCTGGTGCAAGCTCATTTACATTTATAATATAACATTCATGGCTGCTGATTGTTCCATTACTGCTCACATTCGTTCTTTCTGCACTCGCATATACTATATGCGTTCCATGCTCGTAGGGTTGGCAGTAGAGGTGATTCACATTCTGCCCCATGGCATTTCCATAGTGACAAACTGGCGGGTTATTCATGAACTCTGAAGAGAACTTAAAACCAGGTTGCATTTGCGGGCCATACACCCAAGAGGCGGAGCCGTTAAGCATAACAATTATCAGTTCGGGGGTGAGGATATTATTACAATTCACTTCATTCGAACCTGTTGTGGGCTGGGTTATGGGGCCCTCTTTGGATACGCAACCACTACCCAACAACGTCAAACATAGGATGAGGCATAGCGTATTCTTCATGATTTCCTTACTTGTCTAAGGATTATAAGTTTTATGGCTCTGTAGAAATGCTTAATTGCTAGTTATGCCAATGGGTATCATCGTCTGAGCTTACTAGGGTTCAGACTCCCCCCAAAAGGCAATCCCATGCAAAAGAGAGCGTCAAAGTTAATTAGGGTAGTGGTTAGGGCGCAACAGGCAGCAAAGTATGTGCTGCCAGAGATTTGAACCTTTGAGATTAGAATATCAGATTTTCTATCAAATTACTAAAGAAGCTCCACCTTAGAGCGGATGTCCTCGATTATGGAGGTGTCTGTCCGGCACCGGGTCGATCACGAAGGGATTCGACTTCCACTTATGATTCTCGTACCCTACCATGCTTATCAGACTCTTTTTGCTAGTTCTTCAATTTTTTCCTCAATATGAGAAACGTATAGCTCTAACGCTGTTATAAGGAATTCTGAGATTTCAATATAAAATTTTGTGCAATAATCTAGTTGCTCACCTTCAAATTTTGGGTGTGTAGTAAATTTTCTTGGTGTGCGCGCTGCTGAATTAAAAAAAAGATGAAGTCCGAAGGCGTTTGGGTGGCATAAATCTGATAATAATCCATAAATTGCTTCAATTGATGTAAAACCATCCTTTTCAATATCATTGGGAGATCTTTTTTTCCTAATTTCTTTATCCATTTCCCGGATTAAGTCCATTATATGTGGAATGTTAAGCCACACGATATCTGGCCTAGAAAGATACCCTATGGGCATTCCAAGTCGTTTGTCTTCTTTATCGTAAGGTTTTGTTCCAAATGCAATTTTTTCAACATCTTCATTTTTTAGTACCCAATTTACCGTAGCAGACATCTCAAGTTGATGCCTGAGTAGAATAAAAAAAGGCCAAGGATTACTTTCTTCAAGCTCACGCCGCAACTCTTTATCAATAACATTGGATTTTGAGAATAACCCCCATAGAAGAAGATAGTGAGCAAGGCTACGCGGTTTTACATTAGCTAAGCCAACTTCATCAACTATCTTTCTGATAGCGACGTCTTTAATTTTAACAGCTTCTTCTAGTTTGTCGAACCGGTTCCGAATCTCTTGAAGTTTCTTGGTAGTTTCATCATTCATTTTCTCAATCCTTTTTACGAGAGATTCCACGCAGTATGGCAATGTCCTTTTCAAATAGCGCGAAGTTCTCGGGAATCACATCGACAAACCAACGATATTCTTCTTTGTTAAAATCTATTCTTTTGGGATTGTCTCGGTATCTGATTGAGTTCCTATACCAGTAGGAAAATATTTTCGTATGTATTAATACGTCGGAATCAAGATCCAGTAGGTGATGCTTCTCATATGTATCTAACGCAGTTTTTTTCTCGATGCCTAGTGATGCTGCAACCGGATTAAACATTCCGGAATTTGCGAGCATCGCATCGGCAGTTGAACCAACTGAGGATTCTGTTGATGTTTTTATTTGGTTAAGAGCCGCGGTAACAGCTGCATGGACTTCGTCATATTTAATCTTATCCAAGTTTTTCAGTATACCATCTTCATCGCAACCTAAATTTTTCTCGAATGCTTGAAAGGCCTGGTAATCGACAGTCCCAGTAGATTCCGAATAATAGCTCAATATTTCATGAAAAATCTTCGGCGTATCGTGCCCGATACCTTTTTCAATAAGAGAACGGTAATGGGAGTAGTTATCAAGAAGTTCTTTCTTACGTCTCAAATTGAATCTGAACTTTTTGGGGTCTAGAGCTATTAGGTGTAACAAAATGGTGCCTTTGGCTATTCGTTCGCTACAATCAGTCATCGAATCGACTGCGTGGTTATAATCATTAGCTGAATAATCTCTTTTTGCTGAGTTTAAAGATGAACTCGCATCCTCAACTCCCCACATGTGAATTAACTTTCCCATGTCTAGTATTTGATTCGCTAATGCTTGATCGATGCGGTCCATATAAATCACTATTTCGTCCGCTTTCCAATATTCTTTTATCTTTTCCTGGGCTGTTCGATTCCAGTTCCTTTCCTCGCTATTATCATATTAGACTGCAGCCTATTTGAAGATTAGCCCATGACGCTCTAACGCCATTAGGCGCTAGTCGACCTGTGTCGAAGGTCGAAAAAGGTTGTTACCTTCCCTTGTAAGGCGCACTGACCCGAAATCAGATTTCCGAGCATATGCCATTTTCGGACGATTCGAACCTTTAACATCCCAGCATCAAATTTTCCATCAACCAATAAGTAGTCCTTCAATCTGATTTCAATCATGTCAGACTCCGAACAAAAAGAGCTCGAAAAGCAGCTCCCGGCTTGGGCGGTTAAACTCAATAAACTCATAGAGGAAAGCAAATCAAAGGCTAAGCCCAAGGTCTGATATCCTCTTTACCATGAAATTCTTGAATTCGTCGTCATCCATCAGCCGGTTCATCAGGTTATTACTCTTCCCTTTCATCTCCTCGATTTTCGCTATCATGTTCTCGTCCAGTGGAAGGCCGCACTTAGTACAATATTTCGAGACCGGCGAATTGTGATCCTTGCACCGTGGACATACTCGTACACTGAGTTTCTCGGATTTTGTCTCTTGAGTTTGAACCAGTCCCTGCAATTTCAGAAGAGCATTGTCAACATCCCGCCCGGAAAGATGAACATATGTGGCTGCCATATCCGAGCCCTGCACCCACCCAAAATGCTCTTTCATCTGTGCCTCGGTCAATTTACAAGCCAAAGAAGTAGCCCTGGAATGCCTGAATAAGTGCGGATAAATCCGTTTCTTTATCCCTGCTTTGGCTGCATACTGCTTAAGCAAGGTGTAAACCGTTCCATGGCACAGGTTCCTCTGGCCTCTATTGATGTTTCTCCAGGTCGAATGCCATAACATGGCGTCAGGCTCTTTTCCCATAGGGTGAAGCCCGATCCACGAAGCCAAGGCTGGGGCCGAGCTAATAACCCTTACCCGTCTGTCCCCCGTCTTTCCATTTACCCTTAGGATGGCCCCGTACTGGTCAAATTGGATGTTTTTCATCCTCAAAGTAAGCAATTCCCCTATTCTGCAGCCGGATTCATACAGGATAAGCACGAACGCCTTATCCCTGACGTTCTCGGTAGCCTCGGCTATCTTCAAAATCTCCTCTTCATTAAGCAGTTCCTCCGGCAGTTTGTGGCTCTCGTTCTTTATCTTCGGCTTGAGCCAGATTATCTTGGCGGGCATCACCTCGTCGTTGCCTTCCAGCCACTTGTAGAACATCTTCAGGACGATTTTCAGATCATATTTCGTGTACTCGGACAGCTCCTCGTCTTCCAGGCTGCCCACGGCCATGATAAGCTCGTCTTTGGTCGCTTCCCTGAACGGTTTTCCCAGCCATCTCGCCCACTTCGTCATGCAATAGACTACCTTGGCGACCCGCCCGTGGCTCGAACCCTTCGCGAGCCGGATCTTGGAAAAAGAGACGATGTCCCGCTTGTTGTCCGGGCAGACCTTCGCGTCTTTATCCGCCTTATCAATCGCACTTTTCAGCCTTCTCGGGTAGTTATACAAATCTATATCCGCCATGCCATCACTTCCGGCCGACGGACTATTTTATGACTGATGCCAAATTTGACATCAGAGCGCTAAAGACGGTTCAGACCTCAGACCTGCTCGGGGAACTCGTCCCCTGCATTCTGATCTGCTCTGAGGTCTTACCCTGGTGGTGTCCTCAGAGCTGGTCTCAAATCCTGCCCTAGCGCTTTCAGATCTGGCCTGAGTTCAGGCCAATGGGTCCGTCCGACCGAAAGACGGTCTGGAGAGCAGAGCTTTTAAAGCGAGGGTCGAGGGCAAAGATAAATTCGTTTTATAAAGTTTAGCCATTATTATATACATATGCAAACTTATTCAAGACGTCAGGTCCTAATCCCTCTGGTTGCGATGCCTTACGCAATCGCTGCCGCAAACTGCCGTAGTGTTTTTGGATCAAAGCGCATGGGTACTTCAGAGGAGTCTATGAAAGAATTTAGCGATTGGCTTCGGAAAGAAAAGCTGAGTATTAGTGAAACCTCCTTGGATAATTGGGAACGTCAGCTTTCGTTTGCCCTCAACCCTGCGGTAAAATCACTTGCCGGGAAGTTAGCTTCCAGGCCTGAAGGAGAACATTTTATCCGAGATAAGGATCAAATCCTTCTGATAAGCTTTCCAGACGAAGATGTAGTTGTGGGAACGGTACGAAAGAATTCCCTTGTAGGCGATACTCACGTCTATGTCCTGTCAAGGACAGAAGGAGAGGTTAAGGATGGCATCCTAGGGCGAACTTTCAATGAAGCGAAGGTTATTCTGATTTATGAGGACAAACTGCGTGAATTTGCACAATATGAAATGGGCAGAGAACATCTGAAAACCGGGATGCTTTCTAAATCATTTCAAATTCCACAGGTCGTATTAGACCAACATGCTAATGACATTCAGGCATTCATTACTCCCGCCGAGCCTTCTGCCGATGAATACTTCTCACTCGCTAGGCGGATCTCTTTGGATGGGGGTGTTCCAGAGCAGAATGCCCTCAAGATGCTGCTTGCGATTGCGTTGTACGTCCGTGATGCACGTGCGAACAACAAGTTTAAGACCGAAGATGACAGAGAAAAAGCGATCCATGATATGCTCTACGACCTAATCTTCCACGAACTGATCCATGCTAAGCTGAAGTCCAGGCTAGCGATAAGTGAGGAAGTGTTTCCGCTTAGCGCAGAGCTCTCATATGGTAAACGACCTTTTCATCAGTTGGCATTAATGATGTATGTTGCTGTTCAAGGTGAATCAGCAGGTGTTCTGAATAAGGTCACCGAACACGGTGGATCCGAGGCGCTTATACTCCAGGCATTACAAGGAATCGGTTTCGGTCCTGTGCCGATGTTGACTGAAAGCGATCCGGAGCATGTACATGAAATTGCGAGAAAAATGCTGCATAAGTTCTGCGTGAACAACTTTAATGCTCCTTTTGAAGAAGTATTCGATTTAGGAGTGCTTGAACAGGTCAAGCAGCTCGCAGAATCGAAGTAGATTACTTTTCCTGATATAGAACGATAACGTAATCGAATGATTATAGTTTTATGGTTTCTGTATCAGTTTAGCAGGATGAAGATTAACGATAAGAGAGGATCAATGCTCAAATCCTCAGTTATCATTGCCTAGCAATATTTTGAATTAATTTTGCCAGCTCCTGTTAGGTCGTGCTATATATGGGCAGCAACCGGTTAACTCCGGCAGATGGGCTATATTTTACTTGATGCCAAATTTGACATCGCAGCGCTAAGGAAAGGTCAGACCTGCCCGGAGATTTCGTCCCCTGCACTTATTATCTGGTTTTATGCTAGGGATATCATCCCGTTCGTATCCTCTTTCTCGGCTCCTGCAGCTTCCTGTCCAGCAATCTGATGAAATCGCGGTATTTCCTGCCGTCGCTCGCGTTGATTCTCCCGTTGGCCACGTCCAGCTCCTGGTCCAGCCTCCCCGCGATGGGAAGCGGCGAGCCCGCGCCGGACAATAATTTCAAGATGGTCGGCACAGAACGGTCGAACTCCGCGAAAAGCTCAGTATCCCGCGTCTGCCCGGCCGCCTGGTGCATGGCCCCCATGCTGCTAAGCGCGAGGAACGCGGTCCCCTCGTCCGAGAAGGCGGTGAAACCGGCCCTTATCGCCCTGGCCGCAATCAGGTCGTCCATCGACCCCTTGGACTTGAGCGATCCGTGCAGCCGGTCGATATCCAGGACGTCGATGAAGACGTGCATCGCCTGTTCCGGCTTGGTCCCGAAGCCTAGGTCCTTCCGGATCTGGAAAATGAAGCTGAATAGCGGCCCGTCCTCACCTGCCGCGGGGCCGTCCTTCTCCGCTGCGTCCCTGCACCTCGGCAGGATCCCCTCCAGCCCCACGGTGATGAACCTGTCGTGCCTTGTCTTCCTGACGCTGAATGGGATCATCATCAGCTGGACCAGCATCGGCAGCGGCTCGTACTGCCATTCAGCGCCATCGTGCCCCGGGTTCAGGCGCGCGAACCAGGGCGTGGCGTCTATCTGCGCCATCTCGCGGGTCTCCGGGTCGCGTATCTGCACCCAGTTGTGCACGTCGGCGCCCGTGCTCATGGCCATCGCGGGTCCCAGTTCCGGATTGCGCGAACTGATGTCGAGGTACAGCCTCTCCGCGATGGAGAGGCAATCGTTGTAGGAGCCCGTATGCGCGAGCGTGAGCTGCATGCGCCTGTCGGGTACGCGAGGGTCCGCCAGGAACATCCAGTCGTCCGTCTCTATGGTGTGCGCGAGGCCGAACTCCGCCTCTGGCACGATGTGCTTTCTGAGGTAACCCTCAGCCAGGGCTAGTGTTGACTCATATGTCATAAGCATGTTATGCCCGGAACCTTTTATAATCCTTCTCTATTTGCCATATATGGCGACTCATCGCAAGCCCCGCGGATATCCGCTGCAATCGGTTCTTAACTCTTGCCTGGTTCGATCCATCGGTGATATGCATGTCCAAGAAAAGGAAGGCCGAGAGCCTCAAGGACGCTAAAAGGCTGAACAATTCGCTTCTCGGGGACAATCTGGCGCTCGCGGCGACGCAGGACAGGGGGGTTGACGACAACCACAACATGGAGGAGCGCGAGGCAAGGATCGCGGTCAAGCCGGCCGCGAAGAGGAGGCGAAGATAAGCGCCTGACGCTTCTAACCGAAGCCGCTACTTCTTCGAGAAGAACTCTATCGCTTCCGCCAGCTCCTTATGGTTCTTGGCGTATTTCCTGATGTCTATGCCTTTGGAATAAGCCTCGCACGCCTGGACCAGCGCGGTCGCACCGGCCTGCGTTCCTTCCGGATGCGCGTTGCAGCCCGCGCCCATGGTGGTTATGAAGTCCACGCCCCCCATGAGGTCTATGAACTCGGCCAGGAGCGTCGGGTTGAGGCCGCCGGACACTATGGGGCAGCATTTCTTTATGCCGCGCCAGTCGTCCTCCTTGAGTATGACCTTGTGCGCAAGGTCGTTGCGCACTAGCTCCTGCGCGTACCTGTTATTATCCGGTATCGTGGCCCAGCTCTGCTCGAAGATGTGCCCCATCTCCTTGAAGCGCAGGATGTTGTGCGCGGAGATTATGTCCTCCTCCGGGCTCCCGGCCATCTTCCCGACCCCGGCCGTGCCGGTGTGCACGCCGGAGGCGCCGGCCAATCTTGCGAATTTGGAGAGCACCAGCACGGAGAAGCCTATCGGGTTCTCCGGCCTCGTGAAGGCGCCATGGCCCGCGCGGTGGAAGTGTATGAACACGTCCGGATACCTCCTCCTCAGGGTCTGCACCGCCATCCAGCCCGCGGTCAGGCCGTCTATGAGGAAGGCGTAGCTCCCTGGCTCGAACCCGGCATTGCGTATCATCTCGCACCTGGATATCATGATGTCGAAGTCCGCCGCGGACACGTTGAACGAGTGGACCTTCTTCTTCCCTGTCTTCTTCACGGCCGCGTCCATGGCCTTCTTCACGTGCCTCACCATCTTGTCATAGGGGCAGAAGTCCTGGTCAGCCTGCGGCTCGTCGTTCTTCACGAAGTCGCCACCGCCGACCCAGAAGTCGTAGCAGACCTCGGCGTATTCCGCGGACGTGAGCCCCATCTTGGGCTTCACTATGGTGCCGAGGATCGGCCTTCCGTAGGCGTTCAGGTACGCCCTCATGTCGTCCAGGGTGTAGCTCGGCCCGTCGTACTGCTCGAGCATGGACGGCGGGAACCAGACGTCGATGAGCTTCAGCTCAGAGACCTGCTTCATCCCGAGCACGTTCCCGACGATGTACGTCAGTATGTTCTGGACGTTCCCGTGCCTGTCGAAAAGCCTCCACGGATAGGCGATGAATACCAGCTTCTTCGCATAATCCACCTTGTAGACCAGCGCGTTCATCCGCTTGGAGAACGGGGTCTCGGTCTTCACCAGGAAATTGGTCCCGGTGGACGATTCCGCGGCGACCTCGCAGGCCGCCTGGAGCACGTTGCACCCGTCCGCAGGGACGAGACGGAACGCGCCGAGCATGTATTCCCCGTTCGCCGGGTTGGCGAGGTCCAGATCCACGTACGCCCTCTGATGCGGGTTAAGAGTCTTCAGCAGCTTGTCTTCGGACATTATTCCACCTTGCATCAGATGACGTGCTTATAACTTATAAATCTGATGAAAGGCCGTCCCATGGCGCCTGAGGATTCCCTGAACTGATATGATTAAATCGTCTTTGCCGTATATGTCCGCTCATGAATACGGTCCAAGAGACGAACACGTACATCCAGAAGGTCTATTTCTGGATGTTCCTGGGACTGGTGGTCTCGGGGCTGACCGCCTACGTGGTTTCAATCGAACCGGGCCTGTCCGACCTCATCGTAGGGAACAGCCTGGTCTTTTTCGGCCTGCTCATCTTCCAGATCCTGGTCGTGGGCGGGCTGGTCCTGTTCATCGAGCGCATCCCGGCCTTCCTGGGCGAGCTCGTCTTCGTCTTCTACTGCTTCATCACAGGCCTGACGCTTTCCGTGATATTCCTCGTCTATACGCTCGGGTCCATCGGCATGGTCTTCTTCATAGCCGCCGCGATGTTCGCATTCATGAGCGTTTTCGGCTATTTCACGAAGACCGACCTCACCAACGTGGGGCACATCCTGATAATGGGGCTTTTCGGCATCGTCATCGCATCTGTGGCGAACCTGTTCCTCCACAGCTCGTCCCTTGATTTCATCGTCAGCATAATCGGGGTCGTGGTCTTCTCCGGCCTAGCGGCCTACGACACGCAGAAGATCAAGGCGATGATGCTCCCGGACGAGGAAGGCACGGAAGAGGAGACTAAAAAGGAAGTGCTGGCGGCGCTCACACTCTACCTGGATTTCGTGAACCTCTTCCTGGACCTGCTGAAGCTGATGGGCAAGAGGAGAAGCTGAAAGTGGATGCAAAAAGTCTACCTGCCGGTTGGGTGTACGGTATATCGTAGACCTCATATCTCCCGGCATTCCAAAAACTCTCTAAAAATACGGAAATAACGATTCTGTTATGCTGGTATGACGGACCCAAATTTGAACTCATAGAATGCTGAACTTCCAAGGGTAATTTTATTAACTGAGATTGAGGAATCTTATTGTGCTATTAGAAATTCGAATGGGTCCCGAGAAGTTCAAACTACGCCAAATTATCATCAATGCAAAGAAAGCAGGCCACCTTAAACTTACTCATACTGTTCCTCATTTCACTCTATACGGTACTTTCAATCTTGGAAATACTCGGTTGTCCCAATTGAGAGACTGCATAGAAGAAACTGCAAAAAAGTACGATTCATTCGAATTCACTGTAGACGGTTATGAATGGAAAAACAACGCCGATGGGAGAGGAAAAGTAATCGCATTCAAAGTCCGCCCTTCGGATTCCCTACTGAAATTCAAGAAGGAGATAACGGCAAAGTTGCTAAGAATAACCCCTCAAACAAAGTCTTTCGACAGGAAAGGTGAAGCATGGTTCCATATCACTATCGGAAATCATCTATCCGACAAAAGCTATACTCTCATCTGGAACTACTTAAACAAAGACGATAAAGGTATACTCGATTCTGTTTTATCGCTATTTACCGGAAAGAAACGCTACAATAAAGTAATCCCGTATCTACTCGGATTTGGCACTAGGATAACATTGTTGAACGACCGAAGCAAGATAGTCTTCGAGTATGACCTTTTGCAAAAACGTTTCCTGAGCCGTGAAGAAGCATTAAGCTCAAGACAGATGAAACGAACATTAGCGCTTCTAAGGTTTAAGACCGGGACCGAACTTACAAACAAACCAAAACTATCCCACGATGATCCGTTCATAGTATCCGACCTTCATCTTGACCATACGAACATAATCCGCTACTGTTACCGTCCCTTTTTATCTAAAGATACCGAAGAAATGAACCGAGTACTCATCAATAACTGGAATAACACAATCGACAGCGGTGATACAGTGTATTTCCTGGGAGACCTGGTTTATGGCAAGAGTTCCCATTCGCATTCATATTGGACCAGACAACTTAACGGAAAAATCGTTTATATTGGTGGAAACCATGACGCTGGTCTACCCAATAAAAAAGAGTATAAAATACTCAATTTTGGCGGGCACGATTTCCTTCTTATTCACGATCCAAACAAAATACCCATCAGGTGGGACGGTTGGATAATTCATGGCCATAAGCACAACAATGATATTCGTGATTATCCGTTCATAAACGGGGATAAACGGACCATAAATGTTAGTATCGAGTTGATTGGTTATCGCCCCTTAAATCTGAGGACCTTACTTTCTTTAGATATCGATTCAATCAAGAGAATGGATACAATCCATAGTCAACCTGTTCGAAAAGAAGCTGCCCACCATTTAAAAAAACCGCGGGTGTAACCAGTAGCAATGGACATTCTCTCAATAATAATACTGGGCCTGGTGCAGGGGATAACCGAATGGATACCGGTCAGCTCCAAGACCCAGGACACCTTCGTCTACCTGAAGTTCCTACACGGCGACCCGTCCTCGGTAATCGCGATCCTTCTCTACCTGCACATCGGGACCGTGCTTGCCGCGATAATCTATTTCCGCAAGGAGATAATGAGCCTCTTATCCGCGTTCCTGAAGCAGCCCCTCGACTTCAAGACGCACGCCGACGGGAAAATAGGCTTCATAGTCGCAGCTTTGCTCGGGACCGGCATAGTCGGATTGCCATTGCTGCTCATCGAGAAGAAATTCCTTCCGTCCATCAACGGAGGACTGCTTTTCGCAATCATGGGCCTCGGCCTGCTCGTGACCGGCTTCCTGCTTCTCAGGCAGAAAGGCGCTGCCATGCGCAAGGCGGAGAGCGCGGACTGGAAGGACGGAATCTTCACAGGCCTGCTCCAGGGGCTGAGCATACTCCCGGGCGTCTCCCGCGCAGGGACGAGCACCACTGGCCTGATATGGCGCGGCTTCGACAGCGAGAGCAGCTTCGACCTGAGCTTCCTGCTCAGCATACCCACGGTGGTCCTCGCCGAGATGGTCTTCTACATCAGCGGCAGCATCGCCTCGTTCCCCGTTGTGGACGGCATCCTGCTCGCGCTCTCGAGCTTCGTCTTCGGCTATCTCGCATTGGACATCATCCTGAAGGCGGTGAAGAAGATAAACCTGGCCTATATCGTGTTCCTGCTCGGCATCATCATGATCGCGGCAGGGCTGCTCGGAGCGGGCTGAATCAGCCCAATCCGAACACCGCGAATATCGGCAGCCCGATACGCTTCCAGTGCTTATCGTCGATCCCGTCGAATTCGGAAACGAACACCTCGTCGAAGGAACGTATGCGGAAGCCGCCATCGGTGAACGCGTTGGCATAATAGCAAAGCGGCCTCCGGTAATCGAAGAAATCCTTGAACCCGTCTATCGTATCTACTAAAATCTTCTCGTTGAACTGGTAACGCCTCGCTTTTTCCGCCTCTTCGCCCATCCCATTGCCGAACAGCGAGTAGAGCGGGTGCATTATCGATACGATGGCTTTGCCGTCCGGGACCAGCACCCTGCGCAATTCGCTAACCCCGCCCTTGACTTCGTCGTCCGAGCAGTTCACCAGCACGTTGCAGCACAAGGCGAGGTCGAAGCTGGAATCCGGGAACGGCAGCCTGTCCACGCTGGCGGCCAGGAAAACCGCTTCCCTGACGTCCCGAGCGGCGAATCCGACAGAATGCGGGTTCACGTCCGCACCGATAACGCTTTTCGCTCCTTTGTTGGCAAGGAGCTTTGTAGAAAATCCCTCGCCGCACCCGATGTCCAGGACGTTCTTGCCCTTTATACCCCCTATGAGGCCCTCCAGCCTGGGATTGAGGAGTTTCGCCCTGATCATGCTGCCAGCGCCTTGAACGTGCTCCCGCCATCGCAGGGCGAACTCCCTGCTCCTGAACACGCTCATCGTCCCACCGCCATCCTTTTCATGGCCTTTGTGGAAAGCGCCCGGAGGTATCCTTCATCCTTTGTCCGTTTATGAAGCAGCACGAGCCGGAAATCCTCCAGCAATCCATCCTCGAGTTCCCGGGTTTTGACGTTCCCGCTGCGGATGAGCGGCTCCTGCCGCTTCAGTTCCTCCAATTCGTCCAGGCTCCTGAGCGCGCACATCGGTGTGCTGGCCTCTTTGGGGCCGTGCCGTATCCTTTCTGCCTTCCCGTAATGCCTCTCATAGATGTTGAACACTCCAGCCACGTGCCGGTAGCTCCCGAGCTGCAGGCCGGTCTCAAGCGCCATCATCTCCTGCAGGAACGTGAAGAAGAAAACGTTGTGCTGCAGGCCCCAGAAGACGTCGGATGACCGCATGTATCCTATCATATCGAGCCCGTTCCCGTGATTGAGCCACTGCACGCCGAGGTTGCATGGGAAATCCTTCGTATCCGGGAGCGTCTCCAGGTCGTGGGGAAAGAGGATGGGATGATACGCACGTTTCGTGTCCGGGTCCAGGCGCAGCTGTTCCACTATCCCCTTCATGTGCACGAGCCGCTTGCCATAGGCGCTGTTTATCGTGGCCCCGTCGTCGCTGAACCTCTCCATCTGCGGCACGTAATAAGCGATCTCTGCCAAGGAGTCGCTCCCTCTCAGGTACCAGAGCGTCTCCCCGATTATCGCAGCGAGGTTGATTCTCCTTATCGGATTGAATATGAGCCTGTCCCGCGGATTCTCGATGAGCACCTGGCAGTTGAACAGGTCCTTGCTCCTCTGCCCCCGCGGCGCGGCCTCCCGCACGTCATCTCCGTGCTCGAATCTTTCCAGCAGGGAATGGAACGCGTCCTCCAGGCCGCTGGCTATCACCTGGTCTGCATGCGGTTTATGCCCGGCTGTCAATGTTCCGACAAATTTCCCCACCCCTGTTTCGAGTTCGGACAAGCAATCGAATGCCAGCTCGCTGACCGGAGTCAGCATCCCCAAGTGTTGGTCCAGCCCACTGCGGAAGCTCGCAGTTCCTTCGAACAGCCTAAGCATGGGCTTCTCCATCGCGGAAAGCCATCCCTCTTCTATCCGCACACCGTGGGAATCCTCAGCTATGATAATTGCGCCATCGCAGTCCCTGCACCACTTGAAATCCCGGCGCACGTACACCTCTGGCTGTTTCTCATCCTGCCAGTTCTCCTCCCTGAAAGCGCACTGCGTGCTGCCGCCGTGACGTTCGACCACGTCGGCTATGATCTCAACTATCTGCCGCAGGCGCTCGATCTCTTTCTCCTTTCCTATCTTGTCGGTAATGGATGTGGCTATGAAAACTCGCGGGCCGTTGTTTCCATCATCACTCATGCTGTTCTATGTTCTATCACTTGCTATTTATTATTCTGTCGCAATAACCTATGACAGCAATTAAAACCCCTTCGTTCCATTCCATACCCATGGACTCGTCCGACCTGGAGAGGATAGGCCTGAACCGCAACGAGGCGAAGGTGTTCCTGGCCCTGCTGAAGAACGGCCCCGCGATAGCCAGCGAGCTGGTGAGGATAACCGGCTTCCACCGCAACATAATCTATGATAACCTCGACAAGCTGGTCGAGCGCGGGCTCGTCACCTACATAAACGAGGAGGGGAAGCGCAGGTTCGCAATCGCGCCTCCCGAGGCCCTTGCTGCGATGCTGGAGCGTGAATCCAACGAATTAGAGAGCCGGAAGAAAGTCGTATCGGTCCTGGCGCCGCAGATATCCGCGGAACTCGCCAAATCCAGGCAGAGGCAGTCCGCCACGATATACCGCGGCACGAAGGCGTTCAAGGGGCTGCTGCGCGAGGTGATAAGCTCCGGCGATTATTTCGCCATGGGCGTGTCAAACGCGTCCACGGAGATCATGGGGACGGAATTCTGGAAGAATTTCATAATGCAGATCAAGAGGAAAAAAGTAAGGGAGAGGCTCCTGCTCAACAGCGATTTCAGGATCGAGTCCCTTCCCATCGCGAGCCCGAAGCGTACGCAGCTTCGCCTTCTCCCTTCTGCCTCGAACCTGGTCACCGAGATCCTGGTCTACTCGGACAAGGTCGCCATCATGGTGTACAGCGACCCGCCAGTCGCCACCGTTATGGAAGACAAATTTGTTCGTGAGTCCTTTACGAAATACTTCGAGCACCTCTGGTCGATCTCCAAGCGGGTGGGATGAAGTCAATTAATAACCCCGTCCGCACAATACCAACCCATGCGCAATACAAAGGGGGCCCGCGCCCATCGTCCCCGCGACAGGTGGGCATCGCTCAGGAAGCTCATACACGAGGCTGACGTCATAGTGGAGATCGTGGACGCGCGCGACGTGGAGGGCACCCGGTTGCGCTTCACCGAGAAATGGATCGGCAGCGCGCGGCTGCTCATAGTCGCGAACAAGGCGGACCTTCTTCCGGAGGGCGCGAAGGTGAAGACCGCGGACCGCCTGTTCGTGATAAGCGCCAAGAGCGCCGTGCCGGAGGACAAGAGGGCGCTGCTGGAGGCCATCCTCTCGAGGACGAAAAAACGCCCGGCGCGCGCGCTGCTCCTGGGCTACCCGAACATAGGCAAAAGCACGCTGATAAACTCGCTCTCGGGAAGGCACGCTGCGCGGGTCTCGCCGATCGCGGGCACTACCAGGGACGTCCAGTGGATCCGCATGAATGAGGAACTCACCATAACGGATTACCGCGGGGTGTTCCCTGAGAAGGAGGAGCGGCAGTCCCTGGTGATAAAGGGCGCGGTGAACGTGCACGGGGACGAGGAGGCGTACGCGTACGTCATAGCTGCGAAGATACTCGCCAGCCCGGTGCTCAGGGCGTGGATGGAAGAGGAGTACGACTTCAAGATAACCGATGGCACGACGCCCGAGGGCCTGCTCGAGCTCATGGCGGAGCGGCGCAAGTGGTACCTGAAGAAAGGGGTCCTGAACATAGCCGAGGCCGCGAGGAACATAGTGCGCGCGATAAAGAAGGCGCCGGAGCTGTAGCGTTTCGCAAACAATTTATACTTTTTGGTTCCAACCATTCCAGAGGCGCGTTACATGGGAAACAAACTGATGATTCTGGCCGCTTTATTCATAGTGCTGGCGCTTTCCGGCTGCACGAGCCAGCCGCAGCAGGCTGGCAACGCTACGCTCAACGCGGCGCAGAACTTTTCAGGAGGCATGCAGACCACTCCGACAGTGGGCAAGCAGGCGAGCAGCAACGCCACGAACGCGGCGCAGAACATTTCAGGAGGCATGAGCATGGTTACCAATCCGACAGTGGTTTTCGAGACTACGAAGGGCACTTTCAAGGCCGAGATATTCCAGAAGCAGGCGCCGATAACGGCAGGGAACTTCCTGGGCCTCGTGAACTCAGGGTTCTACAACGGGCTGACGTTCCACCGCTACGTGGCGGGTTTCGTGATACAAGGAGGCGACCCGAAAGGGGACGGGACCGGCGGCTCGAATAAGACCATCCCGCTCGAGATAGCCCCCGGGCTCACGCACAACATCGGGGCGCTCGGCATGGCGAGGTCCCAGGACCCGGACAGCGCCTCCTCGCAGTTCTACGTTGTCATAGGCGAGGCGCACTTCCTGGACGGCCAGTACGCGGTGTTCGGCAACGTCACCGAGGGCATGGACGTCGTCGACCAGCTGCGGCAGGGCGACAGGATGACCAAGGTCTACGTGCAGTGAGCCCCCACCATGGGCGGAGCCGCGTTCACAGATTCTCGAAGATTTTGCGTTTCCGTCTGGCGGGCTTCGCTGCCGGCGCGGGCTGGTCCAGGCTGTGGAATATTTTCTGCGGCACGGGGGCCGGCTTGGGCGCGTTCAGGTCCTTGGCTATCTTGGGCTTCGGCATCTTGATTTTCACCACGACCGGCTTGCGCTGCTCCAAGTCAGTGAACAATTTCCGCGGAGCGGCTTTTTTCTTGTCCTTCTCCTCCTCTTCCGATGCCATGAACTCATCCTATGGTATAATGCTGCTTCGAGTTTAAATAACTTAGACCCGAGAAATCCAACGTCTTCAGACGTTGGATGAATGATAAGATCGGTTACATGGCAAACGATAGACGAAGCAAGATGCACCGAAAATATCGAAATCAGATCTTGCTTGCCTCTAATACGGCCTCCAACATGGCCCTGTCATGGTATATATCGGCATACTGCCTGTTCGTCCTTACAAGCTCCCGGACTTTCGGGCCGGAGACCAGCATCAGCCCGTCTCCCGGCTCGATTCCGCTTAGAATTATGCTGTTTATTTTTGGAAACCTGTCCGGCGGAAGGATCGCCCGCACCATCGGGTAATAATCCTCGGGCTCTGCCCTGAGGTGGCGGACCACCGCGCTTATCACCGGCTTGCCCCCCACCAGCGTCAACGTCGGCTGCATGTCCTTGCCGCCCCCGCAGCTATGCTCGATCGCGTGCCGCAGCCTCAACACCATGCGCAGGAACGCGGCTTCGCCGTCCTGGTCGAGCGTCAGCACCTCCCCTATCTTGAAGGGTATGTCGGCTTCTTTCTTCATATATGGTTTGGGTATCCTTCCCTTGTCGAGCAGGCCCCACAGGCCGGTCCAGCCGCCCTTCTTCTTTTCTTCATAATAACTCACACGCCAATGGTGTTCGAGCAGGATGCCAAAACCTGCTACATCGCGGGGGAATCCCGGAATGCCTATGTTGCCGCCAGCGAATGCCAAGCGGCACCCTTGCTCGATATTGTTGTGGGCGCCAATATGCTCCCGCACGCGATGATGAGCCCGGATGTGGTTGTCAGGATCGCCATCTTCGCTAAGGTCCGGCCTGCCGCAGGCATGGTAAAAGACCTGGAAGCCTCCGGTCCTGATCACCGCCTTTGCGACATCAAGGCCAGGCTTGGATAATTGTCGGGCATGCATGATGCTATTGTGATGGAAACGGTTTTTAAATGCACACGTTATCCTATTTTAGATAACAGAATCAGAGCGCGATGGGCGCCCGTCATTGGTCTTGCTTCCGACAAGCTGCACAAATATCCCGGCCACTATGAGAACCAGCCCGATTATGGAAATCACCGGGATGACCTCCTTGTCCAGGAGGAATACGAACACCAGCGCGACGAACGGAGTGGCATAAATCAGGTTCGCCAGGCTGTGCGTCCTGCCCTTCTCCAGCGCCTTGAACCAGAACACCGAACCGAGCGAATTCGCGAACCCTCCTAGAAATATTATAACGAGCCAGGTAGTCGGCGATTTCGGGATCACGAATTTCGAGAATGTTAACATAGTCAGGGTGATGAGGATGAAGGCGGAGACGTAGAAGACGAGCATGCTGGTGAACTTCTCGTAATTGAGCTTCTTGCCGAGCACCGAGAAGAGTCCGTAGCAGACCGCAGCGCCCAGCGCCAGGAGATATCCGGGCGTATACCCGTTTTGGAAGCCCGAGAGGTCGCCCTTGGTGAAGATGATGATAGCCCCGGCGAAACTGAGGAGGATGGCGATGAGCGTCTTCAGCGTGGCCTTCTCCTTGAGGATCAAGATGGAGAATAATACCACGAAAACCGGCCACAGGTAGTTTATCATGTTGGCTTCTCCTGCCGGAGCTATGCTGAAGCTCCCGTAGAGCAGGATATAGTACATGTAGAGGCCGAGGAACCCCATCCCGAACATCCTAAGGTAATCGGCTTTAGAATATTCGGAAAACAGGTGCTGCTTCTTTTGGACGAGGACAAGGGCGGAAAGCGAGATTATGGCCACTATGCTGTTGTAGAAAAGCATCTGCATGTTGTTTATCTCGACCAGGCCGAGCTTCGCCACCGCCGGGGTCGCGGACCATAATAGGATCGTCAGGGCCAGGTAGATATAAGCCGTCCTTTCATCTGACATAAAGGGTGTTCCGATTCGTTCTTTTATTAAGGTTGGCAGTGGAGCAGTTTTGCACCAGAACTCCATCGCGGAGGCGGCTTTGAGTGAAGGCGCAAAGCCACGCTTTCCGAAAAGGTTAAATATGATGTAAGTTAAAGTATAATCATGATTGTGAACGGATACACACTCAGAAGCACCCGTGCCAACCTGTCCCGGTTCTCGGACTGGCCCAGGTTCGGGGGCGCCGGATTCAAACTCCCCACTGAAGGCATTTCCAGCGTCAGGACCATAGCCCGGGACTCGACCGACTGGCACGATCTCCAGATGGGAAAGAGGCTTGTGACGTCACCTGTCCTTGCGAGGTTCGTCAGGGAGGGCACGGCAAGCATCGTGTTCACGAGCGAGACCACCAGCACCTGCAAGGAGAAGGCCAGGGCGGCCGGCATCCCGGTGGAAACGACCGTGAAGGCGCTTTATGTGAAAGACGCGTTCTCCCCGGATAAGCGGTACCTGGTCGTGGCCTCGGGAAAGGGGAGGCTCGACCTCAGCGGCCTGGTGCCCGATTCCCCGATGCTCGAGATGTGCACGAAGGAAGAGCTTCCTCCGGGCATGGAATTCGGGACCTGCAGCCCGTTCGTGTCTCCGGAGTTCCTTGCGGGGCTGGCGATGGTGGTCATCGAATCCCCAGCCAGTATGCTAGAGCGGAAAATGAAGAATGGAGGGTTCGGGGACCCGGAAGCGGATTTCTCCATCGGCGGCGTAGACCAAGCAGCGCACCACCTCTCGGGCAGGATGAATTACAGGGACTTGGTGGCTGCGCTACAATATGAATACGGCGCAAAGGCGTGCATCGTATCCGATATAAGAAGGAACTGATATCTCGGCTCAGAGACTGGCCAGCGACGTAGCTGATTTTTCACGGTATCGGATAAGCCAAAATCTGCTCTATCCGATACATCCTTGCGGTTCCGCGCGATTATCGGATAGCTGGCTATCTACTGGCTAGACAAATGGGAATTTGTCATCTTTCCCTCTCATTTTTCTCATATCCTTATCGATAAATGAAGATATGTACACTTCAGCTTTTGCAACGAAATTAGGCATCTGGCTTTCAGAAAACCCATACCTCTTCATCCTAGTTTTAATCTCCGTTTCAGCCCTTTTCTTAGCGAGGATGGTGAAATCGTTTATCTCGCTTTTCGTCCATGTCCTTTCCCTTGCCGTATCTGCAGCATCATCAGAGTATGTGGTCGCCTCTTTCTGTGCGAACTTTTCATCTGGTAGGAGCGCTACGTGAGCCGCCGCATTCCCCACAAGGTTCGCCATCTCCCGTATCTCTTGTTTCCTGCTTATGAAATCACCGAAAGCTGGGCTTTCCAATAAACATCCGTTTCATTGTCCCCCATTTTATCAAGAAGCGCTGCTACAGTCCGAAATCCGATACTGCACGCATGCTCAAGAACTTTTGTATCCTTTGTGCTCAACTTACCCATCACCCGTATTTTCTTTACCATTTTCAATCCAAGAATATCGATGAGTCTTTGCTTCACAACCCCGAAATCATAGCTCAATTGCAAAGCAGCCCTGATGAATTCTAGGACTTCCAAGGCAGTAAAATAATACTTGCATCTCTTTCCAGTTTGATCAGCGATCTTCGCATTTTCCATATACGTCTTCGCCGTGGATAGCCATTCCTGGTATGCCATCTTGGGTATCGGCGGAAGGGGGGACTGAAGAACTTTGCCTTCATCCAGATACGTGGCTTCTGAAAGCCAAAAACGAATATACGGCTCTGAGAGCACCGCATTCCTGTACCCTCTTTCCGAGTAGACTGTGAGATGCAACTTTATTCTCAGCTTTTTTTCAATCCGTTCTCTCAACTCGGTAGTTTCCACTGTTTTTTCTTTGAGGATCAGCAATACGTCGTAATCGCTAAGCTTGTCAGCTTGGCCCCGTATTCTGGAGCCATAAAGCACTATCGTCCTCAGCTCCGGGAATATCCTTAGCAATTCCAATACGATCTGCAGCATTTTTTTGTTTTTTCTTCCCACCTCTTCGAGTTTCAGAAAACTCTCCGGGCTAAGAGCCACATACTCGCCTCTAGCCGCTCTAAAAAATTGGTTGTTTTTTGACAGTCTGTGGATCAACACCTTTGAGCTCTGCGAAGAAATTCCGTGCAATCGTGCGAAGTCGATGGCATTAAACCTGCCCTTTTTGAATTTCATGTATGTCTTAATGTATTTTTCTTCTAACATCATCATGCGTATCGTAGAATATATGTAATAGAAGATTATTAAAAGTTAACTATTTTGTTAACTTTACCTGGTCAGGCTGGACGTTCTGAAGACCTGGATTTCACGGCATTGAAATTGAGCCGGGGCGATTCCTAATGAAAGTGCCTTCTTTCGGGCTTGTCGCAAATGAGGTTCTTAAAGCGCTAAAAGAATATGAGCACGTATAATCGTCTCCTTACCGCACCTGGAACGCGTTCACAGCGCTATCAGCACCAATCCCACCACCATGGCGACGATCGCGATATAGGTGTGGGTCTCGAGCTTCTCGCCGAGCCAGAAGTAGGACGCCACGGAATTGATTATCAGGCTGCCGGACCCGATGGCCGCCGTGAGCCCTGCCCCTATCTCGAGGACGGAAAGGGAATAGAGGACCGCGCCGATGCACGCGGTGACCTGCTGCACCCCGATGCTCGGCCATCCCTTCCTGTCCGGGAACGAGAGGTCCTTGCCCCTGGCGAAGTAGAACAGCGCTACCATGACGAATATCCCGGATTCGAGCACGACCGTGGCGCTGTACGGCCCCATGGCGTCCACGAAAATCTTTATGATGGAGTAATACGCGGCCCAGCCGACGATTGTGATGGGCAGGATGATCGTCCCGCCCTCCAGCCTCCCTGCTTTTGAGACGCTGATGGCGATGGCCGAGGACAGTATGATGAGCGAGCCCGCTATCTGCAACAGGCTCAGTTTCTCGCCGAGCAGCAGCACGCCTGCGAGCAGGACCAGGAGCACGTAGGACTGGGAGAGCGCGAGGGTGCTGGCCGCGCGCCCCAGGTCCATGGCCTTGTAGTACGCGATGACCGCCCCGGCGCCGATGACTATCTCCAGCAGATACAGGGGGAGCAGCTGCCGCGGGATGGACAGGTCCAGCCGGAAGACGAAAGCGCCGGCGAGGAGGATTATGGATATTATGGCATAGCCGTACACTATCGCCTTGTGCCGCCCCACCTTGTTCATGGAATTCTTGTTGGCCGTGCCGTTGATCCCGAAGGAGAGGAACGAGCCGATGGCGGGCAGGATGTCGGTCATTTGCTCACGATTCCCGCAGGATTCATTTTTCCGGGGCCTTGAGCGCCCTCTTGAGCGCGTCCAGCGGAAGGAGCGCGCAGCGTATGCGCGTCGGGTTCCTGCTCAGGTCGAGTTTGAGCAGCCCGAGCACGTCGTCCTTGCCGAGCTTTTTTACCTGCTCCAGGCCCATGCCGCGGATGTGCTCGGTGAAGAGCGAGGCGCTCGCCTGGGATATCGCGCATCCGTTCCCGTCGTGCTTGGCGTCTATTATCTTCCCGTCCTTCACTTTGAGGTATATCACGACCCGGTCGCCGCATGCGGTGTTGTACATCTCGGCCTTGTAATCCGCGTCCGCTATTGTTCCGTAGTTGAGCGGGTTCTTGAACAATTCGATGATGAACTCCTGGTAAAGCTCCTGGTCTGGCATCACTGCGCACCGAAGATCATCTTGACCTTCTCGAGCCCGGTTATGAGCGCGTCTATCTCCTCCTTCTTGGTGTAGACGTGGAAGCTGGCCCTGCTGCTCGCCGGTATGTTCAGGCGCAGATGCAGCGGCATGGCGCAGTGGTGGCCGGAGCGTATCGCGATCCCGGAGTCGTCCAGTATGGCCGCGACGTCGTGCGGATGGACCTTCTCCAATTCGAATGCGACCAGGCCCGCGCGCTTGGTGGCGTCCTTGGGCCCGAGTATGTTCACTCCCTTCGTCTCTCCCAGGCGCTTGAGCGCATATGAGGTGACGTCCTCCTTGTGCCTCTTGATGCTGTCCATGCCGAGCTTCTTCATGTAATCCATCGCCGTGCCTAGCCCCATGGTCTCCGCGACTATCGGGGTCCCGGCCTCGAACTTGTAGGGCAGCTCGTTCCAGGTGGAATCCTCCACCGTGACCTTGTGTATCATCTCGCTTCCGTAGAGGAACGGGTCCATCGCCTGGAGGACCTCCTCCCTGCCATAGAGCACCCCGGTGCCGAAGGGCGCGAGCATCTTGTGGCCGGAGAACGCGAGGAAGTCGCATCCCATGTCGCGCACGTCCGTCTTCATGGACGGTACGGACTGGGCTCCGTCCACGAAGCTCACCGTGCCAGCGTCCCGCGCCAGTCTGCATATCCTTTTCACATCCGGCAGGGTGCCTAAAACATTGGACGCCGCGCTGAGCGCCACGAGCTTCGCTCCATTTATCTTGTCCAGCTCGTCCTCCTTCAGGTATCCTTCCGCGTCGATGTCTATGACCTCGAGCTTGGCCTTCTTCATCTTGGCTAATTGCTGCCACGGCACGAAGTTGCTGTGGTGCTCCAGTATGGTGGTGACTATCCTGTCGCCCTGTTTCACGTTCTTCATGCCCCAGCCGTACATGATCATGTTCGCGGCTTCCGTGGTGTTCTTCACGAAGAGTATCTCCTTCTCGCTCCTCGCGTTGATGAAGTCCTTGGACTTGAAGCGCACCTCCTCGTATCTCCTCGTCGCCTCCTCGCCGAGGCGGTGCAATCCCCGGGCGACGTTCGCGTTGGATTTCAAATAGAACTCGCTCACCGTGTCTATGACCTGCTTCGGCTTCTGCGACGTCGCGGCCGAGTCCAGGTAGACCAGGGCCTTCCCGCCTATCTTCTCCCTGAGTATGGGGAAATCCTGCCTTATCCTGTCGACATCATACATCCTTGGCACCTTTAGAGAAAGCCGAATAGCCTTTTTCATCCAGGAGCTTGAGCAGCTCCGGCCCGCCGGTCTTCACCAGTCTCCCCTTCACCATCACGTGCACGTAGTCCGGCTTGAGGTACTTGAACAGCCTGGGGTAATGCGTTATTATAAGGAACGCGCGCTTGCCGTCCCGCATGCCTTCTATGGCGCCGGCGACCAGCCTCACGCCGTCCACGTCCAGCCCGGAGTCTATCTCGTCGAGGATGGCTATCTTCGGCTTCAGCTCCATCATCTGCACTATCTCGAGGCGCTTCTTCTCCCCGCCGGAGAATCCGACGTTGAGCTCCCTCTGCATGAACTCCTTGCCGAGCCCGGCCCTCTCCATGCTTTTCTCAAGCGCCTTCATGCCTGCCATCATAGCGTCCATGGTCTGCTTCTCCCCGTCCGCGCTTTTGGCCTTCCGGATGAGGCCGCTCACCTTCACTCCCTCTATCTCCTGGGGGTACTGGAAACCGAGGAACATGCCCTTCCTCGCCCGCTCGTCCGTGGCGAGCTTCGTGATGTCCTTGCCCTCGAGCTTCACGCTCCCCTTGACTGTCAATCCGGGGTATCCCATGAGCGCGAGGGCGAGCGTGGACTTGCCAGCGCCGTTCGGGCCCATGAGCGCGTGCACCTCCCCGGGCTTCACGCTGAGGCTGACCGAATCTATGACTTTCCTGTCTCCGGCGCTGACCGTGACCTTGTCCACTTCGAGCATGGCTATATCTCAGAGTGAATATGTTTTAATTGCTTAGGCCCGGAAAATCCATCCTAAGTCAAACCTAAGGTACGGCTTTAGCCGTTGGATGAAAGGGCCGAATGTGTCAGCTCCGTCGTGAGCACCGCGGAAATGCACCCGGGAAACGCTTATAAACGGCCTTTCCGGCAAATTCTTATGAGAGTGACTCGGGCCTGGAAGTACAGGATTTACCCTTCAAGAAGCCAGGAAAAGATTCTGAATCACCACTTTTATGAATGCAAAACACTCTGGAATTCCCTGCTGGAGCACACGAAGGAACATTACGAAGAAACAAAGAAATTCCCAACCCGAAAGCAGCTCTATATTCTGGCAAAGGATACGGGGCTTTACTCCCAGGTAGCCCAGAACGTCGCAGACAGGCTTGTGAAATCCCTGAAAGGAGTGGTTGCCAGGAAAAAAGGCGGCAGGAAGGCAGGATTCCCACGGTTCAAATCATTTGAACGGATGAAATCATTCACCTATCCCCAGTTCGGCTTCAACCTCAAAGACAAGCTGGAGTTGTCAGGAATCGGGAGCGTGGCAATCAGGAAACACAGGAAGATGAATGGTGAGATCAAGACCCTGACCATAAAGAAATCAGCTTCAGGAAAATGGCATGCGATTTTCACGACCGAATGCGAGAGAAAGACAACCGAGAGGAACAAGATGCCTAAGGTCGGGATTGACCTTGGCATAGAGACATTCGCCTATCTGAGCGACGGCTCACGAATAGAGAATCCGCGCAATCTCAGATTGGCAGAAGAACGGCTGAAGCTCGCCCAAAGGAGGATGTCGAACAAGAAGAAGGGCAGCTCGAACAGGGCCAAAGCCAGAAAAGCAGTTGCGATAGTATACGAGAGATTAACGGACAAGAGGCGGGATTTCCTGCACAAGGCAAGCCGCGCCCTTGTGGAGAATCATTCATTCATAGCCATGGAAGCGCTCAACAACGAGGGATTAGCGCGTGGTTTCCTGGCAAAAGAGGTATCGGACTGCAGCTGGGCGGAGTTCACAAGCATGATCAGCTACAAAGCGGCGGAAGCTGGTTGCGAAGTCGTGCTGGTGGATCCTGCTTACACATCCCAGAGGTGCAGCAACTGCGGTCTGATACGGAAAAAAACGCTTGCGGAGAGGTGGCACGATTGTCCATGCGGGGCATCCATGCACAGGGACCTCAATGCGGCGATGAACATACTCCAACGAGCTACCGGCGGGACGCCGGGAAGTAAGGCCTGCGGAGAAGAGACCTCTACTGGTTATAAGCATAACTGGCAAGTATCTTCAATGAAACAGGAAGCCCACGCCTTTAGGCGTGGGTAGTCCACACCATGGGGCACGGGCAATCCCATGCCTGGAAATACGCGGCGCGCCGGGAACGTATCGGGAATTCCCGCGGGGTCCAAACCGCGCACTACCATCAATAAACAATACATTTAAATGTAGTTTTATACACATCAATCCCGGGTGGGATCATAGTTACTCAAAAAGAGACGCAATTCTACCAGCATTTCCGGCAGATCTCCGGCAAGCTGGCGGATTCCTTCAGGAACAAGACGCCCCTGGCCAGCGTCGGCCCGAGGAGCTTCTCCATAACCGACGTCGCGGCCCTGGGCATACAATCCAAGACGAACATGTACCTCATAGGCTCCAGGGGGACCGGCAAGACGCTTCTCGCCGAGGCGATCTGGAGGGGGATATTCAAAGAGGACGCGCTGTACCTCCGCGGCGACATAAACCTCCAGCTCAAGGACCTCTTCACCAAGCTCGACCTCCAGGGGAAAAACGAGGAAGAGGTGTACCAGATCGCGAAGGACAAGATACGGTTCAACCTCACGCTCATCGACGAGCTCAACCGCGTTCCCGCCGTGCTGCAGAACCAGTTCCTGAACATAGTGGACGGCTACGTGGAGATAAGGGGCAGGAAGTACTACCTGGGCAACAACGAGTACCTCCTGATGGTCGCCACAGGCAACCCCACGGACGAGGAGGACGGGTACACAGGGACGTTCAGCGAGGACCTCGCGCTGCTGGACCGCATCCCGCTCATCATCAACACCGACGAGATACCCCTGGGCGAGGGGGACGTGTTCTCCATAGGCGAGAAGGACCTGGAGAAGAACGAGCTGGCGCCCGGGGACATGCGCAAGGAGGCGGTCGGCTCCTACAAGTACCTCACCGAGGCCAGGCGTTCGGACCGCGACGCGATGATGGCGGGCGCGGTGCTCAAGGAGTTCATGTACCAGCTCTTCCGATACGTGGAGATAAACGTGGACTCCACGAACAAGCGGACCGTGGACAAGGCGCAGTCCAGGACCTGGAGGGCGGATATGCAGGCCGCGCCAGGCAGCCACGCGGCCGGCTCCCTGATATCGGACTGCTCCGACATCTCCGTGAGGACGCTGCAGAGCGCGGGCAAGCTCGCGTTCGCGATGTGCAAGATAATGGACATAGAGACAGAGCTCCGCAGGCGCTCGCCCCAAGGCAAGGACATCGCGCCGGTCGGGATGGACGCGTTCGTGAAGTCGTACGTCGCCGGCCTCAAGCTCGCCCTCAGCTACGACCGCCGCTTCCTTCCCAAGGACGTGGAGGACAAGCACAAGAGGACGCACAAGGACATACTCGACACGATATTCGACCACGAGCTCCCGGGCATGATAGACCCCTCCAAATTCACCACCGCGGTCGTACTCCTCATGGAGTTCATGGAGCTCGCGGGCAAGAAGAACGACAGGAAGATGCAGGAGATGGTGGCATTCGTGAACGAGGGCGCGAGGGAGAACCCGATATTCGCCGTATGCGCGAGGATCATGGGCGGGAAGCTCAGGGAGTCCATGGAGCGCCAGGACGGCGAGTTCCTGGACAACATGGCGGGGAAGGTGGATTGAGATGGCGCTTATAGACCCGAAGACCCGGGATGACATCGCGGGCGCGTTCGCGAGGAAGGACAAGGCGCTGTTCCAGAGGACGGACTTCATCAGGAGGATGCCCAGCGGGGACCAGATAAAGGGTTTCAAGAGGACGCTCGGCCCAGCGGAGCAGAAGGAATTCAACGGAAGGCTGCTGGAGAGCGTGAAAAAGAAGGACAGGGACGGCGCGATCATCGCCATCCGGAACGGGGCGGAGATGGAGGCGAAGGACGCCTCTGGCAAGACCCCGCTGATACTCGCGACCGAGGCGGGCGATGTCGGCATCGTCAGACTGCTCATGAACAACGGGGCGGACGTGGACGCCTGCGCAGGGTCCTTCCTCAGCGGCAGGTTCCCGTTCAGCCCACTCATGGTCGCTGCGGACAAGGGGAACATCGAGGTGGCCGGGGTCCTGCTCGAGAATGCAGATGTCGACCTGAAATCCCCGAAAGGGCAGCTCACCGCGCTCATGGTGGCCGCGCTCATGGGGGAGGACGACATGGTCAGGTTCCTCATCGACAACAACGCCGACCCGGACCTCGTGGAAGAAGAGTCCCAGTCCGCGGTGTACCTGGCCGCGCGCCAGGGCCGGACCGGATGCCTCAGGGTCCTCCTGGAGCAGGGGGCGAACCCGCACAATTGCGACAAGAAGAAGCAGACCCCGCTCATGGAGGCGGTGGACAGCGGGAATATCGAATCGATCGAACTCCTCATCAAGCATGCAGCCAATACGAACGCCGAGGACGCCGACGGGAACACGGCGCTGTCCCGTACCGATAACTTCGGCATCATCGGCCTTCTCGTCGCGGCCGGCGCGGACATAAACCACCCTAACAAGAAGGGGATGACCCCGCTGTTCACGGCGTGCAGCCAAGGCAATGCCGAACGGGTCCAGTCCCTGCTGGCCATAGGGGCGAAGCCGGATATCGACAACCCCAAGGGAAGCGCGCTGATGGTCTGCCTCGGGAGCGGGGCCGCCGATACCGGGAAGATAGCGGGAATGCTGCTGGAGAAGGGGGCGGATGCCAACGCCAGGGACGAGAATATGGAAACACCCCTGATGAAGGCGATTGGACTGGAAGATGTCTCGGTATACGGCACATTGCTGGGAAAAGGCGCGGACCCCGCGGCACAGGACAAGGACGGGGAGAGCGCCTGGATGAAGGCGGCGAAGCAAGACATCAAAGGGATCCCTCTTCTAGTCGCTTTGCTTGCGTTGGGCAAGGACCGGGCGAACGCGGTCCTGTCCATGCGGGACAAAAACGGATGGACCGCCGTGACGCATGCGGCCGCATCGGGCTCTATGTTCAGCACCATATGCTCGGATGACGGGACGCCGCCGACCATGGCCGGTCTATTGCTCAGCATCGACACCAAGAGCGGGCTGGAGAGGATAGCCGACAACAACGGCGACACGCCGCTGATGGTGGCCGTGCGCAACCGCAAGCCGGAAGCCGCGGCGTCGATCGTGACATTCATGGGCAGGCGGGTCGACGATACGAACAAGAAGGGCGAGACCGCCCTGGCGCTGGCCGCCTCCTGCAACGATACTGGATGCATCACGATGCTGCTCGACAACGGCGCGGACGTGAACCATCCTGACCAGACGAGATCCACACCGCTAATGCACGCGGAACACGGCGATTCCGCCGCCATCCTCATCAAGCGCGGAGCAAGAATCGACGCAATGGATGCGGAAGGCAGGACCGCCCTCATGAGGGCCGCCGCGGGCGGGAAGATGAGCGTGGTGGATAAGCTGCTAAGCGCAAGGGCGGACGTCCACCTGTGCTCTGGGCCCGGGCATAACGGGCCGAACGCGCTGATGCTCGCCGCCGCGAACGCAAATTCTGATATCGTGGCATTGCTGCTCGAGAATGGCGCACGTCCTGGCTGGACTGACGGACGTAACTGGACCGCCCTGATGTACGCCGCGGAACGCGGGGACCCGCATTCCATAAGGGTGCTGAGGCATAAGATGAATCAGGACGGCATACGCTATGCATCGAGGCATGACGGGCTCACCGCATTGGACGTGGCGGCCAAGAATGGGCATGCGGATGCAATACAGGCCCTGATAGGCGCGGGCGCCGATGTCAACCGTGCAAACGCGAACGATAACAAGAAGACGCCGCTCTTCTACGCGGCGGAAAGCGGCGAGGCCGAAGCAGTGAACGTGCTGCTGACCCGGGGCACGAAACCCGCGAACATCGAGCAGCGCGACGGGGATTGCAGGACCGCGCTCATGCACGCCATAGAGTGCGGCAAGGCGGCGTCCGCCAGGAAATTGGTCGAGCTCGGGGCGGACGTGAACGCGGTTAGCGCGGAGGTCAACGTGCAAAAGGAGCTCACAAGCGTGCTCGCGCTCGCGGCCGAGCATGGGGACCTCGAGGTCGCGAAGCTGCTCCTGGAGAAGGGCGCGAAGGTGGACGTGCGGATCGGCTATCAGCAGACCGCGCTCATGAAGGCCGCGGAGAAAGGGAAATGCGACGTGGTAACGCTGCTCCGCGGGTACGGCGCGAACGCGAACGCAAGGGATCTTTGCGGTAACACCCCGCTCATGAAGGCGGCGGCAGAAGGACACGATGAGGCGGTTGTCGCCCTGCTTTCGAAATCACCTGGCCCGAAAAGGAGCAGGCCCGCCAGGATCAATGCGAGGAACGATTCGAACGAGACCGCATTGATGCTCGCCGCACAGAAAGGGCATACAAAGATAGTAGAAGCCCTGGCCAAGCACGGGGCGAAAGTGCATGCGCGGAAGGGAAGGACGGCCTCGGAAATGGCAAAGACGTGGGCAGCACGCGTGACCGGACCGTTCTCACAGTATGCCGCGTTCATGGGGCTCATCGGGAGCGGCTTAGGGATTTTAATCGATGTTGCGGGCATGGCACACGATTGGTATAAATACGGATTCACGAACATGCTGAGGTCCATGCTCCCCAGCAACGACAAGGGTTTTGTCGGCGGCCTCATGGTCATCGCCACGGGCCTCGCGGTCGTAGGCGTGGCGGGATTGATAGACAAGGCGAACCGGAGGGTATGGAGGAACATTGCAGAGAACGGGGCGAACGGGGAGACCGCGGTCATGATGGCAGCCGCGAAAGGCCACACGGAGACCGTGGAGTTACTGCTTTCGCAGCCCGGGAAACCGTACAGGAAAGCGACGGACGGCACCACGCTGCTGATGAGCGCGGCCCGGGGCAATGCCAAGACCCTCGAAAAAGTGTTGGAATACGCTTCGACCCACCAGCTCGGCTGGTTTTCGGCGAGGAACAAGGCCGGCTGGAACACCGCGATGCACGCGGCGGCCAGCGGGAACAGGGAATGCTTCGAATACCTGATGGAAAGGAAGCGGCAAGACGAGATAATGCTGGGCGGATGCGGATTCACCGCGCATGATTATGTCGACATCGGCACGAGCGGTTCGGCCGCGGAGCGCGCCACGGTCGGCTTGACGAGGCTGGCCCGCGTGGCGCTGCCCTCATCCTGGGTCAGCGGCACCAGCCTGGCGGAATCGGAAGGCCATATGCTCATGAGGGACCTGCTCGAGATGGCCGGGGACTACGGCCTGGAATACGAAAAGGGCATACGGCTCCTCGTGGACAACGGGGTGAACCCCAACATGAGGACATGGTCGGGCAGGACGCCGCTGGCATACGCCCTGGGCATCAGGAACGAAGGGATAGCCAGGTGGCTGATTGAGAAGGGCGCGAGAATAGAGCCCGCCTACATGGACCATGCCGCAGAGGAGGGGCAGCTGAATTTTATCCGGCTTCTGGTCGAGAAAGGGGCCAGAGTGAGGTACGAGACATGGGAAAAAGCCATGGGAAAAGGCCGCACGGAAGTAGCCGCATTCCTTTACGGGAAGTGGAATGATGGCGCAAAGAAGTGAGGGGAACGGGACATCGAGGCCGCGCGTGCGGAGCGACCCGAACCTGCTCAAGGCAAGCCTCGCGCTCAAGCCCGAGAAGCTTTTCGAATACAAGCTCATGGTCGAGGACCTCTTCAAGAGGCACGGCCCCACGAAGTCGGTCATCACTCTGGAGGCCAGGGAGCATGCGAGGACGCCCCTGTTCGCCGGCATAGACCCGGACACGTGGGACGCGAGGTTCGTCATAGACGCGCATCTCGTGTTCAACGAGGACCCGAACCTGCTCAGGTTCATGGACAGGAGGGGCGTGGCGGACCCGTGCATGGAGCTGCTCAGGACCACCGCATACCACGAGATGGGCCACTGGGAGCTGCCCAGGGGCTCGGGGTTCGGATGCCCCTACGACAAGGTCGCCTACTACACGTCCTTCATAGAGCCGATACACGGCAAGCTCAAGTCGGCAAACAAATTCAGCGACGATTTCTGCAAGTCCATGTCCGCGAACCTCGCGAACGCGGTCATGGACGTGATAGACAACTACAACATGGCGAACCTGCTGGCGCAGTCTGACGAGCGGCCGACAGGCCAGATGCTGTTCTGGTACCTGCAGGGTCAGCACTGCGGGGACTATGGCGCCGAGTACACGCTTTTCGTCATGCACAACCTCGGGCTGTTCGGCGACAAGGACGACACGGGCCTGCTTAGGAAGTTCTTCTCCAGGGACGAGAAGCTCCCCGAGTCGCTCGGGAAGCTGCGCGAGGCGTTCACCACCGCCGCGATATACGACCGGGCGCAATGGGCCAACCTCGCCGCGCTATACGCCGAAGAGGCGCTGAAGTACATCACCCCGCAGGACAAGCCGAGGCACAAGCGCTCCGCGGACGACAAGTCGTCATCCGGGAAGAAGGGCAAGCCCTCCAAGGGCAAAGGGAAGGAGGAGTCCGGTGCAGGCGGGGAGCAGGGGAAGGAAGGCGGGCAGGGGGACGGGAAGCAGGAGGGCAAGGGCGGGAAAAATGGGGAAGGCGGCGAAAAGGAGGAAGAAGACGGAGAAGGCGGGGAACAAAAGGGCAAGGCCGGGAAGAAAGAGAGCGGTAAGGAAGGGAAAGGCGGCCAAAGCGGGGAAGACGAGCAGGACGGCGAACAAGAGGGGAAAGGCGCAGGCAACGCCGGGAAGAAAGAAAGCGATAAAAAAGGGAAAGCCGACGGAAGCGAGGAGGACGAAGGGCAGGGCGGCGAACAAGAGGGGAAAGGCGCAGGCAAGGCCGGGAAGAAAGAGAGCGATAAGAAAGGGAAAGGCGGCCAAAGCGGGGAAGACGAGCAGGACGGCGCGGGGGCTGGAAGCGGCAAGCCCGGCGCTGAGGGGGAAGAGGAGGACGAAGACGCGGAAGGGCCGGGCGACCCGGAGGAGGAAGGGGACAAGAAGGTCGGCTTCGGAGGCGTCCCCATCGGGGGCGACCTCACTCCGGACGACATAGAGAAGATAATGGGGGGCAGGATGGGAGGCAGGACCGCGGGGCCGGCCGGAGTGCCGTTCTACATCAAGGGGGACGAGGCGCTTGACGCGTATTACCGGCTGCTGGCGAAAAGGATACCTCTGAAGCTGAAAGGCAGCGCCCCGGGCCGGAACTTCCCGGTCCTGCCGCTCGTGCACGAGAGGTTCGACCCGGATGTGCATTCCATCGAGGACGCGGTGGCAGCGAGGCTCCACGTGGACCCGCTCAGCAGGTCGTTCATCCCGTCGGTACTAAAGATCAGGTGGCCCGTGCAGGTCCCGATAAAGAAGGAGAAGGGCGAGCTCCCGGATTTCGTGTTCAGCCTCATAGACTCCTCCGGCAGCATGATGCAGAAAGGTGATCGATCGTTGGTCCCATGGGGCAACGAGAGCTATTACCATTACGCCCTATGGACGTTCTGGGGGCTCCTCAGGTTCTTCGAGAGCGAGCGGATACTGCACAAGATAGACGTATCGGCCGCGATATTCAGCAGCGCGACGCTTGACACCAAGGGGCTCGCGGAAGTGAAGAGGATGCTGCTGAACCCGGCCACCGGAGGCACGACCATAGACCTGGACACGGTGCTCAAGAACCTCCAGGGCAGGAAGAACCCCATGTTCTCCATGATATCGGACGGAGATATAGGCAACTGGAATACGGTGAAGGACAGGTTCATCGAGGCCGCGAAAAGGAGCCAGTTCTTCATGATTGAGATAAACGAACATGGCTCTAAGCCCAGCCAGACGAGCAAGGACCTCGAGGAAGCCAAATTCCTGGTGAAGCACGTGACCTCAGCCAGCGAGATAGTCAACCTCGCGATAGACCTGACCGCGAACAGGTACCGGGCCATAATGCACGAGTACCTCGAAAGGGAAGGGGCGAAATTCACCCGGCTGCGCTGAGCCTCCGACGGCATATGTTTTAAACCTTGCCGACGTGTAATCTGCAATCAGGTGCTCCTCTTGGCAGAAATAGAACCGTTAAAATACGATTTCCACACCCCAGAGCACTACGCCTTCCGCTCAAAGAAGGGGCTGGACGACGCGGTGATACGGGAGATCTCCAAGATGAAGGGCGAGCCTGCGTGGATGCTGGAGAAACGGCTCCAGGCGCATTCGCACTTCTTGAAACAGCGGCTGCCTACCTGGGGTCCTGACCTCTCGCACCTGGACCTGAACGACCTCTATTACTACGTGAAGCCCTCTGGAAAGAACGAGCAGTCCTGGGACAAGGTCCCATCAGACATAAGGAAGACTTTCGACAAGCTCGGCATACCCGAGGCCGAGAGGAAGTTCCTCGCCGGGTCGTCGGCACAATTCGAATCAGAAAGCGTCTACCACCATCTGAAGAAGCAGTGGGAGGAGAAGGGGATAATCTTCACTGACATGGACACCGGATTGAAGGAGCACCCTGACATCGTGGAGAAATACTTCGGCACCGTGGTCCCGCTGGACGACAACAAGTTCGCCTCGCTGAACAGTTCCATCTGGTCAGGTGGTTCGTTCGTCTACATCCCGAAGAACACGCACTGCGATATCCCGCTCCAGGCGTACTTCCGCATAAACACCGAGAAGCTCGGCCAGTTCGAGCGCACGCTCATCATCGCGGAGGAAGGCGCGAGCGTGTCGTACGTCGAAGGATGTTCAGCCCCCGTGTATTCCAGCGCTTCCCTGCACGCTGCCGTGGTCGAGATAATCGCGAAGAAGAACTCCAAGGTGCGCTACACGACCATACAGAACTGGTCCAACAACGTCTACAACCTTGTCACTAAAAGGGCGGTAGCGCACGAGAACGCCATCGTCGAGTGGATAGACGGGAACATGGGCAGCGCGGTCACGGTGAAATATCCCAGCGTCATACTGCAAGGAGAGGGCGCGCGCGCCGAGGTGCTCTCGGTCGCATACGCCGGGAAGGGCCAGCACCAGGACACGGGCGCCAAGGCGATACACCTGGCTCCTAATACGAGCTCCAAGATAATACAAAAAAGCGTGTGCAAGGACGGGGGCCGCTCCAGCTTCAGGGGCCTGGTGCGGGTCGACAGGAAAGCCGAAGGCGCCAAAAGCTTCGTGCAATGCAACGCCTACCTCCTGGACAAGCTCTCCCGCTCGGACACATACCCCACGATAAGGAGCGATACCCCCAAGGCGACGGTGAGCCACGAGGCCAAGGTCGGCAGGATAGGCCAGGACAAGCTCTTCTACCTGATGTGCAGGGGGATTCCGGAAAAAGACGCGCTCGCCATGGTGGTCCTCGGCTTCATGGAGTCGTTCACGCGCGAGCTCCCCATGGAATACGCTGTGGAGCTCAACCGCTTGATACAGCTGCAGATGGAGGGTGCCGTAGGATGACCCGCTCCATAGATTTCCATCTGACCTCGGATGGCGCGCTGGAGAAGGAGCAGGACGTGTTCGTCATCCCGAAAGGGAAAGCAGCGAAGATGCAGGCCAAGCTGCTCACTGGCCAGGCATGCCTCAGGATAACCATGGAGGAGAACGCATCCTTGAAATTGGAATCCGAATCCAGCGGAAGCTCCTCGCTCGCCATAGAATGCGCGCTTTCAGGAGCCGGTTCTTCCGTGGACATCACGAGCGTCTGCCGCGCTCTTGGCAAGGACGCGCAGAGGTGCAGCGCGAACATAATACATTCCGCGCCGAACACCCGCTCGATTGTGCATTCGAAGGGCGTTGCATGGGACTCTGCGGCCGTGGAGCTCTCCGGGCTCGCGAAGATAGAGGAATCCGCTCCAGGCTCGGTCTCCCGCGTGGAGTGCAAGGCGCTGCTTCTGGGTGAAACCGCGAAGGCGAGGGCTGATCCGGTCCTGGAGATATTGAACAACGACGTGGACTGCTCGCACTCGGCGAGCGTGAGGGAGATAGAGAAAGAGAAGATATTCTATTTGCAGGCGCGGGGCCTCACTTCCGTGGAGGCGCAGCAGCTCATCGCGGACGGGTTCCTCGCGGTGGCCTGAGGCTCATTCTTGTTCCAGCTTCGCTCTCATCATCTCGGCCGCGGCCAGCTTCGCGTTGGTGGGTGGCCTTTCGATCACTTTCCCGAGCGCCGCCCTTATCAGCGACTCGTCGGTCTCTCTCCCCAGCCCTTGCCTGCGGGCTGCGTCAAGCACGACCACGTCATGGTACGCCTCCGCGAGTTCCAGGACCGCCTGGTCGCGTATCCTATCCCACCGCTTGCCGCTCCCCTTGGCTGCGGCCACATTGCCCACTAGCGATGCGAGGTTCTCTCTCGCCTCTTCGGCCGTCTCCAGCCCTATCTGCACCACGTCCCTTGGGCCGGCCATGAGCATCGCGGCCTGCGCGGCGCGCCTCTCCCAGGGTTTCGCGCTCTGACCATCGAAACCAGCGGCCATCACCGTGTCAAGGGCCGCGGATGCCAGCTCGTCGTCCTTGTCCATCCCGAGGAGCAGGGAGACCTCGCCGAGCGCGTGCGCGAGGGCCCGCCGCCTGTGCGTGTCGTCCAGCTCAGTGCTGGTGATCAGGCGCTCCACCAAATGCCTCGCCTCTACATGGCCGAGCAGCGCCCTGGCCCGCACCCTGAGCTGAGGATCGATTTCCCCGGCGCCATCGAACCTCTTCTGGTTCGCATCGAGGATTCCGAGAGCCTTCTTGACCAGCTCGGGCTGCTTCCCGGCGCGCTGCAGCGTCTCCATGTCCGGGACGCATTCGAGGAGCTCCGTGCAAACGGCGGTGCGCGCTTTTTCCGCATCGTCATGTATCTCGGCCGGGCGACGCAGAAGCTCCATGTCGAGCTTCAGGCAGCCGGCGATAGCGCGGCCGACCTTTGCTGCTGCGATCCGTTCCGGAGTCCATTCTGGCCCCCCATGCGCAGCGGAACTGCTCCTGGTCAGCGGTCTCATCTCCGGCCTCGGGGCCGGTGTCCTCGTCTGTGTTGCTGTGCTGTCCGCCATAATGATCACCATGTTTCTGTTTTCCTATAAAGAATGGTACAAAATATAAACAAATGCCATCCTCACTTAAGCCTCTCACTCATCATCTCTGCTGCGACCCGCTTGCTCGCGCTTGGCGGGTTCGATGCCACGATGCCGAGCGCCCTTTGCAGCAGCGCAAGGTCCTCCGGCCTGCCTGAAGGCGTGTTCCTGGCCTCCTCCAGCACCAGCATGTCCCCGTATGCGTTCGCGAGGTTGGTGAGCGCCTGGGTGCGCACCTGTTCCGTACGCCTGTCATTGCTTGTTATGGACTCGACGGCCGTGACGAGCGAGGAGACGTTCGCTCTCGCCGCTTCGGCGCCGGCCTCAGGGATCTCCACGGGGATTTTGGTATTCCCCATGTGCCTTGCGTACAGCACCAACGCGGCCAGTTCCGTTCTTTTGTCCAAAGCCGACGCTATCGCCAGGGCCTCGGACACCAGCTTGAACTGCGGGTCTTCCGGCTGCAGGTCTCTTTCCACTAGCAGGCAGATCTCGGCGAGCTGGCGCGAGAGAAACATCCGCTTCATTTGCGCCTCCACGTCCCCGCTCGTGACCATGGCCTTTATGCTTTCCGACGCCTGGATATGGGCGAGCAGCGTCCTGGCCCTCTTTCTCAAGCCGGCATCTGCGTCTCCGAGCTCCTTGTCTTCCACATAAAGGACCTGGAGCGCGCCCTTGACATCCCTGGTTTCCTCCCCCTTGGAGTGCAGGGCCTCCATGTCCTCGACCCGGCAAAGCAGCTCGAGGCGGGCCGCATCCAGTTCATGCTTCGCACGGGCGGTCCTTTCGTCATTGCGCCCCTTGGCTTTCGCATGAAGGGCGTCTATTTCGATCCTGACGCTCGCGGCCATCTCGACCCGCTCAGCCAGCCCGAGGAGGGCCTCATCCCCAGCGTGAGCGGTTCTTCGGGCATCCGGCTCCCCGGCTTCCGTCTGGAGGATCCCGACATCGTAGGCGACGGCCCTTGTTCTCTTCCCAAGCAGGGCCCTGTCAAGCGTGCCCCTGGCCTCCTTGATTTTTTCGGCACCAGCGCCGGCCTCCGAAAGCGCGATGCGGCAATCCAGGTATCTACGGAGGCACGACCTGACCTCTTCCGAAGCGCTGCACGCGCGCTCGCTCCCTCCTTCCCTCGCGGATGCGCTAGAGGCCAGACGGTCCCGGCCGCCTGCAGAGGCTGCTGTCGAGGCCGGAACCGCGCTTATCGTCCTATTCTTCGGGTCTTCCATCATCATCGTCACCTCTTTTTCGGTTTCTGCCCGTCCCTTAGGAGACCTGCGGCGGCCTTCTCCATCAAGTCCGGATGACCCGCGATCACCATGTCCAGCGCCGAGACCACCAGGTCCCTGTCGGTACACGCCCCGTCCGGCTGCGCCTGCCTCAGGACGCTGTTCAGGATCACCAAATCCGCGTGCGCGTTCGCGAGTTTCAGGATCGCAGCTTCGCGTTCCCGCAGCGACCGCTCGGAGGTCCCGGTTAAAGAGGCCACATCCCCGACAAGCGAGACGAGGTTCGCCCTCGCCCCGTCTGCCATCTCCTGGGGGACCGTCAGCGGTATGCGGCCGAGCCTCATGATCCTGGCCGCGAGCGCCGCGCGCTTGCATCCCGGTTCTGCATCGTCCTGCGAACCAGCCATGTTGACCATGTCCAAAGCCCTGGCCGCCAGCACGCCCGCGGATGCCGGCGGGCCGTTATCGCCCCCTCCCATGAGCAGGGAGATCCCCCCGAGCGCATTCACGAGGAGCGGCAGCTTCTGCCCAGGGCCCAGATCGTCCCGACGTAGGAGAGAGGCCACGTGGTCCTGCGCCTGCATGCGGGCGAGCAGGATGTCAGCCTTCTTCCTCAGGTCCGGGCTGGTGTCCCTGAGCTCCTTGGCGTCGGAATGGAGGTTTTCAACCGCGGCCCTGACGTTTTCGGATCCCTCTCCCGCGTGGTGCAACCTGTCCATGACATCGACCATCTCGAGCAGGTCTAGGCGGGCCTCGCGTAGCGCGATCTTCGCCTGGCCGGCTTTTCGCTCATCAGCGGCTTGTGAAAGCGCCGTGCGGCAATCCAGGTATCTCCCGAGGCACGACTCCACCCTTTCCGCAGGGCTGACCTGGGGCTCGCTTCCCCTTTTTTCGCTGATTCGCTCTTGGCCAGCTCGTTCCTAGCGCCCGCAGTCAGCACGTTCCTCAGCATCCTGTCCCTACTTGTCATATCTTGCATCATGATCACCTTTGTTTTTTTTTGTCTCCAGACGAAAACAAACACAGAGGCCCAGCGCTCGCTGGGCGGTTTTTTTCATCCGGGGTTTAGCCGGCCGATCGGAACGCGCTTTTATTAACGGGTTCCTATTCCGGGTTATTCCCAGACCGCTTCAGCAGCGGCCAAAATAAAAATAGCTAAAGCTGAACGCGCCGGAAGGGTTCCATCCGTTTCGTTCGTTTCGGTTCATTCAGCCTGCACCTTTCGATATGTCTATTGTTATTGAAAGAGTTTTTAAATATGAGCATCAGAACAGGTCGGAAACCGCCTCCCTGCCAAGGCGCCTGCGCAGAGGCCCCGTTTCCTATTCGTCATCCTGGGTGACTACGATCCTACGTTTTGTAGTCACCTCTTTTTCAGGTTCTTTTTGAGCTTACGGTACTCCTTCAGCATCAGCTCGATCATCGGCCTGATGTTTTGGCTATTTTGGTAAGCCTGTAACGCGGCATAGTACTCTTTCCTGTTTTTTAGCTCGATATTCAGCGGGGGGCACCCATGCTTAAGAAGAATGTTGATCAGAAGCAGCCTGCCGATTCGCCCATTCCCGTCCTGGAACGGATGAATATTCTCAAATTGGTTATGCACCACCGCGGCCAGCACAAGAGGAGGATACTTGCGCCTGTTTCTTTTATACCATCCTTCCAATTCTTTCAGGAGGGGGGCTACCTGGCTTGATGGCGCTCCCCTGTGGACGACGTTCCCGAAAGCATCCCCAACGACTACCTCGATCCCTCTTTCCCTGAACTTTCCCGCGAATGGTTTCGAATTCCTGAATACGATCCAGTGCAGTTCCTTCATCAATCCCAGGGATACGTGCTCTTTCGTTTTCCTTATATGCGCAACTGCTTCGGCGACTCCATACGTCTCGGAAATCTCTCCTTTCGGTTTTTCAGGCCATTTATTCTTTTCCAGTATCCCAGCGACCTCCTTTCCGGTTACGGTCGAGCCCTCTATGGCATTGGTGTCGTAAGTGAACGCTTCAGTGAACTTCCGCCAGTCGTCTTCGCTCAGATGCAATAGTTTGACTTTTCCCCTGGCTTCGAGGTTTTTAAGCTCTTCTGCCTCGGAAGGCGACAGGACGGTGCGGTAAGGGTCATGGATGAGTTTGGCGCTTTGGAGACGCTCCCTTATCCTCATCTCGGCTTCTTCTCTCTTGTCTTCTATCTGGTTTTCCGATAAGTCTTCGCCCAGATACACCCTTATTTTCCTGATTTTGCCATCCTTTCGGTATGAGTAAGCCAGATAATACTTTTTCCTACCCCTCTCCTTCCGGATTTCGACGTGCATGGCTAATCTAGGTGACTACAAATATATAAATATACCTGTTAGGTGACTACACCAGCAAAATCCGGACCGGGAAAAGAGCCCCTCGGAGGCGCAGAGCAAGAAGCACGGGGAAGCGCCGCGATTCCCGCATTTTCGTCATCCATCGTAGCCAGGACTGCCATATTTATAAAAACTACGGGGGAAGTTCTGCTAAAATTCCATATAGGACAAAACAACCTGAGGCGAGAAACCATGAAGAAGGAAGACGAGTTCGGATTCGAGAGGGTGTTCGAGGTATACGACCAGAAGACCGGCATGCAGGGAGTCTGCGTCGTGCACAACACTGCGCGCGGACCCGGCAAGGGCGGGGTGAGGATGGAGCCCGACGTGACCGTGGAAGAGGTCATGGGGCTCGCGCGCGCCATGACATGGAAGAACGCGATGGCCGAGCTCCCGTTCGGGGGCGCGAAGTCAGGGATCAAGGCCGATGCGAAGAATCTCACTCTAGAGAAGAAAGAAGCCATCGTGCGCGCGTTCGCGCGCAAGGTCGGAGAGATAATCCCGAAGCACTACATCGCGGGGCCTGACATGAACATGACCGAGAGGGAGATGGCCTACATAGCCGACGAGCTGCAGACGCCGCTCGCCGTGACGGGCAAGCCCTCGAGCATGGGCGGCCTCCCGCACGAGCTCGGCTCCACGGGCTACGGCGTGGTCCTCTCCACCAAGATAGCCACGGAATTCAAGGGCGAGAGCCTGAACGGGAAGACCGTGGCCATAGAGGGCTACGGGAACGTGGGCATGTTCGCCCACAAGTTCTTCGAGGAATGGGGCGCGAAGGTCGTCGCTATCTCGGACTCCAAGGGCATGGTGTACAGCAAGGCGGGCCTCAAGTACGAGGACATGATGAAGGTGAAGGCCGAGAAGAAGACCGTCACCGCGCACAACGGCGTTGAGAAGAAGGACGCGAAAGCACTGTTCGAGCTGGACGTGGACATCCTCATGCCGGGCGCGAGGCCGAACGTGATAACGAACGAGAACGTGGGCCGCGTGAAGGCCAAGTACATCGCGCAGGGCGCGAACCTGCCCATCCCGTACGACGTGGAGAAAATCCTCATGAAGCAGGGCGTGGTGATACTCCCGGACTTCGTGGCGAACGCCGGCGGAGTGATCTCCAGCTACTGCGAGACGCAGGGCTGGGACGAGAAGACCATGTTCAACGTCGTGAAGGAGAAAATCTCCAAGAACACCAAGGTCATGCTCGAGCGCGCGCAGAAGGACAACGACACCCGCGCCGCCGCTTTGGCCATCGCGAAGGAGCGCGTCCGCGAGGCCATGGTGATGAGAGGCTGGCTAGTGAAATAGATTCATTTTTTTATCGATTTTTTTACTGCCCCTAGCCGTGCTTCAGGTGGTATCGTACGGTACTGCAAGCATTCCTGCCTGCTTCGGAATGCGGCCTCTTCCTGCAATTTTTATAATACTCACGGCGCACTTCCTGGATGGGCTTATTTACGACTCTGCGAAGGAACTCGCAATACATCGTTCCTTCATCACCGTACTGGGGAGAAGGATAGCCATTAATCGTACAAGGGCCGCGGTGCGGATTCTTTTTTTCAGGGATTTTCCTGGCAGGAATGATGTCCTCCAGCTTGATCGTGTCCTCTGGTCCGGGTTTCTTCGCATCTAACTTAAGCGACCTGCGGCTCCCGGAGCCGGGGATTTCCGTATCTTCCAAGACCCGCAAGCTGACATCCTGATCTTTCATTAAATCCAGAAGTTCGGGAGGCGCACGGCCTGGCTTGAAGATGACCGTTTCTCTTACGTATGAGCCCACTACGATGTAATCGCTGTTCTCTCCATACAAACCCAGCGCACTTCGGTAGCATCTGTTTGCCTCATATTGCTCATAAGAACCATTATTGCACTTTGGCGTGTCCAAAGAGATGGATTTTATCAGTTTACATCCCCCATGCGCGCCGCCATCTTCTGTGCCGATATTTTTCGCAACGAGTACCTGGACTCCGCGGATATCCAAACCAGGGCAATATTTCGAAATGAGTTCCTCCTTTCCAACGGCGCGAGCAACAAGGAACTCTTCGTTACAGAAAGCTATCTCATTAGGAAAAAGGCGCTTTTTAGTGCCGTCCTTCAACAGCACGTCTGCGTCACCATAGATATTGTCGCTTCTGACCAGGCATCCATCCACCTGGCCTGCAAGAAAGCGCTCCCGCAATCCTTCCTGGTACGCCATCTTCCGCTCTTTGTCTTTCTCCATCGTCCGTTTGTAACTCCACTTGTCGTAAGCCTCGCAGCCTTCCCAGCATCCGTAACCGCCTCCGATCAGCCCGGCAATGACTACGACGGCTACCAAGGCGTGCAGCCCTGCGTCTGGGTCAGCAGGCTTGCTAAGAGCATTGCCGATCCTAGAACCGATGGCAGAACCGGCACGGCTCACTCCTTCGTACGCCTTATTGAAGGCCCATCCGATTACCGAAAAATCGTCTCCTTGCTGCATAGTGCTTCACTGTCGTTCTCTTCCGGATAATGTGCTTAATAATGCAAGAAAGGGTTTATAATACGGCGGGCATGCGCTCCCGACGGGAAAGGACAGTCGATTCGGGCGCATTGGCTATAGCGAAGGAAAAAACGAGATGGGCCATGGTGACGCGCGGCTGGCTCGCGGAATAGATCCTTTTTCATTTACTCTTTTTGCTCTCGAAGTTCCGCCCCACCCACAGCGGTATCAGGAACGTCATCGCGTAGTACGCGAGCACGTCCGCCTTGTAATACGCCTCGGAGTGGAACGCGACCACTACGAAGAGATAGTCCAGTACGATGGCGATTAGCGTCCAGACCGCCCCTATCATGAGATAATACCCCGTGTCCTCGCTCCTTTTCCCGAACCTCAGGTACGCTATGTAGAACGTCAGCGGGGTGAAGATGACGAACAGGACCCACCCGAGTAGGCTGGCCGGGACGATGAAGAAGAGCACGAGCGACGCGATGTAGCCCATGAGCCAGATACATATCCCCAATCCCAAGGAGTCGACCAGCCTCGTTCTCAGGTTGTCCATGCAGGATACTCGGGATGAGCGATTAAAAATATTGCGAAGGAGCGCGTCCGGGAAGATGGGCGGAGGTCAGTTGTCTGATCCGAAGACCGCTTTGGTTATGTCCGAAGCCATGATTCTCAATAATCTGGTCTTGTAGCCGACAAGGTAGCTTCCTACCGGCTCGTTGCGCTCATCGAAGCCGCTCCCCAGGTCGGAGATAAGGCGCTCGCAGGCTGCGGCGAAGCCTTTCTGGGAAACCATGTCCCCGTCCTTCAGCCTCTTTGAAAGCAACGCCGCGAACTCGCATACCTTTTTACGCTTGAGGTTGTCCAGCCTGCCGCATATCTCGGCTGCTGGCAGCGCAGCCACGCCGCCGTCCGGCAGTTTTTCCGCGCGCTCTTTCGCGGTCAACGATGGCCTCATCCGAGACTGCGCCGCGGGGTCCGCGTTCCTGTTCCCGTGTTTCGTGATTTGTTCCGCCACGATCGCACCCTCAGGAAAAAAATCATTCCTTCTTGTCCCGTGCGAACTCCGGCTTTATCCTGCCGATCTCCTCAGCGAAATCCGGCCGGCCGAGCATCCCGGTGAGCCTCGAGACGATGCCATCGAACGGCGCAGACTTCTGGTTGAAAAACGGGCCTTGATGCGCCGGTGTCTCCATATCTAAGTGAACTCCAGACCGTAGCGCGAAGATGCAGGCTTCACAAGCGCTTATGAACTCAGCAGGCGAGAAGGTGCCTGTGGCGCCGTGACTGGTTTTGAGCTCGGATAGAAGATGCGCCGCAAACCAGGACAACTGTTCGTCATTGCCACCATTCAGCGTTACCGCTACCAATTTAACGTATATCTCGGGCACAGACATCGCCACTGGATTGTGCTTGCCCGGCCCGCCTTTCTCTCCGCGCCCTTCCGTGACCAATGGCACTGTAACCGGAGTCGGCACCGATACGCGGACCCGCCCGCCGGCATTTTCCGCACCTTCTTTCATCGTTGATGTTATCCTCAGCCTTCTCGCGAGTCTTTTCACCTGCGCGTATCCTCTTTTCATGAATGTGTCAGCCATGATTACACCAATGGATATACTCTACGACATAGAATTTATAAACCCGCTTTTTCCATGAAAATGCACGATTATAGCGAGGCACGCCATCGGGCCGGAGAGCGGGCTAGGCGAAGAACAGCGCGGCGCCGGCGAGATTGGCGCAGAGCGAGACGAGCAAAGCCTCCTTGGGGTCCAGCTCGAACATCCTCCCGTAGAGGAACGCCTCTATGATGGCGCACTCGGCCAGCACTAGGCCGCTGCCGTAAGGGTGCAAGGGGTTGAGTGCCGGGTTGGCGACCACGCCGCCGAACAATGTCCGGCCCTCACTGCGATATAACGAGCGCCTTGGACTGCCGGAAGCCGAGCGAGAACGGGATGTCCAGGAACGCGTCCACGCTGAGCACCGCGCCCGCCTGGACGAACTGCGACAGCTCGCTGGTGTCGAATTCGAAATCATAGGAGGACGTGCCCGAGAACTTCCCTGCCGGCGCGAGCACCATCTCCTTCTGGAAGACGGTTTCGATGTCCATCCTCTCCCCGCGGTCCCTCTCGCCAAGGCCAGCCCTGAAGCCCTCCCCGCCCATCCTCCTGCCCACCATGTAGGGCATCTGCATCGAGAGCTTCAGCTTGACCCCGTTCGCCTGCTTCTCCGAGTTCAGCGTCAGCTTGACCTGGCCCGCTATCTTCTCGCCGACCTTGAAATCCTCCTTTGGCAATAGAATCTCCAGCTTCCCTTCCCCCAGGCCGAACATGGAATCACGGATATTGCTATCGACCAATGTTTATAAGGGTAATCCGGGTAGGGGGATACATGAGACGCATCCCCGGTTCCCTGGCGCTCGTCCTCCTGCTCTCGGCCATGTCCGTGCTTCCGGGCTGCACGGTGAACCTCAATTCCGTCAACATGTCCGTAGGCTATAACAAGACCGTCGTGGACAACGCGGCAATCCAGGGCATGCTGCAGAACTGCTATACGCGCTACCCGCTCTGGATCAACGAGTATACGAACCAGACCGTCATGGGGATAAACGTCGTCGCAGGCGACGCGGACGTCTCGCTCATGGGCTGGAACGGGGACATCTGCTCCATGTACCTCCAGACAACAGGCGGAACAAAGTTCCATTGCACCTACAGCCGCGACGAGGTCAACCAGAGCGGCATCGAAGTGCTGCAAATCGCCGGGGCCAGGTGCGGCTACGGGTCGGAGAGCGACCGGCTCTGCGTGGGCTCCGGGCCGACCGGTTCGTTCACGGATACTGGCGGAGTCTGCAGCTGACCTGCCTGCCCATGCGATTAGTTCTATTGGCCGGCGAGGCCCTCCACGAACCGCTGCACCCTGTCCGGGTACAGCCGGTCTATAACCGCATCATAGCCGTTCATGCCATCGTGCGCCAGGCTGGTCGCGTAGAGGACGACCTTGGCGCGCGGGTTCAGCTCCCTCGCGCGGCCGAGCACGCTGTGCGGCGCAGTCCTGTTCCTGTGGTCGAAACCCTCGTCGCATATCACGATGTCCGGCCTGTGCTCGTCTATCAGCGCGAGCGCCGCAGCGAGGGAGGAGACAGGCTTGAGGCCTTCCGGGATGTCCGTGATTTTGGACAGGCCGTGGGAGAGGACGGTGAGCATGTTCTTGTTCTTCTCTATGATGACCAGGGTCCTCCTGACGGTATCCGTCATGGGAAGCTTTGGAGCCGGTTCTCTCACTCTTGGGACTGACGCAATGATAGTTTTTCCGCCCATGGCACTCATCCGCTGAAACGCCCGACGACCTCGCGGATGCGGTTGAGGTCCTTCCTGGGCACTATCTCGTCAAACTGGTGCTCCCCGCCTTCCCTGCGCTCGTCGCCGTGCAGGATGCCGGACCACAGCACCACCTTGGTGTCGGCATTCTGGCCTTTGGCATACCTGAGCACTTCGTAGGTGCCGTCCTGGCCATCCCCGATCCTTTTGCCGACCAAGACTATGTCGGGCCTGTGAGCGTCCACGAGCCCTTTGGCAGCATCCAAGGACTTCACACACAGGATGCCCTTGGGTATCTCGCAGGTCCTGCCGAAGAGCCTCATGCCCAGCCCGATCATCTCGGGGTCGTAGTGTATTATGACCAGCGTCTTCATCTTCCTGATTCCTTCGGGCTCAGCCATGCTCGCCGCTCTCCGTTCCGTGGCAAATGACTCTGCATGAGCGGTTTTGAATCTCATGTTGATGCTGTTGTGTAAAAAAGTTTTTAATGACTTGCGGCTTTTCCCGCGCTCAGAAGCAGGACAGCGTTCCGGATGCCGTTGATGTCCGTCCGCTCCACGATCGCGTCGCATTTGTACCTTGCGCCTTCCCTATCCTCGTCACCGGTAATGCCGCCGGACCATAGGACGAACATTGTGTCCGGATACCTGCCTTTGGTATCGGCCAGCAGGTCGTAGTAAGCCTCCGGGTGGGCGTCTATCGTCTTGCCGCTCAGGACGATGTCCGGCTTGTGCTTGGTCACAAGCGTCTTGGCTCCCTCGAGGGACGTGACGTGCGGGATGCCCTCGGGTATGTCGCAGGTCTTGCCAAGCAGCTTCCTGCCCAAGTCGATCATCTTCGGGTCGCTGTCTATTATCAGCAGTTTCGCCTTTCTCATGATCGGGGCCTCGGAGTCCGGCTCGCGTTTCCTGTCTCTCCCTCCCGTGGCAGATGACCCTGCCTGGACTGGTTTGAATGTCATGTTACTATTGTTGTATAAGAGAGCTTTTAATGGTTTGGTTCCTGCGCTGATTCTGTGAGGCTCCGGATCTCGCCCCAAACCCTGCCGGCCCCCCGGTAGAACTCGACGAGTCCGACGAGCTCTTCGATATCCGTGCTGTGCACCACCGCGTCGAACCTGTACCGCGCGCGTTCCATGTTCTCGCCGCCGGTAAGGCCGTTGGACCAGAGGACCACCTTTGCGCCCGGGACCTGGCCTTTGGATCTGATATGGGCGAGCAGGTCGCGCCATGCGTCCTGCCTGTCGTCTATCCTCTTGCCCATGATGACGACGTCCGGCTTCTGCTCGTCGACGATCTTTTTCGCCTCCTCGAGCGAAGAGACGCGCGCGATGGATGGTATGTCGCAGGTCTCGCCGAGCAGATTCCTGCCCAGCCTGACCATCTCCGGGTCGCAGTCTATTATGACCAGCTTCATCCTTTTCCCGCTCGGGCCGTTCTCTTTCGGCCCGAGGGCCGTCGGTTTCGGTTCCGGGGCAGATGATGGCACTGCCTGTGCGTTTCGCTGTTTCATGTGCGTGTTGTTACGTAAAAAAGCTTTTAATGATGCTGCCCGGGAGCGACGCTACGCGCTTTCCCCTCCGAAGTCCACGCCGCAGTAATATCCGACGATTTTGCAGACCTCGTTGGTGTTCCTGCTGTCCACTATCGCGTCATAAGCGCGCTCCGAGCTTTCCCGGGGGTTTCCTCCCCTCGAAAAATCACACCAGAGGATCACTATGGTGCCCGGGTCTCGGGTTTTGGCATGGTAAAGCACGTCATTGCAGCCATACAGGTCCTCCCCGATTCTCCTGCCGCTCAGGATGATGTCCGGTCCGTGATGGTCAACGAGCGCTTTGGCTTCCTCGACGGACTGGACGTGCCGGAGCTCGTCCGGTATGTCGCAAGCCTCGCGGAAAAGCTCCCTGCCCCTCTCGACCATCCTCGCGTCGCAATCTATTATCAGCAGCTTCATCTTTTTCGCTGCAGGGCCTTCCGAATCCGGCCCGAGGCGCATCGCCCCCCGCCGCCGGGCGAACAGCTCCGGCCCGAGGGTTCGGTATATCTGCGTCATGACGCTGCTGTTACGCAAAAGAGCTTTTAATGACTATGCACGCGACCGCCAAGGCAGGGCTATGCGAGATCTTGCGCGAATCGAACACCGCTGTAATACGCGACGACGCCGCGGACCTCGCCGGGTTTCCTGATATCCACCACCGCGTCAAACCTGTGGTTCTCGCCTTCCCTGTGCTCTCCCCCTTTCGACCAATCAGACCATAGGATTACCGTGGTCTTATTGTTCTTGCTTTTGGCATAATCAAGCAGATCGCAGCAGGCATAAAGGTTGCCGCCGATTCTCCTGCCGGTCAATATGATGTCCGGCCCGTGCAGGTCCACGAGCGCTTTGGCTTCCTCAAGGGACTTGGCGGGCGGCATGCGCCCAGGCATATCGCAACTCTCGTCAAGCAGCCTCCTGCCCATGGCGATCATCTCCGGGTCGCCGTCTATTATGATCAGTTTCGCCATTTTCCTGGTATGGCCTTCGGCATCCGGCCCAAATCTAGTCGCTCTCCGTTGCGTGGCAAATATCTCTGGTCTGAGAGTTCTGTGTGCAGGTGCCATGTTTATGTTGTTGTATAAGAGAGTTCTTAATGATTATGCACGCGACCGCCAAGGGAGCATGCGGCGTGCGCCCGGACGGGGATCAGACCTGGCTCCCCATCATGATGGCAGAGAGCTCCCTCACGAATTCCGTGTCTTCCCCTCTCATGCGCCTCAGCTTTTCCCTTGCGGCGTCTTTCGCTTCCAGATGCCTGCTATGCTCTGCCACGTCTTCCAGCGCATCCTCGTCGTTCAATCCCTTTACCACAGCGAGACTGGTACCAACGCAACTAGATTCATTCGCCACTCTTATCTGCGCTTGTTTGTCTCCAGCCAGTTTCTTCAAGGCATCCATCCCTATGCTTGAAAACGTACGTACAGCGATTTTCACCAGCGTTTCCACATCTGTCAATGCCGCAATAGCAGCCTTCGTGACGGCTCTATCCGTTGCCATGAAAATGACATGCTCCATCCGATCGACACTGCCCAGTTTTCCGGCAGCAGCGATTCTCGTGGCCCTGTTTTTGGCCTCCAGCGCGACGTCTTGCAAAGCCTCGTCATCGGTCAACATCCTGGCTGCGGCTTCCCCGCTGTCAGCGAATGCCGTACGATCAGCGACATACTTCACATCGTCCGAATCCGTCAGTTTCCCGAGCGCCGCCAGCCGTGCATCCGGACTCCCGGCGTACGCGGCCACATCCTTCAAGGCCTTGGCATCCGTCAGTTTTCCGACCGCAGTGCGCCTTGCAGCCTCGTCCTCGGAATGCAGGGCCACGCACCTCAATCCATCCCGTTCCGTGATTTCATCTACCATGGAAGCAAGCTTCCTGACTGCCGTTTTCATCGTATCCTCGTTTTTGGTGCGGTCCACCACGCATGCCAATGCATAAGAGGATTCGAGGCGCTCGACCATCCCGGCGAGCTTCCCGGCGATGGCATATTTCACGTCCAAGTGGTCCGTGCGCTCATATGCCCGAGCCAGGCTTTCCTCGCTATCGGGAAGCGCATCGACGGCAGCCAGCCTCGCTTCCTTGTGCCTGGAATATGCTGCGATGTCCTCCAGGGCCCTTGCGTCTCTCAGCTCTTTGGCGGCCGCTAGCCTCACATCCCTGCGCTCGGAATGTTCGACCACGTACTTCAGCGCCTTAGCATTCCCGGCTAATTTTCGGACGCCGGCCATGCGTTGCGCCCGGCTGCTGCTTTCCAGCATCTTCGCGATATCCCTGGGGCTCCGTTGGCTTGGCGCTTCGGAGGGCATTTTGCATGAATCGACTTTCTTTCCGGTTGTTGCTGTCGCATTCGTAAGCGTAGGCATAAGCCACCACCCGATAGCATATAATATAACCCCGTATTTTAAACGTTGGCGCTGCGGCGGATGCGTCCTTCTCGCGGGAAAAATCCTCAGGCGCGAAGCCTCGGTAGGCCGGGTGTTCCTGGACCTGACACCGAAACCGCCCGCGAGCATAGAATTGATGTGATTATCGCACGGCCGGGCTTCCCGCGCATACCGTTACATTCAAAATCACAATCTATCATAAGATTGGGATGAGGAATCGCAGGGAGGGTTCGGGATGAGGCACATAAGGCCGTCCGGGATATCCGGCAGGATAGAGGCCCCTCCGTCGAAGAGCATGACGCTGAGGGCGGTGCTGGCCGCAGCCCATGCCAAAGGCGAATCGGTGCTGAAGCGCCCGAGCCTCTGCGACGACGCCCTCGCGGCCATGAACGTGGCCGCGGCGCTCGGAGCGAAGGTGGTAAAGGGCGAGAAGGAGGTCCGGATAACCGGAGGATACGGGCCGGTCGGAGACGTGCTCGATTGCAAGGAATCGGGCGCGTGCATGAGGATGTCCGCGGCGCTGGCCGCCCTCCGTGGAAAAGAGTTCGAGCTCATCGGGAGCGGAACGCTCCTTGAAAGGCCGGTCGGGATGGTCGTGGGTCCGCTCACGACCCTCGGCGCGCAGTGCACGACGAACAACGGCAAGCCGCCCATCCATGTCAAGGGGCCGATAAACGGCTGCACCCTGCTGGTGGACGGCTCGGAGAGCTCGCAGTTCGTGAGCGGCCTGCTCATGGCGCTCCCGCTCTGCAGCAAGGATTCACAAGTCATAGTGAGGGAACTCAAAAGCAAGGCGTACGTCCACATGACGCAGTGCGCGCTTTCCGAGTTCCACGTCGATATAACGCCGGACCTATCCTTCAGCATATTCACGATAAAAGGGGGGCAGCGCTACCGGGCGTGCGAATACCCGGTGGAAGGCGACTGGTCAGGGGCCGCTTTCATGCTGGTGGCCGGGGCGATCGCCGGGGAGGTCGAGGTCGACAACCTCCGCGAGGACTTCCAGCCGGACAAGGCTGTGACTGACGTGCTCAGGGGCGCCGGAGCGAAAGTGGAGCAGCTCAGAGAAGGCGTCAAGGTCAGCGCAGGCCGGCTCAGGGCCTTCGAGTTCGACGCCACGCACTCGCCGGATCTATTCCCGCCCCTTGTCGCACTCGCATGCGCGTGCCAGGGCCGGAGCGTGATCCACGGGACGGACAGGCTCAAGAAAAAGGAGAGCGACCGCGCGGCCGCGCTCCTGGACGGCTTCCGCGGGATCGGCGCGGAGATAAACATCATAGAAAAAGAAAACACGATGGAGATAATCGGCGGGAGGAAGCTCAGGGGCGGCGTCCTGGACCCGCGCAAGGACCACCGCATCGCCATGGCAGGGGCCGTGGCGGCGCTCGTCTCGGAAGAGGGCGTGGATATACTGGACGAGGGTTGTGTGGCGAAATCGTACCCGCGGTTCTTCGAGACCCTCGAGGGCCTGATGGACCGATTCTAGGGCGGCCTCTGCCCGGGTCGTATTCCCTTCGCCCTATGTCCCTTTTTTATCGGTCAATGACGCTACATCGAACTCTATCGAGACCCCTGCGCCGAATATGGTCAAATTGACCGTGACGCTGGCTGCGCCTTTGTCTTTAAGATACTCGACCATCTTTTTCGCATCGTCCACGGCGGAATCCAAAAGCGCCTGTTTAAACTCCGGGGCCGCTTTGATCATGTTTTCGATCGCTTCGACGCTGAATTTTTCTTTGAAAGACGTCGAAGACGCACCAAGCATGATCGTGCCCGGCGCCGCATGGCTTTTGGCCTGCCCGGGCATCGCGTTCCGTGCGGCGAAAACCTTGCGAGGGCCGGTGCCTCGTTTCGGCTGCGCGCCCATCTCTTCAGACATGTCTTTCGATATCCTTTTCACGATGTCGTCTATGCCTTTTTCATCCAGGCTCGTCACGTACCCTTTCAACCGTTCCCTGTATCGCCCATCATTCAATTTCTTCGAAACCAAACCAGCGAGTTCTTTCTTTTCTGCATCCGTCAGTTCTTCCATACTCCTCCCCCCTTGGCGATGGCATCCGAGAAAACACCCTGATTCGCCTGCTTCGACTAGGTTTATAAATGACGGCACGCTTTCCTGAAAACCGCGCGGTCCCTTCCCCTGCATTCAGATCTTAAGTTTGGTTATGTGTTAAAAGATAACCTTTTAAGCTTATTTTGGCATATCTAAATCCAGCATCTGCGAAAGCATCTGATGCACCGCAGCCTGCACGATGGTTCTGGTGGGAGAATTCATGGATGAGGACAAAAATCCCGGACTCGCTGACCTTTTCAGCCTTATCAGTCCGATGACTGAAGAACGTTCCCGGGCACGCCGATCGATGCTGGAGGGCGAGCGCAGGGTGCTCTCGCTTGCGGATGCCGGCCAGGCTTCGCTGGAGCTGCTTGCCAGAATGGAAGCCGCCCATGGCGTGTTCCAATCCGGAGAAGACCGTTTCAGTGAAGCAGGGGATTTCTCAGGATTCACCTCTTTGCACGCATTGCATGCCATCGGGGAGCTGATGGGCTCAGTGGTGTCCCCGACAGCTTACCGGTTGCATGAGATCGTCAACCTCCGTGAGGCGTATAACTCGAGAGGCACGGACCCAAGCGAGGACGCCGAGCCGGGCTACGGCGGATTCGGGATGCGGAGGCCGCAACCCAGGGGCATCGAGCCCAGACTGGAGCCAAGCGAGCTTGCGCTGGCTGAGAGCAATGCGGTCAAGATCGCGGAGAACCGCCTTAACTTCCCGTCGATCGTGAATACGACCTATCAGGGGGCGGTATTCCTCTACCGCTACTACCAGAGACGCTTCGTCGGCATTGAGCAGCCGACAGGCAGGTTGTTCCAGCCCGCTCCGGACGAGCTGGAGCCCCCGAACATCCTCGCCTCGGTCGTGACCTGCGCGAAAATCGAACTGGTGGCTGGCTCCCCGATGCTCACCGACGTCCTCCTGGACATGATGGCGCACGTCCCGCGCCGTTATTCCAAGCCGAAACACGGAGCAGGCAAGAAAAAGAAGGGCAAGAAAAAGGAGGAAGAGAAATTCGTGGATGCCTTTGAACTCGAGCGTGCGGCAGGGATACTCGCCGAGCTCGCCGACCCCGTTTGCATGGAGTACATGAGGAACCCGACGGTGTTCTTCGATAAGGTCGCCGGCTTGTATTCGGACTTCTACACCGTGGCCGCGAGGACGAGGGAACCCGTGAACGTTGTCCTCGATTATCTGAGCAGGAGCGGCAGCATCCAAATCAACCGGAGGAAGCTCGAAGCGGCAGTGCCCAATCCTGCCCCCATGCTCGCACGCATGCGCGGCATAAACTTCAACGCCATCCGCCCGACGGAAGACGACCTGAAGTCCCGCAGCGATTCCGAGAGGCGCTATTTCGCCGCGAGAAAAAAGCTGGTTTGCCACCTCCATGAGGCGCTGGAAGCCATCTCGCAGGTCCCGGAGGCCATGCGCCATGAGCGCGCGAAGGCCGCAATCGAGAAGGCGATCGGGCTGAAAGAGGCGATGGAGCAGGCGCAGAAAACAAGCCGCACCAGGGTCATGGAAAAGGACACGAAGGACCGCAACGAGTTCTACGTGGGCAGCAACGGGGACAGGGGGGAGTTCAGTTTCGTCCGGGAAGCCGCCCCGAAAATCAGGATGAAAGACGTCTACGGCGCGAGCTTCGACGACATGAAGGCCCACGTCGAGGATCTCGCGGTATATTCGCGCTTCCCCCGCCTTTACCGGGCCACCGCCCCCAGGGGCAAGATCCGCAGCAACCTGGTAGCGATAGGCCCGTACGGCTGCGGAAAGACCGAGATCGGCCGCGCGATCGGCGGCGACCCGCGGTTCATAGGCGCGGAGGTCAACGTCACCACTGCCCTCACCTGCATGTTCGGGGAATTCGAGAAGAACGTCGACCGCATATGGGACGGGGCGGCGGCGCTGCGCGCAGCAAGCGGCGGCGAGAAGCTCGTGTTCCTGCTGATGGACGAGTTCGACGGCTGGTTCAACATCAGCAACGGCCATTGGGTGGACGAGACCTACCGCCGCGTCCAGAAGGCGATACAGATGAAGCTCGACGGCATCGTCGATTACGAGGGGATCATAACCGTGGGCTTCACGAACGAGCCGGCGAAGATACCCCTCGCCATCTACAGGCGCTTCAAATATGTGGACATAGTGGGCGAGCTGAACCAGGAAGAGCGCTCCTCCCTGCTGAGGCACTTCCTCACGAGCGGCCTTCCGCTTTCGCGCGGCTTCACCGAGGCCCACTGGAAGGGGTGGGGCGCGAGGCTCGAGGGGGCGACGGGAGACGTGATCGGAAAGGTCGCCGACGACGTCCATTACGAGCTGATGCGGGACTTCATAGCCAAACATCCTAAGGACGCCAGGCAGATCGAATCCCTGATCCGGAAACGCGAGCTCTCGGGAGACAAGGACAGGGGCATAAAGAGCGAGACAAAGAGGCTCATCGCAGTCCACGCCTCCGTGACTCCGGACTGGGTCGGTCGGGTCCTCACGAGCAAGCTGGCCGAGCCCACGATAAGGGAGCAGGTCGCAACCGCGAAGCGCGTGTATGCCGAGGCGCGCGACGTGATGCGGAAGCTGCACATGAGGAAGGACGCGGCTTCAGGCTCGAGGCAGAGGCGGGCTGCCGGTTCCCCACTCGGCAAAAAAGTGTTAAATTGAGAGAAGAGCCTACGGGCGCCCGGCACCGCGCATGACGGCAACAAATCCTTAAAATAATCTATTCACACTTCAATACGGGAAGGCGGGATGCCATGAGGAATGCCAGGGTCCACAGGATAGAATTCAGGGACGACCCCAGGAGCAATTACAACGTTTTCGTGGGGCGCGACCTGCTGCCAGGTGTCAGCGCGTACGTCGCTGACAGCGTTTCCAGAAAAAGACAGGCCATAATCACCGACGGGAACGTCGTCAAAGGCGGCCATCTCGCCAGGCTCGACCCAGCCGGTTCGATACCCGCCTTCGTGATCGAACCCGACACCCAGGGCTCTGTCGAGACCAGGAAAAACACCGCCACTTACGGAGCCATCCTCGATTTCCTGGATTCCCATGGTTTTGAGAAGGGCGACGTCCTTCTCTGCCTCGGCGGCGGAGTGATCGGCGACATGGGCGGCTTTGTCGCAGCCACCTACAAGCGAGGGGGCATGACTTATGTCCAGATCCCCACCACTACCCTGTCTCAGGCAGACTCCTGCGTCGGGGGCAAATGCGCCATCGACAGCAACGTCTCAAAAAACGCCGCCGGCAGCTTCTACCAGCCGCATCTCGTGGTGGCTGACGTGGGCACCCTCGCATCCCTGGATGAGCGGAATTTCCGCTCCGGCCTCGTGGAGTCCGTGAAACCCGGCCTGGTCCTCGACAGAAGCTACTTCGATTCCCTGGAGCGGCACATGGACGGCATACTGCAGAGGGACGCCGGCCTCCTGGAGGAGGTCGCCCTGGCGAATGTGCGGCTGAAGGGCATGGTGGTGGGAAGGGACCCGAACGAGAAGAACGAGCGCAGGTGCCTGAACTTCGGCCACACGTTCGGCCATGCCATCGAGTTCGTCTCTGATTTCAGATTGTACCATGGCGAGGCCGTGGCCCTGGGGATCAGGGCGGTCCTCAACCTCTCCTGCCTCCTGAACGGATTAAGCGCCGGGGCGTTCGACGCCGCCGTCGGGCTGCTGAACAGGCTGCATATGCCCTCGTCCGTCCCACCCTATATCGACCGGGCGCTGGTCGAGGGGAAACTCGCCACCGACAAGAAAGCCGTCGACGGGGTCCCGCATTTCGTCACCATAGACGAGATCGGCAAGGTGCACGTGGAGGAGGGCCAGTACGCTTCCCCGGTCCCGAAAGATATGATGCGCGATGCGCTAGATTGTATCTTCGGGCAGTGAGAACCGCAGCGCGCTGCAAAAGTCTATATGTCTACATTTTACGAAAAAACATTATTTGTGGACACATCGACCAAAATTCAGGAATGACGTCCATCATTGCGATGACAAAAAACTCCGGATCCCGGGCTGCCCGGAGAGTCTTCCTCCAGCATTCTCTGGTAAAACAACGGCATGCTTTCCAGAAGAGCCGGTGACGCGGTCCGCCCCTCCACCTTAGATTGCAGAAGGTATAAAAAGGTGGTACCACATCATTTTATGCATGACCGAGATGCTATCTATCAAAGCGATTGCCGGAGCCCAGGCCAAGGCGTACGACTCAGGCTTCTCAGCGACCTTCGGTTCGTTGTTCCAGCTGAGGCACAGGCTGAGCGTTTACAAGGACGCGTCCGATATGTTCGCCAAAATCCCCGTCGTGGATTCTACGCAGGGTCCCGTTCTACAGTGCTCCTACGAGCACTTCTTGTCCGTGAAATCAGCGCTGGACTCGGCCAAGCTCGGCGTCGTGCAATCTGCGCAGAGTGTCAAGCAACACTATCCCTACGATTACTGGTCCATGAAGTCGGCGCTCGATTACGCCGAGACCGTCGCATCATCCAGGCCGCGCAGGAAGTGGTACGGCGCGCGCAGGAACGTGCGCAGCGCGGCGATCGTGAAGTCCGGCACGTCGCAGGTTATAGTGATAGATGGCAGGAGGAGGGACGTCGTCAGCATCTCCGACTATTCATCAGGCGGTAAAATTAAATTCAGGCATCACCACGCTCCTGAAGCGAACACGTGGTTGGCGGGCAGGTACAGAGTCCCGTCGGACCATTTGAGCTGGTTCGTGGCTGCCGGCACAGTCTCCCTGCCGGTCTTCGGTTACGAGCTGCTGCTCGCCAAAGGCAGCCTGAAGGAGAACCTGTTCAAGTCGCTTGCCGTGACCGCGGCCCTGCTGGCCGTGCCGATTATATTGACAGGGATAGACATGCTGCCCAGGAAGGCCAGGAAGCCGGCGGACGCCGAGCGGGTGCTCGAGCCGCAGGAGTTCCTCGACGAGGCCGCGGCAGCGTGCACAGTCATAGAGGAGGCGCTCAAATCCGTGGAGCGCGATATAAATCGGGTCCTGTTCCGGTTCTGAGCGCTCTTTCAATCATTTTTCCCGGCGGCCACGGCGCGCTTCCAGAAAAACCATGGCGGGACGCGTGGGATCAGCCAGGGAAATCGGCGCACAGGTTAAACCACTCAGGGCGCAAAACCCTCTTTTCCCATCTCGTCCATCTGCGCGGCCAGGACCGCGGAAAAGCTTTCCAGACCTCCCTCGATGATCCTTTGCGCGTTCGCGACGATGTCCCTGCCTAGCCTGACCTGCCCAATCGTCATGTCCACGACCGGCTTTTTGGAATCCACATAATCGCCCAGGATGGCGGCGATGGCGCCCATGCGCTCCCTGGCGAGCCTGAAGACCTTGGCCGCGCCCGCGAGATGGTCCGGGACGCTCAGCCCGATCCCGATCTCGTTGAGATAGAGCCCGAAATTCAGCAGGTCCCTCCCTTGGGCCGGGAGGTCCTTCCCAGCCGCGCCCAGTTTCGGGTAGACGAGCAGGTACTCATGGTCGATCGCGGTCACGCGGGCGCTATGGCTTATGACCAGGCCCCGCTCGTTCCTGTCCACCATCCCGAAGATGCGGTCGAACGCCACCACCGCGATTATGTTGTCCAGCAGCGCGTCCCGGTTGCCGGTGATCGAGGCAGTGTCCGCTCCGGGGAACAGCACATGGTCGGTCAGGGCCCTTCCCTCCACCCCTTCCAGGACTATCCAGCCGTCGCACAGCGCGGATGAATACGCGGGCAGGCCGACTTCGGCCAGCAGCTTCAGGCCGACGGACTCCTGGAGCGCGTTCCTCGATTTGCAGTACGCGGCTTTGCCGTCGCTGAAATTCATCCTGAGCAGCGGCTCGCGCCTCTCGTAAAGCACGCCCCTGTTCCTTATGGGTATCGTGGATAACCGGACGACCATGTCGACCGGCGCCGATGTGCCGCAGACCTCCTTCGCATGCGCGACCAGCTTCCCCCTCATCCCTTCCAACGCCGCGTCCAGGAGCGGCGCGTTCCTGACCGCGAACTCGCGGTAACCCAGGTCATAGGCAGCGGCGCATATGGGGTGTCTCATCGAAGGATGCGATGCCAGAAAGCCGTGGAGGCAGTCCGGGTCGCGGGCTATGATCATCTTCGCCTGCGTCTCGAGCGGCATCTTCCGGAGGTCAACACTAAGTGTCATATAATATAATTGTATGTATGAGGATTTATAATGCTGCCTGGGGTCGCATGGCGCGGGCTGATGCGAGCGTCTAGGGAGGATCAAATAATGAAACGTTTAAATATTCTTAATCATAATATTATACCATGGCAAAAGCATCGTTTTTAGCTAGAAGCGAAAGGACCAAAACCAAAAGGCCGGTTGAGTTCGAGACTAGAGACGGTGAGTCGGTTCAGTTTGCTGCACATAGAAAGCCGAAAAGGAGAGAAAGAGTTGAGTTTGAGTACTAGATCCTGAGTTTCGGCATTCGAATCGGCTCGAACCCAAAGGCGTTAACTTGCCTTTTTCTAACGGGCCTTCGTCCAGCAGTTTTCTTCTTTTGTTTGCTTTTTGTTTTAATGCCGAGCAACTCTTTCACCTGGGCATTTGTTTTACTACTGCCTTTTATCTTATTGCAACGATGACATAACCATTGCAAATTGCTCGGTCTGTTCGAGCCGCCTTTTGCTAATGGGGTAATATGGTCGACTTCCCCGTAATCAAACTCTACAGTTTTTCCACATATCGCACATTTACCATGATATTTCTGATATATCGTTTTCTCGACAGTACGGGAAAATTTCTTTCTTTTAGTCTTCTGACTAGTCCCGCCCCCCCAAATATTATACGAATTTTTTCTCAACAGCAAACCACTTGACATCAAACCACTTGGCACTAAATCACCCTTCTACACGAGATTCCAACCAAACCTTTATAAAGGAGTATAATCATACTATTGGGTTACCGCTCGTTTGTACGTCGAGTATGCTCCTCGGAGCATGAGAGATGCATGGACCCAGAGCGAGTATTCTGTCTCTCCCCGTGATTCGGGGAATCTGCGACGGCGCCAGATTGCGCCGTTGCCTGCGGGCCGCCTCGTGCGGCGCGCTGTGATGCGTGTGAAGTGACGGCAAGATTTTAGGAGATTTATCTGGAGAAATCCGGGTATTTTTACTGAAGTGAGTTTAGTAGCGATATGCAAATTTGCTACGCCACATAGTGGATGGCTTGGCTGAGGCCCGCAGGGCCACGCGGCAAGCTGCGATAAGCCCGGGGGAGACGCACGCAGTCTGCGATCCCGGGGTTTGGCGGCGCACGTAAGAGTGCAGCAATTCCCCGAAATGAAGCATCTTAGTAGGGGAAGGAAGAGAAAGCAATGCGATCCGGTAAGTAAAAGCGATTGAAAGCCGGACAGATCACGCTGAATTCTTCGGCGGTAACGTCGGAGTAGATGTAGCGGGTAGTATCCTCTTTCCGAGCAGAAGTCGGCTGGAATGCCGTGCCATAGCGAGTGATAGCCTCGTATGCGAAGGAAAGGGGGGCGAACCATGAAGAGTAGCATCCCTCGGATAGGGGACGTGAAGGTGGGGGCATCAACCTCCAAATCTAAACATGGGGCCTCAGACCGATAGCGAAATAGTAGCGCGAGCGAATGCTGAAAAGCACCGCGGAAGCGGTGTCAAAAGAACCTGAAATTATGTGGTCACAGAATGGTACGGCATGAAAGGGTTTATGACCGTGGAAGCGAACGGTGGCAACGCCGCAAGCGACACGGTTCCACCAGTGTTGTATCTTTCTTCTCGAAGCAAGAGCCAAGGAGTTATTAGGTGTGGCGAGATGAAAGTCGAAGCGAAAGCGAGTGCCCGCAACGCAGCAATGCGCGAGGGGCGTCGTGGTAAATCGCGATCAGTCACCCTTAACAGACCCGAAGCCGTTGTGAGCTACACCCGAGCAGGGCGAAGTTGGTCTGACGACCAATGGAGGCCCGCAACTAATGTTGGTATATTCCACTTAGGTGACTTGGGTGTAGGGGTGATAGTCCTGTCGAACACGGCGATAGCGGGTTCCCTCCGAAATGTGTCTCAGCACAGCGTCTCTGGAGAACGATATGGCGGTAGAGCACCGATTGGGCGGAATGGCTCCGAAAGGGGTCGCCATCCTCTCAAACTCCGAATGCCATATCTTCGTAGAAGGAGGCAGTTGGGTTCCTCGGGGTAAGCCTGAGGGCCTGTATGGGAACGACCATACGTGAGGCTAAGGGCCCTAAATGCTGGTTAAGTGTTAATCGTAAAGGAGTTTCCATCCAAAAACAATCGGGAGGTAGGCTTAGAAGCAGCCATCCTTTAAACAACGCGTAACAGCGGACCGATCGAGGGTGCAGGCTCTGAAAATTCACGGGGCTCAAACCAGCTTCCGATACCTCACCGATGCCAAAAGCATGCGAGTAGGGGGGCGAACGGGTCGCGCAGAAGCACGGCGGTAACGTCGTGTGGAGCGTCCTGTTATGAATATCTTGGTGTTAGTAGCAGCATATCCAGACGAGAATTCTGGACACCTTATAGAGCAAGGATTCCTCAGCAACGTTCTTCAGCTGAGGGTTAGGCGGTCCTAAGGGCCAAGGCAATTCCTGAAGCCCGAAATCAGGGAAGTCGGTTAATATTCCGACCCTGCGGAGGTAGGCGCGGCAACGCAAGCCGTTTCCATGACGCCTTCGGATAGGTGGAGCATCGCAAGATGTCTGTAGGATGTAGGCCTGTGGAGTCTCATTGTGAGGAGAAGCAGGTGAAAGCCGAAGGGGCAATTCCATCAAATCCAGGGGCCCATGAAAAGTGGAGCGGAACGACCCTCTGCAACCGTACCGAGAACTAGTACAGGTGCTCTAGCTGAGAAGGCTAAGGTGTGTCAGGACAACCCGAGCAAGGGAATTCGGCAAGTTAGCCCCGTACCTTTGGTATAAGGGGTGCCATCGCCTGAGCAAGGCGGTGGTCTCAGTAACAAGGGGAGAGCGACTGTTTACCAAAAACACAGGTCATCGCAGGGCCGAAAGGCTGAGTATGATGGCTGACGCCTGCCCACTGCTGGTATCTGAAAGCGGGTTTCAACCCGAAAAAGGACCAGTAAAGAGCGGGGGTAACTCTGACCCTCTTAAGGTAGCGTAAACAAGGCTATCGACCTTATATTCACATATGAGGATGCCTTGAGAGCGCGAAGGAGTTGCCCTAGAAAGCAAGTTGCCCATGAGATTGAGTAGCGAGATCCTCGGTAATCCTTTTAGAAAGGATGGCCTTGACGTATTACCTCGCCGCTTAATTGGCGGCTTGCATGAATGGCGTAACGACTCTCCCAATGTCCCTGCACGGGACCTGGTGAACTCACTGACCGGTGAAGATGCCGGTATCTCCCAGAGGGAAACGAAGACTCCATGGAGCTTTACTATAGCCTGATGTTGTGATATGAGATGGGCTACCAAGAGTAAGTGGGAGCCGTTAAGCCATGCCTTCCGGGGTATGGATAGGCGAAAGTGTTACACCACTTAGTTCATCTCGTATTGCTCTACTTGAAAAAGGACAGCGTCAGGTGGATAGTTTGGCTGGGGCGGTACGCCCTCGAAAGAGAAACAAGGGCGCCCAATGTCAGACTCATCCCGGTCAGAAATCGGGAGTAGAGGGTTAAGGACAAATGTCTGGCTGACTGTGTTTCTAAAAGCGTGAAACGCAGAGACGAAAGTCGGGCCTAACGAACCTTGAAATCCTTTTGATGGGGATTCAAGCTGTCAGACAAGCTACCCTGGAGGTAACAGGCTCGTCGCGGGTGAGAGTACACAGCGACGCAGTCATTCGTTTTTTTCATACATGACTAGTCGTACGTATATATCGACCCCGCGGTTTGGTACATCGCTGTCGGCTTGGGATATCCTGGTAGGGTAGGACCTGCCAAGGGTTGGGTTGTTCATCCATTAAAATCCCACATACGTCTTTTCCCCCGCTTACCTTGGGGGATCTAACGTAGGGAAAATGAGCTGGGTTCAATACGTCGCGAGACAGTATGGTAGTATCTCCTGGGAGTGTTGCCCCTTGAGAGAAAGGATCCCTGAGTACGAGAGGAACGGGGATTCGGCGCCTCTAGTCTACCGGTTGTCATTTGGCACTGCCGGGCAGCCACGCGCTAGTGCGATAAGACCTGAACGCATCTAAGGTCGAAGCGTATCTCAAAACGAGGGGGCATATGCCGCGGATAGCAGATCCGTTCGATAGGACCACGGTGTAAGACGTTAGGGCAACCGAGCGTTTCAGCCGGTGGTTACTAAAGGCCTATTGCTATCGCAAAAAACTCAGTTCATCCTATCATCTTGCCGTCCTTCAAGAGACAGCATTTTTCTTTTTCATCGACCCCTAGCGCGAGCGCCGACTCGCGGGCGACGGGCTCATCCGTGCTGTTCTATTGGTAGAACAAAATATGCGAATCTTGTCCTATTGGTAGAACAAAATATGCGAATCTTGTCCTATTGGTAGAACAAAATATGCGAATCTTGTCCTATTGGTAGAACAAAATATGCGAATCTTGTCCTATGGATAGGACAATAACGTTGCATCCAAATTCACCAACCCGTGAACTTCACCACGGCGACGCCCCTGACTCCGGCCAGCGCCTTCTCATATTGAATCGCCTGCCCAGGATCAATCGCCCTTATAACTCGTTCTTGACCGTAAAGGTTAAAAATCACGGATAGTTCCTAACTGAATGTGCCCAACTGCTTCCCTAAGGTTATATTCGTCGATCTGCACTTCGGGCATCGATTGGGGGTATTGAATCTGAATGAACCTCCGCACTCGCACTTCCCGGCAAGTTCTTCGATAGTTTTTTTGTCTCGGTAGTCGATGCCTTTTTCCCTGAGATCTGCGAGCATCATTGCTTTTTTGCTTCCGCAAGTATCGCAATGGATAGCAATGAAGCGACGGCCTCCGCCGTCCCATAGCTCGAATATCTCCTTGCAATCATTGCAAGTTGTTTCGATGATAAACCCCATGGAAATACCTCACGACTTAGCGGCGATCTCCTTCAGCTCGGTAAACTTCACCACGCATCGTCCTTTGGCCTCGGCTGACGCGTCATATCCGGACTAACATATACATGTCTTTTTCACCGCGTATCTTCCTTATTGCGTCCAGCACGCCCTGGTCCCAGGACACCCACGTCAGCGGAACGCCGTATTTCTCCGCATTCTTGGCATGGTCCACTATCACCCTGTTGAGGGCGCCTGTCTGTATCTCGTAGCCCCTCCTCATATCGTCCTTCCACAGGGCCTTCCTCTTCTCGTCGAATGGATAAGCCATCAGGTCGACGCTGTCCGCCAACCCGGATTCATCGACCTTCTCAGGCAGCGGGACTACGACCAGCAGGTTCTTCGCGTGCAATTCCTTGATCGTCTGCACCAGAGTCTGCTCGTGCAGGCTGCCGCCTACCCTCAGCCGGTCGGTGTCGAGGATCCGCTCCGGGTCGACCCATTTGAGACCCTTATCCGTCAGTGTGAAAATATCGTTGTCCTGCACCGCGAAACCCAGCTTCACCAATATCTCGAATATGCCCGGGCTCCCAGCGAACCCATAAATCGTAGGGTGGCTCGTCACTATGCCGCCTTCTTTGATTATCTTTGCCAATTCGGACTTCGTTTTTCCCTTGTTGTTGTAAATCGCCAGCAATCCGGCGAACATGGGGGGCGTCGGCCTGTCCATGGGCGGCGGCCAATGCAACTTCTTCGTTTTCGCTTCGCCCCGTCCAGGACCGAAAGCCGCCAGGTCGATAACCATCTCCGGTTCGCTGAGCATCTCAGGCATGAACGCGGTCTCCTTCCCCCTCATCCTCTGCAGTTCAAACTCATCGAGCGGACGGACCTTGACGTAATCCGCGAAGCTCTGGCCGTTCTGCGCGCGCAGCTGGTCGAACACGAACCCCTCGCCAGTGGCGGCGGTCTGGAGGTAGGCAGTCTCCAGCTCCCCCAGGCCGAACGCGCTCCTCGCCTTGCGCAGGAAGTCCACGTCCCGGTAGTTGTGTATGACCTTTATGGCGCTGGAGTTCACGAACGGCTGCGGCAGATCGCCCATCTCTTGCGTGCTCACGACCATTCCGAACCCGTACTTCCTCCCCAGCCTGACCACCTGGCTGGGCAGCGACTCGAACACCTGGTCCTCCTGCTTCTGCGGCTGGAGCACGGACCAGGCGTCGTCTAGGACTACCAGCAGCCGGACGCTTCTGTTCTGCTCCGGCTGCGCGTTGAATAGCTCCACGATCCTCTGGAAGACGGAGTACGCGATTATGCTCTTCTCCCACTCGTTCAGCCCGGTCAGGCTGATTATGTTGTTCCGGCTGAGCACATTGTCCCAGAACTCCTCAGGCTCGGTTCCGAACGCGCGCTGCACGGACCTCAAGCGCTGGTCTATCCAGTTGGCGTACTGCCTCTGCTCTCTGGTCTGCTTCCAGTCCTTGCATATGCGGTTGATGTCCTTCCAGATGTCGACCAGCAGGGGCGTCTCCTTGGCCTGGTAATGGGCCATGACTATGTTCCTTATCATGTTCGACTGCAGGGGCGTCAGGTGCGCGCCGAACTGGAATAGCTCGGCTATGCTGCTCGCCCTGTCCGCCTCGCTCGAGCCCCGCAGCAGGAACGGGTTTATCTTGAAATGCTTCCCCGCCTTCCAGACCGTGGCGTTTATGTTCTGGGCCCAGCCCTCACTCTCCCCGTTCCAGTCTATTATCAAAAACTTCATGTTGTACTCCAGCGATGCTCTCACTAGGAAAGCGCGCAGCGTCGTAGTCTTGCCAGAGCCCGAGCCGCCGAGAATCAATGCGTGCGGGTTGGGTTGTCCGGCGTAATCCAGGACGAACTCTTTCGTCTCGCCAGCCACCTCCGGCTTGTCCTTCGGGATCTCCAGCGGCCCGACCGCTGACGAATAGCGGAGCGTGTTGACGTAATGCTGGTACGCGGTTCCCAGGCTTATGCCTCTGGCCCTCTTGGGCTTGCTGAAGTAGACGCGCTTTATGTAGATTCCCAGGCACGCGATAATCACGACCCATCCGAGTATCCACGATCCCATGAAGAGCGGATATGGTGTCATCCAGTGGGTGAGGAGCAGTATCACCACCACTACGTCCGCGAGCGTTTTCAGCCCGAATTCCGCATGGTAAACAAGAAGGCCCAAAAGGATTATGATTGGTATGATGGCATACCAAGGAGCTCTTTCGGAATTACCTGGCCTTAAGCTGTCGTAATAACGTCCCCGCAGTGTGAGAAGGAATATTGGGGCGACTACCAGGACCCCGAAGAGACCTAGTGCTATCATGCTCATGGATCCGTAAATCACTCCGAAGAGAACGGAGACCGTCATCCACATGGGGGCGATCACGATGAGGTATAGTATCAGGACTGCGATGGTGTATACGATATGGGGGATGAAATCCTGGGATTTGTGCCATCTTGCGGTCTTCGGGTTCACCCTGCTGTGGAGGTCTTGTATGGCCTCGCCGGCGCTCATCGTGTTGGTGATAAACGACCTGTCGAATCCGATGGACATCCTGTTTAGCATTTTTTCGGGTATTTTCCCGCTGGGACGGGATGGACGATTGGGAACCTTCGTCTTGAGCGGTTTTGCTTCGCTAGCTAGCTTTTCGTCCTTTTTCACCATTACCCCCATCGATAGTTAGCTTGTTTTGAATTAAAAGGGTTTGCAGTCTGGAAGCGTTGCATTTTAAGTCCGTCGTTTAGGCGACTTTAGGTGCAGGTTCTTGACTTTAGGTGCAAAGCCCAGTCTGGATGTTTTCAAGACAAAACTGGTGATTTTGTGTCTGGAGAACCCCTGCTGATATAAGACTTGAGAATAAACGGAGCATGTAAGCGCTTAAATCGCCTTTATTCTTTAGACATCGCCCCTACTGCATCTGCTGCGGCTTGTCTTACACTTTGATCTGTATCGTTTTCACTTAGTTCTTTGAGGGCTTGCAATGCACGCGGGTCTCTGATTTTTCCAAGCACCAGAACTATGTTCCTTCGTATGCTCACAACTTTATCATTTCGTTTTTTAATAAGCGTAGGAACCGCATTTAAAATCTCAGCATTTCCAGGATTCGCTTCTGCAATCTTTCCAAGCAAAAAAATGGCATTTAACCGTATTTCTTCAAATTCGCTACCGAGCATTTTAACCGATGCAGGAACGGCTTTCACAAACTCGTTATTATTATGATTCTTTGCTGCAAGCTTCCCAAGTGCCCCTATGGCATTTAATTGTACCTTCCAACTTTTATCATTCAGACTTTCAACCAATAAAGGAACTGCTTTCGTAAAATCGAAATGCCAAGGCATTTTGTTAGCCATTCCAAGCATCCAACTAGCACCCGCTCGGGCGGTCTCATTTCCGTTCTCTAGCGCTTCCATCAGCAGAGAGACGACACGTGTGTTTATGGTTCGTTCAAATAGCTCGTCTTTGTCCTTTTCTGTGCCTCCATCACTCACTGCCTCCACCACCGTACGGATACTAAGTAAATTTTCAATCTCTATGAATGCCAGAGCAGCACTTGCTTGTACCTCCTCACCCCCGTACGCCATCGCTTCGATTAGTGCAGAAACAGCTTCTATAAATGCAGTGCTTCTCACATCCATTCCTAGATCAACAGAAACTATGATTTTAGGATCCGTTAGGCCCGCCATGGCAATCATTCCAAGTGATCTGGCCGCAGTCTTTCGCAAGTCAGGATTTACATTCTTTAACATCTTAACTAGTGCAGGAATAGCTTTCACAACTTCGGCATTTCCTGGATTCGCTTCACCTATATTTCCAAGGGCTCTGGCAGCTTCAAATTGTACTACTTCATGTTTATCCTTCGATTTAGCAGCAGTCTTTTGCACTTCGGAATGCATGCTCGTTAACATCTTAACTAGTGCAGGAATAGCTTTCACAACTTCGGCATTTCCTGGATTCGCTTTACCGATTTCGCCAATCGCTTCGGCAGCATCCAATTGTACTATCTCATCTGTATCCTTCAGCGCATTAATCAGTGCAGGAAGAGCACGTACGTCTTTAATCTCCCCGAGCACTATAGCAAAAGTCGGCTGGGCATTTGATTTTTTGTCAGACAATCTTTCAATTAGTTTAGGAATGGCTCGTACATCTTTAATATCTCCAAGTGCAAAGGCAACGTTCATCTGCACGTGTTCATTTTCATCCATCAGCTTTTCAATCAGCTTAGGAACTGCCTTTATGAACTCAGCGTCTTCCCGTCCCGCTTTGGCAATACTTTTCACTGCAAATGCAGCAGCTTTTCTCAGATCCGTATCTCCCTTATCCAAAATCTCAATCAAAACTGGAACAACCTTTGCAAAATCAACTTTCACAGTTTGATTAATGTAACGGCTGTTTTCATCAATATTGCAAAGTGCCTTGGCAGCCGCACGTTTTACATTCCAATCTTTATGTACGAAGGTTTCTATTAGCGCAGGAATTGCATTTTTAATGTCGCTATTGTTTGGATTCCTTTTTGCAATCTCTCCAATCGCTTCAGCAGAATTTTCTAGCACAAATGCCCTTCCGTCTCCCAGCGCTTTGATAAGTTCAGGAACTGCAGCCATTCCAATATCTACAAGTGCAAGAGTAGCACGACTTCGTGTGTTTGTATCGTTATTCCCTAAGGTTTCAATAAGTGCAGAAACTACTGCTGAAACTGCAGGGGTTCCCATACTAGCTAGATCTCTGAGAGCACGATCATACGCTTCGTAATCTCCTCCTTTTTTTAGCGTTTTGATAATGCTGCTCGTGGTCATTTCGTTCGGCACATTTTTGGGGTACGCTGGCTCGGGAAGAGGTGCACAACCTGAAAGCTTTAGCGCTAACAGTCCCGACATGACTAGTTGCATTGTCCTTGGTAATCGTTTTACTCGTGTTATTCCCACAATCATATAATGATTAGTAAATTATTTAAACGGTAGTATTTGTGGAAAAAAGTATTCGTTTCGTAAATTTCGTCGTCTTGAGACGTTATAAAAATCAAAATCTTCAAATTTTATTTTACACAGTCAGTACTCTTCATTACGTCCTTTGTCGTAGTCCCACGCGGCATTCATCTCCAACCACCTAAAAACCCGCGTTCGGGTCGTTTTTTCTCAGTCGTGGCACCGAACGCGTTCGGTAGGTTTAAATAGTCTGAATGTGCGTATATAGTCCGGGGGAGTATATGGATGAAAGTAAGGGTTTGAACCGGAGACAGATGCTGTTCGTAACAGCCGCTGCTTTGGGACTAACTACTCGTTTGCCTAAGTCAGCTTCTAGTGTTCTCAAATACTTGGGCCTTTCAGAAGGCATAGCCCACGCTCAGGGGGTTAGCGAGCTCAAGACGTTTTCGCTGGAGGCGCTAAGAAAATTGGATGCACTCGTGGGATCGAAATATCCAGTAAGCTATGCTGATGACGGAGGTTCACGAGTTTTAACCAACGGCGATAAAGGAGTATACATTGGAGTATACGCATTTACTGACGCCAACACAAAGGAGAAAAAACTGATTATCACTTACCCTAAAGATCCAAATAACCGAAATGGGGATAACGTTGAAGTTGACATAAGCCTCCAGAAGCTCTATGACTACTACGTCGAAGCATGCGCAGCTGAAGGTCGTAAACCCAAGGATAATCCATTAGCAAAAATAATGGTTGACGTTGACGATGCGGGGGCTACAGCATGGGTTACTTTCGTCGATGAAAAACCAAAGCCAAATGACAGCTCAGACCTTAAAGCGGGTCTCCCACTTCTCGGGCTTAGGTATAGAAAAGAGTCTAACGATGTATCTACTGGTCAAGCATACCGACGTATACAAGATGATACAAAAATAGCCAAATTGTCGGCCAACAGGTAACTTAATAAAATATCTTTTCTATTTTTATTCTATGGCAGGAAAGCAAGTCGAACAACCGGACGAATTTGTAGCCAAAGGAGCATCCGCTTCTTTAACTCCTCTAGTCGCTAGTCGAATCGCAGTTCACGCCAAAACCGATACGCACGAAATGTTATTACAGTCACCCATACTCAATTCAGAACAGAAAAAATTCCTGAATGAGAACTGGAAACATATCGAACCGCATCTTGGTCAACATGACGGAGCTGCAGCATGCGCAAGGGAACTTGCTGCGTATCATGTTGTTGGAAGTGAGATGGGGTCAAAGGTTCTTGTCAGAACAGTCTTTGAGCAGGTTAATATTCTCTATAATCAAAATAGTGCTAACGAAACAATGCTAGCCGTGGAAGGTACTAAAGCATTGGTCGCTGGTGACAGCGAAAGAGCAGGAACAGCATTGGAAATGTACCACAAAGAGAACAACAAAATACGAGCAGGACTTGGCTTGCAACCTGCGAATGAGTTGGATTCTCAAAAACGGTTGGTTGAGTATGCTGCTGAAACTCAAAGTATAACACGCGAAGAGGTACTCAGGAGATATGGAGAAACAATTCGGGAAGCCGCCCGCCTCGCCGGATTCACATCGTTCCTCTCGCTCAAGGATGTCAAAGGGTCTGTCGCCCCCGGCTTCACAGCCATGGAGAGGCAGGTCGCGCAGAACTTCATGCTCGCCGTCAATTACGACCTCTACGAGATCGCGGAGGAGGCTGCGAGGAAAGCGCGAGACAAGGGCACCGAGCACCACGAGAAGGAGCCGGCAGCCGCGCGCGCCGAGGAAAAGGAGGAGAAGCCGAAGCTCTCCGGATCCCAGGTCAATGACATGAACGAGTTCCTGGCCAAGAGCGTGGGCACGACCCCGGCTGCCTTGACCGAAGCCGCGGTCGGCCAGCAACGCGTAGAGCAGGGGAAAGCGCCGGAAAAGGAGGTCGACACCCCGTCGCCTTTAGGCGGGGCGGCCGCGCTCAAGGCGCCCAAAGCCGTGAAAGCCAAGGCCCCGAAGCCGACCGCAGAGCGGATACGCGCCGCGTACGCGAAGGTAGCGGAATACGAGAAGCGCGGCTCGGCCATCAGCCCTGACATCGTACCCAACAAATTCGAAGACCAGAAGGAAAGGGCGGCCAAGACCGGAGACACGGCGGGCTTGCAGGATTACATAAAACTCATACTGGATAAGGTCGCAGCCGACCCCGCGAGATTCGCCGCTTCAGCGCAACCCAAGAAACAAGCGAAAAACTAATCCGTCCTGGCTGAACCACCATGAGACTCCTTTTGCAATTTCCAGAGGGTCTGAAGAAAGAGGCCGTCGAATACGCTGAGAAATACGAGAAAGAGGGCCACCAGGTGTTCCTCTCCGGCTCCTCCTGCTACGGCGCGTGCGACCTCGCCCTGGACGAGGCGAAGGCGGTGAACGCGGACAGGATAATCCATTTCGGCCACGCCCGCTTCGTAAGGACGAAGCTCCCGATCGAAGTGGAATACGTGGAATGGAAGATAGACGTCGATTTGGCGAATTTCGGGAAGGCGGTGAAACAGCTGGATCCCAGGTCCGTCGCCCTGGCCACCACGGTCCAGCACGTCCATCAGCTGGATGCGATGAAGAGGATCCTGGAGCAGGCAGGCAAGGAGGTCCACATGTCCAAAGGCACGCTCGCCGCGTACGAGGGCCAGGTGCTCGGATGCGACGCTGGCGCGGTGACGAACGCCGCAAGCAAGGCGGACGCGGTGGTCTTCGTGGGCGACGGGAACTTCCACGCTTTAGCGATAGACATCGACAAGCCGGTCTTCGTGATACACCCCAAATCCGGGCAGACAAGGCAGATAAACGACGAGATAGAACGATTGAGGAAAAGGAGGAGGGGCGCGATACTCGCGGCAGTGGACGCGGGGGCGTTCGGCATCCTGGTGAGCACGAAGATCGGGCAATACAACCTTCCGCTCGCGGAAAAAATAAAAAAAGAGCTCGAAGCGCTCGGGAAGAGGGCCGAAATACTCGTTTCAAACGAAATCTCGGCATCAGCTTTAAATAATTTTATGTCGTTTGAGTGTTATGTCGTCACCGCGTGCCCGCGGCTGGCGGATGATAGGGAGGCGTTCGGGAGGCCGGTGCTCAGCATGGCGATGTACGCGGAGCTCGTGCGCATAATGAAGGGAATGAAGGCTCGATAAAGATGGACGTAATCACCGACACTAAACTGGATCTTAATCTCGTGAAGAAGGGGAAGGTGCGCGACACCTACCAGCTGGACAACAACCTGCTCATGGTCGCGAGCGACCGCCTGAGCGCCTTCGACGTCGTGTTCAAGGAAGGGATCCCGTACAAGGGCGCGGTGCTCAACTCTCTGTCGATATTCTGGTTCAAGCTCACGAGCGACATCGTCAAGAACCACTTCATCACCAACGCGATACCAGCGAAGCTTCCCGCGTTCCTGGAGAAGCGCAGCATGATAGTCTCCAGGGCCGAGCCGGTGCAGCTCGAATGCGTGGTGCGCGGCTACCTGACCGGCTCAGCATGGAAGGAGTACGAGAAGGGCGGCAAGGTCTGCGGCATCGAGCTGCCGAAAGGATTGAAGAACGGGAGCGAGCTCCCGCACCCGGTATTCACCCCGTCCACCAAGGCCGAGAAGGGCCACGACGAGAACATCACCGAGGACGCGGCGAGGAAGCTCGTGGGAGCGGACACCTACGACTTCATCAGGAAGAAGAGCATGGAGATATACGCGTTCGGCAAATCCCATGCGCGCAAGTCCGGCCTCGTCCTGGCGGACACCAAGCTGGAGTTCGGCAGCATACTGGACGCGACCGGCCACAAGCAGACCATACTCATAGACGAGATATTGACGCCGGACTCGAGCAGGTACTGGCTCCGCGACGAGTACGAGAAGGGGAACCTCGTGAGCCTGGACAAGCAGTTCGTGCGCGACTACCTTGAGAAGACCGGCTGGGACAAGAGCCCGCCGCCGCCCGCCCTGCCCGCCGAAGTGATAGAGAACACGAGCAAGAGGTACCTGCAGGCCTATACCATGCTCACGGGCAAGGACATCCTCTCGAAGGAAGTCACCACGCCGACCGCGCAGATTTGATGCTTTTTTCATGCGGCCGGGCCCCCGGATCTGCTTTTTTATCATTCGCCCAGCCATTTCCACAACGGCACGAACCTGACCTTGATGCATGAAAGTTTACGATTTTGCGCATTGTAAAGTTTGAATGTCACGAAACCACCGATTTTCCGGCCCGCGCCAAGTCCGACACGCCATTTATAGAAGCTTTGACAAAATGGCAGAACTTCCGTGTAATCCCACATTTTTTTGCATGAATATATGTAAATTCACCTATTATCACAACATTTTAATACTTGTCGCCACATATACTTATCTATGGCGATGATGGAATCCACGAAAAGAACGATAAAAAGAACGCTCGTGGCTATCGCGGTCGCGGTGTCTTTTTTCGGAACCAAACCGCTGGTGGACCGGGTCAAGGCGGATCAACCTGATGCTGCTGTGAGTGGATCAGTTACTGCCGTATCAAAGAAATACACTTGTTCCATGCAAGCTGAAACCTATGCCGCCAGTCCTCTGTCACAATCTGAACCGCTAAGGTTAAATCATTCAGAGTACACTCTTGAGCTGGCTGTAGGTTTTGGGGCAGGTTCTCCGCCTCAAAGCGTTTCCTTGAGCAGCAATCACCCCTACTCCAACAATGAATTCAACAATAAAACGCTTAAACCCAACCCTAACGTTCCCGGAGCAAATCAATACGAAGGCCAGACCCAGAATTTGGGTCATGCACCTGATTACACAGCTTTTTTTAGCGCCCCGAATACGGAAATTGTGGCGCTCGTCAATAAGACTTGGCTTAGCAATTCGGAGTTACCCGATCTTGGAGATACGGGATATACTTTAGATACCGGAACATGCAGACCAGTTAGTAACATTGTAAAGGGGGTCTTCATAAGGCCTTGCCCCGGGTCGTTCTACGATCCCACCATGTTCCCTATGCAGAACCAATTCGGGATGTTCTCCTTCCCGGCTTGCAAAGGACCAGTCTTTGATCCCAGCCTATCCCCGCGGAGATTCCCCATCGACCTGACAAAACTACAGACCCTGGTGGGTGGCGGGACCTTAAAAGCGGCCTGCCAGGACCTGATGAACGCCGGGGTCACTGATATCTTCCTTCCGTTCAAAGTTGACGACCAACTGCATGCGCCTCAATGCGGGGCTTACGGGCAATTGCTTTATCCAAGTAGCGCATACAGCGGGAGAGTCAGTCCGATAATTACTAGCGCCCAAAAAGCCCGTTTCGACCCTAATGGCAGCATAATGTCCGTTTGCAAACAAGTTTATGGGAACAAAACGATTAGGTTCCACGCATGGTTCCCGGTGTTCCAGGATCCGTATGCAGCACAGATTCAGGGAGTGACGGGAAAGTTGAAATTCAGTCTAAACAATATCCCACTTAGCATCCCAGGGGCTGATAAGCTTGACGGTTTCCTTGACAGCAAAGGCATTCCGTTATGGGATGCCAGTTATACGAGCCATTTGTTTGCAGACCCTAAAAGTAGCGATGTAAGAAACCAGGAATTGGCAATTCTGACCGAAATCACGAGTGCCTATCCCGGCTTATACGGAATCAATCTGGATTATATAAGATACCCGCAACCTGAAGATGTCTTCGAAGTATCTACACCAGGTGGTCCTATTCAACTCATACATGATTCAAGTACACCGCCAAATATCGCCAAACTTAGCATCTGGAATTATGATTCAAGCGCGGTTGAAACATTTGTAAAGATGGTCAAGACGGCATTCCCGAATAAAACGCTATCAGCCGACGTATTCGCTTCCGTTGGTGTTATGAGCGGAGTTGGGCAGGACAAAGTGTCTGCTCAGGTTGATATAATCATGCCAATGGCGTATAGTTATGCTGGGAAAGGCGGAACTTCTGAAGATATGGGTAATTATATTGCCACACTCAAAACTGCTTACCCGACTAAAAAAATGGTTGCTTGCGTTCGAGGTTGGGTTGCCCCGCAAATGAACGGACTTATAAATGATTTAACATCTGACATTGCCGCCGTACGGAAAGGAGGCGCAGATGGGTATGCACCATTTACTTACGATTCGTTATTATCGCAAACTGGGCGTTCCACTTTAACCTCCATAAAAGGTAAATTGGGTTATTAGCGCAATCGCGCTTTCAAGTCCGCGCAGTTCTTATAATCGAATTTCGGTACAGACGGGGCATAATCAAATGGCCCAGAGGATATGCTCACTGCAAAATCCTTTAGGTATATCATATTCAGATTGTACGTACCTATCTCGTCGGTTTCTTGGGGTGTCAGTGGTTCCACAAATTTTTTAAGCGAAATATATGATCTGGGATTATTGAAAATATAAGTACACGCGTATTCATCATCTTCATTGCTTAAAGTCTCGATCAGGGTTGTATCTACGGTTACATTGCATGAATTCTCGATGGTAGGTATGTTCCTTCTGCAAAAATCAATGAATTCAGAATCCCTGGACCTGAATGGAAAGGGCGGAAGAAGAACGGATGCGGGGAATGGAAATACCAAATTCCCACAAGTCGGCATAAGTTCTCCTTCGCGGGAATTCGACATATTTTGCGGGGTATAACACTGATTGAAATCAAATTTAGAAAAAGGCGAGAGGTAGAACAATACGAGTAAGATTACGACTATGGCAATGCCTACCGCAAGTGCCTTCTTACCCACCATGATAGTATTAGCACGTTAATGTTAAATAAGGCATGCTCCTGGCGCAAGCGTTCGAGAACCTTCCGGAATTGATAAGGAACGGTCCGGGTCGTGAACGGATCGCTATTCCGGCCAAGACAGCCGGAATATACCGGCTGGATTAAAAAAATACAAGTTTCTAGAGTGGGATATGAACAAAAAGATCTTCCAGGTATTTCTTATTGCGATTTTTATCATCGCAGTCATTATCGTAGCGAGTTACGTTCTTTATTTCCCGGATTACAACGCTGCCAAGTCCAAAGGCGTTCCGCCAGAAGTATATAACAAGTATTTTTCAATAAAAAGCACGTCCATCTTGGGGGCAACGTATTACTATTTGTATGCCTGCAAACTGGAAAACACCGATATCTTCGATGTTACTAGCGCGTATGCGACTTCCGAAATAAACGAGTATTACTTCGATTCGAACGGAACTCAACTCTGCGAAAACCATTATGCAATCGATTGCAGGGACGAATGTCCACAATGCCTTAATGCCAGTATAACTAATTGCACTAGTATCCTTAGTAGTTACCAATAGTCTTGTATGGAAAATTCATCGACAGGATCCCTGTACGAACGAAACGGGTAACAATAAAAGAGGATACGAATCCATATCCCCTCATGAAAGCAGTCCTTTTCGTATGCGCATTCCTAATTCTGGCCGGGTGCCTCTCGACTTCCACATCACCAAGGGGCGGGGAGATCGCCCGGAATCTCAGATTAAGATACTCGCCTTCCGGCCAGATTTCCCTGGGCAGCACCCAGGGTGTCTCGCTCTACAACCAAAACCTCGCCCCAGCAGGTTCGTTCGGAGGAATAAACTGCTACCAGATGGGCGATTTCGTCTGGTCGGACAATAGCACCGTGGTTTCCGACTACGAGAAAGAATATTCGTGCAACGGCTCGGATTTCTTGCTCACAATCTGGAACAATGGCGTTATCGAAGCAAACACATCGATGTCGATCAATCAGTTCTCAGATGATGTCCCTGCACTGGCCCTCTCCAATGATTCAAGATTTCTCGCTTTATCGTTTTCTAATTCCAATAATGCACAGGACATCAACAATCTCACGATCGGATATGGATTCTACATCATCAACATGGATAACCTGTCCGTGATCCGAAACTTCAGCACATATGACCTCCCGATAACCAAATTCAGCCCGGATGGGAGGTATCTGGGTGTTTTGGTCTATGACCGCCTCTTCGGCGCCGATTCTACGATGACCATCTATTCAATCCCCGGCTTCGACCAGCTGGGCAATTTCTCAGATTACCGTGCGGACAATTTCGAGTGGATAAACGATAGTGACATGCTGATGCTGTATGGATCCTCGCCAGACTCGCCCTGGACTTCCAGCGTGATCTCTCTCGATCCGTTCAACCAGTCTGCCCCCGCGAAAACGCTGTATTCGTTCGATTGCGAAGCGATTTTCGGATATGACTGCTCGTTGGATCAGATCGAAGCCTCCCCGGATGGCCGATACGTGGCTGTGGGTGGAACCCTTTCGGAATCCGCATGCCCGGAATCGGCTGGACCCCAGGTATGCGTAGGAGGGTTCATTGCGGTGATAGACCTTGATAACCGCACGCTCGTCTTCTCCGACCAGGGAGGCGAGGCGACCGACAACACAGACCTCTTTGACTGGTCCCCGGATGGCACCAAACTCGCATATAGCTTCGATGGGCGGAATATCTTCGTGAAGAAGATAAGCGGCTAGAAACCGGCCGGCATTGCACTCAAAATGCTTTCACTCTAACATCCATAAAAGGTAAATTGGGTTATTAACGCAATCGCGTCTTCAAATCCGTACAGTTTTGATAATCCAACGGGGCCCAAGATGAATCGTAATCAAATGGCCCGGAAGTGATGCTGACCGCAAAACCCTTCAGGTATATCATATCCAAATTGAATAATGTTATCGCTTGGGTGTCTTGGGGCGTTAGCGGTTCCGCAAATTTGTCAAGCGATATTGTCGAGGTATAATTATTAACAAAGTATACGCACGAATACTCGTCATCTACGCTGCTTAAGGTCTCAATCATCGTTTTTGTTACCGTAACGTTGCACGAATCCTCGACAGTAGGTATGTTCCTCCTACAAAAATCGACGAATTCTGAATCTCTGGACCTGAATGGGAATGGCGGAATGAAAAGGGACTCAGGGAACGGGACAACTTCGACACCACAGAAGGGCGAGAGTTCCGCTCCGGCAGGGTTCGGCACGTTCGTTGGCGTAATGCAGTCTACATGATCAATGTCAGAGTAAGGCGAGAGGTAGAATAATACGAGCAGAATTGCAACTATGACTACGCCCGCCACAATCACATTAGAAACCATCATGATACTGATGACGAAACGATATTAATAATATATATTGAACGGTTGCTCCCGGGTCTTTACGCGTTTCCGGGCACACTCGCGCGTCGTAAATATCCATCCGAATTCATTACGCGAAATGTCATTTTTCTTCTCAGGTGTCCCTCTTGAGGAACGCGTCCACGTCCAGGGTGCCGGATGCGAGCATCTCGGAAAACGGCGTTTTGGCCATTCCCACCCCGAGCCGCTTCTCCATCTTCCTGAGGGCTTCGGCAGCTCCGGCGGCGAGAGTGTCCGCGAGCCTCAGGGTCCCCCTTATCAGCGCGGCATTGAGGATGCTCCTGGCATTGATCCTCACTGCCTTCAGAGGATGGGCCTCCAGCATGTCGAGCTTGGCCTTCGCCCCAGCTGCGAGAGTGTCCGCGAGCCTTAGGTTCACGCCGTTCATGGCGGCGTCGATGATGCTCCTGTCATTGGCCTTCACTATCCTCTCAGGATGGCTTCCGAGCATGTCGAGCTTGGCTTGGATGTCGAAGAACGAGACCTTGCACAGGTTGCTCGCGGGCCGCGCGAATCTCGCCTCCATGCACAGCTCCAGCTCGGCCATAAGGTGTTTGGCCAGGTAAGGCAGGATCATCTTGAGCTCCCCGTCCAGCCGCCCGGGTTGCCTCCCGTACTCGTCCTCGTAATGCACCGCGATGAGGCGGGAGAACGAGTGCGCGAGCTCGCCGAACCTCTCCTTGTGCTCCGTGTCCTTCGTTTCTGCGCTGTTGCAGAGCAGCCTCTCCACCTCTTCAGCGAAGAGCGCCCTCTCTATCTTGCCTTTCGCCATGGGCATGCCCCGCAGGCGCAGGAGCGACTCGGCGCACACCTGGTAGATATTGGCCTTGCCGCCGCTCTTCCTGTAGGCGCCTATCTCCTCCACAGTGGGCTCGTGCAGCCTGCGCAGGCGGTGCGCCCTTATCGCGGACCGGGCGGTATTGTCCTCGGACGCCGCGCGAAACGTCGAAAGCAGCGACGCGCGCGCCTCCGGGAGTCCCTGTTTAGTATTCACACTAATATACTAATTAAAACAATTTAAAAAGCGGGCGCATCGCCAAAAACAATGATATTTATAGTTTGCCGCCACCTTCTTTGTCCATGGAAGTCAAGACGTCGTCCAAGTGGGCCTACCAGCGCTTCGCGGACAGGGAGTTCGAGCGCTATTTCGGCGAGTTCTTCGGCAAGGAAGGGCGGGACGAGTACCTGACCTTCTCCATCAGGGAAAAGAAGCTGTTCTTCAAGGCCGTGGAGGACGGGAAGACCGTCGGGGTGGCGTCCCTGCACATAGGCCGCAACGTGGCCAAGATAGGGGCCTTCATAGTGGCCAAAGACCGCCGCGGGGCCGGAGCAGGCTCCATGCTACTCGGAAGATGCGAGGCCGCGGCCAAGAGGCACAAATGCAGGAAAATCTGGCTGTGGACCTTCCCATCCTCAAAAGCCTACGGATTCTACAAGAGAAAGGGATACGCGGAGGAAGCGCGCCTGGAGAGGCAATGGGGAGGGAAACGTACCCTCAGCGTGATGAGCAAGTTCCTCTGATCCTGCTTTCTCTTGAAGGAGGGCCTCGCCAGTCCATCCCTCTGGGGAACGCGGGTCCGTGGCTTTGGTTGCTAAAAATGTAAAAAACAGTAGCTTTTAAAGCAGTTCTGGACATAAGATGCCTATCAGCAGAGGCACATCCATGACAGTTCATAAAGCCAAGGCGCAACCCAAGCCATCGGACGGCCTCAGGCAGAGGCTCTTCGCGATGGCCGAGCCGCTCGACCAGATAACGCTCAAGCGCGCGGAGCTGGCGAGGCATTTCATACCAGCGAGCCGCGAGATGCTGGTGGCCGCGGCCAGGGCGCAGGGCAGGAAGGGGCCCGCCAAGGCGCCATCCATGGAGAAGATCACCAGGACGGTCGAGGAGCTCTCGCGGATGGGCGATACGGTCGCTCAGCGGGCCATGGCGCTGGCCACGCAGGCCGAAGTGCCGGACATCGGCGCCATGCTCGCGAACGGCGGGTTCCTCATTGACCACGGCATCACAATCGTCCCGAGGCCCGGGGGCATGGGCGTGAAATTCGGGCACGCCGCGTACGGGATACTGTTCGATAAATGCCGCACGGGCCAGAGGGCCGTCAACATCGGCGCGATGCTCGACAACGACGTCAGGGTCTCATGGGAGGCCGCGACGCTGGGGGTTGGGCTGACGCTGGACACGCATTTCCTTCTCATGGAATCGATCGAGAACGTGGAGGCCTTCAGGACACGGAAGTGCGACTTCGGCGAGATGAACTGCTTCACCACCGAAGGCACCAGGGTCGGCGCGATGGCGGCAAGGATAAGCCCTGATGACATGAGGCGGTACGTGCGCACCGATGCGCCGGACCCCAGGTTCCTCACGCGGCTCATCAGCGCCGGTGGCGACAGCGCGTTCGAGAGCATGCTGGAGGTCCTGCACTACCATTTCAACTACATGACGGCCAAGGGCGCGCATGCGGATGACGAGACCGAGCACGTCGTCGCATCGCTCAATTCAATGATACAGGACGAGCTGGTCCGTGCCTGCGCGACGCAATCCGGCCTCCTGGGATACGACTTCATGGTCTCGATGGCGTTCGGCGACACCTACCGCGGGCTCTACCAGCTCGGGACGCAGGCGCTGGCGGAGCTCGCTTTCGGCGACGAGGGCGAAGCCGAGAAAACGAGGAGGCAATTCGCATCGCTCGGCAACCTGCTGATGGGGATGTCGAACCAGAGCCCGCTCTCATCCCTGTTCTGGATGTGCATGGTGAGCGACGAGGTGGTCAGAGAAAAGGCCAGGAACATCTTCATCTCAACGACCCGGGGCGAACCCACGTTACCCGAGTCCCTGGTGGCAGAGCTCGATTCCATAAGAGGGAAGGCGTTCGTGACGCGGGAGAACCTGCCAAGGATACTCGAGGTCTACAGGCTCAGGGAGGAGGCTTCGGAGCAGCGCAGGCAGCCCCCTGACGCAGACACCGCGGAGAGCCCGAACGCGGACAAGAGGGGGAACTGACATGGCGGGCGCGATGAAAGAGCGCTGGGGCTGCGAGCTGGAGAGGCGGATGCTCCTCAAGGCCGGACGCCTGGACCCGATAACGCTCAAGCGCGCGGAGTTCGCGGAGAATCTCATGAGCAGCGCCACGCGGGGTGCCAAGGTCATGTGCATGGCGAAGTCCGGAGACCGGGCCGCAGCCGAAGCAGAGCTGGAAGTCCTCAAAGCCGAACACGATACGTCCGTCAGGCTGCTCGGAGAGCTCGCTGGGCTTGGCGACTCGATAGCCTCGGTCGCGCTGTCAGCCTCGTTGCGCAACGACGCGCGGGTGATGAATACCACCGGGCCTATGTTCCTCGAGGACGGCTTCCTGATGGAAGCCCGCATCGGGCTCATGGAAACGCCAGGTGGCGTCGCGGTCACGCGATCCGGCGTCTACGGCATCGTGTTCGACCGCTGCGACGCGGGCAACGCCGCGTACCGCGTCGGCGCGATGCTCCACAACAGCGATCAGACGACATCGAAGACGGCAGACGGCGGGCTCATCGTGGACATGTTCGAGCCGCTGATGCTCGCCATGCTGAAGGTCGACGCCTACAATTCCATCCCATCCGACTTGTACGGCACGGAGGCCAACATGGAAGGGGTCCGGTTCACCGCCGCGGATCTCGCGCAGCTGCGCAGGAGCGATGCCGATCCCGGACACATCGCCCGGCTCCTCTGCGTCGGCGGAAAGGAGGGCCTGGAGCTCGCGCTCAAAGCGCTGCGCCTGCGCTTCGATTACATGCGCATGAGGAAGCACCACTCGCAAGACGAGTCCGCCTACGTGATGTCGTTGACGAACGGCACCATACGCGACGAGATGGTCCGGGGCTGCGCCCAGCTGAACGGCATGCCCAGGTACGTCGAGCATGCCATGTCCATTGCGTACGGTGACACGGCCAGGGCGCTCGCGCTCATAGGCCTGGACGTGCTCGAGAACCTGAACAAGGCCGGAGTCGGCCTGGCCGCTGCGCAGTCGTACCTGATGAACATAGCCTCGTTGACAACGGGCTTCGCGCACACATCCGCAATCACGTACCTGGCAACGCTCTGCTGCCTTGACGAGGACGTCGTGAGGCTCCGCGCGCGAAAGACGATAATCAAGGCGGCCGGCCGGATGCCGGAGCTCAGGAAAACCGTAGCCGAGGTATCTGAGCTGGAAGAGAAACAGTTCGTACATCGGGGGAACCTGGCGACGGCGCTCGCCGCCTACGCTGCGCGCAGGGAGAACGAGGAGCGCGAGTCCGAGGCCACGCCCACGAACAGAAGCGGGAACCAGGAAAGGAGGCTGCAATGACATGGCCACGATGAAAGCCGGGAGGCGCCCGGTCGGCGAGCTGGAGAGGCGGATGCTCCTCAGGGCCGAGCCCCTGGACGAGCTGACGCTCAAGAGGGCGGAGTTTATCGAGCATGCGGCGTCCTCCGCCAGTATTATCCTGGCACCGTCCTTCGACAGCGCGAGCCTGGGAACCGTGGTGGGCGAGATCGCCGCGAAGCGGTTCAGGATACTCGCGAAACTTCGCGAGCTCGGCGACCCGGTGGCCGCAAAGCTCATGTCCGCAGGCCCGGCGGATGACAAGAATGTGCCGGACGCGTGCCGCGCTTTCCTGGACAACGGTTTCCTTATGGACGCGGGCAGCGGCGGCATGGACGGGGATACCGGCCATTACAGGGCATACGGCGTCATCTTCGATAAACACGACACCGGGCGCAACACGCTTCTCATAGGCTCCATGTTTTCCAATGCCGGCAGCGTATCCTGGCTGATAAGCGGCCATGAGGCGGTGACCGACGTATCCTTTCTGATGAAGGATGCCCTGGGCATCGTGGAGAACTGCAGGTTCCGGGATTCCGAAGAATCCTCGGTCGATGTGCTCGGCCCCGTTGGATCTGCCCTGGAATCCAGCAGGGAAGCACAGCAGCTGCGCAAGGAGACCGTAGACCCCGCTTATCTCGAAAGCCTCTCGTCCGGCCCCAGGCTCCCGACCCTCGCGCTCCTGCTGAACGCGCTGAATTACCATTCCTCATATCTGTGCATGAAGGAGCATTATGCCGAGGACGAGACCAGCCATGTCGTCGCAGTCCTGAACGGCTCGATACGCGACGAGCTGGTGCGGGCATGCGGAGAGCTCAGCCTCCTGCCGGAGACTATCCAGTACGTGGCGTCCATGGCGTATGGCGATACCGCCCGCACGCTTTCGCTGATAGGCAGGTATTCATTAGCGGCGCTGACCGGGTCCCGCGGCAGCGCCATGGGCGAGATAGAGGATGAGCTGGCGGTCATCGGCAATCTCGCGTCCATGAGACCGATGGAATCCGCGCTCGATTACATCCGCTATTTCTGCTCCACGCCACAGGACGAAATCAGGGAGTCGGCCAGGCGCTCGCTCATGCTGGCCCAAAGCGTCGGCATAGTCCCGGGATGGTTCCTGGAAGAGATATCAGGCATCGGCGGCAAGGAGTTCGTCGGCGGGCACAACCTGGCGAGGGTGCTCTCGCTCTACAGGCACTGGCGTGAGAGGCGCGCCGAGCCAAGGCAGGGAGCGCACGGCCCGCAAGGGAACGGGAACTGAGAGCGTGCCGCATCATCCCAGGTATTCCCCGAGCATCTTCAGCGAGAATTTCGCCTGCCCGCGGTTCAATCCGAACAGCATTATTATGTGCTCGAGCTCCTCCGGGCTCCGGATGTCCTCCTCCTTCTCGGAGAAGCTCGCGAACGCGTAAAAAGCGCCGTGCTTGGCGCACAGGCGCAGGAAGCTCCGCAGCTTGGACATCTCCACCGCCCGCCTCATGCCGTGCGAGCCAATCACGGTGGACAGGTCTATGAGGAAGCATGCTTTTTTCTTCTCGGCTATGACCTTTATCGCGCCTTCGTCGAACTTCCAGTCTCTCAGCATGAGGAGCGCCTTCCTGTTCTTGAGCTCTGCGGCCTTCTCCGCGTTGTCCACGACGCTTATCCTGGCATTGGCCTCCTCGGAGCTGAACAGCCTCTCGAATCCGTGCGCCTTGGCATCGGCGCCGCATCTTATTATATCGAACATTATGGAACACCGGAATAAACATTTATAATATCAATCATATACATACCGGATAGGAGTTAAAAGGGGATTGATTTGGGGAGGCAGCTAAGTTTCGCGATAATGATGGAACCGCCCTGCGAAAGACGGGTGCCGCGCGCAGCCCCGAAGCCGCGCCAACCGCTGGACCCGGAGACGATAATGCGCAGGAACGCCAGGCGCCTTCTGAACCGGAGAAAAAAAGCGATGGAAAAGAGCGTCAGGCGGCTTCTAAACCGGAGAATCGAGCAGTTCCATCCAGACGTGATGATCACGAAAAGCTGCCTGACCCTGCTGTCTTTCGCTGACAGGCCGCTCACCGAGCGCGAGCATATCACCGTGCTCGCCATGTGCAGGTGCTACGGCTCCGAAGTGCAGCGGCTCGCGCTGCTCGGTTATGTCGGCTACCTGAAGACGCTGGAGTCCACCGACATAAACCTGCCCGCAGCGCTCGACCGCTTCAGGCTGGACCCGTCAGCGCGAATCAGCGTGTTCGAGAGCCGGTACGCGGACCCCAGAACAAGATACCTGAGCGAGAAAATCGCCGCGCCTCCGAAAAGGCCGGAACGCCCTCGTCGTAAGGCCGATGACGAATTATAAGAAAAGGTCAGCCGCTCTCGTCCTTCATGCCGGCTGCTTTAGCCTTTGATCCGAAGCTGAAACGCGGAAGGAACGCCAGAGGCGTGTGTTAATAGACAAGTTTTTAAGTACGTTGTTGAATAACACGTTTACTGATGGAGAGGTGCGGTAATGAACGTTTTGGCGGTCGCTAAAAAGGAGGTCAGGACGACTTCTGCCACGTATACGTGGCTGGAGGGGCTTTCAACATACAATCTCGCCCGCAAGGCGATGCTTCCAATCAGCGCCTTCAGCGACATCGCCCTGGGAAATGGCGCATCACGGGACTTCAAACCGCTTCCCGACGGGCTCAGATTCGAGAAATTCCACGTCGGCACGGCCGCCGTGGTCGGAGCCCATGGCAAGGCCCTCGGCGACTCCGTCGTGACCGAATGCCAGTACTATGGAATCAAGAAAAAGGTCTTCTTCAGGCCGAGCAACGGGCAGGCGGGCCTTGTAGACACCATGCTCCTCTGCGACCAGGGCTTCGCCCCGGACGGCAAGCCGCTGGTCCCGCTGCTCGACTCGGAGAGCGGCAACCCGATAAGCACGCCTGCCGAGATGATCGCGGCAAAAGGCGTGATCATGGAGTTCAACGGCGAAGTCCACCCGCTCGAGCTCCCGAACCGGAGCGGCATCGCGCTCGAGGAATCCGATGGCAGGAGCGTCTCCACCAGGATCCCTGTTTTCCCCAGCCTCGGCCTCCTCCACGTATTCCACAACGACTTTCAGGGCCAGGACAGGTGGGTCGCCAGCCTCTCGGCCTCCGCAGCGTTCGATGCTCTCGCGGTGGCCACGGCAGCCGACGTGTCGCTTGAAACCGCCAACCTGCTCTCGCTCGTAAGACAATCGCCCGAGCGCCTCATCGTCCATGGCTCTGAAGCGCAAGTAGACGGCATCGCGGAAGCAATCGAATGGCTCGCAAGAGGCGCGCCCGGGGCGATGGAGTTTTACGCCGCCGACCCGCAAAAGCTAAGGGAGGAGGCCGCCCAGCTGAGGGAAGTCGCAGGGTTCCTTCAAATCCGATTCGTAGACCTGGAAGCCGCCCAGACCGGCATCATACAGCCGCTCCTGGGCATAGCTGACCGTTTCATCGCATTGGCGGAGCGCTTGGAAGGAGTACGGAAGTGAGCTTTTTATGGAAAGAAGCTGCGCCTCTCAGCGCAGCGACGCCCAGCCCTCGGGCACCTCGTCGTTCACGTACACGCGCATCTTCACTTCGTTCGGCCGCATGAACCTCAGCCCGTTGAGGAATTCGTCGCCCAACTCCAGCCCGCTGAGGAAGTCGTTGTTCATGCTGCTGGCCAGCACGATTATGCCTGCCTCGCGCAGCGCGCCTCCCACCTGGGGCATCGCCGAGCGCCCGCACGGCTCCTCCCTGCACAGCACCGCGGCGGCGTTGGAGTAGTCCGCGAACGAGAACGACGTGCGCAGCTTGTAGAGCGGGGCGTCGAGCAGCAGCACGTAGCCGTCGGCCTGCGCGTTGAACTCTGCCAGCGCCTTCCTCCCTTTCTCAGAGCAGCGGACCGGGAACACGGTGTCCGAGTCCACCACCTTCCTGCCCGAGACGCCTATGCCGTACTGCGTGCCGGGCTCGCGTCCGGCGCCGCCCTCCATGCTGACGATGCTTCCGCAATGTTCCGGCTTCGCGATATGCGTAAACTCCGCCGGCTTGATGCGGGACACAGACCACTGCACCCCGCTGTAAGCCAGCTCGAGCTGCATGGGCACGGAGCACCTGAGCGCGTCGAGCCCCCGCTTGAGCCTGGACAGGGCGCGCCCGGGGTGCGCAAGGAACCTCGCGACCGCCTCCTGCACCTCTGCGTACTCTTCTTTGTCTCTCAGCAATATGCTCTTGCTCTCGAGGCTGAGCGCGTGTCTGTTCCTGGCCTGCCTCGCCAGGTCGTTTATGTGCCTCTCATCCAGCTCGCTGCCGAGCATGACTGTCGCATCGCGCTTGTCCGCGCCCATGATGCCGCTGCCGATCATGACAAGGGGCTCGTCTTTCGCGAATCCGGTGGTGGCTACGGCGTGCAGCGGCGTGGTCTGCATGGTGCCAAGGCAGGGCATGACGTCCACTGGCATGAACATCACGCCCGCGGTATCTCCCATCAGCAGCCCCATCCTCCTCTTGAACGCGATGGCGTCCCTGGAGAACTCGGACTCGAGCACCTTCTTCACCATGTCCAGGATCTCGTCTATCGAGTCGCCCCAGTTGTTGTAATAGGCGTATTTCCTGGCCCAGAGCCCGCTCCTGAGCGCCGTGCATTCGTCTGCGCGTATCTCCACGTACAGGCCCTTGAACTGCTCCAGCGCCTCGCGCACCGCGTCGCTCTCCGTCCTGTTGAATCTGGCGGAGCGTATCGCGTCCTCCGCCTTGGGGTTGTCGTGCGATGCCCCGGCGCGCTTGAGGAACCCGGAAAAGAACTGCGGCGTCATCGTGACGCGCGGCAGGGTCGCGAATCCCCCGCCGCTGTCGAATAGCGGCTCCAGGCGCGTGAGGGCCGCGCTCATCGCGCCCCTCTCGCCCGGCCCTATGACGTGGTCCCGTATCGTCATTTTCACGCTCTCCTGCGGCGATATGAATGAAGTCTTCATTGCAATCGCTAGTCATGTAGCGGCAAATAGTTTTTAATGGTTGACCACATGAGCTTGACCGGATTGTTGGTGCGCAACAGGCCAAGGGGATAACAAACTCGGAAGAGGTCCGGTCGTGATCCATAACTGTCATTATACTGCATTTTTTTTATTAAAAAATAATAAATGGATTTATAACAATCCTGATCCAGGCTCTTTTCGTCAAATAACGTATATGTTGTATAAAACGGATAAAAAAGATAGATTTAAGAAGAGTTTTGGAGTAACTATTTCATGGTCATGACCTCGTTAAAAGCTTCAGTTGGACAAACAGGGGAAAGACGCAGACTATCCCCGATATCCGAAGCTCCTATGCACGACACGCTCTCTCAACGACAAGATACGGTCAGGCATGGGCTGGGTGAATTAAACCAAACCATAGTCCGATGTTTGCGCAATAGCGGAGTCACGAATCTGTCCGATGCACCGACAGCTGATGAAATCAAAGCATCCGGCGATGCGGTCAGAACCGAGTTTGGCCTTTACCTGAGGCTCGCCGCCGATTCGGACAAAGTAAACCAAAATGTCGATGATGCCGATAAGCGGGTGGCCAGGTGCGCAAAGGTGCTTTCCAGGCAACGTTCGGGGAAAACCCTGTTAATCGGGAAAACCATCGCTGCCGCCGGTACTGTTGCTGCTGTCATTGGCGGGATAGCGTCTTTGCTATCTGTTGCCGGCAGTGGCACGGTAATCGCAGTGGCAGGTGCTGCGACGATCATAAAGGCACGAAAAACTTTGAACGGGCTGACACGGGCTTATCAACATGCGGTGAACGCTGATGCCCAAGCAGTGAAAGATGCCATCAAGCAATACGCCGACATATCATTACGGATGGGCCATGAACTGGTGGCCAGGAAATGGGCTGGCGCTCCGGCGGATGGAACTTCTGCAATGGATGCGGCGGCGATCAAGCGCCTTCTTGCAGAAAGCCCGGGCTTTGGGTATTCCTATCGCAATGCCAGCGCCGGTTCAAGCGAAGGCGGCGTGACCAGGGCGAATAAAATGGATGGGGGAACGGCGAACGAGATCTGGAGCGCTCTTCGCGATGGTAGCCAGTTTTGCGGGATGTTCTTTAGGGAAGGGCGTTTCTTATTGTTTTTCCCTTATCAGGGTCAGATAGCCTTCTGCATGTCGCATGGAACCAGCAGTAGAGATGGACATAGCGGGAATGCGTTTGTAATATCCGAACAAAACGCCAAAAAAATCCACGAGTTCATCCTCCAAAATCCTCGGCAAGCGGCCAAGGAGCTCAATCGCGGTGAGAGTTTTACCGTTGTGATCCCCAAAATGGGGAACAGATACGAAGAGCGAGAATTCATGATTGAATGAAATCCTGCCGATGCAGGAAAGCACGGCCATATCCCGGCGATCATCCAGCCCTCCAAGAAGTGTAGGGAAAAAGGAAAATCAGCCGCTGCGCCTCGGCGCCCTCACAGCTCCACGAATGTCATCCTGTAGTTGCCCGCCTCGTCGATCTCGTGCATCCCGAAGCATCGTTTAAATTAAATCCATGCAAAATAGATATATTTATATACCTTTATTGTATAAACATATATTATGAGAGGAGAACAAATCCAGATAATGCACTCGCCAACACTCAATACCGTGATGATGGTGGAGAAAGTGCTGCAAGAGGCAAAAGAGATAATCAAGGTTTCAGAGCTGAAACGGAGGCTCCCAAAGCAAGTGATGCACTCGACGCTCCTGCAAGTCCTGGATTATCTCCAAGAAAGCGGCAAAGTCCTCATCACCACCAAAGGCGTCGTTTGGATCTATCGTCCTCCAGCAGAGCTCGAGAGAATCAAACAACGAGGGTTGGAAATATGAGCGACAGGCGCCCCGTCAAAGTCATCCTGCTGGACCAGGCCAAAGAGCAGTTCGAAGAGCTTAACCGGATCGTTGGCGGGCAACAGGCCAAGGGGATAACAAACTCGGAAGAGATCCAGCTATTGAAGTCCATAAAACAAAAGTCAGAACTCCTGAAGATCAATCCGACTTTCGGGGATAAGGTCGCCCATAACCTGATTCCGAAAACCTTGGATGTCTCGAACCTGTTCCGCGTTGAACTGACCGGCTATTGGAGGATGCTGTATACTCTCGATGGAAACCAGATCGAGATTGTCGCGTTCATCCTTTACGTCATAGACCATCCGACGTATGACAGAATGTTCGGCTACCGGAAAAAGTGATCATCCGGAGAGCACGCCTGCCATCAAAGGCGTCCTAGAGCTCCACGAACGTCATCCTGTAGTTGCCCGCCTCGTCGATCTCGTGCGTGGCCTTCTTCTGCGCGCCGTCCTGGAACGCGTACGAGAGCGAGCGCTTGCCCAGGTCCTTGCTCCGCCCCGGGTTCTCGTTCGTGACGAACAGCGCCGCGCGTCCGTCCTGGCTCAGGAACTCCCAGCGCCTGTGCATCTTGCCGAGGTTGCCGGGCGGCGTGTGCGAGGGGTTGAGGAACACGTCCGTGTCCCTGAGTATCGCGTCCAGCCTCCTGCGCGAGCCCTCGTCGTCCACGCGGCACACTACTTTATTCCCCTGCGACTGGATGTTCTTCAGCACGTTGTTCTCGCCGCAGATTATGAGCCGCATCTTCCTGCCGTTTATGTCGAAGCAGCGCTCCTTCTCCAGCTTGTCCAGATAGGAGTTTATCCTGTCTCGCTTGCCGTTGACGTCCTTGCTGAAGGCGAACTCCTGCTTCAATGCCTCGGGGCCGTCCTTCCTAGGGCTTATCACGTAGTAGCCCTCGCTCGCGTCCTTCGCGCGCAGGCCGAACCCGACCTCGAGTATGAATGTCTGCGCCGTGCCCGCGGTCCTGCGGACGACCTCCTCCAGCTCCTCCTTGCTTTTGAGCGTCCAGCCCGAGAAGAGCACGAGGTCGCTGCCCTTCGTCCTCTCGAGTATGCTGCTGACCAGCACGGCGTTGCCGAACTTCTCCTTCCTGAACGCGGCCCTGTTCGCCCTGCTCTGGTCGCCTACCAGCGAGACCATCGCGCATTTCATGAGTATCGACCCCCTGGAATCGTCTGTATGTGAGAAACAGTATCTTATATAGGAAAAAGATTATTTAAAAGGAACATATTTCCTCTTCTGCCCGCCGCTGGACATCTCATGGGTTTGAAGAACTTTTTTTTAAGCCCGGATGTTCTATACTTTATCATTTAGGCTCGTTCAGGAATCTCTTGATTTCTAACCCGAATATCAACGCACTGAGCCAGAACCCGATCAGCATGGCCGGCAGCGCATAGCTATCGTACAGGTTGAGCATCACCAGCCCCATGGCGATTATCGTTGCGAGCACGAAGTTGAACAGTCCCCAGAGTACGTTGACCGTGGGTTGCGATTTTTGGCCGAACGGGCTCCTGAATATCTTCCCTGCCGCACCAAATACGAAATGTGGCACGCCGTTGGCCAGCAGAAAACCGATTATGAAATACCATATCAAGAAAAGCTCTAGCGCCATCTTACTAGCCTCAAGCTAATGGTTTAGTATATCTTTAACATAAATAGAAAAAAGAAAATCAGCTGCTGTGCTTCTGCCTGCCGCGCCCGAGGCCGCGGGCCTTCCTTCCCGAGCTCGTGAGCCCGCGGAACGCCCTGCCCTTCCTGGCCACGACCTTGGGGTCCACGCCCTTCCTGGACGGGTCCGCGAGGATGACCTCGAAATACTTGTTGTTCCCGTCCTCGCCGATCCAGTAGGAGTTGAGCACTTCCATGTTCTTGTAGATGCGGTTCACACGCTGCTCGGCTATGGCCTGGTGCGAGAGCTGCGGCTGGACGTAGACGTAGTTGTGCCTCGGCTTCCTCCCTCCCATGGGCGTCTGCCTCCTGCGCCTGCCCTTGTCTATCCTTATGCGGACCACGGCGTAGCCCTGCTTGGCCTTGTAGCCCAGGCGCCTCGCGCGGGTTATGTTGGCCGGGTGCTCGACCTTCTCCATGACCGGGCCGTGCCTCCACGACCTGACCTTCTCCCTGTACATGGAGTCGCGGGCCTTGTATTCCTTCTGCAACGTTTCCTGGATGTATTTGTACGCTCCCATATCATCACGCTGTCTAGGCATTTTATACTGTGAACCTAAGTCGTGAACTCAGTTTGGGCGGCACATCTTTTTAAACATTTCTCTTTTATAATGAAAGCAACTGTTTTTGGTGTTAGCATGACTGAAGCTTCAGAACACTCAGACTTTATGAAGACGGTCGAAGAGATAAAACTGGCCGAGCAGGAATCGGACGAGATCCTGCGCACGGCGAAGGTCAACGCGGACGACATCCTCAGGAAAGCCAAGGAGGACGTCCAGAAGCAGAGGGCCGCGACCGAGGAGAAGGTCGTGGCCATGAAGAACTCCCTGCTGGACAAGGGCAGCAAGGACATCGAGGCGGACGTGCAGAAGATCGTGAAGGACGCCGGCCACGATGCTGACAAGATAAGGAAGGAGAAGCTGGCAGGCAAGGACGTAGACAAGCTCGTGAAGGGTTTTCTCACGGAGTGATCAGCGATGTTCAGGGCAGCGGAGATGCGAAAGGTCAGGGTATTCGCACTTAGGACCGCCCTTCCAGAACTAATCGCCGCTCTGCACAACGAGGGCATCGTCGAGATAAAGAAGGGCGCCTTCACCGGCCTGGACGAGGGCAGGCCTCTCGAGTTCTTCAGCGTGGTGTCCGAGCAGCTCGTGCGGATGCGCGCGATAAACTCCATGCTCAGCAAATACGCGTCCAAGAAGCAGGACGCCGGCAAGAGCCTGCTCGGAGCCGAGGAGGCCGTGAAAGCCGCCCGCGAGATGGGCATAGAAGACAAGCTCAAGGGCCTGGTGGCCGAGGCTTCGGCCAAGGAGTCGGAGATGAACCGGCTCAAGGCGCAGACGGCGCTCATGGACAAGATAGCCCCGTTCGCCGGAATAGACTTCTCCAAGCTCGAGACCAGGACCCTCGCATACGCTGTGGGCGACGTGCAGGCCGAGAAGCTCCCGTCCCTCAAGAGCGTGCTGGACGGGGAGCTCAAGACGTACAACCTCATCCAGCCGGCGCGCAGCAGGACCGCATTGCTATTATATAAGAAGACGGACAAGAGCCCGGCTCAGGTGCTTTCGGCCGCGGGGTTCGAGCCCATCGACATACCCGCCGGCACCACGACCCCGGCGCAGACCAGGGCCGCGCTGGAGAAGGCATACGCCGACGCTCAGGCCAGGGTGAAGGACATACGTTCCGAGCTCGCATCGATATCCGACGCGAATCTGGCCAAGGTCCAGGACATAATATACTCATTGGGCGTGGAGGCGGACCGGGCCGAGGTCGCGTCCGGCTTCGGGTTCTCCAGGTCCATGGCGGTTTTCGAGGGCTGGGTGCTAGAATCCCACGTCCAGAAGCTCTCCGACGTTGTCGCCACGTTCGGCGACAAGGCGACGATGTCCGAGGTGGAGTTCGGCCACGAGGAGCAGCCGCCGGTCGTGCTCGCCAACCCGGAGTCCATGGGCCCGTTCGAGTTCATCACAAGGAACTATTCACTGCCCAACTACTACGAGCTGGACCCGACCATATTCTACGCGGTCGGCCTCATGGTGATAATGGGCATGATGATAGGCGACGTGATATACGGCATCGCCACCGTGCTCTTCTCGCTCTGGCTCATCAAGAAGTTCGAGAAGAGCTACATGATGTCCAACGTATCCAAGATATGGCTCTACAGCGGCTTCTCGGCGATATTCTTCGGCCTGATATTCGACGAATGGGCCGGCTTCCACCAGTCCGAGGTCTTCACGCTGCTGCGCTCCTGGGGACTGCCCGCTCCGGCGAACGCATTATGGCAGGGCTTCGGCAGGATGGAGAACATCGAGCTGCTCGTGGCCATCACTGCGTGCATCGGGCTCGTGCACCTGTTCCTGGCGTTCCTCATCGGGGCGTACAGCGAGTGGAATCATAACAAGAAGCACGCGGCGGCAAAGGTCGCGTGGATGGGCGTCGAGGTCGGCGGCGTGCTCGCGCTCGCTGCGATGGGATTCGCTTTGATACCCGCGGTGTACGGGACCGTAGGATTGGCCGTATTGGGGATTGCGATAGTCGCGCTCGCATTCACGGAGGGCATCACCGGCATGATGGAGCTCCCGGGGCTCGTGGGCAACGTGCTCTCCTACGCGAGGATCGCGGCCATCGGAGTCGCGGGCGTGGCATTGGCAGAGCTGATAAACCAGTACTTCGCGCCCAGCCCGGCGATGGGGCTCTTCGTGATAGCCGCGATACCGCTGTTCATAATACTGCATTTCGCGAACATGGTGCTCGCGATATTCGAGGCTTTGATACAAGGGGGCCGTCTCAACATCATAGAGTTCCGCTCGAAGTTCCTGCACGGAGGGGGCAAGGAGTTCGCCCCGTTCTCGCTCACTAAATGAGAATATATGAGAGGTGAAATGAAATGGCAGATGCAACAACTGTGGCAAGTGCGGCAAGTGGTTTGACGACTGGCGCGGGCGCGGCGCTCGGCGCTGGATTGGCTATCGGGATATCCGCAATAGCGGCGGCATGGTCCCAGGGGACGCTGGGCGCGGCGGCGCTCGGCGTGGTGGCCGAGAGGCCGGAGTTCGAGAAGAGCATCCTGATATACATCGCGCTTCCCGAAGTGCTGGTCATCCTCGGGTTCATCATAGCCATAATGCTGACGGGCTCGGTCGCCGGACACTAAACCTCGAACGGGGTTTTGTGAATGGGAATAGAGAAACTGACCGGTTCCCTCGTGGGCGAGGCGAACCAGGGTGCCAGCGAGATCGTGAAGGCCGCGCAGTCGCACGTGGACCAGATGCTAAAAGACGAGCAGTCCAAGGAGGACGAGCTCAAGGGGAAGGCGTCGGCCGAGGTGAAGGCCAGGCTCGAGGCGCAGCGCAACGAGCGGCTGGCCTGGGCGAGGCTGGAGGCCAAGCGCATCATGGCCGAGGCCAGGGAGGATGCCATAACCAACAACCTGGAGGGCTTCTTCGACGCATTGAAGGACGCGCGCAAAGGAGCGTCCTACAAGTCGTTCCTGGAGAAGTCGGTCGCCGAGGCGGCCAAGGAGCTCGGCGGCGGCACGGTGCACGTCGCGAAATCCGACTCCGCCATCCTCGGGAAGCTCCACGGCTGCCAGGTCGTGGCCGACCTCGAGGGGCTCGGCGGCGCGATAGTGGAGTCGCAGGACCGCTCGGTCAGGATCGACCTGAGGCTCGAGACGCTTTTCGAGCTCAAGAAGGACGGCCTGAGGAAGGATGTCCACGACATGCTTTTCAGCAAGGGTTGAGCTATGAAGATTCCGAAGATAGAGAGCGCGGCGCTCAAGTACGGGTACTCGAATGCGCGAGCCAAGGCCATGAAGGGAGACCTGCTCAAAAGCGCGGCGCTGGACGAGATGATAAAGGTCCAGACCGTGGACGCCATGGTCGAGCTGCTCCAGCGCACGGTCTACCGCGACGACCTGGTCGCCGTGTCCATAGACCATTCGGGCTCGCACCTGGTCGAGTTCGCGGGCAGCAGGAACTTCATGCGCATGGTGGCCAAACTCCGGCGCATCACGCCCAAGGACGACCTGCCGGCCGTGAAGGCGCTGCTCCGGAAATGGGACATCATGAACCTCAAGACCATAGTGAACGGCAGGCGGCTGAACAAGCCCTACAAGGAGATAAGGCCGTACCTGTTCCCGGTCGGGGGCTTCACGGAGGAGGATTTCGAGCGCATCGCGGGCGCGGACAAGGACCAGCTGTTCAACGAGATAAAGCGGACCGCGGTCGGCTCCGAGATGCTCGCGCTCTCGACCGCGGACTTCTCCAGGCAGATGTGGGACACCTTCAGGAACGCGCTCAAGAACATGGACATGTTCGTGCAGCTCGGCACCATCCTGGACGCGTACACGTACCTTTTCATGCACAAGGCGCTCAGCGAGGTGCACGGGAAGGACATCCGCCTGGTCAGAAGGCTGCTGGAGAGCGAGATAGACGCGAAGAACATACTGATAGTGGAGCGGCTCAAGTCCTACGGCTTCGAGCCTGAGAGGATACAGAACTACATCATACACGGCGGCACCCTGAGCCCGGCCTTCATCCGCTCGCTGATCGACGCGAAGGACCTCTCGGCCGCGGTGTCGCTGGCCAAGTCCAAGTTCAGGAGGCTCGAGCTGAAAGAGGGCGAAGTGAAACTGCCGGACCTCGAGATCGCGCTGGAGAAGGCGGTGGCCGCGGAGAAGTCCGTGGCGTTCCACAGGTCCATACTGTCCATAGGCTCGATACTGTGCATACTGCTGCTCAAGGAGGAGGAGCTGCACAACCTCCGGAAGATAGCCAAGGGCAAGGAGTTCGGGCTCCCGGAGAGGGAGATAAAGGAGATGCTGGTGACTGTCTCATGAAGGCCAAGATGATGGTGATCGGGGACGCGCCCCTCGTGACCGGCTTCCGGCTCGCGGGGCTCGAGGACTGCGTCCAGACCACCAGGGACGGTTTCCAGAAGGAGCTCGAGGACGTCCTCGCCAAGCCGGAGTACGGTATACTCGTGGTGAACGAGCAGATGTTCAACGGCATAGACTGGAGGCTGCGGAAGAAGCTGGACAGCATGGCATACCCGGTCGTGATACCGATGCCTGACGTGTCCGGCGCGAGCGTTGAGGGCGACGAGATAAGGAGCCTGATAAAGCGGGCGCTCGGTTTCGACCTCTCGGCGAAGAAATGATGCTTGACGGTGATTACACATGGCTAACAAGAAGGGAGGCTATATCCGGAGGATATCCGGACCGGTCGTTGAGGCGATGGTCGAAGGCGCCAGGCTCTACGACGTGGTGAAGGTCGGCGATTCCCGGCTCACGGGAGAGATAATCAAGATAGTGGGCGACACCTCGGTCATCCAGGTCTACGAGGACACCTCGGGCCTCAAGCCCGGGGAGCCGGTGGAGACCACGGGCGAGCCGCTCTCGGTCGAGCTCGGCCCGGGCGTGCTGAAAAGCATCTACGACGGGATCCAGAGGCCGCTCAAGCGCATAGAGGAGGCTTCCAAGGGCGTGTTCATCAAGAGGGGCATACAGGTCTCTCCCCTCGACCGCACCGTGAAATGGGAGTTCAAGCCGAAAGTGAAGAAGGGCGACAAGGTCAAGGTCGGCGACATACTCGGCACGGTGCAGGAGACCGAGCTCATAGAGCACAGGGTGCTCTCCGCCTACGAGGGCAAGATAAAGGAGATATCCGCGGGCAGCTTCACGGTGGACGATCCGGTCGGAGCGATCGAGTTCGAGGCCAAGACCAAGCCCATCATGCTCTACCAGAAATGGTTCGTGAGGAAGTCCAGGCCGTGCATAGAGAAGTTCCCGCCCATCATCCCGCTGGTGACCGGGCAGAGGGTGATAGACACGTTCTTCCCGATAGCCAAGGGAGGCACTGCTTGCATACCAGGGCCGTTCGGGAGCGGGAAAACCGTCACGCAGCAGGCGCTCGCCAAATATTCCGACACTCAGATAGTCGTCTATGTCGGCTGCGGCGAACGAGGCAACGAGATGACCGAGGTGCTCAAGGAATTCCCGCACCTGATAGACCCGAAATCAGGCAAGCCGCTCATGGAACGGACCGTGCTCATCGCGAACACGTCCAACATGCCTGTTGCAGCGCGTGAGGCTTCGATCTACACCGGAATAACTCTTGCTGAATACTACAGGGACATGGGCTACGACGTCGCGCTCATGGCAGACTCCACATCGAGGTGGGCAGAGGCCATGCGTGAGATCGGGGGCAGGCTGGAGGAGATGCCTGGAGAGGAAGGCTATCCGGCTTACCTGGCGAGGAGGCTGGCCGAGTTCTACGAGCGGGCCGGGCGTGTGAGGACCTTGGGTTCCGACGAGCGCTACGGCTCTGTAACGATAATCGGCGCGGTTTCACCGCCAGGAGGGGACATATCCGAGCCAGTGTCGCAGAACACGCTGCGTGTGACCAAGGTGTTCCTCGCCCTGGACGCGCCGCTCGCGTACAGGAGGCACTTCCCCGCCATCAACTGGCTGAAAAGCTACTCGCTCTACAACGACACGCTGGAGGAGTACCTGGTCGAGAACGTCTCATCGGATTTTCCGGGCCTGGTCAAAACCGCCATGGCGCTGCTGCAGAAGGAGGCCGAGCTGCAGGAAGTGGTCCAGCTGGTCGGGCCGGACGCTTTACCGGAGAAGGAGCAGGCGATACTGCTGGTGACGAAGATGCTGCGTGAGGACTATCTCCAGCAGAACGCGTTCTCGGACGTGGACGCGAAATCCGGATTGAAGAAGCAGTACGTGATGCTCAAGTCCATCCTCAAGTTCCACGAGAGGGCCAAGGGAGCGCTCGACCTGGGCATACAGCTCAAGAAGGTGTCCGGCCTCCCGTGCATCGTGCGCATAGGGCGCATGAAGGAGATACCCGAGACGAAGATGGAGGAGTTCGACAAGCTGCACAAGGACATGGACAGCGAGTTCGAGGAGCTCATCAAGACAAGGTGATTATGATGCTGAAGGAATACCAGACGATAAGCGAGATAGCGGGTCCGCTGGTCTTCGTGGACAAGGTCACGGGCGTCGGCTACAACGAGATAGTCGAGATAATCCTCCCCGACGGCGAGCGCCGCAAGGGGCAGGTGCTGGATGTCGGCGAGAAGGTCGCCGTGGTCCAGGTGTTCGGTCCGACCACCGGGATATCCACGTCGCAGACCACGGTGCGGTTCCTCGGGGAGACCATGCAGCTCGGGCTCAGCACCGACATGCTCGGCCGCGCGTTCAACGGCCTCGGCGAGCCCAGGGACAAGGGCCCGAAGATAATCCCCAAGGAGCGGGTGGACATCTCGGGACTGCCCATCAATCCGTATTCGCGTGAGACCCCGGCGGAGTTCATCCAGACCGGAATATCGACCATAGACGGCATGAACACGCTGGTCAGAGGGCAGAAGCTGCCCATCTTCTCGGGCTCAGGGCTTCCGCACAACCAGCTGGCGGTGCAGATAGCGCGGCAGGCCAAGGTGCGCGGTTCGGGCGAGAAGTTCGCGGTGATCTTCGCCGCCATAGGCATCACGCACGAGGAGGCCTCGTTCTTCATCAGGGATTTCGAGAAGACCGGAGCGCTGGAGAACGCGGTGCTGTTTTTGAACCTGGCCGACGACCCTTCTGTGGAGCGCATCATCACGCCAAGGCTCGCATTGACCACAGCCGAATACCTGGCTTACGAGATGGGGATGCACACGCTGGTGCTGCTCACGGACCTCACGAACTACTGCGAGGCTCTGCGTGAGATATCCTCGGCGAGGCAGGAGGTGCCGGGAAGGCGGGGCTATCCGGGCTACATGTACACGGACCTCTCCACCATCTATGAAAGGGCGGGGCGTGTGCGCGGAAGCAAGGGCTCGGTGACGCAACTGCCCATCCTGACCATGCCCGGGGACGACAAGACGCACCCGATCCCCGACCTCACGGGTTACATCACCGAGGGGCAGATAATCCTCTCAAGGGACCTGCACAGGAAGAACATCTATCCGCCTGTTGATGTATTGCCCTCATTGTCCAGGCTCATGAACCTGGGCATCGGCGCGGGCAAGACCCGCGAGGACCACAAGGGAGTGGCCGACCAGCTCTACGCAGGATACGCCGCGGGCCGTGACCTGCGGTCGCTCTCGGCCGTGGTCGGCGAGGAGGCGCTCACTGAAACCGACAGGAAGTTCCTGCGCCTGGCCGACGATTTCGAGAAGAGGTTCGTCCAGCAGGGGCCGTACGAGGACAGGGACATAGAGAAGACGCTCGACATCTCATGGGACCTGCTGTCCATAATGCCTGACAGCGAGCTCAAGAGGGTGAAGAAGGAGCACATCGCCAAGTACATGAAGCGGAAAGGCGAGCCATCGGAGGAGAAGAAATAATGGCGGTACTCGACGTCAACCCGACGCGCATGGAGCTCATAAAGATCAAGGAGCGCATAGCCCTGGCCAAGAAGGGGCATAAATTGCTCAAGCAGAAGAGGGACGCGCTCATCCTGGAGTTCTTCAAGATACTCAAGAAGGCCCAGGACCTGCGCGGCGAGCTCGGGGTCAAGATGAAAGAGGGCTACGCAGCGGTATCGCTGGCCGGCACCTATCATCCGTCGTGGGAGCTGGGCTCGGTGTCGCTCAACCTCAGGAAGGACATCGACATAGACATCGAGGTCAAGAACGTCATGGGCGTGAAGATACCGTACCTGACGACCCAGATGGCATCCACGCGCTTCATAGAGCTGCCGACCTACTCCGTCGCATCGACCTCTGCCAAGATAGACCAGGGCGTGGAGAAGTTCGACGACGTCCTCAAACTCGTCATCAAGCTGGCCGAGAGCGAGACCGCGATGAAGAAGCTCATCGTGGAGATCGAGAAGACAAAGAGAAGAGTCAATGCGCTCGAGTTCGTGCTCATACCCCAGCTGGACGAGACCAGGCTCATGATATCCTTCAGGCTGGACGAGATGGAGCGCGACTCGTTCGTGTCGCTCAAGGCAATAAAGAGGCAGCTCGAGAGGAAGAAGAAGGAGAAGAACGGCTGAGGGCTATCTTATCCGCGACAGGTCCCCCTCTATCAGGACGGGGTCCATCGCGACCAGCTCGTCCCGGAAAATATTGTCCGGCACCGGGTTGTAGAGGAATATCCTCTTCCCGAGCTGGAACGCCATGAAGATTTCCAGGAAAGTTGCCCCGCCGATATAGTTCTTGACCCCGTTTTTCTCGAAGTTCAGCACCAGCACCGCGTCATTCGCCCGCACCTTCGGGTCCTGCATCCTTATCATGCCCGCCTTCCACGCCACGTGCGCCGCTTTCCCCTGCTTCTTCATCTCCTCCTCCTTGAACGGCTCGTCGTAGCTGTTGGGAAGGGTCACCGCATGGCCCCGCTCTTCGAGCTTTCCCTTTATCGGAGCTATCAGGTGGTAGAAGTGCTTGCTGCAGCAGATGTAGATCCTCATGGAGGGTAGTACGAATCGAATTATTATAAACGGTTGCCACTGCGCGTGAACGAGGGCCTGGCCTTTAAGGCGAGAGCGATGCTCGGCCGGCTCGTTCGTCTCCCTCAAGTCAATAAAGAGGCAACTCGAGAAGAAGGCCGGCTGAACGCCGCAAAAGCAAGGCCCGCTTGCGGGAGCGGAAACCGGAGTCCTTTTTAATGCTTGAAGTGCAATCTTTATCCATGAAACGCGTGCGAGCAATGACTCCGAAACGAATAGTGCAGACGCTCGAAGAGCACAAAGAGGAGATAAGGAGATACGAAGTCAAGCAGATAGGGCTCTTCGGCTCGGTGCTCAAAGGCACGGAGAAGAAGGGCAGCGACCTGGATTTCCTGGTCTCCTTCAGGACCGCGACATTCGACAACTACATGGAGCTTAAATTCTTCCTTGAACGCCTGTTCCACCGGAAAGTGGACCTGGTGATGGAAAGCAGTCTGAAGCCCGCTCTCAGCTACGTGAAAGAAGAGGCGCTTTATGTCCAAGGACTATAATGTCTATCTCGAGGATATCCTCGAAGCGGCAGGCAAAATACGCAGATATTCAAAAGGCATGGACTTCGAGGCGTTCGCTGGAAACAGCCTCACGTCTGATGCGGTGATAAGAAACCTTCTCATCATAGGCGAAGCCGCGAAAAGCGTGCCAGCCGATATCAAAAAGCAGCATCCGGACATCGAATGGAAGAAGATATCCGGTCTGAGGGACGTCCTCGTCCACGAATACGCTGCCGTGGACATGGCGATCGTCTGGGATGTGGTGACGAACAAGCTCCCTGCCCTCGAAACCGCAGTCAAGGCCATTCTTGGCAAATGATGCCCAGGGTAAAAACAGAAATATGATCGGTAAGCTCCACGATTCCCCAAGCCGCGGCCGACTCGTTCGTCTCCCTCAAGGCCGTTCACGCTATCTGTTCCCTGTAGAGCCGCCCCTCCCGGGATTGAACGCAGTGATATGCAGCGCGTACAGGCTCGTCGGGAACTGGACGGTCTCCAGCTTCCCCTCGATATCTTCGGGATCTTTCTTCGTCATATTTTTCAATTCGCGTCCGAGCAGCTCGGGGATCCCGCTGAAGCCGAAACGCTCCTCTGTGCCGAAATGGATGTAATCGAGGAAATACAGCATGTGTTTCGGATTCAGATATCTGGCAAACAACGTGCGGGCCAGGTTTGAACGCGTGATCTGGCCGGTTTCGAATCCTTCGTCTATGATAGCGCGGCAATTCTCCAGGAAGCATCTTCCGCACCTATGGGCGAACCCGCGCGCCTTCTCTTCACCGACGCCATACGGGCCCAGCACCTCCGAAGCGTCGCTTACCAGCGTTTCAATCGCTTCCCGGGTGAAAAAATCGTTCAAGACGCCTTCATCGCATCGCTTGCCATCATAGAACGCCAGGAACGCGGCGACCCGGGTATCCCGCCTCTGCCTCTCTTCCGGGTTGACGGCCTCCTGGACCGGGCGGATAGACCGCTGTAACCACATTCTTTCCTGCGGTGTGAACGATCCGGCCCCGTCTTTGCTTAATTTGATGCGTAACTCGACAAGCGTCTTTCTTTGCTTAAGGGGCAATCTGTCGATCCCGGCCGATTCGCGGTCTTTCCGTAGGATGTCCATTATCTCATGATCGGTCATCCCCACGGCTCCGTCGCCGACCCCCAACCTTATCGCATTGCCCGTGCAGGGGATGACGGTCTCTTTGGGCTGGTATTTCTCTCCTAAACCTGTTATCACCGAAGCATCCAGATGCCTCATCGGCTTCTGGGTCACTTCCTTCCCCCGCCTCACGTCCTGTTTCATGGATTCTAATGTATATAAAAGTGTTTAAGAATGCATGCGACTCGTTCGTGTCCCCCGAGCCCTCAAGAGGCACGGAGAGGAAAAGAATCTTCTGGCTCAGTGCCTGATGCCTTCGTATCGCGGCTTGAAATAGCCGAAGTCCACCACCATATTCTGGATGGTGGCGCAGACCGTCTCCACCAATTCAGGCATATCCCGGGGCCCTGCAAGGTGTGCCACATCAAAAAAACCGCATACCGCGATGAGAACGGTCCCCAGCGCGTGCTGTTTCTGCGGCTGAGGCGCGCGTTCGTATTCGCGTGCCATGCCCGCGAGCCTGTTCGCCAAGGCATCGACGACCGCAGGCCTGTACCCGTCCGGGACCGCCTCCAACGCTTGCCCGAAGCTCCTTCCTATGCGGGCCCTCATCTCATCTAAGCTGGCGCTCTTATCCAGCAATCTGCTTGTCAGGATCGCATCTACTTTGGGCAAGGATGCGCCTGGCGAACGCACGCCCAGCTTGGTTGGCCTACGAACTAATTCCCCCATAAACGCGCCTCTTGGATGACATACAATAAGCATCAAATCCTTTATAAATATATATTTTACTACTATTGACAACACTAGCGGCAAAGAAGCGCCGGCGAGGCCGTTCCGGGCCCGGTTCCGGCTGTTTCGAGCATGGGAAACGCAGCGACCAAACACCGCCGGTTTTCACAAGTCCGACGGGCGAGTTCACTTGGCCATCTTCGCGCGGAGAAGGTCGGCGATCTCAGCGTAGCTATATTTTACGGCGATATCGAGAGCGGTTTTGCTACTGATATCCTTGGCATTCGCATCAGCACCCTTCTTCAGTAGCAGCCTGACCGTTTCTGTACGCCCATACTCCGCAGCAACCATGAGTGCGTTCCAGTCGTAGTTGTCCTTCGCATTCACATCCGCACCCTTCTCCAGTAGCAGTTTGGCTGTTTCTGTTTGCCCAAACCATGCGGTCTCCATGAGCGCAGTCCAGCCGTCGTGGGTCTTCGCATCCACACCAGCGCCCTTTTCCAGGAGCAGCCCGGCTGTTTCTGTTTGCCCTCTCAATGCGGCAACCATGAGCGCAGTATAGCCGTTTTTGTCCTTCGCATTCACGTCAGCGCCTTTCTCCATGAGCAATCTGGCTGTTTCTGTTTGCTCAAGCTCTGCAGCATACATGAGTGCGGTGTGGTTATCTTTGTCCTTCGCATTCACGTCCACGCAACATGCAATCAGCGATCCGACCTTCTTCACATCCCCGGAAGTGATGGCGTTTTCCATGGCCAGACCCAGTTTGTCTGTTTTCGGGTGGCATCCTGACAAAGCAACCACGATTGAAACCCCGACAACAGTCGCCTTGCACGTCATTGTTAGCCTTCTTGTGTTGAACATGGCACTTATGTTGCGGAGAATATCTTTTAACAGTTATGCTCGTTGTAATTTCGTGTGTAGCCAGGACCGCCGCTGCACGATGGCGCGAAGCTTCAGGAGCCTTTCGCAGGTCTGACGGGCGAGTTCACTTGGCCATCTTCGCGCGCAGGAGAGCGGCGATGTCAGGGTGGTCCATTCTTGTGGCATTACCGAACGCGGTTTCGCCGTGTTCGTTCTTTGCATCCACATCGGCACCCTTCTCCAGTAGCAGCTTGACTGTTTCTGTGTACCCCTTCGATGCAGCAATCATGAGCGCGGTTTCGCCGTGTTCGTCCTTTGCATCCACATCGGAGCCCTTCCCTAGAAGCAGTTTGGCTGTTTCTGTCTGCCCTTCATCTGCAGCAAACATGAGCGCGGTCCAGCCGTATGTGTTGTCCTTTGCAATCGCATCAGCGCCCTTTTTCAGTAGCAGCCTGGCCATTTCTGTTTGCCCTTCATGCGCAGCAATCATGAGCGCGGTCGCGCCTGAGCCATTCTTTGCATTCACTTTTGCGCCATTTTCCAGTAACAGCTTGGCTATCTCTGTTCGCCCATTATATGCCCGGTGGTAATTCCGTAATAGAGGAAAAAGCGGACGAAAAGATATCAGCCTGGCTTCTTTTCGCCCATCATATGCAGCTTCCATGAGCGCGGTCCCGCCTGAGCTAGCATCTTTTGCGCCATTCTCCAGCAGCAGCCTGACCGTTTCTGTGTGCCCATTCCCTGCAGCGCCCCTGAGCGCGCCGCCTGAGTCAGCATTCACTTTTGCGCCATTCTCCAGCAGCACCCTGACCGTTTCTGTTTGCCCGTCCCATGCAGCACTCTCAAGCGCGGTCGTGCCATGTCTTTTTGCGTTCACATCCGTCCCGGCCGCGATCGCGGATCTGACTTGTTCAACATCCCGTGATTCAATGGCACGGAACAGCGCGCTGTTTGAAACGGCCTTGTCCGGCTGCACTACGGCCACCGCGTCTGGCTGCCTGGCCTCCGCCATCGGATGGTATCCCGCGACCATGAGCGAAAGAGAAACCCCGACGATGGTCGCCTTGCACGTCCTACCGAGCTGTTTTGTGTTGAGCATGGCACTTATGTTGCTGGGGATGTTTTTTAAGAGTTGTGCCCTTTGCGATTTCGTGTGTAGCCAGGACCGCCGCTGCACGATGGCGCGAAGCTTCAGGAGCCTTTCGCAGGTCTGACGGGCGAGTTCACTTGGCCATCTTCGCGCGCAGAAGGTTGGCGGTTTCCGTGTGATTGTTTTCTATGGCCATATCAAGCGCGGTATTGCCGTGGTCGCCCTTCGCGTTCACATCAGCGCCCTTCTTCAGGAGCAGCTTGGCTATTTCTGTGGCTCCTGCCGATGCAGCATGCATGAGCGCGGTCCACCCGCCGTCTTTGTCCTTCGCATCCACATCAGCGCTCCTATCTAGAAGCAGTTTGGCTGTTTCCGTTCGCCTATTTGTTGCAGCATGCATGAGCGCGGTCTCGCCGTCTTTGTCCTTCGCATTCACATCAGCGCCCTTATCTAGGATCAGTTTGGCTATTTCCGTTCTCCCAAACCGTGCAGCCCATACGAGCGCGGTTGACTCGTCGTTGTCCCTCGCATTCACATCAGCGCCCTTCTCCAGGAGCAACCTGGCTATCTCTGTTCGCCCATGCCATGCAGCATACATGAGCGGGGTCACGCCGCCGTGGACCGATTCATTCACATCAGCGCCCTTCTCCAGGAGCAGCCTGACCGTTCCTGTGTGCCCATGCGATGCAGCATACATGAGCGCGGTCCAGCCGCTGTCGTTATCCTCTGCATTCGCATCAGCGTCCTTCTTCAGTAGCAGCCTGACCGTCTCTGTGTCCCCTTTCGATGCAGCAATCATGAGCGCGGTCCAGCCATTGTTGCCGCTGTCCTTTGCATTCACATCAGCGCCCTTATCCACCAGCAGCCTGACCATCTCTGTGCCCGCTTTCAATGCAGCAACCATGAGCGCGGTCCAGCCGTTTTTGTGTTTTGCGTTCACATCCGCCCCGGCCGTGATCGCGGATCTGGCTCCTTCCATATCCTGTGATTCAATGGCATGGAGCAGCGCGCTGTCTGAAGCCCTATTCCTAGCTCGCTGACGCCGCTGACGTTCGAGTGATTCAATGCCACGTCGCAGCGCGCTGTCTGAAACAGCCTTGCCCGGCCGCTCTGCGGCCGCCGCGTCCGGCTGCCTGGCCTCCGCCATCGGATGGTATCCCGCGACCATGAGCGAAAGAGAAAAGCCGAAGATGGTCGCCTTGCACGTCCTACCGAGCTGTTTTGTGTTGAGCATGGCACTTATGTTGCTGGGGATGTTTTTTAAGAGTTGTGCCCTTTGCGATTTCGTGTGAAGCCAGGACCGCCGCTGCACGATGGCGCGAAGCTTCAGGATCCTTTCGCAGGTCCGACGGGCGAGTTCATTTGGCCATCTTCGCGCGCAGGAGAGCGGCGGTTTCCGTGTGGCCATGTTCTACTGCGCAATCGAACGCGGTCTTGCCATTGTTGGTTTTTGCGTTCGCATCAGCGCCTTTTTTCAAGAGCAGCCTGACTGTTTCTGTTTGCCCCTTATCTGCAGCGAACATGAGCGCGGTCGCGCCAGTGGTGGTTTTTGCATCCACATCGGCATCCTTTTCCAGGAGCAACTTGGCTGTTTCTGTTTGCCCATTAACTGCAGCCTGCATGAGCGCGGTCTCGCTGGTGTAATCCTTTGCGTTCACATCCGCACCCTTCTCCCGGAGCAGCCTGACCGTTTCTGTATGCCCCCTCTCTGCGGCATACACGAGCGCTGTCTTACCGACAATCCTGTTCCTTGCATCCACCCGGGCACCCTTTTCCAGTAGCAGCCTGGCTGTTTCTGTGTGCCCCTCCTCTGCAGCATACATGAGCGCGGTCATGCCGTAGTAGTCCTTCGTATTCGCATTCGCTCCTTTCGCGACCAGCAGCTCTGCAACCTCTGTTTGGCTCTTCATGGCAGCCCACATCAGCGCAGTCATGCCATACCCATCCCTCGCATCCACATCCGCCCCATGCGCGATCAGCAGCTCTACGATCTCCTTATGCCCCTCTATAGCAGCGGTCTTCAGTGGCGTGGAACCAGACAACACATCCTTAGCATCCACATCCGCCCCATGCGCGACCAGCAGCTCGGCAATCTCCTTGCACCCGTCGAAAGCTACCCCTGACAGCGCTGTACGCCCCCCCATAGCCGTTGCATTCACGTCCGCTCCATGTGCAATCAACAGCTCGACGATGTCTTTTTGCCTTTTGAAAGCGGCCCACCCCAGCACCGTCTGACCATCCATGTCCTTAGCATCCACATCCGCTCCATGCGCGATCAGCAGCTCTACGATCTCCTTATGCCCTTCCATGACGGCCAACATCAGTACCGTAAAACCATTCATATCGTGCGTATTCACATCCGCTCCACTTGCGATTAGCCGTTCGACAAGCTTCGCATCCTTCGTGCGAGCGAACGAAAGCAGCCGCTCCGATTCAAAATCCTTCACACCCGGCGAGCAAAGAACGCATTTCTGTTCCGAGTCCTTTCCAACCGGATTATTCGTGTTGCCAGATCCAATCGCGTTCGGCTGCTTGATCTGGCCCTTTCCGGTGTCATCCGAGACAGCTACGCTCGGCTGCGCTGCTACCGTCGTGCTCGGCCGCCTGGCTTCGACCAGCGGAGCGCATCCCGAGACTGCGTGCGAGAGGGCGATGCCGACGAGAGCAGCCTTGCACGTCCTATAGAGCTGTTTTGAGTTGAACATGGGACTTATGTTACAGGGGATGTCTTTTAACAGTTATGCTCGTTGCAATTCCGTGTGTAGCCAGAACTGCAGATGCATGATCCCGATGGGGCGAGGCTTCGGGGGCGGTGGAGTCCCGGCCGACAGCCCGCTCTCCGTGATCGCCACGGACCAGGTCGGGAACAACCCGCGTTTCGCTGCGGCTCCGGCAACAAGTACGTGCTCAGTGAGGTGAGCAACGGGACGGTCCTCGATTAACAAGCATGCGCGAGGGGCATCCAGGCCGAAAACAGTGTCTCGGCGGCGGGATCTGCGCCTTGGAGCATCCACGGAATTAATCGGTCCCTAATCGGCCCCGCGCTTCCTGAGGAACTGCTCGGTGGCCGTGCATCCGTTCCTGACTGCGATCGACAGCGCGGTCCTGCCCTCCTTGACGTTCTTCACATCCGCGTCCGCCCCTCTCTCCATGAGGGCCCTCGCGAGTTCGGCATCGCCCGTGACGGCGGTCCTGGTCAGCGCCGTCTCGCGATCGATATCCTTTAGATTCACATCTGCGCCGTTCGCCATCAGGAGCTCTGCGATATCCCTGTTCCCCATCCCGGCAGCAACCATCAGCGCCGTTTGGTCACGGTTGTCCTTCGCATCCACCTTCGCTCCCTTCGCGAGCAGAAACCTGGCGGCATCCATGCCGCTTCCATCGCTCGTCGTAGCCGTCGTGCGTCCCCAGCTCTCCAGCCCGGCGATCCCCATCAGCGCCGTCCTATTGTCCTTGTTCCTCGCGTTCACGTCCGCCCCGCCGTTGAGCGCATCGACCAGCGCTCTCCAATCCGCTTTTTCCGCGGCCTGCAGGAGTTCCTGGTTCAGCTGCTTTCTGTCCTTCTTCGGAGCTACGATCGGAGCCTGGTCCTTTTCGGTGCAGGACACCATCATCTGGCTTGTGAGCACCTGGAAGCCGAGCGCTGCGAACGCGAGAGCCCTCTTTATCGAATAGCCGGATCTTGAACGAGCCAGTCCTGTCTGCATCATCATCCCTCCTGAGCTGATTCGCTTCTTATGGAGAGAAATGTTTTAAATTGCTGGGGGCGGTCTCTGTCCTGTGGCGCGGGCGCAAGTTTCTTAAGCCATGACTTCGCTAACCCCACCATGGACGTCACCGACCTCCTGAACTACGTCGCGCTCGCCATAGACGCGCTGGGCATAATCCTGCTCATCTACGGAGTGATCGTCGCGGTCGTGAAGATGGTCAGGGCCGAGCTCTCGCGCAAGAACCTGTTCGGCGATTACGAGGACGCCAAGCTCTGGTTCATCCAGAAGATAATCATATCCCTGGATCTCTTCGTCGCCTCAGGGTTGGTGCGCCTGGTCCTGGCAACCGGCATAAACGACATCCTGACCGTGGCGCTCACGGTCGCCATACGGACCGTCCTGAGCTGGTCCCTCACCAGGGAGATAGAGTCCGCGAAGAAGTCCGGGAAATGAGCGCGGCGGCGCATACCCTTTTATTGCCATCACGCGAACCCATATATCCGGTGATGGCATGAGACTTATTGGCTTCGCGGGTTTGATAATCCTGGTATTCCTTTTCGGCTGCGCCACGACGCCGCCTGTGAGCTGCATCAACGTGACCTGCAACGGAGTGACGTCCTGCCGCGCTCCGAACAACATACCTCCGTGCGTGCCTCCGATACCGACGCCCGCCAACAACACATCCGTGAACGGGACCGAACCCCCGGCCACGTGCCCTGACGGCTACGTCTGCGGCATAGCGTCCGACGGATGCGCGGTTCCAGGCGCGGTGTACAACTGCCCCAACGAGCCGGTCCCGCCAATCAACGCGTCCGGATCCAAAGAGGTGAACCTCGCGCAGGAACTGAACAATTCGGCCGGAGCCGGATTCAGCCTGGACGAGGGCATGTTCCATGCGAACTCCTCCTCCGACTGCGCCAAGGAGCTGATAAGCCAGTGCGACAACAACGTGCCGAGCCAGTTCGTCTGCGTGAACCAGCGATACGCCGCGAACGTCTCTTCGCAATACGGCGCCATATACTCCAAACCCGGGATGTGCCCGGAGTTCCTCCTCGCAGGAAACGTCTCATGCGGGCTCGACGACGGTTCCTGCGTGGTCCTCTACCAGGGGCCTGACTGAGGGGAGCGGCACAGGCCCATCGGCGCACCGTTCTCCCACGGTACGCTAAGCGACCACGAAGCGCCTGTTCACGCCTTCGCATCCTCCTTGACCGACGGAATCGCTCCTGGGAACAGGTCGAGCTTGAACTCCTTGTACGTTATCGTGAAGTCCTGGTCCTTCATTATGTCCGGGAACCTCTCCTTCAGCCTCATTATGCTCTCCTGGAACTCGTCGTAGCTGGGGAGCTCGAAGTCTATCTCGAAATCCCACGAGCCGAGCACCCTCTGGGGCCAGACAACGCCCTTCATTGACGACACGAAGCCGATGAACGAGTTTATCCTCTCCTCGTTCGCGTTGGTCAGGTAGATTATCGCCTTGCAGAACAGGTTCCCCATGGCCTTCGGCTCGAGGTGCGACCTGTATCCGAGTATGACCTTCTTCCGCTCCAGCTCCCTGATGCGGTACTGCACCACCCTGGGAGTGGTCTTCAGCCTTTTGGCGATCATGGTGGTGGGCATGCGGGCGTTGTTTGCGATCGTCCGTAGAAGCTCCTCGTCCAGCCGGTCTATTTTCTCCAGCCTGTCCTTGGTGGTGTAATAGACGACAGTCGAGGGCTCCTTCTCCTCGCGGCCTTCTACGAAGCCGCGCATCTGGTGCGCCAGATAGAGCGTGGTCGTCACGGCCTTGTCCTGGATGCAGTCCGTGAAGCGGTTCATCGCCGCGAGGACGTCGTCGTCGAACTCGTTCACGTTCCTCGCGTAGAACCCTACTATCATGTCCCATTTGCCGCTGGTGAGCACGACCCACTCGCTCCTGGGGTGGCTGGAGAAATGCCGCCCTATCTCCTCCCGCTTTTTCCTGTTGACGTTCTTCAGCTTGAGGTAGAGCTTGTACTTCATGATGCCGATGCGGAAATAGTTCACTATCGTATGGAACCGGAGTATGACGCCCCTCTCCATGAGCTTGTCTATCCGGTATTTCACGACCTCCTTGCTGAGGCCGACCTTCTTCCCTATCTCGCTGTTGGACTGTCTGGCGTCGCTGTCAAGCTCAGCGAGTATCTTCCTGTCCTTGGTATCAAGAATATAGACATTGTCCATATTTTACTATTGTAACAGTAAATATATAAGCATTGTCATTTTGTGAGAATAATTTTTAGATAATTATATTTAACATGGAATAGTAGTTATTATTGGTGATGTTATATGAAGCAATTGCATCTGTTGACCGGGAAATACACGGACAGCTCCGCACCTAAGCGCCTGGTCGGGCTGCACGATGTGGATTTCTCGAAAAATCCGAAAGGCCTCCATTTCATTGACCTCTATTTCAGCGGCCACTGCATGCTGAATTGCCTATACTGCTTCACGGATCACCGGGAGGGCAAGCTCACCACCCAGGACAGGAAAGCCATCCTGGATGATGCGAAAAGGCTCGGCGCCAGCACGTTCGTCGCGACCGGCGCTGGCGAGCCCTTGTTGGATCCTGGTTTCACCGAAGTGGTGTCCCACGCGCATTCGCTCGGCATGACGAGCGTGATATACACCGCGGCGCAGGACATCGACGGGCCGATGGCCAAATTCCTTTTCGAGAACAACGTCTCCCCGCTAGTGAAGCTCGAATCGCTCGATGCGAAAATCCATGACGCCATCACCAGAAAAGAAGGATCGTTCGCGAAGGCGTACGACGCCATAGGGAAACTCATAGATGCGGGTTACGGGAGCGTCCAGGACGGCTTGACGAGGATCGGAGTCGCAGCCGTCTATACGGCCATGAACATCGACGGCCTGGCCAGCCTGCAGGAGTTCTGCGAGAGCAAGGGGATTTTGCTCATGGTGGACCAGCTGGGCCTGGTGGGAAGGGCATACGAGAACCGGGACCAGCTCCGGGTCGGCAAAGAGAGGATAAAAGAGGCGAAGTACAGGCTGGGTTCGTGGGAGTCTGGGTATGTCGGGATCACCTGCATCTTCGCCAGCTACGGGATACGCATAAACCAGGACGGCTTCGTCTCCTACTGCACGATGCAGGATATCAGAGATACCATCGGAAACATCTCCGACCTAGGGCTGGAGAAGGCGGTGGAACTCGTCAGGGTAGCCGAGCGCGTCGCGGTACGCGAGCGGACGGAGATGCTGAAGCAGGTCAATCACAAATTGGCTGATCGGATGGGTCTGTGGCTCGATACGAACCAATCCACATGCCCGTTCAAGGCAGCTGACGATATTGAGCTTTATAACATACGCGGGGATCATGATGGCAAATGACCCGATGATCCTGCTCACCGCCCCTCCGCTGCGCCATCGCACGTTCAACGGGGCGAACAAGGCACTGCCGGTGCTAGCGTCCGCGCTGCGTAACGCGGGATTCGCCAGAGTGAAGCAGCTGGACATGGAACGGCCGGATGTGAAAATAGAAAATATCTGCAAGGCAGCCGAAGGCGCGGACCTGGTCGCATTCGCAGGCGTGCAGTCGCCCCAGCTGCCTGAACTGGATTCCGCGTCCATGGAGCTCCGCTCGCACCTGAAGCAAAAAGGCCTCAACGTCCCTATCATAGCCGGCGGCTACGTGTCCAAGGGCATAGGCGACGTGATCGCCGAGATGCCGCAGATCACCGCGTTCTTCAACGGGGAAGGCGAGGAGGGGATCGTGCGCATCGCCCGATCCGTGTCCAGGGGGAGACTGGAGAACGAGCTCGGTTCCATACAGGGATTATGTTTCGTGGACAGGCAGGGCGCATTCCACTTCTCAAGGGCAGAGCGGGTACAAAACTTCGATGCGATAGACCAGGATTTCGGTTTCACCCACGTCCCGGACAAGCACGACATGGACATCTTCGTCCGGAACGGGAGGCAGCTCAAGACCGTCGAGCTCTTCACCCAGCGCGGCTGCGCCTACTCCTGCTCCTTCTGCAACAAGAGCGCGGAGCAGAGAGGGATCGTCCGGCTGGACCTGGAGAGGTTCAAGGAGCACTTGGCGAGAGCCAGAGCCGATGGTTTCGAGGCAGCGTACATAGACGTGGACACGTTCACCATAAACCCAGAGCTGGCGCGCAAGGAGGCGCTGGCGCTAAAGGAGGCGGGATTCGTCTGGGGCACGAACACGCGCATAGACATGCTCAGCGAAGCGGACGCCAGCTTCTTCTCGAAGAACGGCTGCGTCTACCTGTTCGCGGGCGTGGAGCATTCCAAACCAGAGGTAATACTGGCCCAGCGGAAGTTCAACGGGAAAGAGGGATGCCAGATACGGGAATCCTTCCTGTATCCTGACAAAGTCAGGGCGTTCTTCAGGAGCCTCGGGCTGGCAGGCATGCCCAGCTCCTATTTCATGATACTCGGGCTTCCCAAGGCGGTCGTCGGTTCCGGCGGGGCGAGGATAAGCGGATACGCGCATTCCACGCTGGAGGACGATCTGGAGGCGATACGGTTCGCGCTCTCGTGCGGGCCGGATTACCTGAACTTCAACGGGCTGCGGTTCATGCCAGGGAGCGAAGCGGCCGACGTGCCCGGCCATCCGGCCTACAGCCAAGTCCGGCCTTCCGGCGTCCGTCCGATCAGCGCCGGCTGGTTCCTCCCCCGCGTCGCAAAGAAGCTCGGCTACCATGCGCAGGAGAACCACGGCATATACCGCCTGCTGGAATCCGCGGGCTCGAACCAGCCGATGTCCACCATCCTCACACCAGACCGGGTCGACCGGTGCATGGAATACGCCATGGAAGGGATAAACCAGAGGATAGACTCCGGGATGAAGCCGACGCGCCTGTTCATAGACAGGCAGGTCCTGGACGAAGGGCTTGTCAGTATGGACAAAAAGGGGAGATATCGGAAAGCGCCCTTGAAGGAATTCGAGGGGCTGGAAGTTAGGATCGCAGCACCAGATAGATTATGATCAGGCCGATGAGCGTCGTTAGGGCCGCGAGCATGCGCATGTTCGCGTCGGACATCTCGGCATCCTCCCTCCAGAACGACCTGGCGAGCCTGGGGACGAGGAGCACGCAGCCCCCTGCAAGAAAGCTGAAAGCGAACAACACCGCCGCGACTTGCGTCACCGAGAGCGCGCTGAAGACCACGACGCCTGAGAGGACGCCGAGGACGACGAGCGCGGCGCCGATCATCCTCAGTTGGCCGTCGCTGACCATCCCGACTTTCTGTCTGACCAGTTCCTTGGTGCGGGCTGGCCATATCACCGCCACGATGCGGCCGGCCATCCCCAGGCCGACCAACAGCGCGAACGCCTCCAGCAGCGAAGTCACGGGTTCCATGCCTGACTCTAGCGTCGCGTGATTTTAAATGCCTTGGGTCCGGGAAGCTTTGCACCCAAAGTCACACGTGAAGCCGGCCAATACGACGGATTGAATCGCAAGGCCTGTTCGTCACATCAGGAGAAAGAGCGTTCCGAGCAGCAATATCCCGCTATCTCCGCTGGCGTTGCCATGGGCTGCAATCGCGGAGATGTTCGGATTGCGCATCCTTGCCTGGCCTTTTTCGCACATCGGAACCTCGAGGATAAGGGGTCCGCTGGAGTATTGGTTCCTGCCGTCCCAGGTGGTCAGCGTCAACTCGCCTTGCTGGGTATCCGGGCTGATTTCGCCCGGCAATCTGAAGAATAGCGTCTTATCTTTCGTGAGTTCGATCCTTGCATCAAAAGACATGCGGTGGAGCGGCTCGATTGACTGGAGGACCACGCCTTTGCCGTTTTTCAGCGTGAGCAAAACTTCGCTGGTAGAGAGCCGGCACGCGCCTTCGATGCGCTCATTCTTGAATCTCAGCAGTTCCTGCCTGAGAGCCAGGTTCTCCCGCTGCTTCGCTTCCTGCCCTGCTCTGTTGCCGCAAGCCGGAACTCCGGTAAACGCCAACACCCCTGCGAGTGCGCCTATTGCAAGTTGTTTTGCCACGAGTCTTTTCATAATACGTGTATTGCAACGATTAGTTTTATAATTCTGCACGTGAAGCCGGCCAATACGACGCATTAAAGCCAAAGCCGGGCCGCCCGCGTTCTCCAGAATCGCGACATGCGACTATTTATAAACACTATTATACATATATAATAACTATATGACCACGTTACGCACAGCCACTGACAAGACCGCTCCTGACAAAGGGCGCGTGCAAAGGCGCTTCCGCATCCACGCGGCGCTGGACGAGGTGATTGTGCGGACCTCACTCACGGAGAGCGATTTGCCCAGGCTCCCGCGCCTCTCCTTCCACTGCACCAGGCGCTCGGAATTATGGCACATCGAGAAGCACGGTTTCTTCGGCCATGCCAGCAAGATGCCAGACCCGGCCAAGCCATGCACGGTCAATGAGTTCCTCAGCTCCCTTGGATTGGGCGCAGATTCGGTTTCCTCATCCCTCCAATTCGCATTCCGCTTCGCGCTAAAGGCGTACAATGCGGGCGGGCATACGTCATTCGGCCCTGCTGGCGAGCTTCCGGTCATGCTGGCCAATGCGTATCATCACAACAGCAGAGGTTTATTCTCCGCGCACAAACTGGAGTCGCTCCATATCGTATCGCTTTCTGACCGGGACTACGCTGCGATAGCCAAACACGCGGCCGCTGCCTTCGAAGCGTCCTCCGGCGTAGAATACGCCCGCGAAATCACGCTATTGCATTATGTCACCGAGCGTTTCTTCCAGAGGATAGTCCGCCTCCTGGAGAGCCTGCTCCCCAAAGGGGCCAAGAGCGTTCCTCAAGGGCCTGGCACAACAGGCCCGCCCATTCCGACCTCGCCATAGCCCCGCGGTCTACACCGAAGCAAAACCGAAACTACTTATTATTTGCCTGTTTTATCATCTCAGGTGATAATATGGCAAAGAATGATGAGGATGAACCACCGATGCGCGGCCCGCCTAGGCGCGGCATGATGATCGCCGGCGCGTTCCTGCTGATGATAGGCATGCTTGGGGGAGCATATCTGCTCTCTTTGGGCGATTACGCGCCCAAGGTGACCGTGAACCCCGCGAGCCCGAACGTATACGTGTCGAGCACCCCTGAGGACCACACCATAAGCGTGTCCGCGGAGGCGACGCAGAACGTAGCTCCGGACCTGCTCCTCATAGACATGAGCGTCAAGACGGACGGCACGACCGCGGCGAAGTCCCAGTCGGACAACGCGGCAGTGGTGGCTGACCTGATGACCAAGCTGGAGGCCCAGGGCCTCACGAGCTCGGACATCCAGACCACGTACTACAACGTGGAGCCGGACTACAACAGCAGCTACGTGTGCGACAAGACCAGCGGCAACTGCCAGTACCAGTCCACTGTGATCGGGTACACCACGACCCAGGAGCTCCTCCTGAGCGTGAAGCATCTTGACAAGGGAGGCCAGATAATAGATGCGGCATCGACCGCCGGAGTGAACCAGACGCTTGTGAACTCGGTGTCGTTCACGCTCCAGGACTCGACCCGCGCGGCTGTGGAGCAGTCGCTGCTCGAGAACGCCTCCGCGGAGGCCAAGGCCAAGGCGCAGAACATAGCCACGGGCCTCGGCGTGTCGCTGGGCAACGTGAGCTCGGCAAGCGAGTCGTACTACGTCCCGCAGCCGGTATACAACAGCGGGGCGATGCTGTCCGCGATGGCGCCGGGAGCCGCGGTGTCCACCCAGCTCTCATCGGGCCAGGTGGAGGTAAGCACCACGGTCTCAGTGAGCTTCGAGGTCCACTGACCCGCCTCTCTTTTATTCTTTCTTTTCCAATCCCTTATCATGGACTGGAAATCCCACCTGGTCATCGGGATCGTCGCGTCCCTGGCGCTCTTCTATCTCCTCATAGGCGTGACCAGCCCTCTGCAGCTGCTGCCCCTGGCCGCAATCGCCGGGCTCTCTGCCCTGATTCCGGACATCGACACCGGCCAGAGCAAGGGGAGGAAGGTCATGGACGTGGTCGCAGTCGCCGCCGCCTTCTTCCTGTCGTATTCGTCCTCCTGCAGCGGAACCATCTGCATCCCGGGCCTGGGGCAGCTGGGCGCAATCGCCATGATAGCCCTCGCCCTGCTCGGCGCGTACCTCCTCTTCGTCGTTTTCGTGATGCCCAGGCACAGGGGCGTCGTCCATTCCCTGGCGATGTGCATCGGGTTCACGGTCCTGCTCTACGTCTTCATCGGCAGGTACTACGCGCTGGCCGGCTTCATCGGCTTCTTCTCCCACCTGGCAGCGGACAACTCGCTCAAACTGGCATGAGCTTCCGGCCCCCGTGCCCATGCAATTTAAATCTTTTCATGCCTTCTAATCATCCCAACAAGCCAGGTTGGCAGATCGGCTATGCGGCCGCCTGCAGTCGCCCCATCCGGGCGGCACAAAGCGGCATAGGGTGGTTCAACTCCTCCACCTGGCTTATCGTATTAATGGCGGACGGCTCCGCGCGTCCGCGCTATTTTTATTCTTCGCTGGCATTCTAACCACATGGACATATCGCCGAAGAAGGTTCCGATTGCCGGCATCCTGGCCCGCTGGGTGCTTTTCCTCCTCTTTTTCGCAATCCTCGTGTTCGCGCCCGCAGGCACCCTGAACTGGCCCGAGGGATGGGCGTTCCTCGGATTGTACGCCGTCTTCTCGCTCGTGATAGGGGCATGGCTGCTGAAAAATAATCCTGGCCTTCTCGAGGAACGCGTCGGCATGAAAGGGTGGTCCGCCAGGGGCTGGGACATGGCGGTAATGTCCCTCATAGGAGCGCTTTTCATAGCCATATTCGTAATCTCCGGGCTCGGGCTGCGCTTCCACTGGCCCAGGCTGCCGCTTCAAATCGAGGCGCTCGGCTTCGCGGGCCTGGCGCTCGCGTTCGTGCTCGCGTCCTTCGTGATGAGGGAGAACGCGTTCGCCCGGAGGATGGTCCAGGTCACGAAGGGCCAGACCGTGGTGTCCACAGGCCCCTACGGGTTCGTGCGGCATCCGATGTACGTGGGCGCGATCGTCTTCTACATATGCATCCCGCTTGCGTTCGGCTCGCTCTATGGAATCATCCCCGCGCTGTGCGCGTCCGCATTGTTCGTAGTCCGCACTTACATGGAGGATGGGACGCTGCAGAAGGAGCTAAAAGGATACGAAGAGTATTGCCAGAGGACCAGGTACCGGCTGGTCCCCTACGTCTGGTAGCCTCAATAGTAGCTATCGGTATAATTGGCGTACATCATGCAGTCGGTCTTCTTCGTCGGGCTCGAGATGTAGTTGCACATGCTCGTATTGTACGCGCTGGTTGCGTAGTCATAGTAGCATTCGTCCTTGTCGCTCTGTTTGGAAAGCGAGCCGCACAGAGTCGGGGTGCTCGTGCCGTAGGCCACGTCCCCGTAGCAGTCCGCGGTCGTATACGCGATCGAGCTCCCTGACATCTTGTCGCAGTACTTCGAGTTCTCGCTGCTCGTCGCCGCGGTGTAATAGCAGTAGTCCGCGTCAGAGCTGGCCGGGGTCAGCTTGTCGCAGACGCTCCAGTCGCTTATCTCATACGAATTGTCGAGCACATAGCTGTAGATGCAGTTGTCCCTCAGCGTGCTGGTTTTTATGGACTCGCAGATGGTCGGGTCCTGGGCCGAGGTGGCCAGCTGGCTGTAGCATTCCGAGCTCGACGTGAGGCCGAGCTGGTCGCAGACGGTCGGGTCGTTCATGCTGTCCGCGATATGCGCACCGCATTTGGCCGGGCTGTACTGCGCGTAGTCCGGCTGGCTGGTGTATATCTCCTTGCAGAGAGAGACGTTGTTGCGCTCCACTGCGAGGTTGAAGAGGCACGTGCTGTGCGGGCTGTCGCCGTTGGAATCCTCGGCCGTGGACTCCTTCTGGCATTGGAGCATCTCGCTGTCCACCTGCGGGCACTGGCTCATATCCGTGACTATCGTGGTGCCGTCGCTGCACAGGTGCTGCGTCTGTGGCGGCGGGGACGTGGTCGGGGCCTGCGTGCAGCCGGCCAGGAAAACCGCGAAGATTCCAAGTACGCACAATAGGATGAGAGTCCGCATGAGCTGATTTTCCATACTAGGTTATAAAACGCTTTGCTTCAGCGTGTCAGTCCTCTTTCTGACACCGTTCTTTCCGCTGCGCGCGCCCTAACCCAAAAACCGGCGATTAGGGTCAGCGTCATCCGCAGGCCGGGGTTTCCTATGGTTTGGGGACACGTTTCGCGGTTTTTCCTGTGCAAAGCCATCGTTTCAGGCCTTCCGGAACTCTCCGACGTGAAAACGCGGCATTATATACAAGGTCCGGCTAAAGGGAGTCATGCGGATCCGATTGTTTGACGGAATCAAGGCATCTCTTTTTTCGCTCGTCTCAGGGTATGACGAATCTTTCCTTAGGCTTAATTGCAAGCCGCAGCTTGCTCCGGTTAAGGACGACGAGTGAAAGACGCTAATCTTTTGTTTTCCGGTCGTCCAGAGCGATTGACGCGCCGAGGCTCAAGCCGCGTCCATGGAAACCGTCTTCGAATACGAATGCTAAATCGATCTCAGGTAGCCGTCTTTTCCCAGCCTGAACCTGTGCGCAGGATTCTTGGGGCATACGAACACGTCGTCTTTCTTGGCCAACAAAATGTTCATTCCGGTGTTCATGAGGCATGTCGTGCATACCCTTGCGTCTTCAACGTTCATAGCATCTGTCCCTCTGGAAGTAGAAGCCATCAGCCCGGTGAGGGCGGTTCGGTCTAGTGCCTGGTGAGCTTCATCGCCATAGCGGATTTCCTAGTTAACGTTTAAAAAACTTTTTCAATAGGGCGGGCGCATCGGCGCCAATCCATTTCCGTCAAGGGCTAGGAAAAGCAGTTCCAGGAAGAGAATGCTTGGATCGGCCTAAAAAGAATTGAAATGCGATGTCTTCTGTTCGCATGGATCGGATGGAGTAATCAACTCTATCTATAGTCGCTAGTAGGACCTGGTCCCAGCTCGCGAACCGGCCAAAATCGGCTTTTCCATGTAAGCGCGTCTCCATAGACTTGTGAAATTACCCTCGCATGCTTCTCCGAGTCAATCAAATCCAGCATGAGCGCGAGATCCAAGGGCCACGCACGGGACGTACTGACCGGTACGCCGGTGTAGGACGGTTCCGGAAATCCGAAAAAACCGTGCCCAGCGACCAAATGGACCAACAGATGCGAAAACCGCAGTGCGGCATCCAATTCTACTTTGACGAGGGCGATCGTTGCAGAAGATAGCTCAGGAACGTCGCATGAGCCCGCATTGCCGAATGGGCAGTGTTCGATGCCTCTGCTTAAATCGATTCTATCCGTAGCTTTCGGATTCAGTATCCGGGATTTCAATCGTTCAGATAACGTTTCATGAGAGACGCCGATCATCCCCAACGTAGCATCGTCTTCCTCGCAAAGAGCGCGAAGGAGATTTCCGGCTTCGGTAGGGCCAAGTCTGCATCTAAGCTCGGTCCCTAGCAGATTCAATTTTTCAGCAGGCAGCTTATACACCGTTAGCCTGTCCCTGGGCCTATCTCTACAGGTATCCTCAAGGCTTTTCATCCTAAGTGATGGCGTTCCCATGATATCATTGCCCATTCGCTTTATTTAAACCTTCGCATTAATACTTAAAAAGCGACATTATACCGAATTCGGGTTCAAATCCCCAATCACTGGAAAGATGGTCCACCCGAAACAGTCTTTATACGGATTAGGCTACTAGGCAGCTGAAACGGAGCGAAAGAATGAATCATGAAACTTGGATTTCGACTCCTTCAACTATAGGTTTAGCGCTTTGAATTTCCATATCAAAAGAAGCAGTCAATGGGGCTTTGGGTTCCCCAGCTACACTAATCCTTACTATCAAACCACTTCGTGTAAGATTAAATTGCTGTGTCATGCTCAAAACTCTATCTGATGCATGGATTGAGACCTCGTCGTCTTTGAACTGGCATACACCATAATTTTCGTAGTGCACTGCTTTTGATGAATCGTCAAAACAAACCATGTTTGCCGTAGGATCAACAGGAATCCTTTCGCCATTTAAATGAACTTCATTGAAAGCATGCTCAACTTGTACGCCCAAGGGGATTGATTTGAAAGCAGGTAATTTAGTGTCAGGTCTATTGAAATTTCTTACAATTCCGCCTAAAAGTTCTACGTCTAAATTAGCCGAAGCGCCAAGAATCCCATAAAGTGCAGCAAAATGCCTGCATTTGCCAATTCCAGCATCTACAAAAACGGACAGATTTTCAGATCGCACTCCTTTCCCCAATGAAAGTCGTTTATCATCATCTTGTTTGGCATCATTTTCCAAAGCATCAAATCGGGCCTCTAAGCCAGAACCAGGGTACGGATAGACCAGGTTTTTTCTTACCATATCAACTAATTCAGCTATGCGAACTTTTTCACCAAATGTCCTCAATGCCATTGCCATTGTTTTAAGAGTTTCAAGTTTTTGGCTAGGACCGACAATCTGCCGGGGTCTAGTATTATCAATCGCTCCAAAAACAGGTGGCTTTCTATTAAATGTAACTTCAACAATAGGCTTCATAGTAGTAATGCATGAAATGGGTCCTTTGAGTTCTCTTCTTACATTAGGTGAAAGAAATCCTTCTTTAAGCCGTAATTCAAGTTTACGGTTTTTGGGCTGCGCATGCTCCATAAATATATTACATAAAAACAGTATTTAAATTTATCGTTTTTATCCATTTCAAGCGACAAATATGACATTTGACGAAGAATAACTTTGAATATCACAAATGCTGAATGCAGACACTGGATATTTATGGAGGTTCAAATCCCCAATCACTGGAAAGATGGTCCGGTTCCCAGCGTGTGCCCGTTCTCCCTGAGCCACTTCCGTTTCTCCTTGTAATCCGGGACCAGCTTCTCCACCACGCCCCAGAACCTGGGCCCGTGGCCGCGGTATCTGCTGTGCGCCAGCTCGTGGACTATCACATATTCCAATATTTCCGGAGGCGCGAAGAGCAGCCTGAAATTCAGGTTCACCGTGCCCTTGGTGGAGTAGCTGCCCCATCGGCTGCTGTTGTCCCGGAGCGACACGCGCCTTATCTCGGCCCTGAAATGCGCCTCGTTTATCATCCTTATCCTGGCTTCCAGGTCCGGAAGCACGCGCCTGGCTATTCCCTTGCGTATCCTCTCCGGCTTGGAATTCCCAGTTATCCTGAATCTTCTCCCGAGGATCTCCAGCTCCTGGCCAGGCTGGAACTCCAGCCCCCTCATACTGCGGCTGCCCCATCTCCCTTTGGAGATGCTCTTTATCGCGCGGGCCTCCAGCCTTCCAGCCACCGCGTCCGCCTCGCCCTGGGGCCACCTGCGCGGGACGCTGATGATTATCCTGTCGTCCTTGAGCCTGGCTATCGCGTTCCTGTTCGTGGACGTGACCCGTATGACGGAGTATATCCGGCCGTTTATTTCAATCAGCTTCTCCATCCAACAGCCCCGATATCGCTTCCTCGGCTTGTCTCAGCGTGTCCTCTTTCCCTGTTTCCGGTACTCCTATTATAGTGACCTTCTTCACCATGCCCATCTTCGTGAGCAGCCTGAGATAGACCGGCAGGTCGAAATCGTGCATGCTGAAGCGCGGGCTCTGGGAGAAGGAATCCATCCCGTGGAAGACCGTCACCTCTCCTATCCCCTGCACGGTGTCCAGCAGGGTTATCTCCTCACCGGCCTTCTCCAGGTCCTCCACAGCGTCGAACTCCACGAACTCTATCCCCGGAAAGGCCTTTTTCAAGCTGGGCAGCAGCCGGAGCGGGAGCGAATCCCCCTCCACGAGCGGGTTCCCGAACACCAGGATTTTTTCCATCAAAGGGTTCGTATTAGGTAATCTATTTTAACCTGATATGGAATAAGGACGCATGGCAAAGAGGAAGCTGGCCGTGGGCTGGTTCACGTTCACCTGCTCCGAGGACAACACCATACTCTTCGTGGAGCTCCTGAACCAGTACTATTTCGAGTGGAAGGATAAGATCGAGTTCAAGCACTGCCGCCAGCTCAAGACCGACAACAAGCACGGCGAGTTCGACGTCGCGTTCATAGAGGGCGCGATATCCACGGAAAAGGAGGAGGACGAGCTCAAAGACATACGCAAGCGGTCGAAGAAGCTGGTCGCGATGGGAGCGTGCGCGTGCACCGGGCTCCCGGCAGGGCAGCGCAACTCCTTCACCCCGCTGATGCTCGGCACGATAAGGCCGTTCCTCGAGAAGCACCATCTGCGCGACAAGATAGTCCCGCTGAGCGCGATAGTGAAGGTGGACGACTCCCTGCCCGGCTGCCCCATGGCTCCGACGCAGTTCGTAGCGCTATTGGAGCGATACATCGCTGAATTCGGAGTGGGATGATGCACCAGGAGGATTTCGACATAAACATCGCGGACATGAGCAAGATAGAGGGCCACGCTTCATTGGAGCTCAAGGTGAGGAAGGGCGAGGTCAAGGACGTCAAGCTCGAGATATTCGAGAACAGGCGCTTCTTCGAGCTCGCGGTCCGCGGCAAGAACTACGCCGCTGTGCCCCAGCTCGTCTCGAGGATATGCGGCACCTGCTCGGCCGCGCATCTTCTGTGCTCGATAAAATGCATAGAGCACGCGTTCGGATTCGAGCCGACCGAGCAGACCAGGATGCTGCGCGACCTCACGCTCCACGGCGTGAACATCCGGGACCATGCGATGCACCTCTTCCTCTTCGTGCTCCCGGACCTGTTCGGGAAGGACTCCGTGCTGGAATTCGCGGACTCCGGGCCCGAGCACGAGCTGCTCCATAGCGCGCTCGCGATAAAGCAGGCGGGCAACTCGCTCTCGTCCGAGATAGGGGGCAGGACCGTGCACCCCCCGTTCCCCGCCGTGGGCCATTTCCTCCACGTCCCGTCCAAGGATAAGGCGAAGGGCATAGTGTCCGAGCTCAAGGCGGTGAGGGAGGGCGCGGTGGAGTTCGTGCATCTCTTCGCGGAGAAGGACTTCAGCTTCGGGATGCCGGACATAGACTTCGTGGCGAACGTCAACGAGACCTACAGCTACATGGGCGACGGGATATGCACGCACTCCAAGGGCTTCTGCATCCCGGAGCACGGGTTCGAGAGGTTCTTCAAGGAGAGCGTGATCCCGTACTCCCAGGCTTCCGGCTTCAGGTTCCAGGGCACGCCCTACATGGTCGGCGCGCTCGCGAGGATGAACATCAACGGCACGGCCATGAACAAAAAGACGCGCAAGGACCTCTCCGAGCACAAGCTCTTCCCCTCCTTCAATATCTACCATAACAACCTCGCCCAGGCGATCGAGATCGTCCACTGCATAGACTCCTCCATAGAGCTGCTGGAAAGCTGCGACTTCAGGCAGGAGCCTGTCATGAGCATAACGCCCAAGGAGTCCGAGGGCGTGGGGGTCATGGAGGCGCCCAGGGGGACCCTGTACTACCACGGCAGGCTGGACAAGGCCGGTAACTTCACGTACGCCAACCTCGTCATACCGACCGCCCAGAACCAGGTGCTCATGGAAAAGGCCGTGGGCAGGCTGGTCCAGCAGAGGGTCACCGAGGGCGAAACACCGGACGGCATACAGAAAGAGGTCGAGACCCTCATCCGGGCGTTCGACCCGTGCATGTCCTGCGCCACGCATTTCCTGAAGGTGAAATGGAGATGAGGGGCAGGGCAGAGGAGATGCTGCATAGCGGAAGGCTCGTGCGCGTGAAGGTTGAGCACCACGACTTCATAGAGAAGATAGAGATAAGCGGCGACTTCTCGCTCCGCCCGCCAGAGGCGATGCGCGAGGTGGAGAGGAACCTCGTGGGCGTGGAGGCGGACAGCGCCGAACAAGGAATCGCGGACCTGATTTTAGAGACTCTTCTTGAGCACCACGCCGTGCTTGAGGGCGCGACCGCATCGGACATAGCGCGCGTGGTGAAAAGGGCCCTGGAATAGATACATTTAAATACATGAACTGCCATATCTTAGCATACGGCCCGCCCAGGGCCGAAGCGAGAACATGGCAGAACAAAGAAAATCCCCAGACGTACCATCGGGACCATATGTAAAAAAGAGCACGATAATCGGCATAGTGGTCACTGCCCCGGAATCCAACGGCAGGTCGCCGTTCGCAGGGCAGGAGCCGCAGCCCGGCGAGCCGCAGAAGCTCAGGCCGGACGAGAACCAGGTGGTGAAAAGCCTGATAATTCGCGATTTCGCAGCCGAGGCCTCCGAGGCCAGGGCCAAGCATATGGACGCGCTCGTCCGGCTGGCGGGCGGACTGGCCCAAACACAGAAGCCGGCGGAGCCCGAGCCGCAGCCCACGACCATAAAGGAGGCGCTGGGCCTGGCGTTCCGCAGGCTGGACATCACCGCCTGGACAAAGAGCCCTTCCAGAGCAACCGGCCCGAAGACACTGAGCCCATGGTCTCATTCCCGGTCACAGTCAGGGGCGAACTCGTATTGATACGGCTGCCCGAGTCCATGCTCCAGCATCCTGATCCAGTGGGAGACGCCGTGAGCGTCATAAAAGAGCGCATCGGCGAGGACCCGCTGAAAGGCAGGCTCGGCGTCTGTGTGAAGGAGCTTCACGACCGGAGCATAGTATTCGATGGCCCGGGGAGCGTCGGCATCCTTCACGACCAGGGCATCGTATCCGATGCCCAGGAAGGCGCCGGGATCCACAAGTTCGTTTACCTCCACGATTCCATCGGCCACACGTTCACGGTCCCCTCGGAACTGAAAGGCGACGGCCTGCTCAGGCACCTCGAGGAGGAGATAATAAGCTGGCACGACCATGAGATGGGCGAAGAGCGGGTGTTCCCGATCCCCCTGCAGGTGCTGGAAGCACAGGCGAGGAGAGAGGCGCCGCAGCCCTATCCGGATATAGAGCCGCTGGCGAGGGATGCAGCCGCGGTACTTGAGTACCTCTTTCACAAGTCGCTCCGCATCGCGCCTGAGCTGGTCCCGGACGAGTACCGGGCCGCGCTCGTGGAGCTGCGGGAACTGACCGCGCGGCACGCCGTGGCAAGGACCACAGCCAAGATGCGCGAGCTCTGGGCGGCGATCGACGAGCTGGACGACCCGAGGATGGCGAGCGCGTTAGCGAGAATCGAAGCGCTTCACAAGGACCCCGACAAGGTCGATTCGGCCGCGCAGGGCGAGATCCATGCGATCCTGGCTGAGCACCTGAGCACGCCGATTCCGCAACTGGTCGTATGCGTCGATGCGCTGGGCCATCTCGCAAGCGCGTACAGCATGCTGAGCGACAACCGCTCCCTCGACAACGCGCCAGCGGACGAGCTCGGAACGAAGCACGCGTTCCTCATGCACGCGATCCGCGTCGAGCTTAAGAAGCTGGCCGAAGACGGGTACATCTCCATCGCGGACTAGGCTTTCGGCGCCGGCCGAAGCAATTCCTTCATCATTTAAATATCCGCTGCGTTAGCCATGCGGAGATAAAAATGGCTGAAAACTCGATGCTTGTCGTGGGGATCATAATTGTCGTCCTGCTGACCGCAGGGCTCACTTATTACCTGGCCAAGGCTCCGGCCACAATTGTTGTCCCGCCAGCCAACCAGACGAACCTGAGCGCGCAGCCGGCGACGATAACCGTCACCGGCGAGGCGTCGCAGACCGTGTCCCCGGACGTCATCGACGTCGGGCTGACGATAACCACTATCGATAACGACACATCGAGCTCGCAGTCGGACAACGCCGCGCAGACCGCGGCGGTGAAGGCGACCCTGCTCGCTGCCGGATTGAACGAGTCGGAGATACAGACCGTCTCGTATTACACGTCCCCGGTCTACAACCAGTCCTGCTCCTCCTGCTACACCCAGCAATACTACTCGTACGGCAGCGGAGTGGCTGTCCCGTCGAACGGCGCGAGCGAAGGTTCCGCTCCGGTGCCCGAAGCCGTCTCTGGAACCGGCACCTCTTCCGGAGCCTCAGGCACGACATCTTCCGGAGTGATAGTCTCCCCGGGTTATCCAGTACCGTCTCCGCCAGTTCCATGCCAGACCCTGGGCAGCTGCGCGATAGTCGGATACGAGACCGTCCAGTCCATAGAGGTCCAGAGCGCGAATACGAGCGATGGCGGCGCATATGTGGACGCCGCGCTGAAAGCCTCGAACTCGACATCCGTGGATTACGTTTACTTCTCCGTGAGCGACGCGATGAGCAATACGGTGGATTCCGAGCTCCAGGCAGAGGCCGCGGCGAACGCCAAGACCAAGGGGGAGGACATCGCCAGCGGGCTGGGCGCGAGCCTCGGCAAGATAATCTCCGTGAACCCGAACTACTACCCGGTATATCCGGTCTACGCGTATCAGTCCGCAGGGACCGCAGCGCCTCCCGCAGTGCCGACCGAGATCTTCCCGACCACCACGCAGATGAGCAGCTCCATCACCGTGGTGTACGAGCTCGTGCAGTGAGCTCGGCGCGGCACGCCTCCCAGGCATGCATCACCCCACTACTTTAAAAATACTATTACACATTTATTTACTATAAAACACCATATGGCCCAGGTGCAGACAGATGCGCGTTTCACAGAAGCCCTCCCGTCCGAATCTTAAAACCATGGAAACCATGGGACAGAAGATCTCGACGGACTTCGCTGGTCTGGTCGAGCCCGTCATCCGCATCGTCCAGGCTAAACAGATCCCGGGTGTCAGGGAGAACGCAGATGACACGACCTGGCTCACCAAGAGGGGCGACAGGGGCAGGAACAGCGGGTTCATCTCCAAGGCCATGAGCAGCAGGCTGCCCATTCTCGGAGCCATGGACCATGATTTCCGCGCACTGGGCGATACCATCTGGGACGAAAGGACGGTCGATGCGGCAGCCAAACTGCTGATCCCGCTTCTAGACATCGCTGAAAGGACGTGCTTCGGCTATTACGGCCATCAGCACCGCACCATGCAATACGCCGAGATGCTGCTGGACCAGATGTCTGTGAACGAGTCGGAACGCGCCTTGCAGCTGCTCGGGGCTCTGATGCACGACATCGGGAAGGCTGCGGTGCCGGGGCACATCCTGCGCGAGGATGAAACGCTGACAAAACCGCAAATCAGCATCATCAACATGCATCCGATTTATGGCGGGGCCATCCTGCTCGCGGTCTTCGCTTCGCTTGCCGGCATCGATCCCGCGCACCGTGACACGATAGCCGACATCGTTTTACACCATCATGAGAGGGATGATGGTGAAGGGTATCCGGGCAAGATCAAGAGAGGCGGCATATCCATCGGTGCGTCAATCACCTGCTTTTGCGATGCCCTGGACACCATGACGTCCGACAGGATATACGACCACGGCGTGAAATCTTTCGATGATGCCATGGAAGACGCGCGGAGTGAGCGCGGCGCGCAATTCAAGGCAGAAGTAGTCGACAGATTCCTCCTTGCCGTGGGCTATGACGAAGTGAAGAAAAGGATATTCGATATCATGCGGAGCGCAGGCGGCAAGCCGGAATCGGCTCATATCCTGCTGAAATAGGCGGCGCTCGCCGCACTGGCGGTACTTTTATATCCGGCCTTCCTAGCCGCCTTTTTGATGTCGTCCGCGTCGTGGATAGACTCCGCCCTGTTGCCAGTCCATGCCAACGCCTTCATGGCCTTTCCCACGAGTTCAGGGTCGGACAGATGCGCATTGATGAATCCCCTGAGCTGCTCATGCCCTGTCCTGAGCGCCGTCTGGCCGGCGTGCTCGGAACCGACATTATCAAGAGCCTGGAGTATGGCGGTTTTCACCCTCCGGTCTCCGAAGCCAGGTTCGCTTTCGCGTGCGAGGGCATTGAGCAGGGGCTCGAAAGAGCAGAGAAAACGCAGATTCCCGAGGCTGGCCGCGGCGCTTATCCTTTGCGCAGTCGTGCCTTCTTTCAGCAGGCTCTCGGCCCCGGCACGTTGAACTCCCGCATCGGGCTCCAGGCGCCGCAGCTGCCGCTCTTGTTGTGCGCGCAGAATCGCGCGCGCCAATCCTTCAGGAGGCGGCGTTCTGGATTCACGACGTTTGACGGCTACCTGTCCCATTCATTATCACGTATGTTATTATGGCTTTTGGTGTTTAAATACCTTGCGTTCTTGACGGGCCAAGCCCCGGGGCGTCTCAGCGGGATCTTATCCAGTCGAAATAGATATCTGTTGCCTCAGTGGCAGTCGCCCTGTATTTTTCCGCATCTGGGCCACCTTTGGCTGCAGCGCTTCTCGCCGCTTCCTTGACCTCGTCCAGGTCGTGGATCGCGTCCCCCGTGATGGAAACCGTCCATCCCGACGCTTCCAAGGCGGCCCTCACCAGTCCGGCGTCGTCCAGGTGCGCCATGCTGAACCTCTTGAGCGGCTCACGCCCTGCACCGAGCGCCGCCTGGCCGGCGTGCTCTCCGCCGATGCTCTCAAGCGCTTCCAGTATGGCGGCCTTCACCTCCCGGTTTCCGAAGGCGGGCCCGCTTTCCTGGGCAAGGGCATTGAGCAGCGGTTGGTAGGAACGGAGATCATGCAGTCGCCCGAGGTTGTTCGCGGCGCGCTTCCGTTCTGCCGCCACGGCGCTTCTAAGTAAAACCTCCGCCTCTGCCCGGGTGAGCTCAGCCCCAGCCTCTATCCGGCCGAGATAGATCTTGCTCGCGACACCGGCGCTCTTTTCGTATCCTGCAGCCCTGGCCGCCTCCTCGATACTGCGCGTGTCCTGGATCGTATCGTCGAATGAGCCGGTCCATCTCAACGCCTTGAGGGCGGCTCTCACGAGCACGTGGTCGTCCAGGTGCGCCATGATGAACTCGTTGAGCGGCTCGCGCCCGGTAGTGAGCGTCTTCTGGCCGCAGTGCTCGGAGCCGATCTTGTCAAGGCTTTTCAGCATCGCGGCCTTCACTGCGCTGCCTTCGTCGCCGGACTTGCATTCGCGGGCGAGGGCTTGTACGAGCGGCTCGTAGGAATAGATGAAACGCAGGCGCCCGAGGATCCTGGCGGCGCTCTTCCGCGCTGCCGCCACTCCGCTCCACAGCCTGTTCTGCGCCCGGACCTGCAAGATCCCGTTCCGGCCCTGGAGCCGGCACATCTCCCGCTCGTGCGCATAGCGCAGGATCGCGCGCTCGCGCTCCAATCCGATCGGTGGAGGGGATTTGGGCCCGGGATGTCTGAAGGATGAAGTTGGCATAGGTATCAGTCTCTCAAAGTATCGAGCCAGATGCTGCCCGCCGCGATACCGGTCTCTCTATATCCTTTCTCATCCGCGGCCTTCATGACTTTTTCCATGTCCGCGAGCGATTCGCACCTCAAGCAGGTCGATGCCAGTGCATTGAGGGCGCTTCCCACGAGCACGTGGTCGTCCAGGTGCGCCATGGCGAAGTCCCTGAGCGGCACGCGCCCGACCTCCAGCGCAATATGGCAGCAATGGTCGGAACCGATGTTCCGGAGGGCCTTGAGCATGGCGGCCTTCACCGCCCGGCCTTCGTCGCCCGGCGCGTTTTCTCTTGCGAGGGCATGCAGGAGCGGCTCGAAAGAATGCAGATAACGCAGCTTCCCGAGGGTCTTCGCGGCGCTTTTCCGCTCTGCCGCCGCCGCGTCTCCAAGCTGCCTCTCCGCCAGCGCGCATTCGAGGCGCGCCTCGGGCTCGAGGCGCAGCATCTCGCGCTTCTGCTGCTGGCGCACGATCGCGTATACGCTCTCCATCCCCTTGGGCGCTTTGAACGGATCACGCTTTATGGCCAGTGTTTTCATTCAAGTTCACGTATGCCATTATGGCTTTTAGTGTTTAAAATGGTTCGTCATGCCGGAAAATACGGGGTTTGAATGGAAAAAGCCCTCGACGGAATATGTACTCCGGGTTCAAGTTCCTTGTTCGTGCGATGGAAATCTATGCGATTAAAGGGCTCCGGTATAATGGAATCAACAAATTAGCGAGCTGGTTGTTTTGGGGCGATTTGAACTGTACCAGATACTGGTCGTTGGGTTTTTGGATTACCTGGCACAATAGGTGCTGGATTTCCTTTTTACCGACAATCCTGCCGAACAGTTTTGAAATCTCTTCACTTGCATCCAGTATCTCAAGACCAACAACCTTCCCGCCGTTAGTCATATCTATTGAGATGTGCTCAGTTAGCTCTGCGGTTATGTCTGATTTTTCCCTTCTTACGTGTACTGCGATCGCATCAGCATCGGAATCATACTCTATGTTTTTCATCATCTATATCCTTTCTCCTTTTCTATTTTAAAAATCTTCTTTTGCAGGCTTTTCGTTTCCCTGCGCGCAGTTATAACGCGTATCTGCCCGTCCAACGCAAACACATAGCATAAGAATCCCCCGACTGGCGACCGATAGAAGACCTTAAACTTGCGCTCATCGGGATGTTCAGAGACTTGCTCAACAACAAGATACGGGGTGTTCTGGATGTCTGATTCAAACGTATCTATCTTATCCAATTCTGCCCCGATCAGATTCCTTTTTCTGGCCTGGACTATTGAGTGCCTGGTATACACTATATCTCTCGTTTTCTGCTTGAGTAACTTCAGAAACGCAGCCACTTCAATTTTTTCTTCCACACTTTCCTTACTTGCTAAAGATATTTAATTTCTCTCTGCCGTCCAACAAAAACATCCCATGTTTGGTTCTGGAGTAAGCCCTCGACGAGATTTGAACTCGTGACCTCGTCCTTACCAAGGACGCGCGCTACCACTGCGCTACGAGGGCCTGAATAAAACCCATCACTCGCTGTGGACTGCTGTTTCAGTCTTTGTTATAAGGGTAGATTTTTATTATTGTGCGTGGCATCTTCCTATCCATATTCGGAGGCAGGAAGATGGAAGGCGAAGACGAGATAATACTCTCCGGGGCGTACAAGGATTTTCGGAAGGAGCTGCGCTACGGGCTCGCGTCCGCTGACGACTCGGAGGTCGCGAAGGTGCTGGGCGCGGTGTGCGACGCGGCCGAACCTTACGCGTTCGCGCTCTCGGGCATAGACGTCGCGGGGATAAGGGCGTACGCCAAGCCGTCCGGCACAGGATTGAAGGCGGTCATCGCGTTCCTGAAATCCCGTCCGCAGAGCCAAATCAAGGAGGAACTGAAAAAATTCTGCCAAGGCCCTGTCTATGGGGGGACGATAAATATCGCCCAGGATAAGAGTTTTAATGCTTATGCCGGTCGTATCCAATTACTCCCTGCAGCCGAATCCTGCTTCTTCAACCTGCTGCTCACGGAGGCGAAGGTGAGCTTCCGCATGGGCGATTCCATAGCCAAGACGTCCATCGTCCCGAGCAAGGAGGAGGCCGGGGACGTCATCATGTTCGTAGGCAAGTACAAGAGCTGGATAAGCATCAAGAAGCTCGGGCTGGATAACGTGAAGGACTACGAGGTCTCCGCGCTGCTCGCGAGCGCGGTCCACACCGCCGCGAACAAGGCGTTCGATCTGAGCGGGACCGTCAAGGACGACGCACTGGTCGCGAAGGCCGCGTCCGGCAAAAGGAGGGCCTACGGCAACCTCGTGGAAGCTTTGGGCGTGATACTGCCCGAGCTCAAGGGCGAGCGGCTCTCAGACGCGTACGTTATCTGCAAGACGTTCGAAACAGTGGGGTTCAAGCCCTACGCGAGCCCGGAGATGCTCTCGTCCGCGTATCCGGACATAAAGCCCCCGAAGGTGAGGGGAAGGAAAGCGAAGGCGTGATTACAATGGTCAAAGGCATAGGCTACGGGAAGATCATACTCTGCGGGGAGCACTTCGTGGTGCACGGAAGCCCGGCGATAGCCGCGGGCATATCCAACAGCGCGATCGTCTGGGCCGAGGAGGCGCAGGTCAACGACATATCCACGGACGTCCACGTTGTACCGGAGATCAGCAGGCGCGCCATAGCCGCGATCCTCGACGCCATGGGGATAAAGCAGAAGTACAAGGTCTTCATGGAGAGCGACCTGCCGACCTACGGGGGCCTGGGCTCGTCCGCGGCGTTCTCCGTTGCGCTGGTCCGCTACATGTCCTATGTCCACCACCTGGACCTTAACGACGCGCAGGTCAACCGCTTCGCGTACGAGGGCGAGAAGGTGTTCCACGGGAACCCGAGCGGCATAGACAACGCCATGGCGACCTACGGGGGAGTGATCATGTTCACGAAGGGCAAGTCCTACTCGGACAACGTGCTGGACCGCTTCCAGCTCGGCCTGCCCCTGCACCTGGCCGTGGGCATGACGGGCAAGTTCGGCGCGACCGCGAAGATGGTCGCGTTTGTCAACGAGTTCAAGGAGAAGGACGAGGACGGGTTCCAGCAGCTTCTCGACGAGGCGCGCGAGCTCTGCCACAACGCCAAGGCGGACCTGGAGAGGGGGAAGCTCGAGGCGTTCGGCAAGATAATGAACCAGAACCAGTCGCTCCTCTCGGAGCTGGGCGTCTCCATCGAGGACAACGACAGGATAAACAGGGCCGCGCTGGACGCCGGCGCGCTCGGCGCCAAACTGACGGGCGGGGGCGGCGGTGGATGCTGCATCGCGCTGGCCAAGGACCAGGAGCACGCGGAGCAGATAATCCGGGCGATAAAGAAGATCGGCTACGATGCGTTCTACACAACCGTGGTCTAGCCGCGTGAGTTATAAATAGTCGTGATTAATATAAGCGCATGAAGCCGCGCAATCGCATCATCGCAGCAGTCGCCATCACGGCGCTTACCGCTACCGCGACCCGCGAATGCCTTTCGATAATGGCGGAGAGAAGGTCCATCAGGGAGGAGCTCGGGACCCTGCATGCCCGGTGCGAGGGCATACGCCGCGGCGGCTCGGTGGAGCGCGAGCTTGGGCGATGGCCCCAGCCGGTGGCGGACGCCATACCCGCCGTCTCCCTGGTCCCGAGGGCGGTTTCGGACTCCATTTTGAGACGCATGCCTGAGCCCGAGGCCGCTTACCTCAGAAAGCTCCAGTCTTTAGAGGGACGGATCAGCTTCAAGGATGACGGCCGGGTCGCGTCTTTCGAGATAACCTACGACCAACGCATCTTAAACAGCGCCGTGGACCATGAGGTGGGTCACTACCTCTGGGAGCGCATGGGATGCGACGACCGGAAGCGTGCTGCCCAAGCCCTGGACAGGACCACGCCCAGCGCCACGTCTGAGCTGGTCTTCGAAGGGTATCTGTTCGACACGTTCTCCGTGTTCATGAAGAGCTCCATGGAAATCGAAGGCCGGCTGATCCGCGCCTTCTTCGATTCGCACGATAAGGTAAAAGAGCGCATGGACGCCATAGACGACTCCGGTGGCGAGTCCATGGATGCCAGAACATTGCGATCCTGCGCCGTGGTCCTGGTCCGGACCGGCAACCTTCTGATGGCCTGGAACGAATCCACCAAGGCCCTCGACGCCGAGATCGACAAGCCGGACCCTTCGGTGGATTTCAAGGGATACGTCGATTCCACCATGGGGAATATCGATGGCGTCCTGGGCGGCCTCCGGGAATTCAAGCGGCTGATCGGCTCCCTCGGCTCCGAGGTCTCCGTGCCTGAGCTGCCTCTGGAGGAGCTCGCGTCCCTGCGGGCCCAGCTGAACGGGATATACGAGAACGAGCTCTTCGCCCGCGGCATAGAGCGGATCGCGGAGAATCCGAAGAACCCGGCCGATGCGCCATTGGTTTCGGTTCTCCGTAGCGTCGAAATCAAAGGTGCCCGGGTGTTCGCAGGCTTGATCGGGGACTCGTTCGAGCCGGCGCGAAAGATGCCGCCGATAAACTGCCTTCCGTGACTGCTCAGTCCCTGCGCTTCCTGCGCTTGTTCATGTCCCTCTTCGTCTCAAGATAAGCCTTGCTCTCGTTGAACTTCCTTTTGTCTTTCATGTGCTTTATGTGGCTGGCAGGCACTTTCATCTTATACACCTGGTCTGATTTCAGCATAAACCGTTATATACCGGAGCGCACGCCGATTCTCCAGCATACCCTGTTCAGTTTGCACTCCCTGCACTTCGGGTTCCTGGGCAGGCATATGGTCTGGCCGTAGGACACGAACGCGTGGTTTAGCGGTTTCCAGAGCCTCTTCGGGACCGCGGACATGAGCGCCTTCTCCGTTTTCTCCGGCGTCTTCGTTCTCACTATGCCCAGCCTATTGCTTATCCTGTGCACGTGGGTGTCCACCGGAATGGCGTCCTTGCCGAAGGAATAGACCAATAAGATGTTAGCGGTCTTCCTTCCTACGCCCGGCAGGCGCACCAGGCTCTCGATATCGGACGGGACCTTGCCGTTGAAATCCGTCAGAAGCATCTTCGCCATGGCGGAGAGGTTCCTGGCCTTCATCCTGTAGAATCCGGAAGAATGCACGAGTTTTTCTATTTTCTTTATCTGCATGCGCGCGAGCGCTTTCGGGGTCGGTGCTTTTTCGAGCAGCCTTCCCGCCGCGGCGATGGTGTTCGCGTCCTTCGTCCTCGCTGAAAGGATCGTGAAGACGAGCGCGCGGAACGGGCTGCTGCGGGTTATCCTGTCCACCTTGTTGACCGGAGGATTTCTTTTTCCGGCTTCGGTGCTCATGGTCCGGATTATCCAGCCCATGGACGCGAGCGCCTTTTTGTTCATGAGCGGTTATCTGGCTGGTGATATTTATGGTTTTGGTTCAGGCCCTGCTCTCCAGCGCCCGCCTACATCTCAAGATTAGCCTGCTGGTCGTAACAGGGCGGTTTGCCCCCGTAGAAATCGCACAGCTTCATCCTATTCTTCCTGCGCAGCGTCCTCAAGGCTTTGGCCAGTATCTGCCTCACCCTCTCTCTTGATATGCCCTCCCGGTCAGCGATCGCGTCGAGCGTCTGGTCCTGGCCGTATCTCATGCGCATTATCCTCGCATACCTCGGGCTGAGTACGTCGAGGCACTCGTTCACCAGATCCTTCGCTTTGCTATCGAAAACCGCGTCCAGCGGATTCACGCTGCTTGTATCCTCGATACGGTCGATCCGCTTCTTCCCTTCACCGTGGCGCAGCTTTTCGCTCAGGCTGACCGTTTGCGGCGCTCTCATGCACGCTGCGATCACGCTCGGGGGGAGATCCGTGGTTTTCCTTATTTCTTCGATGCTCTGTTCCCTGCCTTCCAGGTTCCGGCGCAGTTGCGAAGCCTTGCTCAACCTGCCTATCGCCTCGCATATGTAGACCGGCCACCTGATATCCCTCTTATGAGTCTGTACGTAGCGTACCATGACCCGGTTCATCGGCAAGTTGCAGTACGTGGACAGCCTGTAACCGAGGGTCGGATCAAAACGGGGCATGACGTTATTTATGACAGCAATCTTGGTTTCATTGACGAGATCGCACCGCTCTATGGAATCAGGGTACCTTAAGATGCGCCGGGCCCTGTCATAGAATAACGCGTTCAACCCGGTGGTGACTATATCCTCGACAAGCCTCTTCGGCTCTGCGAGCCGTTTGATCTCCCGTTCGATGAGCCCGGGCTCCTTTTCGGCCTTGCAGCCCTGCTGCCCGGGTATCTTTTTCTGCGCCTCGTTGACCTCCTTGAGACTCATGAGGCGGGGGTGCACGCGCCGATAGATGGTGCAGATGTACCGTTCCACTCCTGGCTCGAGCGTCTTGGCCCTCTCCGCCGCGATTTCCCGGAGCTGCCGCAGCTCGGCCTCGTTCACGACCATTCCCTCGGCAAGCCCCTTGGCATTGGAGAGCTGCTCGAGTTCGAGTCTCACGGCCCTGGTGGCCCGCTTCGCCTGCAGCTCCTCCATGCGCCAGACCACGCGCAGGTATATCGCGGATACCTCGGCCTCATCCTTTTTCCCGATGACCTCCTTCCTTTCTGCAGCGAGCCTTTCGAGGTATCTCATCTCCTTCGCAGACAGCGGCTTCCCGCGGGCCCCGTTGATGTTGGCTGGATGCTTGCGGATCGTCTCCGTCTCGCACGCGACGAGCCTCAATGCTTTGCGTCCAGGACGGGCCGTGCCGGCTGATTGGATATGAGTGCGCCTGGCCGTTTCTGCTGCGAGCATGAGAATTCATTTGATGGGATTATCTTATAAATGATTACATTTTGTGTTCGTCATTTCCTTATCCCGGTGCAGACCGCCTTCTTCCCGGGCATGATGGCAGGCTACCGCTGCCCGGCGCTGGCCTGCTCTCCGGGTTCATGGGATGGCGCTTCGTCATCGGGGCCATAGCCCTGGTACTCGCGCAGCAGCGCCTTGTTCGCATTGCGTATCCTTCTCGCTATCTTGAACAGCTTCTGCCTTATGTTCTCGCCGCTGCATCCATCTACTTCTGCGATCTCCTTCAACGTGTGCTCTTTGCAGCCCAGGCCCTGCCTCATGCACAATATCCTGCGCTGGTCGGGCCTCAGTTTCCCAAGGAGCGTCTCCACCACGCTTCCCACCTCAGCGTTGACAAGCGTCTCCAGCGGATCCATGCCATTGTCCGGAATCGTATCGATTAATGCAAGCCTGTCCTCTGGCCTAACGTCCATGCTGAGCGTATCCGGCATTTCGAGGCATCTCACGACCTTCTTCAGGTCGAGTCCGGCAAGATCAGCTATCTCCTGCGCGGTCGGCTCGTAGCCAGATTTGCGGCATTCCATGTAAGCTCTGTTGACCTTGGCGCTTATGGTGTACGTATTGCACGGGATCCTGATGGTCTTCCCCTGATTCTGAACCGCGCGTTTCATGGCCCGCGTTATCCCTAACTGGCAGTACGTGGAGATTCTGCAGTCCTGGTCAGGGTCAAAGGTGCGCATAGCTCTTCTTACTACAGCCATGCAGGCCTCCTGAACGAGGTCTGATTTTTCTATGACCGAGGGGTGGATCACGTATTTGGCTGTCATCCAGAACTGCTTTTCCATGGTCTGGATGATTATGGTCTCGGCAAGCCTTTTCGCCTCGGAAAGCCGCTCCATCTCCTGAGCCACGAGTCCGTGTTCCGCGTTCGCTGCAATGCCTCCCTTCCCGAGGTTCATCATGCGGGGGAGCACCCGCCTATAAATCCGGAAGACGGCGTATTCCTCCTCTTTCTCGAGCGACCGCCTCTTCTCTGCAGCGAGTTCCCTGAGGTATCTCATGTCCCCTCTGCTCGCGACCACCCTCTCCGCAAGCTCCTTCGCCTCGGAAAGGCGCACGAGCTCCTGTTTCACGGGTCCGTTCCACCTTTCCCGCAGATGCTTCAGCTCCTGCATGCGCCTGACCACGCGCAGGTATATCCCGAACATCTCCGCCTCCTCTTTCTTCGAGATGGTCGCCTTTCTCTTCTTAGCGAACTCCCAGAGGCCTGCCAGCTCGCTGTTCAGAAGGGCTTTCCTGCGGGTTTTGCCGGCGCCCCTTGGCTGCTTGCGTATGCCCTCTGTCTGGCATGCGAAGAAATGCGGCTTGCAGCGCCTGGGCGGGACAGCGCGGCTGGCCTTAGGCGCAAAAATAACCCTGGCGGTTGCTGTCTCTGGCATGAAAAAAGTTATGATGGGATTATCTTATAAATGATTACATTTTGTGTTCATCATTTCCTTATCTCGGTGCAGACCGCCCTCTTCCCGAGCATGAGCGCCTCCACGCGCTCAGGCTTCAGCCCGTTGACCACGTAAGAAGGAGTATCAAGCTCGAGCAATTCCTTTATCTTGCCTGCCATTGCCCCGGTGACGTCGCCTTCCGCGGACTTGAAATGCCGCGAGACGTCCGCGAAGTTCCTGCCCGTTATCTGCTCAATGACCTTTCCCTTGTCGTCGAGCACCCCGTCCACGTTCGTGGCTAGGAGTATGCGCTCCGCAGCCTTGCCCAGGTAGGATATTATCTGGTCCCCGGAGCACACCGAGCCGCCGAGCTCTATGTCGGGGACCATGTCCCCGAAAAGCACTGGCACGTACCCGGATTTCAGGTAATCGTCGACCACTTTCGTGTTGAATGAGTGTATGCGCCTGTTCTTGGAGGTTATCACCATGGCGGGCGGAACCGGCACCGCGGGCATTCCGGCGCTGTTGAGCGTTCCGACGACGAGCACGGACAATTCCGAGCATGCCTCGTGCGTCATCGCGAACCCGAGCTTCTGCGCAGCGTTCTTCACGCCGTCGTTGATGCCGTACTTGACGACCAGCGGGTGGCCGAACGAGCCTGCCCCGTGCACGAGCACCCAGTCGCGCTCGGACTTCTTCCATGCCGAGGCCACGACGTCCGCCAGCGCCTCTATCGCCTTGAGGTCCGCCTCGCGCCATCCCGACTTCCGGGTTATCACAGAGCCCCCCAGTTTGAGCAGTTTCATGGAATAAGCATGCAAAAGGGGTTTTTTTAAGCCTTCTGAGGCAGAAAACAGTCATGAAGATACTTCTCGCAATCACGGGAGCGTCAGGCCTTCCTTACGGGGTGTCGCTGCTCGGGTCGTTGAAAGCCCTGAAGCAGGACGTTTCGGTCGTGGTCAGCTCAGGGGCGAAGGAGGTCGCCAAGGCCGAAGGCGTGGCCCTCCCCAGGGCGGATTATGGGGAAAGGGATTTCAGCTGCCCCTACGCCTCCGGCTCCAACCCGCCGGACGCCATGGTGGTCTGCCCGTGCTCGCTCAAGACCCTGGGCGAGATCGCGAACGGAGTGGGCAACTCGCTGATAACCCGCGCGGCCGAGGTCTGCCTCAAGGAGCGGAGGAAGCTCATACTCGTGGTGAGGGACACGCCTTATTCGCTCATAACCATAAGGAACATGGAGACAGTCACGCTCGCAGGCGGGGTCATAATGCCCGCGTCGCCGGGCTTCTACGGCAAGCCGAAGGATGTAGATGACCTGCTCGATTTCATGGTGGCGCGCGTGCTGGACCAGCTCGGTATCAAGCACAGCATCGGAAAGAGGTGGAAAGCATGATGTCGTTCCGCGATTTCATAGACCTCCTGAGGAAGGAGAAGACGCTCGTGGAGCTAAAAAAACCGGTGTCGAAGCGGCTGGAGCTCGCAGGCGTGCTCAAGGCCCTGGACGGAAGGCCGGTCTACACCGACAAGATAGCCGAGAATCCCGGCGCGAGGGTCGCGGGGAATTTATTCTCCACGCGCGCGCTGGTGTGCAGATACCTGGGCATAAAGGAGAAGGAGCTCATGCCAAGGCTCGCGGAAGCGATAAAAAATCCGACGAATCCGAAAGTCGTCTCCACCGGCCCGGTGCTCGAAGTGACCGAGAAAGAGGTCGATCTGGGCAAGCTCCCGATTCCGTTCCATGCCGAAAAGGACGGCGGCCCGTATTTCGCGTCCGCGGTCGTGATCGCCAACGACAGCGGGCTGGGCAGGAACTGCTCCTTCCACAGGATGATGGTGATAGGGAAGGACAGGGTCGTCATGAGGATACTGCCCAGGCACCTGGCTGAATACCTGAAAAGGTCGGGCGGCGAGCTCGACGTCGCGTTCGTGGTGGGCGCTCCGATAAACGTGCTCCTCGCAGGGGCGACGTCCACGGAGCTGGGGAAGGACGAGCTCCAGGTCGCAAACTCGCTCGCGCCGGTGAGCACAGTGCGCCTGGGCAACGGCATAGAGGTCCCGGCCGATGCGGAGTTCGCGTTCGAGGGGAGGATAACGAACGAGCTGGCGGACGAGGGGCCGTTCATAGACCTCACGGAGACCTATGACATAGTGCGCAAGCAGCAGGTCATGAAGATAACGAAGATGCATCACCGCAAGGACCCGATATTCCACGCATTGCTTCCCGGCGCCCTGGAGCACAAGCTCCTCATGGGCATGCCGAGGGAGCCGACGATATTCAACGAAGTGGGCAAGGTCTGCGACTGCAGGGGCGTCAACATCACCCCGGGCGGGTGCTCCTGGCTCCACGCTGTGGTCTCCATAAGGAAGAGGGGCGACGACGACGGCAGGAAGGCCATAGAGGCCGCGTTCCACGGCCACAAGTCCCTCAAGCACGTGGTGATAGTGGACGAAGACATAGACATCTACGACCCCTCGTCCGTGGAATGGGCGATCGCGACAAGGGTGCAAGCGGACAAGTCCCTGCTCATAAAGAGGAACGAGAAGGGCTCGTCGCTGGACCCGAGCGCGGACCCGCACACCTACGCGACCACGAAGATGGGCGTGGACGCCACGAAGCCGCTGGTGGCGCACGGCAAGAACTTCGACAAGGCGGGGTGGATGGCCGTCGACCCCAGCCGCTATATCTGATGTGGACCCGATGCTCCTAAAGAAGCAAGAGCAGAAGATGTATGACGGTGAACTGGGCGAGGCCGCACGGCAGTCCATGGAGATCCTCGTCGCACTGGGCAACATATACGGCGCGCAAAAAATGATCCCGGTCACCAGCGCCCAGATAGCCGGAGTATCGTACAAGACGATCGGAGACGCTGGATTGGAATACCTCCAGGATCTCTCCTCCAAGGGCGCGAAGACCGTTGTTCCATCGTTCCTGAATCCCGCCGGAATGGACAGGGAGCAGTGGAGGGAGATGAAGATACCGGAGGATTTCGCGAAAAAACAGATAGCCATACTGGACGCGTACTCCAGCATGGGCATAATGAAGACCTGCACCTGCGCGCCGTATTTCATAGGCATACGCCCGGGGAAGGGCGAGCACGTGGCATGGTCAGAATCCAGCGCCATAGCGTTCGCGAACTCCGTGCTCGGGGCGAGGACGAACCGCGAGGGCGGGCCGAGCGCATTGGCTGCGGCCATATGCGGAGTGACGCCGTATTACGGCCTCCATATGGAGGAGAACCGCGTGGCGGACGTACTCATTGACGTGCGCTGCGAGCTCAAGTCCATGGCGGATTTCGGCGCCATAGGTTCCGCAGTGGGCAAGATGGCGAAGAACAAGTATCCCGCGTTCCGCGGGATAAAGAGAGCGGGCGAGCACATGCTGAAAGTCCTGGGCGCGTCCATGGCAGCCACGGGCTCCGTGCCGCTGTTCTTCATGGAAGGCATCACTCCTGAATGGAGCGTTGCGCAGGACGCGCAGCGCATCGAATTCACGGAGGCGGACCTGTCCGCTTCCAGGAAGGGGCTGGACAGCGGCCTCAAGCCGGATCTGGTGACCATAGGATGCCCGCACGCATCGCTCGAAGAGATCAAAGAGGTCGCGGAGCTCGTCTCCGAAAGGAAGCCCACCTGCGAGTTCTGGGTGTGCACGTCCGGGAAGCTCAGGAAGGAGGCTGACAGGCTCGGCTACAGGAAGGCGATAGAAGGCGCGGGCGGCCTGATAGTCGCGGACACCTGCATGGTGGTCTGCCCGCTGGAGGAGATGGGCCACGTCGTGACCGGCACGAACTCCGGCAAGGCGGCCGCCTACCTCCCGAACCTCTGCAAGCAGAAGGTCGCGTTCGGCGATCTGGAAGACATACTGTTCAGGTGATTCTATGAGGCCAACACCAAAAGGGACGGACATCCTGGTTCTTTATATCGGGATAAGCGCGATGATACTGCTGCTGATCGGGGTGGTCTCCGAGCCGGCATCGCTGCTGCAGCGGTCACTGTTCGTCATCGGGGCGCTCATGCTGACCCTATGCGCGTACCTGGGCAGGCAGGGGACCCTGTTCGTCCTGGAGATCGTCATCAGCCTCGGCTCCATGTTCGCCTTCCTGGCGATCAGCGACGTGGTCAAATACGCCGTGCTCCTGGGCGCGGCCCTGGTGGGGATAATCTATCTGCGATTGACCAAAAAATATGATAGCGGCGCATGGGGCATCGTGTCCAGCGCGGGGCTGCTCCTCGTAGGGGCCGGTTTCGCGACGGATGCCACCGCGCATCCGTTGTACTTCGGGCTGTTACTCGGCGTGGGCAGTCTGGTCATCGCATTGTATTCGTTCGTGGATTACTACTACGACAAGCACGACGTGGCGGCGATATGGGTCGTGCTCAACATAATCTTCGCCATCAACCCGCTCCTGATGGCGCTGAAGGCGCTAAGGGGATACTGATGGACATCAAGGCCAGGAGCATATCGCGCGGCAAGGCCTCGGGCGAGGCGCTCATCAGCCACGCGCCGATAGGATTCCTCGGCGGCGTGGACCCGGAGACCGGCGTCATCATCGAGAAGGGCCATCCCCTGGAAGGGAAGAACGTCGCAGGCAAGGTGCTGGTCTTCCCGAACGGCAAGGGCTCCACGGTCGGCTCGTACGTCATGCTCCAGCTCGCGAAGAACGGCAAGGCTCCGGCGGCCATAATAAACGTCTCGGCCGAGCCGATAATCGCGGTGGGCGCCATAATCTCGAAGATACCCATGGTGGACAAGCCCGAGAAGGACGTCTTCAAGGAACTCAAGGACGGGATGCGGGTCGAAGTGGACGCCGACAAGGGAAGGATAGAAGCGTGAAAACCCGGGTTGAAATCCGCCGCAGCTCGTCACAAGATTGCATTTTTAATACCATCGTTATAATGATTATTTCAACGAGGTCAGATTATGGAATATCTGAAGAATTTTTACAAACATCCATGGGAAACGGTCAGACCCTATTTCGAGGGCGATTTCGAGCTCGCGGTCCGCAGCGCTTCGGCCACGCAGCTCCTCAAGGCGCTGTCCGAGCTGGCCCTGGACGCTTCCGGCAAGGCCTTCGTCCTCAGGGAGATGGACACGCGGATCGGGCAGATGGACGCGCCGACCGGAGAGATGGAAAGCATCGATTCCGCCCGGGACTACCTGCCGGCGATGAGCCTCCTTGAATCCGCCGGGGTGATGCGGACGGTCGTGCGCTACGCCGGGGAAAAGACGGCTCCGGATGAAGCGGGATTGAGGCTGGCGGCGCTGGGCGCGCTGGAGACCGCGTTGCAGAGGGGATTGCGCAGGACCGATGGCGAGATGGAAGTGGTCATAAACGGCCTCTCGGACGAGCCGATCATCGCGCAGAGATGCGCCGAGCTGGTGAGGGCCGTGCGTCTGGACTGGCCCCGCTCCGAGCTCGATTCCCGCGAGGAGAGGTTCGATGCCATCGCGGTCCCTGCGCTGCAGAGGAATATGGAGAGGCTGGGGCACGACAAGCCCGCGAAAGCGAAGCTTCTCGATGCGCTGGACCATATACAGCACGGCGCAATCGTGGATACGGACACCAATTGCCGCAGCCATCCGAGGGGCGTGAAGACGCTCCGCGTCCCGCTGCTGGCGGAGAAACTGAGGCTCACCGGAGACCGCAGGACCACGGCGTGAAAATCGCGTAAGGGCAAGGCTGGAAGAACGGAAAAAAGAATGAAGATCGGCAGATTCAGGAGCGCATGCGCCTGTGCTGCCTGTAGTACCTCATTATCCTTCCTATATCCCAATTCGTCTTCAATATCCAACCGAACATACTGGTCACCTGCACAACTTTTCACATGGGGATGGTTGGTAACAAACGCGAAATATATAAATGTTTGTATCAGGGACACTTCCAACGCCGAAAAAACCGGTCCGGGTCACGGTTTTTTGGCCCTCTGCGACACCCTGTCCAGCGCCTCCTTCCTGGCGTTCAGGACGGAATTGATGCAGGCATCCAGCCTTCTCAGCGCCTTCCTGTCCCTCATGCGCCTCACCGCACCCAGCTGCTCCCTGAAGACCGCCTCGTAGCCCTCCATGGTTTTCACGGCGCCGTATCCCTCTTCCAGCCGCCGCATTATCCCGATGTACCTGCCCCGCCGTCCACCCGCCCCAGTTCCCATGATGGTCACTTCCGTGGCATCAACGTTCGGATATCCGAAGAATCACTTCACCAGCTTGCCGCTCACGAACTTGGCGGTCGGCACGTCGAAGCGCGCCCCGGTTATCCTTCCCTGGTCGTCCACTTCGCATCCACGGAACTCCGCGACCGCGACCGGTGCGAACGCGGTCGCATCGAGCGCCCTCGAGAACATGGCGGCTATGGCCATCTCGTCTTCCCCGGTCGAACACGCGTCGATCACGATGGTCGGATTGCTCACGAAATACGGCTTCAGCTGCGCGATGTCGTTCTCATCGCGCAGCGTGAGGATTCCTCCATTCTCCTTGTATCCGAGCTGTATCCTGTCCTTCTCGCCATGGCCCCCAAGCACCATCGACTCGATCCTGCCGTAGGTCTCTGCGGTATACCTCACCCGGGACCGTAGGTCCACCACGCTTTCCGCTTCGGCTATGAACGCCTTGTAATGGTCCAGCTTGAACACCCAGCCGATGTAGTCATAGACCGCGCCGCTGTAATCCGATCTCGCGACTACGTGGAGGATGGGCGGCCTGGCGGCCTGCCTGCCGAGGTTAGCGTACATGCTCTCGAGCACCCCTTTGGGATACCTGTCGAACTCCTCTATCCCGAACCTCTCGTGCAATTCCAGCGCCTCTTTCTCGCCTATGACCAGCTCTCCGTACGCGCGCTTGAGCGCGGTCTCCCCGTCGTCTTTCTCGCCCAGTCCAGGCTTCTCGGACCGCTCTATCGCCGTCCTCCTCTTCTGGTAGGCGTTCCACATGGTGACCGTGTCCTTCAGATTCGGATCTACGCGGGCCCCGTTCCGTATCAGCAGCGTGACATCCCTCCTGTCCCCGGTCGCAGAGGCGATCTCAAGCAGGCTGACGCCGGATCTGTCCCTCACGTTGGGGTCTGCCCCCTTCCTCAGCAGCAGGTCTACGAGGGCCTCGTCCGGCTTCTTCACCGCCAGGCCCAGTGCGGTGTCCCAGTTGGCGTTCTTGGCGTCTATCTCTGCCCCTCCGACGATCAGGCTGTTCACCACCCTCGGACTCCCGCTTCTGACCGCCAAGGTCAGCGCGGTATCGCCGTTCTTGTTCCTGGCATTGACATCCGCATAGTTGCTCAGCAGCAGGTCCACGATCTCGCCGTGGCCCCTCTCCGCGGCCCGCATCAGCGCGGTGCCGCTGAACCAGGTGTCCTTGAGGTTCACGTCGACATTGCGGTCCAAGAGCAGGTTCACCGTCTCTACATCCCCGTTTTCCGCAGCCCACATCAGGACGGTCTTGTTGAAAGGACCGGTTGCGTTCGCATCCGCCCCGCGCTTGAGGAGCATCTCCGCTATGGCGGCATGTTTGTCCATTACCGCCATGACAAGAGCCTCGGAAAGCAGGCCGTCCGCGCGCATCCCATGGTGCGTGCGCCCCTGCGCCCCGCCCTGTATCCCGCAAACAAAAAGCGCGCCCAGCATGAGGCCGGCGACCGGGCCGAGCATGCGGCGCCTCCACAAGCGCTTCGCCGGCACGGATCCGTGAGGCGCGCCGGTCCGCATCCCCGTGTCCGGCCCTGCCAGATACGGACTGAAAGCGCCTGCAGGGGGCGTAACCATGCGTGATTGCTGGAAGCCGAGCCTTCCGGCCTTATGCCTGGCCATATCCGTAAACCCCGCGCGGCTACTCAGCCGTAGGTATCCGGGAACCCAAACCGGCTTTTTTCAGTATCCTATTAACTGCCTCCCCATCGTCCCGTTTCATGGCATCGCCGAGCTCTTCGCGCAGCTTCTGCTTCTCTCCGGGCGTGAGCGCCCTGCCCCGGGCCGTCGCCGCATGCTGGCTCTCGGCTGCCTTCCCCCCGGGCATGTTGATGCCGTAAGATCCGCGCAGCTCCTGTTTCTCTCCGGGCGCGAGCGATGCCCCTGGGGTTTTTGGAACCGGCTGGGCACGAGAAGCCTCCTTCGGCTCAGCCTGCTGCGGGTCCTTCGGTTTCCCTTCCGCCTTGGCTCCGGGTTCGGCCATCGGCTCCATGCGCTGCGCGATCAGGTACGCGATCTCCATCCTGGCGGGCTTCAACCTGTCTGGTGGATTGTACGCCGTAACCGTCAGCAGTGCGTCGGACAACGCTTCCTTGCTCGTTCCCTTACTCAGAGCGCGCTTTATGGGGCCGGTCTTCCAGTCCCAGTAGGTATCCCTGGGGATTAGCACCGGATGCGCGGCCCTGATGAGGTCTGCGTTGTTCTCATTTTTCCCATCGTACTGCGGTTTGGCCTGGTCCGGATCCAGGACGCGCATACGCTCGCGTATATCATATGTTAATTTCAGCATCTTCTCGTTCTTACCCAACGCAGCGAGCCGCCGTGCTTCGTTCACCGCTTCCCTGCTCACCCCGTCTTGGTAAGCGCCCCATGCGGAACCCTCATCGCCTCCCCGCACCGCATCGATGAGCTTTTTGTTGTTCGCCCTCAGTTCCTGCTCAGTTATCGGAGCCTTTGGTTTCTCGGCCCGGGCAGACGCTTCCGGGGCCTTCCGGCCCACCATCTCGGCTTTCGCGGAGCGGTGTTCGTCGATCTTGTTCGAGATTCCATGGGCGGCAGCCAAGCCGAGTATCCCAGCCATCAGTCCAGTATAAAGTGCCGTCATCCTGCTCGATGCCAGTTCTCTGAGCGTTCTGCGGAGCGCCCCGAACCTGTATATGCCGGCTTCGTCGTCCCCGTCCTCGCTCACCGCGCCCACCGGCGCAGGAGTCAGGCACATCGGCGGTTCCGCAGCAAGGGACGGTGCAGCCGGAGGTTGCGGCGTTTGCAACAGGCTCTTTATGCAAAGCTGCTGGACCGTGGAGTCCGGGATCTCACGTCCTGGCTCGTCTGGAGCGGTGATGGCCCCGCGGCTCTTCAATTCGTCTGCGATCTCTCCGTAGCCGTTGCCATCGGCGATATTCCATACCGAACGCCCCATGAAGCCCTTCGTGTTGGGATCCGCCCCGCCGTCCAGCGCCCTTTTCACGGCATTGAGATTCCTCGCCTCGACGGCATCCAGGAGCTCTGCGTTAAGCGTCTCCTTCGTCGGTTTCGCAGCGCTTCCAGTCGCAGGTTCGTTGAGCAGGCTCGTGGGCAATTTGACGAATCTAACATAATTCCGATCGCGCTCCAGGGAGTTTCCCGGCGGAACCCGGCTCTGCGATCCCGTATCGTTGGATCCCCGCTTTTTTTTCAGTTCGCTCAGCAAAACCATATCCCCACCTCCTTTTTCATAATCCAACTCATGCTTTGGATGAGTTATATAAATTATTCCTCACGAAAATGGCTCAAAAGGCGCAAAAGCAGCATATTTTATAATGCGTATGGTACAAATGAATCAAATTATGGAACCCGACCGGATAGACCTGGAGATAATAGATGCGATAAAGGACAACGCGAGATTATCCAGCAGGCAGATCGGGCGCAAGACCGGCATACCCGTCGCGACCGTGAACCGGCGCCTCAAGAAGCTCATCAAGGAGGGCATAATCAAGAAGTTCGTCACGGTCCTGGACTACGAGAAACTGGGGAAGAAGACGATCGCATACATCCTGATCCGGTGCAAGGCGGGCACCGACTACAACGAGCTGCTCGAGGACGCGCCGAAGCAGGAGGCAGTGGAGGACATGGCCGTGACCGGGGGCCAGTTCGACTTCCTGATAAAGGTGCGCGTGCGGGACAACGACGAGCTGAGCGACTTCATATTCGGATACCTGAGGACGTTCGACACCGTGGCCCAGACGGAATCATTGATACAGTTCAACACGAAGAAGGATTACGCGAAGAGCTACGCACGCCGCTCCAGGCGCCCGGCTAAGTGAGGATCAGATCGTGTCGGCCTTCTTCATCTCGCACCGTATGTCCATCGCCTTCTCCAGCCGCGAGGCGATGACGCCGTCCTTGCTGTAGATGTAGAGCACGATCTTGCACCTGTAGACCTGGGGGCTGGTATACGGGTTCGCGTATATGCGCACGGCCTTCTCCCTGGTCTCGCTCTTCTCCACCACGCCGACGCGTATCCTCCCCTTCCTGAGCATGCTGTCAGGGCTGAGGGACAATTTGCTCGGGACGTAGACGTCGGCCTCTGCCCAGGACGCCTCGCCGACCGGGTTGCTCACCTTTATCGTGCTCTCGACATAATTAGGGGAATAGGCGAACACCACGTCCGGATGCGTCACAACGTCGAAGTTGACCATTTTCTCAAAACCCGCCTTCCATCTGGTTACTAACGTGATTGATAAGGTTTTTATTGTATGGCATGGAGATTCAAACATGATTCCAGAATCAAGGCTCATAAGGTCGGAGCTCGTGCTGCGGGACATGGCGCTCCCCCAGGACGTGCTGCTCGCGCGGAAGTCGCTGGTGCGCTGGGTCGCGCTCTCGCTGGGGCTCATACTGCCAAACGAGTCCAGGACGCTGCTCCTCGACGTGTTCGACGCGTTGCTGTATTTCCACGTGAGGAAGGAGTCGCCGACCACCAAGGACATACTCGACCGGCTGGAGGCAGAGACGCGCGCCAAGCCGAACGCCAAGGCGGTGTACTACCACCTGCTGAGGCTCAAGAACGCGGGCATGCTCACAAGGAAGAAGGGGCGCTACGCGCTTTCGGAGGACGAGGGCAAGAGCCTCAACTCCCTGTTCCGCGATTTCTACTTCCGCAAGGCGGATTCCGCGTTCGGGAACATAGACGCAGCGCTGAAAAAACTCGAGGACAGCTACAGTTTATAACTTCTTTGGAGATGAATCGCACCATGGCTGACTTTTCAGGCTTTTACAAGCTCACTATTCCGGAGAGGCGGAAGCTGATAAAGGAGAATTCCGGCGTCTCGGACGAGGAGATGGCAGCGCTCAGCGACATGGGCGCGCTCAAGCCGGAATTAGCGGACCGGATGGTGGAGAACGTGATAGGCGCGGTCCACCTGCCGCTCGGCATGGCTACTAATTTCAAGATAAACGGCAAGTCTTTGGTCATCCCCATGGCTCTGGAGGAGCCCTCGGTGATAGCAGCGGCGTGCAGGGCGGCCAAGCTCTGCCTGCCCGAGGGGTTCAAGGCAGAGGCCGAGGAGCCGGTGATGACAGGCCAGGTGCAGCTCATGGACGTGCCTGACATGGACCTGGCGATCAGGAACCTGGACACGAACAGGCACGAGATAATCAAGATAGCCGCCGAGTACATGAAGCCCCACGAGAGGTGGGGAGGCAAGGTGCTCGGCTTCCGCGAGAGGGCGCTCGAGACCCGGAGGGGGAAGATGCTGCTCGTGGAGTTCGACATAAACGTGAGCGACGCGATGGGCGCGAACATGGTGAACACCACTCTCGAGGGCGTGGCCCCGACCCTCGCGACGCTCACGAACGGCAGGGTGTGCCTGCGCATAATCACGAACCTCGCGGTGAAGCGCAAGGTCCGCGCGTCCGCGGTCTGGAAGAAGGGCGTCATCGGCGACAAGGTCGTCGAGGGCATCCTGGACGGCTACGAGCTCGCGAAAGCCGACATCTACCGCTGCGCGACCCACAACAAGGGCGTGATGAACGGGATAGACGCGGTCGTGCTCGCGACCGGCAACGACTGGCGCGCCGTGGAGGCCGGGGCGCACGCCTACGCGTCCATGGGCGAGTACCATCCGCTGACGCGCTACGAGGCGACGGAGAAGGGCGACCTGCTCGGAAGCATCGAATTGCCGATGGCGGTCGCCACGGTCGGAGGCGCGGTGAACTCCAGCCCGACAGCCAGGATCGCGCTCAAGATAGCCGGGATAAAGACGTCCAAGGAACTGGCCATGGCGTGCGCGTGCGTCGGCCTCGCGAACAACTTCGCCGCGCTGGCCGCATTGAGCAGCGTCGGCATACAGGCCGGCCACATGAAGCTCCATGCGAAGAACGTCGCGGTGATAGCCGGGGCGCAGACCCCCCAGGAGATAGACGCGGTCGCCGCGGAGCTCGCTGAGAAGAAGAACTTCGGCTCGGACTTCGCCAAGGAGGTCCTTGAGGGGATACGCTCGAAGAAGTGATCCGATGCTCCTATACTACCTCGCCATCGCCGTCGTATCCTTCCTCGCCACGCTCGTGCTCTCGCACTTCCTGATACCGCGCCTGAAACGCTTCGGCATCACTGGCAGGGACGTGAACAAGCCTGACAGGCCGGAAGTGGCTGAGATGGGCGGCATATCGATAGTCGCCGGGTTCACGGGCGGCATCCTGCTCGCCATATGCTTCAACACCTTCCTCGGTTTCCAGTTCGACCTTATCAAGCTCCTCGCCGCTCTCATAACGATACACTCGGTCGCGTTCATAGGCGTGGTGGACGACCTCATAGACATACCCCAGAAGTACAAGGCGTTCCTCCCGCTGTTCGCCGCCATCCCGCTGGTCGCGGTAAAGGCCACGGGAAAGACCACGCTGCTCATCCCGCTCATCGGGGTGGTGAATTTCGGCGTCTTCTACATCCTGGTGCTCATACCGGTCGGCGTGGCGGTCGCGTCCAACCTCACGAACATGCTCGCAGGTTTCAACGGCCTGGAGGCCGGCATGGGCATCGTGGTATTCGGGGCAATGACCATACTCGCAGTGGCGCACGGCTCGACCGACATGGCGCTCATATCAATATCCATGATGGCGGCCCTGGCCGCGTTCATGGTGTTCAACAAGAACCCCTCCAGCGTGTTCCCAGGCGACGTGGGCAACCTCACGATAGGCGCGGCGCTCGCGGCCGCCGTGATAATCGGGAACTTCGACACCGCGGGCGCCATACTCATGATCCCGTATGTCATCGACTTCTTCATCAAGGCGTACAACCGGTTCCCCTCGAGCAAGTGGTGGGGCGAATACCGTGACGGGAAGCTCTACCCGCTCGAAGGCAAGGTCCGCGGCTTCTGCCAGCTCGTCATGAAGGCGTTCAACGGCATAACCGAGCGCAACCTGGTGTTCTTCTTCATGGGGCTCGAGGCGCTCGTCGCCGTAGTGATGCTCGCGATGTACCTGAGGGCCTAGCGGAAATCAGTTCATGCCATGGCTCAGCCGCACTATCGTCCTGCTTATGGCGCCTTTGCACGCTTCGCAGAAATCCAGGTCGCGGGCCACGACCCGGTCTACGAAATCGAAAAAACCGCCGATTGGCTGCATCAGGCAATCATCATGGCAGCCCGCAGGTTTGTTGTCGGGCCCAGGAGGTTCTTTTTCGTCCGGCAACGGGATCAGCAGCCTGCCCGCCTGGCACTTGACCATGGCGGTGATGGCAGGGCCCGGCTCCTCGAGCCGCAGCGGCACTGCGAGCGAAACGACCCCCAGCGTCTGGTATCCTGCGAATCCGGAGAACCTGTCCATGGTGTCGTCTGACAGTAACAGGAAATGGGGCGTGATCGCGATACCGAAGGCGTTCCAGGGATGGTCATGCGGCCTCTTCAGGCGGCTGAAATGTATGTCGTGCTCCGCCAGTGCTATCCTGCGCACCAGGCCCGGGTATCTGAGCCCCCTGAACGCGGCCCCATCCATCGCGCACCTGTTTTCCACCAGGGCGCCGAATTTCTCGAATGACCGGAGCCCCTCCTGGGCGGCCCTCACGTACCTCTCTGAGAGGAAACCCGGATAGACGAGCCGGACCCGCACTTGATCCATGTAGGTATGATGATGCAAAAACAATTTAATCCCGATGAAAGAATGGGGTTTTCTGAATGATTCATTCAGCGTGCGTTTCGAATTCCAGATACGCTTCTATCAATTCGCTGACCGCCGTCATTATCGCCCGTCTCACCGCCTGGCCGTTGATTTTTTTACCGGCTATATCGGGGATGGCGATCTCATACGCTAGAGCATGATAGCCGTCTGGTGAACGCGGCCACTTGGTTTTTTGTATCTCGCCCACCACAGCAGTTCCATTGGCCGCGGATTTGCCCGATACCGTGGCGACGGCCGCGATCATTTCGCGGTGAAGAGGGCTTTTCGTCAATACCGCATGGACCGAAAGGTTCCGGGGGTAGTCGACCCGGACGTCTGCAGTCTTGAAAAACCGCCCGGTCAGGCTTGAATGCACGGTCGCGCCGTCCCTCCGGGTCCTCTGGTTTTGGTATTCTAAAGTCTTTTTTGCCATGAGCATTACCGGATTCATTACTCATTCCATCTATTTAAACCTTACCTTTTTACCGTAAATAGCGACAATATCCGGATTGGAACGGACTGGATAGAAGAAAAAATTGGAAGAACCAGGAACCTACTTCCTTCCCCAGCTCTCGAAGAACTTCATTATCTGGGTGGGCAGCAGCCACAGGTGCGTGGGCGAATCCTCGGACGACACGTTGGTCGCGAGCGTCTGGAGCGTCCTCAGGTGGAGCGCCCCGTGTATGGAGGAGAGCTTCCTCGCCGCCTCGGCGTAGTTGTTCGCGGACTGGAACTCCCCCTCGCTCAGGATTATGGTCGCGCGCTTCTCCCTTTCCGCTTCGGCCTGCTTGGCCATGGCGCGCTTCATGTCCTCAGGGAGCTCTATGTCCTGGAGCTTTATCGCGGACACGTCCACCCCCCAGGCAGTGGTCTCCACGTCCACGAGCTTCTCTATCTCGTCGGCTATCTTGTCGCGGTCGGCCAGGACGAAGTCCAGCTCGTTGTTGCCTATGACGTCCCGGACCGCGGTCTGGGCGTACTGCGCGATCGCGAAGTTGTAGTCGTAGATGGCCATGACGACTTTGAGCGGGTCCACTATCTTGTAGTAGACCACGGCGGCGATCTTGACCGGCACGTTGTCCTTGGTCATGGCCTCCTGCGGCTGTATGGGAATGGTTTTCACGCGCATGTCCAGCGTGCGGACGCTGTGGAAGAACGGGATGTTCCAGGCGAATCCCGGCTCGAGCACCTTGTCGTACTTGCCCAGCATGAACCGGACGCCCTTCTCGTACTGGTTTATGATCGTGAATACCATAGCATCACTTCTTGGGCTTGGCCTCCACCTTCGGCTCGGGCCGGTCCGGGATCTGCACCCCTTCTATCGGTAGCACGAAGTTCATCACATTGGTCTTGTCCGCGGAGATGCTGGACACCATCTGCAGCGTGCGCAGGTGCATGGCGCCCGGCGATTCGCTCAGTATCTTCGCCGCGAGAGCCAGCTTCTCGGCGGCCATGTTCTCTCCCTCGGCCACTATGATGGACGCGCGCTTCTCCCTCTCAGCCTGCGCCTGCCTGGCCATTGCGCGCTTCATGGTGTCAGGGAGCACGATGTCCTGTATCTTGATGCCGGTTATGTCCACACCCCAGCCCTGGGCGTCCTTGTCCACCGCGGTCGAGATGGAGTCTGATATGGACTTGCGGTCCATGAGGAGCTGGTCCAGCGTCCTGCTCCCGACCACGTCCCTTATCGCGGTCTGGCTGTGCTGGTACACCGCGGCCCGGTAGTCCTGGACGTTGAAGACCGCGACCTCGGGGTTCACTATCTTGAAATAGACGACCGCGTTTATGAACGCGCTCACGTTGTCCTTGGAGAGGACCTCCTGCTTGGGGATGTCTATGGTCTGTATCCGCAGGTCCACGACGCGCAGGCTCTGGAGCAGCGGGATTATGATCTGGACCCCGCTGTTGCGCATGCCGGAGAATTTGCCCAATGTCAGCACGAGGCCCTTCTGGTAGTCGTAGATTATCCGCACGAACGCGGGGATGATCACGAAGACCACTATGCCTGCCAGGAATATGCCCATGCAACAGAGATCTTCGCCCGCCATAATCAGGGCTAACGCAGCGCACATATAAAAATATTCGTTTCAGCGCATCCTGTCTATGACGAGGTAGACCACGCACACGGCCGCGACGAGCGCGCAGAGCGCGGACAGCGCCATGTAGGGCGAAAACGGCGGATTGCCTTCGAGCGGCGCCGCGAGGCCCTCTGGGACGACCTCCGCGGACACGTTGTTCGCAGCTGCCTCGGCCGCCCCGACGCTCGTGTTGGTGATCTCTATGGCAGTGGTCCCAAGGCTCGGCCCGGCCTGCGCATTGGTCCCGGGCGCCTCTACGGCCGCGGGAGCCGGCACCGCTGCCGTCGCGACCTGCGGCGCTTGCATCGTCGCGCTGGCGGGCAGCGAGTTGAGCATGAGCAAGGACGAGAGGATGAGCCCGATTATGGAGATGCCGAGTATCACCCAGACCTTTATCTCCCTGTCAGGCGTGACTATGCCCGCGCCTTTCCTTGTGAGCGCGTAGTACTTCCACTTGTGGCCCTCGTCGAATTTCTCGATCAGGCCGGCCTCCACCAGCGTGTCCAGGTGCTCCTTGGTGGCCGATGCGGAGAGCTTGAGCTCTGCCGCGAGTTCCGTCAGCATCTTCCTGCGCAAGGTGAGCGCCTTGAGCAGCTTCACCCTTGAGTCGACCGCCAGGGCGCCGAACGCCTTCTTGTCGAGCACGATCCTGTCCTGGTCCATCGCTATGGCTAGCCCTCTTCAGGTTTAAATTGCTTGCGGAATGCTTCGGCTGGAGGAGAAGGGGAGCTTCTTTCCTGCAAGACATTTGTTTAAATACCCTATCTCCGTTTCTTCTACGAGGTGCGAGAATGTTCCATATAGGCAAGGTCATGAAAATAGTGCTGCCCAAGGGCAAGGGCATAATCAGCGCGGACAAGTCCGTCCAGGCCATGGTGAAGATGTGGGACGAGAACCTGCTCCTCCTCGAAGTGGACAGGAGGATAGCCAAGGACATCCGGGAGAAGGACTACATCATCGCGGACTATTCGCCCCTGGCGCCCAACTCGCCCCAGAGGCGCATGGTGGTGACCAAGATCGTGCGCGGGGAACTGGGCAAACAGATATGGGACGAATTCGGCAAGGAATACAGCAAGAGGAAGAGCAAGGCGGAATCCGCGCCGCAGCTGGCGCCCATGCCGATGCCCTACATACGCTGATTCGGCGCGCCCGTGAAAACGTCCGGCTTCTTCCCGGCCCAGACCTCGTATATCGTAAGCGAGGCCTGCTTTTTCTTCACTATCTGCGTCTCGTAGCCCTCGGCCTCGTAGCGCTCGGCGATTAAATTGGCTTCTTCGATGCTGTTGGTCCTGCCGACCATGCGCATCTGCGTCCCGGGACCGAGGATTGGCCTGTCCATGGTCAAGAATCAGCGCTGGCGATTAAAAATCTTCACTCGCGGAGCACGTACGCCCTCTTCTTGCAGATGATCAGATCGTCGCCTTGTTTTTCGAACGAGTACTCCCTGCCATCCTTACCAGCGAATGCGCCCCTCTCCTCCACGTTTGCAGCTCCCTTCCCGGCGTTAATGGCGCGGAGAAGGAGGGAATCGAATTCAGACACCGGCCCGTCGATCAATGACTTGATAGGAACTGTGAACGATCCCTCATCGAGATACGCTATTATCCCCCAGAACCTCTCGCCTTCCGAGTATAACGGGGATTGGTACATCTGGTTCACTATCGCCGCTAGCTCGTCGGCCACGGTCTTGTTCGGCGTGTTCGGCAGCGAGGCGCGGATCGCGTAGAGGTCTGAGGCGGCACGGCGACGGATGCTTGCGAAGACCCTCGCGTCTATCGCCATGGGGCCCTGGGGTTCGACCAATGCCATCGCAGGGTCACAGGCGCGCACGGGTTTTATCAGCTCGTCCTCTTCCCTCTTCGTGAACAGCGCGCACCTGGCCTCGGCATCGCGCACGACCTTGAGCAGCTCGGACTTCGCCTCGACCATCCGCCCCCTGGCGCTCAGGAACGTGAGGCCCCGGTTCACTTTCAGGGTCATGCGCTCTAGCAGCGGTATCTCCTGCGCGAACATTCCCCTTATGTCGTTCGCTATCCACTCGACGTCGCTCTTGGGCTTCGTGCAGTTGATGAACGCGTAAGCGCGTCCGCTATTCGGGTTTGGGACCATAAGAATCACTTGTATATAGTTATATTACGTGGCGAACTGTATTTAAATCGCTATGTTGGCCTCGCCGCTCTTCGGATTGTACACCATGATGGTCATGCCCAGCCACCTGGTGCCTAGCTTCCTCCTGAGCACCCTCTCCATCTCGTCCGCTATCTCCTTGTTCGTGTGCAGTATCACGATGTGCGGCGTATCCTTCAGGCCCTCCACGTGGGAGAGCGCGTATTCTATGCTGCCGATGGCCTCGGGGCTGAACTTCCCATTCACCGCGCTCACTACGAAGATTTCGTTCTTGCCCGCGCCGAATATCCTGCGCGGATTGGTGAACCTGCCAAGGTCCAGCGGGTCCGCGATGACTATCGTGTGCGCTCTCTGGTGCGAGAGCTTCTTGCCGGCCGCCCTGTCCTCGCGCATGAGCGCCATGGAGCTGGTCTGCAGCTGCTCCACGAAACCGTGGGGGTCCCCGGAGAGGAGCGAGAGCCTCCTGCTGTCCAGAAGGACGGTGCTGACCTTGGCGTTCTTCGCCCGGACCTCCGGAAGTGCCGCGATGATGTCCGCCTGGTTGAGCGCGTTGGCACCGAATATGTCGTCCGTGCCCTTGCGCTCTATCCTCACGCTGCCGAGCAGCCCGTCGCTCGCAGCAGGCTTGTCCTTCTTGGCCTTGCACGCGCCGCAGTCCTCATGGCCGCACACTATGATCTCGCCCCCCTTGGCGAGTTTCGAGAGCGCGTCCTTGACCTCGTCGCAAACCACGTTCCCAGCGACCTGGAGCACCAGCATGCCGCTGCCGTAGTCCTCGACCCTGGTTATCTCGCACCTCGCATCGCTGCATGTTATTACTATGGCGTTGTATTCCGTGGGCTCCGGGGCTGCGCGGAACGCGCCGGACTCGGAGACGAATTTTCTGTTCCCCTGCAGCAGGCGCATCCTCGACTCCTCCACGATCTCGGCCTGCCTGGACGGCCTGGCCGGCTCCTCGCGCACTCCCGGAAGGACCCGCCGCAGCTTGTCCTGCCGCATGGCCGGCACGCGCTCCTCCTGCATCCCGGACAGCCTCGAGGCCGAGAGCGCGTTGACCTCCTCCTCGGCCTTCTTGAGCAGCTTCTCCGCGTGCTTGCGGACCTTCGCGTTCTCTATGTCCTCCAGCTCGAAGAACGCGATCGACGTATTGGTGGTGACTTCCATGCCGAGCTTCCTGCCCAGTTCGATGAAGCTTTCCATGAGCTCGGGGCTCAGTTTCGATATCTTCGGGGTGAGCTGCATGCGCATATTAGGCTTGAAACTGGTTAAAATAGCTTTTGGGTGCGGACGGAGAGAAATAGGAATTGGGGTCACTGTGATTTGAACACAGATCAAAGCCTTTTACTGAAGCTCGGACTTTTTTTGCAAGTCAGAAGCTCCACCCGAAGGCTTCAGTCTACCAGGTTAGCCCATGACCCCATCGCTAAGTTATGGGGTTAGGTTAGTTGGGTTTTAAAAAGTGGCGGTGCTGCGGGCCCGGAAAGGGCGTACGTTACATTTAAATCGCTTGACTTCTTTATGGTATCATGAAACCGACAACATCGAACCTCGTGGTGTGCGTATTGCTCCTTATGGGGATCCTCGTCTCTGGCTGCACGATGCAAAGCCAGGCTCCGGCTAACCAGACGGTCCAGCCCCAGGCGCCGGTGCAGACGTATGCGTGCCCGGACGGGACGATCGTCACGAACCTGGCCAACTGTCCTCCGCAGGCGCCAGCGCAGAACGCCAGCGTGACTAAATACGTGTGCCCGGACAATTCGACCGTGGACAACCCGTCCGAATGCCCCCCGGTGAAGGCAGCCAACGTATCCAGCGGTACGTGCAGCGACGGGACCAAGCAGCTCGCGTGCGCCACGGACAAGCCCATGTTCTGCGATCTCAACCTCAATCTCGTGGAGAAGGCCAGCAGGTGCGGATGCCCGGCGAATTCTGATGCCTACGAGGACACGTGCCTGCTCAGGTGCTCCGACGGCACGCTCTCCGGCCAGTGCAGCATCACCAAGCCCGAGCAATGCCACAACGGCACGCTGACGGACAACCCAGGGGCCTGCGGCTGCCCGAGCGGATACGTGCTCAACGGCTCCGCCTGCGCGGTCTATGTGCTGACGCCCGAGGACACCTACCTGAACGCCTCGGTCCTCCAGAACAGGTATGTGGAGCTGACCAACCTCGGCCTGGATTTCACGGTCGTCCGGGCAGGGTATTACCAGGAGGTGCAGCCCGCGGCCACCGAGCGGTACATCCGGCTCGACCTGCAGGTCACGAACCGCGGAAGCCAGCCGACGTACCTCTTCGATTCCGACATGAGGATAGTGGACTATAACAACAACCAGTACGCTGTCGACGGCGGCACTTTCCAGAGCGGAATCATCGAACCCGAAGCCGAGGTCAAGGGCACTGCCCTATTCGACCTGGGGGCCGCACAGATGCCTTCGGAAGTGACCCTGTATATCAATGACAACGCCAACAACGTCACGGCGGTCAGGACGATACTGGTCACATTGAATAACACACAGCCGGACTGACTCGCGGATCATTCTGGCTTGGAACCGGCCTACTTCCCCACGTAGTCCAGCCAGTTCATGTATCTCTCGTCCTTGCCGTTCACTATATTGAAGAACGTGTCCTTGAGCTTTTTCGTCATGGGGCCCGGGCCCTTGGATATCCTCCGGTGGTCCACCTGGTTGACCGGGGTTATCTCCGCCGCGGTGCCGCTCAGGAAGACCTCGTCCGCGGTGTAAAGCTCGTCCCTGAGCATGGACTGCTCGTAGACCGCTATCCCCATGTCCCTCGCGACCTTCATCAGCGAGTCCCTGGTTATGCCGGCCAGGACCGCGTCGTAGAGCGGCGGGGTGTAGAGCGCGCCGTCCTTGACCACGAAGATGTTCTCGCCCGTGCCCTCGGACACGTGGCCCTCGTCGCTGAGCATCACCGCCTCGTCGAAACCTTCTTCCATGGCCTCTTTTTTCGCGAGCACGGAGTTCATGTAGTTCGCGCTCGCCTTCACGTGCGGGGAGAGTATCGTGGCCTTTATCCTCCTCCAGCTCGAGACCATTGCTGTGATGCCATTGTCGGACTTGGTTCCGTAGTACTTGCCGAAGGGGATCGCGGTGACCGCGAATCCGTAGGACGAGCCCCTAGTGTCGAGCCCGATGCCGACCCTGGACACATAGCATATCGGCCTGATGTAGCAGGACCTGAGCTTGTTGATGCGTATCAGCTTCTTCACGTTGGCGGACATCTTATCTATCGATAAGTCGAACTCGAACTCGTACGACTTTATGCCGTCGTGCAGCCGATGAAGATGGTCTTTCAGCCTGAACACGGCCGGTCCGTCGGGCGTGTCGTAGCATCGTATGCCCTCGAATATCGCGGTCCCGTAGTTGAGCGCGTGGGTGAGCACGTGGACATGAGCGTCCTTCCAGTTCACAAACTTACCGTTCATCCAGATTTTTTTGGCAGGGGGCATTTCACCACTGCTCACCTAACCCCGTCATGCTTTTTTAACTTTCGCCAAGCTTCCAGGACCCGTCCGGATCCCTGGTGGCCGAGGTTCTCCCGAAGTCCTCCTCCCTCCTCGCGGCGACGATCTCCACGATGGACCGCTTTTCCAACCGGCACGAAGGGTGGTTCCTCTCTTCCATCAGCCCCTCAGCCACGAAAAGGCCGTGCCTTCTGAGCTCCCTCCTTATCACGCTTATCTTCCCAGGGCTGTCAAAGCCGCAGCATCCCGCTTCCGGTTCCACTATGTGCATCAGCCCGTTGTACGCGAGCGCGGGGGCCAGGTTGCCTATCGCACGCGCTATCCGCCTTTCGGAAAGGTAATGCAGCACGAGCTGCATGTTGATCAGTCCCAGGGAGCCGGGTTCGTACGACGTTGAAACGATGTCGTCGGTCCTGACGTCCACGTCCTCCCTGCCCTGTCTCGACGAATAGGACGCGAGCATCCCGGTCACCAGCGCGTTCTTGTCCGTGAGCAGGAGCGGCCTGTCCAATACGTCCACGCAGATGAGGCCGTCCTCGCCGCAGCCGATGTCCGCGAAAACCCCTTCCGGCTGTATGGAGGATATCCGCAGCTTGTTCACGAACGACACCTCCTCGAAACTGAACTGCGAGCCAGCGGCTTCGGGCTGCTCTGTCAGGAAACAGGAGAGGAACTCGCCAGCGTCCGCGGCTATCCTCCTCAGGAGTCCGGTGTTCCTCGCGGTCAGCTTTCCGATCCTTTCCACGACCTCGTTGAAAAAAGCCGATTTTGCCGCCATGACCTTGATGAAATCCAAAACTTTTCCTATGTCCCCTTCACCGGAAGTCTCATCGAGCCGGGGCAGAGGCAGCTGGACGCTCTCCCCGCCCCATTTCCAGCGAGCCACGAACGCCATGACTTCCGGGTCTTTGATGCCAAGCTCATGAGTCTCCCTGGGCCGGTATGTGCCGAGCAGGATCATTGCGACGCATGCCGGAGACAGCGAGTCTATCTGCTCCCTCAGTGTGGAATCCACCCCGCGCTGGGAAGCGATGGCGCTCTTCACCGCGCTGGAGAGTTCGTCCAGCCCCCGCCTCCTCTGCCCGATGATGGGCTCGAGTATCCCCGGTGCGCGGACGGCTTCCGGCTTGGATTGCGCTGGGCCTGGAGTGGAATGGGCAGTGCGTATGATCGCCATTATCATCTATTGGCGGAAACCTTTTATAAAATTATGTCTTACCGTTTTTGGACACATATCGTCCGGGTTGGTTTTGAATTCTCCGGCGCGCGGCTAAGGATCCGGATCCTGCGACTGCAACGCCGAATCCCGCACAGCCATCGCCCTCTCAAGCTCCTCCCTTCTCCTCGCGGCGACGAACTCGACGTCCCATTTCGACCTGACCAAGGGCGACCAGATGGAACGCAGTTCTATCCTCCTCTCAAAGAAAAAAAGGCCGCTCCCCGCCAGCCCCATTCTTATCGCGTTTATCTTCTCCGGGCTCTCGAATCTGCAGCATCCTTCCTCGGGTTCCCATATGTGCATCAGCCCGTTGTCCGCGAGCGCAGGGGCCAGATTGCGTATCGCATCGACTATCTGCCCCTCGGACAGGTAATGGAGCACGTATTCCACGTTCGCCAATCCCAACGAGCCCTCATCGCAGGTGCCCGAGGTGATGTCCGTGTTCCTGACCTCCGCATTCCCCCTGCCCGTCCTCCGCGCGTATGACGCGAGGATCCCGGTCATCAGCGCGTCATTGTCGACCAGCACAAGCCGCCTGTCCAGCGCATGCATGCAGGCGACGCCGCTCATTCCGCAACCGATGTCGGCATACGTTCCCTCGGGCTGCATATCCGAGATGGTGCGCTTATCCGCGATCAACATGTCCGTAATCACGAAACGTGCGGCCGCGGCTTCCGGCTGCGTGGCCAGGAGGCAGGCGATGAACTCGCACGCGTCCGCGGCCAGCCCCGCGAGCAGTCCGGAGTTCCTGGCGGCCAGGCTTTCCACGCCTTTCAGGACATTGGCGAAAACAGCCGAAAACTCGGAGGACGCCACCTCGGGGTCCGCGTCGCATCCGGGCTTCGGTTCAGCATGCCATCTCTCCACAAATTCCGCGAATGACTGCAAAGAACCGGGTCTTGTTTCCCCGCAAGCTGGCCGGCTCGGGATAAACCACGCGGGCCAGGGCGATGGGATGCTCTCCGCGTCCCCTTTCCAGCGGGCGATGAACTCGATGATCTCCGGGCCGCTCATCATTATGGCGTAGCTCTCTTTGGGCCGGTATGCTTTGAGCAGTATCGTCGCGATGGATTCCGGCGGCAGCGAGTGTATCTGCGACCTCAGCGCGGGGTCGTCCTCGCTTTGGGAGGCCATGGCCCGTTTCACGATATAGGAGAGCGCATCAAGTTCCGGATTTCTCGGCCCTGCGATGCGCTCGTGGATCTCTGGCGCGTGGCGTTTGACGACATCCAACAGCGTCCTGGGCGCAGCCGGCCTTGCGATTGGAGGTGAATGAACTGGTCCTTCTGCCATCGTTATCTATTGCTGAAAACCTTTTATAAAATTATGTCTTACCTTCTTTTGACACATTCACTTCGGGCCTGATCCTCCACGCAGGATCAGTCGTCGCCCGGCCTGTGCCTGGTTATCACGCCGTTGAGGTAGAGCTCCACCGGTATCCCTGTCCTGACTAGGTGCAGCCTGTCGTCCCCCTTCAGCATGCTCAGCACTGAGACGAGGAGGTGGAACCTGTCGGCCCCATCCAGCTTGCCCAGCTCATCGATGGAATGGAAGCCGTCTGGCATCTCCAGCGGCCCCACTATGTCCAGCCAGCGGTCAAAGCCGCTGTTCGCGAAAGGATTGTTTTTCATGTACCAGATGACCCTCGCGGCCATCTTCTCCTGCGCGAGCTCCCAGTTCTTGCCAGCGTCGGTCCTTCCGGGGTGCGTGGAGATGCAGAACGAGTCGAAGTTGATCATCCTCGTTATTTCATCATTCGCTTCTTCCCCGGGCGTGGTAAACTCTTCCAGGATGCCCAGGACCTTGGCGTAGCTGGGGTAAAACACCCCGGCGAATTCCCGGCTGCCGAAGATCGCTTTCGATTGCCCATGACCGAGCACGGCCCTGGCCTCTTCGATGGCGTATTCCCCGCGGGAGCGCATTGGCTCGGGCCAGATGTACCGCTCGTACCAGATCCGCGGATGGGGGAGCCAGGCGCACAGGTCGTAGACCGGCCGTAGCAGTTCCGCGGCCGTTATCCCGCCTTCCACGCACTTGAGCCTCATGAACCCGCCGCCCAAGTGGGCATCCGGGCAGTCCGTTGTTTTGGCCGAGCGATAATCATGTCTTTTCTTGCTCCGGCCGTCCACCTCGAACGCCATCTTCACTTCCAGGGGGGTGCCCGGGCTTTTGATGAATTCGATGATGGGCTCACGGTCCTTCGCTCTCCATCCGATGCTTATCGCATCCCCGCGCTTGCTGCATCCGAGAAACTCCCTTTCAGCCGTGTTTTTCATAGCGTCACTTTCGCTGATGGTCTCCATCCAGCCTGTCTTTGCCCGTGATGTCAACCAGGTACGACTGCACCGACGTATTCGCCTTGACCAGGTGTATGCTCTGGTCCTTTTTCAGCAGGCTCAGCAATGGGACGAGGAGTTTGAGCCTGTCGGTCCTATCCAGCATGCCGAGCTCATTGATGGAGGCGTAGGGTCTCGGCATATCGAGCGGCCCGGATACGTCCATCCAGTGCTCCCAGCAGGTCTCCAGCCAGGGGTTGTTCCTCATGTACCAGATCGCCCTCGCGGCCATCTTCTCATGCGCGAGCTCCCAATTCTTGCCATCGTCGGTCCTTCCAGGGTGCGTGGAGATGCAGAACGAGTCGAAGTTTATCATGCGCCTCATGTCCACCATGGCGGTTATGTCATCCTGCGCCTCGGGCGTCGTAAGCCTTTCTATGATCCTCAGGATCTTGGCACGGCTCGGATAATAGGCTCCGGCGAATGTCCTATCACGCCTGCCGAAGACCGGATCGGATTTCTCGATGCTGAGCACGGCCCTGGCCTCTTCGATGGCGTATTCCCCGCGCGAGGCCCTGAACCAGGACTGGTCGTACCAGATCCGCGGATGGGAGAGAAGGGCGCACAGGTCGTAGACCTGCTGCAGCAAATCAACGGCCTTTATCCCGTCTTCCATGCACTCCAGCTGCATGAAGCCTCCGCCCGAGTGGCGCTCGGTGCGGTTTATTGCTGTGCCCAGGTGATAGTCATAACCCGTCCATCCATTCGGGTCCATCTCGAACGCGGCCTTCACTACCAACGACTTGCCGCGGTCCAGCTTTTCGATGCATCCGGTGATCGGCCTGTACCGGTTCGCGTCAAATCGGCGTTCCACTGCCGGTCTCCATCCGACGCTTATCACGTCCTTGCGCGTACTGTGCTGAAGAGGCATGCCTCCAATTGCGTTTGCCATATGCTCACTCCCATTATATGTTGCTCATACATGAATTGAATCTTTTTATAATCTTTAGCTAAGCGAGCCGATTTAGTCCGTCCGGATCCGGATCGCGTACCTGCCCGGAGATATGGCCACAAAGTCTTATTTTTAAACACTTCTAACCATATTATACTATATGCCTGTCCGCCAGATGCAGCCAGAGAGAGCCCGAACCGGGCGCCTGCAGCGCAAGCTGGCTAGATATCTTCCGCTCCTCGCTCTGGGAGGCGCCCTTGCATCGGGCGCGTGCTCGCTCAAACCAGCCTCGGACGGAACACGTGACCATGGCCCGCTGAGTTCGGCCTTCTTCAAATTGATGTCGAAAGGAAACAAGCGGCATCAGGAGCAAAAAACCCCGTCTTCCCAGGCTCTGGCCGCGGAAAGACCCGCGGGCGGGCAGATGGAAAAATGCAAGAAAGGATCGTCCGGAAGCACGGACATCTGTTCCCTGGAGAACCCGGATTTCCTGAAGCATTTCAGCCGCATAAGGATGGATGGCGCGCCCATGAACTCGCTCGAGACCATCTCCAGGCTCCCCTATGCCGACATGGTGCGCTTCCTCGGCCTCAAAAGCGGGGACACGGTCGATATAACGTATCCCGCGGCAGGGACGCACATCGCGGTGCTACAATTCGGGCTCATGCTGCAGCGGATAGCGGATGTCAGGGTTTCGTACACTTTCACCGAGCTCAAAGCCCACGCGGAAGAGTTTGCCGAGGAATTCGCGAAGCTCCTCATCGCGCCGTACATAGTGCAAAAGGATTTCCACAAGAGCGACGGCGGCGCTGTTTTCGAACTCGAGGTCTTCGGGAAACCCGCGACCGTGAGATACGTGTTCGTGGAAAAGAACGACGCGCTTCCGCTCCACGTCCCCCATGGCATCGCATTGAAAACCGACATATTCTTCATGCACGACTCCATGGACGGATGCTACCCCAGGGAGTACTGCGACCTGGAAGCGTTCGCCTTCGGAGGGATCTACGCCGCGGCATCTGGAAAGCCCAAGGTCGTCATCAACGAGGACGTGGCGCACGCCCTGGCCGGACGCCATCCCATGTCCGTGTACGATATCTTCCCAGGGGACGGGCAGGGGATCCAGGGAGTGCCTGGGGATTACGGCTGCCCGGACTTCAGCACGGGCGGCGCGCTCGTGTACTTCCCGGATGCGGCCGCTTATATGAGAATGATGGCCTCGCCAGCGTCCCTCCGCATGTTCAATAACGCATTGGACCTCCTGGCGTTCAACAGCAACGGGCACCTGGGCGGCTGGAGCGACACGCGCGAGACCTATTCCGGAAAGGCGTACCGCCACGGGCCGGTCCATGTGAGCCACTTCGAGACCGCGGTCAATGAGATACGGGAAAAATATTCGCGATGAAGCGATTCTGCATCGCGAAGGCATTCATTTGGCTTTCGGTATTATGATGGTCCCCTCCTTCTTGTCGCCTATCTCGACCGCATCCCCTTCCGCGAACATCCTCCCGACCAGCGCGCAGCAGACTCCGTCCAGCTCGTCCTGCGAAAGCGGGCGTCCAGGAAGCGTGAGCGCGTATTTTCGGAAAAGCGAGCGTATCGCCTTCTTGTTTTTGCGCTCCGCTCCGAGCAGGTCGTAGGCCGCCCCGGGATACGCCTCGATCACGCGGGCCTTCGGAAGCGCGCGGGCGATCTTCTTTTTCAGCGACATGCCCCTTTTGGTGAGCATGCGCATGGGTCCCAATGTGATGGGGAAAAAGCGTATGCCCAGCTTGCGCAGCTCCAGGTCGCATCCGCGGAAATGGTGAGCGTCGCGCACGTCTATGCTCCTCCTGCCTTTGGGGAGCGAGAGCGGGGCGTCTATCGCCACGATGTCCGGCCTGTCGCTCCTGAGCGCGGCGAGTATGTCCCTGTCGCTGTGCAGTATCGCTACCTTCGCTTTCCTGCCATCAAGCAGGCAGTACCCGGTATCGCGCATTCCGCTTCCCGCAAGGTCGAGCCCGGCTATCATGGTTAGACTATCTTCAAGCGAGTTTTTAAGCTTTTGTTGACATAAATTAAAACATGTTTAAGAGTCAGGGGCTGTGGAAACACAAAGAGCGCTGGCAGCATAGCGCAACGGCGAGCGAAACGCCCCTTCTCGACAGAACACAAAAACACGGCCGCGATCCAAATGACATACCGATGAAATGGTATTTCGATGTTGCTTCCGGCATACGGGGAAGCGACGCGGGCCATGAGGCGGCTCTTGAATATTACAATGACATAACACCCAGGCTGCTTAGTGAAAAGGGGGCCGCGGCGGTTGCAAGCGGCGGATTTAATCTTGCGGAAGCAGCGCGGAAACGAATGGCAGAGCTTTTGGAATGCGAACCCAGGAATATCTTTTTCGGGAATTCTGCGATGCGGACATTGATACCCGTACTGTTGAGCCTGGGGCGGCAAAGAAGATACAACCTTGTTGCTGATCGCAGCGAATTCAATGCTCTTGAGATATTTGTAACGGAGAATCGCCGGACCGCGGACAGGCTGACCTTCCAGAATTTCGGGGCAAAGGACCAGCTGTTGCGGAGTTTCGACGATATCGCAGAAATGCGTCACTTCAGAGAGCGGTTTGGTTTGAAATTCGTCACGAATACCGGTTCGTCTGAAATAACGGGGGAATTCGAGTATGTTTCGGATGCCGACCTGCATCGGAGCCCCATGCCCCCGAGTGGCAGACCTGCGGCTGGAAAACTCGGTGGCGGGCCGAACGTGGCGTACTGCTCGCACGTCAACCGAATTAGCGGTGAGAAAGACCTCCGGGCGATTTGGCAGGAGATAGAAAGGATCGGGCCCGTGTGGCTGCATATCGTCGATGCCAGCCATTCTGTCGGAGCATTGAGGTTCAAGGCCGCTGAATTAGGCGATGTGGTGGTGATGAACTCATCGAAAGCACTCGGCGGAGAGCCCACCGTCGGCATGTGCTATGTCAGCGACGAGGTACTCGGCATCATGGAGAAGGAGCTGCCGAGGACATCCTGGCCGAGGATCGCGTTCCAGTTCAGCCCTGAAACCAGCCTGGCAGTGGGACCGAAGGACGCGGCAGGATGCGCGCACTGGGTATCGTTGCCCGAGTTGTTTTCCCTGTATGCTACGATAGAAAGCCTGGATGTGGAAGAGCGGGCTAGGCAGATGAAGAAGCTCAAGGACTATCTCTGCGCGGCGGTGTTTTCGTTCAATGCTGCCTGGTCGGGCATCCGGCTTCCTTCGGTGGATTCAGCGCCCCATTTCGTCAGTTTCGCGATCATGAAGAACGACCCCGGATACCAATCGATGGATTTCGAGCTGAAAATCACGTTCAGGAAGGACATGGCACCATACGCGATAACATTCGAGAACCTGTCCGAGCACGACATTTCGGGCAGGCCCGTGCTCACAGGTTTCTTGTACGTGGCGTATGCTATCAGGATAAGCTTGTCCCCGGAGCACAGCATCGAGCATGTGAGGGGTTTGGCAAGCAGGCTTGCATATTCCCTAGAGAGGGGCCTGATCGAAGACGCCTCCGTGAATAGAAAAAATGACGGCAGAATCATGAAAAATCTCGAGAAGCTCGATGCGATTTTCTTCGCAGAGCCGAGCCGGGCGATGGCACTGGTCCAATCCACGCAGGACGAGTGGCTGTTGCGGGCAGTAGCCGGCTATCATGGCGACCAGGCCATACGGAATGCAGCCGAGGCGCGCATCGCTCCAGAGCGGGGGAAGGTTAATAAATGAAAAAAGACGAAAACAGGGTCATGGGGGAATCGCCTCTGATCGTGGAACTGGAGCAGGTCCATAAGTGCGTCAGCTGCGACGCCAGCGAAAGGCTCCACGGCATCAAGATACGGTGGCTGATGACGCTGTCCAGCGACAGGAACACCGTAACCAACCTGTTCGAGATAGGCAGCGACGAGCTTGCGGGGATGCTGGAGCGGTCCAGGTCATTGAAGGAGGTAAGGGAGGTGCGGGTGGTCCAGAAGGGCGAGCGGACGAGCTGGGTCGCGATACGAGCGGACAACTGCATATCCACTGCCCCAAAGCTCGCAAGCTCGGGGGTTGCATGGCTCCAGCCGACCTACAGCCAGAACGGCACGGACGTGGTCACGCTCTTCGCGCCGAGCTACCATAACTACCGGAAATTCCTGGAGATTGTGGAGGGCAACTACGACATAAGGCTCAAGTCCAAGAGGTTCATAACTACGAAGGAGAAGGTCAATTTCGACATATTCTCTTCCAGCGGCTACCTCCAGCTCAAATCCGCGTCAGAGCTCCTCACGCCGCGCCAGTACGAGCTGTTCGACCTTGCGTGCAGGTACGGATATTATGAGGAACCGAAGAAGGTAAGCCTCCAGGAGCTGGGCGCGAAGCTCGGCATAAGCGAAAGCACTGCCGCGGAGCTGCTCAGGAAGTCGGAGCGAAAGCTCATGCCGATAATGAGCGACATAATGAGGGTGATGAGGTAGCTATTCGGATTTCGGAACCCATAGCACTTTCCTCTCCAACGCTTCCCGGGTCCTCAAATGCTGATAGACCTGATTGGCGTCATCGAGCATCTTCCTGGCCCGTTCGGGGTCCACAGCCTGGTACTGTGAAAATGACACCCGGAACCTGTAGGACCAACAAACTGGATTGTCACATGCATTTTCGATATAGCCTATTCCGAGGCCCTTGTATTCGGCGAATGATTCCGAAACGACCCTGAGCAGCCGCGCGTAACCTTCATAGTAACTGCCAGACGTGGCGCAATGAGAATATGCATAATGCATGGGCAGTTGCGGCAAAGACAGATAATGGCCCAAAACGGCATTCGCAGCCTCCAATTCCGGCAAAGATATCCAATGGGCGGTTTCGGTGCAATCCGCACCTAAACCTGCTTCTGGTGCGAATTGGCCTGCGATTTTTCTGAGCCCGTGCCCGGATTTTTCCAGATGATCGAGCATCCGGTCGCTCATTATCGCAAAGGCAAGCGGTTCCCCGCCCAAAAACTTTCCGAAACTGCCGAATAACGCGTCCCATCGCGCGAGGTCAATCTCGGAAAAATTGCTCACATGCGCCCCGTCGCCAAATCTAAAAATGCCTTCCGGTTCTTTATCGATGCGTGGCATTCGCTTGTGATGGACGCACGAACAAAAACCGTCATGGGAAACCTCCCGGGTAGCGAGTTCCCATGCGCTTATGGGCAGTTCCCTGCCAGCCGCCATACGGCTGAAGTCGCAATAGCAGTCGTAAGGATTGCCTCCGCATGCTTCGATTTTTTCAGGTTTGTACTCATAGAACGGATAACCGGCATTGACGCGGAAAACCTGTTGCGTGGCCTTTTTTCTCGCCACCTCGGCTGGAAGGTATAATGCGTTGAAAAACTGCTGATACGTGTACCTGCCTTCCTCCGGAATGCAGAATTTCTGGAAGCTCAAGAACAGCAGATACGCGGCCAGATTGGACAGCTCGGAGATGCTTTGCCCCAGAACGACGTGCTCGGGCCTGACGCTGTTCGCCGGGTTCCTGTTGAACGCGCTGCAGATCTTTCCCCGCACTTCTTCTGCCACCTGGGCGTGCCTGTCCGCAACCTCGCGGAGGCTGAGGCTGAAAAGCGATTCGAAGCTCCTGTGCGCCAGCTGGTGTGCGGCGTCGGCGGAGCGCACGCCCCTGGCCCAGTCGTAATAGTCGCATTCCGGCCGGTCGACCCACGGCCTCTTGCTATGCCATGCCGCGGTATCGCTGGGGATGTGGAGCCATTCGGGGCATCTTTTCGGTATCTGAAGCCCGCACCTAGGCGTTGCAGCCATACTTTAACATTTTTAGTAATACAGTTTAAAAAGCGCCCTGAAGGCTTAAAGCCGCGCCAGGTTTTCCTTTATCTTCGAAAGGCAATGGTCGATTTTCTCCTCGAGCTTCCGGCATTCGTCAAGGACCATGTAATCGCGCTCTATGTCATGGACTAGCGTCTCCACGGATGCCGGGATCTTCAACATGCGGAATATGCGATCCTTCTTCCTTCGCCTTACCTCTGGCATGAGCCTCAGCCTGGACATCCTCTTTTTCGCGTCCGCGCCCCCCAGGGCCGCCGGGCCAAGGCCGGGCCGCCAGAACTGGAGCGCCCCGAGCTCCGGGGTGCAGGCCATCAGCTCCGCGAGAGCCAGGCTCTTCTTCGCCAGGCTCGCGGCGTCGAACGACTCGAGTTCCATCCTCTGGCGGAAATCCAGGTCCACCGGAAGGCAGAGTATCTCAATCAACCTGTCCGCCTGCTCCGCGGTGCAGCGCCCGGACGCGATCCTGCGCACCTTCTCCCTAAGCACGCGTATCTTGGATTCCACGTTCGGCCTCCGGATGCCGGCGCGTATCCCGACGAGCCGGTCCGACACCTCCATGAGCCTTGCGCCCGCCGCCTCGCCCCTTGCCATGATATGCTGATGGCACGCAAGAATATCATCCTGCCACCGCTCCACAGCGGCCAGGAAGCGGTCTGGGGCCGTCCGACAGCGGCGCCAGCCTAATGCACCCGGCACTCCCAGATGATTACGTGGTATCTATGAAAACCATGAAAAGATTCGGACTGGTGTTTGCCATCCTGGTCTTATGCCAGATGGCGGGGGCGGCATTTGCGTACACGGGAAGCAGCGACTTCCCTGCGCTGTTCAATCATGGCTCGACCTCGAACGCGAATTTGCAAACCGCGTTGCGGTCAATCTCCCTGTCGTTCAACGACAACGGGATGAGCATGACTCCAGAACTGCTTGCCGCGACCATGGCGACGCTGGATAAGGAGGTTGGAGGGATAGGCTATGTGCCTGGCGAGGAGAACGGGGATTACGGCATGGGGCCGGGATGCACCTACAAGATCAACGGCGCGTGCAGATCGACGCCCTATGACGGAGGCGTTGATTACAAAGGCAGGGGCTACATACAGATAACGCACAAGTACAATTATCAGACGTACTGCGGCTCTGACTGTATCGGCACCTCGACGCCACAGACCAACGTATGTGGATGCAAAAACCAGTGGAAGTGCACTGCGACCAACGCGGCGGTGTGCCCCCAGATCAAGGCCCTGCAGCCGAATTACGCAGCGAAGATATTCGTGGCGTATTATAAGGGGAAGGGACTGGTATCCCTGGCGCAATCCAAGAGCTACTGGTCGGTCGGAAAGGCGATAAACGGCGGAGATGCGTATGCGAACGATTTCCAGAACAAGGCGAACGCATATCTCGCTCTGTTCAAGAACAACCCGGCCAAAACGAGCGCGCTGCTGGCCTACCTGAACTCGAGGAGGGACATATACGCAACGTCTTTTGCCTGAGGCCAGGCATTTCTTCATTTTTTTTATTCCGCGATTTTTCGCCGCCAGTCGGAACGAACCTCAGTAACAGGTTTTAAAATATAGCTAGCCTAAACACGGACAGAGAGGTAGTGTTTATGGCGGAAAAAAAAGCTGCGGAGAAAAAGGTGATCGTCTATTCGGCGGAATGGTGCCCCTGGTGCCACAAGGCCATGGATTTCCTCAACGCGAACAAGATAAAGTTCGAGATGAGGGACGTGGGCGTGAACCAGAAGTACGCGGCCGAGGTCCAGCAGGTCTCCGGCCAGACCGGCATCCCGGTCATCCTGATAGACAAGGACGTGATAATCGGCTTCAACCAGCCGGCGATAAAGAAGGCGCTCGGCCTTGCGTGAGCGCATGGAATACGACATCGCCATCATCGGGGGCGGGGTCGCGGGTTTCTCCGCGGCCATGTACTGCGGCAGGCTGAAGCTGAGCACGCTCGTCATAGCGGAGAGCCGTGGCGGCACGATAATCCTCACCAACCACGTCACGAACTGGCCCGGCATAAAGTCCATCAACGGCATGGACCTGGCCAATAACATAGAGCAGCACGCCAACGAGTACAAGCCGGAGATCGTGGATGCGAAGGCGGTCAAGGCCGAGAAGACCAAGGACGGGTTCACGGTCACGGACGCCGAGGGCAAAACATACTCCTCCAGGGCGCTCATACTCGCGACAGGCAGCGCCACGCGCAAGATGGGCATCCCGGGCGAGACCGAGCTGGAGAACAAGGGCGTGCACACCTGCGCGCTCTGCGACGGGGTCTTCTACAGGGACAAGAGCATAGCGGTGATAGGCGGGAGCGACTCCGCGGTCAAGGAGGCTTTATTGCTCACGCAATGGGCGAAGAAGGTCTACATCATCTACAGGGGCGAGAAGGTGCGCGCGGAGCCGGTCAACCTCGAGCGCGCGATGGCGAACAGCAAGATAGAGATAATGAACAAGACGAACGTGAAGGAGTTCGCTGGGAAGGGGCGGCTCGAGAATCTCGTCCTGGACAAGCCGTACAACGGCTCTCATGACTTCAAGGTGGACGGCGTGTTCGTGGAGATCGGGAGGACTCCGAACTCCGAGCTCGCGAAGCAGCTGGGTGCCAAGCTCAACGAAAAAGGAGAGATCATGATCAACAGGCGCGCGGAGACGAGCGTCCCTGGCGTGTACGCGTGCGGCGACGTCGCGGACACGGTGTTCAAGCAGGCGATAGTGGGCGCAGGGGAGGCGGTGCTGGCCTCGTATTGCGCGTACGAGTGGCTGCAGAAGAAGCGGTAGAGCTTGGCATGGCCGGCTCAATCCCGGTGGCGTGCCAAACCTTAAAATAATAACCAGTCCCTATGCTGGCCATGGCAATGCCGTACTACGCAAAGTACGTAATCTGTCTCGCGGTGCTCATAGGCCTCTGCTTCATCTTCATCGGCGTACAGTCGCTGTATTCCGACTATGTCATCCTCAGCACCTGGAGACCAGTCAATGCGACGGTCACCCACTTCGATGAAAACGCGATTTCAAACTGCGATACGCACGGATCCTGCTCGCACATAGTCAATATGACCTACGCTTATCCCTATAACGAAAACCAGTATTCGGGCCATTGCTGCTCAAGCGATGTCGCACCGTCCACCATCCAGTTCGTAGGCGAGGTCGGAGGCACAACGAATGCGAACACCGGAGAGTCCGAAATCGGAATCCTCGTGAATCCCGATGCACCGGACCAATCACGGCTCGCTTCCACCCTCTTCACCACCCAATCCGGTTACATCCTCATCGGATTCATAATCCCGATAGCGGTCTTGCTATTCTTCGTTCTCAGCGCCGAGGCTAAAAAATCAAAAGATACCGCGGCGTCTTCGATAGAACCGGTCCTGCAAAAAAACGGTTTTGCCAAGGTCGCGACCGGATGGGATGGCGCTTACAGGGGACGGGATTTCAATATCCAGCTGTTCACCCCGAGCGGCTTGGGCCAAAGCGTCGGATTGAGCATCAAGACCCCGAACAGATCGGGAAGGGATCCGAAGATGATCTTCGACAGCAAAGAGCGGATGGTGGCCGCCGGCCTGGAGGACATCTACCAGCGCATCGACAAGCTCGGGATGTACTCGATTCTTTGGAGAAGCACGCGTTTTGACGGACAATGGGCGTTATTCAATATAACCAACGAACGGGCGGCCTACATACTGCCCGGTTCCATCCTGAACGAAGAAACCTTCAAGGAGTCGCTCGAGATAATCTGCGATACGCTGGATAGGCTGTCGGTTTGACGCATCGAAGGCAAAAAGACGGGCCCGATCCGCGGCCTAGCCGAACGTGAATGTGTAAATCCTGAATCCTTTCCCAGTGGCATCTATCTCCAGCGTCCTCTGGTTGTAGCCCGTGTCGTCTATCAAACTGTAGAGCCGCTCCTGGTTCACGGTCACGGTCCCATTCGCATCGTCCAGGCCGTACTGGTCAGGGGACGGCGCGGCGTCGTCCAGCAGGAGGTTGAGTGTGCCGTTCCCTCCGGCCACGATGTTCACGTTCTTCGCGTAGTATGTCAGGATTATCTTGCCGGTGTCCGAAGAGAGCTCCATGTTGTCCGGGTTGTTCAGCCAGGACCCGGAGAAATAGACGACATTGGTCTGCATGGCCTGGGGGATGGAATAGTCCACGACCTGGTCCCGCACGAAGCCCTGCGGGTTGCCGATGGGCTGCCTTGCGAAGGAATAGCCCAGATATATCTCCGGGGTGCCGATTTTAGAGAGGTCGTAGTTCGCGCTGATGTTGCTCGCCACGATCCCGCCCGGCGACGCGTTCTGGTTCCTCTCCATGAGCAGCTGCTGGATCTCCGACTCCGTGGTGTCATAGTCGCCCTCGCCGATGTGGGTGTATCTTATGTAGCCGTCGGCGTCCACCAGGTAATCCTCGGGCCAGTAGAGGTTCTGGTACGCGTTCCAGGTCGCGTGGTCGTTGTCCAGCACGACCGGATAGGTGATGTTGTACTTCGTGACCGCCGCCTGGACGTTGTTGAAATCCTTCTCGAACTCGAATTCAGGGGACTGCACGCCTATTATGACGAAGCCCATGGGGCCGTACTTCTGCTCCCACGCCTCCAGGTAGGGGAGGGTGCGTATGCAGTTTATGCACGAGTAGGTCCAGAAATCCACGAGCACCACGTCGCCCCCGAGGCTCGCGATGGTGAGATTGCTCGGAGCGTTTATGTAGCCGGATATCCCCGTGAGCTCCGGCGCCTTCTGGAACAGGGAGCCCTCGCCGACCGCGCTTTGGTTGGAAGTCACGTTCAGGGCGTTGCCGATGCCGTTAGCCACCGTGTTCACCACCGGCGTGGTCACCACCGCGCCTGCGCCGGTCCACCTGATGAACAGTATGGCGGCGATGATGATCAGGATCGCTATTACTATTGTCACCGGGTCGTTGGCTTTCATAGAATCACTTGAGGAGCCAGTCGTTGAGGAACCCTATGTTAGCCACCAGGGGCAGGGTCTGGGTGAAGACGAGGATCCCGAGTATTATGAGTACGATCCCGAAGATCAGGTTGAGCCACTTCAGGTACGGGCCGATGTACTGTATGGCCCTGGACGCCTGGGACACGAAAAGCCCGACCAGCAGGAACGGAACGCCCAACCCTACGGAGTAGCTGAGCATGAGCGGGAACGAGGACCCTGGCTGGGTTATCGCCAGCGTGAGGATGCTGCCCAGCACCGCGCCCACGCACGGGGTCCAGCCCACCGCGAATGCGGCCCCGAAGATGAATGACGTGATGTAAGATATGTTCGTCCGCTCCACCTTGACCTTGTGCTCGATGGACAGCGCGGGTATCTCTATCAAGCCTATCATCATCAGGCCGAAGAAGATTATCACGGCGCCGCCGATGTAGCTCAGGTAGGTGAGCACGGAGTACGCGAACTTGGACAGGACGCTCTGGAGCAATATGCCCAGGATGGAGAACAAGACCGAGAAGCCGAGCACGAACGAGACGCTGCTCAGGAATATCTCGGTCCGTATCTTCGGGGAATACGTCTTCTGCACCGTAGTGCCTGCCAGGAAGGTGAGGTATGCCGGTATGAGCGGCAGGACGCACGGGCTGAGGAACGAGACGACGCCCGCGATGAAAGCGAGGATGAGCGTTATTCCGGCCATTGGGGGGCTTACTCAGACTAGTTTTATAAGCTTTTTTTTCGTGGCAGGAGCGCGGAAGGGGCGCTAAACGCCTTTTTCTCGGATCAACGTAAATTATAGAAAAGTATGTGTTGCGTTGATTCTTGAATATGCCGTCCGGCGGCGCGGTTCCGCATGCCAAGATGCCGTATCAGGGGAAAAGAGTCAATCCCGTTTTCCAGTTTGTTCTTCCCCCTTCAGGCATGCCTTGCTCCGGGGACCCGTCCTTTAATTTTCTCACGAGGATCATCGTTCTCCTCGGGCTCTTTTCCATCCCTTCGGTCTCAAGACGCAAGGTCTCGAAATATGCGGGAGGGAAAAATTTGGAGATTGTTTCGGGGCCGATACGCCAGAGATCAATAGGGTATTCATGTTTCGGATAGTTGAACGAGGGCACGGTCAGGAATATGAGGCCGTCCTGTTTGGCAATCCTGTTCATCTCGTTTATCACCAGCCAGAAATGCTCCGTGTGCTCGAGCAATTCGACTGCCATCACCAGGTCCTGGCTTCTGTTGGGTACGATTCCCTTGAGATCCTCTGCGTCAGCGACAATGTTATCCTCGCCCGGGTATGCGATTTTGTCTATCTTCAGATAATTCGCCTTTCTGGCAGCTAAAAACCGGTCAAACTCCTCCCGGACGTCATCTTGAAGGAAACCCAGGACCTCCCCGCGGCTTGAACCGATGTTCACCAGGTTGGATCTTTCCCGGATCAGCGGCTTGACGTGCGCATCGAAAAATCCGATTACCGCAGGATGACCCTCATAGTCCAATTCCGGAGCTTCGGTGCTCAATGCGATCCAGCCATAAGTCTCTTTGGGTGCGTAGTGCGTGATATCCATCGAGTATATGATTTTGCCATCTTCTTGTCTTTCTTCCGAAAAACCAAGGCTGACCAGTATGTCTTTCATCCGCTTGTTCGTCCCTGTGGGGGTCACGCAGACCTCGAGCGTGGCTACGGCCTCCCGTTTCAGGATCTCAATCAACGCAAGGATGGACCTCTGCTCGAAATCCCTGCCGATTATGCCGCAGGAAAAGGTCCCGTCGGTAATCCGGGCCCGGCCGTTTTCGTGATGCACGACCAGGGCCCCGGTGAGCCCCAATGACATGCCGCGCTCTTTGGTGGAAATCGCGAATAACCTGTCCCCCGCGTTCAACCTTTCGTGCAGATATTCCAGCGCTGCGCCGTACTCAGCGAATTTCCCTGGATTGAAGTTGATGCGATGCGTCTCCACCAGCAGGCGGGTATAACGGCCGATATCATCCACGCCTATCTGGCCGATGCTGATCTCTCTTTTCAATCCCCGGTAAAATTCGGCGTCATCAGCAGCCCGGAGTCTCGAATCCGAGGCATAGATGGCGGTTTTGTAGCGGTTGGCCCTGGACCGTATCTCGCTCGATGCCTGGTTCCTGCGCCGCATGATATACGGGACTCCGCGTAACACATCCCAATTGGAACTATCAATGCAGTATATCTGCGGAGTCCGGGCCTTCACCTCGGTCCTTTCCAATGGATTATCATCTACCAATACGACGGTTTCAGGCCTTAATCCGGTGCACTGGACAAGCCTCTCTATCGTTAAATATTTCGGATCCCAGTTCGCGATGACCGCAGTGAACAATCCCTTGTCTATCGCCAGCCTGTCAAATGCCGCATTTACCTCCTCTTCGTCGTTCTTCGATACGGCAAATACAGTTATCCCTTTTCTATGCAACGATCTCAAAAAGTCGTAGTACTCGTCGTTTACCCTCACCTTCTGCTTCTCTGCGAGAACACCCTCCCAGAGTGTACGGTCGAGGTCCGTGATCAAGGTCGTTATCTTGCCTGCGTTGACTACCAATCTGGAATCGTCATTGAATGCGGCGCTGTTCCTATCAGGTCCTCTTTTTGATGCCCTTATCGCAGCTGAGATGTCCGGGCTGGCGCTAGGCCTGGTGTCGTTGCCTCTAGCATCACTTCTGAGTTTGGATCCCATGACTGCGCCATTTATAGGTAAGGCATAAACATATTATAAACCTTCCTTTCCACTAATTTACACATAAAGAGCACAAACTAAAAAGCAGCCTCCCGCTCCTATTTCCCGCAGGTGTTCTCCAATCCCCTGGCCACGGAGAGGACCTTAGAGCCGTAGTCCCCGTAGAACGGCGCTTCGCTCTGCCCCGGGCCGTCCCGGAACCTGCACTCCCGCACGAACGCGATGAAATCGTCCATGCCGTAGCATTCCGGGCGCGCGGAGATTTTCCGCTCCACGCATACCGGGTCCTTCTTCCTAGCTTTCCTGTCGCAGAACTCCTTTGTCTGCGCGCGGCGCCTTCCGAACTCGGCTATCCAGCCCTGGGCATAGCCGCCGTCGCCGTAGTAGTAGTGCAGCGCGAGATACGCCGTTATCGCTTTCGTTGCCGCCAGGCCAGGATTCCCGAGCTCCTGCGTGCTGGACTCAGCCAGCTTCCCCGCCCCGTCCATGGCTGCCGCGAGCTTGTGGGTCCCCAGGCAGGCGGAGTGCTCCGGATTGAACGGATTGAACGCTGGCGAGCACGCCTTCGCGTCCAGCAGGAAGCTCATCCTGCCTCTGAGCTGCGCCTCCTGGAAGAGCTGCTTCTGGCCGCCGGAGCTGTACGGGCCGTATTTCCCGTCCGGAACTAGTGCGGGCCAGAAAGTGTAAGGGGGCTCCAGGGTCTGCATGAGCCCCAGGCCGCAGTAGCGCCAGAGGGGCGAGCCGGCCTGTCCCGGGCTCTCGGAGGCGTTGTTGCATCTGGACTCCGGGTCAGGCACATAATCATAGCCGAGCGAATAGCAGTTCGGGCCCCAGCTGCTTCCTGCGCGTGCGGCCGCGCATGCGTCCAGGTTGCTCTCCGCTATGGCCACGGCGCGCACGAGCTTCGGGTCCAGCTTCCGCTTGCCCGCGTAGAGCTCGAGCTCGGGATGGACGGTGCAGTGCTCCGGGGTGAGCGTTGCGGCAGGGACATCCGCCGCTTTCTGGACCGGGTCCGGCTTCTTGGCATGATCGGGATCGGCGCCGGCCTTCCAGGCCCCGAAAACCGTGAGCGCGGCGACGGACAAGGCTATCATGGATGTCTTGGATATTGTAACAGGTGTGTTTCTCCGCATAGTAATCAAGATATATCATAAGTAGTAACATTTATATTTCGAAGTCACGATTCCCACAAAAGATACTTTTTTATATACTTTGGAACACAATCAATACGATGATCTATGGTCAACCCAACCCAGAAAACCGTCCCGACCCCGCACAGTGATGGCGACGCCGTCGCCAGACTTGGAGCCGCACTCCGATCCAGCGTGAGGACATTCGGGCGCAGCGATCCGCAGGCCGCCCCGGTCCCCGCCGCCACTGAGGATGCGGCGCATCTGGTCGGACGCAAGGTCAGCCTGTTCACGTCGGCCTCCCGGGAAGGGGATGTCATGGGGATAATCCCCTCATGCTCCATCGTCCTCAATAGCTTGCATGGCCATCCGCAGTTCAGGATCCAGCATACTGCCTCAGGCACCACCCAGGAGTGCGGCGGAGTGAGCCTCGGCGGGGGGAGTTTCTCGTTTGTTTCCGACGAGGGGCTGCTGATAAAGGTTTCCGGAAAACACGGCCTCATGGAGGCCGAGGTGGGGGAACCGGCAGCAACCGTGATCCCTAGATTCTCGTCCCGCGAAGCGACGCCGGTGAAAACGGACGATGCGGCGGCAAGGCGCAGCGCCGTCCTTTCAAACCAGCTGCTCGTGGAAAGCCCCTCCAATGTCAGGCTTGGCGACCTTGGCCACGGGTTCTTCATCATGCAGGGCGGCGCCATGTTCCGCATCGAGAACAGAGCGGTCACGAATGCGGGCCAGGGATACATACTGTTCTACGTGGATCCCCAAGCGCATAAGGAAGACAGGGGTTTCTGCCTTTGTTTCGGGCACCCGACCCCGGACGTCCCCTACGCGAGGCATTTCGGCCTGCATGTCGGCGAACAGAGGGAGTTCGGCCTTGGCGATGGCAGGGTGACCGTATCCCTCGGGCAGATGGGCAATACACTTTTGACCGACATACGCTTCTATTGAACCCGGCTCATTTCCTCTCGAAATAGAAGTACTCGCCAGCGGCCTTCTGCTCGGCGTCCAGCTGGCTCCCGGGCTTGTTTATCCTCGGCCGGTTCGTGTCCTTGTCGCGCCTCATGGTCACGCCCGCGACTTTCAGGAACCCGTTCATGCCCTCGCGCTTGTCCATGGGCTTGGACGCATGTCCTTTCACAGAGCTGTGGCCGTCGAAAACAACCAATCTGTTCGCGATCGCGTCCACGAACACGATGTCGTGGTCGACCACGAACGCGGCTTTCTCCGACTCGCTTATCACGCTGCGGAGCAGCTTCGCGAACTCGAACCTCTGCTCGATGTCAAGGAACGCGCTCGGCTCGTCGAAAAGATAGATGTCCGCCTCCTGGCTGAGCGCGAGCGTGCACGCGACCCGCTGCAACTCCCCTCCGGAGAGCTCGGTCAGTTTCTTCTCCATGAGCGGGCCGAGCTTCAGCCTCCTCTTGGCCTCCTCGAACACCGCGCCTTCTATCTTCCGCGACGCGAACATCTCCTGCACCTGGACCTCCTCCGCGGATATGTACTGCGGCTTGTAGGAGACCTTCTTGCTTATCGCCAGGCCGGAATCCGGCTTCTCCACGCCCGCGAGCATCTTGACGAAGAGCGATTTCCCCAAGGCGTTCTTGCCCACCAGGCCGAGTATCTCCCCCTTCCTCAGCTCGCCCGCATCCGACGTGAATGAGAACCCGCCTCCGCTGCCGAAGGACTTGGAGAGCGGCTCGTACTTGAGCACCGCGGCGGTCTTTATCTCGGACTCGCTGTGCCTGCTGAACTCTATCTCGATGTCGCGGAACCTGACGTTCTCGTCTTTGAGGAAGCCGCCCAGGTACTCGTTTATCCCGGAGCGGGCGTTCTTCACGTGGGAGACCACACCGTAGGTGTTCTCCTCGCCATACAAGAGATATACGTAGGTGCTGACATAATCCAGTATCGTGAGGTCGTGCTCCGCCATGAGCACGCTCTTGCGCTCGGCAAGGTCCCGGAGTATCACCGCCATGCGCAGGCGCTCCTCTATGTCGAGGTAATTGGTCACCTCGTCGAAATAGTAGATGTCCGCGTCCTTGAGCCAGGCGGTCGCGATGGCGGCCTTCTGCAGCTCCCCGCCGCTCAGCTGGGAGATGCGGCGCGAGAGTATCTCGTCAAGTGCGAATGTCCTCACCGCCTCCTCTATCTTCGCATCGCCGGCCTTGGAGCTCTTGAGCAGGGTGCGCACGGTCCCCTTGGAGAGCTCCCTTATCCTGTCTATGTACTGCGGCTTGGAGCTTATCCTCAGCTCGCCGGTCAGCCCCTCGAAATAGCGGCGCACCTCCATGGACAGCTTCCCCAGCATCTGGGCGTCCGTGAGTTCGGTTCCGAAGGACGCGAAATTCGGCCTCAGCTGCCTGCTCAGCAGCCTGATCGCGGTCGTCTTCCCTATGCCGTTCTTGCCCACGAGCGACACCGCGCCGCCCTCCTTGGGCAGCGGGAGCCCGTAGAGCCTGAAGGCGTTGATGCCGTACTGGTATATCGGGTCCTCCAGCTCGCCGGCGAGGTTTATGATGGTGATGCAGCTGACAGGGCACTTCTTCACGCAGAGCCCGCAGCCTATGCAGAGCTCCTCGGATATGACCGGGAAGTCGCTCTCCTTCTCCACGGTGATGCATTCCTCCCCCATCCTGTTCGGCGGGCAGACCTTGGCACAGAGGTACCCGCACTTGGCCCTGATGCAGATGTTCCTGTCTATCACTGCGATTCTCGTAGGCATAAGAGTGGATTGGACCGGACAAACCTTTAAATTACTTGTCTTAGCTAAGTTCTACGACTTCATCAACGAGCAGGGGGGTATTTCAATGGAAACCGAAGCGCAGGAAGAATTGCCAGAACGGAGAAGGGACGACAACATAGTCTACGTCGGGAAGAAAAGCGCGATGGGCTACGTGCTGGCGGTCGTGACCCAGTTCAACAACGGCGCGAACGAGGTCTCGGTCAAGGCCAGGGGCAAGCTGATCTCCAGGGCCGTGGACGTCGCGGAGATCGTGAGGCACAGGTTCATGCCGAACGCCCAGCTCAAGGGCATCAACATCTCGACCGAGGAGCTGACCTCCGAGGACGGCTCGCTGTCCAAGGTCTCGGCCATCGAGATAACGCTGGTCAAATGATCTTTTCTTAGTCCCAAAAGGTGAACGGGTGGCCAGGCCGCTTGACAAGGAGGGCATAATCCTCGCGGTGGCCATGGGCATCCTCATATTCTGGAGCGGGGGCGCGCCGTACCTGGCGCTCATGCTCGTCTTCTTCGTGCTCGCGCTCGCGGTTACCGGCTACGAGCACGAATCAAAGCGCGAAATGGGCATCTACGAGCACGAGCGCGGCTGGGAGAACGTGCTCTCGAACGGCTTCCTGCCGACCGTGCTCGCGCTGATCAACCCGGCCATCGGTCCGATGCCGTACCTCTGCTGCGTGGCGGCCGTGACCGCGGACAAGTTCGCATCCGAGATCGGCGTGCTGGGCGGGAACCCCGTGGACCTGGCGACCATGAAGCCCGCCAAGCCCGGCCGGAGCGGCGCGATCACGCTCATGGGGACCGTCGCATCGCTGGCCGGGGCGACCGCCATAGGGTTCTGCGCCATGTACGTGTTCGACATAAACGCGAGCGTCGCGCTATTCATAGGGCTCGCCGGGTTCGCCGGCTCCCTGGTGGACAGCCTATTCGGGGTCCTGGAGGAGAGGGGGCTGGGCACCAAGGGCACCACGAACTTCGTGTGCTCGCTCACCGGAGCATTAATAGGTTTTTTCCTGCTAAGATGACAAGGTGATTGAAATGAAGGCATTCGTACTCTGCGGTGGGGAAGGCACCCGGCTCAAGCCGTACACATATTACACGCCGAAACCGATGCTCATGGTCGGGGGGAAGCCGATACTCTGGTACGTGATAGAGAACCTGAAGAGGAACGGCTTCAAGGACCTGGTGCTCACGGTCGGCTACAAGCACGAGCAGATAGAGGGTTATTTCGGGGACGGGAAGGACTCCGGCGTCAAGATAGAGTACTCGGTGGAGAAGGAGCCGCTCAGCACCGCGGGCTCCATACTGCCATGCAGGGGGAAGATCAGCGAGACCTTCCTGGTGGTCATGGGCGACCATATCACGAACATAGACCTCAAGGCCATGGTGGAGCACCATAAGAAAGAGAAGGCGGTCGCGACCATCGCGCTGCTCAAGCACATGCTCCCAATAGAGTACGGGGTCGCGGAGGTCGACGCTCACGGCATAAAATCGTTCAAGGAGAAGCCCCTGCTGCAGGAGAACTACAACGTGGCCATGTACGTGTTCGAGCCCGAGGTCTTCGGCTACATCCGCGAGAAGGAGGACTTCGCGAAGAGCGTCTTCCCCCGCATGCTCGAGAAGGGCGAGCGCATCGCGCCCTACGTCTTCGACGACGTATGGTTCGACATCGGCAGGATATCCGACTACGAGAAGCTCAACGAGCTCTTCCAGGTCGTGCGATTGGCCAAGGATTTGAAGCTCTAGGGCTGCGTCGCGATGCCGGGTGCTCGATGAGCAACATTAATAAAGTTAATTCCGATAGGGGCAATATGAAATCCATTTTTGTCCTCGTGGTGTTCCTGCTCCTGATGGGCGTATCGTACCCGACCGGAATCGGAAGCTGCCAGGTGATAAGCGCCTCTGACTCTTACACGCTGACGGCGGACCTGACCGGAGCCCCCAACAGCGCTTCAGAGATGCCCGATGGCGGCTTGGCCTGCGTGAAGATCTTGGCTTCTGACGTCGTCTTAGACTGCGACGGCCACTACATAATAAATGACGGCACGGGCGGCACCACCTACGGCATCGCGGTCCCCTCGGAGGTCAGCAACGTCACGATACAGAACTGCCCGGGGATTTCCGGCTACTCCAATGGCATCTTCGTCTACCAGTCAGCAATCATCAGCCTGATCAATGACGCAGCAATGAACAATTCCAATACCGGATTGTATATACAGGACTCCGACCAGACCGTGGTGCAGGGCCAGTACTTCTCCAACAACACCAACGACCTGATAGTCCATGACGATATCGGCAACCCGTTCTCGGTCAGCCTATCCGGCATGATCTTCGATAATCCTTCAGGCACCATGGAGAACTACACGAATCTGAGCGTCAACGACACCTTGAACGACGTCGGAGGCTTCTCCATCAGCTGGATGGCCAATGATACCCCGACTCCCCGCGAGTCTTTCATCCAGAAGTTCGTGCGCATCGATTTGTACGCCTCCCCCCCGCTGACGATCGACAGCGCAGTATGGAGCTGGACCGCCACGGAAGCCTTAGGATACAACGAGAGCAACCTCAGCCTCTGGAACGGTCTCTACGGAGGGTATTGGTACGTGGTGAACGAGACCCCGGACACATCTTCGCACACTTTGGCCTTGACGAACTTCACTCCGGCGGGCGAGTACGGCATACTCCAGGGCGGCATAATCTCCGTTGGCTGCCCGGTCATCAGCTCGGGCGGCACCTATACCCAGGGCATGGACTACGTCGGTGAACCGAACGATGCGTCTCCGCTCGCCGGCTCGGCCTGCGTGGAGATCACGGCCTCCGACGTCGTCTACAACTGCAACGGCCACAGCATCACCAATGGCGGCACCGGCGGCCCCACCTACGGCATCCTGCTGGTCGGGCCCCTCACAGACGTCACGGTGGAGAACTGCCCCTGGATATCCAGATACGAAGACGGCATCTACGCCAACCAGTCCGACGGCAGCGAATTCACGAACATCAACGCGTACTACAACCGCGGTGCCGGCATCGTGCTCGATTCATCGGACAGTAACGCCCTGCATGGCAATGATTTCTCCAACAACAGCTTCTCGAACGCGAACGGCATATACCTCAACAAATCCAACAACAACCGCATATACGACAACCATCTCGACTACGACAGTGATTACAGCATCGGCCTGGGCGGTTACAATAACGACACCGATTCATCGAGCAACAATGTCATATACGACAATAGCATCGACCACAACAACGATTACGGCATCTTCTTCGGTTTCGGGAGCAACAACAATACCTTGTATAACAACAGCGTGAGCAACGACAGCAACATCGGCCTCGTGCTCGATACCTCGAGCAACAATACCATCGCCAACAACACGTTCACCAACGGCGGCTACTCGGCCATCGCCCTCTATTCCTCATCGGACCAGAATACGCTTGATGACAACAGCATATACAACAACGAAGACGCCATCGCGCTCGATAATTCGAGCCAGGAGACGATATCCGGCAATCGCGTCAACAATAACAGTTATGGTGGCATCCACTCCAGTTCTCCTCCAACGGACAATACTGCCATATATAATAATGACTTGGACGGCAATAACCTCGGAATTGAGATCACAGGTTCCAATAACAACATCACGAACAACAGCTGCGACAACGAGTCTTACGAGGGCATCGGGCTCAGTGGCGGCAACAACACCCTGTCCAACAACAGCGCCGACAACAACGGGGATGACGGCATCGGGCTCGGTGGCGACAACAACACCCTGTACGGCAACAGCGCTGACAACAACGCATGGGACGGCATCGGGCTCTATGGCGGCAACAACAGCCTGTCCAACAACAGCGCCGACAACAACGGTCACACCGGCATCACGATATCCGGGACCAATAATTCCATGGATGACAACCGCGCTACCAACAACTCACATGTCGGCTTGTCCATGGGCTCCGACCAGACCTCTGTGACGGGCCAATACCTGTCCAACAACGGCTATGACCTGGACGTGGCGGATTATTCCGGCCCCCCTATCACGATCAACCTCTCCGGCATCGTCTTCGACAACCCGACCGGCTCGATGGAGAACTTCACCAACCTGAGCATCAACGACATCGTCAACAACGGCGAGGAATACGCCATAAACTGGACGGCCAACGAGACCGCGCCCCCCTACCAGCCCTTCGCCCAGACGTTCGTGAACATCTCCGCGTTAAGCCCCCCGGTGTCCATCGACAGCATCGTCTGGAGCTGGACCGATGGGGAAGCCAACGGATACGACCAGAGCACTTTCCAGCTGTGGGTGTACAACTCCAGCGGCTGGACCCCGCTGAACGTCACCCCCGACCTCTCTTCGGATACCTTAGCCTTGACTGATCTCTCTCCTGGAAGCGACTATGGCATATTCGGGAACAGCACCATCAACTGCCCGGTCATCAACGAGAGCGGAACATACACCCAGGACATGAACTACACCGGGGCGCCGAACGGCGCTCCGGAGCTGAGCGGCACGGTCTGCGTGAAAATAGCCGCATCCGACGTGGTCTTCGACTGCAACGGCTACAGCATAGCCAACAACGGCACCGCAGGGACGACCTTCGGCATAGCCATCAACGGCTCGCTCACCAACGTCACGGTGGAGAACTGCGCAGGAATCAGCGGCTATTACTACGGCATTTACACGGGTTCCCTCTCAGGAGGCGACATCTCCAACAATAGCGTGTACAACGACACCGATACCTGCATCGCCTCGCTCGGGACCGGAAACGTCTATTCCAACAATTCCGTATCCCAGTGCTTCAACGGCTTCTACGCCTCTGGCGCTTCGGCCAGCATCTTCAGCGGCAACACGGTGTATAACGATTCCTATGCCGGATTCCGCATCGAATCCGGCGCCTCCGACAACACGTTCACGGACAACGTCGTCTTGGGGAACGCGGACTACGGCTTCTACCTGGGCGGGCTCGCGAACAACAACTCCTTCAGCGGGAACAACGTCTCCGGCGGCAGCGAGGGCTTCCATCTCATCTCATGCGAGAACAACACCTTCACCGGGAACAACGCGTACAACAACACGCTGTACGGCTTCGCCATCAGCTGCACCAATGACACCTACCTCTACAACAACGCGTACAACAACACGCAGTACGGCTTCCGGCTTTTCGACGCCAACGGCAATACGTTCATCGGGAACAGCGCGTACAACAATACCGGTTCTCCAGGCAATCCCGCATATGGCATGGCGATAATAAGCCAGTTCGGCGGCTCGGCCGGGAACCAGTTCTGGAACACCACGCTCTTCCGGAACGACTACGACTTCTATGCCTACAGCAACAACGGCGTCACCTACAACATGGCAAACACGACCTTCCTGGACCCGTCCGGCTCCATGGCCAACACCTCGCTATCAATAAACGATTCCCTCGCGGCAGGCGGGGAGTCCTACACGATAAACTGGAGCAGGAACTCCACCGCGCTGCCTGCCAGCGCTCCCATCAGTTTCAACAAATTCGTCGACATAAAAAACCAGAGCGCGGGCGTTTCCATCGATTCCGTTACCTGGAGCTGGCAGGATTCCGAGCTTAGCGGATACAACGACACCAAATTCGAGCTCTGGGAGTCCGACGCCTCAGGCTGGACCAGGCTGAACAACACCCCCGACACCGTCGCGGACACGCTCGGCTTCACGGGCCTGATCCCGTCAAGCACCTATGGTATACTGCAAAACAATGTCACAACCATACCGACGATCAACCTCATGTTCCCGCCAGATGCCTATATCACGAACTCGGGTTCGATCGACTTCGCATTCAATGCGAGCGACGACTATTATCCAACCCTGAGCTGCTCGTTATACCTGGACGGGAACCTGAACCAGACGAATGCGACTACCCAGAACAGCACGGCAACCGACTTCCCGCTTTTAGGCATCGCAGACGGCTATCACAACTGGTTCATAAACTGCACCGACCTTGCAAACGAAACCAACTTCTCAGAAACAAGGAGCTTCACGGTGGACACAATTCCACCAGTAATCTCAGGCATCTCCAACATCACCCAGACAGCAACCAACCTGACGAACAACGTGACCTACAGCCCGACGGCAAAGGACGAGTACAACGTATCAGTGCCTGTGATATGCAACCCGGTGTCAGGCTCGATGTTCCCGATAGGTAACACAACGGTCAACTGCAATGCGACGGACATCTACGGCAATACGGCCAATGCATCCTTCAGGGTGACAGAGAATCCAGGCACGACCCCGCCGACCATCTCAGGGATCTCTAACATAAACGACACCGCAACGAATTACACCGGCTCCACCGAGACCTACAGCCCGACTGCAACGGACGAGTACAACGTGTCGGTGCCTGTGATATGCAACCCGGTGTCAGGCTCTATGTTCCCCATAGGAAACACCACGGTGAACTGCACCGCAACCGACATCTACGGAAACCAGGCCAATGAATCATTCAACGTGACTGAGAACCCAGGTACAGTGGCACCGATTATCTCAGGGATCTCTAACATAAACGACACCGCAACGAATTACACCGGCTCCACCGAGACCTACAGCCCGACTGCAAAGGATGAATACAATGTCTCAGTGCCTGTGATATGCAACCCGGTGTCAGGCTCGATGTTCCCCATAGGAAACACCACGGTGAACTGCACCGCAACCGACATCTACGGAAACCAGGCCAATGAATCATTCAACGTGACTGAGAACCCGGGCACCACCCCGCCGACCTTCTCAGGGATCTCTAACATAAACGACACCGCAACGAATTACACCGGCTCCACCGAGACCTACAGCCCGACGGCAAAGGACGAGTACAACGTATCAGTACCGGTCTTATGCACCCCAGTATCCGGTTCATTGTTCCCGATAGGTAACACCACGGTCAACTGCAATGCGACGGACATCTACGGCAATACGGCCAATGCATCCTTCAGAGTGACAGAGAATCCAGGCACGACCCCGCCAACAATCAGCGGCATCTCCAACATCACCCAGACAGCAACCAACCTGACGAACAACGTGACCTACAGCCCGACTGCAACGGACGAGTACAACGTGTCGGTGCCTGTGATATGCAACCCGGTGTCAGGCTCGATGTTCCCCATAGGAAACACCACGGTCAACTGCAATGCGACGGACATCTACGGCAATACGGCCAATGCATCCTTCAGGGTGACAGAGAACCCAGGCACGACCCCGCCAACGATCAGCGGCATCTCCAACATCACCCAGACCGCGACCAACCTGACGAACAACGTGACCTACAGCCCGACTGCAACGGACGAGTACAACGTGTCGGTGCCTGTGATATGCAACCCGGTGTCAGGCTCGATGTTCCCCATAGGAAACACCACGGTGAACTGCACCGCAACCGACATCTACGGAAACCAGGCCAATGAATCATTCAACGTGACTGAGAACCCAGGTACAGTGGCACCGATTATCTCAGGGATCTCTAACATAAACGACACCGCAACGAATTACACCGGCTCCACCGAGACCTACAGCCCGACGGCAAAGGACGAGTACAACGTATCAGTACCGGTCTTATGCACCCCAGTATCCGGTTCATTGTTCCCGATAGGTAACACCACGGTCAACTGCAATGCGACGGACATCTACGGCAATACGGCCAATGCATCCTTCAGAGTGACAGAGAATCCAGGCACGACCCCGCCAACGATCAGCGGCATCTCCAACATCACCCAGACAGCAACCAATCTGACGAACAACGTGACCTACAGCCCGACGGCAAAGGACGAGTACAACGTATCAGTACCGGTCTTATGCACCCCAGTATCCGGTTCATTGTTCCCGATAGGTAACACCACGGTCAACTGCAATGCGACGGACATCTACGGCAATACGGCCAATGCATCCTTCAGGGTGACAGAGAACCCAGGCACGACCCCGCCGACCATCTCAGGGATCTCCAATATAACTAATACCGCAACCAACCTGACGAACAACGTGACCTACAGCCCGACGGCAAAGGACGAGTACAACGTATCAGTACCGGTCTTATGCACCCCAGTATCCGGTTCATTGTTCCCGATAGGTAACACCACGGTCAACTGCAATGCGACGGACATCTACGGCAATACGGCCAATGCATCCTTCAGGGTGACAGAGAACCCAGGCACGACCCCGCCAACGATCAGCGGCATCTCCAACATAAACGTAACAACAGCGACCTCAAACGGTACAATCGAGACATACGCTCCAACGGCAAAGGACGAGTACAACGTATCTATCAACGTCTCATGCGTGCCTCCATCCGGCTCAATGTTCCCGATAGGGACCACCCCGGTCAACTGCAGCGCTACGGACCCCTACGGTAACACAGCCAATGCGTCATTCAACGTGACAGTGAATCCTATCATAGCTCCGCTCACCCTCTCACCATCCTCCGTCGCACAAGGGCAATCCCTTAACGGCACCATCACAGGACTCGCACCAATCAGTCCATTCGGTTCTGTAATAATCTCCACCACCTACAATTCTAGTCCGCTGCTAACGACCGCTCCGATCCCGGCTCTTTCCCTCCTCGAAGCCAGCAATACCAGCCTGGGCAATGGAATAGTGCTGGTCGATTGTCCTTTTGGCAGCGCGCAATTCACCCCTCCGGGCTATCCGGGTGGCGCATTGGACAATATAACCTGCCTGGTAAGCACATCGTTCCCAACCACGAGCATAGGCACATACGGTTTGACCGTTTCATTCTATACCTCTGGTAATGGGACCGGAAACCCGTCCGTAATCAGCACCGGCACGCTCACCGTGGTCGCAGTACCTCCAATCCCGCCAACCATCTCAGGGATCTCCAATATAACTAATACCGCAACCAACCTGACGAACAACGTGACCTACAGCCCGACTGCAAAGGATGAATACAATGTCTCAGTGCCTGTGATATGCAACCCGGTGTCAGGCTCTATGTTCCCGATAGGTAACACCACGGTCAACTGCAATGCGACGGACATCTACGGCAATACGGCCAATGCATCCTTCAGGGTGACAGAGAACCCAGGCACGACCCCGCCAACAATCAGCGGCATCTCCAACATCACCCAGACAGCAACCAACCTGACGAACAACGTGACCTACAGCCCGACGGCAAAGGACGAGTACAACGTATCAGTGCCTGTGATATGCAACCCGGTGTCAGGCTCGATGTTCCCGATAGGTAACACCACGGTCAACTGCAATGCGACGGACATCTACGGCAATACGGCCAACGCATCCTTCAGGGTGACAGAGAACCCAGGCACGACCCCGCCGACCATCTCAGGGATCTCCAATATAACTAATACCGCAACCAACCTGACGAACAACGTGACCTACAGCCCGACTGCAAAGGATGAATACAATGTCTCAGTGCCTGTGATATGCAACCCGGTGTCAGGCTCTATGTTCCCGATAGGTAACACCACGGTCAACTGCAATGCGACGGACATCTACGGCAATACGGCCAATGCATCCTTCAGGGTGACAGAGAACCCAGGCACGACCCCGCCAACAATCAGCGGCATCTCCAACATCACCCAGACAGCAACCAACCTGACGAACAACGTGACCTACAGCCCGACGGCAAAGGACGAGTACAACGTATCAGTACCGGTCTTATGCACCCCAGTATCCGGTTCATTGTTCCCGATAGGTAACACCACGGTCAACTGCAATGCGACGGACATCTACGGCAATACGGCCAATGCATCCTTCAGGGTGACAGAGAACCCAGGCACGACCCCGCCAACGATCAGCGGCATCTCCAACATCACCCAGACCGCGACCAACCTGACGAACAACGTGACCTACAGCCCGACTGCAACGGACGAGTACAACGTATCAGTACCGGTCTTATGCACCCCAGTATCCGGTTCATTGTTCCCGATAGGTAACACCACGGTCAACTGCAATGCGACGGACATCTACGGCAATACGGCCAATGCATCCTTCAGGGTGACAGAGAACCCAGGCACGACCCCGCCAACAATCAGCGGCATCTCCAACATCACCCAGACAGCAACCAACCTGACGAACAACGTGACCTACAGCCCGACGGCAAAGGACGAGTACAACGTATCAGTACCGGTCTTATGCACCCCAGTATCCGGTTCATTGTTCCCGATAGGTAACACCACGGTCAACTGCAATGCGACGGACATCTACGGCAATACGGCCAATGCATCCTTCAGGGTGACAGAGAACCCAGGCACGACCCCGCCGACCATCTCAGGGATCTCAAACATAACCGATACCACCGCGAATCCGTTAGGCGCTACTGAGATTTACACGCCGACGGCAACCGATGAGTACGGCCAGCTGGTCAACGTGTCCTGCACCCCGGTATCCGGTTCACTCTTCCCAATAGGAACGACCCAGGTGAACTGCACCGCGACAGACGCCTACAGCAATACGGCCAATGCGTCATTCAACGTGACGGAAATCCTGAGCGTAGCCCCATCTTCACCCCCGTCCGGCGGGGTGTCCTTAGCCGCGATGTCGCTCTCCTATTCTATAGCTCCGTGCCCGGCCAACCAGGTGACCATAACCTCCTCGAGCGGAGAAGGTGCCAACATAAGGCTGCTGCTCACCAGCCCGTACGGAGGTCTGGTGGAACAGCAAACCACCGGAAGCGACGGAACTGCGACCTTCTCGCTGGCGGCGAACGGGACATACGAGGCTGACGCCTCGCGCTCAGGCTACAGGCCGACAAGCATCACATTCGCATTCACCACCTGCCCGGCCGCTACTGCGAACATAACGCCTCCGATAACGCCGGTGGCCCCGGTGAACCAAACGCTCAACTGCACTTCTGACGCGGATTGCGCAGACAACCAATTGTGCAACATACCGCCCGGAGCGAACATGGGCAACTGCCAGAACATAACAGGCTGCGGAAAGGCAGCGAACCACGTCCTGGTCCCGTACCAATGCGGCTCTGGCTCCAATTGCCCGCAATGCGGCTATGGCCAGATGTGCATGGCCAACATATGCAGGAGCTTCGACCTGACAGGCCCAAGCTCGGGTTTCGTAGGGGAGAACACGAGCGTGCAGGCAATGAAGGACAACTCCGTCTGCATGGACTGCGACATCAGGATAACCGATCCCACCGGCAACGTGATAAGCGGGAAGACCGATTCGGCCGGCGACTTCTCCTTGCAGCTGGTGTACGCGGGTGCCTACGACGTCTCATACATCGAGAACGGCACCGTGGTGAGGACGCTGCAGATAGAGGCGCTCCCCGGTGCGGCTCCGGTGCAGCAGCCGCCGCACCCGAGTACGACCGCAGGGTTCAATGCGGGCTTGGTCATATGGCCCCTCCTGCTGCTGGTCCTGGTCATAATCATTGCGGCGATAGCCTACTGGATGCTCAGGAGCAAGCCAAAAGGCTCCTATGGGAGCAAGGGCCCGAAGCGGACTTGACCTGGGCGCAGTCCGATACGCGGAAGACCATCGGCTAATGAAATCCATGCCCTCCGGGCAGCATCATATGCGAAACCAGCATTCTCTGCAACGATGATCGAAATGCCGCGGTTTCGCGCCGCTCGCGGCAAAACCCAATCCCGTTAACCGAGCGATTAACCTTTTAAATATCATCTATGAAACACACACATGCACAGACGCGTAAGCCCTGCGATTGCAGCACTACTGCTGGTTTTGGTCGCGCTGTTCATATGCATGTCTGTGAACCATGCCCAGTCCGATGAAAACGGAAGCACGCAGATATCCGCTGCGGCTCCAGATAATCAGTCCCCGGACAGCAACGGCACGCTTGATGGAAACGAGTCTTCGAACCAATCCGTTCAAAACGGAAGCGCGCTTCAAACTTCTCCGGAGCCCGAATCGTCGGACCAATCCGTTCAAAACGGAACCGGTCTCCAAACGTCTCCGGGACCCGGTGCACCTGAGACCTTCAACGAATCTGCTGCTTTTGATGCTTTTGCTCTTGACTTCCTTAAAATAAGGTGGGTGGGACCCCCAGGTCAATTCCCTCCTAACAGCACTTTTTTTGAACTCCGTATGGCACCGGCGCCTCCAAACGCTTCCGGGAATCCCACTGCCCAAAGCAGCGAATCGTCCGGATCCGGGACCGGCTATGGCGTGATGGACAACGACCCGAGCGTCAACTGCCCGGTAATATCCGCGCCCGGCACCTACGTGATGCCGATGAATTACTCCGGCGCGCCGAACGGCGATAACTGCGTCATGATAACCGCGTCCAACGTGGTTTTCAACTGCAACGGCTTTACCATAGCCGGCAGCGCATGGGGCGCCGCCCTCAGCGCCATCAATGTTTCAGGTTCACCCCATAACGTTACGGTGGAGAACTGCAATATCCACAATTATACCAGCGGCATATATGTCGGAGCAGGATCGTTAAATTTGTATATCCTGAACAATAACGTCTCTGAAACCGACAACGACATCTGGCTCGATTGGGCGAGCTCGGCTAACGTGTATAACAATAGCGTCTATGAAAGCGGTCCAGGCATCCACGTCAACGACGACCCGGGCGTAGTCAACATATATGACAATACCGTCGAGAGGGACGCCCCGGGCATCTTAACCGAAGCTGATAACGCCAACATTTACAACAATTTCATCGAACATAACAGTTTCGGCGGCATCGAAGACGAGGGATTTGCGGATATATACAACAACACGGCGGACTACAATGGTTATGGCATCGAGCTAGATATAGCGATATTTGATACCGTGCACGACAATCATTTCGACAACAACCTTTATGCCGGCATCTATGCGTATGATGGGCAAGAGAATGTCATCTATGACAATACCGCGAACAACAACAGCCTCCCCTACTACGGCGTGGGCATTGCGCTTACCGAGGAGTCCATAAACAATACCTTGTATAACAATACCGTCGACAACGACGTGGTGGGCATCTGGCTCGGGGGCGCAAACTCGAATGTCCTGTATAACAATACCGCCTACAACAACAGCCAGTACGGCATCCTCCTCTCTCCAGGAACCCTGAGTTCAGCGAGAAACAACACCCTGTACAATAACACGCTAACGGAAAATGGCTATTACGACCTTGCCGTGCAGCCTTACATCCCGGCCGACTGCCAGAACAACATCACCAGCACGACCGGCTCTGCTGGCCGCCCGATCAACTATTCCTATGTGCCGGTCTCATGGAACGGCCTGAACTCCGCAGAGATAGAGCTTTGCAACGCGACCGGCTCCAATGTCACGAACACCAGGGTCAACGGCTCCGACTCCCTCAACAATGACGCTTTCCTGGTATATGAAACCAATAATGCCGTCATAAAGAATACGTCCTCGTCCTACAACTACATCGGCTTCGATATAGAATCAAGCCTAAACGGCGTATACGCCAACAACTCCGCAAACAGCAATGGGCTGTACGGCTTCTACCTCGCCTCATCGAGCCAGAACACCATATCCAATAACACGGTAATGGAAAACGACATCTATGACCTTCTCGTGTCCCCTGGCTCTGCAGCCGGTTGCCCGAACACCATCGCCAACATGACCGGCTCTGCTGGCCGCCCGGTCAACTACTCCTATGCGCCGGTCTCATGGAACGGCCTGAACTCCGCAGAGATAGAGCTTTGCAACGCGACCGGCTCCAATGTCACGAACACCAGGGTCAACGGCTCCGACACCCTCAACAACGATGCTTTCCTGGTATATTACACTAACAACGCCGCCATCAGCAACATATCCTCGCGATACAACTATGCCGGCTTCGATATAGAATCGAGCGCAAATGGCACATACGTCAACAACTCCCTAAACAACAATGGGATGTACGGCATCTACATGTATAGCGCGAACCAGAACAACCTGTCCAACGATAATGCCGGCAACAGCGGTAATTACGGCATCTATATGAACGGAGCGAACCAGAATAACTTATATAACATAAGCGCCGACAACAGCAGCAATTACGGCGTCTACCTCGCTTCATCGAACAACAACCTATCCAACGTCAGTGCCGACAACAGCGGCAATTACAGCATCTACCTCGCTTCATCGAACAACAACGTCCTATCCAACGTCAACGCCGACAACAGCAGCAATTACGGCATCTACGTGTATAATGCGAACCAGAATAGTTTCTATAACGTCAGTGCCGACAAGAGCAACAATTCAATAACGCTCGAGTATGCGACCGCCACTTCCTTCTACAACACCACCGCATCCAACAGCTCCAACGCCGGCTTGCTGTTATTCGAGTCGGACCAGACACTGGCGCAGGGGATGCATTTCTTCAATAACAATCCTGACCTGCGCGTGGAGGAGGTCGAAGCCTCTCCATACACAATGAACCTCTCCGGCCTCATCTTCGACAATCCTCTGGGCAATATGCAGAACTACACCAACCTGAGCATCAACGACACCTGGGTCAGTGAGGAATACTCCATCAACTGGACCGGCAGCCCCGCTCCCCTCCCGTCAGGCAACTCCTCCTTCGCCCAGACGTTCGTGAACATCTCCGCGATAAATGACTCGACATCGATCGATTCGATCGTTTGGAGCTGGACCGATGCGGAATCAGCCGCATACATCGAAAACACCCTCAGCCTATGGAAGTACAACGGCACATGGACGCGGCTCAACAACACCCCGGACACCACCGCGGACACCCTGGGCATCCAGAACCTAGACCCGGCGAGCGATTATGCCGTGCTGGGGAACCCGATCAACTGCCCGGTCGTATCAGCGCCCGGCGCTTATATGATGTCGACGGATTACACTGGCTCACCCAATGATGCCGTCGGGACCTCGGTCATCGGCTTCTCATGCGTGAAGATCGCAGCGTCCAACGTCCTCTTCGACTGCAACGGCCACAGTATAACCGGCACGGACAGCGCGGACGTGGCCTACGGCGTTGTCATAAACGGGTCGGCTGCCAACGTAACGGTCCAGAACTGCGTGGTCTCCAACTACACCATCGGCATCTCCAACTGGTACTCCAGCTACGACCGCTTCCTCAACGACACCGCATACAACAACTCAGAAAACGGCATCGCGATCCTCGCAAGCCCATATTCCATCATCGCGAACAGCACGTCCTTCAACAATTCGAACGACGGCATCGTCACCACGTCCCAGAACAGCGCCATAAATCATAATACGGCGTATAACAACATGGGAATCGCCGGCATCTCGGTAGAAGCGAGCAACGTGACGTGCACCGGCAATACGGCGTACTCCAACACAGGGCCGGGCATCAACGTGGACGCCGTTTCCGGCACCACTATCTCGAACAGCAGCGTATACGACAATGAGTACGGCATTTTCGTATTATTCAGCAACGCCACGTACCTTGCCAACAACACCGCGCACGACGACAGCTTCGGATACCACATCTATGTGGACAACGGCACCGTCCTGACCGGCAACTCGGCCGCGAACGAAGTGGAGGCTTTCTATATATACGAGAGCACGAACACCACGCTCACGAACAATACGGCAATCGGTTCCAACAGCGGCTTCAACCTGGTTCTGAGCAACAGCACCGTCCTCACAGCCAATACCGTCGGCACTTCATCAAGCGGTTTCACGGTGGGTGGCGGGACCCCGAACACCACGCTGACCAACAACACCGTGTTCGGAAGCGCTACCGACGGTTTTGACATCTACACAAGCGCCACGCTCACCAATGACGTGGCTTATGACAATCAGGGCTACGGCATCTTTATATCAGAATCGAATGCCACCCTTTCCGGAGGGCACCTCTACAACAACGGCGCCGACATCGTGGTCGCCGATACGTCAGGTCCGAACGTCACAATAGGCCTTTCCGGAATCGTCTTCGACAACCCAGCGGGCAACTACCAGAACTACACGAACCTGTCCATCGCGGACAACGTGACGAGCGGCGAACTCTACTCCGTCTCCTGGAGCAGCAACTCCTCCTCCCTTCCATATAACACGATCTCCTTCGCGCAGATGTTCGTGAACATCGCAACGCTCAGCGGACCGGTTTCCATCGATTCCATCGTATGGAGCTGGAACGGCTCAGTGCTCATTGGATACAACGCGACCAGGTTCGGCCTCTGGAAGTACAACGGCACATGGACGCTGCTGAACAACACCCCTGACAACGTCGCCAACACGCTCGGCCTCGCGAACCTCAATCCCGGGAGCATCTACGGCATACTGCAGAACACCACGCCGCTCATCCAGGCCTGCAACATCAGCGTGCAGGTGGACGGCGTCACTACCACCACATTCCCCGACAGCGCGGTGCCCTACGCGGTGAGCGTGGTCGTCACCGACAACTTATCGTCCCCGCTGGCAGGCATGAGCGTCTCTGCCGGGGAGGAGAACGGCAGGGCCATATTCTACCCGGTGATCAACCCCTTCGAGCAGTTCTTCGGGGCCGCCTACGCGACCACCAACAGCTCCGGAGGGGCCGAGTTCGCGGCGGCGCCGACGAGGTACAACATACCCGACGGCTACGGCTACGTGCCTTACATAGAGGCCAACGGCTCAGGCTACCTGTGCATACAGAACCTGTCGATCGCCAGCTACGGCTCGCTCGTCCCGACCTACCGCAGCTCCCTGGTGAACAGCGCCTACGGGAGCGAGGTCAAGGCCTCCATACAGAACATGAACGCGCTCGCGAGCACGGCGACCAAGTGGATAGGCGCCAAGAAGATGAGGGAGGCGGACGTCACGCTTTACACGAACGGCACCTACCTGCCCCTGCCCATGCTCCAGTCCGGCGCCCCGAACAGGATCAACATAAGCGTCTACGACAACAACACCATATCCCTGGTGATTGCGAACGCCACGATGACCGAGCAGAACGGCCAGGTCGTGTTCGTCCCGCAGCAGCCCGGCAAGGACAGCTACGGCAGCTCGAAGCTCTTCCAGACCAACGAGACCCAGCTCGTGATACCGACCATGTACAACAATCCGGCCACGGTCTCGATAAACGTGTCCTACGGCAACGCCACGATCGCGATACTGAACTTCAGCGTGAACGGCACCCTCGGAGCGCCGTCCGCAGGCGAGGCGACGATGGACGACGCATCATATTCGCAGATATCCTCCGGCATGCAGAACATAATATCCGTGCTGGTGAATATAGGTAAATCAATGTCGACGGTGTGACTATGAGAAAACTGGCATTATTCGTTTTGCTGATGGCTGGGTTCGTCTTCTCCCAATCCGGGCAGATCATCAACAGCACCAACGGGATCTCTGATGTCTACGCATCCACGGAATACCAGGTCTATGTCGACACGTTCAGTATCAACCCTGACTTCGGGCTCAGGCTCTGCGACGCGGGCCCTGATTACGTGGGCGCGGCGTACAGCGCCTATACCGGAAGCTACACCTACATGGTGGAGAGCCTGAACCTCACCACCGGCTCGAGCGCCTCGCTGGTATACACCTCCAACGCGTACAATGCGACGTGCTACCAGACCCCGATAGACGCTTTCGCGTTCTCCCAGTTCAAGGACTCGTCCAGGACCCCGAACGTCTTCGTATCCGCGTTCCCCGGGAGGATCCACCTCCTGGTATCCAGCAGCCCGAACGGCGCCAGCCCGGCATTCGTCGACGTGACCGGCGGCACGCTCCTCGGCTCGTACGGAGTCACCAGCACGTTCAACCAGGGCACCAGGAACGTGACATCCACGGTGAACTCCATAACCTTCGATAGTGAGATAGGCTCGTTCTCCAAGCCTCCGTCCGATGCGAGCTGGGGTCTGAGCTCCACCACGGGCAGGAGCATGGTCATCGGGCTCTGCACGGACGACTACGGAGACAACTGCACGGCCGCGGTGAAGGTGAACGACAGCAGCCAGCTCCCGGTGCAGCTCGGCATAGGGGCGATCCCCATAGACGACCAGCACGTATACACGCGCTACACCGTGGTGGACGGCCTCGGCTACGGCATGTGCCTGGGGGCCAACCTCCTCATATCCATGATCGCCTCGCCAACGGGGATGTATTACGGCAGCAGCTCCAATGTGACCATAACGATAACGAACAACGGCAACGTGAACGTGACCTCCGCGTTCCCGGTGACCCTGAACATCACCGGGCCGGCAGGCTATTCGCAAGGCTATCTCTGGTCCGTCACCAGCGGCCTGGCGCCAGGCCAGTCGGTGAACCTCACCTACATGTGGAACGCGACCGACGGCGTGCAGAGCGGCACATACACCTTCACAGGGACGTCCGACCCGACGCATGCCCTGGCCGAATGCGACGCGAGCACCAAGACCGCGCTCGCCACGGTGGTGGTGAGCCCGTACTACGTCGTGCACGTGGCGATAAACAACAACCAGACGTACTCCTTCCCGCAATGGGGCGTGCCCTACAACGTGAGCATCTGGCTCACGGATCCGAGCAACAACACGGTCTCGAACCCCACCTTCGTCATCACCGAGACCAACGGCCTCAACCCGTTCAGCCCGACGCAGGTGTGGAGCGACGGCGCGACCCAGCGCGGCCTGATAAGCAAGAACGTGGGCCAGATGGTCGGTAACGGAACCGGCTACGCCATGATGACGCTCATCCCCACGTGCAACCTGCTCTACACGGTGTATTCTGCGGAGAACGTGAGCAACTACGTGGGCAACTACTCCATCACGGTGGACGCCTACGCCAACGGCAGCCAGCTCCTGCTGGCCTACAACGGCACCCTGTCCTACGACCAGCCGCTGTTCGTGGCGAACGAGACCTGCCAGGACCCGGGCTGGGTGAACAACGTGGACACCCTCAACAGGAACAGGTACGTGACATGGGTGTACGACTGGCTCTACCAGATGTACTCGATAACCAAGAAGCTGGTGGTGGCCTGATGAAGGCTGCAATATTCGCGCTGCTGCTGCTCTCCTTGGCTTTCGCCCAGTCCTACGACGTCGCGATGGTCCGCGCCAACGACAGCGCAATCACCTCGATGGTCTACGACAACAGCTCCGCGTCCTACGCTGACAACAGCATCGCCAATCCGGACGCGATGCTCAGCATATGCTCGCAGGGCGGAGCGCCGCTCCTAAACCAGTGGGTCGCACTGGCATACGCGGACGGCCTGGACGGCGATTACATCCCGGTGCAGCATGCGCCGGTGCAGGTCGCAAGCGTCAACGCGAGCAATTGCACCATCGTCCCGCTGGAGATAAGCAGCTTCCTCGCATGGTACCCGTCGATACCGTACGTCTTCATAGCCCCCGCGCCGGGTCTTGCCGGTGCCACCAGGTGGACCCTCAGCACCGCGGACTGGTTCGTCGGCGCATACGGGGTCTCCAGCAGCCAGGTCGGGAGCGTCGTGAACGTCACCGTGACCGGCGTGGCGGACGACCAGGGGCATGCGATCGTGCCCGTGGTCCCGTATCTCGTCATCGGCCTCGTGAGGCCCAACTCCACCACGATGGACAGCGCCATCGCTTCCCCGGGGCAGACCGTGTCCCTCACATCCGACGGAGGCAACTACACGATATTCGTGAACGGTATAGGGCCGGCTGCGCCGCCGCCCGTCCCGCCGGTCCCATCGCCGTCCGGGCCAACCCCATCCCTCTCGCTCGGATATTCGAGGGCCCCATGCCCGGGCGAATCCGTGACGATCACCTCCTCGAGCGGAGACGCGGAAATACGGCTGATGCTCACAAACCCGTCCGAAGGAGAGGTCGGCCAGCAGACCGCGGGCAGCGATGGAACAGCCACGTTCTCTCTGTCGACTAACGGGACCTATGAGGCGGACGCCTCCAAGGCCGGCTACGCGCCAGGGACCGCGACGTTCACGTTCACCACATGCGCGCCACCACCCCCGCCCGCGAACGTCACACCGCCGAAAACCTCGCCCGGCCCGGCGAACCAGACGTTCAACTGCAGCTCTGATGCGAACTGCCTGGATAACCAGAAGTGCGTCATACCAACAGGGGCGACCGTAGGCAGCTGCATGAACCTGACCGGCTGCGGGAACGCCGCGAACCACACATTCACGCCCTACCAATGCGGCTCCGACCCCGTCTGCCCGCCCTGCGGCTATGGCCAGACGTGCCTGGATCACATATGCACGAGCTTCGACCTCAGGGGCCCCAACTCGGGCTTCGTGGGGCAGAACACGAACGTGCAGGCGGTGAAGGACAACTCCGTCTGCGTGGCCTGCGACATCGTGATAACCGATCCCATCGGGAACAAGGTGAGCGGGAAGACCAATTCGACCGGAGACTTCTCATTGCAGCTGGTGTACACGGGCATCTACGACGTCTCCTACCTGGAGAACGGCACGGTGGTGAGGACCCTGCAGATACAGGCGCTGCCCAGCGCTGCCACGGAGCAGCCGCCGCCGCGCCCGGCGACTTCGATAGCGTCGGTGCTCGGCTCGCTATGGCCATTCGCCCTGGCGCTCGTCATAATCATCGCCGCGGTAGTCTATTGGAGGCTAAGGAGCGGGAACAGGCTCAAAAGGAAGAGGTTCTGAGCCAATCCGAGGCGCCGACCCATGGAAGACCTGCTGAAAGCCATCCAGGGGAGGCATTCTACCAGGGCCCCCTTCGACCCGGGGAAGCAGGTGCCCAAAGAAGACGTAAAACTGATCCTGGAGGCCGGGAGGTGGGCTCCGACCCCGCACAACATGCAGAATTTCGAGATTGTCGTCATCGACGATAGGAAAGTCCTCGAACAGGTCGGGAACGTGACCACGTACCCGTCTCCGGAATTCATCCGGGAGAATTTCACCCAGCTCTCCATGAGCGAGGAGGAGCTCTCGCGCAAGAAGGTCGGTATACTCGGGGCCGGGTTCCCTCCAGCGTGGCGCGATAAGGCCAAGCTCGAGAAGGCCATAAAAGAGGAGACCAACGGGACGCTGGACGAGACCATCAAGGGGAGCCCTACCGTGCTGATCGTGCTCCACGACACGCGGAAGAGGGCGCCGGCATCCGAGGGGGACGAGCTGGGGACGCTGGGCCTCGGCTGCGTGATGGAGAACATGTGGCTCATGGCGCAGGAGCTGGGCGTCGGGTTCCAGATAATGAGCGTGTTCAGCGACGATTCCGTGCAGAAGGAGCTGAAGAGGGTGCTCGGCATACCGAAACACATGGCAGTCTCGTTCGCGATCAGGCTGGGATATCCGACCAGGCAATGGAAATACCTGAGGGTCCGCAGGGACGTCGGATCCTTCGCATACGGCAATAAGTACGGGGAAACGCTGCGCTAGGCGGTCGACCGGAATAAGAGCAAAATTCTAATGCTCAGCCTCGCCCATCGCCAGGACCATCCTTATCGCTGGGGCGCTCAGGCCGGACTTCTCCACGAGAGCCTCGAGCTCCTTGCCGAGGAATTCCATCTCGTCCGGCGCCTGGGACACGTGGTACGCGCCTCCGACCTCGGCCAGCTTCGAAGCGAGGGCGAACCTGAGGAACACGACCAGGACGAAGCGCGGGACGATCTCTATCACGCGCATGCTTCCAGGGACTATCCTGTGCCCGAGGGCGCGGAGGACGGAGAGCGATTCGCGCATGGAATCCACGAGAAGGCCGAGGTCCGCGGGGGATCTTGCAAGGGCGCGGGTGTCGCATCCGTGCTTGAGGATCAGGTTGGCGAACAGAGGAACCCCGGCCCCGTGCGTGAAAAGGAAATCCATGATCCGGGTGGAGGGTTCGGCGCTGAACCCTGCCTGGCGTATGATCGCGACAAGGCGTTTCAGCCGCGGGGTGATGGAGCCGTCTATCTCCCCGAACGGGGCGGTGAGAGATCCGATGGTCACTGCCTTGATGATGTCGCCCTCTCTCCTTCCGCCGGCAAAGGGGAAGCCGAACATGACCCGGCCTTTCCCCAGTGCGTCCGTGTACTCCTCCGAGCCGGCCAGGTTGTTGCCCATGAAGACGATGTTTTGGGACCTGTTCCCGGCCAAAAGAGGCAAAACTCCTGATATCTGGTTCCTGCGGACTATGACGAGGACATAATCATAGACGTCATCTGGTTTCAGAGTCTTGATGACCTTCACTTTGGTGACGCTCCGCTTGTTGCTGAACGCGTCCACTATGACTATCCCTTCCTTCTTTATCTCATCGTAGCGCGTCCCGCGCGCGAGCACAGTGACGTCTATCCCTGCGTTCTGCAGGCCTGAGGCGCACACCGAGCCGTTAACACCGGCCCCGATGACCAGGATCCTTCCCGTGTCCATGATTAAAATAAACTCGCTAATCTTAATAATAAGTCGCCGACGCCCTCAGGGCGTCCGGAACACATTCGGTCGGTACGCTCACCATATGTCGCGGTATTTTCCTTCCCATTCCGTATCGAGATGGGCAGTCATGAAAATAACCTCATCTATCATGCGGGTCGGAGTCCTGTCGAACTTGTAATCCATCACTTTCGTTCCTATATGCTCGAGGCGGAGTTCGACCTTTCCGCTCCCTATCGGCACGCTCTCGCCGCCCTCGGTCAGCGTGATTTTTTTTCCATACCAGTCCAGGAGCAGGACCTCCCTTCTCTCGGCGTCGATGGCGATGAGCATTATCTCCTTTTTCACTCCGGTGCCATGCTCGACCACGCCGATGTCGAAAAACTTCCCCTTGTTCATGCTGTTCGTCCCGAACCGCTTGTCGGGCGTCGAGGAGCCGACGCGCAGCAGTAAGATGGAAGCGCTGTTGAGCGTATTAGTACCGCGTCTTGCGTCCATCCTTCCCTCATCAAGCGGAGCCTCTGCCGATGCGGCGGGTTGAGACGCAGCGACAGCTCTGGCAGCCCTGAGTTCCGCAACCTTGGCGTTGATAGGCACTACTTCCGCGAATCGCGGGGTCTTTGGTTCCATGTCATCTCCATAGCCTATATTAGTTTGCTCTTCCCCTGGCTATCTGCATATTCCACAGACTCAGCCAGTTAACCTGCCCCATAACTCCGGGTTGATAGTTCTAAGGGCATCCATTATTTCCTTGGCTTTCGGCTCTTCGTATCCCTTCAAAAATTGCCGGGCATGCACAACGTCGATGCCGGAATACTCGCAATGACCGATTGTACCCGTCTCACGCGCAAGCGGAACGCCAGCAGGCTCATGCGGATACCAAGCATCAATTTCCTCTTGATCTGTTCGTGTTCCATCTACAACATATTGAGTTTTTGGGGTAGTGCGTGAGAGCAGGAGGGCCAAGGCGCCACTGGCCACCGGCCTACAGTCCGTGCATTCCAAAAGCACCTTCAGCAATCCGTTTGATCTTGCGTGTACAAGCTGGCTACGTTCTTCTTCACTGAATCCAGCCACCATAATCTTGATTAGTGTCTTAGTCTTTATACTTCCAGGATGTAAGATGTTGTCAATGATATGAATATGATTGGCCTTTACCAAACTTTCGATTAACACAGCCCTGTCGAAATCGTTTGCTTTAGCCGCTATTTTGCCTACCGCTTTCTGGCTCCCGAAGAATCTACGGCCCAGCTCGTCCACAACCTTGGCTTTCATTTCCGTGTCCTTGCTTCTCGATGCGCTGGCAAGGGCTTTCGTGGTTGCATGCGAAGTTCCAAATAATCTGCACCATGTCGACATTTTTTCAACTCTATTTAACATTAAAGCAAACAATTAAAAAGAATTACTGCTGGACAATTTACACAGTATCATTTCGCAGAGCTTGATAGCTAAGGATATAAATAAACGAACAAATATGTTTTTCATAATATGACCGCCGCTTGGAATGGAACCGGAGCCAGCAAAGCACTAAAACCCTGGCTTCCAATCCATAACCCATGAAGATACATTTCCTCGGCACCAACGGCTGGTTCGATTCGGAGACAGGCGAGACTCTCTGCACCCTGATAGACTCCAAGGAGGCATATGTCATCCTGGACGCGGGGAACGGCATCCGCAAGATAGACCGCTACATCACGGACAAGACCAAGCCCATCCTCCTGCTCCTGAGCCATTTCCACCTGGACCACACCTTCGGCCTGCACATACTGCCGAAATTCGCGTTCCCCCAGGGCATGACGATACTCGGCCAGCCGGGGACCGAGAAGACGCTCTCGATATTGCTCGCGGCCCCGTTCACGGCCCCCATGGACATACTTCCCATGCGCGTCGATATCATGGACCTCAAGGAAGGGATGAACAAGGTCGGAGCTATGGGCATAGAAGCCCGCTACCTCGTGCACAAGGACCCGTGCTTCGGCTACTCGCTCATGCTCGAAGGCAAGAAGATAGCGTACTGCACCGATACCGGCGTGTGCGAAAATTACATCAAGCTCGCGAAGGACGCGGACCTCCTCATCAGCGAGTGCTCATGGAAGGAGCGCAACCACGTGCCCACCTGGCCCCATCTGGCCCCGGAAGAGGCGGCCGAGGCCGCGCGCAAGGCCGGCGCCAAGAGGTTGGTCCTCACCCATTTCGATCCGGTGCAATACGACTCGCATGAAGCGCGCATGGATGCGCAAAGAAGGGCGAGAACCATCTTCCCGGACACGGAAGCAGCGGAGGACGACCGCGAGCTCTGATCCCAGCGCGGGATCGCTATACCGGGATCGTGCCGCTATCGTACTCCGGCGGGCCGCAGGTGTACTCGGAAAGGAGCCGCTCCGCATCCGCGGCGGTTTCCGCGTCCAATGCCGAGATCAGCGCGTCCGGATAATCGCCGCTTCTGGAATCCGAAACCGCCTGGTCGAAATAGGCGTCGGCTTGGTTCTGGTAATCCAGCTGGTTCTGCACGTAGAACTCCTCCGAATTCCCGGCGCAGACGTACATGGATGCATTGCTGATGGAAGCGTTGGCCGCGGCGATCGCGTCGAGCGATTCGTTGATGAGGTTCCCGTCGTACTCCCTGGGGCCGCAGGTGTAATACGAGAGGAGCAGCTCGGAGTCCGCGGACGCCTCCGCGTCCAATGCCGCGATCAGCGCGTCCTGGTAATCGGCGCTGCTGAAATCGGACGATGCCTGGCTGACATAGCCGTTGGCCTGGCTCTCGTAATCGAGCTGGTTCTGCAGATAAAACCCCTGCGTGTTCCCTGCGCAGACATAAGCCGATGCGTTGTTCACCGAGGCGTTGGCCTGGCTGATGAGCGCGAGCGATTCCTGGAGATACCGGGTATCGGTGATGTTCGTCGTGGCATTCGACACCGGCGTGTTGGTGGCGTTCTGGGGATTGGGCGCGTGCTGGGTGCAGCCGGAGCACAGCAGGGAGACCGCGACGAGCAACAATATCATGCGCTTCATGGATACATCCAGTCCAGGACGAATATTTAATCCCAGTCTGTTTTGCCAGGCCGGCACCGAACCCGGGACGAGGGGGCGCCTCGATCGGCATCCCTGCTCCCATCGCTGGGAGGAGCCTCGTCTCTGCCAGGCTCGGCCGCTTGAGGCGCGGGAAGCCCATGGTTGTCGGCGACTGATCGCTCTTCTATGCGCTCCAGGTAGAGCCTGTACCTTCCGGTTCCTACGCGCACGGTCTCGCCACGTTCCGCGAGCGTGATCTTTTTGCGGTTCTGGTTCCGGAGCAGGACCACTCTGTCCTCCTGGTCTATGGCCACGAGCGCGACCTGTTCGGGGTACTTCAGTATGACGTCCCCCTGCCTTTGGTACAGGCCGACGTTGAAGAGCTGCTCCTCCTGCCCGCTCTCGACCTTGAACTTCCTGACTACGGATTCAGGGGACTCGGAGCGCAGCAAGCATATCGTTGCGATGCAGGGCTTCTGTGTCCTGGCTATCTTCTCATCGAGCGGCTGGTCAACAGGCCGGAAAGCTGCCGCAGCATTGCGGGCCGTTACGTTCGCAGGCCGGGGAGCAGTATCGTATTTCATGCAGTATCGACAATGTCATTCCGCAAAAGAATTTATAAAATCGCCTTTTCGTATGCCTTCTATCACAATATGGCCGCTCACCACTTGCTCTGGAACACGCCGGCGATGCGCAGCTTCTGGTTGCTTGCGTCCACCACGAGGATGAGCTCGCCCTTCTCGAATGCCAGCGGCGCGGCGAGCTTCAGCTCGTTCTCGAAAACGTTGCCCTCCACGAACTGCATGTTGGAGTACGCGTGTATCCTGCCCTTCAATTCGTCCTTGAAGAACGGGCTCTTCACGAACCTGCCGTTCACTATACTCTCCACCTGGAACTCGTTCCTAAGGGGAACCAGTATGCCGCGCTCGAGCAGGTCTCCCTTGTACGCTATGCCGAACCTCGCGCCGGCATCCGCCTCCTCGCAGTCTGCGTCGTTTATCTGGATGGTCCTGACCTCGAGCTCCTTCTTGTCAGGCAGCAGGAACAGCTTGTCGTGCTTCTTCAGTTTGCCGGATTTCACTACCCCCAAGGCGACGTTGCCAACGGATTTCACTGCGAACGCCTTGTCAACGAGCGCGAGGGCGTTCTCGCCCGGCTCACCGCGCTGGAGCGAGAGCACCTTCTCCTTCGCGGCGTTCATGTCCGTGACTTTCTCGTATTTGTCCAGGACCGTTCCGGCCAGGGGGAGCGGCGCGCTCGATACGACAATGCCCTTGTCCAGCTTGAGCGCGTTGAGGGCCACGACTATCTCGCCTATCTTCGGAGTCAGCCCGTCCGCGAGCAGCACCACGTAATCCGCCATGGAGAGCGAATAAAGCAGCGGCTGGATCTTGTCAGGATACAACGTCGGCTCCACCAATGTGATTATCCTCCCGTTGAAATTAGCGGCGTAGAAGCTGATATCATCCTTCCCAGTCTCCTTGCCCACGAGCTTGCAGAACTGCTCCCTCAGCTCAGGCTTGTCCGATAATACTGCGACAAACATATGCCCACCCCTCCCTGTCTACCACTAGGTGGGGCGGATTTTATAATATATAAGGTTCGGAGCGCGGATCTAGCCAACCGTAGCCTTCTTCGCCGGAGCCGGCGCCTGGTCCCTGCGCCTGATGAACAGCTTGTACTTTTCCTTCAAACCAGCGTCATGCAGCGGAGCCGTCGCGTCGAAAAGCGTGAGCCCGGCCTCGCGCAGCACCCTTCCGGCGTTTTCCTTCATGGGCCCTGTCGCCTCAGCGCGCTCGCACACATGCATGAAGAATACCAGGTTCCTGCTCTGCTCCTTGCCAGCCATGAACGCATCGCAGGCGGCGCTTCTCATGATTTGGAGCCGCGGCACCTCCACGCCGTCCGGCGCTTTCTCAGTGAGCCGTAGGAAATCGAAGAACCACTCGTCATAACTGTCCCGGACGACCTTGGCCGAAGCCGCAGCGAGCACTGCGGGGTACAGGTCCCTCGCCATCTGCCTCACCTCTTCCGGCATGCCTGCATCGTTCATCAGGTGCACGGTCTCCTTGAGCCTTCCGTGGGCTTCCGCATCTGCCAGCGCCTTCCTCGCCGCAGCCGCCCTTCCCGCCAGCGGAACTTCCGCGTCGCACGCGAACTCGAACGCGTCGTTGCTACTCGCTCCTTCGTAGGCAACCGTTTTCAGGGCAGCGGCCTCCCTCGCGTCCGGATGGAACGAGGCGTCCTTCGCGATGCTGCTCAGCTCGCTCCAGTCGCCGGGGATTATCGTATCCACGAGCAGCAGCTCCACGGTCCGCCTAGCACCGGCCGAGAGCCTGGAGAACCCCCTCATGTCCTTCAGGCTAACATGGTTCTTGTAGCTCGCGTACCTCGCCGCGGCAGCCAGGGCGATGGCATCCAGCTTTCCCATGGCCGCGGATTCCACGTTCGGCCCGAGGCCCGGGCGTCTGAGCAGTTCTTTCAATCCCAGATACGCCGGGTAGATACCCATCACATCCGCCGGGTCCAGCCCGGCCACGTAATTCAGCCTCGCAGCCTCGAGCGCCTGCACCACATGAGCTCTGAGCTCCTCCGGCGGTTCGCGGTTTTCGAAAGATTCGAGCTCGCGCGTGTCGCCGGATGCGGCGCAGAGGTCAGCCAGCCTCTTTCCTGCCCGCACCCGCTCGCTCTCGCTGAAAATCTTGATGTTCTTGATGGACGAGAGATTCGTCCTGACATCCTGGGAGTCCGGGGCTGCGACCAGCTCGTCGAGCACAGGGCCGATCGCCGCTCCGGCCTCTGCCCTCAGATGAGTGTCCAGCCCTTCGTCGATCTCCATCCTCCTGAGCGCGCAGCAGTCCTGCTCCTGCGATGCGCCGGCGATCGCCTGCCTGATGACGTTATCTATCGTGTCCTGGCCTATCTTCCCGCGGCCCTTTATCGCCTCGTCATTCGACATGGCGGTCAGTCGCCTGTAATCCTTCGTTTTTCCGCAGTATGCGATGAACTCGTCGAGCCGTTCGCTGATCATCTCTTTGGCCCGTTCCTGCACCGACCGGACGCCGTCCTCTCCGTAAGCCATGCCAAGGATGTGATAGCAATCCTTGCCCGCATCGTGCCTTTCCAGCGCTGCCAGGCCCATCCTCCTGCGCATCTCCGGAGGATTATCCGGGTTATTGTAGGAATATCCGAAATCGTCGGCTTTTCCGAACCTCCTGTGGAGGTCGTAGAGCACCGTGCCAGCCTCGTTCCTGACACGCTCCGGGAAATGCCTGCTCGCGGCTATGGTCCTGCACAGCTCGCTTTTCCACTGGTAATACTCCTTCTCAGCAGGGTCGTCCCTGCTGAGGCCGTCCGGTACCAGAAGTTTCGCTTCCTTTGCTTTAGCGCCCTGTTCCGCGATCCAGTCGTCCATCCTTTTCCTGATGATTGTCAGCGCGATCCTTCCCAGTGCCTGCGTGATTTTCGGCACTGCTTCGGAAGGCAGCTTCTCGATCTCCGCGAGTTCGAGCAGCGCTTCAAGGTCCTTTGGCTTTTCCATCCTGCGCACCACGACGGTCACCGCTACGAGCTTCACCTGGTCGCTGGTTCCGTCCTTCTTTATCAGGCTGCACAACCCGAAGACCGTTCTCTCCGCATCCTTGGTCGCCTGCCCGGCAGCGAACACAGCGCGGGTCATGGCCGGCTCGGTTTCCTCTGCAGCCGCGTCCCTGACCGCCTGCGGCAGGTCGGCCATGCCCGAGACCTCCGCGAGCTCCTCATAATCGTTGCTGGCCGCGAGGATATTGACCATGCGCCTGCCCTGGGCTTCCCTTATCGGATCCGGGAGCAGCGGGTCCCTGGGTATGGCTATGAAAGCGCCGTAAGTGTCGTATTCGGGCTCTTTAGCCACTATCCTGTCCGACCGCACATTGACCGCGGCCTCGCACAGCGCCGGTGCGTCATCCAGCTTCGGGAGCCCTTCTGCCCGGAGCAGCTCTGACACGCTCCGGTAATGCCCTAATTTCGTCCAGCGGCTGATTGCGGCCCTCATCGCCTCTTCCACTGAAGCAGGGGGAACAGGGGCGGTTTGCATAATGATCGCCAGCCTTTCGTGCGAGTCGGCCTCCTCAGCGTAGGCCATGAGCGCGGCTGCCCTTACGGACTCGTCCTGGTGGTAGGTGATGACTGCGGACAGGTCGTCGAACCCCAGGCCGTGGAGGTTGCTGGCGCTCACTTTATCCATGAGGTTATTTGGCATGAAACTGCTTATAAAGTTATCGCTAGTGGATATTTATGCATATATAACGCATGTCAGGAAGATTTAAATATTCTAAATGAAACAACGTACCAATAGGCCAGTTCAAATAGTAAGCCAATTTTGCTATTCTGGTATTTAAAGGAGTGAAAGGAATGAGATTCGATGAGATGAACCTCAGCCCCAAGACAGTGGATGCGCTGAGGAATATGAAATACGAGACAGCGACAGAGGTCCAGGAAAGGGTCATCCCGCTCATACTCGCGGGCGGAAACGTCGTTGTCCGGAGCAAGACCGGAACCGGCAAGACCGCCGCATTCGGCGTAGGCATAATCGAGCGAATAACGAGGGGCACGGCCAAGAAGGGGCTCGTTCTCGCCCCCACCAGGGAGCTGGTGGTGCAGATCCACAAGGAGCTGCGGGGGATAGCCGCCAATTACGGCTTAAAGCTCTGCCTGGTCTACGGAGGGGTGAGCATAAACCCCCAGATAGACGAGCTCAGGCGCGGAGCTGACATAATAATCGCCACGCCGGGCAGGCTGCTCGACCACATGGAGCGCAGGACCGTGAACCTCTCGGAGTGCAACCTGGTCGTCCTGGACGAAGCGGACCGCATGCTGGACATGGGCTTCCGCGACCAGATGGACAGCATAATGCACCAGGTCCCGCGCGAGCGGACCGTGATACTGCTCTCGGCCACACTTGACGGGGACATACTCAAGGTCGCATCCAACTACATGGGCTCCTCGGAGATAGTCGAGATCGGCGAGAAGGACAAGCCCGAGGCCATCAACGAGCATTTCGTCGAGGTCGCCAGGATCGAGAAGGTGCCCAGGCTCAGGGAGATACTCAAGGAGCACGCGCAGATGAAGGTCATGATATTCACCGCCACCAAATTCTTCGCGGACAAGCTCGCATACCGGCTCGCCGAGAGCGGCTTCCAGGCCGACAGCATACAGGGAAACATGTCGCAGGCAGCCAGGGAGCGCGTGATGCAGAGGTTCCGCGAAGGCCGCGTGAGGATACTGGTCGCCACGGACGTGGCGGCGAGGGGCCTCCACATCGAGGACGTCGGATTGATAGTGAACTACGACAAGGCCCAGGACGCGGACACCCACCTCCACCGCATAGGCAGGACCGGGAGGATGGGCTCCGTAGGCAAGGCCATAACGTTCGTTGACAAGGGCGAGAGCGCCGCCGAGCGCTTCAGCGAGGACCACCCTGATTTCGCATGGATGAAGCGCGGGGACCCGCACACCCTGCTTACGAGGGGCGGCGGACCGCCCCGCAGGAGCGGCGAGCAGAGGCACGGCCAGGGAGGGCACCACGGCCATGGCGAGCGCAGGCCCCACACCGGCCCGAAGGAGGGCGGCTGGAGAAGGAAGAAGAGCTGGCAGAGGTAAAAAGCGTCTCTTTTTCGATTAAAACTGCCATAGTTTAGCAGTGGCAAAGGATGGAAAAGTAAGGTTTTTAAACTGTTTCGTGCTAATATGACTATGGGTTTCATAGCCAGATACAGGGAGCGCCATCAAAAGCTCGCCCACGCCAGGAAGCGCGCCGCGGAGCTGCTTCCTCTCTGTGAAAAAGCCACGGGCGTCACCCTCGGGAGACCGCTCACTATCGAAGAATCCAAGCCCTGGAAGCACAAGCTCAGGTACTTCAGGCACGCCGTATCCACTCTGTTGGGACTGAAGCCAGAGCGCCAGGACGGCTTCGCCTTGAGCCGCATCACCTCTTTCGAACTGCAGATGGCCTTACGCAAGCTGGTATGCCCCGGCAACTACGAAGAGAAGATGTTCGGATATTTCTATCCCTCGGCCGGAGTAGTCGGAGTCAACCTTAACCATTATTCCCCTGGAGCAGCGGCTTCCGACTATGTTCTGGCGCACGAGCTCGTGCATCTGCTCCTTTCCAAGCACAAGGCTTTTGACAAGGTGGCGAGCGCAGAACCCGGCTTGATGCTCACCGAAGGCGCTGCGACCTTCTACGGAAACATGGTCGCAAGGGGGATACACCCCGCCTTTGACATAACCTCGCATCGTTCATACAAAGAGGAATACAGGAGGGGCAATGAATTCTTCTCCGCGGTCTCGTCCACTTTGGGAGACCCGGCCTCGGTGATCGGCGCCTATGCCCCGAGGCTCGTCCTGCTGGAAGACAATCCCGTGCTCGCAACCGCGGAAGCGACAGCTTCGTACATCGAGATGGTTAGGCAAGCGAGAGCCCACGGACAGACGTCCATCGAGTTTTTCGGTAACGAATACCAGCCCTTCCGCGATCTCTTATACTCTTATAAGCCCGCAATAGCTTACACGATGCCCATGGAACGCGCCTAGGCCGTCTTGTTCATCTCTCTCTTCCTGGCGTCCCTGAGATTGAAGATCAGGGCCTGCAGCTGCAGCGCCTGGTCCGGCTTGAGCGCCGGGAAATAGTTCACCCCGCCCATGCCGCCCCTCCTGCCGTACATCATCACGCCCCCTATGGGCACGATGAAGAGCGAGGACAGGCCCAGGAGCTGGTCCGCGATTCCGCGGCTCAGCGTGACGTCGGTGACGTTCTCCAGGGGTATGGACTCTATGCTGAAGCCTATGAATCCCCTCTGCCCCACCACGCGGTGGTTGGTTATCCAGTACTTGAACTTGCCGTAGGATATGAACGGGCTGAGCAGGCTTATCCCCACCACCAATACTACCGCGACTGCGTCCAGTATGATGTTGTTGAAGCTCCAGAGGAAGAAGAGCACGACGAACAGGATGAAGACCGCGCCTATGAGGCTACCTAACATCCTCGAGAGTATGAACCCTCCCATCTCCGGCTTCACCTCCGAGTATATCTGTTCCCCTTCCTGCAAAGTGAACGGAAGCGTTCCGCTAGGCTGAATCGGCATCGCAGCGCCCATGGTTTTGTCCGCCATAATCATACCTCCATAACAGGATATCTTCAGATGCATTGCTTATAAATATCCACTATCCGGTTGCCTCAACGGCTCCTGTCAACTCGCCCAGTTTTCTTCGCGCGGCCTCGCGGATCTCCGGATGCACGGAACTAAGCAGGTCGCGTAAATGCCAGTCGGCATTTTCATGGAGCTTCATGTGGCCGAAAGCCGCCAAGGCGACCTCGGCATGCACCGATCTGCTCGCTATTTCTGTCAGAATCCTTTCCGCTTCGTCCGACATTCCGACCTCAGACTGGCCTGACACGCATTTGCTTCTGCCTGTGACAAGCCCTTCCAGGCCGAACATTGCGACTTCCTTATTTGCAGCATAAATCGCAGCATAAGGGGCCTCTATCATTTCCCATCCATTTGTGCCCAGACCTCTGCCCATGAGCGTTATCAACCGGTTCTCTGAATTCCATATTGTATACAAAACAAGCAATGCGGCTATCCCTAGCTCAGGTTCTGTGGCTCGTTGAATGATATGCCTGATGGCTGGTATTCCCTCGTTTCCCTTGTCAGTGACCGACCGTATAAGCTCCTTGGCGGCTTTCCTGTCCTTTGCCCTCGCGTCCGTGCACAGTTCGGCAACGGCATCTGCCCTGTCCTGCGGGACATCGCTCTTAAGGCGCCTGAAAATAGTCGGCCCCGCAGGTTTCGCTGGCTGCGTCGGCGGCTGTCTTGAAACCGTAGCATCCATAAGCATCCCCATCTCTGCTGCGCTTATACTGCAGCAAACGACTTAAAAACACATCATCCATCACCCGAGAGCAAAGACCCGTCCCAACGCCCATATGATTTAATTATCCCACTCCCCAGTCCATGACATGGACAAGCCCGCATGGCTGAGGATACGCTACAACCCCGCGAGCGCGAAGATGAAGGAGACGCTCGCGAAATACCGGCTGGACACGGTGTGCCAGGGCGCGCACTGCCCGAAATCCCAGGAATGCTGGTCAGCCGGGACCGCGACCTTCCTCGTGCTGGGGAGCGAGTGCACCAGGAACTGCCGGTTCTGCGCCATCAAAACCAATCCGAAGCCAAACGCGCCGGACCCCACGGAGCCGGGGCGGCTCGCTGACGCTGTCCTGGAGCTCGGGCTCAGCTACGTTGTGCTCACCTCCGTGGACCGCGACGACCTTCCGGATTACGGGGCGGATCATTTCTCAAACTGCATAAGGGCGATAAAGGAGAGCAATCCGAAAATCATTGTCGAAGCGCTGGTCCCGGACTTCAACAACGACAAAAATGCCATCCGCAGGCTCGCAAGCTCGGGCGTGGACGTCCTGGGCCATAACGTAGAGACCGTGGAGCGGCTCACACCTAAAGTACGGGACGCGAGGGCGGGCTATGGGAAATCGCTCGCGGTACTTGCCGCGTTCAAAGCTGCAAACCCGGAAATCAGGACCAAGTCCTCCATCATGCTCGGGCTGGGCGAGACGCGGGACGAGATCATCGCAGCGATGAAGGACCTGCGTGCTGCAGAAGTGGACATCCTGACCCTGGGCCAGTACCTCCGGCCAGGCAAGAAGCAGCTTCCGGTGGAGCGGTACGTGGAACCGGACGAGTTCAACGAGTACGCGCGCATCGCGAACGGAATCGGATTTAGGTCCGTCGTCTCAGGGCCCCTGGTGCGCAGCTCGTATCATGCAGCACGGGCGTACGAACAATGAGAAAGATACGGATGGAGGCTTTCTAGTCTGTTATTCTTTTCAGGCATTTTTATTACAGTCGATTTTGTTTCAGCTACATTAAAGAAAGTTTAATCTAGTGCAAACATATATAAATCCTGTTCTACCTATTTTCTGCATGGATGAGCGTGCAAATAGGAAATATAAACGAGTGGTCGAAATACTCCACCATGTAGCCAAATGCGCGGATGGCAAGCTTATTCTCGTTGGTGGCACTGCTCTTGCTCTGTTTTACCTTAAACATAGGCTAAGTGTTGATTTGGATTTCATACCTGTCAGTGGCGATGAAGTCAAGCTCAAAGAGATGCTGAAGGGCTGCCTCACGAAACACGGTTATCGGACAGCCCCTGCGGCCCATTGGAATCAATTTGTAATCCATTTCGAGGACACCAGCATCAAGATAGAAATCTTTACTTCTCAGTACAAGATAACAAAAATCGAAAAATTCAGTTTCGGGATAAATACTCTGCTTGTAGCTTCTTTGGAGGATATCCTCGAGCTAAAATTTCTCGCTTATAAAAACCGGAAGGAAGCACGGGATTTGTACGATATCTTCTGCATACTAAAAAACAAGAATCTGGATTTTGACGCGATAAAAACCCTGGTGAAGGAAACCGGACCCCCGGTCAATGAAGAAGAATTGGAAAAACTGGTAATCGACACCGATAGCTATGAAGCATACGAAGAGGTAGTGAAAAATGTTTCCAAGGCAGGCGATTAGCTACGCTCAACTCCTCAAGGAAGGACTTAGCGACAGGGAAATATTCAATATGAGCGCGTCGCTCAAACTGTTCCCGACTCCGTTCAAGGGGATATACTATGTGCCGGCAAATGAGGAGAAGCGCGGCTGGTTTCTCGATAAGCCGCTTTCCATCATCATGAAAGCGACCGAACTTTTTCTTGCTACGGATAAATTCTATTTCAGCTGTTCCACCGCAGAGGAATTTTTCGCTATAGACTGGAGGCCGAAGGAAGAGATCCATATCGTCAACGAAAAAAGAAGCGGCAGAATCGACCTCGCGGAGAGGATCCGGAGGAATGAGAAGAAAAAGACGTTCAGGGCGAAGAAGATAGCCGCGATCCTCTCGTATTACGGCAATAGGATAATCTTCCACAAAGTGAAAAGCATGAAAGGCGCGAAGTTCAAGGAGACCCCGTACGGGAGGTTCGCCCTCAGATCCCAGATAAAAAAAGACAAGAGAAGGTTCAGGGAAGGGGGGTAGCACCTCCATTCCGGGCAGCACGGGCGCATAAGTACGCGAAGAAATAGCGGAAAACCCCGGAGCACAAATCATTCCGGGCATATCCATCTCGTATCCATTTCATAGTGCTTAAGCGTTCCGGCCGCTTCCTGCCTCGTTATCCTGTCGCCATCGCGGCGCGCCTTTTTCAGGATCGCGAGCGCGGCTTTGCGGCTCTCCTTCGGGCATGCCGCAGCTTCCAATGCATTTGCAGCTGAAAATCTCACTAGCGCGTCCCTGTCCAATAACATCTCTGCCAGATTGTGCAGCATTGGGCTTATGTCCCCGCCACCCATGGCAATGCCCCTAAGCGCATCTGCCACATGCATGGTATAATGCTGAGAATATGCAAGCTGCCTGGACAGCATCGGAAATACTTCGGCCGCGACACTCTTACCATCTTGCCCGTCCGATTTGAAAATCATGCTTACGTCGTCCAGCCCGTAAATGCCGCCTTCTGAAATATAAATCATGATTGCGCTGTCCAGCCCGCAGGGGCCAACTTTTGAAGAAATATACTTGGTGAGCGCTGCCTGGTTTTCTGCCCCTTTCTCCCTTCCCACCCTGCTAATCTCGTGTCTCAGGGCGTTGGTCGCCGAACGCCCCATCGTAGAAACTTCGTCGCACAGGCATTTTACCAGTCCCGGCACTGCAACATTTATGTCATCCCCGCTTCGGGCGCGCTCGTTCAGGGCTTCAACAGCAGTCTCTCTTGCCGAGGGGCCCTGCTCAAGCTCTTTTGCGAGAGCAGGCACGCTTCTGAGCACAGCTGCGGCAACCAGCGTGCGGCGCGCTTCGTCCGGGAAATTGTACGACTTGGAGCCTGTGAAAATATATTTCTCGGAAAGCATTCCTTCAAGAGCAGGTATTGCCAGGGGTATATCCACTTTGCCCATTGCAATGCTTCGAAACGCACGGACGGCTTCCATCCTGGCGTCCAGGCTATTGCCGGAAAGCGCTTTCATCAGTTCAGAGACCGCGGCACGGTCTCCGTTCACGGCCATTCTTGCCAGGTTGGAGCCCGCATCGCTCCTGTCCCTATCATTGGAACTCCTGAGGTCTTTGGCAAAGGAAGAAACGATCTCCTCTGACGTGGGGGGAAATACTGGTTCTACAAGCCTTTCGGGCCTGGGTTTGGAGCAGGAAAATGCGATGGACGCTGCCAATACAGATGTTACCAGGATTTGCCTTGCATTCGGGCCAAAGATTCTCATTCTGCTCATAATTCCCACCACTAGCATGTTGGGCAGACGGTTTTAAATAGGATTATTTCGAACAGCCGGACAACTCCACGCTAACCGCTGGTTTCACTTCGATTTTCAATCCAAGCGACGGGACCGCTCTCCCGATGCTGTTCATGATTTCGGATGGAAAGTGTGTTATACTCTAGCTTTTTAAGGTCTTGTCATGATGATATACCGGTAGGTGGCAATATGAATCCGAAACCGATCCATGGAACCCAGATCCTGAGAATACCCGTCGGCGGGGATATAAAGAACATCGTAGTCGTAGGAAATAACCGCTCGGCGAAACTTTTCAGCGCGTATCGCGTTGTGGAAGAGCGGAATGCAAAACACGGGACCGGCCTCAAAGTGATATCCAAAGAAGTGGCGCGTGCCGCATTGCCGCACGGCGCGCTTGATCCCATAAGAACCTGGTCAGGAGGGACCTGGTCGGTCTTGCCCGCTTTCCCGGTTGACGCGATCCTTGCCCATGCGAAGCCGGGCAAAGAGCTAGGAACGCATATAATTTTTTCTTCCGCGGATGGACGAAGAGTCATCTTGCCAACAAGCTCATTCCGGGGAGCGCCGCCACTTTCCGCCCTTCTGGCCTCTGGCATCACATCCTCGAATATCGAGAAAGATGGAAAAGATATCCTTCTGAAGGAACCGAGCTTGAGTCTGCTTCAGGATTTCCCGGTTGAAAGTGGCGATTACCTGCTGCACGCCGAAACAGGCATGCCTTACGGAGAGCGAGTCCCGGCAGGGACCCAGGGTTCCATATACCTCTGCATGCTAGCCGGCTCCTCATACGTCGGCCCCCTGGTTTTCAACTCCGCAACGCCGGGGATGGATGCGACATTCAAGCCGTCCTACGATGTGGGCGTAGTGGCGGAAGTCCCAGACTGGGATGTCGCGAAAATCAATGAGATCATCAACAGACCGCTCTCCTTCTCGGAACGGGTGCGGGGAGCCGCATCCGCTGCATGGGGAGCGCTGGTAAGATAGGGCAGGAAGACCCCCTTCCGTGGAAGCAGCAGCCTTTTCTTCTGTCAGCGAGCTGCCAGTGGAACGAATTGAACATGTGTCCGCACGCGGCGGGCCTCCGCTTCGTAACCTTTTTATAAATGCGCTGTCTTCTCTGGAGCATGGCGAGGAGAACTGTTTACGAGGGGAGCGTGGATTACCTTCAGATACTCAATGAGAAGGGCGAGGTCGACAAGAAGCTCGAGCCGAAGATAGCGCCGAGCCTGCTCCGGGCCATGTTCGAGCTCATGCTCTTCACGCGCGCATACGACGACAAGTCCGTGAAGCTCCAGCGCCAGGGCAGGATGGGCACGTACGCGCCTATCCTCGGGCAGGAGGCAGTGGGCACGGCGGCGGCGCTCGCCTTGGGCAAGGACGACTGGGTGCTTCCGACGTACAGGGAGACCCAGGCATACATCGCGCGGGGCGTCCCGCTGGAGAAGATGTTCATGTACTGGAAGGGGATAGAGGAAGGCATGAACTTACCCGAAGGCACGAACTCGTTCCCGTTCGCGATACCCATCGGCAGCCACCTCCCGCACGCTGTGGGCATCGCGTTCGCGCTCAAAAGGGCGGGGAAGAAGCAGGTGATGCTCACCTTCGTAGGGGACGGAGGGACGTCACAGGGGGATTTCCACGAATCGTTGAATTTCGCAGGGGTGTGGCAGGTGCCGCTCGTGCTCGTGATAGTGAATAACCAGTGGGCGATCTCAGTGCCACGGAGCGCCCAGAGCGCATCCGCCACGCTCGCCCAGAAGGGGCTGGGCGACGGGATCCCGTCGCTCCAGGTGGACGGCAACGACGCCCTGGCGGTGTACAAGGCCGTCAGCGACGCGATAACCAACGCCAGGAACGGCAAGGGACCCACAGTGATAGAGGCAGTGACCTACCGCATGTCCATGCACACCACGGCAGACGACCCGACCAAGTACAGGACGGACAAGGAGGTCAACGAATGGAAGAAGCGCGACCCCATAGACCGGTTCAGGAAGTACCTCCAGAGGAAGAAGCTCTGGACAAAGCCCTACGAGACAAGGCTCCTCGCACGCATGGCAAAGGACATCGACGACGCGGTCGCGAAGATGGAGGCTTACAAGGGCGACCCCCACGACATGTTCAAGTACGTCTGGTCCATGGGCACGGACAACCTCAAGGAGCAGACTGCTGAGATGGAGCGTTTCTACGGCGGTGGTAAGCAATGAAGATGACCATGGCGCAGGCCATCAACGCCTGCCTCGATCAGGAGCTCGCGCGGGACAGGAACATCCTGCTTCTCGGCGAGGACGTGGGCAGGGACGGAGGGGTGTTCAGGGTCACGGAAGGGCTCTACGCCAAATACGGCAAGGAGCGCGTGATGGACACTCCCTTGGCGGAGTCCGCCATAGTCGGCACATCCATAGGCATGGCCGCCATGGGGCTGCGCCCGGTCCCCGAGATACAGTTCGACGGCTTCAGCCTCATGGCCTATCACCAGGTCCTCTGCCACATGGCGAGGATGCGCAACCGGACAAAGGGGAGGTTCACGCTGCCATTGGTGCTGCGCATCCCGTACGGCGGCGGGATAAAGGCGCTGGAGCACCATAGCGAGTCGGTGGAGAGCCTCTACATCCACCTGCCGGGCATAGTCGTGGTCGCACCTTCGACGCCTTATGAGGCGAAGGGGCTGCTCGCATCCGCGCTCGAGGGAAAGGACCCGGTGATCTTCCTCGAGCCCAAGAAGCTCTACCGCGCGTACAAGGAGGAGGTGCCGGAAGAAAGATACACGATACCCCTCGGAAAGGCGAGGATAGCGAAGGAAGGCAAGGACCTGTCCATGATAACCTACGGCGCCCAGACCCCCATGGTCGTGGAGGCGGCCGCGGAGCTGGAGCAGGAGGGCATAAACGCCGAGGTCGTGGACCTGCGCACGCTCAATCCATGCGACTGGACGACCGTGACCGAGTCCGTCAAAAAAACCGGCCGCGCCGTGGTCGTGCACGAGGCTGTGAAGACCCTGGGCTTCGCATCAGAGATAATCGCGAGGATAAACGAGAAGGCGTTCTATCATCTGCAGGCCGCGCCTAGGAGGGTGACCGGCTGGGATACGATAATCCCCCTGCTCTCCAGCGAGGACTATTTCTTCCCGGACAAGAACCGGGTGAAGGCTGCGGTCAAAGAAGTGATGGCGGAGAAGTGATGCGATGGCTGTCGATTTCAAGTTCCCTGACGTCGGAGAAGGCATACACGAAGGCAAGATAGTGAAATGGCTGGTGAAGGAGGGCGACGACGTGAAGAACGACCAGGCCCTTCTCGAGATCGAGACCGACAAGGCCGTGGTCGAGCTGCCATCCCCTGCAGGGGGGAAGATACTCAAGCTGTACCGTAAGGAGGGCGAGACCGCGAACGTGGGCGAGGTCCTGGTCACGATAGGCGCCCCGGGCGAGCATCCCACGCCGGTCCACGAGGCTGTTGCCAAGGTCGTGGAGGCGATAAAGGGGCCAACGCCCCCTGCGCCCGAGACATCGAACCGCGCGCTCGCCTCCCCGTCCACCCGCGCGCTCGCAAGGGAGCTCGGGGTGAACCTCGAATTGGTGCAGGGTAGCGGCCCAGGAGGGAGGATAACCGCGGAGGACGTCCGCTCGTCGTCGTCCCACAAGGTGACCACCAGCCAGGGCGCGCAGATAGGCATAAAGGAGGATAAGCTCGCGCTTAGCCAGGAGGCAGGGGACCAGAGAATACCGCTCTCAGGGCTCAGGAAGATAATCGCGGACAGGATGTCGTATTCCAAGGCGCACATACCGCATGCGGTCGGCATGGAGCTGGTGAACGTCACGCGGCTCGTGGCTGTGCGCGAGCGGGAGAAGGACAAGGAGAAGGACGTGCATCTCACCTATCTGCCGTTCATAGCCAAGGCCGTGGTCATCGCGCTCAAGAAGTACCCCAAATTCAACGCGCATTTCGACAACGACACCAACGAGCTCGTGATGAAGCCGAGGTACAACATCTCGATAGCCGTGGACACTCCGGACGGGCTCATGGCGCCTGTGGTGAAGGACGCGGACAGGAAGTCCATAGTCCAGATCGCGAAGGAGATAGCCGAGCTCGCGGACCTCTCGCGCAGCAGGAAGATAAAGGTCGATGATTTGCAGGGCGGCACGTTCACGATAACGAACGTCGGCAGCGTGGGCTCGATATTCTCCGTGCCGATAATCTACCCTCCCCAGGTCGCGATAATGGGCGTGCACAGGATAAGGGACATGCCGGTAGTGGTGGACGGGAAGATAAGGATCGGCAAGGTCATGGGCATATCATTGGCATTCGACCACCGCGTTTCGGACGGGGCGGAGGCCACGCAGTTCATGAACGAGATAATAAAGCACCTGGAAGACCCGGACCTGCTTCTGGTGGAGATGATCTGAGCATGGTCGTAGGAGAGCTCACGACGAACTGCGACGTCGCGGTGATAGGCGCGGGGCCGGGCGGCTACGTGGCGGCGCTCAGGTGCGCCCAGCTGGGCCTTGAGACCGTGCTGGTATCCAAGAACGAGCTGGGCGGGGTGTGCACGAACGAGGGCTGCATACCGTCAAAGGCGCTCATACACGCTGCGTCCGTCGCATACGATGCGTCGCACTCGCAGGATTTAGGAATAACCTCGAAAACAAAGCTGGACTTCCCGAAGATGCAGGAATGGAAGGACTCCGTGGTTCTCGGGCTCAGGGACGGGATAGCGGGCCTGTGCAAGAGCGCGGGCGTGGATGTGATACAAGGCAGGGCGTTCTTCACCTCCTCGACTAAATTGACCGTGGAGACCAAGCACGGCCCCGCGGACTACGAGTTCAAGCACGCGATAATCGCCACCGGCTCGGTCCCGAGCGCGCTGGAGGGGCTCGAGTTCGACCACAAACTCATAATCGATTCGAGCGACGCGCTCGCCCTCAAATCCATCCCCAAGGACTTGATCGTTCTTGGCACTGGATACGTGGGGATCGAGATGGCGACTCTTTTCGCCAAGCTCGGGAGCAGGGTCTCCATCGTCTACCGCGGCACGAACATCCTCCGGCACCTGGAGCCTGAGCTGGGCATGGAGGTGCAGAAGCGGCTCAAATCCCTGGGCGTGACGCTCTATCTGGAGAGCGAGATCAAGGAATGGAAGAAGAAGGGAAAAACCGCGGTCGCGAAAGTCGTCTCCAAGGACGGGAAGGCAGTCAATCTTTCATTCGACAAGATGCTCGTTGCGGTCGGCCACGTGCCTTATACCAAGGAGATCGGGCTGGAGAAGACGCGCGTGCAATTGGACGATAAGGGATTCGTGAAAGTGGACGCCCAGAGAAGGACCACGGACCCGGACATATTCGCTGTAGGAGACGTGACCGGCGCGCCCATGCTCGCGCACAAGGCGTTCCGCGAGGCGAAGGTCGCTGCGGAGGTTATAGCCGGGATGAAGAGCGCGTTTGACAATGCTGCGATTCCCCAGGTCGTGTTCTCCGACCCGGAGCTTGCCAGCACAGGCATGGGCGAGGAGGAGGCGGCGAAAGCGGGCTATAAAGTCAAGGTCGCAAGGTTCCCGCTCAGCGCTTCTGGCAGGGCGAGGACCATGGGCGTCGATTCAGGGTTCGTCAAAATAGTCGCTGATTCTGAAAGCGGCGTGGTCCTCGGGGCGCACATCGCGGCCCCCAACGCGTCGGAGCTCATCAGCGAGCTCTCATTGGCCGTGGAGATGGCCGCGCAATTAGAGGACGTCGCATCGACCATACACCCGCACCCGACGCTATCCGAGAGCGTGATGGAGGGAGCGGAGAACGGGCTCGGCAAGTCCGTTCACCTGGCGAAGAAGAGGGTGTGAGATCGCACGGAGCCGGAGGTTATCCCGCTCGGCCGTCAACGTGCTTAAAGGTAGCCGCCCTTGGAGGGCAGTTCGGTCTGGCGACCGAAACCTTTTTATTCATTTGTGGATAATATAATTCACTTTCGGATATGTGATCGGATGGAGGCACTAGAGCTGATCAAATACAAGGGTTCCAGGAAGCTTCTGGAAACGCTGGTGAAATACCCCAGCCGGCAGTTCACGATAAACGAGCTTGCGAAGGTGGCCGGCGTGCCTTTCGCCTCGGCATGGCGGCTGGTAAAGAGATGGGAGCCTGCCGGCATGATAGAGACGGGGAAAGTCGGAAGGAGCGTGACGGTGAAGCTCCACAGGTCCGAATACCTGGATTCGATGCTGTCCCTCCTGAGGATAAGCATGAGCCCCCAGGCATTCACCGCCCGCGCCATCAAGGACCTGCTTGCAAAAGAGAGAGGAGTGAAAGAAGCCTATCTGTTCGGGAGCGTGGCGAAGGGGGACGAGAAGCTGGCGAGCGACATCGACATCGCGCTGCTTGTGGAAAAGGGCTATGATGCGAACAGCATGGTGTTCGAAGTCTACGAGAAATTCGGGACGAAGGTGGTTCCGATCGCATTCCATGACAGGAAGGGGCTTGAAGCGTTCATGGCCGACAAGAAGGGAGAGCGGTTGAAATGACGGATACACCCGCAAGAGCATTGGACGAGGCCGAGAGCTGGCTGGTCTCCGCCAGGCAAAGCCTGATCGATGCAGAAGGGGATGAAGCACGTTCCAATGTCTGTTGCGCCCAGGCGATCCACGCGGTAATACGCGCCAATGACGCGCTTTCCCTGAAATTCCTCGGGTACAAGTCGACCCGCCATGACGACGCTGCCATCGTTTTCATGAAGATCGCGAGGGAGGGCAAGCTCCCGGAGCAGGCCGTGGGATTCAGGGATCTGATAGCGGATGCGATGAGGGACAAGAGCGGGGCCGATTATGGGAAAAGCTCGTTCTCACATGAAGACGCCCGGAGATACACGGAGCGGACAGGGGATTTCATCGCGATGGTGAAGGACGTATTGAAATCGTGAGATTTTCACCTCATGCTCGGAAAGTCCGTGCATCTGGCGAAGAGGAAGGCGTGAGCGGCCTCACTGCTCTGCAGCCGGTTGCGGCTTCTTCCTGTATGCCGGCTTCGGTTTCCCGTCCGGGATGCCGAGCTGTACCTGTATGAAATAATATTTTCCCTCGACAGCATAGTCCCGTGGGCTCTTGCCCAAATTATCTTTCAGATTCTGGTCCGCTCCGTGCTTGAGCAACAGCCCCACACAACCCATGTCATTGTTATTGACCGCGTATGTGAGCGGCGTCTTGCCCTCATTGTCCCGTAGGTTCACTTTCGCATCGTGCTTGAGCAGCAACCCTGCGAACATCTCCTCCCTCTTCATGACCGCGATCGCCAGCACCGACATTCCGGACGCATCCCTCGCATCCACCTTCGCCCCGCGTTCGATCAGCAGCTCTCCGATCGCCATGTTGGCATCGACCACATCGACCGGAATCACGTCGCTCGCCTTCATGGTCCCGGTCATAGCCAACATGGCATCCGCCGCTATGCTCGAGCTTTTTATCTGCACCGACGCGAACATCAGCGGAGTCACGTGAGCCCTCTCCTTCGGGATCCTGAGCACCGGGTCCATGGCCTGGTTAACGAGCGACCTGTCCGCGGTGATGAGCGACCTGACAGCTTCCACGTTGCCTGATTGGATCGCCGCTGCCAGCTGGGCTATCTTTCGAAACTTCCCTTGTGTGATGCTTGGAGCAGCCTGCTTCTGCGCGTCCGGCTGCCTGGCCTCCGCCAACGGATGGTAGCCCGCGACCATGAGCGAGAGGGAAACGCCGACAAGAGCAGCATTCCACGTCCTATTGAAAGTCCTGGTGTTGGATGACATGGCACGTATGTTGCGGAGGATGTATTTTAAGAGTTGTGTCCCTTGCGATTCCGTGTGGAGCCAGGATTGCCGGTGCCTAAGTGCGACGGCGCGAGGCTTCTGGAATAGCAGGCCTTTAACGAGTCCGAAGGGCAATAAGGGTTCACTTGGCCATTGCTGCGCGCAGAAGGTCGATGGTTTCTGTTTGATCATGTCCTATGGCGATATCGAGCGGGGTTATGCTATGTATGGCGATATCGAGCGCGGTCAAGCCGTTTTTGTCCTTCGCATTCGCATCAGCGCCCTTACCCAGCAGCAGCCTGACTACTTCTGTCTGCCCCATAATTGCAGCATCCATGAGCGCGGTCTTGCCGTTTTTGTCCTTCGCATTCACGTCCACGCAACATGAGATCAGCGATCCGACTTTCTCCACATCCCCCAGGATGACGGCTTTTTCCATAGCCGGACTCAGCTTGTCTGTTTTCGGATGGCATCCTGACAAAGCGACCAGGATCGAAACACTCGCAATCGCCGTCCTGCACGTCCTGCTGAACCTTGTAGTGTTGAGTGACATGGCACGTATGTTATGGCGGATGTATTTTAAGGGTTGGGTTCCCTGGAATCAGCGGCGCTTTTTTAAATCTCACAAGCAGAATTCCCACCATGAAGGCCGTCACCCAGGAGCATGCTTCCGGTTGCGCAGTAGCCTGCGTCGCGGCGGTGCTCGGGATCAGTTATAAGAAGGCCATCGCGCTCTTCGATAATCCGGAACATGCCGGAACCAGGGGTTACCATTGCAGGGAGGTCGTGAAAGCGCTCGGGAAAGCGGGCAGGCATTATGCTTATTCTTACGTGAAAGCGGGACGAGATGCGATCCGCCTTCCGGGAAGCATAGTCTTCATCCGCAAGTCCGCCAGATACCCCATCGGGCATTTCCTCGCGCGAAGCGATGGCGCCTGGATGGACCCCTGGATCAATTTTCCCCAGGTGAACCCGGTCCGCAGCGGTTTCAGGAAAATGCTTCCCGGCAAAGTAAACTGGATTATCCGCCCCGCGTTTTGACGCCTGCCAAACTTTTTAAACCATGCCTGATAAGTAAGCTCAAATTTCTCCAGTGGCGGGTGTATCATCATGAAGAACGTCATGTGGTTCGAGGAGCTGAACAAGGGGAATCTCGCAGAAGCTGGCGGGAAGGGCGCGAATTTGGGCGAGATGTCGCAGTCCGGGTTTCCGATCCCTCCTGGTTTCGTGGTGACGTCCGGCTCGTATTTCAAGCACCTGGCTGCGAACAACCTCGTCGCGCCAATGACCGCCATCCTCAACGCGCTTGACGTGAACGACAACGACAAGCTCGACGAGGCGTCGGTGAAGATAAAGAAGCTGATAACCGACGGCAAGGTCCCCCAGGACATAGAGGCCGACATCATACGCAACTACAAGAAGCTCAACGAGCGCGCGGGGCGCGAGGTCTACGTCGCGGTCCGCTCGAGCGCGACAGCCGAGGATTTGCCGACCGCGTCGTTCGCGGGCCAGCAGTCCACCTATCTCAACGTGAAGGGGCCGGAGAACGTCGTGAGGATGGTCAAGGAGTGCTGGGCGTCGCTTTTCGAGGCGCGCGCGATCTACTACAGGGTGCAGAACAACTTCGACCACATGAAGGTCGGGCTCGCGGCAGTGGTCCAGATGATGGTCCAGTCCGAGAAGGCCGGAGTGATATTCACCGTTGATCCCCTCTACCAGGACCCGAACCTCATCTCCATAGAGGCGGGATTCGGGCTCGGAGAGACGGTCGTCTCCGGTCAGATAACCCCGGACACCTACCGCATAGACAAGCAGCGCATGGAGATAGTGGACAAGAAGATATCCAAGCAGACGTGGATGCTCATAAAGCTCAAGGAGAAGAACGAGCGCGTCCAGATAAAGGACGAGATGCAGCAGAGGCAGAAGCTCAGCGACAACGAGATAATCGACCTCGCCAAGATCGCGGCGAAGATAGAGCAGCACTACGGGTTCCCGCAGGACCTGGAGTACGCGGTGGACAAGGACAACCTCTACATAGTGCAGTCCAGGCCGATAACCACGCTCAAGGAGAAGAACACGATCGTGACTCCAGAGGGCGCGGCGAGGCCGGCTGCGAAGGAAGAGAAGAAAGGGGGTGCTAGCATGGCTAATGACGTATCCAAGGCAACGATAATCGTGAAGGGGCTCGGCTCGTCGCCGGGCGTCGGAGTCGGCAAGGTGAAGATAATCAAGGACGCAGCTGACATAAAGAGGATGGAGCGCGGGGACATACTGGTCACGGAGATGACCAGCCCTGATTTCGTCCCAGCCATGAAGAAGGCGGCGGCCATCATCACCGATACCGGCGGCATGACATCTCACGCTGCGATAGTCTCGCGCGAGCTTGGAGTCCCGTGCATAGTGGGGACCGGCAACGCGACCACCGTGCTCAAGGAGGGCATGGAGGTGTCCGTGGACGGGACCAGGGGCATCGTGTACGCCGGCATAATCAGCATGGCGACTCCGCCGACGGAATCCGAGAAAGGCGCGGCCCAGGGGGCGGCTGCGGCGGAATCCGTCCCGGTCACAGGCACGAAGATATATGTGAACCTGGCGAACGTGGACCTGGCCGAGAAGGTGGCGCAGCTGCCCTGCGACGGTGTCGGATTATTGCGCGCGGAGTTCATGGTCGCTGACATCGGCGCTCACCCGAAGAAGATGCTGGAAGAAGGGAAGGAGAACGAATACATCGACAAGCTCGCAGAGGACATGCGCAGGTTCGCTGCCGCGTTCTATCCCAGGCCGGTCGTGTACCGCGCAACGGATTTCAAGACCAACGAGTACAGGAACCTGCCCGGCGGCGACAAGTACGAGCCGCACGAGGAGAACCCCATGATGGGCTGGAGGGGCGCTGCCAGGTATATAACCGACCCTGCGGTCTTCAAGATGGAGCTCAAGGCCATAAAGAAGGTGCGCGAGGAGTACCACCTGCCGAACCTCTGGCTCATGATACCGTTCGTCCGGAGGATAGGCGAGCTGCGCGCGATAAAGCAGTACCTGCACGAAGTGGGCATTTATCGTACGAGGGACTTCAAGCTCTGGATAATGGTCGAGGTGCCGAGCACCGTGTTCCTCATCGACCAGTTCTGCGAGGAGGGCATAGACGGCATCTCCATAGGCACGAACGATCTGACCCAGCTCATACTGGGGATCGACCGCGACAACGCCACGATGGCCAAAGGATTCGACGAAAGGAACGAGGCCGTGCTCCGCGCGCTGAAGCAGGTGATAACGACCTGCAAGAGGTACGGGGTGACGACCTCGCTCTGCGGCCAGGCGCCTTCGGTCTATCCTGAGTTCGCGGAGAAGCTCGTCGAATTCGGCACGACCTCCATGTCCGTGAACCCGGACGCGGTCGTGCGGACCAGGCGCATAGTCGCGAGCGCGGAGCAGAAGATAATCCTTGAAAGGCTCTCCAAGCTCGGCGAGGCGGTCAAGAGCGACTCCGCGGGCGTACGGCTCGAGGACGATTGATTCTTTATTTTAATTCTCTTTTTTGGTTGGGGTGGTGGCATGGAATTGAAAGAGGGCGATACTGCGCCGGATTTCAGCCTTCTGGATGCATACGAAAAGAAAATTTCTCTGCACGACTTCCTCGGCAGATGGGTCGTGGTCTATTTCTATCCGCAGGACGAGACCACCGGGTGCACGATAGAGGCCCTGGACTTCACCAAGCTCGCGCCTGATTTCGGCAAGGCTGGCGCCATGATCCTGGGCATAAGCAAGGACACTTGCGAGTCGCATGCAAAGTTCGTCGCGCACAGGAAACTGGCGATAACCCTGCTGTCCGACCACGACACATCGGTGAACAAGCTCTATGGCGTCTGGGGCATGCTGAAGTTCCTGGGCAAGTCGTTCGAAGGGACCCAGAGGACCACGTTCCTGGTCGACCCGAAGGGGAAGATAGCGAAGATCTGGCGCAACGTGAACCCGATAGGGCATGCATACGGGGTATTGGAAGACCTGAAGGGAAGGCCGATGAAATGAAACACAAGAAGAGCCTCTCTGAATGCGCTGAATTCATCTCAGGTGACAAGGTAATCCTGAGGGAGATACTGCATCCGGACAAGGAGGATTTGAAGCTCCGGTATTCTTTGGCCTGGTTCAAGGTGCTGCCGAAGCACAAAAGCGCCAAGCATTCATTGAAAAACAGCGAAATCTACTACGTACTCTCCGGCAAAGGAATCATGCATATAGATGACGAGACGATGGAGGTAGGCCCGAACGATACGGTGTATATCCCTCCGAATTCGGTCCAATGGATAGAGAACCTGTCCAAAACTGAGGACATCGTCGCGCTGTGCATAGTCGACCCGGCCTGGAGAAAAGAGGATGAAAAGGTCTATCCCTGAGGCTCTTTTTTATATATGACAAGACGGTTATATTGATGATACTATGTCCGGAACAAGGCAGACTCAAAGGGGAAGAACGACCGAAGCCGGCGAAGCGATGAAAAAGGGCGGTCCCCAGGAATCCGCATCCAGGCTGATAGACGCGAGGATCCGGGAGCTGGGTGGATGGCGCGGAGAGACGCTTTCCCGCCTCCGCGCCCTGATCAAGGAAGCCGACCCCGGAGTAGTGGAGGAGTGGAAGTGGGACATACCCGTGTGGTCCCACGACGGGTTGATCTGCACCGGAGAGGCTTACAAGAACGCCGTGAAGATGACATTCCCCAAGGGCGCCTCGTTGGACGACCCATCGGGCCTCTTCAATTCCAGCCTCGAGGGCAGGGTGAGGCGCGCCATAGACTTCCACGAAGGCGACAGGATCGACGAGAAGGCCCTCAAAGCCCTTATCCGCGCAGCCGTGGCCCTGAATACGTCCTTGGCCAGGAGCGGAAAGCGTAATGCATAGGGAGTCAAGCCGCTTAATCCCGGGAATCGTTCGGTTTATAAGCACTATTAATCATGTATAATAACATGAGTGAACCCAAACAGCTGACGTCAGCCGTAGCTCAAGGCAGCAGCCCGAGAGCGCAGGCTGACATCCTGCCAGTCAGGCGAATCCTCACCCTGGGTTCCAGCCAATACGAAATAGTTACAGAAAAAAGAATGACCAATTGCACCTTTTACCAGGCCAGGGATACCAGGGGAAACCGCGACGTAGGGATAAAAGAGCTTGATTTCAGACAGTTGAAGGACCGCAAGATTTTCGAACTTGCCACGAGGGAAGCTGAATTATTGCAATCGATAAACCACATAGAGGGCCTCGATGTCGTGAAATGCCTGGGCCATCATTCGGATGAGGCCAACGGCAAATTCTTCATAATCATGGAATTGCTCGAAGGCCAAACGCTCCAGGAGGCCATAGACGGGGGGAAACGCCTGGAATACGACTGCGTGAAGTTGACTACCCGGCTCCTCGACGTGGTCGCGCCCCTCCATAAGCTCAATCCGCCGGTCATCCACCGCGACATAAGACCTGCGAACGTGATGCTCTGCAAAGACGGGCGCATAAAGCCCTTTGATTTCGGCTTCTCGGTCTCGGACAAGAGCACAGGCACGACATTCTGCGCCATAAACAATTTCGACTCCACCGCTCCAGAAGTGGCGATGGGCGGGAGAGGAGATGCCCGTTCAGACCTGTTCTCTATCGCTGCGATCTACCTTCAGCTAAAGACCGGCAAAACCGCATTCGACCTATGCGACATGGGCAGTTTCAAAGTCAAGCTGCCCGAGGGCCTGTCCGCAGCGGACAGGAGATTCCTTGAAAAGGCATTGGCCTACGTTCCTGATGAGCGCTTCCAGAGCGCCGCGGAGATGAAGGCCGCGCTGCCCGGAAGCGGAACCCAGGCGATTACGGAAGTTGGAACTCAAGACCCTGACATCGCCAGACTTGGAAGCGCAATCAGAGCGAATCTAGGTTCAACCGAGACTGCTGAAACCGATGAACTCGAAGTTTTAAGGGACAGGGCGATTGGACTTGAAATCAGTGATATCGAATCCAGACTCGGCAAACTGAGAAGCTCGAAGCTTTACAGCGCCATTGGAAGCTTCGCTACTTTCATCACGTCATTAACTGTTGGCGGTATGGCGTATAAGGAATTTTTGCGTTTTGAGGAGGTAGCGTGTGTCTTCTTAGTCACACTAGGGTCCATACCGGTTTCCTTATTCATGGCAAATGCAATAGCATACGACAAGCATAAAAGATCCATCAACAAGCATAAAAAATCCCTCAAGCAACTCGAAGCCGAGCTGGCAGACAAGAGGCGCGGGCTTCCCGCAGTCCAAAATGAGCCAGGCCTTATCCAATCCGTCAAAGCGCCGGAAGCCGACTGGTCGAAGCTTGATCTGAAGGACGTTGAATGGTTGAGTGAAGACGCGCGTCCATGCGAAAGCACCTTTTCTTACACTTTAACGGTTGCAGAGAAAAGAGGCTACGTGATAATCCCGGATGAGGTTTATCGGACGTTTCTTGATAGAATCAAGGATAGAGGATTTTACCCTGCAAGAACAGGCACGGTTGGAATAGGCGGGGGAGGAGACCAGGGACTGCCAAGGATGATCTTCTGTGAAGAGATCATGTTCACTGTTCCGGACCGATATGTGGGTCAGAAAATCACGCTTGCGGTCAACCATCCTCATTTCAAAATCGAAAAAAAGAGGCTTGTTGTCGATCCCGATCACATCTATCCTTTTGAAACGCCGGAACGAGAACGCTTCGATTCGGGGGATACAACTCCTTGGTTTGGCGTTGTTGCCCGGGACAACTTCAAGGATATTAGAGACTGGCGGTTTGTCTATCTCGACGCCATGCACACTTTAAAGGTGGCGGCGATAAAGCGTGAAGTTTACGACCGGCTGCCGCTCAAGAGCGCTTCTGGATGAGCCGCTTGGGCGCCTATCTCATCCCGTTCCATTCCTGTTTTTTATATCTCGATTCCACCAGCCCGCGCGCGTCCGCGAGCTCCTCCTCGCTAAGCTCGCCCGCATCGTACTCCCTTCCCTGGGTGAATCCCTTTTCCAGCGCTGCCAGGACGTCTTCCATGTCCACGTTCGCCTGCTGACGGACCGAAGTCACGCGCTCCTTTGCGCTGGCGATCATTTTGTCCTTTATCTTCTCATCAGAAACCTTGAGCAGCGAGAACATCCTGTCCACGTCCACCTCATAAAGAAGCGTTCCGTGCTGGAGAAGAACCCCTGCGCGCCGGGTCTGCGCGTTGCCTGATATCTTCTTCCCTTTCACCAGGATGTCGTTTATGGGCTTGAACTCCGCGTCCATGCCCAGGAAACCGAGCGCGTCTATCAGATAGCCGCAAATCTCGCGGTAGGACGCGATTATGTCCTTGGGAAACAGTTCTTCCTTGGCGATTATGCTGTAAGTCACCTCGTTGTCGTGGAACACCGCGCCGCCCCCGGTCCTGCGCCGGACGATGTCCACACCAGCCGCCTTGCAATTCTCAAGATCCACCTCGCGTTCGAGGGACTGGAAATAACCTATGGATATCGCGCGCGGCTTCCAGCCGTAGAATCGTATGGTCGGCGGGCTCTGGCCTGAAGCGACGCGCGCGCTGACGGATTCGTTTATGGCCATGTTCATGAAGGCGTCGTTCTCAGCATAGGGTATGAAGCGCCATCTCATGGGACCGCCGTCCTCGCCTTCCTTATCAGCCTTTCTATGTCGTCCGGGGTCGCGCCGATTAGCCTGGCCTTGTTCGCCGCCAGGGTGGAAAGTATCATCACGTCGAGCCTGCCTTCGGGCCTCATGCCGATCAGCGAGCCCTCTATCTTCTCTATGGTCTCCTCAGGATGCAGGAAAAAATCGCCCGTTATCCGTATCTTTTCTATGCGTCCCTCTGAGAACTCGACGTCCACGCAAAGCAGCTTCCCGCCCGGCAACTTCTCCTGTACGAGCATCGCCTCATCAAACCAGAGTATCAACGCAACTAATATAAATCTGAATATGCGTATCCTACCAGGTAAAACATGAGGTGTGCTGATGAATACCACGAAAATATTGCTGATTTTTCTGGTTTTGGGGATGGTCGCCTGCGCTACGTCGACCATCCTGATCTTCGACGACTCGGGCTCGATGGCGGACACCATCTCGGGCACGAACATGACCAAGATCGACATGGCCAAGCAGGCGGGCAACACGTTCCTGAACAACGTGAAGCCAGGGGACGAGGTCGCCCTCATAGTCTTCTATGACTGCGGGGACATAAGGACCGAGGTCCCGTTCACCACCAACGTCCAGCAGATAAGGGACTTCATGAACACACTGACGCCCCAGTACAGCACGCCGCTTGCGGCGTCCATAACCTACGCCGCGTCCTACGCGCAGACGTCAGGCATGAGCGGCGCCCAGATAATCATCCTAACGGACGGCGAGGAGACCTGCGACACGCAGCAGGACGCGGTCACCGCGGCGACCAATGCCGTGGCGAACAACAACATAAAGATGATAAACGTAGTCGGCCTCGGCCTGGACCAGAACACCACGTCGAACGACCAGGCCATAGCCTCGGCAGGCAACGGCAACTACTACCCTGCCAACGACCTGGGTTCGCTGACGAGCTCGCTCAACCAGGCGTACAACGGCGGCTCGAACGGGACCGGCACGTGCTGCCTCCCGTCCGCAGGGCTTCCGGCGCTCCTGGGCGCGGTGCTCTTCTACAGCAGGAAGAAGTAGACCCTCTTTTTTTTCTCTATTCCTTTTGGAATATTCCTTTCACGAACATTTATATGAATGGCGGGAGATGAGGACCCCGTGATTCTATGTCTTCGAAGAACTATCTTTTCACATCCGAGTCTGTGACCGAAGGCCATCCTGACAAGCTCTGCGACCAGGTGTCTGACGCGGTGCTGGACGAGCTCATAAAGCAGGACCCGAAGTCCCGCGTTGCGGTGGAGACCGCCACCACGGCCGGGCTGGTCGTGGTCATGGGCGAGATAACGACTAACGGATACGTCGAGTTCCAGAAGGTCGTGCGGGACGTGGTGCGGGACATCGGCTACAACAAGCCCGAGTACCTCTTCGACCACCGGACCTGCGGCGTCCTCGCGTCCATACACGAGCAGTCGCCGGACATCGCCCAGGGCGTCGACACCTCGAAGGAGCACGAGCAGGGCGCAGGCGACCAGGGGATAATGTTCGGCTACGCGTCGCGCGAGACGCCTGAGCTCATGCCCATGCCCATAATGCTGGCGCACAAGCTGGCCAAAAAGCTCGCCGAGGTCAGGAAGAACGGCACGCTCCCTTACTTAAGGCCGGACGGAAAGACCCAGGTGACGCTGGAGTACAACGACCACAAGCCCAAGAGGGTGCACACCGTGGTCCTCGCTGCGCAGCATGACGAGAACATCTCCTTGGACAAGCTCCGCAAAGACGTCACGGAGCATGTCATAAAGCCCGTGCTGGGCGACATGTTCGACCCCAACACCATCATCGTCATAAACGGGACCGGCAAGTTCGTGCTGGGCGGGCCGGCTGCGGACACCGGCGTCACGGGAAGGAAGATAATCATAGATACTTACGGCGGGAGGGGGCACCACGGCGGAGGCTGTTTTTCCGGAAAGGACCCGTCGAAAGTGGACCGCTCCGGCGCCTACATGGCCAGGTACGTGGCCAAGAACATCGTGGCAGCCAATCTCGCGGACCAGTGCGAGGTCCAGATATCGTACGTCATCGGGGTGGCCAAGCCGCTATCGGTCTTCATAGACACGCGCGGGACCGCGAAGATCCCGGTCGAGAAGATAGAGAAGCTGGTCGTGGACCACGTCTCGTTCAAGCCTGCCGACATGATAAGGAACCTGGACCTCCTCAGGCCGATATACAAGAAGACCGCGGCCTACGGCCACTTCGGGCGCGAGGAGCCGGAGTTCACCTGGGAGAAGACTGATTTGGCGAAGAAGCTCAGGAGCGAGGCCGGGCTGTGATGGTTTTCACATAAGATTATAAAACCTATAACACTATAATATATAGGATGGTTACATGGCGTACGCACCGATGCAGCAGGAAGAGGCGCAGGCGACTTTGGCGGTATCGTGGAGAGCCGGCTTGCCCAGGGCAGTGGATATAGACAAAGTCATCCCCGCGATTCAAAAGTCCGTGAGCGGGAATCCCAAACCCCTGACCGTGAAAATCGGCGACTTCAAGGAAGCGAAAAGGGTCGGCGACATATTAAACGGGCGCAGCCCGGGCCAGTACATAACCGCAGTGATGAAAACCGGGGACCTCAGGGTGACGAACGCCGGCGCCATCGTCAGCGAGATGGAAGACCATATACGAAATTTTCATCATGACACCAGGTCCATCGACACCTATCAGGGGGCGGTGGGGGTCTCCGAGAGACTGGAGAAAAGCGGATTCATGGTCTCGCTAAGCAAAGAGGGCATTGTGCGGGCGCTGGACGTGAACGGCCTTGCCAAATCCATCACCGGAACCATGGGCAGATACGCGACCCGCACCACCAACGACGAGACGAACAGCAAGCAGGAAGCCCAGGCGGTCGCCAAGGCGGTTAATACGCAGTCCAATGGCAAGCTGTTCGCCTCTGCGGACGGGACCAAGGTGAGCGTGCTCAACGTCGAGTCCATCGCCACGCAGATCTACCGGTCCAGGAACCTGGGGACCGGGACCATCAACGACGCCGTATACACGAAGCAGGAAGCCGCGGCAGTGACCAAGTATTTCAACGACCAGTACATCGGCCAGTACACCGCCTCGGTGAAGGAAAACGGCGCGTTCGAGGTCAACAGGGTCGGGCTCAGCAAGACCTGAAGCTCCTTATGCGGGCGCCCGGGCATTTTCAATGCTTAGCGCAGCTCAGGGACAGGCGCTCCTCTCGCGCGGAAAAACCGCCATATATTATAAGCATTGCGTACGAATCCGTTGGATGAGGCGGGATCCCGGAACAGAGCGGATAAGCGATGTCTTCGGGCCCATCAGGCGTACAAGCGTACAGAGCGAGAGATAAGGCGGTGTGTCATATATGAAAAATCTGTCCGTGATCCTGGTGTTGATGGTCTTCTCCTGCAGCACGGTTTTCGCGCTCGCCAATCCCTCGACGGTCTATTGCAATGAGATGAACTACACATATGTCATGCAAAGCGATGCGCAATCGAACTTGCATGGGGTCTGCATAATGCCGGACGGCACGCGATGCGACGCCTGGGCGTTCCTGGAAGGCACATGCGGCGCGAGCTTCTCCTATTGCGCGAAGAGCGGCTACGGGACCGCGACGGTGACGAATGGCAGTTCCAGATACGCCACCTGCATCACGACAAGCAGCAAGACCAAAGCCCTCGCCTCCCAAAGCGGGATCCGCGTCGTGGACATGATGAACCTGAGCGCGAAACTCGGCAGCGACATAACCCCGAGGGCCGTGCTGACCCAGATGAACCAGATGGTCGGTACAACCCAATCATCGAAGCAGATGTACAATTCCCAATCCATGTACAATGCGACCGCTTATTCCTCGTGGGACTGGAGGAACCCTCCGGCCAATACGATCTACGCATCATCGAATTACCCTTATTTCCAAGGTTCGAGCGGCTGGATGACCTCCGTAAAGGACCAGGGGCAGTGCGGCAGCTGCTGGTCGTTCGGGACCCTCGGCGCCATGGAAGCCAAATATGACCTCGGCATGAACGAGTCCCGGCTCCAGCCGGATCTATCCGAGCAGGACGAGGTGTCCTGCGACCATAGCTGCTATTATGACGAGGGTTATTCCGGGGCCTGCCAATACGGCTGCAGCGGTGGGTACCCGAACGTATCGTTATGGAACATCCAGTACAACGGCGGCGTGGTGGATGAGAACTGCTTCCCCTACACAGCGACCAATAACGCCTGTTCGAACATCTGCCCGGATTCCTCGAACCGGTCCTGGACCATAACCGGCTCGCAAAGCGCCGGGAGCCCGACCAACGCGCAGCTGGAGCAGATGCTCATCGACAACGGCCCGCTCACCATCCTGGTCGATGCGAGCCAATGGTACTACTACGGCGGCGTATTGACCTGCACCTCGCCCTCCACATACATGGACCACGCCGTGGTCCTGGTCGGTTACAACGATACGGGAAACACGAGCACGAGCTACTGGATAATAAAGAACAGCTGGGGCAGCGGATGGGGCGAGAACGGCTACATCAGGGTGGAATTCGGTTGCTATGGCGTCGGCCTCTGGGCGTATTATGCGAAAGGCGTGACGCCGCCGGATTTCAAACCGGCTATCGTGATGAACTCGCCCACGCAGGTCTACGACTCCGGCCCGGTCCAGTTCAATTTCACCGTCAATAACAGGAAAGCCCCCACCTCGACATGCGACCTGCTCATCAATGGCGCGATAGTCAATACCACTCTAGCGGGCAACGGAATCCCCACGACGCTGAGCTACCAGCCCCAGTTCGGGGAGCAGGTCAATTGGAGCATACGGTGCTGGGAGACGGGATTCGGGATAGTCAGCTCCACACCGACGCAGAACCTGAACCTCTACATCTCGATCGAAAGCCCTTCGCCCTCTCCGTACAACGTCTCTTCCCTTCCCTTGGATTATGCCGCGGCGAATCCGGACACTTGCTGGTATTCGCTGGATGGCAACCCGGATGTCATGCTGCCGGGCTGCGGCAACACCACGCTCGATTCCCTTTCGGACGGGATCCATTCCCTCGTCGTCTCTTATAACGATACCAACGGAACGATCCACTACGCCGGTGTGAATTTCACGATCGACACGGTACCTCCGCTCGTGACCCTCAGCTCTCCGGCCGATCTCTCGACCTCGCATTCGCCGACAGTCGCCTTCAACTTCACGGCGACGGACAATCTCTCATCGACGATGGACTGCTCCATGTTCCTGGACAACGCCCTGAACCAGACCAACGCCCATACGATGAATGGCGTCCCGACCGTCTTCCAGATCAGCGCCATAGCCTATGGAAACCACACCTGGTACGTGGCGTGCAGCGACGATGCGGGAAACGTGGGCACGAGCGCCACCAGCGGCTTCGCGGTCGACACGACCATCCCGTCGGTGACCCTCAACTCGCCGGCCGATCAGGCCGTGTTCAACGTCTCGAACGTGACATTCAGCTTCACTGCGACGGACAGCCAGTCCAGCACGCTGGATTGCTCCCTGTTCCTGGACAACGTACTGAACCAGACCAATCCCTCGACGATGGTCGATACCGCGACCGCGTTCCAAGTAAGCAATATCCCGGACGGAAGCCACTCCTGGCTCGTCCAGTGCACCAACGCCGCGAACAACACCGGCACGAGCGCGACGCAGCACTTCAGCATGCAGACCGGGTGCCCGGTGATAAGCTCGAGCGGCACCGTCACCATGACCACCAACTTCTTCGGCGCGCCCAACAACGCTTCCCCTCTCACCGGCTCCGCCTGCGTGAAGATAACCGCCTCCAACGTGGTCCTCGACTGCAACGGATTCGGCATCACGGGCAACGGCAGCAACACCTCCTACGGCGTACTCATCGACGGCCCCATCACGAACGTGACGGTGCAGAACTGCCAGGGCATATCCGGCTACAGGGTCGGCATCTATGAATATGAGGCGAACAGCGCCTACGTCATAAATGACGGTCTCAACGGAAATCTGATGGACGGCGTCTACCTGTACTACAGCAGCAACAATGTGCTGAGCAACGACAACGTCTCCGGCGCCACCAATGCCTTCGGCCTCTACTCCAGCTCGAACAACGTGGTCTCCAACGACATCGCAACCAATTCCAGCAACGGATTCAACCTTGGCTCCGGCTCCAACAACAACACGCTGACTAACGACATCGCCCAGGGCAGCAGCAACTACGACTTCACAATCAGCGGCTCCGGATACGACCTTCTGGCCAACGACACCGCCTACGGCGCTTCCAACGACGGCTTCGCGATCTTCGCCAGCAACAACATCCTTGCCAACGACACCGCCTACGGTAACGGCTACTACGGTTTCTACCTCTCCGCAGGCACCTTCAACAACCTGACCGGGGATTCTGCCTTCAACAATACGGATTACGGATTCTACCTTTACACCGGCTCGGCGAACAACATGCTCGCGAACGATGGTGCCTACGGGAACGGGTATACCGGCTTCGTCCTGTATTCCGGCTCCAACAACAACGTGCTCGCGAACGATAGCGCCAACGGGAACCTGAATATCGGATTCGAGCTCTATTTTGGCTCCAGCAACATCCTCACGGGCGACAACGCCAACAACAACACCTATTACGGCTTCTACCTCTACTCAAGCCCCAATGACACGCTGACCGGCTGCAGCGCCAACAGCGACCCCAGTTCAGGATTCTACCTCTCCTACACCGGCAACGACACGATCGCGAACTCCGCCGGGAACTCCAGCGGGGGCGTCGTCATCTACCTCGCCTTGAGCTCCAACGACGCAATCATCAACACCACGGCAACAACCGATATGGGCTACGGAATCTTCGTCGACTTGAGCTCAAACGACACGATCGCGGACTGCGTCGCCAGCTCCAACTCGGACGAAGGGATCTATCTCTTGTCAAGCTCCAACGACACAATCATCAACTCCATCGGAACCACGAATTCCGGGGGCGGCATCTATTTCATGTCAAGCTCGAACAACACCATCATCAACTCCACCGGGAACGCAAGTTCCGGTTATGGCACTTACATATCATCCAGCCCCAACAACACCATCATAAACTCCATCGGAGCATCCAACTCGGGCTACGGCATCTTCTTCTACTCGTGCTCCAGCGATGTGCTCGCCAACTCCGTCGGAATCTCCAACTCGTCCCCTGCCATCATGCTCTACCTATCCTCCAACGACACCGTCATCAACTCGACCGGAACCTCCAACTCGAGCTACGCCATCTACCTGAGCGGAGGATCGAACAACAGCGTCATCGGCTCCACCGGAGCCTCCACGACATACCCCGCCATTTTCCTCATAACCACCTCCAACAACACGGTCCTCAATTCCGTCGCAAAAACGAGCTCCGGGATCAGCTTCTACCTCTACCAGAGCGACAACAACAATCTGACGGGCGACAACTCGTCCGGAGCCTACGGCTTCTATCTGGACAACAGCAGCTCCAATCAGCTTTCTAACGACGTCGCATTCAACAACTCCAATGCCGGTCTGCTGGTGCACAACACCGTTCTGACGATAGTGCAGGGGATGCACTTCTTCAAGAACAATCCGGACATGCAGATGCAGGATGACGCCGGCCCCCAGATGGCATTGAACGCCTCCAACCTGATCTTCGACAACCCCCTGGGCAACATGCAGAACTACACCAACCTGTCCATCGCCGACAGCCTGTCCATCAACGAAGCTTATGGCATATCCTGGACCGGCAATCCGTCGTCCCTTCCATCCGGTCAGAGCCCGTTCGCCCAGAAGTTCGTGAATATCACCAGGATCAACAGCATGGTAATCATCAGTTCCATAACGTGGAGCTGGACCGATGCGGAGGCAACCGGGCACAACGAAACCGGTTTCGCGCTTTGGAGCTACAATTCCAGCGGCTGGGCCATGCTGAACAACACTCCGGACATCGTCGCGAACACCCTGTCGCTCACCAACCTGGTCCCAGGGAGCTATGGGATACTCCAGGGGACCGTATCCGTTCCGGTGGTCAACCTCACCGCACCGCCATCCGGAGCCCTCAGCAATGCCTCGAGCATGAGATTCAGCTTCAATGCGACTGATGCGGTCAATGGCACGATGAACTGCTCCATATTCATCGACTCTGTCCAGAACCAGACCAATGCATCAGTCCAGAACGCCACAAACACGGTGTTCTCGGTTTCAGGGATACCGGACGGGACCCACACCTGGTATGTGGCGTGCAGGGACCGCTCCAACAATATGGGTTCCTCAGCGACCAGGAGCTTCACAGTGGACACAACCGCGCCGGCAGTGGCCCTCAATTCGCCACCCTCCGGAGCACTGCTCAACTACTCGACAATAGCATTCAGCTTCACTGCGACGGACGCACTCTCATCGACCACGAGCTGCGCCCTGTTCCGTGACGGCTCGCAGATAGGCTCCAATGCATCGGTCCAGAGGAACACCACGACGGTAATCAGCGCATCCACTGCGGACGGAGCCCACACCTGGTACGTCTCATGCAATGATTCGGCCGGCAATACCGGCAAGAGCGCGACCAGCAATTTCACGGTGGACACAACCGCTCCTGCGGTCACCCTCAATTCGCCACCCTCCGGAGCCCTGCTCAACTACTCGACAATAGCATTCAGCTTCACTGCGACGGACGCACTCTCATCGACCACGAGCTGCGCCCTGTTCCGCGACGGCTCGCAGATAGGCTCCAATGCATCGGTCCAGAGGAACACCACTACGATAATCAGCGCATCCACTCCGGACGGAGCCCACACCTGGTACGTCTCATGCAATGATTCGGCCGGCAATACCGGCACTAGCGCGACCAGGAACTTAACCGTGGACACAACCGCACCTATAGTAAGCCTCAATTCCCCGGCCAACGCCTCGGCATTCAACACCTCGACCGTGGCGTTCAACTTCACGGCCATCGACAACCTGGCTCCGCTGATGAGCTGCTCCATATTCCTGGACGGGGTGAGCAGCCAGACCAACGCCTCGACCGCCAATAACACCGCGACGATCCTCACGCTCAGCAACATGGCCAACGGGAACCACGCCTGGTATGTCCAGTGCAAGGACAATGCGAACAACTCCGGCGCCTCGGCGACGAGGAGCTTCACGGTGAACGTGTCCTCTCCGGGCCAGTGGGCCAACGCGTCCTTCAGCAGCTGCAGGAACATAACCATACTCAACGCCAGCGGCACGAGGATGGCCAACTTCCCGGCATTGGTCGTGATAACGAACACCACGGACATGCAATCCAATTACTACGACCTGCGGTTCTACAACTCCAGCTGCAACAACGGCGGGACCCTGCTGCCATACGAGATAGAGAACTACACGGCGACGAACGCCACGATATGGATAGGCATCCCAGTCCTCAACGCCGGGAGCACCACCATCTCTGTCTATTTCAAGAACAACACCGGAGTCGGCTCAGGGCAGAACGCCAGCGGCGTGTGGAACCCGAATTACATGGCCGTGTGGCACATGCAGAACGCAAATCCCCCGGACTCCACGTCTCACGCCGATAACGGCGCTGGGAAAGGCGTGGCGCTGAACGCGACCGGGAAGATAGACGGCGCGCTCAGTTTCGCGGGCGGAAGCGCCAGCTATGTCAACTGCAGCAACAAGCCGAGCCTGCATTCCGGCGGCAACCTCACCATAGAGGCGTGGGTGAACTCGAAGGCAGGCAAGGTCGCATGGGGCAAGATAATGTACAAGCCGTACACCAGCGCCGCATCCCCCTACACGGAATACGGCCTCAGCCTGGACGGGACGCCGAGCAAGTATGCGTTCGAGCTGACGCTGAACGGGGCGCAGGACATGGTATACAGCAATACGACCGCGGGCACCAGCACCTGGGAGCAGGTCGTCGGCGTCTACAACGGCTCGGCGATGCTCCTGTACGTCAACGGCACCCTGCAGAGCAGCGCCGCGGCCAGCGGGACGATAAACAACTACAACCAAAGCCTCTTCATCGGCTCCAACGCCATGCAGCTCACCCAGTCATGGAACGGCACCATAGACGAGGTGGAGGTGCTGAACACCTCGCTCAGCCCGCAGTGGATAAGCCAGAGCTACAAGATGGAGGCCAACACCAGCAGGTGGGTCGTGTTCGGGGCCGAGCAGCCAAAGCCCTCGTGAGGAGACCGTATCTGCCGATATGTTTCATGAACAGGCGCGAGTAGTCGTCTATGCAAAAGGTATGCTAAGGTGTGTCATCTATGAAAAATCTGTCCGCGATCCTGGTATTGATGGTTCTCTCCTGCGGCACGGTTTTCGCGCTGGCCAACCCTTCGGCGGTCTATTGCAACGAGATGAACAGCAGGTACGGCGGCTACAGTTACGCGGTCCAGACCGATGCCAATTCGAACGAATACAGCGTCTGCACCATGCCTGACGGGACGCAGTGCGACGCATGGGCTTTCCTGAACGGGGAATGCGGCGCGAAATTCTCCTACTGCGTAAAAAACGGTTATGGGATCACGACCGTGTCAAACGGCAATTACAAATATGCCGCCTGCACCCGGGCGCCGGGCGGCGTCAGCGCGTTGAGCACTACCAGCGGAACTCCGGTCATGGACTTGATGAACCTGAGCTCCGAACTCGGCGGCAGCATAGCCCCCGGAGCCGTGAAAGCGCAGCTGAACCAGATGGTCGGCGCGGTATCTCGAGCTGCACCCATGCAGTCCTCGTATAATGCGACTCAGTTTTCATACTGGGATTGGAGGAACCCCCCGGCCAATACCATCTACGCAGCATCGAATTACCCTTATTTCAACACCTCCATGGGTTGGATCACCTCGATAAAGGACCAGGGCGCGTGCGGCAGCTGCTGGGCGTTCGGGACCATAGGCACCGTAGAAGCGAGATACAACATGGTGATGAACGAGTCCAGGCTCCAGCCTTACCTGTCAGAGCAGGACGAGATATCGTGCGGCAATGCAGGGAGTTGCAGTGGCGGATGGCCCGTTGAAGCGCTGCAGGATTACGAAACCAGCGGGACGGTCGATAATGCCTGCTTCCCTTATGGAGACTACCATACGTCTAGTGGAGACTCCGACGTATGTTCTCAAAGATGCACGGACTACGCGAACAGGAATTGGACCATAACCGGCTTCCAGGATTATGCCGATCTCAGCAACGCCGCTTTGGAGCAGATACTCATCAATGACGGCCCGCTCAATATCGTGGCCGATGCGAGCGAATGGTATTACAGCGGGGGGATATTGAACTGCGCCGCTCCTTCGACCTTCACGGACCATGATGTCGTTCTGGTCGGCTACAACGATACGGGAAACCCGAACACGAGCTACTGGATAATAAAGAACAGCTGGGGCAGCGGATGGGGCGAGAACGGCTACCTCCGGGCGGCTTTCGGCTGTTTCGACATCGGCGTCGAAGCCGATTCCATCAATGGCGTAACACCGCCTAATTTCGCCCCGACGATCACGGTGAACTCGCCAACGCAGAACGTGATCACGACCAGCCCGGCCGTGTTCAATTTCAGCGTCAACAACAGGATTTCTCCGACCTCGACGTGCGACTTGAATATCAACGGCGCGATAGTCGATACCACTTCAGCGGACAACGGGACCGCCACCGTGATGACCTACCCTGTGCCGTTAGGGATGCAGAACAACTGGAACATAACCTGCTGGGAAACCGGATTGGGGATCGTCGCTTCCACGCAAACGCAGAACCTGGGCCTTTTCATCTCGATCCAGAGCCCGTCGGGCTCTTCGTACAACATCACTTCCATCCCCCTGGATTATTCGACCATAAACCAGAGCTCCTGCTGGTATTCGCTGGATAACGGCCCTAACGTCACCCTTCCGGGCTGTGGCAATACGACGCTGAGCTCGCTTCCCATAGGGTATCATTCGCTTACCGTCTATGAGAATACCACCGAAGGTGCGGTCTATTACAGCACCGTGGCCTTCATCATCGATACGGCCACCCCATCCGTCACCCTTAACTCCCCGGCCGATTCATCTATCTCGAATTCATCCACAGTGGCCTTCGACTTCACTGCGATCGACAACCTCTCCGCGACGATGGGCTGCTCGCTTTTCCTGGACAACGTCCTCAGCCAGACTAACGCTTATACTCCCAACGACCTCGCGACCGTCTTCCAGGTCAATAGCATACCCGATGGAAACCATACGTGGTATGTGAAGTGCACGAATAATGCAGGCAACACGGGAACCAGCGCGGCGAGGCGCCTTATCGTGGAGAACTACTGCCCGATCATAACCTCTCCGGGAACGTACACCCAGCCAGCCAATTACGTGGGGGCGCCCAATGACGCCTCGGTGATATCCGGCGGGGATCTGGCGTGCGTCGAAATCGCTTCGTCCAACGTGGTCTTCGACTGCGCGGGGCACAGCATCAACGCCGGGGGGGCATCTGGAACGACCTTCGGCATATTCTTGAACACGGTAGGCAACGTCACTGTGAAGAACTGCCCCGGCATATCCAATTACACGGACGGGATATACGTCTACCAGTCGGCCAACAGCGTCTTCACCAATGACAACGCGTCCGGGAACGCTTTCGGTTTCTACATGGTCGGCAGCGAGTTCGACCAGTTCTCGAACGACACCGCATCGGATAACGGCTACTCCGGCTTCGAGTTTACCAACGGATCGGTTGACAATACCATCACCCACAGCGTGCTTGGCGGCAGCCAGGACCGCGGCCTCTCCTTCGAGGTCAACTCCGGCGGCAACCAGATCGTCGGCAATACCGTCACGGGCGGAAGCTGGAACGGCATCTATTTCGGGACCCAATCCAGCCACAACATAGTCCTGAACAACAACGTCTCGAACAACCCCGCCGCAGAGGCGATAAAATTCGAAAACCACTCCGACTTCAACACAGTGGAGGACAACAACATCGCGTATAACGGCGGCTGGGCGGTCGCGATCCATGATTCGGATAGCGAGACCATCGGATACAACTCCCTCGTCGACAACGCCAACTGCATGCATTACACCGATGCCAACAGCAGCGTGATAAATGAGAATGCCATGTCAGCCTACGGCCCCTGCTTCCAGATGGATGGCGGCTCGACCAATAACACCATCTCGAACAATACCGAATACGGCTCTTCGGACGGCTTCGACATCATCTCCTCGCCAGGCAACGATATCCTGGGCAACACCGCATCCAACAACTCCGATACCGGGTTGCTGGTATACGACTCGAACAATACATTCGTGCAGGGCATGCACCTGTCCGATAATGGCGCGGATGTGCTGGTGCAGGACGATTCCGGCTCCCCGCTCATCCTGAACCTCTCGGGCGTGGTATTTGACAGCCCTCCGGGCACCATGCAGGACTACACCACGCTGAGCATCAACGACACAGTGAGCTCCGGCGAGGCCTATTCCATCTCGTGGTCCACGAACACGAGCGCCCTGCCGCCCGGCGACATCAGCTTCGCGCAGAAGTTCGTCGCTATAAGGGCGGTGAACGGCACTCCGAGCATAGACAGCGCAGTGTGGAGCTGGAGCGCCTCGGAACTCAACGGCTATGACGAGAGCTGGCTGAGGCTGTTCGATTATGGAGCTTCCTGGCAGATGCTGAACGCCTCGCCGAACACGATGGCCCACTCGCTGTCCGCAACCGGCATCGCAGCGGATGCCGTCTATGGCGTCCTGGAACTCAACGGCATGCCGGACATAATACTAAACGCCCCGGGCAATGGCTCGCTCTCGAGCGCCTCTTCCATGGCCTTCAATTTCACCCTGATGAACGGGCGTTCGGCCACCGCGGGCTGCTCCATATTCCTTGACGGGGCGCTCAACCAGACCAACCATTCGGTGGCAAACGGCACCGCGACCGTCTTCACGATCAGCCACATCGCCGACGGAACCCACTCCTGGTACATCCAGTGCACGGATAACGCGAACAACACGGAAACAAGCGCAACCAACACCTTCAGCGTCGATACCGTCCCGCCTTCGGTCATCCTGAACTCCCCGGCCGACCGGTCGTCGTTCAATTCCTCCACGGTGGCCTTCGGCTTCACCGCAACGGACGCCTTGTCCGCGACCATGGGCTGCTCCCTCTTCCTGGACAATGCCCTGAGCCAGAACGAACTCCTCGGTGGCCAACAACACCGCGGCAATTTTCACAATCAGCGGCATAAGCGACGGGAACCACAGCTGGTACGTCCAATGCACCGACCACGCGGGCAACACCGGCACGAGCGCCACCAGGAGCTTCACGGTGCGGATCAACTGCCCGATCATCAACATGAGCGGCACGTATACCCAGAGCGCGGACGACACCGGAGCGCCGAACACCGTACTCCCGGAGCCGGGCACCGCCTGCGTGGACATCACGACGTCTAACGTGGTCTTCAACTGCAACGGCCACAGCATCACCAATAACGGCACCGCGGGCTACACTTACGGCATCATGCTGTTCAGCCCCATGGGCCCCATCAGCAACGTCACTGTGGAGAACTGCCCCAGCATATCGGGCTACAGCTACGGCGTCTACGGGGGCGCTTTCAACGGCAGCGTGATAAGCAATGTGACGGCCCATAACAATGCCGAAGAGGATTTCGACCTGGGCGCCGGGGACTTCACGGCCCTAGTCTCCGACACCTCCTACGGCTCGCCATACGGCTTCTACCTGAGCGGATGCTCGGACAGCAACATCACGGGCAACGTCGCCCACGACGACTCGCAATACGACTTCTTCGTGGACTCCAATTCCAACCACAACAGCATCACCAACAACATCGCTTATGATTCCGTGGACGGCTTCCTCCTCCAAGGCGGCTACATCGACAGCACCGGCAACAGGCTCGCCAGCAACATCGCCTACGACAACTCGCAATACGGCTTCTACATCAGCGGCGCCTCCAGCAGCACCCTCGCCGGCAACACCGCCTACAACAATTCGGCATACCAGGCATACGTGACAGCGTCCCCGAACAGTTTCGTCTACAACAACGTCTTCAACGCCACAGGGAGCCAGGGGGTGGCCCATGACGACGGCGCGGACTCCTGGAACAAGACCGAGGACTGCTCGAACCGGAACATCGTAGGAGGCAGCTGCACCGGAGGGAACTGGTATTCGGATTATGCCGGAGTGTGCACCGATGGAAGCGGCATCGGGAATACTACATACCCCGTCCCCGGCGGCCCGAGCGTGGACTACCTTCCGCTCACAAACCGCGGCTCGCTGAACGCGACGGCCCTGAACGTGACGACCAGCCCGGCCGGGACGCTCGACGCGAGCACCGTCTCCGGGATAGCCGGCTACTGCGGCATCACCCCGGCCGGCCCAGGCGCCTATGCGATAAACTACACATGGTTCGTGAACGGCGCCGCGAACGCCTCGGGCGCGTTCTCGTCCCTGACACCGGCCATCATGATCGGAACGGCCGGCAAGGCCTTCGCCTATGATAGCGGCTTCACCAACCCGGCCAACGCAAACGACGGCAACTACTCCACCAAAGCCTCCTATACTGCATTTTCAAGCGCCTCGTTCTACTGGAACTATACCAACCCGGCCAACAGCACGAATGTCACGCTCTGGCAGACCAAGCATGGCAAGCTGGCCACCAGCAACGTCACGCTACCCGCAGCCTGCGCCGACCGGGCGACGATCCAGCTCAGGATAACGGCCAACAACAGCAATTCCTCGACAGGCAGCCAGCAGCTCTCGGCAAGCGCCAACGGAGGAACCTTCGCGAACGACACTTCGGTCGGCTCTCTTAGCTGGGCCAACCCGCGCAACGCCAATTCCTCCGACGCCATATACGCCATAGCGACGAGCCCGGGCAACGGCTCCCAGCAGCAGACAGTCTATCTCAAAGTGACGAACTTCGGTTTCAGCATCCCTGCCGGCGCCACCATAACCGGCATCCAGGCACGGATAGACAAGAACACCAATTCAACGACGGCCAACGACACCGGGGTCTATCTGGTGAAGGACGGCGCCATAGGCGGCACGAACCACCAGAACGCCAGCGCCTGGCCGCAGAACAGCGAGATAACCGCGCTTTATGGCAGCTCGACGGACCTGTGGGGCGCCCAATGGTCGCCCGGCGACATCGACAACGCAAGCTCAGGCATCGCATTCTCGGCCTCGCGCATGACCGGAACCGGAAGCAGGGTCCTCGAAGTCGACTATGTCAATCTCACGGTCTATTACAGCACAGCGACGACGACCAATTATTCCCAAACGTCCAAATTCTGCTACAACGGCTCGTCCTGGGTGAGCGTCGGCACCGACAGCACGGCCACCAACGACTTCACGGCCGCGGACGTCTACGACCAGGACGTCTATTTCAGCATATCCAACAGCAGCTCCAGCGGGACCAACTACCTCGTCAACAACCTCACCACCTCGTTCGCGGACGGCCAGAGCTGGATATTCCAGTGCACGGCCACGGACGGGACCACGACCTGGAACCAGAACGCCAGCGCAGTCGTCCTGGCCTACGTACCGCCGCCCCTGGCAGTGACCCTCAACTCCCCGGCTTCAGGCGCACTTCTCGGCTCCTCCACGGCCGCCTTCTATTTCACGGCCACGGACAATACGACCCAGGCCATGAGCTGCTCCATATTCCTGGACAACGTCCTGAACCAGAACAACCCGTCCGTGGCTAACAACACCGTGACCGTCTTCAACGTCAGCGGCATGGCTGACGGCAGCCACTCCTGGTACGTCCAGTGCACGGACAGCGCGAACAACACCGCCAAGAGCGTGACCAGCAATTTCACTGTGGACACGACCGCTCCTGCGGTCACCCTGAATTCGCCACCCTCCGGAGCCCTGCTCAACTACTCGACAATAGCATTCAGCTTCACTGCGACGGACGCACTCTCATCGACCACGAGCTGCGCCCTGTTCCGCGACGGCTCGCAGATAGGCTCCAATGCATCGGTCCAGAGGAACACCACTACGATAATCAGCGCATCCACTCCGGACGGAGCCCACACTTGGTACGTCTCATGCAATGATTCGGCCGGCAATACCGGCACTAGCGCGACCAGGAACTTAACCGTGGACACAACCGCACCTATAGTAAGCCTCAATTCCCCGGCCAACGCCTCGGCATTCAACACCTCGACCGTGGCGTTCAACTTCACGGCCATCGACAACCTGGCTCCGGTGATGAGCTGCTCCATATTCCTGGACGGGGTCCTGAAGCAGACCAACTCCTCGACTGCCAACAACACCGCGGCGATATTCAACATCAGCGGCCTGGCCAACGGGAACCACGCCTGGTATGTCCAGTGCAAGGACAATGCGAACAACTCCGGCGCCTCGGCGACGAGGAGCTTCACGGTGAACGTGTCCTCTCCGGGCCAGTGGGCCAACGCGTCGCTCGACAGGTGCAGAAACATCACGATAGCCAGTGTCAGCGGCTCCAGCCAGGCGAACTTCCCGGCGGTGGTCAACCTGGCGTATGATTCGGACATGCAGGCCAATTACTCGGACCTCAGGTTCTACAACGCCAGCTGCAACAACGGCGGGACCCTGCTGCCATACGAGATAGAGAACTACACGGCGACGAGCGCAATCATCTGGGTGGGTGTCCCGACCCTCAACGCGGCGAACACCACCATCTCGGTGTATTACAAGAACAACACCGCGGTGGGCTCGGGGCAGAACGCAAGCGGAGTCTGGGGCTCTACGTTCGGAGGGGTATGGCACATGAGCCAGAACCCGGCGGGGACCGCGCCGCAGATCAAGGACAGCACCCCCAACGGCAACAACGGCACCACGAACGGCTCCATGACGCTCTCACAGCAGGTCGCAGGGCAGATAAACGGCAGCCTCAAGTTCAACACGACCAGCGATTTCATCAATGTGAGCCGCGCGAACAGCCTGGAACCGGCGACGGCGATCACGGTCTCTGCCTGGGTGTACTGGACCAACAGCAATACGAATTACGCGAAAATCGTGTCCAAGACCCCGACAACCAACGTGGCCCCGTACATCTCCTACGCCCTGGAGCAGAACGGCACCGGAAGGAACATCGACGCCGGTGTCAATGTCAACGGAACCAGCCATGAGGTCACCGCCGGCAGCATAACCCTGAACGCATGGCACTACCTGGCCATGACCTGGAACTCGGGGAGCGCGGTGAAGGTCTATATCGACGGCGCGCTGTCCGCGAACTCGTCCTCGCTGTCCGGGAACATAACCTATTACGCCACGCCCATGAGGATCGCCTACTCGGCGGACAGCCAGACCAACTGCACCTTCAACGGCACGATAGACGAAGTGGAGCTCTCCAACGTGGCACGGAGCGCGCAGTGGATAAACCAGAGCTACCAGATGCAGCTGAACAACAGCAGGTGGGTCGCCACCGGCGCCGAGCAGGCCAGGCCCTCCTGAAGCGGACCGGCAAAGGCTTTAAACCGTGCCGGGGAAGTAGGCATATGAAGCTGACGTTCAACGGGGCGGCCCGGATAGTCACCGGCTCATGCTACCTGCTTGAAGCCGCGGGGAAGAAGATACTCATCGACTGCGGGATGTTCCAGGGCGCGAAGGACATAAACCGGCTTAATTACGAACCGTTCAGGTTCAGGCCCAAGGACATCTCGTGCCTGCTCCTCACCCACGCCCACATAGACCATTCAGGACTCATACCCAAACTGGTGAAGATGGGCTTCAGGGGGAAGATAATCGCGACACCGCCGACCATAGACCTGGCCAAGATCATGCTCGAGGACTCCGCGCACGTGAACGAGGACGACACGATGCACGAGAACAAGCGGCGCCTGAGGCTCGGGCTTCCGCCCAGGGAGCCGCTCTTCAAGATCGAGGACGTGAAGGCAGCGTGCCGCCTGTTCAGCCCGGTCCCGTACGACTCGCCCTACGACATCAGCGACGGGCTGAGGATGAGGTTCCGGAACGCCGGGCACATCCTGGGCTCGGCCATAATAGAGCTTCACGCGACCGAGGGAGGGAAGACGCGGAAGCTCGTGTTCTCCGGAGACCTGGGCCAGTGGGACACCCCATTGCTGGACAACCCCACGCTCATAGGTGACGCGGATTACGTGCTCATAGAATCCACGTACGGGGACCGGCTCCACAGCGCGATCAAGACGCGCGGGGACATGTTCTCCCAAGTAGTGGAGGAGACGTTCAAGAGAAGGGGCAAGCTGCTCATACCATCCTTCGCAGTGGAGCGGACCCAGGAGCTGCTCTATTACCTGCACCGGATGGCCCGGGACAAGGAGCTCCCCAGCGAGAACGTCTTCCTGGACAGCCCGCTCGCCATAGACGCCACCCGCGTCTTCACCAGGAACATGGATTATTTCAGCGCGTCCCTCCGCGAGGAGTTCAAGGACCCGTTCGGCTTCAAGAACCTCAAATACCTCAAGACCTCCCAGGACTCCCAGACCATGAACGACTACCCGAAGCCGTGCATGATAATCGCGGGCAACGGCATGTGCACAGGCGGGCGCATAAGGTACCATCTCAAGTACAACCTGTGGAAATCGCAGAACACGCTCCTCTTCGTGGGGTACCAGGCCGAGGGCTCGCTCGGCAGGGTCATCCTCGAGGGCGCGGACGTCGTGAGGATGATGGGCATGGAGGTCGCGGTGAAGGCGCAGGTGCGCCAGATAGACAGTTTCTCCTCGCATGCCGATTCGAAGGAGCTGGTCAGGTGGGCCTCGGGCTTCAAGGAGAAGCCGAAGAAGCTGTTCATCGTCCATGGGGAGGAGAGCTCGTCATTGGGCCTGGAGAAGACCCTGGACAAGCTCGGCTTCGACACCCACGTGCCGGTGCTGGGGGAGACCGTGGAGCTGAAGTAGGTTTGGAGGTATCGACATGAAACTCAAGGTTTCCGGAGTGGGGAATGAGAAGGATTACACGTTCGTCATATTCTCGAAGGACCAGGATTTCTTCAAGTCCTTCGGCGAGCTGACGAAGAAGGCGTTCGGACACGCCTGCTACGGCCACGAGATAGAGAAGACGGCCGCAGCCGGCAGGAGCAGGATCAAGCGCGTGGCGGATTACACGGACAGGCATGAGACCTGCACGGACGGCATCGTGGTGTTCGACCTGTTCTTCGGCTCGAAGAAGGTCTTCGTGGTCATGCACGCGCCGATGAAATCGAGGCAGAAGTTCATGGCCGCCATCACGGACTCGGTGAGATGGGTGCGCTGAGCGCTTTTGTAAAACGCGCTAGCCCTGGAAGGCGAGTTTTATTCGCCTGCCGAAATTCCCGACTTTCGCGGCTGCGCGCTCGCGCGGCCTGAGCTTCGGATAGTCGAGCTCGCAGATCCTGATGTCGAGGAGCGTCATCGCCCTCTTCAACTGCTCCGATTTGGCGTCCTTGAGCATCTCCCTTGCGCGCGCCCTCATTGTCTCGAGCTTTTTCCTGTCCTCGCAGCGCTTTATGAAGCCTTCCAGCGGCTCGATGGCCCTGTTCGCCACGACCGAGGACATGTCGCCTAGCGCTTCGAGCAGCACTGGCACGAGCTCGGGCCTCTCCTTCACGAAAGGGCCGACGCTCCTTATGGCGGAAATCCGCACGATGTAGGATTTGTGCGTGGACGCCCGGGCTATCGCGGGGATCACGGCGTCTATGGGCATCCCTGCTGCCTTGGCGGCCTCGAGCGTGGCCATGGCGCTGGCACCGAGCTTCACGTCCGGGTCTGAAAGAAGGCTGGCGAGGGGCTCTATGGCGTGCTCCTGCAGGTATTTCTTATGTCCCACGTCCGCAGTCTCCATCGCGGAGCGGAGGTCGAGGACTGCGGACTGCCTCCCCTCCGTGTCTGCCGTATCGCTGATCCTCCAGATAAGAATGGGGAGTTGCGCCTCTTGCATCGCTGGGACCGCGGCGTCTATCGACATCCCTGCTGCCTTGGCGGCCTCGAGCGTGGCCATCGCGCTGGCAGCGAGCTCCACGTCCGGGTCTGAAAGAAGGCTGGCGAGGGGCTCTACGGCGTGCTCCTGGAGGTACGAGAGCTCCTGCGCAGTCTCCATCGCGGAGCGGAGGTCAAGGACGGCGGACCGTCTCCCCTCCTTGTCTACCGTATCGGTAATCCTCTTGATAAGAATGGCCAGTTGCTCCTCGTCCATAGTCCCTTACATATTAGACAACAAAATCCTATAAAGCTTCTGCCAGTCTCAGCATACCTTCCTTCCGGTCTTCATCTCGTATTTCTGGTGGTGCTCCTCGGCGCGCCAGAACTCCGCTGCCGGGATTATCTCGGTCACGATGTCGTTCCTGTATTTCCCGGATTTCGCCAGTTTCTCCTTGGATTCTGTCGCGAGCCTCTTCTGCTCCGGCGAATAATAGAAGATAATCGAGCGGTAGTTGCTACCGAAGTCCGGTCCCTGGCGGTTGAGCTGCGTGGGGTCGTGGATGCTCCAGAAGATGTCCAGGAGCTTGCCGTAGGATATCTGCTTCGGGTCGAATTTGAGGTGCACGGTCTCCGCGTGGCCGGTCTCGCCTGTGCAGACCTCCTCATAAGTCGGGTTCTTCGTGGTCCCGCCCATGTAGCCGGCCTCGGTCTCGACCACGCCCTTCGTGCAGCGGAACGCCTCCTCCACGCCCCAGAAGCACCCTGCAGCGAACGACGCATCCTCCACCGCTTTCTTGGCCATGGCTATGGATTCAGGATTAAGGTTTATAACCGCTTTCCCGCTCCGAAAGTCGCCCACCGGCATATTTTTAATGCTTGCAAGGCAATCCGATTCAGGTGATAATGGTGAAAAAATTCTTTCTCATGTTCTGTGCGGCGCTGCTGCTTCTGAGCGCGGGCTGCACCCAGACGCCGCAGATTGTAAGCAACAATACCTCGGCCACGACAAACGTGACGCCGGTCGCGAACAATACCGCGCCGCCGACCGCGAACGTGACTCCGCCCGCGAATGTCACTCCTGTCGTTCCGAAGCCCGTGACCGTGAGCACTGCTTCAAACCCCTCGCTCGGGACCATTTTGGTCGACGGCAACGGGATGGCGCTTTATATCTTCACGACCGACGGGATAAACGAATCCAACTGCGCAGGAAGGTGCGCCGGGATCTGGCCCCCGCTTAACGGCAGCGCGGTCGGCCAGGGCCTTTCCGGCACTCTAGGCACCATCCAGAGGGCCGACGGCACGAGCCAGGCCACCTATAACGGGATGCCGCTCTACTATTACAGCGCTGACCAGAAAGCCGGCGATGTGAACGGGGAGGGGATCCTGGGCGTGTGGTTCGTGGCCCAGCCCAACATCAGCTTCTTCCCTAGGCCGATGACCGTCTCCGAGGCGGAGTCCATGAGCATAAGCGACTGCCTCTCTGTCGGCAACCTGACCAACGTCTCGATGTACAACAACTACACCGCGACCTGGTGGATAGACCTGGACACCGTGAAGTCCGGCTGCTCCCCGGCGTGCGTGATAGGCGAGAACATGACCGGAGAGGTCAACTGGAGATGCACGGGCCTGATAGTGCCGCCGGCGATACCGGCGCCAGTGCCGGTCACCAACATTACGAAACCCGTGGTCCAGGTGTACCACACCACGCAGTACGGGGACATCCTGACCAATGCCTACGGATATGCGCTGTACGTGTATTCCGACGACTCGCTCAGCACGCCCACCTGCCTCTACACCTGCAAGTCGGCATGGCCGCCGCTCGTGCTGTCCTCCGGCTACACCACGGACGTGAGCGGACTGCCTGGCAAGCTGGCCACCGTGGTGCGCGCGGACGGCCTGATCCAGGTCACCTACAACGGCATGCCGCTCTACCTCGATTCCTTCGACGGCCAGCCTGACACCGTGACCGGGGACGGGGCGAACAACCTCTGGCACGTGGTCACCACCAACATGACCACGTTCCCCGCGAAGCCCCCGCCCATGCGCAGCAATTACTAAGACTAGATTCTCTTTTTTTTATTACATTATTTTTTCAGGGCCTGATTTTTCGGATAATAAGAGGAAAATAAAAAAATCAGTAGTTCTCGGACTGTACCTGGAAGAACGCCCTCGGGTTGTCGCAGGACGGGCACTTGAGCGGCGGCTCGCTGGCCTCGTGGATGTATCCGCACTCCCTGCACACCCAGTATATCTTGCCGCCTTTCTTGAAGATCGTCCCCTTCTCTATCACGTCGAGGAGCTTCTGGTACCTGCCCTCGTGGTGCATCTCGGCCTTCATGATGGCGCGGACGCGGCCTGCGACCAGGGGGAATCCCTCCTTCTGCGCGACATCGGCTATCTCCGGGTACATCTCCGCGTACTCGTGGTGCTCGCCCATTATCGCGGCCTTGAGGTTCGCCACGGTGTCGCCCAGGACGTTCGGGACGTCGGAATCCACCTTTATCTTCGGCACGCCCTGCTTGGCGGCGGCCTCGTTCATCATGTTGAAGAACCATTTCGCGTGTATGCGCTCGTTCTCCGCGGTCTCCAGGAAGAGCCCGCTGATCTGCTCGTACCCTTCGGTGCGCGCGGCCTTGGCGTACATCGTGTACCTGTTCCTCGCCATGGACTCTCCTATGAAGCCCTGTGCCAGATGCTCTGTAGTGTTCATGATTCCACCAGTAATGAGTTCGAACGGGAGGCTTTAAAGGTTTTACTGGGAAGGGGATTCCATGGGAATGAGCAAAAAGGACCTCTCGAGGAAAGTAGCCAACATAAAGAAGAAGATCGAGGAGCTTGAGGAGAAGGCGCGCATGGACCCCCTCAAGAAGAACCACGCCCTCCACGACGAGCTGGCGCTGCTCAAGAAGAAGCTCGCGGAAGCGGACTGAGACGGAGAATCCTAAATGGAAAACCAGTTCAAAGCGGCCATGATATTGGTCGTGCTGTCGTTCATCATAGGGGCGTACGCGTATACCGCGCTACCCGAGCCGGTGGCAACGCACTGGGGCTTGTCCGGACAACCAGATGGATACATGCCGAAGATTTTCGGCGCGTTCCTGTTCCCGGTGATACTGACCGTGCTGCTGGCCGTATTCGGCATCCTTCCAATTATAGACCCGCTGCGCGCCAACATAGAGAAGTCCAAGACCGCCTATTTCGGCTTCGCGCTCGTGGTCACTGCGTTCCTGTTCCTCGTATACCTCCAGACCGTGCTCTGGAACATGGGGACTATCATAAGCTTCAGCCTCACCATCCCGATACTGCTCGGCGGCCTCTTCTTCTGCATCGGCCTCCTTCTCGACAAGGTGAAGAGGAACTGGTTCGTGGGCATACGCACGCCCTGGACGCTCTCCAGCGACGAGGTCTGGGACAAGACGCACAGGTTCGGCGCCACGGCGTTCAAGGTGGCAGGGATACTGATGCTCTTCACGGTGCTCCTGCCGGCTTATACCATCCTGATAGTCTTCGCGCTGTTCCTCCTGGCGATATTGGCGGCCGTGGCCTACTCCTACGTGCTTTATGCGGACCTGATGAAGAAAAACGCAGCGAAACCCGCTCCCAAGGCCAGGAAAGCGAAAAAAGGGTGAGGATTCCTGGCTGGTTTGCCGATGTCAGGCCGTAGATGAGCACATTTATATGCTTATTTTGACATGTTATAATAATGAAGAATGTACGACTCATGCTATTGGCATCCGGACCAGTCCGTGAGTGCGAAGTCAGGGCGGTCGAAAGCGCCGCGCGCGTTTTCAAGGGATACGGGATCGGTTACGATATCAGGTCGGCGGATGAGAGCAATCTGCGCGCCGTCCGGTACAGCTCGTTCGTGAGGGACGTGCTCCGGCGGCCGGATGCCCACGCCATCAACGATCTGAGGGAAAGGACGTTCGGCATGTTCCGGGAACTCGTTTTCCCAAGGGATTACATCGGAGTGGGGATCACGACGCAAAACCTGTTCGCAAGGAGGCACTCCGACATGAGGGTCGACGTGTTCGGCACCGGCGTGTTCGGTTCGTACGCTTTCCTGTCCACTGCCATAATAGACCAGGACCTGCCCACCATACTAACCTCGGTCCCCAAGGACAAGTTGATCGAAGCAGTTGCGAAGTACGAGATAAGCCGTGCCCTGATGGATCGGAACGGCTGCTGGGACGAACGCTGCATCGCAAGGCCCAATAGGAATAGCGTGGAACGCATGCTGGATGCAATCGACAAGGAGCTGGACTTCTGCGGCTCCTGCAAGAAAGCGCTGGCGAGAGGCATCAGGATGATCAAGAACGGGGTCGCTGTGGTCCAGGACTGGGGTTTGGACGCCGTAGGGCTGTAAATAGACATATTTATATACTTCTTCTGACATAATATGATCATGAGAGACGTCCAGCTCAGGCTATTCGCATCCCAATCCGTCCGTAAGGAGGACGTCGCGGCAGCCTTGAAGGCCGCGCACAGGTTCAGGAGCTACGGTGTGGAATGCGACGTCATGCCGATTGACAGGGACACCTTGCGCACCGTCCGGTACAGCGCGTTCGTGAGGGACGTGCTCGCGCACCCGGAGGCCCATCTCATCAGCGAATTAAGCGAAGAAAGGACCCTCGAGAGGATACGCGAATCCATTTCCCCGAGGGACAGTCTCGGGGTCGGCATCACGGCCCAACGCCTGTTCACAAGGGAAGGCCAAAACAAAAGGGAAGTCATGGGCTCAAGCCGGTTCGCTTCATTCGCTTTCGTGTCAACGGCCGTGATCGACAGCATTCCGATCTCACGGACAGACGCCCCTTCTAGGGAAAAGCAGATAGTGTCCCTCACGATGCACGAGATAGGCCACCTTCTGATGGACCGGGACGCCCACTGCGATGATGACGGCTGCCTCCTAAGGCCCAATAAAAAGAGCCTGGACCGCTTCCTGGACCAGGCCGCGAGGGGATTGGACTTCTGCAGCTCGTGCGAGAGAGCCCTGGCAAAAGGCGTCAGGATGATCCTGGACGGGGCGATAGCGAGAGGGGGCTGCGTTTTAGACGAGTTCTAAGCGACCCGATCTGTAGTAGGCTAAGGTTAAAATACTTCAAAGGAGAGCGATACCCATGGAACTCTCCAACAAGGTCGTAATCGTCACAGGAGCTTCATCAGGCATAGGATTGGCCACTGCCAGGCTCCTTGCCAAGCAGGGCGCGAAACTCGTTTTAGCGGCCCGTTCTAAGGACAAGCTGGACGCGCTCGCAAAGGAGCTTCCCGGGTCTATTTCCATCCAGGCGGACATGACGTCGGTGCCGCAGATCAAGGCTATGGTCAGGCAGGCGGTGGAGCATTTCGGAAGGATAGACATGCTCATCAATAACGCCGGCCAGGGATATGACGCTCCGATAGAGGAGATAAACCTGGAGACGTACCACCGCATCTTTGATTTGGATGTCGTGGGGCCTTTGGCGGCCATGCAGGAGGTCGTGCCGCTGATGAGGAAGCAAGGAGGGGGCGCTATAGTCAATGTCAGTTCCGCCACCGCACTCGCGAGCTGGCCCAACATGGGAGCATACTCATCTTTGAAAAGGGCGCTCGTTGGCATCAGCCTGACCGCACGGGAGGAGCTCAGGAAGGACAAAATAGTAGTTAGCGTCATCTACCCGTACGCCACGGCCACGAACTTCGAGGCGAACACGATAAAGGACTCCGTGCCCGCGTGGGACGGCGAGCTGCCGCAGAAGGAGGACACCGCGGAGCATGTCGCGGAGCGGATACTCTACGCAATAACGAGCGGGGATGCGGAAGTGTACGCGCACGAGTGGATGAAAAATCTTGGAAAAGAGAAGTGATATCATGCAGAAGATAACACCGTTCCTTTGGTTCGGCAAGGATGCAGAGAAAGCCGCCAGGTTCTATACGTCCGTCTTCCCGAACTCGAAGATTGTCGGGATGACCCGCTACGACGAAGAAAGCGCCAACGTCGCGGGAATGCCCGCGGGGTCGGTTCTGACCGTCGCGTTCCGGCTCAATGGCCAGGATTTCACTGCCTTGAACGGCGGTCCGATATTCAAGTTCAACGAGTCCATCTCGTTCGTGGTGAGCTGCAGGACGCAGGCCGAGATAGATCATTATTGGAAGAAACTCACCCAGGGCGGGAAGGAGAGCCAGTGCGGCTGGCTCAAGGACAAGTACGGCGTGTCCTGGCAGGTCGTTCCCGCTGCCTTGGATAACATGCTGAGCGGTCCTAAGGGAAAAGAAGTGATGGGCGCGCTGCTGAGGATGAAGAAATTGGATATAAAGAAGCTGAAGGCGGCGATGAGATGACAGGCCTGCAAGGTACGCAACCGAAACCTATTTATATATCTGTAGTACAATAGAGATACATGAAAAATACAATAAATGTCCATGCGCAGTTTAGTGGGGATGTCGCAGATACCATTGACGAAATAATCCACCGTGGCCGTGCAGCGAGCAGAACCGAAGCGATCAGGCTGGCGCTTCTTGATTACCGGGAGCACCACCTGGAGAGAGAAGACGAGCTCGATCGCCTCGCAGTCGAGAAGATGCAGAGAATTGACAAAGAGATTGCTGCCGGAAAAAGAAAAGTTCTTTCTGAAGCTGAGGTACTTAAGAAGTATCCTCATCTTCGAGATGTCTGATATGTATTCCATAGAATATGATCCAAAATGGGATAAACATTTCGAAAACTTCAGTTCTGATATTCAGAAAAGGATATGGAAAAAAATCATGCAGATTAAAACTGGTTTGCCCGGGCGCCACCTGCACTTCGGTGTTGATTTCTTTGTAGAAGAAGTCGGGCAGTACCGGATTTGCTACAAATCCTTCGAGGAGCGAAAGGCACGAAAGATTTATTTCGTTGGGGACCACAAGGAGTATGAAAGGTGGGTGAGGGAGCAGTAATTTAAAAAAAATGATTGGAGTGGATGGCATGGCAGTCAAGAAAGCGATAATCCTTACGGCGGACGTATTCGAGGACATGGAGCTGTTCTTCCCTCTTTTCAGGATGCTCGAGGAGGGGATCTCGGTTGACGTCGCAGGGCCCAAGAAAGGCCATATCCAGGGCGAGCACGGCTACGAGTTCGAGATAACCAAGACGTTCGATGAAGTGGATCCGGCGAAATACGACATGCTGTTTTTGCCAGGAGGCGCGCCTGACGGGGCTCCGACCACTGTTCGGAAGAGTCCCATTGCCCAGAAGATAGCCAAGGCGTTCATGGAAAAGAAGAAGCCTGTCGTCGCCATCTGCCACGGGCCATACACGCTGATATCCGCCGGCCTTGTCAAGGGAAGGAAGATGACGTCCTTCTGGGGAGACGGTGTTCCGGACGAGCTCAAGAAGGGCGGGGCGGATTACGTCGATGCCGAGGTCGTGGTGGACGGCAATCTCGTGACGTCCAGGTATCCGGGGGATTTGCCGGCGTTCATGAAGGAAGTGATGAAGCTGGCGAGGAAGAAAGGTTAAAATACAGGTATTCTAAAAGAATGATTGAAAAGATAAAAGAGATTGAGAAAATGTCAGAACCAGATAAAAAAAGTCGCACTGCCAAAAAAGCGAGCATGATCGACCAACTGTACTGGCACTACGTAAAGAGTACCTTAAATTATGAAAAAATCGTAAAACAGAGCAACTTTCTGGATAACCCGGAATGGCTTATTATTATGCAGATTGGAAAATGTTGTGACAGTTCCGTGCGTTCAGATATGTTAGAAGTAGCAAATATATTCACTAAGTTAGATAGTAAAGATCTCAATGAACCATTTAATTACCGAGATTCAGAGTGCATGACGTTCATTAAAATTCAGTATCTGATTGCTATACGACTATTTGTTTTTGAATTTTATTACGAATCAATTGATGCATGTAGAAAGATAATTGAATTGTTGATAAGACGCGACTTGAATCTAAAACTCAGCGATGAGCTGCCGAGAGATTGGCGTAAGAAAGTGCGCTGGGATGCAGAAGATGAAAAGAGTATATCGGATCTTTATCATGAACTATGTAAGTCAGTGCACGCTCAATTCAGTAATGTTTGGAAGAACTCTAAAGAGCATAGCACATATTCCAAAAAAGAACTCGATGAGTATGAAAAGATACTGCGTCCCGTTTTTGGAGGCGCGCATAGAGATCATATGAGCGAACTTTTTCTAAACATGGAAGGGATTAGCGGGCTGCCTAGATATTCATTTAAAAAAATAAATGAAACAACAGACCTAGTGAATAAAATTGTTAAAAAATACCAATTAAGTAAACCACCACCATCCCAACCTCAAGACAGTAAACCTGAATCACCCTAAAAGATCGGTTTTCCCTTCTTTTGCCCTGTCTTCCCCGTGTAAGCCGTATTCCGGGTTCAGGATTCCTCGCTCAATATCGTGATAGTGTACCATGGGGCCAAAACCAGGAAAAATGCACGACCCATGGTTTACTTATACGGTTTTGAAAAGAAGGAAACGGTTTACCGAATAGATGTTATACTTGAGTGGCACGCAAAAAATCAGACCAATGCGCCTCAGTCGCTTTTGGGGAATCGGATGGACGGATTTCTACATAGCGCACAGTATAATCCCTTTGGATCTCTCTTCGTATCCCCTCCATGAACGGATGGTAACCTTCTTCGAAAAAGACAGTCGGTGTCCCGAGCCTGTGGACGCGGACGAAACCGATTGTTCTGCCTTCTTTGTAAACGCCCCGGCGCTCCCCGGAGTCCACTACGCTGCAGTTTTTACTATGAATCGCGCGATCCACGAGAGCAATCTTTCTAATCTCTGTTTTTTCGAACATCGTGAACACTACTCGCTCGCGGGCTTATAATACTCCTTTGGTCCTTCCAGGAAAAGGAACGAAGCTCGGCCCGGCCATATGGCTGGGTAATGATGCTGTCATGCATCTGGCGTCGGGAAATTCTGCGAGCGCGTGGGATGTTGCAGCGAGGATGGTGGAGTCGCTTAGGGAAACGAAATAAGACCTACTCGTGCTCGTCGTATTGAACCCCCCGCGCGCCAGCGCGCTTACGAACTCGTTCCTGTTCATGCCGAGAGGGCACTTCGCGACGCACGTGAGGCCTTCCGGGACCGCGAGCCTGGGTATCCGGCTGATTTCAACCGGTGTCAGGAATAGGGGTTTGACAGCTTCTTGTTTTTTGAACGGTCTTGGTGCTGCAGCCGGTGTGGTTACTGTGGCTTTGACTATTTTTGTTCTTGTGAGTCTCTGCTTTGGCAAAATCATCACCTGCACTGTTTATGCTGGCTCGCGTATTTAAACATTTCTTCTTTCTACACTTATTTACACTAGACAAACGTGGTGTCCAGCGCTCGTGCAGATAGGCTTCCATAGGAAAATAGGCCCGAAAAATGGATTTAACGTCGTAGGATTTGACGGCTGTTTATCTTATCTAACAGTATATTGGAAATTCTAAAAGATATCAGTAATTGAAATCTTTTCATCCAAGCGCGACGGCCTTCGATTGGAAACCCAGCACAAAATGATTAGATACAGAATATTATTAGAAATTCTAATATAATAAACGAAATAAGAAAAACCAGGTCATTCGTTCTTCCAGTCCCTGTTTTTGCACAACGGATCATTGATGAAGAACACCGTCGATGTCGTGCCATGGCCATTCGGATTGAGGAATGCGATGGAATAGAACACGTAGCCCTCACGCGAAAGACGGCAGATCGCCGCGGTCAGGTCTGCGTAGGTCGACTTCATATAATCATCGAATGCGATGATCCCGCCGGAGGTCATCATCGGAAGCAGGGTGGTGAACGGAACGATGACCCCCTCGGAGGTATGGGCAGCGTCGATATACGCGAAATCGATGGTGGTTGCACCAAAAGTTTCTCTCATGCTCGCTGAGAGCGCGTCGCTGTCCGTGCAATCCACAAATACCTGGCGGATACGAGAGTTGTTGACGTTGAAAAGGACGGGCCTTTCACAAGTCCGGATGTATTCCAGATCAGGGCCGAAAGGCGGGACTTTCGTTTGTATCCCCAAGGGCAGATCGACAGTCACTATATCGGCATTGGTATTTTCGAGAAAGCCCAGTGTCGTTCTTCCTCGGAAGGTTCCTAATTCGAGGACCGTGGCCGGGCCCAGCCATTTCGCGACCTGCAGGAGCGTGTCCAGATTGCCGGGATTGGTATCCCCGCGGATGTGCTTAGGGAGAGAAGCGGCTTTCGTTGTGATGCTCTCGATGCCCGGGAAAACACGTTTGAAATCATCAGGCATGAGCTCCGCAGGAGCCGGGTTCCTGAGCCACTTGTTGGGGTATTGTCCGGGGTAGACTTCGAGTTTAGTGGGATGTATAGGTTTTGCTGTTCGGTTCATTAGTTCATTACCAATTCAACATATTTAAGGATTCGCTTTTAGCATATTTTTTCACACATTATTCCTTGGCAAGCCCTGCCTTCACCATCTGGAGGAAGATCTCTTTCGATATGACCACGCAGACGTCGCAGCCGCAATCCGGGCATCTGAAGTCCTTGCTCTCGACCTTGTTTATCTTGCCGCAATTGGCGCAGACCTCTATCTTTTCCACTGCCATTAGAAAACTCTCTTTGGGATTTTGGGAGGCTATCTCTTCCTCTTCGCGGGTTTCCTGGCTTTTTTAGCGGCTGGCCTCTTCTTGGCCTTGGCTCTGGCCGCCCGCGTCTTTATGGGCTGGGTCAGCCTCACGTTGGCGATCCGCATCCTCACTACCTCGGCATGGTATTTCTGGTCGAGCTCGGTCACTATCTTCTCGTAATCGGAATTCGTTACCGTGGTGAGCGCGTTGTTGCCGCAGCGGGTGCACCTGAACAATCCGGCCTCGCTCAGGTCTATTCCCCTAGGCATCTTGCCACATCTCGAGCAGACTTCGATGACGTCGTTGGTCATGTCGACCACGTTCCTATTACTTGCACAAGGTATATTTACTTTTCTATGGGTAGTATTTCCGATGATGATCCACATAGACATGGACTATTTCTTCGCCCAGGCAGAGGAGCTGCGGCATCCGGAGTACAAGAACAAGATAATCGTCGTGTGCGTGTACTCGGGCAGGACGCCGGATTCAGGCGTGGTGAGCACAGTGAACTACGAGGGCAGGAAATATGGCGTGCACTCGGGAATGCCGATTTTCCAGGCCAAGAAGCGGGCGCCTCAGGCCGACTCGGTCTTCCTCCCCGTGGACCACGAGTATTACGGGGAGCTCTCCGACAGGATAGACGCGGTAGTGAAGGAGTACGCCGAGATGTCCGGCCGCACCTCGATAGACGAGTGGTTCATCAGGGCGGACAAGGACGCGGAGTCCCTGGCAAGGAGGATAAAACAGGCCATCAAGGAGAGGACGGGCATCACCTGCTCCGCGGGCGTCGCCCCGTCCATGCTGGGCGCGAAGATGGCCGCAGGCGTGCGCAAGCCGGACGGCTTCCTTTACCTGGATGCGTCGGCGGAGCGTAAGATGATCGAGGATTCGGGCATCGAGAAGGTCGTCGGCATAGGCGCGAAGACCGCGGAGGCGCTCCACGGTCTGGGGGTGGACATTGTAAAGGACCTCAGGAAGCTCGATAAAATGGTCCTCGTGGAGAGGTTCGGCAAGAAGTCCGGCTCCTGGCTGATCTCCCTGGCCGAGGGCAGGTATGGCGAGCTGCTCGAGTACAGCGAGGGCGAGCAGACCGAGGTGAGCAGGATCGGCACGCTGAAGGGGAAGACGCGCGACGCCTCGGAGATGCTCGAGAAAATCCAAGAGATGGAGAGCGACAACAGGGCATGGCTCAAAGAGCGCAAGAAGTTCTTCAGGACGCTCGCAATCACTTTCGTGACCGAGGACATGAGGAACCACTCGCGCTCGCTCTCCTTCAAGAGCCCGAAGGGATGGACCGAGGATTTCAAAGAGGACGAGATGAGATTGATACGGGGGTTCCTCGCCGAGAACCCGCTCGCGGTGCGCCGTATCGGGATAAGGTACGCTAACCTCGTGGACGTCTCGGGGCAGAAGACTCTGGCCGGGGAACTCTAGCAAGCAATGCTAATCGCATGATTGATTCGACTTATAGAACAGTCCAGCGCTCTGGCCTGTGCTCACGAAATATGCCGAATCCCCTGAATTTTCGAACACTACAGTGTCCACCGCCACGATATCTTCCCCGCTCACGGGGTCGTTTTCCTGATAATATACCTTGACCGCGGTTTCGTTTATTCTTTCCCAACTCCCCTTCGCATTGCGGTTGATAAGGATCATCCTTCCACCGCTGCTGTCGGGTTTTCCGATTTGCACCGGGTAATAATATGTACCATCTGCAGCGAAATGCATGGCAAGGCTCTCCCCGTTCGAGTTCGGTTTGGTCTCCCAGCAGCCGACCGCACGGTCCGAGGGAACGCTGACGCAGCCGCTCGCAAGAAGAAGTACAAGCAAAGCGGCTATAGGAGTTGCATACTTCATAATTCGATTTTGCCTGTTTGACTTAATAACTATACCGCTGGCACAGCTTAGTGATTCTAGCGCGGCTTCTTCGGATGATGTTTATGAACCTCTTTCTTCTTCCTCCTTTTCCAGAACAGGAACAGCAGCAGGAGGATCAGAAGCACGATGAGCAGCAGCAATACCGGCATGCACAGCAGCGACACCAGGCTCGACGTCGCCGATGCCGTTGCGGAGCTTGGCGGCTGGCCCGCAGAGGAGATCTGCGATGTCACCACGATCTGCGTCGAGCTAACGACCTGGCCGTTCTGCGTGATCTCGACGGTCCATTCGCCCGGGCTGTTCAACGGCGGCGTTTTGAAGTTGCCGTTCTTGTCGCAGCTGCCCGAGGAGGTGCTTCCCCCTGGGCCGATGACGGTATAGCCGCATCCGCCGACCGGCTGTTGGTTCAGCGTGACTGCGCAGGGCGCCTGGACCCCGGTTGGCGAGGTCGGCGGGCAGGTCAGTTCCGGCTGCGGGACTGCCGTGCACACGTGGTCCTGGCAGGTGTAATTATCCTGGCATGGCTGGCAGCCGGCTTCAGCGCCGCATTCGTACCAGTGCCATTCATGGTCGGCGGCGAATCCGCACGTCTCGTTTATCTCCCTGCAGATTCCGCCACGGCAGACCTCGCTGTCATTGCAGTCTGCGTCCAGTTGGCACGTTTTTTCCGTAGGGATCAGATGCTCGAGGGTGATATTCGTCGTGGGTGCGATTGCGCCGCCGCCACCTCCGCCTCCACCACCGCCCCCACCGCCGCCTCCGCCGCCACCTCCGCCTCCGGATTGGGGCGGCGGGGGCGACACAGAAGCCGAGATAGTGAACGGAGCGGAATCGCTGCTGCTCACGTTGTCGCCGTCGGGCGGGACTCCTGTGGCCGTGGCGGAGTTGTTGTAAGTGCCAGTCGCGTTCGCGCTCACGTTATAGTCGATGGAGAATGAATCGCCGGGCGCGAGGACCGCCACATCGGTCCAGGACAAGACCAGCCCGCTGACATTCGTCGGTGGGACGTCGGCACCGCTGAACGTGACGCCTGCGGGGAGGGTGTCCGTCACGCTCACGGTCAGGTTCACCGAACCGGTATTGGAGACGTTCAGCGTGTATGTGACATTCAGGACGTATGCCGTGTTTCCACTCGGGACGGTTGCGGACGACGGATTGGCTGTTTTGACCAGGTTTATGGCAGGGGCGAATATGCCGACCGACGCGTTGTCCGAGCCCGTGACGTTCTGCCCGTTGGGCGGGACTCCAGTCACGCTGACCGTGTTGGTGTAGGTGCCGTTCGATATGTTCGAATCAACGCTGGAATTGAGCCATATCAAAGTGCTGTTCCCAGGTGCGAGCGGACCGACATCGAACCAGTCCATGGTGATGTTGTCCGTGCTGTCCGGCGCAGGTGCCGAGCCGTTGAACATGAATCCTGCGGGCAGGACGTCGGTCACGGACACGGGATCGAGGGCCACGGTGCCAGAATTGCTTACGTTTATCTGCCATTGCACCATGCCCCCTGGCGATGCCGGGACAGGAGATATGTCGACTTTGAGTATCGAGACGCCGGCGAAGTATACCGTCACGTTGGCCGAGCTCTGCGCGCTGATGCTGTTGCCGTTCGGAGGCACGCCGGTCGCGTTCACCAGGTTGGTGAGGACCACGGTCGGAGAGGAGATGTTGACCGTGCCCGCGTCCACCGTGGCGTTCAGGTATATAACTGCGGTCGACCCCGGGGCAAGGGAGCCCACGTTGTTCCAGGAGACCATCTGGCCGGCTACCGAATCGGGTGCCGGAGATGCGGCCAGGAACGTGAGGCCGGAGGGGAGCGAGTCTACGACCTGCGTCGGGTCCAAGGTGACGTTCCCTGTGTTGGTCAGCGTCATGTTGAACTGGACGACTCCTCCGGGTGACGGCTGGAGGACTGTCTGGTCGAGCTTCAGGATCGAGACGTTCGCATAGTACACCGTCACGTTCGCGCAGCTTATCGACGAGACGTTGCTGCCGTCAGGGGGCGCTCCTGTCGCGTTGATGCAGTTAGTAAGCGTGACCGCCGTATCGGTTGCATTCACCACGCCCTGGCCCACTGTCGCGTTCAGGTAAAAGACCGAAGAAGCCCCCGGAGAGAGAGTTGTGCTCCATCCCGGGCCGGGAGAAGCGTTCGCAGGGGATGCCAAGAGGAACGTGAGCCCGGCCGGCAGCGTGTCAACCAGGTTTATCGGGCTCAAGGTGACGTTTCCGGTGTTCGTGACGGTCATGTTGAACTGCACAGTCCCTCCTGGGGACGGCTGCAACGCGGTCTGGCTCAGCTTGATGACCGAGACGTTAGCATAATAGACAGTGACATTCGCCGAGCTCTGCGCAGTGACGTTGGCGCCGTTCGGCGGGACTCCGGTCGCGTTGATGGAATTCGTCAGCGTCACCGCGGTGTTCGTCGCGCTGACTATCCCTGAGTCCACGGTGGCGTCGAGGTAGAAGACCGATGAGACGCCCGGGGCCAGGGCCAGGTCCCAGCCCGGACCGGCTGATGTGTTCGCCGGGGATGCTGAGAGGAACGTGAGCCCGGCCGGCAGCGCATCTGCCAGTGTGACGTTGAGGGGAACTGCTCCGGTGTTCGTGACGGTCATGTTGAACTGCACCAGGCCGCCCGGAGACAACTGCACTGCGGTCTGCTCGAGTTTCAGGATCGAGACGTTCGCGTAGTACACCGTGACGTTAGCGCAGCTTATCGATGAGACGCTGCTGCCGTCAGGCGGAACGCCGGTCGCGTTCACGCAGTTCGTGAGCGTGGCAGTCGGGTTGGTTGCGCTCACCACGCCCGGGTTGACGGTCGCGTTCAAGTAGAATATCGCGGATACGCCCGGGGCGAGCGACGTATTCCAGCCCGGACCGGCTGATGTGTTCGCCGGGGATGCTGAGAGGAAGGTAAGCCCTGCGGGCACGATGTCTACTAGGTTTACCGGGTTCAGGGACACGTTTCCTGTGTTTGTCACGGTCATGTTGAACTGCACTATGCCTCCTGGAGACGGCTGCACCGCGGTCTGGTTGAGCGCTATAGCCGAGACATTCGCATAGTAGACCGTGACTCCTGCACAGCTCATCGACGAGACGTTGCTGCCGTCAGGCGGAACTCCGGTCGCATTGATGCAGTTCGTGAGCGTGACCGCCGTGTTGGTGGCGTCCACCACGCCCGGGTTGACGGTCGCGTTCAAGTAGAATATCGCGGATACGCCAGGAGCAAGGGATGTGTTCCAACCTGGGCCTGAGGAAGTGTTCGCAGGAGATGCCGATAGGAAACTAAGCCCTGCTGGCAAGGCGTCCATGAGGCTTATCGGGCTCAAGGTGACGTTCCCTGTGTTCGTCAGCGTGATGTTGAACTGGACTATGCCTCCGGGTGAGGGCTGCAGTGCGGTCTGGTTGAGGTCGATGACCGACACGTTCGCGTAGTACACCGTGACGTTCGCGCAGCTTGTTGAAGATACATTGCTTCCGTCAGGCGGAACTCCGGTCGCATCGATGCAGTTCGTGAGCGTGACCGCCGTGTTGGTGGCGTCCACCACACCGGGGTTGACTGTGGCGTTCAAGTAGAAGACGGATGAGATGCCTGGGGCCAGGGTCAGGTTCCATCCTGGACCTGAGGAAGTGTTCGCAGGTGATGCTGAGAGGAACGTCAGTCCTGCTGGCAGAGTGTCCGCCAGGTTTATCGGGCTGAGCGTCACGTTACCCGTGTTGGTCACTGTCATGTTGAACTGGACTATGCCTCCCGGGGACGGTTGTAGGGCGGTCTGCTCCAGCTTGATGACTGACACGTTCGCATAGTAGACTGTCACATTCGCGCAGCTTATTGAAGAAACATTGCTGCCGTCAGGCGGAACACCGGTCGCATCGATGCAGTTCGTGAGCGTCACTGAAGTGGTTGTAGCATTGACTATTCCTGGATTGACTGTTGCGTTCATGTAGAAGATTGCGGACGTACCCGGAGCAAGAGAGGTATTCCAACCCGGGCCTGCAGAGGTGTTTGCCGGAGACGTTGAGAGGAACGTAAGCCCTGCTGGCATTGCGTCTACCAGGTTTATCGGGCTCAAAGTGACGTTGCCCGTGTTGGTCAGCGTCATGTTGAACTGCACAATTCCTCCTGGGGAAAGTTGCAATGCAGTCTGCTCCAGCTTGATGACTGATACGTTCGCGTAGTACACCGTGACGTTCGCGCAGCTTATCGATGAGACGCTGCTGCCGTCAGGCGGAACACCGGTCGCGTTTATGCAGTTGGCCAACGTAGCAATGGTGTTTGTAGAATTGACCACGCCTGGGTTGACCGTGGCGTTCAAGTAGAAGACGGATGAGATGCCTGGGGCCAGGGTCAGGTTCCATCCTGGACCTGAGGAAGTGTTCGCAGGTGATGCTGAGAGGAACGTCAGTCCTGCTGGCAGAGTGTCCGCCAGGTTTATCGGACTCAGAGTGACATTCCCTGTGTTCGTGACGGTCATGTTGAACTGGACTGTGCCTCCCGGGGACGGTTGTAGGGCGGTCTGCTCCAGCTTGATGACTGACACGTTCGCATAGTAGACTGTCACATTCGCGCAGCTTATTGAAGAAACATTGCTGCCGTCAGACGGAACACCGGTCGCATCGATGCAGTTCGTGAGCGTCACTGAAGTGGTTGTAGCATTGACTATTCCTGGATTGACTGTTGCGTTCATGTAGAAGATTGCGGACGTACCCGGAGCAAGAGAGGTATTCCAACCCGGGCCTGCAGAGGTGTTTGCCGGAGACGTTGAGAGGAACGTAAGCCCTGCTGGCATTGCGTCTACCAGGTTTATCGGGCTCAAAGTGACGTTGCCCGTGTTGGTCAGCGTCATGTTGAACTGCACAATTCCTCCTGGGGAAAGTTGCAATGCAGTCTGCTCCAGCTTGATGACTGATACGTTTGCGTAGTACACCGTGACGTTCGCGCAGCTTATCGATGAGACGCTGCTGCCGTCAGGCGGAACACCGGTCGCGTTTATGCAGTTGGCCAACGTAGCAATGGTGTTTGTAGAATTGACCACGCCTGGGTTGACCGTGGCGTTCAAGTAGAAGACGGATGAGATGCCTGGGGCCAGGGTCAGGTTCCATCCTGGACCTGAGGAAGTGTTCGCAGGTGATGCTGAGAGGAACGTCAGTCCTGCTGGCAGAGTGTCCGCCAGGTTTATCGGACTCAGAGTGACATTCCCTGTGTTCGTGACGGTCATGTTGAACTGGACTGTGCCTCCCGGGGACGGTTGTAGGGCGGTCTGCTCCAGCTTGATGACTGACACGTTCGCATAGTAGACTGTCACATTCGCGCAGCTTATTGAAGAAACATTGCTGCCGTCAGGCGGAACACCGGTCGCATCGATGCAGTTCGTGAGCGTCACTGAAGTGGTTGTAGCATTGACTATTCCTGGATTGACTGTTGCGTTCATGTAGAAGATTGCGGACGTACCCGGAGCAAGAGAGGTATTCCAACCCGGGCCTGCAGAGGTGTTTGCCGGAGACGTTGAGAGGAACGTAAGCCCTGCTGGCATTGCGTCTACCAGGTTTATCGGGCTCAAAGTGACGTTGCCCGTGTTGGTCAGCGTCATGTTGAACTGCACAATTCCTCCTGGGGAAAGTTGCAATGCAGTCTGCTCCAGCTTGATGACTGATACGTTTGCGTAGTACACCGTGACGTTCGCGCAGCTTATCGATGAGACGCTGCTGCCGTCAGGCGGAACACCGGTCGCGTTTATGCAGTTGGCCAACGTAGCAATGGTGTTTGTAGAATTGACCACGCCTGGGTTGACCGTGGCGTTCAAGTAGAAGACGGATGAGATGCCTGGGGCCAGGGTCAGGTTCCATCCTGGACCTGAGGAAGTGTTCGCAGGTGATGCTGAGAGGAACGTCAGTCCTGCTGGCAGAGTGTCCGCCAGGTTTATCGGACTCAGAGTGACGTTCCCTGTGTTCGTGACGGTCATGTTGAACTGGACTATGCCTCCGGGTGATGGCTGCAATGCGGTCTGGCTCAGTTTGAGGACAGAGACGTTCGCGTAGTAGACGGTGACGTTGGCCAGGCTCTCCGCAGTGACATTGTCTCCATTGGGCGGGACTCCGGTCGCATCCACAGTGTTGACTAGGGTTACGATCGGGGTGGATGCGTCCACTGTACCTGCGTCCACCGTGGCGTTCAGGTATATCACTGCGGCCGACCCTGGGTCAAGGGAGCTTATGTCGTCCCATGTGGCCACCTGCCCGGCTACGGAGTCAGGTGCAGGAGATGCGGCCAGGAACGTGAGCCCTGCAGGCAAGGTGTCTATCACCTGCGTCGGCTCCAAGGTCACATTCCCTGTGTTGGTCAGCGTCATGTTGAACTGCACAATTCCTCCTGGGGAAAGTTGCAATGCAGTCTGCTCCAGCTTGATGACTGATACGTTTGCGTAGTACACCGTGACGTTCGCGCAGCTTATCGATGAGACGCTGCTGCCGTCAGGCGGAACACCGGTCGCGTTTATGCAGTTGGCCAACGTAGCAATGGTGTTTGTAGAATTGACCACGCCTGGGTTGACCGTGGCGTTCAAGTAGAAGACGGATGAGATGCCTGGGGCCAGGGTCAGGTTCCATCCTGGACCTGAGGAAGTGTTCGCAGGTGATGCTGAGAGGAACGTCAGTCCTGCTGGCAGAGTGTCCGCCAGGTTTATCGGACTCAGAGTGACGTTCCCTGTGTTCGTGACGGTCATGTTGAACTGGACTATGCCTCCGGGTGATGGCTGCAATGCGGTCTGGCTCAGTTTGAGGACAGAGACGTTCGCGTAGTAGACGGTGACGTTGGCCAGGCTCTCCGCAGTGACATTGTCTCCATTGGGCGGGACTCCGGTCGCATCCACAGTGTTGACTAGGGTTACGATCGGGGTGGATGCGTCCACTGTACCTGCGTCCACCGTGGCGTTCAGGTATATCACTGCGGCCGACCCTGGGTCAAGGGAGCTTATGTCGTCCCATGTGGCCACCTGCCCGGCTACGGAGTCAGGTGCAGGAGATGCGGCCAGGAACGTGAGCCCTGCAGGCAAGGTGTCTATCACCTGCGTCGGCTCCAAGGTCACATTCCCTGTGTTGGTCAGCGTCATGTTGAACTGGACTATGCCTCCGGGTGATGGCTGCAATGCGGTCTGCTCCAGCTTGATGACCGATACGTTCGCATAATACACCGTCACGTTAGCGCAGCTTATAGAAGAGACGTTGCTGCCGTCGGGGGGCGCTCCTGTCGCGTTCACGCAGTTCGTGAGCGTGAGCGCCGTGTTGGTTGAATTCACCACGCCCAGGTCGACCGTGGCGTTCATATAGAAGACTACCGAAGCTCCCGGGCCGAGCGACGTGTTCCAGCCCGGTCCTGCCGAAGCGTTTGCCGGGGATGCCGAGAGGAACGTGAGCCCTGCTGGCAGGGTGTCCACCAGGTTCACTGGGCTCAGGGTGACGTTCCCTGTGTTCGTCAGCGTCATGCTGAACTGTACCAACCCTCCGGGGGACGGCTGCAGATCAGTCTGGTCGAGCTTTAGGGCTGAGACGTTCGCATAATAGACAGTCACGTTGACCGAGCTCTGCGTGGTGATGTTGTCGCCGTATGGCGGGACTCCGGTGGCGTTCACCATGTTGGTGAGCTTCCTGGACGTGACCGAGGCGTTGACGGTTCCCGCGTCCACGGTGGCGTTGAGGTATATCACCATGGTTGCCCCGGGGCTGAGCGAGCTCACGTTGTTCCATGAGACAGTCTCTCCGGCTACGGAGTCAGGTGCCGGAGATGCGGCCATGAATGCCAGGCCGGCGGGCAGTTCGTCGATGACCTGCGTCGGGTTCAAGGTGACGTTCCCTGCGTTCGTCAGCGTCATGTTGAACTGCACCAGGCCGCCCGGAGAGGGCTGCAACGCGGTCTGGTTCAGCTTTAGTAGCGAGAAGCTGGCGTTCTGGTCGTTCTCCAGTATGCCGTAGATGGTCGAGGGGCTCAGACCGGACACGGCAAGCGTGTTTGCGGTTGTGTTCCTCAGAGCGCCCAGTTTCGCCCATGCGGTCCCGTTGTATCCCCAGAGCTCGAATTTCGATTCGTTGTAGCCCGGGAGCTCGGAATCGTTGTAGGACCAGGTCATGGAGTCTATCGGCGCCATGCCCGAGAGAGCCGAGATGTCGACGTATTTCTGCGCGAACGAGCGGTACAGGTTCGGCAGCGCCGACGTGTTCGTGGCCCATTTCATCTGGTATGCGGCGTTCGCCTCCACCACGTCGCTTGCGGTCAGGGTGGTGTAGTTGCGGTAGCCGCCGTTCGGGTTGTCTATCGTGAGGTTGCCCAGGTAGACCGCCCTGGGGGTCGCGTCCGTGGAGACGTAGAATTCCCCGACTGAGTCGCCGTAGAGGTGCGCTCCGGTCGCGTTCGTCCCGCCCGAGGAGACGATCGCGAGCCCGTACACGGAATTCCCGTATGCGGTGTCGTTGAGGAGCGAGTTGTTGTCCGAGTCGGACGTCAGAAGGAAGCCGTCCTGGGAGTTGTTCGCCGCCAGGTCGGACGAGAGGTTGTTTCCGCTGCTCCCGGACAGCTGGAACCCGCTCTGCCCGTTGCCCAGCGCGGTGTCGTTCTGGAGCAGCGAGCGGTTCGTTCCGTTGAGGAGGACCGCCTCCGAGAACGCGGTGATGTAGCAGTTCTTCAGCGTGAGGTTGTTGGCGCCCTGGAAGAGCACCCCGTATCCGGAGCCGTTGCCGGCCAATGAGCGGCCGGAGCAGTCTATCGCCACATTGTCGCTCGCGGCTTCGAAACAAGTCCCGTTGGACGTGAGGTTCTTGACGAAGTGGCACGACTCGTTCACCACCTGCCCGCACGTGAAGGCCGTGTCCGCGCCCAGGCACACCGTGGCGTTCACGGTCACGTTCCTGGTCTCGGTCTGGTTCTGGTTGCTCACGGTGTTGGTCGCCGTGGCGTTGAAGTAGTACAATCCGTCGGCCAGGCCCGTGAGGTTGAGGAACGCCGGGGATGACGGGAAGAACGATTCGTTGACAAGGCCCATGCTCGAATTGAACACGTCTATGATTATCTGGTTCAGGTTCGGGTCCACCGCGCTGACGTTTATCAGGATGTTCTGGCGGTCGACCACCGAGCCCGACGCGTCGGTCGGGGGCACGAACGCGATGGACGGGACCCCGTTATCTATGGTGAAGTTGCCGAGCAGTATGTAGCTCGTGCTCAGGCCTTCGGGGGTCTCGTTCTCGAACGCGGTCACCTCCAGTGAGTATGGCCCGTTCGTGTACGAAGAGGTGTTCCATACGTAGTAGTTGGAGGAGATGTTGCCGTAATCCGATACTATCGTCCTGTTGAAGCTCATGTCCGGATTGAGGAGCGTGATGTTGAACTGCAGGGAGTCGTTGTCGATGTCGCTCACGGTGGACCATGTGATGTTGTATATCCCGGACACAACGGCTCCCGGGTAAGGAGTCAGGATGTAGGGGGCCGAGGGCGGGGTGTCATGGTGTATCACAGTGAAGTTGGTGGCCATGCTGTCGTTGCGCACCCCAAGCGTGTCGTTCACGAAGAACGAGACGTTGTACAGCCCGAGGACGGATGTCGAGTTGAACATGCCGAAGGTGGTGTTGCCGTCCGCGACGGTGAAGTTGTCCCATGTGACGTTCATGTCGCCCCAGCCGGGGAACGTGGACTCGGATTCGAAGGACACGTAGACCGCGCGGCTGAAGTTGAAGACGCTCTGCGAGACGTTCTCCTGCGTCCAGTCGCTAGCGGAGTCGTTCCATATGAAGAACGTGAAGTCGTCGCCAACCCTCCTGATGCGCATCCTGCCCGAGGTGTCGTCCGTCGGGCGGTGCTCGATGTAATCGGAGAAGTTCCCGTCATTGGCGAATATCTCATAGTTCGAGCCGAAACCGCTCCAGTTGGACCTGGCGATGTAGATGACCTCTGATGTCTGGGAAGTAGGGGGCGCCTCCGTAAGGACTAGGTTGGCCGCGTGGTCCGTGCCCGCCATGCTCCCCGCGTCGAAGGACACCTGGATGTCGAAATCGCCGTCTATCGGCCTTGCGGAGGTGAGCATGCAGTGCGCGTCCGACTGCGGGGTCCCGTCTCCGGTGAGCGAGGTGTACGCCGCGCCTGCCACGGACGTGTCGATATCGGCTATGCAGGTCTCGGACGGTCCGAGCAGGATATCCTCCTTGGTCCAGTTCGTCCCGACGCTGTCAAAGGTGAAATTGTCGCTCTGCTGGCCCTTGCCCAGCGTCACATTGACCATGGAGCCGTTGGGCTCGGTGACCTGGGCTATGGCGGACGATATCCCGAAGAGGTCAGTGAGGTTGGTGGAGATGGAAACCATGCTCCTCTGGGGCTCGTAATCGCCTTGCGGGTAGATGACGACCACCGAAGGCGGTTGGTTGTCTATGTAGAACGTGCCGGGCATGGTGAAGCTGTTCTCCAGGTGCTCCGGCGTCTCGTTCTCGAAGACCGTGACGCGGATGGAGAACCGGCCGTCCGGGAACAGGCTGGTGTTCCACGGGTAGCCCGTGGTGTTGATGTCCCCGTAATCCGACACGATGGTGGCGTTGTCCGAGCCGTCCGGGTTGAGCAGGGTGATGTTGAAGTTCATGGAGTCGTTCTCGTAGTCGTAGATCGGCGACCATGCGATCGTCTGCATGCCCCTGAGTACCGCGCCTATCGGCGGACTGACGATGAGGGGCTTGGACGGCGGCTGGTCCTCGAAGAAGACGGTGAAGTTGGTGGTCTCGCTGTCGTTCACAGCCCCGGCGGTGTCGTTCACCAGGAACGTGACGTTGTACAGGCCCAGCTGCAGCGTGTCGCCGAAGTTGGTGAACGTGGCATTGTCACCGGACGCGCCGAAATCGTCCCAGGTGACGTTCATCGTGCCCCAGCCCGGCAGCGTGGATTCGGATTCGAACGCCGGGTATAGCGGCCTGCATATCGCCATGTAGGAGGAATTGGCCAGGTACCATGCGTTGGCGGTGTTGTTCCATATGTAGAACGAGAACAGGCTCCCGGAGCGCGTTATCCTCATCTTGCCGTAGGTGTCGTTGGTCGGCTGCCTGTAGATGTAGCCGGAGAAGTTTTCCCCTGCCATATAGACCTCGTAGTTCCTGCCCAGGCCGCTCCAGTTGGAAAGTGAGATGAACACCAGCTCGTCCGCGGTCGCGGAGCTGTTGCGCTCTATGGCCTCGAAATTGAGCGCGTTGTCCGAGCCGCTCGCTCCGGTGATGTTGAACGATATGTTGATGTCGAAATCCCCGTCCATGGTCTTTTTCGCTATCAGAGAGCACAGGGTGTCCGTCTCCGGCCCGCCGTTCCCGCTGAGCGAGGTGAACGCCCTGCCCGGATACGTGGCATCGATGTCGGCTATGCAGGCCTGCGACGGGCCGATGGAGACGTTCTCCTTGAACCAGTCCGTCCCGAGCGTGTTGGCGGAGAAGCCGTCGCTCTGCTGCGCAGGGTGCAGTGTTGCGTTGACCACCGAGCCGTTGGGGTAGGTCACCTGCGCGATCGCGGTGTCTATCCCCAGAACGTCCGTCGCGTTTATTGAGAGGGAGACCTGCGCGGTCTGGTAGTGCGACTCTCCCAGGGGCGAGAGGACGATGACCGAGGGCGGCACCTGATATACCACGGTCCTCGTCTCCGTCACGTTCCGGTTGCCGACGCTGTCGTTGCCGTAGACCTTGAAGCGGAAGGTGCCGGTCCCGAGCCCGGTCTGGTTGTAGAACCAGTTCGTTCCCGAGCCGCTCATGGACATGTTGGTGCCGTTCCATTCAAGGAGCGCGGCGCTGAGGTTCTTGTCCGATGTGACGTTTATGAACGCCCAGTTGTTGGGCAGGACCGTGCCATTGACAGGGGTCGGGCTTGTGAAGCTTATCTGCGGCGCGGTGAGATCCACCATGAGGACCCTCGTCTCGCTCACGCCCAGGTTGCCGAACGTGTCGTTCCCGTACGCCTTGTAGGAGTATGTGCCGTTGAGCAGGCCGGTCTCGTTGAAGGACCAGTCCATGCCCGAGCCGTTCATGGACACGTTGGTGCCGTTCCACTCGAGGAGGGCGAAGGTGAGGTTGCGGTCGGACGTGACGTTGATGTACGCCCAGTCCTGCCCGATGGTGGTGTCGTTGGCGGGTGTAGGAGGCACGAAGGTAACGAGCGGCGCTGCGCCGGATGTGGCGTGCACGGTGAAGCTCACCCCGTCCGAGCCGAGGCTGAACACGGGGAACGTGAGCGTCTTGTCGGTCGTGTTCTGCACTATGAAAGAGGATATGTCGAACGTGCCGCTGCTGTTGGTCACGTTGACGTAGAAATGGGAATCGTCCTGCGCGCCGTACGCGGAGTAGTTCGTGAATGCGGCCACGTTGTAGAACGTTACCGTCGGGTTGAAGATGTCGTAGACGGATATGTCCCAGGTCTGCTCGGTGCTGGTGTTCATGTCCAGGGTCTCGTTGTCGCGTATGCCGTCCAGCACGCCCTTCTGCATGGTCTCGTTTAGGACCGCGCTGCCCGGGAACGTCTCGGTCACCCATTGCACGTAGTTGTTAGGATACGAGAAAGCCGCGTTGGGAGCTCCTGCCGACACGTTGTCGCTCGCCCAGAGGCCTCCGGTGGAGTTGTAGATGTATATGGTGTCCGGGATGTTGCTGTCGGGGTACGGGGCGAGTATCTGGCTCACGAAGATGTACTGCGTGAAGAATGGATGGGGCTGGGTGTTGTTGAATGTTATGGTTATCAGCCTGGTGATGTTCACGTCCTGGTCCGGCCCCACCGTGTAGTTGCTCTCCAGCTGGGTGCGGGCCGCTATGAAGCTGTTGAGCAGAGTGGGAATCGTCCGTTGCGCCGACAGGGCGGCTGGCTCGCCCGTGTAATTATAATATACGGTCGCGTTCCCGGACACGGGCGAGCTGCAGTTCACGTACAGCTGGAGGAAGAGCATGTTGCTCTGCAGCAGGGTCACATTGACGTCCACGCTGTCGGACAGCAGGGTAGCCGTGTCGGCTGCGAGGGTCTGCTCGGGTATGCACACCTGCAGGAGGGGGTTGAAGTTGAAGTCCGTCTGCTGCACGCACAGGTACGCCTGGCAGCTGGATGCGAGGGAGCTGTCGAGGGACGCGTTCAGGTTCAGGTATTCGGGCCCCTGCACCAGGTAATCGGTCACGACCGAGCCGTTTGGCCCTTCTCCGAAGAGGGGGAACTGGGCCACGAGATTGCCGCCCGCAGAGGCGTTGAGGCTCACGTTCAGGGTGGCGAGGGGGCCGGTAGTGTTCTGCCTGAGTATCCAGTCGGTCGTGTTGCCCAGCGACCCGTTGCCGTAGCTCATGTTCTGCGTGTCCCAGAGGTATCCGAAGAACCAGATGGTCGCGTTCGTGGTGTTCGAGGCGCTCGCGTAGTCCGCCGCGTGGCAGCTCACGTTGAAGCCGACGTTGTCGTACAGCAGGTAGTCGTTCATCGCTCCGGTGTAATTGCCGCTCGTGGAATTGTATACGAGCGTGACGTTGTCGCTGGTCTCGTTGTCGGTCACGCTGCAGTTCGCGCCGGCTATTGGCTGGCCCGTGAGATTGTCCAGGTAGCGCGCGTTGAACGGGATGTTGATATCGTAGCCCGTGGCCGGGATGTTTCCCTGCTGGTACACGGACTGGTTGACGCTGAATGCGAGGGTCGTCGGCCTCGCCTGCACCGTGAACGACTCGACGTCCGTCTGGTTGCTGTTGCCGGCCGAGTCGTTCGCCCAGAAGTACCAGCCCACGACAGTTCCCGGAGCCGCGGTTATGGTCAGGACCTTGGCGGAGGTGTTGGAGAGGCCTCCGAACGGCGTGAATGTCGAATTGACCCAGACGCCGGTCTGGTTGGTGCTGAAGAAGTATCCTGCGAGAGCGATGTTGTCGGCCCAGGAGGCGTTGAACGTGACGGTCTGGTTCCAGTATACCGGCGTTTCGTTGACCGAGGAGCTGCTCCAGGAGGGCGCGGTCGTGTCTATCGTGACGGTGCGGGTTTCGCTCACGCCCGTGTTCCCGTAGGTGTCGTTCCCATAGACCTTGTACGTGTAAGTGCCGTCGGAGAGCCCGGTCTTGTTGTCGAACCAGCCTGTCGCCGAGCTGTTTGCCATGGATTCATTCGTGCCGTTCCATTCCAGGAGCGCGGTGGTGAGGTTCTCGTCCGATGTGACGTTTATGAACGCCCAGCTGGCGTTCCTGTCCGAGTTGTTGGCGGGCGTGGGGGACACGAACGTGATGATTGGCGCTGCGCCGGATGTCGCGTCCACGGTGTAGCTGGCCCCGCTTACCAGGTCGAACGTCGGGAACGTCAAAGTCTTCGCGGTCGTGTTCTGCACGACTAAGGAGGAGATGTCGAACGTCCCGCTCGAGTTCGTCATGCTTACGTGGAAGTGGAAGCCGTCTCCTGCCCCGTACGCGGAGTAGTTGGTGAAGGCGGTCACGTTGTGGAGGGTGACCGTCGGGTTGAAGATGTCGAAGACCGAGATGTTCCATATCTGCTCGTCGGTGGTGTTCAGGCCAAGCGTCTCGTTGTCGCGTATGGAGTTGAGGACAGCTTTCACCATGGTCTCGTTCAGGACGGAATCGCCCGGGAATGTCTCGGTCACCCAGCCCACGTAGTTATCGGAATACGACACCGCGGGATTGGGCGCCCCTGCGCTCACGTTGTCGCTCGCCCAGAGGCCGCCGGTGGAATTGTAGACGTAGATGGTGTTGGGGATGTTGCTGTCCGGGTATGGAGGGAGCACCTGGGAAACGAGGACGTATGGTATGAACTTCGGGGTGGGGTTCGTATTGTTGAAGGTCACGTACACTGTCCTGGAGGTGTTGAGCTCCTGTCCCGGCCCTATCGTGTAGTTGTTCTCAAGCTGGATGCGGGCGGCTATGAAGCTGTTGAGGAGGGTCGGCTCAGCGGAGGTCGCGGTCAGGGCGGCCGGCTCTCCGGTGTAATTGTAGTACACGCTCGCGTTCCCGGACACGGGCGAGCTGCAGTTGACGTACAGCTGGAAGAATAGCATGTCGCCCTGGTTGAGGGTCACATTGGTGTTCACGCTGTTGGAGACCACGGTGGGCGTGTCGGCCGCTAGGCTCTGCTCCGGGGTGCACACCTGCAGGAGCGGAACGAAGTTGAAGGTCGTCTGCTGGGCGCACAGGTACGCCTGGCAGCTGGAGGCCAGGGAGCTGCCCAGGGAGACGTTCATGTTCAGGTACTCGAGCCCCTGGAGGAGGTAGTCTGTCAGTATCGAGCCGTTTGGCCCTTCGCCGTTGAGCGGGAACTGGGCGACCAGGTTGCTGCCAGCGGAGGCGTTGAGGCTGACGTTCAGGATGTCCAGCGGGCCCGTGGCGTTCTGGCGGGTCACCCAGTACGTGGTGTTCCCCAGCGACCCGTTCCCGTAGCTCATGTTCTGCGTGTCGCGGAGATAGCCGAAGAACCATACGCTGGCGCCGGTGCTGTTGGCCGCGCTGGTGTAGTTCGCTGCGAAGCAGCTCACGTTGAAGCCCACGTTGCCGTAGAGCAGGTAATCGTTCAGTATGCCGGTGTAGTTGCCGGTCGCAGGGTTGTACGCGAGGCTGACGTTGTCGCCGGTCTCGTTGTCGGTCACGCTGCAGCTGGCGCCCTGCACCGGCTGGCCCGTGAGGTTATCCACATAGCGCGCGTTGAATGTGACGTTAATGTCATAGCCGGTGTTGGGTATGCTCCCCTGCTGGTAGACCGACTGGTTGAGGTTGAATGCGAGGCTCGTCGGCCTCGCCTGCACCGTGAAGGACTGGACGGCGGTCTGGTTGCTGTTGCCCCCGGTGTCATTAGCCCAGAAGTACCAGCCGACGACGGTTCCCGGGACTGCCGTGATGGTCCGGACCTTGGTCGAGGTGTTGGAGGGGCCTCCGAATTGCGTGAATGTGAAATTGACCCAGACGCCGCTCTGGTTGATGGCTAAGAAGTAACCTGCGAGAGCGATGTTGTCGGCCCAGGAGGCGTTGAACGTGACGGTCTGGTTCCAGTAGACCGGGGTCTGGTTGACCGCAGGGTTGCTCCAGGAGGGCGCGGTGGTGTCTATCGTGACGAACCTCGTCGCGCTCACTCCGGTATTGTTCACGCTGTCGTTGCCGTACACCTTGTAGGGATATACGCCGTCGGCGAGCCCGGTCCGGTTGAGGGACCAGCTCGTGCCCGAGCCGCCCATCGTGTAGTTCGTCCCGTTCCACTCCAGGAGCGCCGCGCTGAGGTTCTGGCTGGACGTGATGTTCACGTACGCCCAGCTCACGTTCCTCACCGAGCCGTTCGCCGGGGTCGGGCTCACGAAGGTTATCGCCGGTGCGGTGGTGTCTATCGTGACGGTTCGGGTTTCGCTCACTCCGGTGTTGTTGTACCCGTCCGTGCCGTAGACCTTGTAGGTGTAGACACCGTCCGCGAGGCCGGTCTCATTGAAGGACCAGCCGGTCGCAGAGCCGTTCATGCTCACGTTCGTGCCGTTCCACTCCAGGACGGCCGAGCTGAGGTTGCGGTCCGCGGTGATGTTGATGAACGTCCAGTTCCTTGACCACGAGGTGCTGTTGTCCGGCGTCGGGCTTACGAAGCTGATGTTGGGCGACGAGTTTATCGTGGCCGTGACGCTGAATGCGAGCGGGCCCAGGGTCTCGGCCGGGAAGGTCAGTGTATGGGCGGACGCGTTGAGCAAGGCCTGGTTGGTCACGTCGAAGGTCCCGCTCGAGTTGGTGAAGTTGACGGAGAACCTGTAGCCGTCCGGGACGCTGTAGGCCGAGTAGTTGGTGAACGCGGTCACGTTGGATATCGTGAGCTGCGGGATGAACACGTCATAGACGCTGACGTTCCACACGGTTTGGTACGGGTTGGTCGAAACCAGGATCTCATTGTCGCGTATGGCGTTGAGCACGCCGCGGGTGAGATTTTCTATCACATTCACCTGGGGCGGCAGCTCCTCGGTGGTCCAGATGATCGAGTTGTCGGACATGCCGATTGCCACGTTCGAGGCGTTGACCGAGACGTTGTCGCTTGCCCAGAGCCCGCCTGTCGAATTATATACGTAGATGGACCCGTTCAGGTTGCTGTCCGGATACGGGCTGAGTATCTGCGAGATGAACTGGAACGAGTAATCCTGTGTGGCGTTCGCGGTGTTGTTGAATTCGAAGGACCAGTATCTCGTGACATTGAGCGCCTGCTGCGGACCGATGAGGTAATTGGCCGGGTGGTTGTAGCTGAGCAGGGTCTCCGATACCACGGATGGCTGCGCGTCGGGGGCCTCGAAATTGGGCTGCAGGACGGAGTTGTTGAGGAACATGGACGTGCTGATGTCGGCCGGGCCGCTGCAGTTGAGGTAGTACCTCAGGGTCAGATAGTCTCCCTGGTTCGCGGTGACGCTGTTGCTGTCGTTGAACACCAGCAGCGTTGGCGTGTCGACCGGTATTGATTGCGACGGAGTGCTGCTCTCGTTCTCCTGATAGATGACGTTGAGGTTGAAGTCTTGGATGGTGTATGAGAGATAGGGCTGGCAGACTGTGTCGTTTATGGACACGTTCAGCCTGAGGAAATGGGTGCCTTGGAATGTGAGGTCCCTGGCGAACGAGCCGTTCGCCCCGGTGTTGTAGAAGTAGAACTCGCGGACCAGATTGTCGCCTGCAGTTACGTTCAGCTCCTTGGTCAGGTTCACGGTGGGGCCTGCGGGCGGCGGTTGCCTCAGCCAGTATATGTCCGTGAGGTTGCTGGAGTCGTAGGATAGGTTCTCCCAGGCCCAGAGATAATTGTAGAAGGTGACGCTGGCGTTGGTCGAGTTGTCTGCGGTTGAATAGTTGGATTCTGAGCAGGTGGCGTTGAAGAAGACCTGGGAGTGGAGGTTGCTGGTTATCATCTGGCCGGTGTAGTTGCCGCTGCTCGAGTTGTACACCAGGCTTATCACGTCCGCGGTCTCGCTGTTGGACACGCTGCAGCTGGCGCCCTGCACCGGCTGGCCCGTGAGGGAATCGGTGTACGCCACCTGGAACGGCACGTAGACGTCGTAGCCAGTGCCTATGGGCTGGGCCTGGGGATAGTTGGTCTGGTTGACGCCGAACGCCAGCGCGGTGGTCCGGTTCTGCACCGTGAATGATTGGACGTCGGTCTGGTTGGCGTTGCCCGTGCTGTCGTTGGCCCAGAAGTACCAGCCGACGATTGAGCCCGGCGGTGCGGTTATGGTCAGGACCTTTAGCGAGGTGTTGGAGAGGCCTCCGAACGGCACAAAGGAGTAGTTCACCCACACACCGCTCATGTTCGTGCTGAAGATGTATCCCGAGAGCCCGATGTCGTCGCTCCAGGAGGCGTTCAAAGTGACTGTCTGGTTCCAGTAGACGGGCGTCTCGTTGACAAACGGGCTGCTCCATGAAGGCGGGGTGCTTCCGATGGTGAGCGTCCTCGTCTCGCTCACGCCCGTGTTGTCGCCGCTGTCGTTGCCGTACACCTTGTAGGAGTATGTCCCGTCCGCGAGAGCGGTCATGTTCCTGAACCAGTTTGCGCCAGAGCCCGACATCGTGTAGTTGGTGCCGTTCCACTCCAGGAGCGCGGTGTCGAGCGGCTTGTTCGAGCTGATGTTCACGTACGCCTGGCCCACGTTGCTGAATGTGCCGTTGGCGGGAGTCGGAGGAACGAACGTTATCGTCGGGTTGGACGTGTTGATCGTGATTGTCCTCGTCTCGCTCACGTTCTGGTTCCCGGCGTAATCCACCGCGTACACGCGGTAGGTGTAGGTCCCTGGGGCGAGGTTGGTCTCGTTGAGGTACCAGTTGGTCTTGCTGCTGGAGTTCATGCTCACGTTCGTGCCGTTCCATTCCAGGTACACCGAGGACGCGGCCAGTTGATCCGTTATCGTGGTGTTGATGAACGTGTAATTCACGTATATGGTCGAGTTGTTCGCGTAGGTCGGGGCAACGAAGGCTATGGAGGGCGGGGTGATGTCCGTGATGTTGAAGGCGATGGAATAGCTCTCGTATGAGGTCGTCGAGTTGGCGGTTATCGCCGAATCGCCGTAATTGGCGAACCCGGTGCCGTTGTACTCGAAAGAGCCCAGGGTGGAACCCGAGCCTATCCTGGCCGAGAGTATGCGCGGGCCGGATGACAGGGGGCTAGAGTACTGCGTGAGCCATTCGCCGCTGCCCGCGTATGTTGAGATCGTGGATATGGCGCCGGTGCACTGCGGCGAGCAGTCCATCTGGCTCAGCGTGCTTCCTACGACTCCGTCCGTGTCCCAGACCAGCTTGCCGACCGAGCCTGATGAGTTCCACGCGAAATCCGCGTCCCTTGCTAGTGAGTTGTCGACCCCGAAGTCTATCCCGGAGGTGACGCTCCAGCCCGTCCCGTTCCAGTATGCGGTCTCCAGCTCGTTCCCGCTGTCTATGAAGACCGCCTGCAGCGCATTCGAAGCCGGATCGGCCTTCATGCTGGCCCAGCGCACGGAATGCAGGTTGCTGCCGTCGATGTCGAACGTGCTAGTGGCGGACCAGGCCGAGCCGTTCCAATAGCGGTTGTTGACATTGCCGTTGGAATCGTCACCTGCGATGGACATGCCCACGCTCCCGTCTGAGCTGTAGGCCACCGCGAGCGCCTCCCCGCCGTTGGTCGAAGGCGTGGAGTTCGTGAGGTCTATCTCGTTGCCCCAGGCGGATCCGTTCCATATCCAGGAGTTGATGTTGGCGTCCGTGGTGTCGAAGCCGGTCATCATCAGCTCGGTGGACGGGGACGGCTTGCTTGCCATGCGCACCCAGGTGTATTGGATGTCGGTGCTGTGGCCGGTGTCGTCTATATACTGCTCTGATATGCCCGAGAAGTTGGAGGAGTTGGCAGGCAGGACCCGGTAGCCCAGGTCGTGGGCCGAGTTGGGGTCGTTGACCCCATAGACAAGCACAAGGTTCCCGGTGTTGGACTCGAACGCGAGGTCGTACCTCCTCTGGGACGCCGGGGTGGACCACACGTTCCCGATGTCTGGCGTGTATTGCCAGTTGCCCTCCACGGTGCAGTTCGCCATGCACACGTAGCCGTCAAGGTTCCCGTCGTCGCTCAATGACACCACGACTATCTTGGTGGTTATCGGCGACCATTTCGCCATCGCATAGCGGACCGGCGAGCCGGATGAGGGTAGCTCTATCTCAGGGCCCCAATTGCCGTTGCCGGTCGCGTTCCAGAACCTGACCTTGGGCGAGTTCGCCCCGTAGACGCCGCTGTTCGAGCGGTATGCTATGATTGCGTCCGTCGGAGACGGGACGGATGAGAGTATGTATGCGGTGTTGGACGAGTAGGACTGCGAGAGGTTCTGCCCGTCGCTGGCCTGCACCGTGACGTTCACGTAAGACCCTGCCGAGAAGTTGCCCGGGGAGAGAGTGCTCACCGCCGAGGTGCCGTTGGCCACTCCGCTTATCGTCTGGTTGTACACGTTCGCCCCGTTCACGAACCACTCGAATGTGAATGTGCCGGAATCCGAGTCGATATCCGTGTAGTTCGAGGCCGCGGTGAGGTTCTCGGCGTCGGTCGGGCTTATCGGGAGCAGCACCGGCGCGATGATGACCGGGGGCGTGTTCTGGACCGTGACATTGGCAGAGGTCTGGAGCGGTGATGTCGTGATGCCGTCGAAGGCAAAGACCGAGACGTATATCGTATCGCTCTTGTTGAAGTACTGGCCGGTGATGTTGCTTGCCGCACTCGAGCCGTTCGCCACTCCGGTTATGGTCTGGTTGAATACGTTGACGCCGTCCACGAACCATTCGAAGGTGACATTGGCCGTGAGGTTGTTCGGCTGCGTATACGTTATATTGGCCGAGAGCGTGGTGTTCTTGAAGACCTGCGACGGGGAGAACTGCGGGGTCGAGACGTTCGCCAGTATGATGGTGAAGTTCCTGGTTTCGCTTGCGCCCGTGTTCCCTGCTGCATCGCTGCAGGACACGTTCCATGCGTGGGCGCCCTCGGGGATTCCCGAGACCGTGAACAGCGTCGCGGTGTTGTTGGCGACGGAGGAGTTCGTTTGGTTAAATGCGCCGTCCAGATAGATGGAGCAGTTGGTTGCGAGGGCTAGGTTGTCCGTTGCCGTGAAGTTGAAGCTTATCGATGTGTTTGAGGTGTTGAAGCCCTCGACAGGGGAGTTCAGGGTTACAACCGGCGTCGTGGTGTCCACGGTGAAGTTCCTGGTTTCCGAAGCTCCGGTGTTGTTGGCTTTGTCCTTGCACGCGACGTACCAGGTGTGGTTTCCGTCGCTTATGCTGCTGATTGTGAAGACTGTTGCGGTATTGTTCAGCGTAGAAGCATTCGTTTGGTTAAGGACGCCGTCAAGGTATATTGAGCAGCTGGTTGCCAGATTGAGGTTGTCCGTTGCCGTGAAGTTGAATGTCACGCTTGAGGAGTTGGAGATCGTCAGGTTGGCCGGGGAGTTGAGGGTTACTACCGGGGCGGTCGTATCCACGGTGAAGTTCCTGGTTGCCGAGGTTCCGGTGTTGTTCGCATTGTCCTTGCAAGCGACGTACCAAGTGTGGTTGCCGTCGGACATGCTGCTGATTGTGAGGATGGTAGCGGTGTTGTTGATTACAGAAGAGTTAGTTTGGTTCAGGACGCCATCTACGTAAATAGAGCAGCTGGTTGTCGCTGACAGGCTATCTACAGATTTGAAGTTGAAATTCACGTTTGAAATGTTGAAAATCGAAAGGTTGGCTGGAGAGTTGAGGCTGACGACTGGCGGGATTGTATCTATCGTAAAGCTGCTGGTCCCCGAGGAGTTGGTATTCCCTGCCTGGTCGGTGCAGCTCACGGACCAGTTGTCCGAACCCTGGGGCAGGCCTGAGACGTTGAATGCGGTGTTGGTGTTGTTCGCCACCGAGGAATTGGTCTGGTTCAGCACTCCGTTGATGTAAAGAGAGCAGTTGGCTGTCGGGGATGCCGAGGTGTAGTTGAAGGTGAACGTCTCGTTGGTGGAATTCAGATAGGAACCGGGTCCGGGACTGATGAAGCTGATTGAAGGAGCGATGGTGTCTATGGTGAAGTTCCTTGTTGCGCTGGAGTTGGTGTTCCCTGCCTGGTCTGTGCAGCTGATCGACCAGTTGTTGAGGCCGTTTGTCAGGCCTGTGACATTGAAGGCCGTGTTGGTGTTGTTTGCTATTGCGGAGACTGTCTGGTTCAGGACGCCGCCTATGTAGAGGGAGCAGTTGGCTGTCGGGGATGCCGAGGTGTAGTTGAAGGTGAACGTCTCGTTGGTGGAATTCAGATAGGAACCGGGTCCGGGACTGATGAAGCTGATCGAAGGGGCGATGGTGTCTATGGTGAAGTTCCTTGTTGCGCTGGAGTTGGTGTTCCCTGCCTGGTCTGTGCAGCTGATCGACCAGTTGTTGAGGCCGTTTGTCAGGCCTGTGACATTGAAGGCCGTGTTGGTGTTGTTTGCTATTGCGGAGACTATCTGGTTCAGGACGCCGCCTATGTAGAGGGAGCAGTTGGCTGTCGGGGATGCCGAGGTGTAGTTGAAGGTGAACGTCTCATTAGTGGAATTCAGGAAAGAGCCGGGAGCAGGGCTGATGAAGCTGATTGAAGGAGCGATGGTGTCTATGGTGAAGTTCCTTGTTGCGCTGGAGTTGGTGTTCCCTGCCTGGTCTGTGCAGCTGATCGACCAGTTGTTGAGGCCGTTTGTCAGGCCCGTGACATTGAAGGCCGTGTTGGTGTTGTTTGCTATTGCGGAGACTGTCTGGTTCAGGACGCCGCCTATGTACAATGAGCAGTTGGCTGTCGGGGATGCCGAGGTGTAGTTGAAGGTGAACGTCTCGTTGGTGGAATTGAGGTACACGTTGGCTGCAGGGCTGATGAAGCTGATTGAAGGAGCGATGGTGTCTATGGTGAAGTTCCTTGTTGCGCTGGAGTTGGTGTTCCCTGCCTGGTCTGTGCAGCTGATCGACCAGTTGTTGAGGCCGTTTGTCAGGCCCGTGACATTGAAGGCCGTGTTGGTGTTGTTTGCTATTGCGGAGACTGTCTGGTTCAGGACGCCGCCTATGTACAATGAGCAGTTGGCTGTCGGGGATGCCGAGGTGTAGTTGAAGGTGAACGTCTCGTTGGTGGAGTTCAGGAAAGAGCCGGGAGCAGGGCTGATGAAGCTGATCGAAGGCGCGATGGTGTCTATGGTGAAGTTCCTTGTTGCGCTGGAGTTGGTGTTCCCTGCCTGGTCTGTGCAGCTGATGGACCAGTTGTTGAGGCCGTTTGTCAGGCCCGTGACATTGAAGGCCGTGTTGGTGTTGTTTGCTATTGCGGAGACTGTCTGGTTCAGGACGCCGCCTATGTACAATGAGCAGTTGGCTGTCGGGGATGCCGAGGTGTAGTTGAAGGTGAACGTCTCGTTGGTGGAGTTCAGGAAAGAGCCGGGAGCAGGGCTGATGAAGCTGATCGAAGGCGCGATGGTGTCTATGGTGAAGTTCCTTGTTGCGCTGGAGTTGGTGTTCCCTGCCTGGTCTGTGCAGCTGATGGACCAGTTGTTGAGGCCGTTTGTCAGGCCCGTGACATTGAAGGCCGTGTTGGTGTTGTTTGCTATTGCGGAGACTGTCTGGTTCAGGACGCCGCCTATGTACAATGAGCAGTTGGCTGTCGGGGATGCCGAGGTGTAGTTGAAGGTGAACGTCTCGTTGGTGGAATTGAGGTACACGTTGGCTGCAGGGCTGATGAAGCTGATCGAAGGAGCGATGGTGTCTATGGTGAAGTTCCTTGTCGCGGAGGAGTTGGTGTTCCCCGCCTGGTCAGTGCAGCTGATGGACCAGTTGTTGAGGCCGTTTGTCAGGCCCGTGACATTGAAGGCCGTGTTGGTGTTGTTTGCTATTGCGGAGACTGTCTGGTTCAGGACGCCGCCTATGTACAATGAGCAGTTGGCTGTCGGGGATGCCGAGGTGTAGTTGAAGGTGAACGTCTCGTTGGTGGAATTCAGATAAGAGCCGGGTCCGGGACTGATGAAGCTGATCGAAGGAGCGATGGTGTCTATGGTGAAGTTCCTTGTTGCGCTGGAGTTGGTGTTCCCTGCCTGGTCTGTGCAGCTGATCGACCAGTTGTTGAGGCCGTTTGTCAGGCCCGTGACATTGAAGGCCGTGTTGGTGTTGTTTGCTATTGCGGAGACTGTCTGGTTCAGGACGCCGCCTATGTAGAGGGAGCAGTTGGCTGTCGGGGATGCCGAGGTGTAGTTGAAGGTGAACGTCTCGTTGGTGGAATTGAGGTACACGTT